>CANMOZ010000009.1 GCA_947499545.1 uncultured Saccharospirillaceae bacterium
GCTTGAAAATTTTTGTCGATTCAAGCCCGCATCAGCGCCCACACGAATTGCATGAATAATTTTTTAAAGATCGTCGCTTCGTAAGTTCTTCCCGAAGCATGGGCCGCATATCTTACCAGCCCGTTCCGTTTTGTCAACACTTTTTTCAGATTTTTTTCTTTGCTTTCAAGTGCTTAGCTGCTTTCGTTTAACTCAAACAACCTTGCTCTCAAAGCTCAGAAATGAACGTCTTTTCGTTCAATCTCTAAAGCGTCAAAGGCCGACACATTCTACTGATCTAAAACGCTTTGTCAACCTTCACTTCAACTTCGTTTCAGTTTGCTTTTCAGTAACTTACCTCTGCAAAGTGAAGCGCCTATCTTAGCGACTTCAGCCTCACCTGGCAACCCCGCCTCTCAAATAATTTCAATGAAATCAATGAGTTACTGCGGCTGTCCCGTCGAAGTGGCTGTGCATTATATAGGGATTAGTGCCTGAGTCAACACTTATTTATCACTTTTATCATTTTCTTTTGGAATGGCTATTTTGGAGGTGTTCATCTGAGGTCTGACTGGAGCAAAAGAGATACAAGCGAAACAACAAAGTCCAATGAGTGAGCTGTCGTTTTCAAAATAAAAGCAACCGCGCTGCAGTTGCTTTTAATGGTGCGTATAAGGTGTGGCTAAAAGTAAGTCAGCCTTTGGTCCATTCAAAACTTCCTTCCCAATTACTAACAATTTCTTTGACGTACTCAGCAATAAATCGAGCATCGGCTTTTGGTGCCACTTCGTCAGCGGTTGCCTCGCTTCCTGTTGGCTCTACGTGAATATGGCCAGAGCTGCCTTTAATCGCAAATTCGGTACGACAGCAACGACAAGCAATTCTCTCATCCGCTTGGAATATGTGAGGCAAACTCAAGGTTGGTCCACACTTGGGGCACTCTGCCAAGTTAATACCTGGCTCACTACAGCCAATAAAGCTATTAATTTCTCCCTCATCGTACAACTCAACAAAAGCGTCTACACAATCACCGTCAAACTGCTTCCCTCTTTCTTTTTTGACGATTTCGAGCGCCTGATCCGGTGTCATTGCTTTCCTATAAGAGCGCGCTGATGTCATCGCATCATAGGCAACGCAAAGACCAATTAATCGAGCACCCTGTGGCGCGTGTGTGTGCCCCACTGGATAACCCAATCCACTGGGTGTTTCACAAGCATTGGCAATATTTTCTAATACCACTGGCCCAAGAGGATGGTGATGTAGCATTGCTCGGGCAATCGTTGGGTGTGTTTTGACAACGGCGTACTCTTCATCTGTCAAACGCCCAGGCTTATTTAAAATATGCTCAGGCACTCCAATTTTCCCAAGGCTGTGCAAGAAGGCTGCAACGGAATACTCTAGCGCCAACTGTCTAGTAAAATGCATTTGCATTCCCAGCATCTTAGTCATTTGCGACACTCGCCAGAGATGCCCACCGGAGTATGCATCTCGAGCCTCCACCACGGATGCCGTGATGAACAAAGATTCCAAGACATGACGAGCATGAAGTTCTTGCCACTCAAGTGGCGCAGCTTCTACTGATGTATATGCAGGTTCAGCCATGGGTTATCTCCTTCAGAACTCGAGAGAAAATGAGAGCATCTAAAGGAGTTTAGGGCATTACTTTTTTCTTACCAGGGTCAAACCGTCCCCTATTGGTACCAGCGATAGATCAACCCTGTTATCCGTATGTAGGTGCTCATTCAAGGCTCTGATGGCCAGCGTGTCTTCCTCTTGGTTATTTGAGTCTGCAACCGCTCCGTTCCAAAGAACATTATCGATAAGGATGACACCTCCAGAACGAATCAGCTGTAGGCATTTCTCGTAATAGTTGAGGTAATTGCCTTTATCGGCATCAATGAAAGCCATGTCATACTTCTCTTCCTGCCCCTCAGCCAACAACCCCTCCAAGGTATCCAATGCCGGCTGCAATTTGAGCGTGAACTTGTGCTTTAGGCCCGATTTCTCCCAATAACGTTGAGCAATGTTGGTAAATTCTTCGCTAACATCACAACAAGTGATATGCCCATCGTCCGGCAACGCTTCAGCAACCGCGAGTGCGCTATACCCCGTAAAGGTTCCCACTTCGAGAAGGTATTTAGCATTTAACAGCTTCACCAAAAGCGACATAAACTGCCCTTGTTCGGGTGCAATTTGCATGTTCGATTCCGGTAAATTAAGGGTTTCTTGGCGTAGAGATGCTAAAAGTGGTGATTCACGCAAAGAAACTTGTAGAAGATACTCGTATACTTGTGACGTTAAGTTGAGTGTATTACGCGACATAAATTGACCCTTCCATTGATTTGTCGTGACACTTTGAGCCACCATACGCATCGATAATTGGCTCAGACTCTGAACAATTTACAGAAAAACCAGCGTTAAACAAGGGAGAACCTTTATGAAAGTAACACTGCGTTCTGTGTTACTGGCACTGATGTTGGCTAATAGCACATTGGCTTTTGCTTTGGATGATCAGGTTTATTCCTGCTCGCGAGATGAGCACATACGCCGTGTTGTGATTGATTATCAATCGAATAACAGCCCCGTTCCTTGCCAAGTGATTTACAGCAAAGATACCGAAGGTGGCTCCCAAAAGACCCTATGGCAGGCTCAAACCACTGCCGGTTATTGCGAAAAGAAAGCTGAAGAGTTTGTGAATAAACTGGACAGTTGGGGCTGGAAGTGCAAGCTGGAATTATCACCGACTAAAAGCAACTAAAAACGCTACCCCCCTCAGTGGAACGCTTGTAATGAACTCTCTCGGCATCATTACAAGCGCAGCCCCTCATTTTTATGATATCGGCTTAGTTTCAGAATCAAACGCAGGCGTTATCTTCATCCATTTAGCTAAAAACCAGCAAGTGAAGTAGACAAAGAAGCCCGCAAACATAACATCGCTGAAGAAATGCCCTCCCTGAACCACTCGTCCAAAGGCCCCTAACACTCCCATCGCAAGCCCAGGCCACAGCCAGCGTCTTCGCCCAATAAAGCCAAAGATCATGAAATAAAAGGCAATGGCCGCATGCCCACTCACAAAAGAGCAGTTACGCTCGCACTGATCTGAAATCACAAAGGCCGGCGAGTGAATTTTATCTCCTTGAAACTCGATGACATCTCTAGGACGTGCTCGATCCCACTGATCTTTAAATAAGGTGTGGACAATTAATCCAGGTCCTAACAATAGAACAACCAAAGCATATACCAAACGCTTCCGGTGCGGTTTAACGCTGGATTGGGGCTTTACAAAGCTATAAGCGATGCCTCCAATCAACAGGGCAAGAAACAGAAAATGCACGTATCGAAAAAACCAGTACACCGTAAGCACTAAGATATTATCTTTGAGATAGAAGCCTTGACCTTCTTTGAAAAACCATGAAGAAACCGCTAAATCCCATTCAGGCTTTAGGTAAAATAGTACTCCCAACACCACAAACACCAAAGAAACCCAAAAAATAGGTGCTTTCCAGAGAGAGGTATGCTGAGACAATGAAGGTGTTAATGCTTCAGTTATGGGTTGTTCTGTCACCCAAATCTCCTTTGACTGCTTACTTTCCAAGCTGATTTTCACCCTCCCTGAGATATAAGAGAGGACATTACGTTCAAAATCCGTCGCTGTCCGAGAATGGATAGATGGCTTCCCCGTAGGTTACCAACTCCTGGATTAACCAAGCTTCTTTCTCAGACGCAACTTTCTGCCCGAGCATTTCCAACTTCTGAGCATACTCAGTGAATCCGAGCCCCAAGCTGGATTGCTCCGACAACAATTTATTATGCCGATATCCTTCCCAACGCCGACTTTCTGCTTCTGATAAGGTATCTGGGTAGTTACGGGCCCGATATCGAAACAGCATTTCATCTAAACGTTCATCCTCAAAGCACGGCGACAGTAAATGTAATTGCTCTGGGCTCGCTTCACGAATCGCTTTCATTTCGCGTTTGTCGTGTTCCGAAAAGAATCCCCCTGAATACAGCATGAGGTCAGGGTCATTGATCTCTTGGCCAGGTGCGTCACTGAACGCATCTGATACTTTTTGCACCAACTCCGAATATGCCGCTTGGTCCTGACAGTGATCACGCAGCACCTTAAGATTTTGACGTAGCTGATCACCCTTCAATTGCCAATGCTCCGCAAGTTTAGGTGTCATTGCCGTCATAGGTAGAACGATCGGAGAACGGTTAAGATGAACCTGTTTCAGCTCTAGTCGATCTTGGGTTAACTGCTCTTTAGGTGTAAACACCCGTTGCTTTATTTCTGATACATCTGCCGAAAGCAACACCTGAGGATCTTGCAAAAGATTCCAACAAATGACCGCGTTACGGTTTTTCGGATTGTAGGCAACGGGCACCATGACGCTCATGCACCCTTGCTCAACTGGAAACATGCCAGACACGTGAATAAACGGTTTTAACTGCTCTAGATTTAATTGAGAAGCCACGTATCTTTTGTGGCGCAACTGCAAAAATTGTTCAAACCACTCAGGTGCAACCTGCTTAATATGCTTAGCTAAGGCGATGGTTGCATAGACATCACTCAGAGCATCGTGTGCTTGTTCATGCAACAACCCGTTCGCCTGAGAGAGGTTCTCCAGCTTAAAAGACACCTTCCCATCTTGGCCTTTGGGCCATTCAATTCCTGGAATCTGTAAGGTGTAGCAAGCTCTCACAACATCCAATAAATCCCAGCGACTGTTGCCGCCTTGCCACTCTCGCGCATAAGGATCATAAAAATTGCGATACAAGCCATGACGAATAAATTCATCGTCAAACCGAATGCTGTTATAACCGACTCCACAGGTACCCGGGCGCCCTAACGCAGCTTGAATGCGCTTCATAAACTCGGCTTCTGGAATGCCTTCACGGATGCATTGCTGGGGTGTGATCCCCGTTAACAAACAGGCTTCCGGATGTGGCAAGCAATCGTCAGCCGGCTTAGCAAAGAGCATCAAGGGTTCTTCAATCGGGTTCAAATGCTGATCTGTCCGAACACCTGCAAATTGCGCAGGCCTATCTCGAGCTGGATCAGTTCCGAAGGTCTCAAAGTCGAACCAATAAAAGCTTTGCGGGCTATTCACTTACCGTCCTTCTATCATCATTAGGCAGCCTGGGTGCCTGCTACTGTTGAACTCAGCATTATGAAGCAGATTGAATCAGACATGAACCCTCAGAGCTGATCTGCTCAGACTCTTCTGAGAACTAAAACCCGATACTGCCCCTTAAAACAACAAACTCAGGTTCAGGCATTTTGAAAATGCTTGGATATCGTTAGAATGTCGGTCTCTTATATACGGTTCAGGTAGATTACGATGGCGGCTCTGTTTAAAAAGTTGTTTAAAAAAAACCGTCCCTCAAAGACGGCAGCTCCAAGCAACAGTTCTGTTCGCACTACTCATTCTGCTGCATCTGAAGTACCCACTACCGAGTTAGATCAAGTTAGCCGAGTCCAAACCCTCCAAGAGTTAGAGCCCTTTTTAAACTTAAAAACCTCTACTGTGAGAGAAGCTGCCATCAAGCGTTTGGAGGAAATGGTGTTTCAAGGCGCCACCTCACCTCAAGCGCGTGAACAACAATTGCAAGCTCATCAAGATAGCCAAGCCGTGAAAATGATTGCGCTTTGGCATGAAGATGAAGAAACCCGTAGGCTAGCCATCGCGTGCCAATTGTCTCATGGCACACCCTCTCAATCTGAAATTCTCGCTTGGATTGAGCAGAGCCCCGTTTCTAGAACTCGCCAAACGTTGGCTGAGTACATTACAGAAGTGCCTCTACTGGAACAGCTTTATCAGCAATTTCGCAGCAAAGATAAAAGCTTATCCAGAATTGCGAAAGACCGATTAAAAGAATTGCAAGAAGCCAGAGAAGCGCGTGAACAACAGTTAGCGCATCAAAATAAAATTGTGGGGAACCTTGAACAACTGGCCAAAAGCGCCTATTCGCCTTCTTACAGCGCTCAGGCGTTACACGCTCAACAACAATGGCAACAAATCCCATCGGCTGAACAAGACCCTCAGCTTTCTACACGATTCAAAACCGCATTAGAGCAAGCGCAACAACAGATTGACGCGCATCAAGCGGAAGAAAAAGCACGTGAAGCACTTGAGCAAAGCCTGGCGAATGCCAAACGTCAACATCAAGCGCTGTTAGAAGAAGCATCCTCCGCATTAAAGGCCCAGCAAGACGAACCAACCCCTATAAGCTCAACACTTAGTGATCTACAACGACGCTGGTCTGAGGCCTGTGCACTCGCCAAACCAAAAACCGATATAAAAAATGCTTTCCAGGCCACACTAAAACCCCTGGTACAACTAAACGAAGGCTGGTCTCAGTTCGAGCAGCACCAGGAAGCACTGACCCAACTACTTGAGGAATCTCAAGCAAACCCGCAAGCACTTGATCAGCTACAGCCACTGTCTCAACTCATCAAGAGCATTCAATGGCCAAACGCTATTCCTGCGCCTCAATTATTATCTCAAGCGCTCGATTTTCAGAACAGGCTTTTGCAGCAGCTTGAATCTCAAAAGGGCGACGAAAAACAAATCATTAAAGCCTATAAAGGTGCAACGAAACAGTTAAAGCAAAGCCTGGAAGATAAAGTACTGAAATCCTCTCAAAAACATCACCATCAAGCGTCAAATGCTTTAAAGCGCTTACGACCTCATGTTGCCGAGCGTTTCCAAGTTGAATTTAAAACCCTGACCGCTCAACTCAACGAATTGCGTGACTGGCAAGGGTTCGCGACTTTGCCGAAGAAAGAAGAGCTATGCCAACAAATGGAAGCGCTCATAGATACGGATATGCACCCTGAGTCATTAGCCAGTGCCATTCAAGCCCTTCAGACCGAATGGAAATCCCTCGGCGGCGGCGATCCTAAAGTCAATCAGGCCCTTTGGGATCGATTTAAACAAGCTTCTGATCAAGCCTATGAACCTTGCCGAGCGCACTTTCATGAGCAATCGGATATTCGGCAGCGTCACTTTGAAGCACGCACGCAAATATGCGAAGAGCTTGCTCAGCTGTTATCCGATGAGAGTTGGGACCGCGGCAACTGGAAAGCCATTCAATCCATCATTGAAGGTGCTAGAGTTCAATGGCGAACACACAGCCCTGTTGATCGCCAGAAAAATAAAGCGCTGCAAACACGCTTTCATGATCTCTTAGATCAATTACGCGAACTCGTAAACCAAGTATTTACCGAAAATGCCGCTGCCAAAGCTGAACTGGTCGAAAAAGCAGAAAAGTTATTGCATCTAGAAGATCTCAAGCAAGCCACCGAGCAAGCCAAACAGTTACAACAGGAGTGGAAAACCCTAGGTAATGCTGGCCAACAAGATCATACGCTGTGGAAAAGCTTCCGCGAACATTGCGACCAACTGTTCAGCAACCGAGAGGCCGAACATAACGCTAGAAAAAGTGCTATTCAAGCCAATATTGAGCAAGCCGAAGCGCTGGTAAAAGAGGCCGAATTACTTCTTGAGCAACAGGAAATTGCCCCCGCTCAACGCCAGAAAACCCTCAAAGCCCTCCAAGAAAGCTTCCAAAAGATTCAATTACCCAAAGGGGTACATCACGCGTTAATTAAGAAGTTGGATCGTGTAAAGTCCGACCTGGGTAGCGAGCAATTACATAAAAAACTAAATGACTTCTTTGCCAGATGGAAAGCTCTCAGGCATAAAGCGGGAATCGTGCATCAATTGGAGCATCGTATTCAGGCCCAAGATAATGTCTCTATAGAGGCATTAACGGCCGAATATCAAACCCTCACTGAGCTACCAAAAGGGGCAGAGAACATCCTCGACAAACGTTGGCAAGAAGCTCTGAAGCAAGCAGAATCCAACAACTCGTGGACCCAAGATTTATTGTCCCAACACGAAGCAGCATTAACGCTGCTGTGTATTCGCTTGGAAATCCTCGCCGATGTGGAATCGCCAGCCAATGATCGTGAAAAGCGTATGGAGTACCAAGTCCAAAAACTGGCTGAAGGCATTGGGCAAGCGGTTGCCACCTCTCCACTGGCAGCCGCTCAAGGGCTCGAGTTGGAATGGCATCAAGTTGGACCTGTTACAACAGAAGTAAGAGGCCCTCTGGAATTCCGCTTCTTTAGCCTTATGGATCAAGTAATTGAAAATATTCAGAAAAAAACGTTGTCTTAGGTTGACAACCTCAAAGAAGGTGCGTACTATAGCCATCACTTTGACGCGGGATGGAGCAGCCAGGTAGCTCGTCGGGCTCATAACCCGAAGGTCGTCGGTTCAAATCCGGCTCCCGCAACCAAATTCAAAAAGCCAGCTTCTATGCTGGCTTTTTTCGTTATACTCGCCTTTATTATTTAAAATAAAATACCCCAAGCCTCTTTATCTCAAGATTCCAGTGCCTGATGCAACATTCGTCATTGACTTGTCATTTTTCATCCTTATCATTGCGGCGCATCAAGTTCATTGATCCAAAAAGGAACTGAGCGATGCCCATATCTCAACGATGTAAGATTGCCGGCATACTGGCAAGTGCGCTTTTTCTGGCTAGCTGCGGAGATAAAGACTCCTCCTCTTCTACGCAAAAAAATACCTCTCCTAACTTCGAACTATCCATCCTGCACATTAACGACCACCACTCTCACTTAGAAGAAACCGCTCTAACTTTAAAAATACCCAACAATAAAGACATACCAAAAGCTAAAGTCAGTGCCGCAGGCTTTGCGCGCGTTGCCAGCAAAATTAAGTCTTTAGAAGAAACAAAGAAAAACAGCATTCGCATTCATGCGGGTGATGCCATTACAGGCGATATTTTCTATACACTCAGTGGATACGCTCCCGATGCTCGTGTAATGCGCGAATTGTGTTTCGATATATTCGCTTTAGGAAATCACGAATTTGATGATGGCGATCAGAATCTAGCGGACTTTTTACAGGCTTTAAACAGCGAAGGTTGTTCAACCGATGTTATTGCTGCCAATGTGAAACCCGCCATTGGTACGCCTCTTCGCCCAACTGAACACGATATCGCTTTTAAACCCTACGTGATAAAAGAATTCAACGGCCATAAAGTTGGGTTTATTGGCATCGACATTGCGGGAAAAACCAAAGAGTCATCCAGCCCACTGCCCACAACAGAGTTCTTAAATGAAGTAGAGACGGCCCAAACCTTTATTGATGAGCTCACTCAACAAGGGGTAAACAACATCGTCGTCGTATCACACTATCAATATGACAATGAAGTCAAGATGGCAAAAGCTCTGCGCAATGTCGATGTCATTGTAGGCGGTGATTCCCACACCTTACTGGGTGATGAATTCAAACAGCTTGGCCTTCCCAGTTCAGGCAGCTACCCCACTCAATTAACCAATGCGTCAGGCGATAAAGTCTGCGTGGTGCAAGCCTGGGAGTACGCTAAAGTCGTCGGGGAACTGGACGTCTCTTTCAACTCTGAAGGCAAAGTCACTCAGTGCAAAGGAACACCACACTTGCTGCTTGGTGAAGGTGTTCAAGTCGAAAAAATGATTAGGCAAGAGGATGGCAAAATTAAGCCTGAATGGGTAGATGCAACACCAAAAGAGCAGGCAAGTGTCATCGCATCCCTGATGCCACTATCCGTTACCAGCTTTGTCACACCCGACTCCACCATTGATGCCATTGTGCAAGATGAGTCAAAGATTACTGATAAATTGAAACGCGAAGTTATCGGTCATTCAGATGATTCTCTTTGCATCGCGCGAATTCCTCAAAAAGCGTACGGAACCTGCAATCCAGCAGATTTGCCTCATGGCAGCGAACTCGCTGAAGTGGTTGCTGAAGCCTTTCTTCAGGAAAGCAAAGTCGCCCAACTTGCCATACAGAACGCTGGCGGTGTGAGAGAAAACTTAAATTCAGGCGATATAACCGCTGAACATGTTTACAAAATCCTGCCCTTCTCTAATACCTTGGTTAACATCAATATGACCGGCCAAGACATTAAAGATACGTTAGAAGCAGCGATTGAGAATGCAATTAGGGACGGTGGCTCAGATGGCGCGTACCCTTACGCAGCGGGTATTCGCTTTAATGTTGACCTGACCAAACCAAACGGAAAAAGAGTCAGTCAACTGGAAGTAAAACCTAAAAGCGAGCCTACCTACACCCCCATTGAGCTCAACACAACCTACAAAGTGGTTGCGAATAATTATATTGCCGCCGGGAAAGATGGCTACACCCCCATGGCTAAGCTGCAAGCGGAGGATACGAAAATCGAATATGCCCAAGCATTTTATAACTACATAAAGCGGTTTGAGTCGGAAGGACGCAGCATCACAAAGGTGTCCACGGAAGACTATTCCACACAACACATGGTTTCAAAATGAAAAACCATAAATCATAATTAACCAGTCTATTAACGGTCGTTTTGGTAATTAGAAATACCAAACGACCGTTTCTCATTGAAAGCTCTCTACATTAAGACATTAAAACCTGCTCACCGAATAGGCTTTGGGGCATCCGGATCAGCCCCAACCAGACAATTCGGTGTCACGATTCCATGAGGCACGGCATTAATTTCACTTCCAACGGGAGGAACAATGCTATCTCTCAATTGCGTATCCATTTCTAAATATGAAACCAAGACACGCCCTAACACGATGGCTTCGTGGCTACGAGTATTTGAATAATTTGTCATTAAAAACTGTGCTTCTTCCATCTGGTCATTTTCAAGCAATTGTTTCGCAATTCGTTCAATACGGTTAGAGCTTTCAAATGTATCGCTTTCAAAAAACTCGAACCACTCTTTAACCAATGGTAAGTAACGGTTTGGATCAGAACAGGTGTAATACAAAACACGCTTAAACAAGCGGCCTGCAAACTCTGAAGCTTCTTGATGCTGGAAATCAACATTTAAAAAATACTTATCCGCCCCTTTCGTCAAATACCGATGCTGGCCATACTCCATTGGAATATCATCAACACCTAACCACCAAACATTAAAAGGAGCAGCGACGGCACCGATTGGGGAAACCCAAATTTTGATAAGCTCAGGGAATACTTGAGGCTCTAAGCTTGCCACCTGTCCGTATCCAGATTCCTCATCCGTGATACGAGGATCTCGAACCAAAGCTTGCATGTCTTCGACCGAGACAGGCACTTGACTGTTCAGCTCTTCTTCAATCTCTCCCGGGCTCATGTACTTGCCATAGCTAGACCTATACTCAACATTCACTTTTCCATAAACGTTATTAATGTTAAATACATCTTCTACACTGGGGTCGAACCACCCCCTTTCTATGGCAAAGTCAACGATATGATCAGCCCCCATGAAGTCATCATGCTCTTGAAAATTGACGGGAAACTCTTCAATGTAACCTGGATACAGCACTTTAATAGTATTTTCATCTAACCGTTCAGCGGCCCAAAGCCCTTGACCACCTGCCATCTCAATCACCACCCAACCTTCATTAGGGTCAGCAATCAAATGACTGTTCCCACCATAGGTTGAGAATCCATATTTTTCGTTTAGATCACCGATAATCTCCACTGCTTCTCTAGCCGTTTTCGCTCTCTCCAAGGCAATTTTGGCTAAATCGCTGTATTGAGGACCACGCTGGGGCGTCGGTGTTTCTTTAACCAAATCTTTTCTTGAAGGCGACCACACATCTCTAATCGCAACGCTGTATTCATTAATTCCTCCATTGGATAATGCCGGAGGAAAACCTTTGTATTCTGAATAAAACATTGAGAGGTATCGATGGGTTCTACTCACTTGAGGAATTTCAATTAATTCACCAGGAATGTTTGCCTTTTCTGTCACACCCACGGTTATAGTTGCATTTTTTCCCCAGTTTTTTCCTTCAACAATCTCCAACCAATGCGAAGAGGCTTCCTCTCCTGACCCTCCGATTAAGGGATAACCCTCTTCCGTTAAATTTTTACCCACATAATAAGCATAACTTGCATGAGCAGATTGCCAGAATGACGTTAGGACAAGAGCAAGTGGGAATAACACGGCTTGATATTTATTTTTCTGCATGGATTTTCCTATCAATACAACCAGGAGAAAACGCTCCAGAATTTTTTCTTTCAGGAACCAATCATTAACCAGTATCAGCGCATTAAACAGGCTTCTCTGGGTAGCTCAAATATATACACAGGCTTTAGGGTTGTATAGAATCGACTTAACTGTTACAAAAACAATTAGCGGACAGTGCTGGCTGTAATATGCCAAAGCAATACTATTACAACAGAGATAGCAACAAAAAATCCCAACAAGCAACAGATACAAATGAATATCAAAAAGGTCAACCGGTGATTTTATTTCACCATCAAGTGCTCTCCTACCGAGTAGCGTTTAAAAATTCGCTCATATTCTCCATTGTCCTTGATCGTTTTCAATCCCTTGTTAAATTCCTCTGTAATGGCCTTTGCATTTTGGAATTTACGAGAAACCATCAAATGAAAAGTAGCAATACTTTCTGCTTTGTCTAGAACTCCGATTTGATAGAGACTTGCTGGCGCTTCTTGCGCAAGCAAATAGTACCCAACAATCTCATCAACAACCAAATAATCCAAGCGTTTTCGGACAATCATTTTTAGACCGACTCGATCACTGTGCACATAGGTTAAATTTAATTTATTTCGCTCAAATTCAGGCACATACCAATACCCTTTCACCGCACCTAAACTGTAATCTTTAAAATCTTGTAACGTTTGCCAATCAGGTTGATTAGGATTTTTTTGTTTATGGTAAAAAAAACGATTTTTGGAATAGATGATGGGATCTGAAAAATCATGCACTTTTGAACGATCGGGCGTTTTAAAATAGGGGACGCTTGCATAAATCTCGCCATTAAGCACCATACGTTCGCCGCGCGCCCAAGGTACGGCCCAGATTTCTAAAGGCAGACCAATATTTTCAAAGACCGTCTCTAAAATGTCCAACACAATACGAGCATCTTTCAAATGTGTGGATGAATAAGGAGGGTATTCATTGGTCGCGACAACAACAGGCCCAGGCAACTCTAACGCTCTTGTTTGCGAAGACACAAAAACAGCCGTAACAATTGCGGCTACTGTCCATCCCAAAAAGCGCTGTACGACTCTAGGTATTAATATCATGCATATCAGCCGTATTGGCGAGCCATCCCTGCTTAACAAAAGTATTGTATCAAATCGTTTTAAGGCAACTCGAACCAAAGGGACTCTAGGCCCTCAGACCCGGCCACTAAACGCTGGGGATCACTTGTGGGCGATACCCAATGAGCCGCATCACCTGGTTTTAAGGGTTGCCCATTGATCACCCCTTCACCTTCAATTAAGTGCAAGTACCGATGGCCAGGGCTCCCTACTGGCAAATCTACGGATTCACCCGCAGATAACTTCAGTCTATATAGATTAGCATCCTGCCCGAGAGTCAGAGAGCCTTCCCGCCCATCTTCAGTGACAATGGGCGTTAAGACGCCTTTCTGAGGAATAGCCGCTTGCTCATAACTGGGTTGAACACCCTGTTGCCTAGGTTCAATCCAAATTTGTAGAAAATGCAAAGGCTTATCTTTAGAAGCATTGTATTCAGAGTGGGTGATTCCTGTACCCGCACTCATGCGCTGCACCTCACCCGCTTTAAGTTGATATCGATGCCCCATACTGTCTTGATGTTCTATTGCACCTTCAAGCACATATGAGATGATTTCCATATCACGATGCCCATGCGTTGGAAATCCAGCTCCAGGTTTCACGCGGTCGTCGTTAATGACTCTTAGCACAGAAACCCCCATTTGCTGGGGATCGTAGTAATCACCGAATGAAAAACTGTGGCGGCTGTTTAACCAACCGATATCAGTGTGCCCACGACTTTGAGCGGCTTTGAACAGGACCATCTTGAACACTCCTTAAATGCTGAGCCCAATCGATGAAGGGTTATCATTAGGATACGTTCAAAATTGGAGAATAAAATTAGCAATTTTACGCTCCGATATTCGATTTTTATGAACAAAATAAAAGTGTGTACATACTTTCAAACTATTCGCTCATGCTCATGGAGCGGTGACGCAGCTCTCCCATAAAGCATCGAGCTGCCGGGCCAAGCTGATCGGCATCCTCAAACTGCAAATACAATTGGGTTTTGCGTTTCCCGCCTTGTCGCATTCTCAAGGGAACCAGTGTCTTATTATCCAAAAGCGGTTGAATGATCGTCTCTGGAAGCCAAGCGAATCCAAACCCTCGACTTACCAAGTCTACAGATGTCTGTAAGTTACTGACCGTCCACCTCTGATCAGCACCCAACCACCCAGAACACTGGTTTTGACTCTGTGCGGAATCCCGCACAACAATTTGCCGATGCGATTTTAAGTCCTCAAACGTCAAATCACGATCCAGCTGGTGAAGGGCATGCTGGTGATGTGCAACGCTCAGAAAAGAAATGGCGCAAAGAGGTTCATTAAATAATGATTGAATGGGAAAAGGCGTTATCGAAAGCTCAACACTGCCCGCTTGAAGCAGTTCATTGGACCCAGACAAAATCGTCTCAAAACACTCTATCCGTAAATATGGAAACTGCGCAGAAACCGACTCAAACACCTGGTAAAGCAGCAAAGGCGGAAAAATAGCGTCAATGGCGACTCTAAGGTAACTTTCAACGCCACCACTCAAATTAGTGGCAATGGCTTCCAGTTTGGCAGCTTCTTCCAACAAATAATTAGCACGCCTTAACATCAATTCACCGCTACTGGTCAACTGCACTCGACGCCCTTTCACCTCCAGCAACTGTACGCCTAGAACAGTTTCTAATTTCTGTACCGCATGATGAATAGACGATTGGCTTTTGTGAATCACGTCTGCTGCTTGATTAAACCCGCCATAATCCACAACGGCTTTAAACATTCGCCACTGCTCTAAGGTCGCTTTTAACACATTGGCTCTCTATTTAGGATTTGGCTTGATACTTAACTTCAATTTTATCAACAATTCAATAGATGGTCCTGAATATAATACTTTTCAGGATATCATCTCAGCTAACAGTCATTACAATGCTTGCGCCATGCAGCAACCACTTAACGATGTTTCACTCACTTCAGACACACACTACTCTATTATCAGCTTAATTAATTAGAATCAAATAGTGTTCTATAGGCACCATCCAACTCCTCTGTTTCAAGTAAAAGAAGATCTTTCAACTTAGGTATCCACGGAATGACGAATGACAGCAGTATAAATAAAAAAGCATAAAGAGTTAGCAGCCTCAAATCAAAATATACAGATTCATTCTCAGAAAATATATAAAACCCTATAGGTATTGAACCTTGAATGAATATTTGATGAATAATTTGCAGCCTAGATCTGCAAGAACTGGGTATTGCAAGCGCCCTAACTGATTCAATAGATATGTTATTCACAATAATAAAAAAACCAAGTAAAGTAACTGCTATATGCCACACTAATAACTCATCAAAAAGCGAAAGCAGTCCTATACTCACTCCCACACCAAAAAATGCAAGTCGCACCAACTGCATCTTTGAAAAGAAAGATTGCAATACCCCATACAACCTAGTAGAGGCAACAAACACTCCAAAAGTTAAACATATTTCAAGAGAAATTACATAATAACTGTTTGCTTCTACGACATTTGACACATGATATGGAATAAGAATACTCACAATTGGAACAATCACAAAGTTAGAGAAAGATGATATCAAGTTCCAAAAAAATTCTGTCTTATAATGCCAGCTCAACCTCAAACCATCCAGCATATCAGAAAAATATGCAGCTTCAACATCCACCTTTCCAGAATGATAACGAATAGTGAAAAATAAAATACTGGAAACAAAGGTTATGAGAGAAGCAAAAATCAAAATATAAGATAAACTTAAAACCTCAACAGATATTATGCCTCCAGCAACCCCTAAAATATTTACTGCTGATTGAAGTATAAATGTATTTTGATATGCTTTATCCATCGATGTCTTTGGTACAATCTCTGGCATAATCGCATTTACCAGGCCAGTTAAATACGAATCACCCATCGCAAGCAACGACACAACTATAATAAAAGCGTATAACCCCAAACTTTCCAACATAAACAATGCCACCAAGCATGCAATAAAACATGCAAGCGGACAAAAAACCAACAATATTTTCTTATTAACCCTCTCGCCTAATGGAGACAATACAACCCCCAATAGTATTTTAAGAGAATAGTAAAAAAAATACATGGCAGAAGCATAAGCAACATTATTTTCAATCGAAATAAGATACCACGAAATTCCACCAAGCAGCAGTCGACTGCTTAAGCTAGCTAACAATTCACCTATTCTAATAAAAAAGAAATTTCGAGGCATATCGACCCTCATAAAAACCTCAAACAAAATTTATCAATCTCAACCTTTACGTTATCAGAACAGTTAACTTTAATTTCATCAAGTTTTTTAACATGTTTGTCAAGCTCAACAATGGAGTACAACTTCGCCTTTTCTACGAGATAATAAATTTGTTCAATAGTTTCAATAACATACACATTTAACATGCTAATGAAATCAGTAGCGCTTAACTTAACTCCCCCAAAAAGAGAATTGGCGGCCCAACACTCATCTCCAATAAACCGGGCTGCATGAAGCCCAAGTCCAGCCTGAATTGAGTTGTACGTAAAAACCAAAAATTCGAGTTCAGTTCCCAAAATTTCTTTCACTTTATCCCTATCATCATAGCTTATTCCTTGAACACTATAACCATATATGTTCCCATAACAACTATGAAAAAGAGCCAAAAGACACTCTCTTTCTGAACATCTATTAACTTTGCATAAATCATAGCTAGCAAACAAGTGATCTTTTAAGCTTCTCAGGTACAAGCGACTGTCAAAAAAATCATTTTTTTCAAAAAATTCAACTATAGAATTCATATTATGCAACACTTAAAGATCTCACTTTTTCATAAGAATCTAAAAATATTTCTTTCCCTATCTCTGTAAACCTTGCCGATTTCACCATCAAACCATACGTCTCATAAAATTTACTCAGAGTATCTTGAATTCTATTTTCAATTTCAATATCCAACCCATCATCCATAACAGCATTATTTTTTATTTGATTCAAATAGTATATGATATTAGACATAACAAAATATGCGTGATAGATGCCATCCATCGGTCTTAAATCTTCTCTGTATGGGGCTTTAAACCTTTCATCATCTTCATTTAAAACAACCTTATCTTTTGCGTTAACTGTATAAAGCAAAATATGGGATAGCTCATGAATAACATGCTCTAGGTAATAAGCAACTCCCTTCTCCGGATCACCATATATCATAATAAGCCCAAACAGATTAAAGCTTGCAGCTGACTGAACATAGTGACCATCCGCACTACCGGTAATAACTATCTCATCAACAAAACAATTTAACAAACTCCAAAGGCTGGCCGATGCCAGCTTGATTACATCAATAGATTTTATCAATTTAGATCGCTGTTTATTAGCAACATCACTTTCAATCAAACCACAACTCACAGCTTTATCTCTATGTTTTGCAAGCTCTCCCTGAATCAATCTTTTATTCAAAAGAGGGTATTCTTTGTCATACAGAGAAATAACCATATTATTATCATCAACAAAGCTATGCTTTATTTCACTCAATATCTGATTACAATGACTTACATTGCCTATCTCAGCTTGTTGTATTAATTCATTATATAACCCATAACTTATCCAGCAAGGCCGGCCTTGCAACCCATAAAAATCAACACCACACCCAAGAAGTGAAGACAGGTAGTGCATCGAAGATAAAAACTTATTTTCAAAATCAACTTTCAATTCAACATTAAATTCCATACATTTTATTTCGCAACCCAGACATTCTGGGTTGCGCACTCCTATTTACTTCAACCTATCGTTCATTGTTACAACAGTTGTCTTCGACCCTTTCGATATTAATAATTTCGTGTAATCCAACTTCATAGGAAACTCCATTTTATATAAGTATATTTTAAGTAAAGTCATATCAGAGCATTCTCTAACTGACCCAGAAACTTATTACACAACTAAACTCTCATGTCAAAACCGGACACTCCACACATCAAAAAAATAATAATAAACTATTACTTCTTAAAAAATATTTAAAAATAAAATATTTGCAAATGAAATCAGACTTCAATTCCACGCAGACAAAACCAAATAGCAATACCGACCAAACACTGACACACCTGTAGGATAAAGCCACAACAACCAATAACGACCGTCCATTAATGAACAACCATGAACGTTGAAAGCAAAATATTTCGTCTTTATACCTGTTTGCAAGATATCGAAGAATAATTAAACGCTTTGATTGTAAATTTGGGATTATTTCAAGAATGGGCGTTAAGATAATTTAAATGAAAGGGTAATGATAGAATGAAGCAGCTCCATAACCAAATGCACATTAACTCCCACTTCAAATTATGAGGGCAGTTAAGCCCTCATCTATGTTTATGACGCTGGAGGTACACTCAAAATCAAGTCATCCACATGCACTTCGGACCATCGAGAAGGCTTTAACGTGAACTCCCCTGTAGACAGTCGCTCCATTAATTCGTTAGGTGACAACTTTGGTTTTTTGTTCTCTGACCAATGTTGATTAAAGGTTAGAGATTTCCATGTTTCCTGCTCTAAGTAAAACAACCAGTAGGTATCATAATGCCCTTGTCGTTCAATCAGGAGGTATTCCGAGTCTCCCTGACCGTCAAGATTGATGGCTTTTACAAAAAAACCATCCACATGCTCTAGTCGCCACGTTGATTCTTGTGCCCATTCGTATAATGCATCGGTAAACCCATCCGGCAGTGTTGTCCCATCTAATAGCTCGACAAAGGCCACAAAATCCTCTTTCGTTTTAATGCTTTTCGACTGGGTGTTTTCGATTAAGGCTTTTATATCGCCACTCAGCACTGGATACTCTGCCTCAAATCGTGCTTGTAGTTGCTTTAATGCAATAAAACCAGGCTCACCCAGTTGATTTCGCAGGTAACGGTAATCAAAATCCTTTGGCGATACTTCTTTAGAGTCTAATCGTGCTAACTGGCTGGAAAGGGTTATTTTTCTAAAGTCCAACACTGGGCTATTTATTATCAACAAAACAATCATCATTACCCAAGAGGAAGCCTTGTTGATTGAACCCATCTGACTCGCCCAAGCGCCTTTTAATCTGAAAATCGCTATGGCATAGCTAACAACAAACAGGGTTATCAACGCCCAAACGAGGATGGCCCAACAGCGATCAAGCGTCCAGCCATATTGTTCTATGCGTAAAGAAAGCCCATAAAGGCTGATCATGCTGTAGATGGGTAACAATACAATGGCCACAGTGACCAATCGATCTACCCATTTTATATAAGGCGACTCTGACTTTCCTTGGTAGACAGCGTTAACGATAAATAAGAGAAGTGCTTGGAGCGTCAAGATAAGAAAACTGCCACCCGCATTCCAAAGGCTATCAAGACCTTTTATAGGCAGAAAACACAAAAATAAAATCGACACAAAAGCAAGAACCACCAGCAAATACTTCATTAATATTTGAATAATGCCAGCCATACTATCGATCAAATGAGTCTTTCGAGTTAACAATAAAATTCCGGTGCCTTGGGCAAGAGTTAATACGGGGTAGAAAAACCATTTCTCGGTAAAAAGATCGTAGAAAAATGAAATATTGATCATTTCAAATAACTTAGCCCAGAGCATTAACACGCCCCAGAAACACAACACAAAGGCCCAGGCCAAACTCAGCGTTAAAGCATTCCTCCAAGAGTACTGAAACATTTGCTCGTAAAGAGGGTTTGATTGTGAGGTTCTTGATTGAATTAACATCAATGCGATAAAAGAGGCTATCCCCATACTGACAACAAAGCCGAAGATGATGTTGCTGGCATAATCGAAGCCTCTATCACCGACTTGGCTGCCAACATAAAGACCTAACAAACCGGCTAAAGCACCATAGCCCAGCGTAAATAAGACGCGCTGTTTCGATACCCCCTCCCCAAGGACCAATAACAGCATCGTCGGTGTCACCATAAAAAAGCTGTACAACCCCATCAACCAATGCGCATGAGGAAAAGGCCAAACATGGTGTTCAATCGCCTGATGTAACCCAAACAGCCCAAGCCCCTGAGCAAGGGCAATCACCATCAATCCAACCGTTAAAGGTTGCTTAATCTTGAATTCTCTCAACATATTGTTATCTATCACCTTGGAATAAAGCGTTCGGTTTAGCATTGCATCACCCGGCGTTGGATTAAGCGGCGGTTGGAAAGTTCAGACCTATCCCCACGAAAGAAAGGGGCTTAACACCAAACCAGGTTTCCAGCCAAAATAGTCGAGTTTCACGATTTAAAATGATACGAACGGGTCAAGCACACACAATGTCTCATTAGATCCATTGGTCTCTTACCTTTTCAAGCGTATGCTGGGATTTTTCAGCCACCTTGTACTAAACCCTAGGAGCATATGGATGCGCTATCCCAGACCGAACTCTTCTGAGTCATCGATCACTCTCAAACCTCGCTACGACAATTATATTGGCGGCAACTGGAGCAAACCCTCAAAGGGCCGCTATTTTGACTCGATTAGTCCGATCACGGGCGAATCCTATGCAGAAGTCGCTCGCTCGGATGAGCAAGACATTGAATGGGCATTAGATGCCGCTCACGCAGCCTTCCCTCAATGGTCCACAACCCCGCCTGCAGAGAGAGCCAATCGCTTACTGAAGATAGCTGATCGCATCGAAGCGAACCTAGAACGACTCGCCATCATCGAAACATGGGATAACGGAAAAGCCATTCGAGAAACCCTGAACGCCGATCTGCCATTGGTCGTGGATCATTTCCGGTATTTTGCAGGCTGCTTGCGCGCAGAGGAAGGCAGCTTGGCTGAACTGGACGCATCCACCACCTCCATGCACCGACAGGAACCCATCGGCGTGGTTGGGCAAATCATTCCCTGGAATTTCCCACTGCTGATGGCTGCCTGGAAACTAGCACCCGCTCTTGCAGCAGGCTGTACCGTTGTGCTCAAGCCTGCTGAACAAACGCCCATTTCCATCATGGAGATGATCGATCTCATTAGCGATTTACTGCCAGCCGGGGTCATCAATATTGTCCAAGGCTTTGGACAAGAAGCTGGACAAGCACTGGCATCAAGCAACCGCATCGCCAAGCTGGCCTTTACCGGTTCCACAGCCGTTGGCCACACAATTCTCCAGCAAGCGGCTCAAACACTGATCCCATCAACCGTCGAGCTCGGAGGCAAGTCACCTAACCTGTACTTTGCCGACGTCATGGAACAGGATGATGACTTCATCAGCAAAGCGGTTGAGGGAGCCCTGATGACCTTTTTCAATCAGGGAGAGGTCTGCACCTGCCCTTCCAGAGCCCTCATTCAGGAATCGATTTATGAGCCTTTCCTGGAGCAAGTCCTCAATCGAGCGCAGCAGATTGTTCAAGGCGACCCTTTGGACACCGAAACCATGATTGGGGCACAAGCCAGTGCAGAGCAGTTTGATAAGATTCTGTCGTACATCAGTCTGGGACAATCCGAAGGGGCTCAGCTTCTGCTGGGAGGGCAAGCCAAAAAGCTGGCTGGCGACTTGAAGGGAGGCTTCTACATCGAGCCCACGATATTGAAAGGGAACAACCAAATGCGGGTCTTCCAAGAAGAGATCTTCGGCCCAGCTCTTGGCATCACAACCTTTCGAGACGAGGCAGAAGCACTTCGCATCGCAAACGATACCGAATATGGGCTCGGCGCAGGCATTTGGACCAAAAACCTGGATCGAGTGCATCGGATGACACAAAACTTACAAGCCGGTCGTGTTTGGGTTAACTGTTATCATTTGTATCCCGCGCATGCCGCTTTTGGGGGCTACAAAAAATCAGGCATTGGGCGAGAAACCCATAAAATGGCCCTAAAACACTACCAGCAAACCAAAAACATCATCATCAGTCACGACAACCAACCCCTTGGCCTATTTTAAAGGCTTATTCTGCCCACCAGGCTCAGCGTTCGGCTGAGCCTATACTCTAAGGGAGTGCTCAGAACCCAGGGCGGGGTTTCCCTTTGTTCCGCAACGCGATTTCAAACTTTAACCGTTCATTATTAGCAAAACGTTTGCTGATCGGTATCTTATTGTTTAGCTCGGCTGTTACCTTGCTCACAACGTTGGCCGTGCTCATTAATGATTACCGCCAAGATATGTCGGTAACGGAAGAGAATCTTGAACAGATCAAAGCCAGCAACCTTAATAGCCTGGCATTGAGTATTTGGAATTATGACGATGAGCAAATCTATTTACAGCTAGACGGTATCTTAAACTTCCCAGCCATCAGCTATGTTTCCTTATTGAGTACTCATAATGTTCTGTACGAGCGAGGCACCCAAAAAGAATCAAACTGGATTGAAGCATTAAAATTAGACGTTAAGTTTGAAGACGAGCGGGTCGCACAACTGAGCATGCACATTGACTATGGTGCACTCTACAATCGCTTATTCAACAAAGCCATGATTATCATGGTCAGCCAATTCATTAAAACGTTTTTAGTGTCCTTGTTTATTTTATTACTTGCGCAAAGCCTTATTACTCGGCATCTCGTTAAAATGTCTGAGTATGCAGGTCAGTTAAATTTAAATAATTTAGATCGCGTTTTAGAACTGGATCGTCGTCCGATGAAAGATGAATTAAGTGACGTCGTCAAATCCGTTAATTTTATGCGAGAAAGCCTCAAGCAAGACATTGCAAAACGCGAAGAAGCAGAGCGTGCTTTGGACCACAGTCAAAAACGACTCCGTTTAGCTTTAGACACCGCTAACTTAGGCATCATGGAAGTCAATTTAAATAATTTTCATTGTCAAGCAGACGAGCGATTTGCTGAGCAATTAGGGTTTCATCGTGATCAGTTCCAAAGCCTACAAGACCCATGGCTATGGTGGGTAGAACAAATGGAAGCCGAAGATCGGAAAAACGTTGAGGCTTGTATCGAAAACTTAACGAAAGGCCAGCTGCACCAAGCCGACATCCAAGTTGCCATGCGATCTACTCATGCAGATCACTCCCAGATTTATTTTCGTTTATTAATGACGCTTACGGGGAAGCATGATGACCCAGAAGCCACACTGCTTTGCAGTCAGTGGGACGTTACTGAACAAGTACTCAACCATCAGCGTATTCAAATGCTCAATCAAAACTTGGAGCAGAAAGTTAAAGATCGAACCCAAGCACTTCAAAGCTCTAACCATGAATTAAAATCAGCGCTCAATAAACTGGAGGATGTCATTGAACAGTTGAAATCCACTCAACAGCAACTCATCCTAAATGAAAAAATGGCAACGCTCGGGCACTTACTCTTTGGCGTTGCACATGAACTCAATACTCCCCTTGGCATTTGTACCACCGCCATTTCTGCATCTGAAAAACTTATAAAAGATATAAAAGAAAGAGTAAGCGAAAAAGAAATGGTTGCATTAAACGAGCTGGAAGAATATACGCAGCTTATTCAAAGCAACATTCTACGTGCTATTCAAATCATTAAAGCGTTCAAAGAGCTTTCGGTTGATCAAAGTGAGCCTTTAGAAGTCATCGACCTTTTGAAGTTTACCCATGATATTGTTTCGATATTAACGCCAGAGATTCCACAGCACTTAAAAATTCAAATTACAGGCGTTGATTCACTCGAAATTTCAACTTACCCCAACACACTCAAAAAAGTCATAGAAGCTTTGGTACTCAATGCCAAGCTCCACGCCTTTGAAGCACAGCAAGAAGGCTTGATACGCATTCATATCACGGTTGAAAACAATAATGCTGTTATTAATGTGATGGATAACGGTAAAGGCATTGGTGAACAAGAAAAGAAAAAAATCTTCGATGCATTTTTTACGACTAAACGCAATCAAGGCGGTCTTGGTTTAGGTTTAAACATTACTTACAACCTTGTGCATGGCGTGCTGGGTGGGAACATAAGCTGTGATAATGTAGCAACAGGGGGAGCAAGCTTTACTGTCAGCATTCCTATTCACCACAAGCCTATGATCAGCGATAACGCTAAACAGGCTTAACCGCTTTGGATGAACATGCAGAACTACGACAAAACGCTCAGAGCACTGCAAATTGAACTGATTAAAATGCAGCACTGGATCAAAGAAACAGGCTATCGTTTGGTTATTCTATTTGAAGGGCGTGATACCGCAGGCAAGGGCGGTGCTATTCAGCGGTTCATTGAACACATGAATCCTCGTGGCGCACGCGTCGTTGCCTTGAACAAACCTTCAGATTCTGAACGCACCCAATGGTATTTCCAACGATACATTCAGCATTTACCTTCAGCAGGGGAAATTGTTCTCTTTGATCGCTCTTGGTATAACCGTGCGGGGGTAGAACCCGTCATGGGGTTCTGCACTGATGCAGAGTATCAACTCTTTTTAAGGCAAACACCTGAATTTGAGCACATGCTGGTCACATCGGGGGTTCATTTAATTAAATTTTGGTTTTCTATATCCCAAAAGGTTCAAGCCAAACGACTCAAAAAACGTGAGACAGACCCTCTCAAACAATGGAAGCTCACCCCTATTGATCGTGCAGCACAAACGCACTGGGAGGCTTACACGCAAGCAAAAGAAATAATGTTTTCTCATACCCATCGTACTTGGGCACCTTGGACCATTGTGCAGTCTAATATTAAGCGGCAAGCCCGCATCAATGCGATCCGACATGTACTGAACGAAGTGCCTTACGACAATAAACTCCAGGGCAGTTTTTTAGAGATTGAGTCTAACATTGTGTCTTTACCCGGCTCACCTAAGGTAACGGCGCCCGTAGACTTTTCTGGGCCTATGGGTTAAGGGTTCACGCAAAGAATACAGCGATTCTATTGGTTAAATGTTGGGAATCAAATAACCCGTGCGAATCTGTAAAACTCATATCGCAATAATTGTGGACAGACGTGAGGTTTAGGGCGTTTTCCATTTAGGGGGGGTATAAGACCATCCTTGGCCTTAAGGTCTCGAAGCCTGGAGGGCCATTATTGGCCCAGGCTATTAACTTTCAGCAACCGCTTCTTCTTCCTTTACTGCTTTTTTAGCAGTGGACTTTTTAGCGGTGGTTTTTTTTGCTGTCGTCTTTTTCGCAGTTGTGCTTTTAGCAGAGGTCTTCTTCGCAGTCGTAGTCTTAGCAGTGGTTTTCTTTGCTGTAGACTTACGTGCTGTTTTACGCTTAGCGGTTGTTTCTTCGCTTGCTACAGCATCATTTGAATCCTCTACAACATCATCAGCGGCAACTTTAGCAGCCGTTGATTTTTTTGCGGTGGATTTTTTTGCTGTTGTTTTGCGAGTCGTTTTCTTCGCTGTCGTCGCTTTCTCTGCTACTTCAGATTCTGTCTTTTTAGCAGCGGTTTTGCGCTTAGCCGCGGTCTTCTTAGGCGCAGTTTCAGCACTTACTGCATCAGCAGTTGCTTCAGGCTCAGCTTCAGCCTTCTTCTTCGCCGTACTGCTGCGAGCGGTTGCCTTCTTAGCCGTCGTTTTGGCTTTAGGCTGAGTCTCTTCCGCTTGCTTTGAAGATTCCGCTACTGCTTCAACTTCAGAACCCTTTTCCGCTTCAGCAGTCTCTGCTTCAGGTCGACGTCCCGTTTTTACAAACTGACGTAAGGTTTCCAGATGATCCAGTTGCTCTTCGCTAAGCTTGCCTATTTTCTTGAGGTTTTGCAGGCGACGAACTTCTTGTTTCGCATCTGCAAGCTCTTTTTTCAGGCGCTGCTTCTCTTCAAATTCTTGCTTCTGACGTTCCTGCTCTTCTTTGTATCGAGCTTCACGATCTTCTTGCTCTTTCTTGATCTTTTCCTGCAAGGCTTTGCGTTCTTCTTCTAAACGCTTGCGCTCTGCAAGACGAGCTTCTTCACGAGCTACGCGGGCTTCCTCTTCCTTACGAGCAACTTCAGGATCAATTGCAGGCTCAGCTGATTCGACTGGCGCTTCTTCAACGACCTCTTGAACTTCAGGTTCAGAAGGCTCGCCAAAACCAAGATCACCGCCAAGAAGGGCTTCAAGTTTCGCTATTTGGTCTTCGATATTTGGAGCGGCGTGTTCCTGCTTTTCTTGCTGTCTGATGAGCTTCTTATAGGAAGGGCGCTTAGAGTTTCGAGTATGTTTGTTAGCTTTTGCCATTGATCAGTTGCTCTCTCCCACTGTACTAGGCTTCGAGGGCGGCTATTATACCTAGACTGACCACCAACGCCAGGGCAAATTAACTTTAAATTTATCCTTTGGGTATGAAATCGGTCGTTTTTAGTGCAAATATTGATGAAAGACAACCTTTTTTAGCTGATAAACCTGGGCTTGATCGGCCGTAAGCGCAGACAAACCAGGGGTCGGATAATTACTAAGGTTTTTGTATGTATCAACCCACTTTCGCAAACAATCCATGACGCACTCTCAGCACATCGCCGTTTTCAGGCACCCCAAATAAGGGCCCTATGTGCAAGAAAGCGTTGCTTAGCCTGTTGTTGCAGCCCCCTCATGAGAGGATCATTAAGCTGAGTTGTACAAAGACCTAATTTTTCCATCGCATTCAATGAGCAGCCACTAACGCCTCATGACTAGCCAGAAAATGTAACGTGATTACCCCATGGTGGGACCAAAAATTCGGAGAAACGGCAAATACTTCAAATATCAAAAAAGCGTTTTATTTTATGACAGTGCTACAACCATGCTTTTACGTTGACTCGCCCCTCATTCTTTGGATTAAATGCTACGAATCAATCAGTAAGGATCGTTTGCCTGTCTCTTACTGGATACTCATTCATTGGCATTATCTTTAAAGCCTTAACCTTACAGAGAAAGCTTTTCCTATTACCCCTTTTTCAAGGAAAACCGTTGTGGATTTGTTATCACCTGAAATACTGGTTTTTTTATTTTTAATTGCCTGCGTTGCTGGATTTATCGATACCTTAGCGGGTGGAGGCGGTTTAATCACGGTGCCAGCTTTGATGATGAGCGGTGTTCCTCCCCTTACTGCCCTGGCAACCAACAAGCTCCAAGGGACCATTGGAACAGCAACAGCCACTTATACGCTCATAAAAAAGCAGTTATTACACTGGCACGACATAAAAACCTTAATGCCCTTTGCCTGCCTAGGTTCCATGATGGGTACCCTTCTTATACAGTTTATTGACGCACACACATTGTCGTTTGCTATTCCCATCGTACTGATGCTTATTGCGCTCTACTTTATATTGGCAAACGTTCAAGAAGCCTCAGAACGCAAAATCTCGCCCAAGCTTTATAAATTCACCGTCGTTCCAGGCATTGGTTGCTACGACGGTGCTCTAGGACCAGGAACGGGTTCATTTTATTCTGCTGCGGGGTCCTCACTGATGGGGCTGTCTTTGCTCCAAGCAACCGTGCAGGCTAAGCCTCTCAATTTTGCGACGAACATTGCGTCGTTGGTGGTTTTTCTTATTGCTGGAAAAATCGCTTGGGTAATCGGTGGCATCATGATGCTGGGGCAAGGCATCGGTGCAGCCATAGGATCCAGGTGTTTGATACGAATACCCTACCTCTGGCTACGCGTTTTAGTTGTTACCATGTGTGTTGGCATGCTGATCCGATTTTTCATGACAATGACGTAAGCTGTAAACAAGGTTTTTTATCTCTGAATCGAATGACTTCCACAAAAAAGTAAGCATATTACTTTAATCTATCTGATTGTTGAGGATGCTGCCCAACCGTTTCAAAGCATCCATTCGTTCTGACGACCATAGCTGGGCAAACTCAATTCTGAAACAATGGCTATATTGTTTAGGATTGCTTGAGAACAGCTCGCCAGGGGCGATCAAAATACCTTTATTTTTGGCTTCATAATACAGCCTTGTTGTGTCAAAGGATTGTGGAAGTTCTACCCAAAGAACAAACCCACCTTTAGGGTTCGAGCAATGAGTTCCTTTAGGGAATGAGTCTTCTATTATGGCTAATGCCTTTGCCAAATTTTTTTGATACTCAGTTGAAATCGCTTTTACATGCTGCAAATAGTTATTATAAGTAAAATAATCAGCCAAAACTTTTTGATTTAATGCTGGTGGCGATAACCCCATAAGAATAAATTGATGCAAAATAGGTTTTAAAAATCTATCCGTGACAATCCAACCAACTTTTAATTGAGGCGAGATCGTTTTAGATGCCGATGAGCAGTATAAAACCGTTGCCTTACTGTCGATCGCTTTTAACGCTTTTGGGCGTGGATTTTGATATCCCAAATCTCCAAACACATCGTCTTCAATGATAATGACCTCATAATGACCTGCTAAATCCAGCATTCTCTTTTTATGCTCATCTGGCATGCAATCACCCAGCGGGTTTCCAAAATTAGGGGTAACAATGACCGCTTTAACAGACCACTGGTCAAATATTTCCTCTAATGTGTCAAGTTCAATCCCCGTGATTGGATGACATGGCACTTCAATCACTCTGAGGTTAAGGGCCTCTAATAATTGAATCGTTCGATAATAGGCTGGCGAGCTGATGACCACCACATCATCTTGTTTCGTACAGGCTTTCAAGCATAAAAGAATGGCACTTTGACACCCTGTCGTAATGATGACGTTGTCTGGGGACGTCATCATACCCGCTTCTGCCAAGTGTTTGGCTACCTGCTGTCGAAGTTTTATGGAGCCTTGCAGCTCTGTGCTCATTTGCAAATCGGTACGCTTTTGCCGAATCAGTTTTGCATAAGATTTCAATAATTGCTCGCCAGAAGGAGAGTGTCGACTGGGGCTCGCAAGTCCAAATTGTTGGAGTTGTGTATTGCTCGCACTGGAGATGAGATCCGAAATAAGCTGAGAACTCGTAACTGAGGTTGGTATGATTTGCCCTGGTTCTGGATTCAACCTTTTCGAATGACTGACCGATTGAGGCTTCACGTAATAACCTGATTTATACCGTGCTTCTAGCAAGCCCTCTGCTTCCAATTTCCGATAGGCCGCCACGACACTCGAAATACTCAAGTTCATTTGAGTTGATAAAGAGCGGACTGAGGGGAATTTCTGGTTTTCTTTATAAACGCCTGATCGAATTTGCTCCGATAATTGTTCTGCTAGCTTCTGATATTTAGGGCTATTCACACTTTCAGGCACCATCTGTAACGCCTATTTCTACAGCAATCTGTATCTATTTTTACAGCTAAACCTTCCATTAAGCTAGCTGCAACGATTCAATCTTAATAAGATTTTAAGGAGCAAGCCATGAATGTTATAGACTTCCGAAGTGACACTGTCACTCAGCCAACGCAGAAGATGAGAGAAGCGATGGCTAACTCCGTGGTAGGCGATGATGTCTATGGTGATGACCCAACGGTTAACGAATTAGAAGCCCTTGCAGCGGATAAGCTAGGCTACGAAGCAGCGATCTACACCGCTACCGGCACCCAAGCCAATTTACTTGCCCTGCTATCGCACTGCGAAAGAGGAGACGAGTACATTGTGGGTCAACAGGCCCACAATTATCGACTCGAGGGCGGTGGAGCAGCGGTACTTGGCAGCATACAACCTCAGCCCATTAGTGAGGGAGAAAATGGCAGCTTAAGCTTGGAAGACATCCAAGCCGTCATCAAACCCATTGACCCTCATTTTGCACGAACAAAATTATTGTGTTTAGAGAATACGCATTCGGGGCGAGTGCAATCGCTTGATTACCTTAAACAGGCCACTGCATTGGCAAAATCCAAAGGCTTAGCCTCTCACTTAGATGGTGCCCGGTTATTCAACGCGGTTGTGAAACAGGGCCTAAACGTCAAAACGATTACAGCTCACTTTGATTCGACGTCGATCTGCCTTTCAAAAGGGCTGGCGGCTCCTATGGGATCATTGCTCTGTGGCAATGAAGCCTTCATTCATAAAGCTCGTCGTTGGAGAAAAGTACTGGGCGGGGGTATGCGTCAAGCAGGCGTTGTTGCCGCTACTGGCATTATTGCGCTCAATGAGCAGATTGACCGTTTGGCTGAGGATCATGACAACGCCAGATACCTCGCTGACAAACTGTCGGGTATTCAAGCATTTCAAATCAAGCAGGATTATTTACAAACGAACATGGTTTACGCGGAACTGAATTATGCCGAGCCAAGCAAGCTGACAGCCTACCTTAAAAAACACGGCGTGCTGGTCAGTGCGGCGAAAACGACACGATTTGTTACCCATAAAGACGTGGACATTAACGCCATAAACAAGACGGTAGATTTAATTAAACGTTTTTTTGTTGAAGAAAAATAGGCATTGATTAACCCCTTTATACCGATTTATAAAGGGGTTAATGGAGGCTAACCTTTAGCGATCAATTGACTTGGGTCGACTGATCCAACATCCACACCTTTGGCTTGCTGATCAGCATGATAGGAAGAACGCACCAAAGGACCACTAGCCACGTGAGTGAAGCCCAATGATTTGGCAACATCCGCCAGCTCTTTAAATTCCTCTGGCGTCACAAAACGATCAACCGCTAAATGGTGACGACTGGGCTGAAGATATTGCCCTAAGGTCACCATATCCACGTTATGCGCTCTGAGGTCTTTCATGACCTCAATCACCTCTTCGTTCGTTTCACCCAACCCCAACATGAGACCCGATTTGGTCAACACATCAGGGCGACGTGCCTTAAACGCTTCCAGCAAGTCTAAAGACCAATCGTAGTCAGAGCCCGGACGTGAAGACCGATACAAACGGGGAACCGTTTCCAAGTTGTGGTTAAAAACATCCGGTGGCGTTTGCTCCATGATTTGAATCGCGACGTCCATACGGCCACGGAAATCCGGCACCAACACTTCGATTTCAATCTCTGGGCTACGCTCACGGACTTCCCGAATGCAGTCCACAAAGTGTTGCGCACCACCGTCACGCAGATCATCACGATCAACCGATGTGATGACCACATAGCGTAACTGCATATCGGCGATGGCTTCGGCCAACTGGGTAGGTTCATTGGGGTCTAACGTATTAGGGCGACCATGCGCCACATCGCAGAAGGGGCAGCGACGAGTACAAATGTCACCCATGATCATAAAGGTCGCCGTACCACCACCAAAGCACTCGCCTAAATTTGGGCAACTGGCTTCTTCACACACAGTATGCAGTTTATGCTTTCTTAGCTTCTGCTTAATCTCAGAAATGCGGGGTGTAGCCGGAATGCGAACACGTATCCAATCGGGTTTACGCGGCATGACCTCAGTCGGTACGACCTTGACAGGAATACGATCTGTTTTATCCGCTCCACGGAGTTTTTCGCCTTGAACCACTCGGCGCTTGGGGGATTGGGTTTCTGCAGTCATTGTCCTTCTCTTTCGTCAAGCATCGGTCATTTCAAATTATGCGCTTAGGGATTGCAAGGCATCAGGCGCAGAGTGATGTTGTACTTGAATCGTTTCGGGCATCGTGGGAATGGCATCTAACAAGGCATTCAACAGTGTATCCGCAACCTGATCCATATTGGGCACCGGCGACAGTAAATCACTTAGCTGCGTCATGGTCATACCGGCATAGCCACAAGGGTTAATTCGGTGAAAGGGCATCAAGTCCATGTCGACATTGAGGGCAACCCCATGAAAGGATTTACCCCGACGAATGCGTAATCCTAAGGAGGCTATCTTGGCTTCTAAGCCTGAATCCATCTCAACGTACACACCAGGCGCATCAGCCTTAGCATAGGCCTCTAAGTTGAGTTGTTGCAAAGCCGTCACCGTCCCTTGCTCTACCCAATCGACCAGAGCCCGAGCACCCATTTTCATACGGCGTATGTCTAATAGGAAATAAAGAACCCACTGACCAGGGCCATGGTAAGTCACCTGGCCACCACGATCGGATTGCACAACGGGAATATTGCCTGGATTGAGAAGATGTTCAGCTTTACCAGCCTGCCCCTGAGTGAACACTGATTCATGCTGCAGAACCCAGATTTCATCGGGCGTGCTATCGGTACGAGCATCCGTGAAGTTCAGCATCGCCTCATGCATGGGCGCATAAGGCTGCAAACCGGCAAAATGACGAACAATCAACTGAGATGGCTTTTGAAACCCAGACTCCATGAATCAACACTCCATCGTTAAGGGTTAGAGCACCATTTTGACTCGCCCACTGCGACGCAGGGCTTGGTGCATGGCTTCCAGCTGCTCTATCCCAGTTGCCGTGATGAACAACGTCACCGAAGTAAAACGTCCATTGCGGCTTTGCTGAACGTTGATACGCTCCATGTCAATTTTTGGAGTGTGCACTTGCACGCTCTCGACAACAAAATCGACATAGTCATCTGCTGCATCCCCTAGTACTTTGATGGGGTAATTCTCGCAGGGAAATTCAATTTTAGGAGGGGATGGCTGTTGGGACATCCGCAATCACTCTCATTAGGTGTTCAGACTTGAAGGTCCTTATTTTGGCACATCCAAACCCATAAAACTAACGGATATTCGTTGACTACCTATACAAGGGTTACACCCCGCTTAGCCCTTAAGGGCCAAGCAAGGTGTATGTGAACAACCACTTTCCAGTGTGTTCTCAACTGATGTCATTCCAACGCATGACCTCAATCAACGAAGGTTGGAATGCCTCCCTTTTCAACCCTCACCGTAATCACGTACTCAACACCTGGGTCACCATAGTGATCGAAGGCAAAGTCATAGCAGGTGTCACACTTATTCAATTGAGGCTCTCGCAATCGCAGATTATGGCCATCTTGCAGGTAGGTCTCAGACTGCTCGGCATACAATCGGGCAATGGCTTCAAAATCTTGTACCTCGCCCTCCATTTCCGCTTCCATTGAATTGGCCTTCAACTGCTGAGTTTCAGCTTCCTGAGTTGCTGAAGTTTGAACCGCTTCTTGGGTGTCAGAGGAACAGCCTCCTAACCCTGAGAGCAGCAGCATACCCATACAGATAAATGGGGCTTTCATAGAACCACCTGATACATAAATGCTTTTGGAAAGGCTAAGACCACTCCAGACACAACGAGTTCTCAACAGTCAATCATCACTTTCATTGATAACGCGAAGCTGATCACACCTCAAGCACCTGCGTTGAATGAGGGGTGTAACAACCAACGATTCGAAGGTCACAACAAGTTCATTTAATAACCAATATTTGAATAGGCTCACAAATACTTGGTTCGTGAAAACAACTAAAAAATATCGTTGCGTATCGACATTAAACCACCGAACTAACCTCTATTATTACTTCCAATTGAGAACTATTACCCTGAGCAACAATTTTGCATTATGGCATTGTAGGTGAGGTTTACTGTGACAGTGATTAATCGCTTTACCCGTGTGAATGACATTCAACATTTGGGTTCTGAGCAACGCCAAGCGCTGATTGAGCATGGATCATTAAGTATAAACGGGAGAGTTTATAAAATTAACTCTCTTAATTCTCAAATAGAGCGAGCTAACCCTAAGCTGAGTTTGTTAGCGAGAACCATTGAGAGCTTTAGTAAATGGCGTGCTGGTGAAGGCGCTCGCAGCAGCACCGTGACACAACTTACTCGGTTATTAAAATCTGATATTGAGCAATTCAACCAAACAAGGCATGCAGCCTTCCTGCAGCCAAAATTACCGTCGTTATCTGAAACTGCTTCTACCAGTGGAAATCGTCCTCAAGCGGCAGCTCAAACGGTAGTCGACAATACTCAAGCCATACCGGTGAGCAAACCCTCCTCGGTGAAGCATGCACAGCCTATCCAAACAGCTCAAAACAGCAATGAAGCTGAGTACCAACAGCTGGTTTCGTTGTTGGGAGTCTCCGATACCAACACAACTTCGCGCCCAGAAACATTTGGAGATCTGTTGGATCTTTTCAAAAACAGTTCAGCGATGAAACTATATCACCAGGGTTTGAAAGCCAGTGATCACGCTGTTAAAACGCCAATCCTAGGTTTGCTTAAACTCTGTGGCGAGTCAGATTCTATAAAATTACTAGAAAATTCATGGGATGCAGCGCATCTATCCACTGGTGATGCTAAGTCACTTAAGCAAGCGAGAAAAATATACAAAGAATTATGTAATACTGTTAAAGATATTAAGTTTTCAAGTGCGCATATAGATACCTTTATTCGGAATTTAACGGAAGTAGAACAACTTCAACTTGCAAGAATAGCTTCTGAACACTCGGCCACACGCGTGGACTTTTATAATCAGGCAGAAGATTTTTATAGTAAGCTGGGTTTTGATGAAGGTGGTGCGTGCTTTGCCTTGGTTAATCTTTGGATTGCGTCCGAAAAAAATGGTTATCCAACAGAATTAAACGCCTTGATTCACCGTTTTGGTGAAGGGAATCAGGGAATACCTGGCAAGCGTCACAAAGTCATTGCTCTCGCCTATGACTATTATGGTATGGGGTTGGATAAGCAAAACAGCCAAACGAGCCCTGAAAGATACCAAATCATGTCGAACTACATGAAAAAACAAGGCTTCTCAATAGACTTCATGGATGCCATTGATAATTTGAAAGTCAATACCTGTGAAAAGAATGCGCCTCAGGTACCAGTAGATGCCGGGCTATACGGTCTCCGTTTATTTGGTAAAGAGGGTGGCCACGGTGTTGCACTAAAAGTTGACCCTGAGAACCGCAAATTCGAGTATTTCGATCCAAATCATGGGGTCTTCAGTTTTGATTCTCATGAGCGCTTAGAATCTTTTTTGAATAATGCACAAAGCATCTTCTTCGAGAATTACGACCGGTATATCACCGACCATTACTTGCCTATAGCAAACTAATCTGTCTTATTGGGAGCTGCGGCTCCCTGAATGGGCTCCGTAGCAAAAAAATTACGGAGCTTCATAATCCCGCCGGCAGCCAGTCGTTAGAGTCCTAATTGACGCTCAACGAGACGCACCTACCCTGCAACGCCCTGACTATAACACCAGATATCATTGATCTGGCCTTTGCGAAACATCCGCATCATCTCAACCCTTTTGACCGTAGCATAAGCTGTTTTATAGAAACCCATGCTTATGAGACCCCGTAGATTTTTTGCAACGGGGCCAGGTAACTGCTTGAAGGGGGAGAAGCTTACTCAAACAACCCCATGAAAAACAATACGATAGAGTCCCATAGGCGAGCAAAAAAGCCTGATTCTTCAACGGCTTCTAAAGCGATCAAGGGCCGTTCAGCAATCACTTCATCGTCTAACTTTACTTTGAGGGTTCCCATTACACTGCCCAATGTGATCGGCGCTTCAACATTCGGCTCAACCACAAACTCACCGGTTAATGCTTCTTGCTGACCTTTGGGCACTGTCACTTGCAATGGCTCTGCAAGCCCCAAGTTCACTTTCTTAGCATTGCCTTTCCAAACACGTACGGTATCTAAGGATTCATTGGCGGCATAAACACTGTGACTGGAGTAAAAACGAAACCCATAATTCAACAGTTTCAGCGATTCTTGAGTCCGTGCTTTTGACGAGTCCGTCCCCATCACCACCGCAATCAAGCGCATACCTTCTTTTTCAGCCGAGGAAACCAAACAAAAACCAGCGGCTTCTGTATGCCCCGTTTTGAGCCCGTCAACGGCTGGGTCTCTTAAGAGCAGTTGATTACGGTTGGCCTGTTTAATGTTGTTGTAGGTAAAGGTTTTCTCAGAGTAAATCTTGTAATACTCGGGGTGATCATACACCACATGCTTGGCAAGTTTTGCTAGATCCCGGGCGGTTGATACGTGATTTTCAGCAGGCCAGCCAGTTGCATTTTCAAAGTGGGTATTGGTCATCCCAAAGTGCTCTGCGTATTGGTTCATCAACCCGACAAAGGCATCTTCACTGCCTGCAATGTGTTCAGCCAAAGCGACCGACGCATCATTTCCCGATTGAATAATCACGCCTCGCACCAGATCCATAATATTGACCTGCGTGCCCTCTTTAATGAACATACGTGATCCTTTCATTTTCCACGCACGCACCGAAATATTGACCATCTCGTCTTCTTGTAACTTGCCCGTTGCAAGCTCATGCGTGACCAAATAGCTGGTCATCATCTTGGTTAAACTGGCAGGAGGTAGTGGCTGATCGGCATTAAGCTCAGTGATGATCTCGCCGCTTTTTGCATCCATCAACAAATAAGAAGAAGCATCCACTTGAGGAGGCGAAGGTCTTAACGCAGGCGTTGCATGCAGTGTTACCACCGTGATTGCGCCCGTTATCAAAGTACCGATACTTTTTAAAAGCTGTCGTAATCGCATGGAATTCTATAAAACCTTTTTTTCAAACACAGGAAAATTGTCACATCGCCTCAGGCTACACATCATTGTGTGGCAACACCAAAGGCTTTTTAAAATCGGCTTGATCTAATTGCACCAATGCTTGCTGCAAGGCATTGCTGTCGAGTGGCCCAACCCTTACCCGATGCAGCGGCCCTTGATGGGTGTTTGAGCGCTGTATAAACACGGGCAATGAACCTAACACCCGTTTCGCTTTCGCTAAGAATTGCTCAGCGTTTACTTTCGATTGGAAAGCTTCCAACTGTAAAAATCGTCCCACTTCTGGCGCCTGGCGAAGATCAAGCGCTTCTATGCGAACCGGTGCGGTCCCTGTGCCGATGTAGCCTAACTTATGCGCTGCGGCGTAGGACAAATCAATGACTCGATTGCCATGAAAAGGACCTCGATCATTAACCCGTACGATGATTGAACGTCCATTGCGCTTATTCGTCACACGTACAAAACTGGGTAATGGCAGGGTTTTATGGGCTGCGGTCATTTTGTACATATCATAGACCTCACCGTTTGAGGTGGTGTGCCCATGAAATTTACGTCCGTACCAAGACGCCATACCATCTTCGGCAAAACCATCGGCAGAGGCCATCGGATAATATTTTTTTCCAAGCACTCGATAGGGTTTATTGCCAGAGCGGCTGAGAGGTTCTCGTTTTGGTTGAGGCTCCTCTACTTGTGAAAGATCCACTCGCCGATCTGGGCCAGCATCTTGTGACATGCTGTATCGCGACGAAGGCGTTGTGCTACAAGCGCTCAAGAGAAGAGCCACTAGACCCACACAACAACGCCAATTATGTTTTGAGCCCAAGCTCAGCTCCCAGATCATGACTGTGTTCCTACTTAAGCGACTTAGGATTTAAACGCTTTGGATTTCGCCAGCGCTCGACTTAATTCATACACTGCTCGAGCGTATAGTCTGCTGCGATTATACCGAGTAATCACATAAAAGTTTTGAAATCCCATGAGGGTTTCTTTGCTTTTCGGTTGTTGATATTCAACCAAGGTGACTAAGGTATCATCCTGATAGTGTCCCTTCCAGCGACCATAAGTGGCTAAGTCTTTCAGTTTCACATAAGGTTTCAAGTGCGCGTTGAAAGTGACGGGTTTGAGCAACGCAATGGGTTTCAAAACCGGTTGGTCTTTTTTCCAGCCGTGCCTAGCCAGGTAATTGGCGACACTGCCGATGGCGTCTTCAGGATTCGACCAAATATCCTTTTTGCCATCACCATCAAAATCCACCGCATACGCTCGGAAACTGCTGGGGATAAATTGCCCTAGTCCCATTGCTCCCGCATAAGAGCCTTTTAACGAGGCAACATCAAACTTTTCCTCACGTGACATCACCAAGTACTCTTTTAATTCACGCCAGAACAGAGGTCTTTTGGGGTAATCAAAAGCCAACGTCGACAGTGCATCTAAGACTCGATAATCCCCGGTGATGCGCCCGTAGTAGGTTTCAACACCGATAATGGCAGCAATAACGTAAGGATCAACTCCATAGGTATAGGCGGCTCGCTCAAAAACCACTCGGTGTTTACGCAAAAACGCCTGCCCCTCTTTGATGCGCTTAGGCTGCAAGAAAATGTCACGGTATTCGTACCAAGGTTTGGTTTTTTCAGCGGGGCGCTGAATTAACTCCAAAATCCGATCCTGGCGCTCCGCTTTTGCTAAGTACGACGTCAGTTCGGATTCAGTAAACTGATGCTCTTTTACCATCTCTTGGATAAAAGCCTTGGCTTTTGGGTGCTGGGCGTACCCTGGCTGCGGGGCGGATGCACTGCCCTCTGCAACTGCAGACGCACAGGCCATACATAAGAGTGCTATGTTTGGCCATCGCCATTTAAGCATTGTATTTCTCCTCATTGCGATTCATTACGCAATGTTTAGACATCCACTAAAGTATCCCCTTCTCTGCGAAAGGTTTGCCATGTTTTCTTATCGATCGTGCACCCAGAACCTAACGCTCAGGTTAATGCATTCGATGGGTGTAAGCAGCCATCACTACTCCAAAGGCTGCCATCAAGGTGACAATAGAAGTGCCACCATAACTGACCAAAGGTAAAGGCACTCCCACCACCGGCAAGATGCCACTCACCATACCCACGTTCACAAACACATAAATAAAGAACGTCATCATCAAACTGCCCGCGACGAGACGTGCAAATTTATCGCGTGATTTTGCTGCAATCCAAAGTCCTCTTGTCACTATCATGAGGTACAAAAACAGCAGCGAACACACGCCTAAAAATCCAAACTCTTCAGCGTGTACAGCAATGATAAAATCGGTATGGCTTTCAGGAAGAAACTTTAAATGCGCTTGAGTTCCCATCAACCAGCCTTTTCCTTCAATTCCTCCTGACCCAATCGCCGTTTTGGATTGAATAATGTTCCATCCTGACCCCAGAGGGTCCGATTCAGGGTTTAAAAAGGTTAAAACTCGCTGCTTCTGATACTCCTTCATGACGAACATCCACATCAAGGCTGCACCCGGTAAGGCCATCAAGGCAGCTCCCAGCATCACCCGCCAGCGTAACCCTGCAAAAATCAGCACAAAAGCGCCCGAAGCTCCTATAAGAAGCGATGTTCCAAGGTCAGGCTGCTTTAAAATCAGCACCAAGGGTACAAACAGCAAAATCAAGGCAACAAAGATGTCACGCCAGCGTGGAGGCAAAGGGCGATCCGCCAAGTACCAGGCAATCATTAAAGGCACAACCAACTTCATGATTTCCGAGGGCTGAAAACGAAACAACCCAGGAATTTGCAGCCAACGTTGGGCGCCTTTTGCTCCAACGCCAAAGAGCAATACGCCAATCAAACAAAGAACTCCAACGCCATAAGCCCAAGGGGCAGCCAGTTGCAGCCAACGCGGATGCAGTTGTGCAATGATGATCATGGCGACAAAGCCAACGCTGAGATTGATGGCCTGTTTTTTTACCAACAGCATGCTTTCACCACTGCCGCTGTACAGTACAAACAAGCCAACCACTGACAACAATAACAACAGTAACAGTAAAGGGAGATCCAACTTCAAACGTTCTGCCAAGGTACGGCGGCGTAAGCGCATGGAGCCTGAACTGTCAGGAAGATGTCTGGAAAAATCACTCGGCATGCTCAGGCTCTCTTAACGTCTCGTCCTTCTTGGCTTTCGCGGCATCTTCTGCTTGATAGCTTTGTTCCAACTCAAAATAACGATCTATAACTTTTTGAGCAATGGGGCCTGCGACTCGCCCTGCAGATTCTGCATTTTCTGCAATCACGGCTATCGCAATTTTAGGGTCATCCATTGGCGCTAAGGCAATAAAGAGGGCGTGATCACGATGGCGTTCCGCTAGTGCCTCGGAATCATATTCTTCATTCTGTTTGATTCCCACCACCTGTGCTGTCCCTGTTTTACCGCCCATACGATAGGTTAGGGAAGGCTGCAAACGGTGTGCTGTTCCTCTCGGAGATGCCACCACGTCTTCGAATGCTTTTAGCATTTTGGTCCAATCTTGATCTCGTTTCAGTTGGATGTCAGGCCAAGCGTCATCTGCTCGGCGATTAAAGTCGGGGCGATTTAAAAAGTGAGGCTGAATCGTTTTCCCTTTATTCCCAAAGGCTGCCGTTGCAGTTGCCAACTGTAAAATCGATGCTTGAGTAAAGCCTTGGCCGATGCTCATGTTGACGGTATCGCCAGCATACCAAGCACGGTTTCGAGCCGCACGTTTCCATTCGCGTGATGGCAATAAACCTGGGCGAGCCCCCCACACATCCACACCCAATTGCTGGCCAAAGCCAAACTCCGATAACGTCTCAACCAATCGATCGATGCCTGCTTTAACGGAATACTGATAAAAGTAAGTGTCACAGGATTCAACGATCGCCCGGTGCAAATCCACGACACCATGACCGCCTCTTTTCCAATCACGGTAATAACGTTCATCGTTATCCAGCCGATACCAACCGGGGTCGTGAATACTCTGCGACCAATTCGTGACACCCGACTGCAACAAGGCGAGCCCCATAAAGGGTTTAATGGTCGAGCCCGGGGGGTATAGTCCACGAACGGCTCGATTGAATAACGGCAAATCAGGGTTATCTCGGAGTTGGCTATAGTCTTTGGTCGATATGCCAGTGACAAAGAGATTCGCATCAAATGAGGGCGCAGACACCATGGCTAAGATGCCCCCATTTTTAACATCGATTGCTACCAACGCACCCCGGCGCTCTCCAAAAGCCTTCATACCCGCCAGCTGTAACTCTATATCCAGGTATAGATTCAGTTGCTCACCTGGACTCGGTGCATCCTTTGATAAGACACGTAACACTCGCCCGCGAGCATTGGTTTCGACCTTGCGATACCCAACATCGCCATGCAGCAGGTGTTCATACTGACGCTCAATCCCTGTTTTTCCCATGCGACGAGTCGCTGCATATTTGATAGGGTCAATGCTCTCTGCCTCTTTCTCATTAATGCTGCCAACGTACCCCAGCACGTGCGCGGTAGCCTCACCGTAGGGGTAATACCGCACCAATTCGGCTTCAACTTCCACGCCTGGTAAAAAGTATTGATTAACCGCTAAAACGGCAATTTCTTCATCACTTAAACGTTGTTTCAATACGACGGATTGGAACGGCCGACTCACTTGTCCTAAACGTTTGTGAAACCGTTCGATGTCTTCTTCTTTCAGATCAATCAACCCTTGAAGAGAAATGAGGGTCTGATCTAAGTTTTCAACGCGCTCTTTCACCAACATTAAACTGTAAGATGGACGATTATCTGCTAACAAACGTCCTCTGCGATCGTAAATCAAACCACGTGTTGGGCGTTCCGGTTGCAATTGCACGCGGTTCTTTTCGGAAAGTGTGGTGTAAGTTTCATGCTGATGAATTTGCAAGTAAGCCATCCGCGTGACCAGGGCTCCCATCATCATCATCATCAACGTCCACATTGCCCAAGTCCGACGCTGATACATGCGCCGCTCGGCTTTTGGATCGCTTAACGCAATACTCATGAAAAAATATGAATCCTAAAAAAAGGTGTCAATCATTGCAGTGTATGCTTTTTTTAGGCGGGTCTGAAGATACTTGTGCCAGAGCGGTAGGTTTTTGCTCATCAATGATGGGGTTTTATGTCATTTGTGTCGTCAATACAGGTTGTCGATGCGTAATCCCACTGCCCGCCGGAATCCAGGCATTGATCAATCGAAAAAAAGTCGGTGAATGGTTTTACAAGAAAAAGAGAAAGCAAAAAAATACCCGTTATAAAACTTAAACCCACAATGGTGTTTCCGTTCATAACCACCTCTCTTTGTCCATCACTCAATCGCTTTCACTTCTGCAAGCAACCTCGAAGGAGTAAAGAATACCGTTTAAAGAAAGTCGATGGCCACTTTTTTCCGAAATTTTTATTTTGCTAAAGGGTTATAGGATGGTTGGGGGAAGCATATGACTCTTTCATCCGTTTATATGAAAGAGCATTTCTAGGTGATCAAATGGATTGATATTTCATAGCTTACTTATGATAGGGATGACCTTGTAAGAGCGACCAGGCGCGATAGAGTTGCTCCGCAACGAGTATGCGCACCATTGGGTGAGGCAGTGTTAAGGGAGAAAGCGACCACAGTTGATCTGCTCGCTGGCGACATTCAGGTGATAAACCTTCCGGGCCACCGATCAATAGACTCAGGTTTTGACCACTCATTTGCCAATCGGCTAACTGTTCTGAGAGTTGCTCCGTTGACCATGGTTTGCCTTTTAAATCCAGCGCGACGACTCGATCTTGTTTGCCAATGGCGTTTAACATCGCTTGGCCTTCTTTCTGAATCATCCGGCCAACGTCCGCATTTTTCCCTCGTACCGTTAATGGCACTTCAACCAACTCTAAACTTAACGACGCAGGCAAACGCTTCTGGTATTCGTGATACCCCTGAACAACCCAATTGGGCATTTTGGTACCAACACCAATCAGTTGAATACGCATAGACATACATCCAATGATGATTAAGTGCCTGCTTGATGACGCAAGCGATGAAGACAGGTGATTCGTGAAACACAACCAAGGTACAGCTGAGTGAGGGCAACCACTGCGAATTGCCCTGCGACAGCCTCTGGTAAGGGGCTAGACTCTGCCTAACTTATTCTGTTGCGGTGTCTTTAGTCAGAGCCGGTGTCATCCAAAGACGCTCAAGGTCATAGAACTCTCTTGCCTGAGCCGTCATAACATGACAAACCACATCGTTTAGATCGAGCAAAACCCAGTCGGATTTTCCGCTGCCTTCAGCACTGCCCGTGCGCACATTGTGTGATTTTACCACTTCGTGGAGGTGTTCAAGGGCGGCTTGAATATGACGTGTGGAGGTACCTGTGGCAACGACCATGTAGTCGGTGACTTGGGTCTTATCACGAACATCCAGAATTTGGATGTCTTGGGCTTTCATGTCTTCCAGTGCCTGGATAACCAGGTCTTTCAATTGTTCCGCTTGCATTATTTACCGTGAATTATTGATACGTCAGGGACGGTAGAGTTGGTGTTCACCTATATAACTCAACACCCCCTCTGGTATTAAATAGCGTGGCGATCGCCCTTCGGCAACCATTTGGCGTATTTCAGTTGAAGAAATGGCCAAATCCCTCAAGTCGAGACTGTAACAGGCTCCGCTCGTCGACGCCAATAAGTCTTCAATACTTGCCACCTCGGCTTGCTGCTGCCATTCATGTAATGGGCCTGATCTTGGCATGCAGTAGCCTGGCCGGCTAATCACTAACACATTGATGGATCTAACAAATTCCTCCCATCGGTGCCACTTATCTAAGCCAGCCGCCGCGTCTGAACCGAGCACCCACGTCCAAGCGATGTTAGGAAAAAGTTTCTTAAGCTGCATCAAGGTTTGGTAACTGTAACTGGTTACTTCGGGTGACCTTATTTCAACATCATCCACCACTAACCCTGACTCGGCCTCGACCGATCGCTGCAGCATCGCCAAGCGGTGCTCAACCGTTGCCTGAGGTTGAGGGCGGTGTGGCGGCACCGCATTAGGGATCAAGCGTACTTCGTCAAACCCTAAATTGAGAACATCCAGCGCAAGACGCAAATGTCCATTGTGCACGGGATCAAAGGTTCCCCCCAATAAGGCTACGCTTGGGCCCGAATGCTTATTGGCGGACATGCCCATCCCCTAAAACGACGTACTTCTGGTTGGTTAATCCTTCAAGTCCAACAGGGCCGCGCACGTGTATTTTGTCCGTTGAAATACCAATTTCAGCGCCTAGCCCGTACTCAAACCCATCGGCAAAACGTGTCGATGCATTCACCATAACAGAACTGGAATCGACTTCTCGTAAGAAACGACGGCTTTGTTGATAATCTTGTGTCACGATCGCGTCGGTATGATGAGAACCATAATGATTGATATGAGTAATGGCGGCATCCAAATCGGATACGGCTTTGATGGATAACACGGGAGCAAGGTATTCCGTACTCCAATCGTCTTCGGAAGCCAACGACACCTTTGCTCCTTCAATGGAACCTAACGCTTTCATACTGACTTCACATAATCGTAACTCTACACCTTTCTCTGCATATGACTTGGCTAACTCTGGCAGCAAATACAGTTTGGTGTGATCAATCAATAACGTTTCCATCGCATTACAGACACCGTATCGGTGCGTTTTCGCATTGATTGCGATGTTGATGGCGTCCTGGTCTTTTGCACATTCGGCAATGTAGACGTGGCAAATACCATCTAGATGTTTAATCACGGGCATTTTCGCTTCAGCGGCAACACGCTCAATCAACCCTTTCCCGCCTCTTGGAACGATCACATCGACCCATTCTTTGGCATTCAACATGGCGGATACCCAAGCACGATCCGTAGATTTTAGAATCTGAACGGCGGTGGTTGGCAAGCCTGCCTGTTCCAACCCCTTTTCAATGCAACGAGCCAAGGCTTGATTAGAGTGGAATGATTCGCTGCCACCTCTCAGCAAACACGCATTTCCTGACTTCAAACACAGAGCAGCCGCGTCAATGGTGACATTGGGTCTCGATTCGTAAATGATGCCAATCACGCCTAAAGGGGAACGCATCTTTCCTATTTGAATACCGCTTGGGCGATAATTCATATCCGTGATGCCACCCACAGGATCGGCCAGTGCAGCCACCTGTGATAACCCCTCACACATGCCTTGGATACGTTCCGGGTTCAGCGCCAATCGGTCCAGTAATGCCTCATCCAACCCTTTTGCTTTCCCTGCCGCTAAATCTTGCTCGTTGGCCTGAATTATGGATTGAGTCTGTTCTTGAATAACCTGAGCAATATTCAACAAGGCTTGGTTTTTGACCGCGGTTTGCGCTTGTGCCAGTTCATTAGCTGCCGTTCTGGCCGCCTGAGCCTGAGCCAAAAACGCCTCAATCTCAGCCATCATCTGAAATCTCCTATGCTTGATGAATGCAGTGTACCTAAGGGGAAGAGTCGTGAGAAGCCTACTGCAATGAGTGACGCCTTCCGGTTAGGTGTCCAGCTTCAGGAATACTCGTGGGGATAACCTGACATGCAATGGGAAATAATTGCCACTCACGGAAACCATGCTTGGCGGCAACTGCTTTTCTGTCTGTCTGCCATCATTTTGAGTTACGCATGGGTCGTCTCCACCACTGAGGAGGTCGGTGCTTGGATTTCGTTGGGTTTTGGTTTTGCCTACCTCAGCAATGGACTCTTCTTTCTACAGCAATGGCCACACTCTCAGTGGGTAAAATTAAGTATTTTATGCCTCTTTATAGGTTGGTTGGTTTTTGCGTTTCACTACGATCAGATCCTCAGCCCAATCTGGATTGCCCCATTGGTTTTAATGATCAGCCTTTCATTTGAAATTGGTTTAATGGTGCTTAGCTTCTTCACACTTGCCCTAATTGCCATTTCCAGCTGGGACAATCAATGGCCGAATCAACTCTACGCATGGCAGTACATTGGACTCTGTTTATTAATGATCGTGCTCGCAGCGCATCGAAATCAATGGCGCACGACTCTAATGCCACTTTTGCACTTCAACGTTGACCAAAACATTTATTATGCGAGCTACCTCAATGCTTACTTAGACCGAGAAATACATCGCTGTGAACGCGAAGGGACTGGGTTAGTCATTGCCGCTCTATTGATTGATGTTAGAGACAAAAAGCACAGCAATACACATTTCAGTGACTTTTACCCAAAACTTCAAAGCAGCATTCGCCCCTTTGATGGATTATTTAAATATCAACATGGGCTTATCATGGTCTTGCCCTATTTTACTGCACATGAAGCGCTGGCTTTTTGCCAAAACGCTTTAGATCAGTTGAGTGTCAAAGCCTATATTGGCATTAGCCGCTACAATCTTGACCAAAATCCTAGCCATTTAATAGAAAGAGCCTGGCTTTCTGCAAAAACGGCTGAAGATCAACAAAAGCCTTGGAAGCTCGACGATGATCAGCCATGAACGCAAACCTATTCGCTTGCTCTTTTTAATGTTTTGGAGTTGGAGCAATGCTACCTTAGCATTGCTGCTGGATTTCCCTACGTTAATACTGCCCTTTATGCTGAGTGGCTTTTTCGCTCTCTGTGCGATTGTGATGGGCAGTATTCATGACCGTTGGTGGTATAATCAAGAATTTAAGTTGGCGGTCGCTTGCGCTTGCTATGTTGTTTGGCTGACGCCATGGCCGCATGCAGCCCTTTGGCTTATATTAACGTCCTGGGTTTGGCTGCTCGCTTTCATCGATGAGTGTCACCCATTCCAGTACCGTTTGTTTATTGCCTCAGCAACGCTCATCAATGCCTTACTTCTAACGATGGGGTCGGAAGGGAACAACGTTTTCTTTTTGATTTATCACAATCTATCGCTCGCCTGCATTGCGATTTACGTCAATTTCTATTTACTAGAAGAGCATAAACGCGTTGCCAATAATGCCAGCGTTGAGCCCCTTTCCGGTGCCTACAGCGAATCACATCTTAGGCGCCGTTTATTACAAGAAGTGGCTCGCTCAAAATACACTAAGCGGGCACTGTCTATCCTAATTTTTAAAGTCGAGGATTTCGATTTATTTGAGGAAGGGCTTGCCACGCGAGTGCTGAAGCAGTTTCTTAATGCGTATCGCGTCTCTGTGACGACCCAAATTCGAGCCGGCGACGAGGTCTACTATCTTGGCCATGGAGACTTTTTGCTACTACTACCCAATTGCAATGAAGAAGGCTCTCTCGTGCTCAAAGAGCGCTTGATTCGACAATTGGAATCACGCGCCTGGCCTGTACTTGGTAGCATCCATTTAATCGTTGGCTTTGCGACCCACAATGATACAGAAAGCGCGGATGAAATGCTTGCTAGAGCACGGCACCAACTGAACAAACAACAAAAAACGGCTTTACGCCTAGTCGCTTTTGCTGATAGTTAAAAGGGGCGTGTCTCAGCAAGTTAACATTTCAAGGATCGGTCAGTCTGGCTGATTGATATAGACCAAGGGCTGATGTTGTTTTACCCTAGGTCGAGCAGCTAACTGACATAGTGCTTCATGTTCCTTAAACTCTCCCTTTATCCACCCTGCATCCCCATAAAGGCTTAATCCATTAATATAAAACTCTTGGTCATTAGCATTTGGGTTTTCTACACGAGCACCTAATAAACGAGCAATGGCTTTATGGATTTTATAATGGCTTGTTAAACACCCAAGATCTTTTTTGAAAAGATCCAAAGCCTGTTTTCCATGCTTCAAATTAAACGCCATAATAGGCACAGTTGCCGTAGGAACATCCAAATGGCCATGACCCGTTTTTCCATTATCACCAAGATTTTCTCCATGATCGGGGATATAAAGAACCAATGTCCTCCCATCAAAGGCATCCTTTAGCTGGTTGATCCAAGTTTCAATTGTATAATCCATGTAGGTGACAGCATTGTCATATTCAGCTCTCAATTGGGCACTTGGGTTAGGGCTCTCAGCGGTAAACTGTTCAAATTCTGGAGGATACTGGTCTTTATAACCAACATGCATATTTTGCATATGTAACACAACAAACTGCTTATTTCTTTTTGAGCCACGTGCATTTAAATAAGCCTCAACCATCCCTACATCGTATTGACCCCATGTATTGCCCGGCATCGTTTTATCAACCCACGTAGTGAATTTCCCATATCGATAACTATGAGACAATGTGCCTTCGGTATGATTGCTGATCATGTGTAATTCAAAGCCGTTTTCACTGGCAATTTTGAAGAGATTGGTGGCTTTCGAGCCCATTTGTTTAACATTATCGGGTTCATAAACACCATTAAAGAAGTACCCTAATGCATACTGAGTAGCCACCGCTGATGACAGTGCAAGTTGATAGTGGAAATCCTTTGAATGAGCCAGACTGCTCAAGTAAGGTGTTGTATCTCGCTCTGAACCAAACAACGACATTCGACTAGCATTTGCACTTTCACCTACGATAAGCACCAAATTATCAACCTCAGGTTCAATACCAACCAATTGATAGGGGGTATAATCTTTTTTCTCTTTCATACTGAAGGCCATGACGGCAAAAAAATTCAAACTGTATAGGCCATTACGAATGGATAGTTGCTTGGCACTGGGTTTAAAGTGATTGTTACTGCTCAGGCCTTTAATGAAAGGGAAAGTAAGCATAATGGCTGTCAATGCAATGGGGATATTACTGCGAAAATGCTGTGCCGATTTATGTTCCCAGCACAATGCTATTACTGCAACCAAAGCAGACAGCAAACAGACAACCGCTGTCGGCCAAATCACTCCAAATAATGAAACTATTCCATTTAAAAAATCGCCAAGTTCAGAAAGCATATAACTGATGTTATACTGACTGTAGAATGTTCCGAAGTAGGTGAAATGCAGTAATTCTGAAGCCTGCAATAGAATCAGAAACACCATCAAAACCAGCTTGAGCCCCAGAGATTTAGTTATTAGCAAAATAGTTATCAATAGGAGTAAGTAGGCAAGACTCTCTCCGTGCAAGTACCAGGTATAGGGTGTCGACTCACCTGCTACAAAGTAGCTAGTGTATACTTCTGGAAGCAACATGCTTACAGCGACAATGAAAAAACCAATAACTAATTGCTGCATAGTACTACAAAGTTCCAGTTCGTCGTAAATAAATGTGAGTATTTAGTTCAGGCTATTACCGAAGAGAAACAGATTATAAGGGAATAGATGATTTATCCTATGGATACCAGATCACAAATGAAAAACTTTTAAACATGCCGTCACAATAATATAAGCATTTACTCCAAAAACCGAAAAAAAGCTTATGAAATACCCATCCATCACTCTAAGCTGTTGGGTTTAAGATAGGATTAAGCGCAGAATAAATGACTGACACTCACACCCCTAATGAGCACCCACTTAGCAGGGTGAGTGAATAATAAAATTGGATTCAAAGTGATGATTGACTGTTTTGCCCGTTTGATGTTTTGTAGAGCATTAGGATTAAAGAAGGAATTATTCAAAGATGGATTTCACGTGGATTGAATCATTGCCTCAATCGGGCGTATTACTGGCCCTTGCGTTACTTGCTTGTGCAGAATCCCTTGCTGTCATCGGTATTGTGGTACCCGGAGTGGCTTTGCTCACATTGCTTGCCGCTTTGGCAAGCGAACAAAGTATTCCTTTGATATGGGTTCTACTCGCCGGGTTCATTGGTGCTGTTGTCGGTGACGGTTTGAGTTACGGATTGGGATACTGGTTTAGAGATCGTATTCATCAGTGGCCAGGGTTCAGAACACACCCCCAATGGTTGACACAAAGTACCGCTTTCATCCACAAGTACGGTGCTGTCAGCGTAGTGATGGGACGCTTCATTGGGCCGATCCGCCCATTCATACCGGTTGCTGCAGGGTTATTCCGCATGCCGCCTCAACATTTCTTTTTATTAAACATATTGTCCGCAGCGGTATGGTCACCCCTTTACTTATTACCAGGCTTCTTAACCGGTAAAGTATTGGATTTTACCAACCCCTGGGTTTGGGGTGGAATGGTCATAGCGACGTTGATAGCCATTACATGCAGTGTCATTTTAGGTCGCCGCCAATCGCAGTAGTCACATAAAAAAGTATCTTCCGATTCAACCACAGAGGAATACACCCATTACACATTAGAAGATACCGCTCTCCATCAGCAAAAAACGCTGTTAGGGCTATTTATTGACGATTAATAAAGGATTTTGATGATCACTTTTTCTTTTTTTTGGGGAAGGGTAATCGAGCGATTTAGCAATTTGTTATTAAAGCCACTCAAAATGTTGGCGAAAAGGAAAGGCAACCTCAACGTTGCCTTTCCAACCTTTTTTACTCTTGTGCGGCCTCGCCGTCTACAAATACCGGGGCATCCGTTACCACTGGCATTGGAATCATATTAAAGGTATTGCGATCCACCGAAGTAGGAGCCGTCGTGCCAACCGGTGTCGCTAAACTCAATGCTCCGCACTGAGTCGGATCGACTTTCGACATTTTCTGTTCCAGCTCTCGCGCTTTAACCGCAAATTCCGTGTCGGTACCGTTAACATTAACGGTCACTAATGTTCCATCCGCAATGCTAAATAATGGGTAGTAACGTTCCTTGTCTTCATTGGCGCGGCTAGGAATACCCCATAAATCTCCATTACCACCGTATTCTAACAAGAAGGTGCGGCCATCATTACTGGCATCGCCATTTCGATCAGCCGCTGTCGTATGGTCGTAGGTAAATTTCCAAGGGCGATCAAATTTTACCACCGCGTTGCTGCTGTCCAGCAAGAACGTACGTCGATTCCATTGTTCAAGACCGGTTTCATATTCGTAGATCGTATAACCACGATCAAAATTCCAAACCTCCCACCAGTTGGTCATATCCGCATATGTCGCAGCGTCTACCATAGGGCCTGAGCGAATGCCGAAATGGTATTGGGTGCCTTCCAAATCATCTCGAGTCACGCTGTCAGCAAAACCAACATTCGTACTGCCATTTTTCAATGCTAAGTCTGTGCGAGCAATGCTGTACTGAAAGCTATCTTTTATTGATTCTTGCCCTTGAGTATCACGGTTTGGTTCCGGATTGAAAGGACCATCAAAGGTACCCAAATCAGCAGCGACAATACCGGCTTTAGGGCAACGCTCTAAACAATGCAACGTGACAGCTGTATCGCTCCCATTGAAAAGGGGATCATCGGCATCGACTTCCGTTTCTTGGAAAAAGACCACCTTGTCTTTGTTGTTCGACCAGTTCACCCCACCGCCAAGCTGATCAGACCACATCCAAAAGAAATTAAATCCTTGCGGATCATAACTCGCTATGACTTCAGGGGTTGGCAGATTTTCCCGAACTTCACCGTTTTGGCTCCATGTAATGGTCCCAACTTTCACTAGCTGTATGCTCGCTTGATCCGTTCCTTGGAACTTCACAATACATTGCGTATTCGTTTCACCTGTTGGCTGACAACCTTGAATTTGGAAGTCACTGGTGAACATTTCAATACCGATCATCTTGGTCAAAATATCAACCGTTTTCACTTCTTTTTTAATTAAGCGGCCTGGTGCCGATTTAATGGTGTAAGTTGCCCCAGCGGTATTGTTAAAGGTTTCTTTTTCAATCACCGTTCCGTCAGGGACGCTTTGGCCATTTTCAGTCCAGACTCCCCAAAAACCAACAAATCCAAATCCATCTCGCACGCTATCGCTGTTGGTATCCCATTTAAATGGAAAGCCGGAATTGAGTTGCGCTTGTGTTCCCGTGTTTGCGTTATATAAATCATATCGCCACACCACTTCATTAAAAGCCGTGCGATCCAAACAACGCGTTTCAGCACCCGTGTTCAACAAGACATGGCTATCATTAAATGCCAAATCAAAACTACCTGTTTCTGAAAACTGACCGTGCGCACCACCTTCTTCTTCACTAAAGCCTGTCGTTGCACGCCCGGAGGTTCCATCTCCATTCATCACCACTGCTGCATTTTGAGACCAAGTACGCGAAAAGCTCTCATCTGGCGTTGTGAAGGTGCCCGTTTCAAACAGGGTAAAACCAGCTTGCCCAGCAGGCAAACCACCGATCGTCCCTAATACACCCCCACCCATAAAACTGTCAGGCCCTGTCACCACAATGTCTTCCACGTTGGGGTCAGATGAGGCGGACATCCCAAAGCTCATAGCAAAGGTACCGAAAGGTTTATCTGCCGATACCCCCTCAGACATAATGGCTTTAATACGAATGGCCTGATTAAAATCATCGTCTCCCATTTCAGGCATCCAAGCATGTACAATCATCGGTGAGTTTTCATCCAAACGCGCAACATGGACGACTACTTCACGCAAATCAGGCGCGGCTTCATCGCCATCTGTAGATGCAGCACCTTGAACGGCTGCGCCGTCGGAATTCGCTTCTGTATCCCCACTGTCTTGGAAGCAACGATCTTCATTCGCCAGCACACGATAGGGTGGCCGGTTAATCATGGCTTCAATTCCAAACTGATCCAAAAAGCATAAAATACCATTAACCGTATCAATGGGTTCCAAGGCTGGTAGCCAAATATAGGCACGTTGATCTGCCAGGGTATATTGGGTGCCAGCATCATTGAATAATCGGCCCCAAGACTTCACATTCAGTGAATTCCCGTTATTGCCAGACCCTGCCGTCACAACATTGATCTCTTCAGGCACTTCCAGCACGGGTACATCGGTAGACCCCGTTGGTGGAACACTGTCGCTCACACCGCTGCCCGAAAGAGCTGGAGGCGCTTCAGTAGCACCCGCTGTAGTGTCATCACTAGTCGTGTCGTCGTTAGTCGTATCATCAGCGCTCGCAGAGGATGAAGAAGAGCTACCGCCACTGCTAAAACAACCACCTAAGGTCAGTGGCAGTACCAGCATGGCCATGAAAAGAAGTCTTTGATTCATGGGGATTTCCTTCAGGTTTGAAGACAATTCAAATAAACCACAAAACGAAAAGCGCTTTGGTAAGGCGTTCATTCGTATGCAGCTCTTTCGATAAACCAAATGAGAGTAGGGCTATTTGCGCCCCTTGCCTGTTGAAGCCTAGCCCTTAACCATGCCTGGATCACGGCTATCTGTTGATGTACGGTGAAAGCCTGTTATGTTTTTGTAGCCAGAAAGGTATTGAGACAATAGAGGCTAATTGACCCATACAGACTAAACTTATGCGAAAATGTCATATGGCTTTTATTGCGTTTTTCGCAATAAAAGCTTCCGATCCTGTCCAACAGCATGCCTATTTTTGAAACCACTAGTGCTTTTCTAGAAGCTTCAGACTCATATAACCAAATGGAATATAATGAATCATATTTCTTGCTATTGATCATTAAGAGTGAGCCACATAGGATGCCGCATTCCCTTTTGCTACAACCTTTTGAGGATTAATCGCATGAGGTTCAGTGAAACCTTAACCTTAGCTTTTTCAGTTTTCGCCTTATTTGTAGGCGCTGGTAACGTTATCTTCCCACCGGAAGTCGGCATCGCTGCCGGACCTGACTTTTTACCTGCGTACCTAGGCTTCATTGCAACCGCTGTCGGGCTGCCCGTTCTAGGCCTCGTGATCATGTCACACGCCGGCAATCTAGATAATCTGCTTGATAAAACCCCTCGTTGGGCCAGTTTTGCGGTTGTGCTTTTCATTTACTTAATCATCGGGCCTTTGTTCGCAACCCCGCGTACAGCACTGGTCTCCTACGAGTTAGGCATAGCCCCCTTAGTCGGTGAAGAGTACTCACAACTCTTGTACGCCTACGTACCGCTCTTTTTCGTCGCGGCTGGCTTATTCGCCGTCTTGGCAACACATTTGACTGATGCCATCGGCAAATACATCACACCCATTTTGATTCTATTGTTGGTCGCCTTTTCGTACTTCGTCTTCACGGCCCCAGCAAACCCTGTGGATGAAAACCTAACAAGCCACATTACCGGTAATGCATTCCTGTACGGCTTCAAAGAAGGTTACAAAACCTTGGATGGGATTGTTTCCATCATCTTCGGCGTCATTGTACTGGCTGCCTTAAAAGATCACGGTGTTAAAACTCAAGAAGGTCGTGTCAGCAGCACCGTTAAAGCAGGTTTGATTGCCGGCGGCTGTATGTCATTCCTATATCTGAGCTTGATGTTCTTAGGTGCTGGTAACCAAAGCGTCATGGCAACCGGCGCAAGCGGTGCAGAGGTAATCAGTGCCTTTATTGATCGTGAATTGGGAACCCCTGGACAGGTGGTTGTTTCTTTGATCATTTTCCTAGCCTGCTTCACCACCGTGGTAGGGTTATTGTCTGCCTGCGCTCAGTTTTTCCACCAGACCTTTGGTAAATTAAATTACGCCGGCTGGGTTGCTGTCATGGCTGGTACTAGCTCCGTCTTGGCATTCCAAGGTTTAGATGCCGTGATCAAATTTGCCGTGCCTTTACTGAACATCGCATACCCAGCTTTTATGGCTCTGATGATTCTGTACTGCATCAGCGGCAAACTGAATCGCGTGCGTGAAGCCAACTTGGTTGTATTTTTAGCTGTTTTGGCTTTCAGCATCGTTGAATTTGCTGACAGCAAAATCGATAGCCTTGACCTTGCATTCTTAAGCAAAGTGCCTTTAGCGGGTGACGGGTTTGCTTGGTTGACGATTCTGTTAGTGAGCCTTGCTGCTCACCAGAGCTTTGCTTTCTTCATGAAAGATGAAGAGCAAGCAGCAAAAGCGAGCGCTTAATTCGAGATCGCTAAGCACATAATCTGAGTGAAACGCCTACGCCTTCACTCTCAAAAAAAAAGCGTTGCATTAGTGCAGCGCTTTTTTTGTTTTCAGCTTCCTTTTTTTGAGAAGAAAGACCACCCTTTAAGACCGTTCTGCAACCCAATGTCACACACCTTTTGCTAGCGTTACTCATACAGAAATGAATTTACTCAAGGTGGAGCACAGGTATGGCCATCGCAGAAGACATTCAACCCATCGCAGGGTTATTCCCTTTACATTTGTACTCTGAAGCCGAAAAAAAAGCAGTAGGTGCACCAGAGCTTGAGCTGAATTTATTAATCGATACCCCCCATAGAACCGTAACCGGCTACGCACAAGTCACTCAATCAACGGCGATGCCCATTTTGTGCATCAGCCATGTATCAGGCAATGTGATATACGAAGCCGTGATGGGGCCGGATGCAAAAATACGTTTGGATTTAGCCGGCTACCCTTCTGTGTGTTGGCCTACTCATAACGGGGCAGCGCCTGCTTTTCCAAGAAATTTCAGTGCAACGGTTTTGTTAGACGATGACTGGGGAGAAGGTGAGGTCATTTTTCAGTACCACACTCAGCCTGGAGCCTGGATGGAAGAACGCCAAATGATTTATCGTGAATCCGGTATTCGTATGCACCCTCCTTTGGCCGCTGCTGGCTGAAACAAATTATAAACACCCTTCGCTTCACGAGAACCGCACGCCCCTATTTCACTAGGGGCTTTTTTTTCATTAGTTTTCATAATCTGGCTGTTGATCAGGGCGTGCTCGTATAAACGCATCCAGTTCAATACAAGCCGTTTCAATTTTTAGAAGCTCAGGATAGTCGTCCAAAGGTAACTCGAACCGGCGGGCAGTAAACAGCTGCGGAATCAAACAGCAATCGGCAATACTGACTTGGCTGCCACCAATAAAAGGACCTGTTAACGTTGACGCCTTCACCCAACTTTCCAATGCCGTAAAGCCTTTGATCATCCAATCGTGTAACCAGGCCCGTTTTTGATCTTCGCTGACTTCCAAGGTTTTCGTTAAGTACTGCAAGGTACGCAAATTACAATACGGTTGCATGTCCATCGCAATCGCATAGGCCAGCTTTCGGCAAAATGCTCTGTGGATAGGATCACTGGGTAATAAAGGGGGTTTTGATTGGATCTCGTCAAGATATTCCATAATCGCGAGTGATTGATTCAAGATGTCGCCTGATTCAACCGCCAGTGAAGGCACTAACTGCTGCGGATTCACTTGTTGATATGGTTGCTGACGCTGCTCTCCACCCTCTCTCAGCAAATGCACTGGAATGATATCGTAATCCAACCCCTTAAGGTTTAACGCAATACGCACCCTGTAAGATGCAGATGAGCGAAAATAGCTATAGAGTTTCATTGGGTGCCCTCATAGCGGCGGACCACTTGATCAATGCTCCCAAAAATGCTTTTACCAGCAGCGTCGCGCATTTCAATGCGGATTCGATCTCCGAACTGCATAAAAGGCGTTTTTGCTTCTCCATCAGCGATGATTTCCAACATACGGACTTCGGCTAAACAGCAAGAACCACTTGCACGGTCTTTATTTGAAACCGTTCCCGATCCAATAATGGTACCTGCCCCTAAGGGCCTTGATTTAGCCGCGTGTGCAATCAATTGAGGAAAATTAAACGTCATATCAACACCCGCATTGGGGTTTCCAATTAAGGTCTCATTTAGCTGTGCAATCAAAGGCAAATGCACTTTGCCCTCTTGCCATGCATCACCCAACTCATCCGGTGTCACACAGAGCGGTGAAAAGGCACTGGAGGGTTTCGATTGATAAAACCCGAACCCTTTACCCAACTCACCAGGAATGAGATTACGCAGCGAAACATCATTAACCAACATTAATAACTTTATGTGTTGAGCCGCGGCTTCGACTGACACGCCCATGGGCACATCATCCGTCATCACCGCTACTTCTGCTTCAAAATCGATCCCCCAAGCTTCATCGGCCATGAGGATGGGATCATGCGGGGCTAAAAAAGTATCCGATCCTCCTTGGTACATTAAAGGATCAGTCCAAAAGGATTCCGGCATCACCGCCCCTCTGGCTTTTCGAACCAATTCAACATGGTTCACATAAGCACTGCCATCTGCCCAGTGGTAAGCACGCGGCAACGGAGAATGACACTCCGATTCATTAAAAGGAAAAGATTCAACGTCACCATGACAGAGGGCTTTGTATGCTGATTCCAATTCAGGTTTAACTTTTTCCCAACGATCCAAAGCCGATTGTAAAGTACAGGCAATATTGGATACTCGACAGGCCCTTTGCTGAGCGTCATCCACCAGAATTAATTCACCATCACGTCCACTTTTTAAGGAAGCTAATTTCATATTACGCCTTATCCTTCCAAGAAAATTGATACTCTTTCCATTCCGCTTGTTCGGCAACGCCGTGAACATCCAAAGGCTGTCTTGCATCCACCATCACCGCAACCTCATCCGTCTCTTTTTTTGCATAAGCTTTGCCGGCTGCAAACGCTTTAGGGTGTGGACCATGGGTAAATCCTGCAGGGTGTAATGTTGTCATGCCAGGATGAATATTATCGCGACTAAAAAATTCACCTTTATGATAAAAAATGAATTCATCGTAATCGTCATTGTTATGATAAAAAGGCACTTTTAAAGCACCAGGATCACTTTCTATCGGGCGCGGAACAAAGGTACACACAACAAACCCCTGTGCAACAAAAGTAGTATGCGCTGAGGGAGGCAAATGAAAACGATGGCTCATTAAAGGACGAATGTCTCGCCAATTAATTTTGACTGGGCACAAATCTCCTTTCCAACCCACTGCATCCAACGGATTGAAAGGGTATTGAATGCGTGACATCTGCTGACGCACCTTCACATTCAAATTCCATGATTTCTCAGTTTGCTGATGTTTAAACTCTGCATCAATTTTTGGCGTTTCGAGCATAGCAGGATCAAAAATTGCGTGATTTCCTACCAGACCTTTTTGAGGTAATTGAAAATGACTGGACGTTGCTTCCACCATCAAAATGCGAGCCGGTTCATCCACATCTAAACGCCACATAGTGCCTCTTGGCAGTACAAGGTAGTCCCCTTCACTGAACCGCATATGCCCGAAGTCACAAAATAAAGCCCCTTCCCCTTGGTGAATAAACAACAGCTGATCACCATCTGAATTTCGATATAATGCAGTCATGGATTCATTGAGAGCCCAGGTTTGTATGCGGCACTGCGCATTGCTCAACATCAATGGAGCTTCCCAGGGCATACTTTCACTGCCACTGTGCATTTTATTGGTATCAAACGCTCTAGGCTTCAATGGCCCATCAAATTCTACCCAACCGGTTGGCGCATGCTTGTGATAAAAATGCGTTGCCGGTCCGAAAAAACCTTCTTTACCCATTTCTCGTTCATAAGTGCCTTCAGGGAAGTCGGCATGAGCTTGTCGAGACGTTTCCCCTTCAACCTTGGGGAAATAAATCCATTCTTTCATGGGTTAATACTCCTTAAATGACGCCTCTACGCATCTGATCTAATTCAATGGATTCAAATAATGCTTGGAAGTTTCCTTCTCCAAAACCTTCATTTCCTTTTCGTTGAATGATTTCAAAAAAGATCGGACCAATAACCGTTTTAGTGAAAATCTGCAACAATAAACCTTGTCCATCTGTAGGAGCACCGTCGACCAAAATGCTAAGATCCTTAAGCGCTTTCAGATCTTCTCCATGACCAGGAACGCGTTTATCAACCAACTCATAATAAGTATCAGGAGTGTCTTGAAAATCAACCTGCTTTTCTCGAAGCGAACGTACCGTTTGATAAATATCTTGGCTTCCTAATGCAATATGCTGAATACCCTCACCCTTGTATTCATTCAAATATTCTTCAATTTGTGATTTATCATCTGACGATTCATTAATAGGAATACGGATTTTCCCACAAGGGCTTGTCATCGCTCGGCTTTTCAAACCCGTTAATTTCCCTTCAATATCAAAGTATCGAATTTCTCTAAAATTAAATAACTTGGTGTAAAAATCTGCCCATTTATCCATGTTACCGCGATGTACGTTATGGGTGAGGTGATCAAGGTAGGTTAAACCCGCACCTTCGGTGTTAGCCTGATTTCCATTGAGTTGATAATCTTCTTGATAAGCCTTGGTTCCACCATATTCGTCAATCAAATAGATGCGCGAACCGCCAATGCCTTCAATGGCAGGAAAAGGTAGAATCTTGTCTTCATCATTAACAGGCGTTGCTCCTTGCTCTACGGCTTGACGAAAGGCTTTATCTGCATCTTTTACCCGAAAGCCCATTGAACAAGCACAAGGGCCATGCTGTTGTGCAAATTGGGTGGCAAAACCCTCTGGTTCAGCATTAACCAAAAAGTGAATATCGCCTTGCTTGAATAACTTTACATTTTTTTTCTTATGTTTACCGATGTCGACAAAGCCCAGAGACAAAAACAACTGCTCTAATTCTCGACTATCCTTAGCTGCGTATTCAACGCACTCGAACCCATCCGTTCCCATTGGATTTTCAAACAAATCGGCCACGGTTATCTCCTTTATCATGGTGTAAGCGTCATCTATGAATAGCGAACGCTTTGTATTCCATTGTTTTTAAATTTGAACCAGCGTGTTTAGACAACGCATTGCTTGACCTAACTGGGCTAGTTACATTCGAAACTATACTAGGCTTCTAATCCACGATAAGAAATAGACAGTAGATGCCCAATCAATCCGCAAGATGGCATATTTCTTCTAATCCTTGCTCTTCGCAGCGGTGACCGTCACTCCCTCATCATTGATATCCATCCTTAATATCACGGGTGTGTCATGGTGTTTTTGGCTAAATATGACCTACTCTTTCAATAGGCGCAGTTTTCCATGCTGCGACTTACTGATCCCAATCTCCCCCATGAGGCTCACCATGGAATGGCTAACCCGAATCAATTTTTCTCAAAAATTATTATTGATGCTCGTGATTCCATGCCTAGCGCTCATCGTGCTCATCATTGACGGCGTTGTATCGGAATATAAGCTTGTTAATCATCTAAAAGGTGAACAACGCTTACAAATATTCCACAAAGAGTTGATGGCATTAGTTCATGAAAATCAAAAGGAAAGAGGGTTAAGTGCCGCTTACCTAGCCGATACCAACAATACCGATACCTACGCACGGGTACGAGAACAACGTATAAAGGTTAATGAAAAAAGACATGATTTATCTCAAGTATTGAAAAAATCACTATCTCTAATGACATCAGGAAGAACAAAAACCGAAGTGCAACAGCTTGCATCAACGCTCAATCAATTTCATGACAACATACGTATGCAAATAGACCAGCATTCAATCGCTCGTCCTGCAATGGTTAAAGCCTACACCCAGTACAATCAATCATTACTCAGTGTATTGGATTTCAGCCTAACCCTTTTTACCGGCGAGACTCTTACCAACGAATCACAAATATACACCAATATCGCTCATGCTAAAGATGCGATGGGCATTCAACGAGCGGTATTAGCCAGCATTTTTGCTCAAGATCGTGTCAATGAAAATCAACGTTTATTGATTAATCGATTAAGCACAGAAATCAATGTATATCTAAAGAAAGCCAAGTTTCATGCCGATGCATCGGGTGATAAAACGGTTTACAACAAGATTGATAGCTTGGTTTCACCTGAATTTAAAGCCTATGTTGCTCGTATTTATGCTAAAGAAAGTGAATTTGGTGTTAACCCGTTGGAATGGTTCGATCTGGCTACACGCTCTATTGATGTGATGAACCAACAAACCTTACATTCCTACGGCATTGCAAAAGAGTACTTAGATTCAACGCTCGCGAGTACCATGAAAACCTTATATGCATTAGGGGCTATCTTTACGTTTGTTTTGGTTTCAACCTTACTACTGGCCTACATGATATCAACCAGTATTCGAGACAGCATAAATAAAGCCTTATACGACATCAGCTTTCTGGCAAAAGGCAAAATTTATCACCCCGTTGACATAAAAGGAGAAGACGAAATTGCCAAAATGTGTCGTTCAATAGAAGCCTTCCGGAGCGAAATATTTCAGTCCATTCAAATGCTAAAAACATCTATAGAACACTTTTCAACTGCTGTACCGCAAATTTCTAGCTCATCCAGCGATTTAAGTTCAGCCACGGCTGAACAAGCAGCGAGTCTTGAAGAAACCAGCTCAACATTAGAGCAGATTTCTACCACCATCGACAGTAATGCTGATAATGCTAAGAGCACTGAATCCATCGCAACCGATGCGGCTCAAGGCTCAAAAGATACCGCTGAAGTCATACGGAATATGGTGGGGCAAATCAGTGAAATTACTGAAAAAGTTTCTGTCATTGAAGAAATTGCTTATCAAACCAATTTGTTAGCTCTGAACGCAACGATTGAGGCAGCCAGAGCTGGGGAATACGGCCGTGGATTTGCCGTAGTAGCCGAAGAGGTGCGCAAGCTGGCTGAACACTCAAAAAGCGCAGCCAATCAAATTTCGGGATTAGCGAAAAGCAGCCGCAAAGTGGCTATTGAATCAGGCGAACTGATTGAACACATGGTACCTGAAATTGGGCGCACGGCCGATCTAGTAAAAGAAATTAGCACATCTTCACACGAACAGGCATTGGGCGTCAGTGAAATCAAAAAAGCCATGAATCAGTTAGAAGCGGTTACGCAAAACAACTCGGCCATGTCAGAGCAACTGGCTGCAACCGCTGAAGGGCTGGTTGAACAAAATCACGCTTTAGCTCAAGCCGCAGCTTTCTTCTGTATCGAAGAAGAGGGTGATTCACTACAGGAGTCTTACGGCTAATGCTCAGGGTCGATAGGATTAGACAGAATCCTTCCAATTCTTTTCTTGAAGCGATAGTATGCCCTGCATCACAGGGATATTGATCGCTAGTAACTATGTCGACCTCGAAAACGTTAACACTGAACACTTTTTTGCCTTACCGACTGTCTCGTGTTTCCAACCAAATCAGCTACGGCATAGAAAAACTCTACGAAGAACAATTCGGGTTGACCCTAACCGAATGGCGCGTGATGGCTATTATTGGGGATCAATCCCCTCTCACAGCTCAAGAAATCGTTGAACGCACCCTGATGTCAAAAGTCAGCATCAGCCGATCCATTAACCTATTGGAAAGTAAAGGCTTGGTACAACGAAGCGTGAATGAAAACGATAAACGCCAGCTACCCATCGCTCTCTCTGAAAAAGGTCAATTGGTTCATGACCAAATTGTTCCCTTGGCATTATCCTATGAATCCGAATTAGTGGCACAACTCAGCGATGAACATCGCTCCGTTTTGCCAGGCTTATTGGATGAGTTAGACAAAGTCGCACAACAGCTCAATCAGAAAATCCATACAAAATCAAACCGTTAATCTCTCCCACTGTGATTTGAACAGAGGCATATCCTACCCTATCGCTATCCTTCCGTAACAAACCCCGCCTTTTTGTAGTCAAAAGTAATTATGCGCCACACCTGGCTGTCAGCAACTACTCTGTCAGTATGAGTGGAAAAGTGTCGAGGGATACGATGCACTGGTTGTTACCGGAAGATGCAAGACTTCCTCAAATACAACGCTTAAAAGAAGAACTCGATCAGGCATGGGATGGCAAAACCATTGAGGTTGATCTCTCTCACAATGCGCATGCCGACTTGTCGACCCTTCAATTAATTGCTGCCATTCGACGACGGGCACGCGATAACGATGGGTTGTGCATTCTCAGAGGTGAATCCAAAGCCGTTACAGAACAAATGGATCTCTTATATTTAACTTGGGAGGCGCTCTAATGGATTACAGCGCGCTTCTTGACAGCGTTCGCCCGGTCTTTGTCGCTGAATGTAACGAGCATATTAACACGCTCGAACTGGGTTTGATTTCTTTAGAAGAACACCCTGATGACTCCGAATTGTTGAACTCTATTTTCCGAGCCGTTCACTCATTAAAAGGGTCATGCGGCATGTATGGGTTGGATCACATTGTTGAGTTTACCCATGATTTTGAAAGCGTTATGGATCGAGTGCGTAATTTCGAAATTAAAATTTCGGAAACCTTGTCCGATCTATTAGTGCGCTCCTTTGATCATCTTAAGGTGTTGATAGAAGGCATTGAAACCGGTTCCAATGAATACGATACCGCACAACAAAAGACCCTTATGGGTGAGCTTGAACAATGGCTTTCAGGCGATGGTACACACTCAGAAGCAGTTACTCCGGCTGCAGTAGAAGGTCAACCTATTGAAGCGAACCCCCACCAAAATGAACGTTTAATCATTCATTTTGAAGCTGAAAGTTTTTTATGTGGTTGTAAACCCCATGCCATTCTAACGGAAGTCAAAGAGAGTGCTGCGGTCGAATCCGTCACGCCCATACTTAAATTACCTGACTGGGAAGCATTTAACCCCGAAAACTGTTATTTAGAATTAGGACTTACTTTTTCGAGTATTCCAGATGCTGAAGCGTTGGAGCAAATTTTTGATTTCACAGATGTTGTCGAAGGGCATTGGGAAACTCAGAGTGATCATGGCTCCCCAGAAGAAAGCACTATAGAAACAAAGTCGATAGACGAGGACAATTCTACAAAAGATATCAATGTCAAAGCTGTTTCGGAAAAAGACGCTTCAACTTCAGCATCAGAATCGGGACAAAAAGAGCTGCCAGAATCAACAACGGCTGCATCACCAGGCATTTCCTCAACGCATTCAAAAGCGCGTGAAAAAACAAAAACAGAAACCAAGCGTTTTATTCGTGTAGAAGCCGATAAGTTAGACCGGCTGATTGGACTTGTCGGTGAACTGATTGTTGATTTTGGAGGGCTTCAAGCGCTCTCTGAAAAGAGTGGTTCACAGAATGACCCTTTACATCAGCGAGTCAATAGCGCAGCCAAAACCTTAGATGATTTACGTGAATCTTCATTAAATCTTAGATTAATGCCCATTGCCGATACTTTTAACCGTTTTCACCGAGTCGTTAGAGATACCGCTAAGCAACTGGAAAAAGAAGTCAAATTAGTGCTTGAAGGCACTGAAACTGAGCTTGATAAAACCATTCTCGAAAAAATTGCCGACCCCCTTACTCACTTGGTTCGAAATTCCATTGATCATGGCATTGAGCAGCCTGCCCAACGTATGGAATCTGGTAAACCTGAAAAAGGCACCTTGGTATTACGTGCCAGCCATCAAGAGGGCAGAGTGCGCATCGAAATCGAAGACGATGGTAAAGGCATTAATCCAGATATTATAAGGGCTAAGGCAATTGAAAAAGGCGTTATTAATGAAAGCGATGAACTAGATGAAAAAAGTATTTTACAACTGATTTTTGAGCCAGGGTTTTCTACCGCTGAAAAAGTTACTGACATTTCAGGCCGTGGCGTAGGGATGGATGTTGTTAGACGAAACATTCAAGACATCGGTGGTGAAATTCTGCTGGATTCTAAACCGGGTAAAGGCACTCACGTTGACATCCGCTTACCCTTAACCATGGCTATTTTGCCAGGATTCAGAGTCAAAATTTGCTCCCAAGATTTTATCGTACCCCTAACTCAATTGGACGAATGCATTAATGCACACCAGCTTTTCGATGCCAAGCAAATTAAAGACGATACGCTGTGGCTTCGAGGAGAAATTCTACCCGTTTTGGATTTACGACCCCTGCTGTTTGGCGCTCAATCCCAATACCATAAAACAGAGGCCATAGTGGTGCAAACCACCAGAGGGCGAATGGTTTTACGCGTTGATGAATTAGTGGGTGAAATCCAAACCGTCGTACGTCCGCTTGATCCCATCGTCGCTCAGGTGCCTTTTTATTCGGGTATGACCCAGCTAGGCACCGGTGAAATCGTTCCTATTCTAGACATCAACGGCTCGGTCGAGGTATCGCGTCAAACATCTGATTTAAAGAAAACTGGGAGTTAAATCATGAGTTGGATTAAGAATTTAAGTTTTTTCAAGAAAATTCTCTTAATGATTTTCTTGCCCATTACTGCACTATTAACCCTGAGTTATCTAGAGATCACTCAAGCTGACACCAACGCAAATGACTACCGTCGGTCAGCGACGATTCAATCTTATCACCCTGAAATGCTTTTATTAATCAATCAGATTCAAACGGAACGCGGACGTACCAATGCTTTTTTGTCCCGTCAAACGGAAAACAGAAAATCGAGATTGCTCGATCAAAGAGCAAAGCTAGATAGCCAAATATCAAAATTTAATCAAACATTGAATATTTTACCAAGTGCACAGCTAAGTGATGCAGACAACGCTGAGATATCACGGGTGAAATCACTCTTAGATTCACGTATTGATTCAATACGTCAGTCCGTTGATACCGGTGTTTTAAATAACAATGCGGCGGTAGATCAGTACTCACGTGTTGTGATGGGACTCATTGAATCTCTGGATTATGCTGTCAGTACCTTTTCAGATGTTGACATCATTAACGCAATAGAAGTTTATCGGAATACAACTTATGCCAAAAATTACCTAGGACTTTATAGAAACCTACTGAGCAACGTATTTAATAAGGATTTTATTACCAGTGAAGAGAGAGCTGACAGCGCTGTCCTTCAAGACAGAATCAACACCTTTATAAACAATGCGAGAGTCTATTCAATCGGCATGACCAATCCGGAAGTTTTAGATGAGATGGCCAACATCAGAACCCCGAAATTTAAGCAAATGGCCAATTTAGTACAGAATCAAACAGAAGCTTTTGAAGTTGATTCAGATGAATGGTTTGATACTGCTACAGAAGTCGTTGAAAACATGTCAAGCATTGCTTCATTAGTAACAGAAGAAGCAAGCGGATTGATAAACAGTAAGTTAGAAGTTGCCGATCGAAATTTTTATTCCATTTCTACTTCCATTTTAATCGTATTAATCATTACCGTTTTTATGATTTGGTTCATTACCCGTTCGTTAACCCGACCTATTGAAAGCGCCCTGCAAAGTTTTCGTAATTTAGCGGCAGGTCGGTTATATGAACGTATTGAGGCTGAATCAAAAGATGAGATTGGTCAATTGATGGAAGCAGCGGAAGGGTTTCGATTAAAACTTTTTGATGCCGCAGAACAACTCGGTGATTGCGTAGGGCAATTCTCAACCATCACGCCTCAAATCTCACAATCTTCCAGTGATTTAAGCAGTTCGACTGCAGAGCAAGCGTCGAGTGTTGAAGAAACCTCTGTTACCTTAGAAGAAATAGCAACCACCATTGACACTAATGCTAATAATGCAAAGAAAACAGAAAAAATCGCTCAAGATGCAGCCGAAAATGCGAAAAGCACCTCTGAAGTGATCATGGAAACGGTCAAGACCATGAATTTAATCAGTGAAAAAATCACCATTATTGAAGAAATTGCCTATCAAACCAATTTGCTGGCTCTCAACGCAACCATTGAAGCCGCTCGGGCCGGTGAACATGGCAGAGGCTTCAATGTTGTCGCGGATGAGGTAAGGAAATTGGCAGAAAATTCTAAAGAATCAGCAAGCGAAATTTCAGAACTTGCTCGAAATTCTCAAGCCATTGCTGAGCGTTCAGGGCAATTATTGGAAACCATGGTACCGAGCATTGAGCATACGTCACAGCTCGTACAGGAGATCAGTGCTTCCTCTGACGAGCAGGCTACTGGAGTGAAAGAAATTCAAAAAGCCATGTCGCAACTAGATGCTGTCACACAAAGTAACTCTGCAATGTCAGAAGAATTAGCAGCAACGGCAGAAAATCTGGTTGAGCAATCGTTGATATTAAAATCGGCATTTGCCTTTTTTAAAACCAAAGCAGAGCATGTACAACATCAGGACATACAAGCAACGGGAACCGATCATCATAGCGCCCATTATGCTCCTAGCACTCAACATCAAGGCCACTCAGCATCAGTTGTGAACATGCCTATTAATAAAAAGAGCAATCCGACTCAAAAACCGGCTGATGAATGGACTGAAGACGATTTCGTAGATTATTAAATAAAAGTACCAGCCCTTATGTTGACAAGGACACAAGCGGCAGGAGGAACAGAATGCAACACTTGACCTTCAGAATCGGTGGCTGGAAGTTAGTTCTAGGCGTTAGCCAGATACAGGAAATTGTGCATTCCTATCAGATTACCCCATTGCCGCGAACCCCTGATGAACTTGAAGGTGTCGTCAATTTGCGTGGGTATTATTTACCTGTTTTATCGCTTAAAAAACGCATTCGACAATCTGAATCAGGAACCGCTCCTGAATCATCAAGTGAAGAATCCGTTATTCAAGATTCTGTTGATCGCCAGTGTATTTTAGTGACTGAATCCATTTACGAAGATCGAGCCTGGCGTTTAGGGCTTGAGGTCGATGAAGTACACGACTGTATTGATATTAACGATGATCTCTGGCGATTGCCTCCAACCAGAGGCAACGCCATATCAACAGAATATCTGTCAGCCATGGTGAACCTTGATGGGGTCACTTTCCATAAACTTAATTTAGATACCGTCATTGATCCCGATGATATACTCGAACGCTATTACCATGGAGTCCAAGGCTCGCATGAACCAAACCGACTCATTACCAGAGCTAACGGATGAACTCTATTTTGAGTTGTCCAACTGGTTAAAGGCTGAGGTGGGTGTTGATCTAGGTGATACACGTAAAACCATGATGGCCGGAAGGCTAGCTAAGGTACTTAATTCTTTCAATATTCCCAGTATTCAAGAATTAAGACGTATCATCGACCATCCCGATCAAATCAAATTAAAGATGGTGGTTATCGACAATTTAACCACACATGAAACTTATTTTTTCCGTGAAAGTGAGCACATTGATTTCCTCGAACAGATTATTTTACCTAAAGCGACAGCACCCTTTAATGTTTGGAGTGCTGCTTGTTCTACTGGAGAGGAAGCTTTTACGCTAGGTCTCATACTGGCAGAACATTTTCGTTCAATGAGTCAATGGGAAATTTTAGGCACAGATATTTCTAGTGCTGTTGTTGCTCAATCACAACGCGGGTTATTTCCAAACAGTCGTTTAAAACTTGTACCTGGCGAGTTACTCAAAAAATATTTCAAAAAAGGCATCAATCAACAAGAAGGAAACTCGGTTGTTACTAAGGAACTGAAAGATCATTTAAATTTCAAAGTTGATAATTTATTAGATCCTAAGACACAAGGCCCCTTTAATGTTATTTTCTGTAGAAATGTCCTCATTTATTTTGATAATCCAACTAAACAGAAAGTTATTCACAACTTGTTAGATCGACTCAAACCCGGTGGTTATCTTATCAGTGGCCGCTGCGAGCCTATCCGTCAATTTGCCAAAAATGCCAAGGTCATTAATCACTCAATTCTTAAAAGGGTGTGACCAATGAGCCTGCTGCGTTTAGTCCTTATGATGCCTTCTGCAGTCCACCGACAACAAATTTGTGAAGATTTAAAGCGGATCATTAAAGAAGAGGTTGACATACAAAGCTGTTCCAGTGAACGCCTTGCTTATAGTAAAATACAGCAAATTATGCCGCATGGTGTGATTATTTCAGATCAAGCGAACCTAAGTGGAGAGCCGGAATTTCATAAATGGGTCCATCAACATAATAAAAAAGTTATTTTATTGAAAAGTCATGCAGGATCAGGCATACGTTTAAAAGAAAGCGCGTGCGAACTGATTATCCCGTCAAAAGACAATGCCGATGAGTGGGGATTATTCGTTGAATTACTGGCAGATGCGATCAACACCCTTTACACTTCAGAAAAAAAACACAGCGTTCGCCTCAAAAGCACCAAACACAATACATCAAAAATTGTATTCATTGGAGCATCGACCGGTGGCGGTGCAGCTATTCAAGACTTGCTAAGATCTATTCCTTCCAATACCTGCCCCATCATCGTTGCCCAACATTTACCTGCTTTTGCAAACGATCACTTCCGACAACAAATTGGTCGTTTTTGTCCGGTTCCTACAGATGTCCTTCGCGATCAACAAATCATTGATAGTGGCCATGTATGGTTAATACCCGGTGGACATCAGGCTGAGATTTATGAAAAAAAAGGGCAGCTATATATTCATGTTTTCGAAGATAAGCAAGGCTATCGGTACCACCCTTGCATTGATCATTTGTTTTACTCGGCTACAGGGCTGAGCAATAAGATGCTGGCAATCTTACTGACCGGAATGGGATCAGACGGCGCGCATGGGCTAAGAGAGCTTAAAGACCAAGGCGTGGAAACGTGGGTGCAAGATGAAGGCTCTATGATTCCGAGCATGCCTCAAGCCGCATTACAATTAGGTGCTGTAAAGCAGAAATTGTCCATTCAATCGATGCAGCATCGGTTGCCTAGCTGGATCAAATAAGAGGGTAATATTATGTTTTTATCAGAGCTGATGTACTACAGTATTGCGAATGAAGACATCACTGATGAAGATTTAGATAATATTCTTGAAGTCGCTCGCAACGCGAATAAAGAACGTAACGTTACTGGTGCATTATTGCTGTACCATGGCTTTTTTATTCAATGTGTGGAAGGACATCGTGACATACTTAACCAACTGTATTCATCCATCATTCATGATGCCCGACATTGCGACGTAAGGTTGTTAAGATTTCGAACCATTGAAGAACGCACTTTCGATCAATGGAGCATGGCAAAAGCGGACTCAAGTCGCATAACAGACTCTCTGACATTGCATTATTCTCCTGATAAAACCTTTAATCCTGCTTTGATGACACCAGAACAATTGTATCGAATGCTTGCGAGGTTATTGCGTTAGAACAGCTGGGTTTAAAATTAAACCCAGCTGATAAGGGAGGCTTTATTCTTCGATTTGAAGGTAGTCTACTTTTTGGAAACCCCTAGGCAATTTGTTGCCACGTTTTCCTCGATCAGAGCGATAATGATCCAACTCTTTTGGTGACAATTTGGTATGGCGTTTACCCGACCACACCGCTAATGTATCACCTTCATCCAGTACTAAAGCATCCTGCACTCTTTCATCGCCTGTTGTTGGTAATCCAATCAGCTTATTCCCTTTACCCCTAGCCATTTGCGGCAATTCAGCTAACGAAATACAAAGCAATCGCCCTTCCGTCGTCGCAATGGCTAACCACCCTCGATCCATGGAATCAATTTTTTGCGGCACCAAGAGATCGGCATCTTCTGGTAAATTTACTACCGCCTTACCGGTTTTATTTTTGGTCTGCAAATCACCTAATGTGGTAATAAAACCGTACCCGCGACTGTTACCAAAGAAAACGTATTCATGGTCTTCACCCGTTAATGCGGTGACAAACTCCGCACCTGAAGGCACATTCAAACGACCGGTGAGGGGTTCACCATAGCCTCGTGCAGAAGGCAGGGTATGAGCAGGTAATGAATAACTGCGCCCAGTACTGTCAATAACGATCAAGGTTTGATTGGTTTTTGCAAACACCGCAGCAAGAAAATCATCGCCTGCTTTGTATTGCAATTTCCCAAGGTCAACTTCATGACCTTTAGCAGCACGAATCCACCCTTTCTCAGACAAAATCACCGTGATAGGGTCAGCTGACATTAAATCAGCTTCTGATAAAGCTTGAGCTTCAGACCGTTCAACCAATGGCGACCTACGTTCATCTCCAAAAGCTTTAGCATCTTGTACGATTTCTTTTTTGACTAAGGTTTTCAATCGTCGTTCTGATCCGAGCGTTTTCTCGAGATTATCTCGCTCTTGTGCTAACTCCGATTGCTCACCACGGATTTTTTCTTCTTCTAGCTTAGCTAGGTGGCGTAACTTTAAATCCAATATGGCGTCGGCTTGAATATCCGTTAACCCAAAACGCTGCATTAATTCGGCTTTGGGTTTATCCTCGTTACGAATGATCTCAATCACTTCATCAATATTTAGATAGGCTGTTAACAGGCCTTCCAATATGTGCAAGCGTTGATTCACTTTATCCAGTCGATGGCTTAAACGATTGCGTACCGTTTCGGTTCGATAAACCAGCCATTCGCTTAATATAGTATCTAACGATTTAACCTGCGGACGACCATCAATTCCGACCATATTCATGTTAATACGGTAGCTGCGTTCAAGATCCGTCGTTGCAAACATATGCTGCATTAACAGCTCTAAATCGGTTTTATTATTTTTCGGTACGATCACCAAGCGAGTTGGATTTTCATGATCCGACTCATCACGCAAATCGGCAACCATAGGCAGTTTCTTTTTCTGCATTTGGTCTGCGATTTGTTCCAAAATTTTTGCACCCGATACCTGATGAGGCAATGCCGTTATGATGATATCGCCGTCTTCAACCACCCAAGTCGCGCGCATTTTTAATGCACCGCGGCCCTTTTCATATATTTTGAGAATTTCTTCTTTAGGGGTGATGATCTCAGCATCCGTCGGATAATCAGGCGCTGGCAACCAGCGGCACAGTTCAGCAACCGTGGCGTTAGGATGATCAATCAGATGAATCACGGCATTGGCCACTTCCGTCAAATTGTGAGGCGGTATATCCGTGGCCATGCCAACTGCGATTCCTGTCCCACCATTGAGTAACACGGTTGGCAATCTGGCTGGCAGTGTTTGGGGCTCATCCAAAGTGCCGTCAAAGTTTGGTTGCCATTCAACCGTCCCTTGACCTAACTCACCCAATAAAATCTCTGAAAACTTGGTGAGTTTTGATTCGGTATATCGCATCGCTGCAAAGGATTTAGGATCATCTTGCGATCCCCAGTTACCCTGACCATCAACTAAGGGGTAACGGTAGGAAAATGGCTGCGCCATCAACACCATGGCTTCATAACAAGCACTGTCACCGTGGGGATGGAATTTACCAATCACGTCACCCACTGTACGGGCAGACTTCTTGTATTTGGCGGTCGCTTTTAACCCCAGCTCGCTCATGGCGTAGACAATTCGCCGCTGAACGGGCTTCAAGCCATCGCCAATATGAGGGAGTGCGCGATCAAGGATCACGTACATGGAGTAGTTTAAGTAGGCCTGTTCGGTGTAGGCGCGCAGCGGTTGCTGCTCGACACCCTCATCTAAGAGGCTTTCGGTCGTCATAGAGTGCACTTACCCACTGTGTTTTTAGTCAGTGGCCGAGTCTACACCGCAACTCGCTGCTTGATAAGGCCCTTTCCGCGATTACGACTCATAGGAGAAGACTTCTCTTTAAAAATCAATAAAATCAACGACAAAGGGTGAAAAAAAGTGTTGACAGTTTTGGCATGCACCCGCATAATACGCGCCATTCTTGCGATGGCTACGTAGCTCAGCTGGTTAGAGCACAGCATTCATAATGCTGGGGTCGGTGGTTCAAGTCCACCCGTAGCTACCAATCCAAGTTCCCCCCAAAAGACCTTTGATTTACTTCCCTTAAACTCGTTCTAGCTTATTTACCCTGTTCTATTAAGACCCTTATACCTCACCGCTCCACTTAGGCGTATTTGGTTGGTTCCCGGTTAGCTGAAATTCGCTAGTCTATGGCGATGACATCCTCCGGCGAATGCATCTCATGAAAAGCGACTCTTTTTTAATCAGAACCATGCAAGCAGATGAACTCCCGATAGCCGTTGGCTGGGCCTCAAATGAGGGTTGGAATCCGGGCTGGCACGACGCCGAGTGTTACTTTAAAGCCGACCCTAACGGGTTTTTCATCGGCTACTTGAACGATCAACCCATCGCCACCCTTTCCGCCGTTCGTTACAACGATACTTTCGGCTTCATTGGCTATTACATCGTCCATCCTGACTACCGGGGCAAAGGCTATGGATTGCAAATCTGGAAAGCCGGCATGCAGTATTTAAAGGGTTGCACCATTGGGCTCGACGGTGTTGTCGAACAGCAAGACAACTACCGATCCTTTGGATTCCAATTGGCATACCGCAATCATCGTTTTGAAGGCAGCAGTCAAGACACCAAGAAATTGAGCGTTGAACATGAGTCGTCCATTCTACCCCTCTCTCAAATCAACCAACAGGCCGTTGAAGAATACGCTGCTCGATTTTTCCCAGCTCAACGGCTTGCATTCGACCAAGCATGGTTGACTCAGGCCGATGCGCTTTCACTTGGCATCGTTGAGCAAGAATGCGTTCAAGGTGTCGGAGTCATTCGTAAGGTTCAACAAGGATTTAAAATCGGCCCTCTTTGGGCTGAAACACCAGAATACGCTGAATCTTTAATGAGGGCCTTAATGAAATGGGCAGGCTCTCACCAGTTAATTTATTTAGACGTAGCTGAGAAAAGCACGAACGGGCTCGCTTTAGCAAAAGAGCATAATATGCGATCTGTATTTGAAACAGCTCGCATGTACACAGCCCCAGTTGAGTCTTTACCTTTTGAACAGCTCTACGGAGTCACGTCATTTGAAATTGGCTAAAGCACCATAATTCACAAAACACTCGACTAAACATTACCTACTTAGGGTATCGCTTTTACGATAGATGCAACCATCCAGAAGCGTTAAACTTTCTCATTGATGCTTAAAAACATTAGGGAGACCTAACGTGGATTTTTTCCCAAAAACCAAAAGCATAAAACTGCTTGTTAGAACTAAGCTTTGGTTGCAAATCGTCATTGGTATGATGGCAGGAATCGGTCTTGGCCTTGCGATCTCACCCAGAGGACTGTCTTGGGTGAGCCCCAGTACCGCAGAAATTATTGCAGGCTGGGTTGCCCTTCCAGGCTATGTGTTTTTAGCTTTGATTCAAATGATCATGGTAGGCTTAATTTTCTCGTCCATTGTGTTAGGCATAGCCTCTTGCGGCTCTGGTGATCAACTCAAACGTTTAGGCATACGTACGGTTCCCTATTTTCTATGGACGACGACAATTGCTGTTATAATGGGCATTGTTTTAGCGAAAGCCATTCAACCTGGCGAGTACATTTCAGATAGCCTGGTAGAAAATGCATCAGCCATCAGCTCTGAACAACAAAGCACTCTCCCAAGCGAGCAAATAACCTCTCAATCGCCTGTCAGTTTTCCACAAAGGCTTGCTAACTTGATACCGTCAAATCCCTTACGAGCAGCTTTAGAACAAAGTATGCTGCAGATCGTCATTTTTTCGATTTTTATTGGTATTGCGTTATTGTCAATCACAACACATAAAGCAAAGCCTTTATTAGACCTTGCCACTTCGCTTCAAGAGATTGCAATGAAGGTCGTCAGCTGGGCCATGATGATTGCGCCGCTAGCGGTCTTTGGTTTACTGACAGAAATCACTGGGAAAATGGGGTTTGATGCCTTGGTTGGCATGGGAGGTTATGTCGGGACGGTGATCTTGGGCTTGCTTTGCCTTATGTGCATTTACCTTGGATTGGTTTACTTTATTGCAGGTATTTCCCCTGCTAAGTTTTTAAAAAATGTTCGATCATTACAGCTCCTAGCCTTTTCTACCTCTAGCTCTGCGGCCGTTATGCCACTTTCGATTGAAACAGCCACCAAAACATTTTCTGTTGAAACCTCGACGGCAAACTTTGTTATTCCAATAGGGGCGACCATCAATATGGATGGCACCGCTATATATCAAATCATTGCGGCCATTTTCTTAGCACAGGTGTACGGCATTGAATTATCTTTAGCGTCGCTCATCCTTTTAAGTGTGACCACCATAGGCGCCTCTATTGGTTCTCCCAGCGCTCCAGGAGTGGGCATTGTCGTACTCGCGACGATACTCGCAGGCATTGGGGTGCCCGTATCCGGCATTGCTTTGCTGATTGGTGTTGACCGTATTCTCGATATGTCGAGAACCGTGGTCAATGTCACCGGCGATATTACCGCCTGTCTGGTGTTAGACAAACTGCTCTCCTGGAAAGGGTTTTCTTTTCGATCGGCAACGCAGTAATTCGGTCAGCAACAAAGAATAGCGTTAACTCACAACTTTGACGATCGCATGAAGCAAAGCGCCGACCAGTATGCCGAACGTTACCTGTAACGTTATACGATCAACCCTTGCTTCATCTATCGCTTCTGGGCTTAATTTATCAAGCATATACTTGATATAAATACCCGTTGCGGGCTTGACGTCAAAGCGCTCTTTTAACTTCCAATGAAAATGGGTAAGCGGACAAAAACCGGGGCCAAAAATGCTTGCTAAACCATACCAACAGCCCAGCATAACGCCTGTTGCGGTTAAATGAAGCCACAGGGTTTCGGAAAATAACCAGCCAACCAAATAAAAAGCAATAAACGATAGGTGAATCGCATGAAAGAATAGATTGCTAATAAAATATATAAACCCCATAGCTTACCTCTTAACCCACCTCTATAATGACAACATTATACACTTGAAAAAGCAGCTTTAATTGCTTCTGAATGCGTTATCACTTTTTCAAAAGCTTCCCTGTATTCAGCAAGAATGCCATTATCATTCCCCGTAAAATTGGGTAAACGAATCATGTTTTGACTAGATACTTCCGTTTTAGGAAGCTTAAGGCCCTGATAGTCAATATTGGATTGCTGTCCAGGAAGCCGCAATATAGTTTCAAATAAAGACTCTTGGAAAAAAGGTTGCTGATGAACCAGAGGGTACCTAGGCAAGGTTACCTGACACCCTTCCATTTCAAGTGCTTTTAAAAGCAATTCCAAAGGGAGATCGCTTCGTTGATATTCAATAATAAACTCGAAGTATACGCGATTAACATCAGTTTCACCCAGAAATGTATTAAACCCTATTGTTTCTAAAAATTTCGACAAATATCTGTGATTTCTGTTTCTAATTTCATTATGGGTATCCAGTTTTTTTAATTGATTTAATCCCAACGCTGCTGACAGAGGAGCTATTCTTGTTTTTACACCGTAACTGGTTGCTGCCAGTCGTCTTTGTGGTGTTTCAAGGTTGATGATTCTTGTAATGTCTCCAAGACAAACCGCTCTCTCAAAGTATTCATAACGATCACATAACAACACGCCCCCTTCACCAGCTGGCGAAAGTTTATCGCATTGTAAGCTGAATACCGACACATCGCCTAATCGACCGCATTTTTTTCCTTGCCAAACAGCACCATGTGCGTGCGAAGCGTCTTCAATTATTTTCAAATCATGTTTTTTAGCAAGCGCTAGAATCTCTTCCATCTTACAGGGAAGTCCCCATAAATGAACGATCACGACGGCCTTTGTTTTTTCTGTTATGTTTTCGGCCATGCTAATAGGATCAATGCCCAACGTATCAGTCTCACTCTCACAAAACTTTGGCACCAATCCAAACCACATCATGGGTAATACAGAAGCCCAAAACGTTGCCGATGGCACGAGTATTTCGTCACCTGGTTGAAGCCCAAGTGCAAAGAAAGCAGCCATCAAAGCCGTTGTACCGTTGCAATGCGCTAAAGCATAGGGCCTGCCGATATAATCTGCGTAGGCTTTTTCCAAGTCTTGAATAACCGGATGAGTGGATACATTGCCATCCTCCAAAACACTGCATAAAGCGTTTTTGTCGCTTTCATCAAATCGAGGCCATCGACAAATCTCATCATGATTTAACGTAATCGCTGGCTGCCCACCTAATATTGCGGGTTTATTCACTGATACCGTCATGGATATTTTCCCCTAACTCATGTAATAACGCATCAAACTGCCTTACTTGAGCGGAGTAATCATCAACATGATCATGAACCCCATCCCAAGAAGGCAATGCTTGTGAAAGACTGACTATCCATTCTGTGTGCTCTCCCTCGCTTCCAAATCCCCCTCGGGGAATCCATTGAGCTATATTGGTTCGTCTTCTAAGATAATCATCAAGCAGACAACAAAATTCGTGTTCGACGCTCCATTGAATATCCACGTACTCTTTTTCGGATTGGTGATGGACACGAGCACCCGCAAATTTAAGGTTCCTTTTCTCAACAGAAGGTACAATCAACGATGAAACGGCTCTTTCCACCTTACGTCCTAATGAGCGATTACCGCTGATTTTTCCACCGTATACAGAAATCCAACCTTGATCTTGATTCAGATGCACATGGGAACGTCTTGAATATTCTAAGGGATATTTATCTTTTGGCTGTTCATCAACATCCACAACCAGTGGTCGAATGCCACATCGAACGGAAATAATGCTTGTAGGAAAGGTTAGATGCTTGTTTTTTTCATCAATTAAATACTTTATATCTTCTTTTGTTACTCTAAAACCGTCTTCAATAGATTCAATCAATTCTTCAGTTGGTCCCCATAAACACACTGAACCCCAGGGTACACAACACAAAGTATCCCCCATGTGGCCCGTTTCAAAAACAAGCGGTTGTTTTATGTTGTCTGGGCAGCGCAAATTAAGCGTAACGCCTTTACTTAATAAATGCTTGTAAGGCGTTTGTATACCCTGTTGCTGATTGACTCTATCAGTCCAGACGCCAGCACAATTAATCACAAGCTTTGCTGTACACCTGGTTGTTACCCCTCTTAATTTATCCTTTAATTGAATATCCCATTGGTTTAATGCCCTATCTCGCTTTAAATCAACTGCTTCAACATAATTGACTGCACGAGCACTGCCCGACAATGCTTCCAATATAAGACTCAGTACATAACGTGCATCTGATTCCCTTAGGAAGCCTTCTTCATACTTAATACCCGCCCCATTATATTTTTTGGTTAAAGATTGAGTGACAACATCCGACTTCACTTTCTTCGGAAAACGGCGTTTCATAAAACTGAAAAACCAGTAAAAAACAACGCCAAGATACAGCAGCCATTGTTTCACTTTAGAGACTTTCCCATACAAGTAATAAAACTCACTGGGCTTCGCATGCTCCTCTTCGTATTGCAACAGATCATCTCGATCTTTTGAAAAACGATACACCGTATTGATTTCAGCATTTTTTAAGTAAAGCAAGCCGCCCCACACCATCATGGTCGATGCTTGACTCGTGCCTGATGCAAAATCTTTCTGGTCAATCAATAAAACTTTATAACCTTGCTGAGACAGCTCACGAAATACTGCTGCCCCATTGATACCGCCTCCAATGATAAGAGCATCGAATGACTCTTCATCAATGGCATCCCAATTTTTAGTGCGAATGGTCATTGAATACACCCATAACGTTTAACGTCGATCGCCCCGTAAAGCTAAGACCCGCTCATGCAACATTGAAGCGGATACATGATCAGCAGGAATAGGATCAGCTATCTCAATTTCAACCGACGACCAAAATCGGCGCGGTAATTTTTGCAACGCTTTCCCATCTTTATGGCTAAAGAAGCTTCCCCAAAGCCCTTTTAAGGCGGCTGGCACAACCGGAACAGGTGTTCTTTCTATGATTTTTTCAATCCCTTGTTTGAATTCATTCATTTCACCGTCTTTGGTTAACTTTCCTTCAGGGAAAATACAAACCAGCTCTCCATTCTCAAGTGCTTGTGCAATCTCATCATAAGCTGCCTTCAACACTTCAGGATCTTGAAAGCCAGAAATAATGGGAATGGCTTTTGCGGCTTTGAATATGTAATTCAGCACAGGCAAATCATAGATAGGTTTATACATCACAAAACGTATAGGCCTCTTCGCAACGCTGCTAAGAAGTAATGCATCGACATAACTGACATGGTTAGCGACTAATACAGCTGCTCCCTCTTTTGGGATACGATTAAGGTGTTTTACCCTTACCCGATACATCGTATGCGTCAATAAGTAGATCATAAACCGTGTTGTGAATTCAGGCACTTGATGATAGATATAACCCGCAACCAGGATATTCATTAAGGCTATGACCAAAAAGAAATCAACAACGCTTAAATTGTAATACCCAATCAGAGTTGCACCTAAAACAGCACTGACCGCCATAAAAAGCGCATTAAACACATTATTCGAAGCTATGATTTGCCCCCTTTCAGACTCTTCAGATTCATTTTGGATATAGGTATATAAAGGCACGATAAAAATACCACCAAAAAACCCAATGCCTAATACATCCAAGAGAACTCTGATACCTTCCCAGCTATATATAAAGCTAGAAGCCAGCAACGTCGTTTCATTTAAACCTGCAAAATGGTTCGCTGAGAAATAGAGATCCAATCCAAAGACCGTAATGCCAATACTCCCAATAGGAATGATTCCAACCTCGATTTTGTGCCCTGACATTTTTTCACAAACCAAAGAACCAATCCCAACGCCGATAGAAAAGGCAAGCAGCAGGAACGTTACAATTTCTTCGGTACCATTGAAGGTCTGCTTAACTAAGCTAGGAATTTGAGCCAAATAGGAAGCTCCCACAAACCAAAACCAACTAATGGCCAATATCGCGAGAAAAACAGAGTGCTTTCGCCTTGTGTTCGTAACCATCTGTTTAATTTCAGCATACAAATTCCAGTTGATTTTTGTATCATCACCATAACTTGGAGCAGTCGGTATAAAGCGAGAAGTAAAGTAACCCAATACAGCAAAGGCAACAACAGCAGCACTGATCCATGTAATAGCTTGCTCTGTTGTAGATAAAAGCCCTCCCATTAATGTCCCAATTAATATCGCTAAAAAAGTACCTGTTTCGACCAATGCATTGCCACCGACCAATTCATCAGGTGTCAAATGTTGGGGTAAAATGGAGTATTTTGCTGGGCCAAATAAAGCCGATTGGCTGCCCATTAAGAAAAGGCAAGAAAGGAGAAAAATAATATTACCCGTATACAATGAGAAGGCGCCGAAAAGCATGACAACCACTTCAAAAAGTTTAATCTTTCTTATTACAGACGCCTTATCAAATTTATCGGACAACTGACCAGCAATAACTGAAAAAAGCACAAACGGAATAATGAATAAACCTGAAGCAATATTCACCAGCGCATCTGTAGGCAACGCACCAAACTGAGGATTACCGGCCGCATTGAAAACAATTAGGAAAATAAGGGCGTTTTTAAAAACGTTGTCATTTAAAGCACCAAGAAATTGAGTTAAGAATAAAGGTAAAAATCGTTTCTTACCCAGCAAATGAAATTGAGATTCAACTTTTTCTTGATTCATATAGCTGTCTCACTGTTTTCTATTGATTGAACAGATAAGCCTTTTAAAAATTGTTTGATTAACAACTCGAGCATCTCTTCAACGTCAGTATTATTTTCGATAAATAATTTGTCGTTTAATGCCAAATGCGTTATGCCATGAACACTGCTCCAAAGGGTTCTTGCAATAATGGGCACTACATTAGCACCTGATAAGCTGGTTACCTTTTCTAGTTGTTCCTCAATTAATTCGAAAAGCGCATCAATTTGCTGCTGATGGAAAGGCGGTACCTCTTCACCTTCTGGCATACTGTGGTTAAAAACAGATGTCCATAAATTGGGTTCTGAGCGTGCGTATCGATAGTAGCGTTTTGCGAGCAACAACAAGACATCAACGGGTGCTAAGTCATCCAACCCTTCCGAACCCGTCAAATACTGCTGCAGGGTCTGCAGCGTACGGTTATTGACTTGCAATATCAGATCATTACGATTTTTAAAGAGGTGGTACAAGGTGCCAGGCGTATAACGAATCGCATCCGCGACCTTACGTATCGAAAGGCCCTCTACGCCGTCTGCGCGAATAAAGCGCTCCACTTCATTTAGCGCCATCTCTTTTATTTCGGATGGACTGTGGTCATATCGCCTTGCCATTGGACTTGCTTCACTCATCTAATTAAACACTGTTCAATTAGATTGTATCAAAACGCGCCAACATGCAAGCCTTGTTGTTAAAAAAGACTGTTTGTTAAGTAATTGCTTGCTTTAAATGACGACTAGCAAATGCTCTGTTTGTTATATTTAATCTATTAATATCAATGAGTTGGGACTATAGCCTGGACAACAGCAACTTATGCAGGCACTTCTGAAGCCAACTGCACCAAGTGACTCAAATACGGCAGAGATTGATCTTCAACACGCACTCCGAGACACAACTCTTTGTGAATCCCCTGCTCACCCAGCGAAATCGTTGCTAGCGGCAATTTATCTTTGTAATACCCCACTAACCACTTGGGAAGGGCGGCAACACCTCTGCCTTGCGCCACAAGCTCAAGCAAGAAGTCAGTGTTTTCAATTTCCATATGCGCCTGAGGTTGCCGATCAGCGGGCAACAAAAAACGATGAAACACATCCAACCGGTCAGGCTCCAAAGGGTAAGTGATTAAGGTTTCTGTAGCGAGGGCTTCTGGATCAATGTAAGTGCGCTCCACAAAACGATGGCTCGTATGCGTTACCAACACCTGTTCGTATTCATTGACCGGCCAAAAGACCAATTGACTGCTCTTAGGGGGGTCAGGTGTTATCACAACATCCACTTCATGTCGCTTCAACGCTTCTACAGCGCAAAACTGAAAACGTTGCTTGATGTCCACATTTAAATTTGGCCAACGATTCATAAATGGAACCAGAAACCTCTGCAACCAGTGGTAACAGGGGTAACACTCAACTCCGATGCGCAGCTGCCCCAAATCTCCTTTCGACCAGGCTTCCAGTTGCAGCTCCGCTTTTTCCATCAATGGCAACACCTGATTGCTGAGTTCAAGCAAATGCTTCCCTGCATCGGTCAATTGCAAATGCCGACCTTGCTTTTGCCATAGAGGAACACCTACTCGATCCTCAAGCTTAGTCATGGCATGACTCAGCGCCGATTGACTTAAACACAACGCATCAGCAGCGGCCGTCAAAGTTCCTTGTTTAACCACCTCTCGAATGATCTGTAAATGTGAACGCTCTAAACACTGAGGCACCAGAGAAAACCTTGAACAAAATTTATTGATGGATGAGGTTTTATCATTATTCCCATTTTGATGGAAGCGCTAAGGTGACAACCAAGATTCCTAAAAACGATAACGCTCATCCAATCATTAGAGGGATAAAGACATGATATCGACGCATATACTTGGATTTTCGCGGATAGGGGCAAATCGAGAGCTAAAGATTGCATTAGAGAAATATTGGCAGAAGAAATCAACCGCTGCTGATTTAGAACAACAATCACGACAGATTCGAGAAACCCATTGGCAGTACCAGTCCAACATGGATTATTTATGCGTGGGCGATTTTTCTCTCTATGACCAGGTGCTGGACATGAGCGTTCGCTTGGGTGCCATCCCGGATCGGTTCCAAAATTTGCCCGCCAATAGCTCTGATTTAGATCGCTATTTTGCAATGGCGCGAGGATTTCAACAATCAAGCAGTGCGAATGAAACGGCAATCGATTTGGCGGCCTGCGAAATGACGAAGTGGTTTGACACCAATTATCATTACATTGTGCCTGAGCTAAATCGAGATACGCAGTTTAACCTAAACCCCAACGATCTGATTCAACAGATCCATGAAGCCAAAGCCTTTAGCAAGCCCCTCAAGGTGACCTTGATTGGCCCTATAACCTATTTAAAACTGAGCAAAACGACTGATCAATCTGAGCCTTTAGAGTACTTAGACCCACTGCTCGATGCCTATGATCAACTCTTACAAGCGCTTCATCAAGAAGGCGTTGAGTGGGTTCAAATGGACGAACCGGCTCTGACTTTGAATCTCGAAGAACCTTGGCGTCATGCATTTCGTTCGGCCTACCATCGCCTCCACGCCAACCCCGCGCAACTATTGGTCGCCACCTATTTTGGTCCCTTACACGAGAACCTACAATTGCTCTGTGAGCTGCCTGTTGCGGGTGTTCACCTCGATGCCGTGTCATCACCTAATGAGATTGAACCCTTATGCGATTGGCTAGCGGCACCAAAAGTCATTTCGCTTGGCATTATTAACGGGCGTAATATTTGGCGCACGGACTTGGCGGCTTGGCTTGAAACCCTTGATCGTCTTGAGCAACGCTTGGAGCAGCCGCTGTGGCTTTCGACTTCCTGCTCATTACTGCATGTACCGGTCGATTTAGCACTTGAAACAGCCCTTGATGAAGAATTGAGGTCCTGGCTAGCTTTTGGTAAACAAAAGATTGACGAGCTTAATGTGCTAAAACAAGGGTTGGCAGGTCAAACTCAAGTGCTTGAAGCCATTCAAGACAGTCACGTTGCGATTGCTCATCGACAAACAACAGACCGTGTACATAAACCTGCGATTCAAGCTGAACTAAAAAGTATCAAAGCAAGTGACTATCACCGTTCAGAACCATTTACAGAGCGATTTAAACAACAGCAACGCTCGTTAAAACTGCCTACTTTCCCAACGACCACAATCGGCTCATTTCCGCAAACAACTGACATTCGCTCTGTACGACAACGCTTCCGCAAAGCAGACATCACTCAGAATGAATACGAATCTTTTATTAAAAGTTGTATACAAACCTGCATTGAACAACAAGAAGCCATTGGCCTTGATGTGTTGGTGCATGGCGAGCCAGAACGTAATGACATGGTGGAATACTTTGGGGAAGCGTTAGGAGGCTTTGCCATTACCCAAAAAGGCTGGGTGCAATCTTATGGCTCTCGTTGTGTAAAACCTCCCATTTTATACGCCGATGTTGAGCACCTTGAGCCCATTACTTGCCAATGGATTCAATACGCTCAATCTCTCACCTCAAAACCTGTAAAAGGCATGCTGACAGGCCCAACGACTATTTTAAATTGGTCTTTTGTGCGTGACGACCAACCTTTGGAATTAACCGCCAAACAACTGGCACTTGCGATTCGATCAGAAGTTCAAGCGTTGGAATCGGCTGGTGTCACTATCATTCAGGTTGATGAAGCTGCTTTGAGAGAAGGTTTACCTCTAAGAAAAGAGCAATGGGAATATTATTTAACTTGGACCATTGAATGCTTTCGTTTGGCCACCAGCTCAGTACAAGCGACCACTCAAATTCATACCCACATGTGTTATTCACAGTTTAATGATATTTTGCCCTCCATTGCTCAGATGGACGCTGATGTCATTACCATTGAATCTTCCAGATCCGATGGCCGCCTATTGCGAGCGTTTCAATCCTTTGAATATCCGCAGTGCATAGGCCCTGGTGTCTACGATATCCACTCACCCAGCATACCTTCAACCCAGCAAATTCAGTCGCAACTTACTCAAGCAACGGAATGCATACCGGCTGAGCGACTCTGGGTTAATCCGGATTGTGGATTAAAAACGCGTCGATGGGAGGAGGTAACGCCCTCTTTGAAACACATGGTTCAAGCAGCAAAAAACTTGCGTGCCACCTTACAAGAAAAAGCTCCAATCCCCTGTAATTAAAGCTTTATCATCCCGATTTTGCAGCTTAGGCATTAGCCTATAGCTGCATCTTACTTGTGACGCAATGACAGATTTATTCTCATTGACATAAAATTTTCTTCAAAACCCCATTTTTTTTTCATCAATCCTCCCTTAAACTACGCGCGCCTACTCAACCGCCTAGGAGCGCTTGCCATGCGTTTACGATCGATGCATCGATCTTTAATGATCGCTTTATTCAGTCCTTCACTTTTATTGCAACCCGTTTTCGCTTCACAAGATTCTCCCCTCCCCCCTCCACAACTTCCCTCTACCGGCCCCGATCTTCTCAACACCTGTGGTCAAGCATCTCAACAATTAAAAACCCTTTCTGAAATTCAAGGCACTGAAGACCAAAGTCCTTTAGCTGGAAAAGAAGTCATTGTAGAAGCCATTGTGTCAGCTGTTTTCACTGAGAAATCCCAATTAGGTGGATATTTTTTAATTGAAGATGCCGAAGATCAAGATGAATCCTCTAAAACGTCGGAGGGTATTTTTGTTTACGATAAAAACCCAGCAAAATCCATCCGGCCCTATACGCGCGTTCGCTTACAAGCGACGGTAAAAGAATATCACGGCTGGACAGAGCTGACGGGCGTCAAAAACCTAAGCGTTTGTGGTCAGGTAGATCAGCTACCGGCGGCGCCGCTATTGCCTATCCCCTTTAATCAAAAAAGCGATCTAGAAGCATTTGAAAGTATGCCAATCCGATGGCCAGCAGAAGGGTTAACGATCACCGATCTCTATAATTATGGACGCTTTGGAAGCATCACTTTGGCTTCTGAAGCGCTGTATATTCCCACTCAGGTTGCGGCACCCGGAAAAGCTGCCCAAGCAGTCATGGCAAACAATAAGCTTAAACAAATTACCTTAGACGATGCTAGTCTGAAACAAAACCCCGAGACACTACCACTTCCTTCTCCTAATTTCTCAGCAAGCAATCGTTTAAGAGTTGGTGATCGTTTAGTCGCCGGTGATAAAAGCAGTCAAAATGAAGCGGCTATATTATATTACTCTCATAACGAATATCGTTTGGCTGCTACCCAACCCTTACAGGTTATGAAGACCGATAACCCTGAATTGCAGCCGAAGAAAAATGAAAACGATATTAGAATTGTGAGCTTCAACGTACTGAACTTCTTTAACGGCGATGGCAATGGTAATGCTTTCCCAACACCAAGAGGTGCGCATACATTAGACGAATTAAATCGACAGCAAAGTAAAATCATTGCCGCTCTAAAAGAATTAAACGCCGATGTCATTGGCCTAATGGAAATCGAAAACGACGGGTACAATAACCAGTCTGCTCTTGCTCAACTAACATCTGCATTAGCTAACACAACCGGGCGACAATACCAATACATTCGTCCTGAAGGTTTGAATAAACTAGGAGATGATGCCATTAGCGTTGCATTGGTCTACGACGTCGATCGTTTGCAGCTAAAGGGAGCCGCAGAAGCACTGCTCGGTGCGCCGTTTAATCATTACAACCGCGTACCCATTGGACAAGCCTTTATTGATCCTAACACCCAAAACACATTTAAAGTCGTTGTTAACCATTGGAAATCTAAAGGATGCAATAAAGCTTCAGGTGCCAATGCTGATCAGCAGGATGGCCAAGGCTGTTGGAATCCAATACGACTAGAAGCAGCAATAGCTATCCAGCATTGGTTAAAAGATGAAGCCAATGCCGTTGTGATGGGCGATTTAAATGCTTATCGCAATGAAGCGCCTATTCAACATCTTATTAACTCAGGCTTTACACATTTATTACCTGAAAAGGCATTCACCTATGTATTTAAAGGTGAACGAGGAACATTGGATCACGCTTTAGCGAACCCTGGCTTTGCAGAAAAGGTTCAACAAGCTCAGGTTTGGTCGATTAATGCTGCAGAAGCCAGAATCCTCGACTACAACTTAGAGCATAAGAGTGAACAGCAAAAAAATGATTATTACCAACCGGATGCCTATCGCTCTTCAGATCATGATCCTGTTGTAATTGATATTGCTTTTAACACTAAAATAAGCAAACCAACTGATAGCAACGACACCGTCAAAAATAGTAAAAGCAATGTGAAAACTGAGAGCAAAAGCGGAGGGAGCCTTCCAGCTCCGGCTCTCGCTCTTTCGCTCATGCTGTTAGGTGTTCGTAGAAACCAGCATTAACTCTTAGCTTTAGATTTTTTAATAGTATACAAACAAAACTGGCCTGCTATTAGCGGGTCAGTTTAATATAAAGACACTGTCTTCCCTTCAAATCAGAGTCTTACTTAACCATAAAATTTAGCATGTACCAACTTATAACGGGCATTGTACTCACACACTAACCGCATGAAAATACTGTTACAAACATCAAGCCGGATGTTGTGTTTTGTAACCTTTTTTAAACCCCTGTAATAAGTCCGTGCACTCTTCTCACTTTTCTAATTTGCAAACGCACAGCTGATCATTATTTGAGCACGCCATCACACAGGTAACCGGTATTAAGTCGATAAGATTTCCCCAGATATTTTGAGGGGAACCCATATCATGAAAAAGCTTCTACTTCGATCTTTAGGTTACAGCGCTCTTTCTCTTGCCGTTAGCTCCACTGCTTGGAGTAACACACTGGCATCAGGACAATGGATTCCTTTCGAGCAACCTAATGGCAAAACGGTTGAAGTTCGTCTGATGGGCGATAGCAGTGATTATTGGTTTGAAACCCGTTCAGGTTTTGTTGCTGAAGAACGTGCCGGTGCCCTTTACTTCGTGACACAAGAGCGTTCTCAAAATAGTGCGTTAGTGGGCATCGACCAAGCACCCGACAATACGGTTTCTGGAACTGAGCGCTTGGCAGCATTTAAACCGACAAGCGAAGCAGAAAAGGAAAGCCGTACCGCTCATATCTCATCACGCTCACAATCCATTGATACCAATTTCGAGCAACCGATCTTGGTTATTATGTTGAGCTTCAATGATTGGAAAATGCGTTATTCAGAAAAAAGCTATAACGATATGATTTTTGGTCCTTCGGATTCTGTTAAATCGTTTTTTCAAACCAGCTCTTACGGGAAATACAAATTACAACCCGCAGAAGAAACCAGCGGCACTCAAAATGACGGTATTGCTCATCTGCGCATCAATATGAATCATCCCAATTTAGGACGCGGGGGCATGGAAAGCATTGTGCATGATGCTTATCGTCAAATGGATAATTACATGGATTATGCTCAATACGATAAAGACCGCGATGGAAAAATTTCTCCTCAAGAATTATCCATTATTTTTATTGTTGCCGGCTATGAATCTGCCTCCTCAGGCATTGACAAAACAGGTCAATACCCTTCCGTTTGGGCACATCGTTCAAGCATCAATCCTATCACATTAGACGGTGTTAAGATTTTCGATTATGCACGATTTGGAGAATACCAAGGCAGTCGCACAAGCCCACACCAGGCAACTTATGGCATCATTGCACATGAATTAGGCCACCTCATGCTTGACCTTCCAGATTTATATACCTATGAGGTTAAAGGTGATTATGGCCGATGGGGATTAATGTCTGGTGGTTCATGGGGCGCAGCACCAGGTGCAATTGGTGGTTCAAACCCAGCTCAACTTTCTGGCTGGAGCAAAGAACATTTAGGTTTTATTAAACCTAAAGAGGTTGATGGTAATCAAACCGCTATCAGCTTATTAGCAGGCGATGTTAAAGATGACTACTACAAGGTATGGATTGATCCTTATAAGCACTTAGAATTCTTTATGTTAGAACATCGTAATCAAAAGGGATTGGATGTTTCGTTACGACACAGCGGTTTGTTAATCAGTCATGTTGATCAAGCAGTAGCGACGACCAATCATCAATCGAAAAAAATGATGCTTGCCGAAACTGACATCAATGGCAACATGTTTGGAAATGAATACAAAAGTTTTACAGATTCACGTGATAACAATGGCTATAACACCGGTATTCGTATCGAAGACATCTCGGTAAATAGCTCAACTTTAACAGCGAGAGTCACAGGACGTAATGAAGATAAAGCCAGCATTGGTTTTAATGAAGCGCCACAACGTTTAGGTTATGGTTACGGAGAGCAAATCAACCCCCTATATAATGGCACCGTCATTATGGAAGTTCCCAATACCTCTCTATACGCCGACGGGGTAGACGTCGCGATGGGCGGATCAGGAACGGGAACAGTAACCGTAGGGCTAGCGGCTTCATTAGCGGACGCAGAAAATAAACGTTTCCTGACGACCCAATCTAAAACGGCCGCTAATGGTTCTTGGCAGCGTGTTACATTTTCTAAACCCGTCGACATCAGTAAATATGATCAACTCTATGTCAGCGCTTCATTTAGTAATGCCAGCGGATTATCCGACAATGGCATTAAAAACGGGGATTTCTATACGCTCTATAATGGAAAGGCTACTGAAGACAAGGAATATGATTACAGCATGCGCCTTCTGATCAGTGGTGTTGATGGGCGGAATCACGCGCCAACAATAACCACAACAAAATTTGAAGTGGCTGCAAATAAAGCTTTGAATTTAGATATAGGAAAACTCGGTGCTCAAGATGCTGACGGCGATACCTTAACACTTACACTGAACGCCAAAACGAATGGTTTGGATATTACAGGTGGCAATAGTCGCTACATTTTGACACCAGATGTATCTTTAGCGGGTTCTCAAGCAGAAGTTGAAGCCACTATCGATGATGGGACTGAAAGCATTACCGAAACACTTATAATCAATATTACAGAAGTGGAAGATAATGGTGACACCGATACAGATACCGATACAGACACCGATACAGATACCGATACAGATACAGATACAGATACCGACGGAAATGCTGGAACGGATGTTAATGGCGGCAATGGAAACGGCGGCGGTAGCAGCGGCGGAAGTTTACCCTTGACGCTGCTTGGGCTCCTGATGTTGACCACAAGAGCTCGAAAAACTCTTAAATAAGCGTTAATGGATAGAGCTAATAAAACATATTTTAAGCCTGCTAATGCAGGCTTTTTTCTTTAATCATGGTGCTCTATTAAACCGCTTAATTTCAACCAAACAAAAACAAACTTAATACTGATTGCGGCTTAAATATAGTCCGGAAGCGATCAACTTCAAACAGGTGGCCTACCCCCTACTTTATAGACCAGCCAAAACTTAGTAGTGTTCTCACCCACAAGAGGATGAAGGCGTTACTAAGCCTAAGTTACTCGAGAAAGTGGGGAGCAAGTTAATCGAATTAAAAATCCAATGGAAATAGATATCAAACCCCAAACCAAGTCGCGAGATAGTTTGGAAAATCATTATCTAAAGTCAAGCTTTAACATAATCATCTTTACTAAAAAAATACCGTCAAAACACGAGAAAATTAGAGATTAAAAGTATCAGTATTGGCTAGCGTGACGGTATTTCAAATAGAGGTATCACACTGGATTCGCAGCATGATTGGTATCAGGTTAAAGTATCACTACGAAAGCATATTAGGATGCAAATTGCCTAACGCCTGTTATCATTACGCCTTCATCATCACAACGATAACGAAGGTTAATTTTTGAACCTGACATCAAAGCTGAAAGCAATGAGCTGTACATTTTGTCAGTGCCTCCATTTTCTTTAAAAGGCAATCTAAATATATTACTATATTCGCTAAATTTAGGGCAATTGTGCTTTTGCTCTTTTAAGAAAACATCTGCCTTTTCTTCCCATGTATTAATTCTCACTATAGTATCCACGCCAGAGTCGTAGTGGCCATTTGCGCTCACAACATTACTTAAACACATAACAGCTCCAGCTATAAAACTCACTGACAATAATTTCATAACCGTATCCTCTCAAAATCGGTATTTTAGGTGCTTTTTTTCAAGACACTGTTATATTTTCACTTAAAAACACAAAAAGGTCAATTACGCCAACAAGCCGACCGGGTCACACTACCTCAGAAAACAAAGTCAGCTTTCATGCATTTTGAGAATACACAAAAAGTTATTAATGAACAAAAGTCAAAGGAATGATGAGCATCAGAAATCTATTTAGCAAATGTTTCATAGAGCAATAAACCAAGGGCTTCGTGGCAAAAAATACGATCAACAGAGACAGTCTAAAAGTCTTCATAAGCAGTAGTCAGGTCCATTTTCAAATGGCGGCAATCCAATGAAACTATCATCCATGAGGTCTTTCGTTTGCAACAGAAACTGGCTAAGGTGCTGAATAAACGTAAGCGATCAATCTCGATTAGGGTCGCTGTTTATGGTGTGATTTCCCAAGGCAGCAAGGCTTCGTAATCTTCCAAGCTGAGAGCTTGCGGCAGTTGCTCGAGCAACATTTTTAAATAAGCATAGGGCTCTAAGCGGTTGGCTTTTGCGGTTTCAATCAGGGAATACAACAGGGCGCTGGCCCGTGCACCGGCTTGCGTATCACTGAACATCCAGTTTTTCCTACCTACCGCAAAGGGCCGGATGGCATTTTCGACGGGGTTATTGTCGATGTTGAGTCGGCCGTCCGTGATGTAAACCTGAAGTGCATCCCAGTGGTTATGAAGATACCCTAAGGCTTTACCCAATGCACTTTTGGGGAGGGTCGTTTGCAAGGATTGATCGAGCCAAGTTCTGATTTTATCGAGTTGGGGTCGACTTTGCTGTTGTCGGAGGCGGTATCGCTCATCTGGGGTTAACGATTGGATCTGTTGTTCTATGACATAGAGTTTTCGTATCAGCTGCACGCCCATCCCCGCTTTGCCGATTTTGCCTTTAGGCGTTTTGGCCACCTTGTCGGCTTCGACGAATTTACGACGCGCGTGGGCCCAGCACCCAAGAGTGGTGATACCCTCGCGCTGCCCAATACTCTGATAAGCGGCATAGCCATCCGTCTGCAAATACCCTTTATATTCACCCAAGAGCGTTGCAATGACGTCCGCACTTCGGCTTGGGAAATAGTCGAATAACACAATGGGACAATCGGGATCCCCTGTTTTTCGTACCCACATATAGCTTTTGGTTGAGGCCTCTCTGCCCGGTTCTTTGAGCACCTGTACCGAGGTCTCGTCCATATGGAGGTAGCCGCTGTCGAGCAGGCGCTCTTGCAATAGGTTATACAGCGGCTGGAGGATGCGACTCGCTTTCATGATCCATTGAGCCAGAGTGTTGCGTGGCAGGTGGATATCGAGTCGTTTAAACATGACCTCTTGACGATATAAGGGCAGCGCATCTTGAAACTTGGCTGTGATGACGTAAGCCAAGAGCCCAGGAGAAGCGTTGCTTTTTGGGATCGGCTGTAGAGGCATGGAAGCCGCTGTCGGTGCGGAGGAGCAGTCTTGACACACATACTGTTTACGCCGATGCTGAATCACTTGGATTTGAGCGGGAATAATATCAAGCTGTTCACTCACCTGATCACCGATGTAGGTTTTCTGGCAACCACAGCTACAGATTTTATCTGATGCTTCCAGATCGTGTTCTTGCACCACGCGCGGCAGATGCCCGGGTAAAGGCTTGCGACCTCTTGTGGGTTTGGAAACAGTGGCCGTATTATTTGACGGTTCGGAGGGTTCCGTGACTTCCTCTGGACACTCATGCTCTTCTGAATGTTCACTGAGTTGCTCGGCTTCATCAAACAACTCACACTGCCCTGGATCCTTTTCGCTGCTTTTACCAAACCGCTTGAGATTGGCCAGGCGAAGTTTTTCTTCTAATAATTGAATGTGCTGTAGTAAACCGGTTTCAACGTTCTTCCACTGAGTTTGCTGTACTAAAATCTGCTGTTTTAATACAGAAACATCGTCTGATAGGTCGTTGAGTTCAAGCGTTTTCATAGGGTCACATTTTACCATAACTCCCAGAAAAAATAACTCATAAAAACTTAAAAAACCCTTTAAAAACAGGCGGCCATTGTCATCGATTGATGTGGTTTATTGTGAAAAACATCAAGTCCATCTAACAGCCAATTGAGTTCTTTCCCGGTGAGAGGGTGCGGATGGGCTTGGGAGGTTTTTAACCATTTAAAGCGTTCTTGTTCTAAGCGTTTGTACCAGAGCACAAACCCATTGCGCTCCCAACACAAGAGCTTCACTTTGTCTCGTTGACGATTGCAAAACACAAACACGGCGGGCATCAACGGATCCAATTGCATCTCCTGTTGTACAATGGCGGCTAACCCATCGATGGACTTACGCATATCCACCGGGCTTCGATGCAAATAAACGGATACGTCTTGTAACGGGCGAATCACAACCAACCACCGGACTTGAGATGGGTTAAAACGTCCGCCAAGGATGCAACCGGCGTTTTGAGCGTGAGTGAGGCTAGCTGAATCTCTATGATCGGAGTGAATGAATTCAAGACGGTTTGCCCGGGCGTTAAACACATAAAGGCTGCTGATGAATGATCACTCGAGGCGGCCTCATGAGAGGCGACCCGAAATTTTTTGATCCAGTATCCAAAGGCATGCAAGTTAATATCGCGTTGTTGGCAGAAGCTTTTTTGGGTTAAACCGGAGTGGCGCCATTCATCAATAACGGACTGCCAGTGAGCTTGTTTGGGTGTAAGGGACATGGTGAGGATCTCCGCTGGATGGGAGACGCCAAATTAAATCATCTAAGAAGATGTGAATAGCCTGTCCGAAATTGATCGCTTACGAATAAACGTGGCTTTCAAGCGTAAGCGATCAATTTCGGACAGACTATTCACATTTTAAGGATGATTACGAAGCCTTGCTAGCTTGGAAAATTACACCATAAAAAGCGGCCCTGATTGAGATTGACCGCTTACGAAAACCCTCACCTATCGTCCCGTTTCAAAGAAAGCACTGGCTGAAACTGTTTCATACGTACTGTCGGCATAAAGAATGTTGGCAGACATTTTATATTCTCTATACGGCCTTATCATTTTCCTACATCCTCTAACATTATTTGAACAGCTGCTATTGGATGGCATCCAGATAATCTCTGAAACGGGTTTTGTAATGTCTTTGATCCGCCAGATAGCTAGATTAGGATTGTTGTCCATTGTAAATTCAAAAGAAAAACATGAACCAGTAGACCAATGATCAACCTCTATCGTGTCAACCATACACTCCATATCTGCAGCTTGGGATAAAGCACTGATGGAACAGAACAATAAGGTGAGAGTCAGTTTCTTCATATCAAATCCATTTGATTTATTGAAGTTAGGTTAAGTCAAACTAGCAATATTTATAGACAGCAGCAATATATAACATTAGTCAAAGCAACATAGAGGCTCTAAAAGAGGGGGCACTTTTTAATAGATCCACTTAGATGCCAGGAGATTCATCATAGCCACGAGCTAGATTCTCAAACCGAGTGTACTTCCCTAAAAAGGCCAAGCGGTCGGTCCCAATTTCACCATTACGGTGTTTTCCAATAATAATTTCAGCAATGCCTTTGTCTTGAGATTCTTCGTTATACACTTCATCTCGATAAATAAAGGCAATTAAATCGGCATCCTGCTCAATCGCTCCAGATTCACGTAAGTCTGACATGACAGGGCGCTTATTTGGGCGTTGTTCAAGTGAGCGGTTGAGCTGAGACAACGCAATAATCGGGCAATTAAATTCTTTAGCAATCGCTTTCAGCGAGCGTGAAATCTCTGAGATTTCTTGTGTTCTGCCTTCACTTTTACCAGAGACACGCATGAGCTGTAGGTAGTCGACCATCACAACCCCGAGTTCACCGTGTTGCCTAAATACCTGTCGGCATCGAGCACGCATTTCTTGCGGCGTTAGCGCAGGAGTGTCATCAACGTAGAGAGGTTTGTCTTTAAGCATATTGAATGCGGTTGTCAGCTTTGGCCAATCTTCTTCCGACAGCTTACCACTGCGCATTTTACTTTGATCGATACGCCCAAGCGATGAGTACATCCTAAATAGGATTGCTTCTTTGGGCATTTCCATGCTGAAGACCAGTGCGGGCTTTCCAGTTTTCACCACCGCATTTTCAATAATGTTCATGGCCAACGTAGTTTTACCCATCGAAGGACGCGCTGCAATAATCACCATATCGGCAGGTTGTAAGCCACTGGTGCGGTCATCCAACTCGATAAAACCGGTCGTTAAACCTGTGACATTGCCATCCTGGTTAAACAGCTCTTCAATTTTATCTAGCGTGCGCGACATGATGGGGTTTACGTGCTCAGGGCCGCCGTCTTTAGGGCCTCCCTCCACGATTTCAGCAATGCGTTTTTCCGCATCACTGACAATATCTCGAGCGTCCCTACCCTGCGGATCAAAGGCAAGATCACTGATGTCGGTTGAAGCTTGTATCAAGCGACGCAGCACTGCTCGTTCTCGTACGATTTCTGCATACGCCACGATATTCGCGATGGAAAGCGTTTCATCAACCAACGCCTGTAGATACTCAAATCCACCAATTTCTGCGAGTAAATTACGTTCTTTTAATTCTTCTCGGAAGGTTAACAAGTCAAAGGGGGAGTCTTTTTCCGCTAACTCAGCGATCACATCGAACAGGCTTTGATGAGTGCCTAAATAAAAATCGCCGGTTGAAAGTTTATCCGCTACTTGCTCCCAAGCGCCGTTATTGATTAACAGCCCACCTAATACGGCTTTTTCAGCATCCGCACTGTGTGGCAAAACTTTAATGGGAGGAACAGACACGTCGTTCATAGCCTTTCAACAACCTATCAGATGAGCATGAAAAAAGACCCTATCAATAGCGCTGACATACAGCAAAATCAATGGGTCTTTTAAGTGACCTCTAAATGAGATCACCAGCGGTATGTCAATTCGACTTACTCTTCAGGCACAACGTGCACAGTCAAAGAAGTGTGAACTTCTGGGTGCAATTGCAAGCCAATTTCGTAAGTACCGATCTGACGAATAGTACCATTGGGTAGACGAATTTCAGATTTCTGAACTTCAACACCTGTTGAGCTGATCAGATCAGCCAAGTCACGTGTACCAATAGAACCGAAAAGCTTACCTTCGTCACCGGCTTTAACAGCCAAAGTCAATTCAACGTCAGCCACAGCTTCACTGCGCTTTTGAGCAACACTGAGCTTCTCAGCAGCTGCTTTCTCAAGTTCAGCACGACGCTGGTTGAAAGACTCAACGTTTTCCTTAGTAGCAGGCACAGCCTTGCCAAAAGGAATTAGGAAGTTACGACCGTAACCTGCTTTTACTTTAACTTGCTCACCAAGCTTACCCAGCTTAGTTACATTTTCAAGAAGGATAATATCCATAACATCACCTATAAAGTTACAGGGCACCTAGGATGCCGTGTCATTCCATCGCTTGCGGAAGTTAAAAAAGCTATCCATCCAAGCCATAGAAATTAGTAACAAAGACAGTACGGGCAAAAGAAGCCACATACTCACGTAAAAAATCACCAGTAGCAGCCAAGAGCGCATGGTTTCTGAACGGTTGCCCGTCTGGGCACTGTCTGCTGAAGACTGCCCAATAGCACCATGAACCAAGGCCAGCCCAGCCACCAAGCACAGCCAGTACAAACCTGGTAAAAGCACACCCATCAGCGGATGAATCTTAGACCAGGTAAACAGCAATAGGAGCGTTGTTAACACCAACCACTTTGGCAGAATCAATGCGTGAAACTCACGCTGGAAACCACCCGGGTTGTACAACATCGCTTGCCAGTGACGCCCAACAAAGAGTGCAAGACAGGCTTGCATCATCAGGCCAGCAGCCAAAGCTCCTAACATGATGGGGCGAACGAGCGGCGAAACCTCACTCATAACAGCCGAGGATTGCTCACCCAATTGCTGTTTCAGCATTCCCTCTAAACTCGACAGCAGCGTTTGTTGGTCAGTTTCCGTCCATAAACTGTGCACCTGGTCAAATCCCAGCACGAGTAATACGGCTGGAACGAGAGCCGCCACAACCACGGACATCAATGGCAACGTCTTAAGCAGTGTTGCCATAAAGATGCTGAGCAACAGGGGGAAAATCACTGCGGGAGAACCCGCATAAACTGCCCCAAATGCCGCTGCTATCAGAGCGACCGCGACAACGGGTAATGCGCGATTCAAACCATGCCTTAGCACAACCAAAGCCAGCACTGCCGCACTGATTATGCTAGAGACCATTGATAAAGCACCAAGCTCATCAATGGGGGGAACACAGGCACCGATTGCAGCTACCAGAGTGGCCTCACGCGGGCCTTTCATTACCCAAGCGGCCAAAGCTCGCATGGTCCACTCCTAGTCTATTACTCGTGACGATCGGTGTATGGCAACAAAGCGATGTAACGCGCGCGCTTGATGGCGGTCGCCAATTGACGCTGATATTTTGCTTTAGTGCCAGTGATACGGCTAGGTACGATTTTACCGGTTTCGGTAATGTAACCTTTCAGCGTATCCAGATCTTTATAATCGATCTCTTTAATGCCTTCCGCTGAGAAACGGCAGTATTTACGACGGCGAAAAAAACGAGCCATGACAGTCTCCTTATTAATCTTCAGCTAGATCATCGTCAGCATCTTCAACTAAATCATCTTCAGCTGCTTCTGCTTTCGCTTGCTCAATCAATGCGTCGTCTTTACGACGATCTTGACGGCTTTCAGCCGCTTTGATTGGAGAGACGTCTGTAATCGCTTCTTTACGGCGTACAACCATGCTACGTAGCACAGCGTCGTTGAAACGGAAGGTGTTGTTCAGTTCTTCCAACGTTTCGTTGTCGCACTCAACGTTCAGCATCACATAGTGTGCTTTGTGAACTTTCTGGATTGGGAAAGCCAGATGACGGCGACCCCAGTCTTCTAGACGATGAACTTGACCACCAGACGCTGTCACAGTGCCAGTGTAACGTTCGATCATTGAAGGAACTTGTTCGCTCTGATCTGGATGTACCAGAAATACGATCTCATAATGACGCATACGGTCTCCTTATGGGTTCTAGCCTCCCCCTGAGATATGGGTAAGGCAAGGAGTTAGGTGTAATCACACACTTCACTGGCAAAGCCAACAGACTCAGCGCAAGAAGCGGGGTGAGCAGCCTACCCGATCATTGTGCAAAAGGCAACCAATGCCTACGCCTGTATTGCAATGCAGCGGTTGCTGACTCTGTTGCAAAAACTGAGGGGCTTCATGATTCGCTGCTTGCTAAGAAGCTAGAGTCCAAATTGACGCGTTAACGTTCGAATAAGTGCAATCCTACCCTGATGCCCAGGCCATAACACCAGAAGGACATTTGGCCTTTGCGAAACATCCGCATTCCTGCCTCCCTATTTCCGATCAAGATTATGATCGGGCAAAATAGTACTGACGGATATTTGCAACGGTGCCCTTTTCTTAGACTGCTCTCGTCTTTCGTACAGATTAACAATCAATCTTCCACATCTTTACTAACCTGATACCACCATCAAGCGAGTCATCTCTGCGTCGATGACAAGCTAATTAAACTCAAACGGTATAACTGTCTACTCGTTGATAAACATGACATGGAGTCATTCTCATGGTGAAGCCTTTCACAATAAAGTGTATCGCTCTGCTGCTCAGCATTGTTCTGATACAGGGGTGCAACTTAGGTGAACGAAAAAAATCAGGGCATTCAGACAACAAACCCCTTTCGAGCCAGCAGGCGAGTGAAGTCTCGATTGATTTAGAGATGGGGTCTTCATTTCTTCAGAGAGTCGCTTCAGATGATGACGCGTCAGAGCATTCCCGTCAAACAGGCAGTCACGCTCCATATGATCAGAACGCACTGGGTCACTTAAACGTTCGCGATCTATCAGACAATACAACTCAAACATTAGAATGGCCTATTTCATTTGATTCTAAATCGTTCAAACTTAGATCAAAGCAGAGCATTTCGTTGAAACCAGGCGTATATGATTTTGAGTTCTTAGCCAGCCTAGGAAATCACCAATACGTCGGCGTGAGTTCGGCTATTAACGTTGGTGATACAGACAAGCTTCAAGTGAATATGTTGGTTCAAGCTATAATCGGCGATACCAATATTAGGGTACATCAAGTTGAAAACCTGCCTTCTTTTAAGATGGCGTTTGAGTCTAGCTTATTCAAACTAAGTTCACCCAGGCTTGGTGTCATAGTTGATAATGCCGACGAAGTCATCTTTAAGCTGCCTCGAGGAGGCAACAGTGACTATCCTGTGACGAAACAATACCTAGCTTTATCTGAGGGAAATCACCGCATTCAAGTGGCGCTGTATGATGGAAATGTACAAGTAGGCAAATCCATAACCGAGCAAGAACACATCGTAGTGGTTGCAGGGGAAGACATGCCATTAGATATCGTCCCGCTATCTGGCCAAGTCACATTATCCTACGACAACCAAGCAAGCGACGCTCATTTCTCACTCACCTTTCCTAATCTCGTTATCGACGAAATTGGGTGGCATGAAGACCTCGATGTTCTATTGAAAATCTCAAGCACCAATAACACACCATCCGATGCTTTAATGGGAAATCTAGTTGATAATGGTGATGGTACCTCTACCGTAACTTATGTGCATACTGGTCTGCATGCAGAGAAAATGACATTAACCCTCGATTTTTATGATTCTTATCGAAAAGAAATAATAGCCAATTGCATTATTGAAAGTATAACGCTTCAGAAAAATGATAGTACCTTCATATGTGGTATTCAGTTAGTCCGTCGAGCAGTTTTTTACGGCCATGTCCTCGCGACCCTTGGGGTGAATGTTTATGATGAAAGCGGCAACCCAGTACCAGGGGCGATCATAAAAGCGAATGGGGAAGTTGTCGGTATCACTGGATCTGGCCATTATCCAGCAGCTTCTTCGGGGTATGTGCAGGTTAATATCATCCCAGATAGTTATAGCATCCGAGCGGATAGCTCTAATACTTTTGGCGTATCGCCTATTACCTTATCGGAATTAGATGTTAAAAACCTTAATGTGATATTGAATACCGATGCCTTACCTGAAGACAGAAGACCCTTTATCACAACATGGAAAACTGACAATGATGGGGTCACCAGCGATAACCAGATCAAAATTGGTACCAAAGGCAGTGGGTACAATTACCGTGTAGAATGGGGCGATGGTACTTTTGATGAAGAAGTGACGGGCGATATCATTCACACCTACGACCAGCCAGGCATTTATACCATTGCTATTAGCGGTGATTTCCCCAGAATATTCTTCGATACTGATTATGCAACACAAACAGATGACAGTAAAAAACTTATCAGCATTGAGCAATGGGGGGATAACACTTGGCAGTCAATGGGAAATGCTTTCAGGGGCTGCGAACATTTAATCAGTAATGCAAGAGATAAACCTAACCTAACCAATGTTCAAGATATGAGCGACATGTTTGCACATGCTGAAAAGTTTAATAGTGATATTGGAAACTGGAACGTCTCAAGTGTAAAAAACATGAGTGGCATGTTTAATAGTGCTAGCCAGTTTAATCGTGATATTGGAAATTGGGATGTGTCACAAGTCACCGACATGACTGGGATGTTCTTTGGTGCAGGGGATTTCAATCAAGACATTGGACGTTGGGATGTGGCTAATGTTACCAATATGGCTGCGATGTTCCTTTCAGCGCCAGGTTTCAATCAAGATATTAGTCGTTGGGATGTGTCTAATGTTACCGATATGGCTGCGATGTTTATGAGTGCAACAACTTTCAATCAAAATATCGGTAACTGGGATGTTTCAAATGTTGAAAATATGCAACAAATGTTTTGGTGGTCTGAAACCTTTAATCAGGATATAGGTGACTGGAACGTTTCTAACGTGACCAATATGGCTGGGATGTTTTACGGGGCAGATACCTTTGATCAAGATATAGGAGACTGGAACGTTTCTAACGTGACCAATATGGCATCGATGTTTTACGGTGCAGACTCCTTTAATCAAAATCTTGGTCATTGGGATGTCGAAAACGTACACGATATGCAGCTTATGTTTGTGCATGTCACACTTTCAACTGAAAACTATGATGCCATGTTAAACTACTGGAGTACCCAAGACGTCATCCGCGGAATAGAACTCGATGCGGGTGATAGCCAATACTCAAGCTCTGCATTAGAGGCGCGTGAAAAGCTCGTACAGGTATATAAATGGAAGATTAAGGATGGGGGTATGGTTAACTCTATCAGAGATATTGCCATTCATTAAGATTATAAGAGACCTTTCAGAAAGCGCAATAGGCGCCTTTCATACCCCCTCCCCTATTTCCGATAAACATTACTATCGAAAATATCGAGCAAATAGAGATGTGTGTAGGGAGCATCTTTAAATAGAACTAACCCACGTGAACATACCCTCCAATTCTGTAAGCAGGGTCGACCATGAAGGTTCTTATAGCAATCGCCTGAATAGATGACAGTGATCAATGAAAGATTCGTAACTTCGATCGAGTTCATGACTTGAATCAACATAAAAGACGTATATCGGGTTTGGCCGCGGTTTTCCATAACTGTTACTCATAAAATTTAAGCATTCATGAGTAATGCGTAAGGTAGATGCTATGAGTCCGTGGAGCGTTGGCAAGGTAACCATTAGGCATGTGGAACTGATCAAAGGTACAAAAACAAATGGGGATAGCGAATGGGAAATCTTTGATGTCATGACAGATGGCGTCAAAGTGCGCCAATACAAAACTGACGAGCTGGCTGCAGCCATCTCACTGGGGGTTGCAGGTAAGGCAAGTTCAGAGCCAAACGTTCACTTTACCGAAAACGGAACGGATTATATTGTCCCATATGAGGTAGCTATAGACCCATCCGAGGTGGTTGATTGGCTATTTGAGAAAAAGCTGAAGCGAGCTTAGAAGCAGTTGCCGCACCCTGCGTTGTAAAGGTAAATAGCTATTTATATATCAAAACAGCAGCACTTACAGTCCGCAATCAGGGTTTTTAATAAAACTGGCTCCCAGTTATTAGCCGCGTTGCAAATAAATTACAGCCCCCATATTTTCGACAACATTAATACCCGGAAATATGGAGGCTACATGAAGGGCCAGCTTCTCAGTGTATCCAATCAGAATTAAATACTTTTTCTATCTAAAGTAATAAATTCTCCAGTATACATATCTTTGACTTTAATTATTGTATCATCTGAAATCACTTGCAAACTCACATAAACATCCTTCCCTGAATTCTGCACCTCTATCTCTCTTACAAAAAACTGCGTATTTCTTGGAAAGAGAATTTCTGATTGACCCAACCTATTTTCATCTGCCATCTTCAAAAGTTCCGCTTTTCGGTCTGGATCAGACTCCTTATCTGCCTGGATCATTAACCAATCATATTTACGTCTGGCATTTGCATTGTTATAGGATGAAGATCCTGAAATATTAGCACCGCCAGACCCTTCAATAACAAAGCGGACAATTACATCATCTGGCTCTCTCAGCTCCAAACTTCCGTTATGATAAAGGAAGTGTTTATCCTCAGATGTCGAAACGAAAGCTTTATCTGAGATTACATCACCTTGTTTGATGCTATTACCAAAAGGAGAGACTTGTCCCTTACCCGTTTTATACTTAGCAAACCTATATACAGTTCTCTCTTTGTCAAGAAAACCTTTACCTCCAAAAAGTTCAAATATCTTGTCAATCTTCTCCATTCGACTTTTAGCCGAACCCAACGCTTCTGGCTGACCTCTCGCATAACGATTTACTGCTGATGAATCAACTGTATAGTCTTTGATTGCATTTTTTATTAACTCAAATTGTTCTGTATCTAGACCAAACTGGTTCATATACCCAGCATGCTCATGTTCTATTTGATGACTCTTTTCAATTGCATCTTCAATCTCACTTGGCACTTTCAAATCATTTAGTTGCGAGCTAACTGGCTCTATTTGGTTGCCCAGGAGTTTTATTTCTTCAAGTCGATCAACCACTGAAAACCTATCAAAAATACTGGTTTTCAGTTCTAAACTAAACTTATTCTTTTGGTTTTCAATCAATGATTCAGACCACTTCCTTAAATCGCTAATTATTCTCTGGCAATCTAAACTATTTAATTCTTTGCTATTGACATAATTAAGATAGTTCGTGAAGTTTGAAAAAGACGATATGGTTCCACCACCTTTAACTGCAGCTTGAGGATATTCAACAATTTCCAAACTGGGTAAACTACTGTTTAACCCTGGTGCATCAGTTAAGACCCTATGCACTTTTTGTAAATCAGCGTTGCGGCTTTTACCTAAAGATGAAGCGAATTCTGATAATTCTTCTTTCAAATTACCTATTTCATAATCTGTAAAAGCTCTAAACCCTCCATGATATTCTTCATATAGGGCGCCAATCCTCTCTAAAAAGTTTGTTTTGATCTCTCTTCTAGTAGTAACCAGGGTTGGTAGAGATAAACAGCCTGAAACACTTCTTTTTTTACGAGATTTAAAAGAACAGGCACCAGAACTACCCTCTATATCTGATGCCTCTGCAGTGGAGTCATCACTATCCTCTTTAGAGGCTTTTTTATGCTCTACTTGTCGACTACCATTTTCAACATGCACTGTCATGGGTTGCTTATTGGTAAGCGAATCAGAGCCCTGACGTGCTGGTTGACCAGGTGTGCTCATAGGTGTAAGTTCAGTGCTACCAGTCTTCCTACTGAGCTTTCGTGCTGCATAAATCATGGGAGTAGGTGCAGCCATGGCAGAGGCCGTTATCAACCCCATTATGGCCTGGTAGCGCTCTTCGGGTGTTTTGGCATTAATCAAGGCATCAACGCCTCTTCCAAACTCAATCGCCTCTGCAGTCGTCCCAATTGTAGTGGCTGAAATGTCGACTACTCGAGCTTTCGATGACTTCAAAAAAGCTTTCGCTGCTTTATTTCCTGCTTTTACTGCTTCAACTGACGTTTTGCCTGCTTTAAGTGCAGCCATTTTTGCAGCATTGCCAACACTAGTTGCCATTTTGCTGGTGCCTAGTGAGACAATATCCGCTAACCCACTACCCAGGCTAGTACCAAAGGATGTCCAGTCTCCCACTGATGCGTGGATAGGCGCAGCAACAAGGCTACCAATTCCTGGCAGAACAAATTCGACTACTTCAGCAATGCCTCTTAGACGCCTCTCTTTATTAGTTGAGAGCGCTTTAAAGTCATCTTTTTCCGTTGCTGCAATCAACTGGTTATAAAATTTCAGTCCATTCACCCCAATAAGCATGAACTCGTGAAATTCAAAACGCAATTGGTCAAGCTTAGGAATTGCACCTGGGTCAGCATCTGGATTTGATTGTTTGAAAGCTTCATAGAGGGCATTAAACTCTACCTCTTTACCCTCACTAATGGCTATTTTTTTAGCTTCTAAAAATCGATATTTATTACGAACATCAGTTGCAAGCAGCTCTCTCTTTTTTTCAAAATATATGGGAAAGTTCTTTAAAAACTCTGGTAAAACGTCATAATTTAAAGCCGATCTACTATCTTTTGCAGCAGGTGCGACTGTTCTGCCAAGATTTATGTCAAATGCCAAGTCGAGCGTATGCAAAAAACTTGCTTTTTTGGCTTCATCCACCACTTCAAGGCCACTATAAAACAGATCAATGATTTGCTGTTTTGTTTTACCTTTACGCTTGCTGTTAGCTCTAGTTTCACCGAAAGAAGCGATAGGTCCCCCACTGGACCAATATTCAAGGTTTGGTACTAAAGCATTTAGAAATTGGTAAAGACTGTCTTCGTTAGAAAAATGATCAAATGCGCTTTTTTCCTCCCAATTTTTATTACGCGCCAAGCTTGGTAGCGACTGCAGGGAAACTCCCATGGCATTTGCTAATTCTTGCAAGAATAAAATATCCGGGGTGAGAGGATTATCTTTTAGTCTATTTTGTGCGTGGGTAATCTGAATAATGCGTTCTTGTTTGATCCAGTCGATAATAGTATTTCCAGCTTTTGCAGCTGCTTCTTGTTGCTCTGACTCGTTGAAATTAGCAAAGTCTGGTGATTGCTCTGCTAGCCTATAGGATGCTCTGACAAAAAGTGGTGACTGCGCCAAATCACCGCCAAACAGACTTGCTTCCGCAAGCATTTGATTTACGATTTCAATTTGTCTACTCTTTCCCTCCTCACTTACAAAATTAAAATGATTCACACCAAGAGCATTTGCTAAATTTCGGGATATGGCAGGCAATTTTATAGGCTCTGGTATAGTGGCTGTCAACTTCAGGTAATCAACAAGAGTCCATCCCTCTCCCTGTTTATTTTCCACATAGTTTCGAAATACATCGCAAAATCGAGTTACACTACTATCAAAGTAAATTTCTAGCGAATCCGGCTTGCCCATTTCAGGGTCAAGATCGATATTTAAATTATATTCGTAGTAGTTGTGTTCACCTTGCCTGTCTTGCAAATTAGCAGCGAAATGAATACCGCCTGCAAGTCTTATTTGCCTAAGAAGCTCCTTTTTTTCAGGAGCACTATAGTCTTTAAATCTGTCTACTAATTGTTTTTTTAGGTCTTCACCTACTTCATATAAACGCTCGTAGCCATTGTCGCCAGATCCATACCAATTAATGTAATCTTTCTCTACGGCAAGCTTTTCGGTATTAGATGAGTCCAGATACCGGAAAAACGTCAATTCTTTACTTAGACCTAGAGTGAAATCAACATCGCTGCTTTCATCTGCTTGGACCGATAATGGAATGTGCCCAAAGGCAAACAAAACAGTCAGTAAAAATTTCTGGCTATATTTAATAAAACTCAAGGGTAACTTTCCCATCAACATGGATTCCAAATTAATTGCTTAATGCAAACATCTAACCTCCATCGTAAACTTTATTCCATATTGCAAGCAATAATATAAAACCAAACCACGTACAAAAAACAACCAAGCCAACCTTCGCCGATCCAATGGGTTCGCCGAAAGCACCCTACCCCGCTGCCCCACAATTCATGAATTTATAGACTCCTCAAAAGGCTCTTCTATTAAATCGTTTTAAACGCTTATTTGGGTACGCTCCGGTCTATGCGCCCTATCTCGTTTCCGCTTGTAGGGTCAATTAAAACTGAGCTCTATTCCCAGGCACATCATCTTAATACATGATCGAATTTTTTTAGTTTCGGATAAACAATGAAAATAAAAAACGGGCTTCTGTCACTGACTTGTATTATCTCGAGCACATAATATCGGCAATGACTCTTGAACCTAAGCAATGCCCGTCTCTAGATATCTCAAAAAGAGCAGAGTTGCTATTGGCTTCATCAGAAGTTACTTTTCAGGGGTACGCTGCTTTTGGAGTTAGCACTTACAGTACTTTTGATCAATGGGCTTTTCATGTAGGAATCATTGAAGCAAGCAGTGAGCCCAAGGCGCTTGATAAGCGCTAATAACGCTTTACTTGCCCTTCAAGACATTGAATACAAAGATCAATGGTTTTGTACGTATCAAGTCGATCAATATCAAGCTATTACAACTTCATTATCTCTAATAAATGCCCTGTAGAATTTTTGCAACGTAGCCACCGCCAAACCCGCTTATTGACCAACCTTGTATTTTCGGCTGAAAATATACGTTAAGCGCGACCCAAGCGTCCGGAAAGCATAAAAAATTATTCATCACTTGCCCTAGTTGAACTACAGTTTAAAGTGGATGAGAATGAATAGCTAAGCATCCAATCAAAACTTCCGAAAGCTTAAGGTAATTTTTAAAGTTCAAATTATATTTGATATGCTCAAAAGCCCAACATAAAAAAATACAATCCAAACACTGAATTTCAAAATTGACCTTATGATTAAAACCAACAATAGTTTATCTAACCTTGCCTGTCGCAAAATGCAGCGATGCAATTATCATTTCTACGGTTAAGCTGCCAAGTATATTTGCGAAAAATCGGTACTTGACTAGCCTGATCTGTGATCAACGTGGTTTTGATTCAATAATGACTGAATAGGAGAATTCAGATGAAAGTGAACTCAACTTATTGGTTTACGCTTGTCGCATTACTACTCTTTCCGCTCCAAAGCACACATGCATCCTACTTCCAAAAATATTGCAGTAATGCAGAACAAACCACCACCTACACCATGGGACAAGATGAAAGCGACATAACACTCACTCGCCGTGTAATTGAAGAGGATGGCAGTGAAGTAGACAGTTCTATTGTATTAAATTGGCAACTGATTGATGCTGTCGAAACCTATTACCTTGAGCTGGATCGTAAGACAACGAATGACTGTCAAGCACCTGGTGACGTTGGCATCCATTCTTGGGAACTCACCTCTGTGGTTCAGAGCGTGCTTTCTCGAACCGATGGCGAAATATTTGATATGGATATCATTGGTGCAACCCACGAGGGTACTGTCGAAAGTTTTATGGTCTGTGAAGAAAAAGGTCATACAGTGATTATTTGCCAGTAACCAGCAACTAGAAGGTAAGAGTTGTACATTACCTTCTATTCTATTTCTCCTATCTAATGCCATTCCTTTGTGTATTAAAGGCTAAATGAATGGCTCAATAGATTAGTAAAAAAAAGCCAATAAAATAAATCTTCCTAACTTTTGACAAACAGGTGAAAGACGCGTTTAAAATGCTGACAGTTTATGTACTTCATTTAACTGACATCAATACAACAACGCAGGGCAGCCGTACATGTCACCAGAACCCTCTTCCGATCACGTCTGTCATGCATTCGAATTACCGATCCCTCAAACTCTGGCTCAGCAACATGCTGATTGCCGCCAATGGCTAACCCAACAACCCCTCTATCAAGCGAATGTGCATTCTCATTTAGCCATCGCTCTGACACTGAGTGAATACTTCTTTGAAACCGCTCGCTTTCGACCCGACCTGTTCGCCGAACAGATTTTATCTTGGGACATGCACCAACCCTTTCACCCCAGTACTTTTTCAGACTGGGAGGATGCTTGTCTAAAGGTTGAAACAGAAACTGATTTACATTTCAAACTGCGTGAATGGCGCAAAGTCATTCAGTGGCGAACCATCATTCGTGATGCATTGGGACTGGCCACTGTTGAGGAAACCTATCACGCCGTGAGTTCATTAGCCCGCTCACAACTAGCAACGGCATTGAGCTGGCTTCAGGGGCACTTTAATGAAAAATGGGGAACTCCGTTAACCTCTAATGGCGAACCCATGAGCTTGATTGTATTAGGGATGGGTAAATTAGGTTCTGGCGAACTCAACCTTTCATCGGATATTGATTTGATATTTGCGTACCCAGAAGGGGGCGAATTAGAAGGGAAAAGACAGCGTTCCTACCAAGAATATTTTGAGCGCGTTGGCCAAAAGTTGATTCAGGCACTTGATAAACCCATTGCCACAGAACAAGCGTTCAGAGTCGACATGAGACTCAGACCGTACGGACAAAGCGGGCCGCTGGTCATGAGTTTTCAAGCCATGGAAGTCTATTATCGTGATCAAGGGCGTGAATGGGAACGCTTTGCTATGACCCGGGTTGCTCAAGTAGCGGGGGATCTTAAACAAGGCAAACCCTTATTGGACATGCTTAAAGCTTTTGCTTTTAGGCGCTACCTTGATTACGGCATTATTGATGCTCTGCGTAGCATGAAGCGCCAAATCGAAGCGGAAGGGCGCCGTGGGCTCGCACAAGAGCAGAACATAAAACTCGGGCCGGGAGGCATCCGTGAAGTCGAATTCATTGCGCAAGCGCTGCAATTAATTCGAGGGGGGCAAGACCCTCGATTACAAGACCCTCGAATAGTCCCTTTGTTAACACTCATCGCTGATGAACATTTATTGCCTAGAGACGTTTGTGAAGAATTAACCGCAGCTTACCCCTTTTATCGTCGAGTGGAACATGCTTTACAAGCTTTCCGTGACGATCAAACACAAATATTACCGGAGACAAAAGCCCAGCAATCTCGTCTTGCCTGGTATTTAGGTTTTTCCTCTTGGGAAGCCTTGACTAAGCGCCTGCAAAGGCATCGCTCTCAAGTCAACCATCATTTTAAAGCCTTTATTCAACCCCCCTCTCAACTGGAAGAATCCGACGAGGTTTCCCCTTGGATTTCGCTTTGGGAAAATCATTCAGATTCTGACCACTGCTTGGCGACTGCTTTGGGCAAGCTTAAAACAAGCCCTTCTGTTGTCAAAATGCGTGCTCGCTCCCGAGAACGCCTAGACCAATTCATGCCGCAACTATTACATGCCATTCACAACGTTGAGCCTGAATCCGGTGCTTTGCCATTACTCGAACGCATCCTGCCTTTAATAGAAGCCATTGCCAGAAGGAGTGCCTATTTAGTGCTTTTAATGGAAAACCCAAAAGGCATGCAATTGCTCGTTCACCTTTGCCAAGCAAGCTCCTGGATTGCTTCCACCTTAACCAAGTACCCGCTGTTATTAGATGAATTGTTAGACCCCGATTATCTCTATCAGCAACCCACCAGTGATAGCCTTAGAGCAGAGCTCAATCAGCGCATGCTACGCATTCCTATCGATGATTTGGAATACAGCATGGATGCTCTCAGGCATTTTGTTCAAGCCCATCAATTCCACGCCGCAGCCAGCGAAGTCATGGGCAAATTGCCGCTCATGAAAGTGAGTGATTATTTAACCTGGCTAGCAGAAGTGATTTTAGAACGATGCCTTGCGCTTGCTTGGGCACAACTGGTTGATAAATACGGGAACCCTTGTGACGCACACAATCAACCCGTCCACAACCCTGAGTTTTTAATCTTGGGTTATGGAAAATTAGGCGGGCTCGAAATGGGCTATGCCTCTGATTTGGATTTGGTCTTTATCCACGACGCCATCGAAGGCAGCACTCAAGGGGAGCGACCGATCGATAATCGCCTATTCTATACCCGATTAGGTCATCGAATTGTCCACATTCTGACGACTTTAACCGCTGCGGGCACACTGTATGAAGCGGATCTGAGATTGAGGCCTGACGGTGCTTCAGGTGTTATCGTGACCTCACTCAGAGGCTTCAAATCCTATCAAGAGACCGATGCATGGACTTGGGAGCACCAGGCACTGCTTCGAGCACGACCGATCGTCGGTCACCCCAGAATTGCTCAAACGGTTGAGGACATTCGCCAAAGCGTCCTTTCTAGGAAAAGAGATGTCGAAAAATTGAGAGCAGAAGTTGCAGCGATGCGCCAAAAAATGCGTCATAATCTTGGAACTGGGGCGCCTGGGGATGAGCGTCGATTCGACGTCAAGCACGATGCTGGCGGGTTAATCGACATTGAATTTTTAGTGCAATTTGGTGCCCTAGCTTGGTCTTCTCAAGATAATGATCGCGTTCGCTATACCGACAATATGCGCTTACTGGATGAGTACCACCAAGCCGGTTGGATTACAGCCGACGAAGCAGATTCTCTACAGCAAGCCTATTTAACCTATCGGACGTTGATTCACCGGCAAACCTTGCAAAACCAGCCGGCGATTTTTCTAAGTGAAGACCTTAATGACGACATAAAGCAGCGCCGCCATCAAGTCATTGAACTGTGGCATCGCTATATAAAAGATACAAATTAGGAGTCATCATGACGTTTCCCTCCTTTGAAGACCGCGATGGGTATATCTGGCTTGACGGCGAAATGATCCCTTGGCGAGAAGCCAAAGTGCATGTGCTCACTCATACATTGCATTACGGTGCTGGCGTATTCGAAGGCGTGCGCGCCTACGAAACCGATAAGGGTCCCGCTATTTTTCGCTTAGAAGATCACACGAAGCGCCTATTTAACTCAGCACGCATTTTGGCCATGCAAATTCCTTACTCTGAGGAAGCCATCAATGAAGCCCAAAAAAAGGTGATCCGTGACAACAATCTTACCTCTGCTTACATCCGCCCGATGGTGTTTTATGGCGCGGAAGGTATGGGGCTTCGAGCGGATCAATTGTCCGTTCACGTGATGATCGCTGCATGGGAATGGCCCGCTTATATGAGTGACGAAGCGAAAGAACGCGGCATTAAAGTTCGCACCTCTTCCTTCACTCGTCACCACGTCAACATAACCATGTGTAAAGCAAAGGCCAATGCGAATTATCTCAACTCCATTCTAGCGCTGCGTGAAGCCATTGAGTCGGGTTGCGAAGAAGCGCTTTTACTTGACAGTGAAGGTTACGTGGCTGAAGGCAGTGGTGAGAATGTATTTGTTATACGCGACAAAACGCTTTACACACCTGAGTTAACTTCCTGTTTGGATGGGATTACTCGAAAAACGGTCATTGAACTGGCACAAGCACGCGGTTACAAGGTCGTTGAAAAGCGCATTTCACGTGATGAGGTTTACATTGCAGATGAAGCTTTTTTCACTGGAACCGCAGCGGAAGTATTACCTATTCGCATGTTGGATGGACGTCCTATAGGACACGGTGAACGAGGTCCTATTACAACCGAATTACAACAAGATTATTTTGACTTAGTCTACGGACGTGCTACCCATCATCAAAAGTGGCTAGCCCACGTCGAATAATCACTTTTGTAACATTCCCTACGTCTGAATCTCTACTCGCTTCAGAGTTCAGACGCAAGGGATTGATCTTACTCAATTTATTTCAAAAATAAAAAAATAGATCAGAAAATCTCACGCTCCTTTAGAAAATCGTTGCTATATCAACAGGCTTTAATTTTCTTGAAATTCTATCGACTCCTGAGCAAGTCAAATAAAACATAAGCGTCTAGAATGATTCTATCGGCCGAATGTGTCCATTAACTGCTATAGTGAAAAGCAGAAATACAAATATCGCTGCTCAATCGCGACGAGGTGCTGGATGAATAACGAAGAGTTGGAGAGTGCGGTCAGCGATTACATTTTGGAACATAAGCTTGTTCCACCTCAAAAATTAATGCAGGCCAAACTGATTACCAATGATTCTGAAAATTTAATATACGAAGTCCTCTACGACCTTAATTTGTTGTCTGTCGACGAGCTTAACGAAGTATTGTCAGCCGTTACTGGCGCACCCGTTATAGATCCTCTTTACGAAATCAATCGCGTCAATGTTCCAGAAGACGTATTGAGGGTTCTCCCGAATGAAATGGTATTGCAACACATTGTTTTCCCCTTCCGTGTTCAGGAAGGTTATCTACATGTTGCCATGTCTAACCCAACTGATAATGCGCTCGTAGATGAACTGGAAACAAAATCTGGCATGGCGATCAAACGCTATGTCTGTTATTTCAAAACCATTTTGCGTGCTATTGTTCGACATTATTCTTACATGGAAGGTAAAGATTTCGGTGATGTCATCCAAGACGCTGTTGACGAAGTTAAAGGTGAACGAAATATTGAACCCATTGTAAACATATGGACCGAACCTTTAGGGCAAGCTTTACAACGAGAAATTTCTCTGTTTTCTCACAAAGAAGAAAAAGAGGAGCCTAAAGCAGGCGAAATCGGTGTGTCCATGCTGATTCAACAGATCATAGATTATTCCATTTTTGCCAACGCAAGTGATATCCACTTTGAACCTTTTGAAGATGCCATTAAGGTTCGAATAAGAAAAGATGGTATCTTGGCAACCCAATGGTATCTCCCCAAAGTCATTCAGCAGCGTATGTTTAACCGACTCAAGGTGATGGCAAGCCTGCAATCAACCATCAGCAATGTTTCTCAAGACGGTAATTTCACTTACGAAAATGTTGTGGACGCAGGTGTGGATATTCGAATCAGCACAGTTCCCACCATGCATGGCGAACGCATAGCACTTCGTATTCTTGATAAAAATCGACGGGTTATTAATTTTACTGACTTGGGTATGCGCCAATCCGATTACGATCTATTTACACAACGGTTATTGAACAAGCAAGGGTTGATTTTAGTCGTTGGGCCAACGGGCATCGGAAAAACCACAACCATATACGCGTCTTTAGATCAGCTTAATCAGGATTACTGTTCTATTTTAACGCTCGAAGATCCGATCGAATATCAAATGAGTGGTATTTGCCAAATACCGGTCGACAATGACAAACACTATCATTTTGCGGATGCATTCGAAGATGTACTTCGACAAGACCCTGATGTGGTTGTCTTGGGGGAAATTCGTGAACCCGAGTCCGCCCAAGTCGCCGTTAATGCCGCTTCAACAGGCCATTTAATTTTCTCAACTTTGCATGCAACCTGTGCAGCTTTTGCGGTACCTCGATTACTGTCACTGGGTGTTGACAGCTCGGTCATGTCAGACGTGCTGCAATTGGTCTTAGCACAAAGGCTCGTCAGAATATTATGCCCCCACTGCAAAATCCGTGATGATTTGGATGATGATCGACTACAACGCTTAGGCTTTTCTCGTGACCAAATTCCCGACGGGGAATATTACAAACCCGTTGGCTGTGACCATTGTGATTTCCGAGGGTATTCTGGTCGCCTTGGGGTTTTTGAAGTTTTAATTCCCGATGAAGATATGCGCCAGATGATATTAAAAGATAAAACGGGTTTAGAGCTGTATCGGCATGCGATGGAAAGAGGCATGCATACCATGTTCGACGATGCGATCGAGAAAGCGCGTTCAGGCGTTACTTCATTGGATGAAGTGGCTTCCAACGTTCCAACCTATTTCAATATTAAATAACGCTTTCATGAAATGGCAAAGAGTTCGTTAAAACGACTCTCTGCCATCTTTTTTATGGCAATTGTTTTATGGGATACCCGATCATTTTTTGCTAACAAATCATTTATTTCTAACAAAGCACCACGTTCACTGCCAACCCACCTAAGGCTGTTTCTTTGTATTTGCTCTGCATATCTTGTCCCGTTTGCCACATGGTTTCGATAACTGAATCCAATGACACTCGGTGACTCCCATCACCTTTAAGGGCTAAACGTGCGGCGTTAATGGCTTTTAAAGCACCCATGGTATTGCGTTCAATACAGGGCACTTGAACCAATCCACCGATAGGGTCGCACGTCATTCCTAAATTATGTTCCATACCAATTTCTGCTGCATTTTCTACCTGTTGCGGTGTTCCACCCAGCACAGCACACAAACCCGCTGCCGCCATCGAGCAAGCAACACCAATCTCACCCTGGCAACCTACTTCGGCAGCGGAGATAGAAGCATTCTTCTTATATAAAGACCCAATCGCTGCGGCCGTTAATAAAAAATCTCGAATACCTTTCGGGCCTGAGTGAGATACAAAGCGATCATAATAAGCCAGCACTGCTGGTATCACACCCGCAGCGCCATTGGTTGGGGCCGTTACCACGCGTCCGCCAGCAGCATTTTCTTCATTCACAGCCAATGCGAACAAGCTTACCCAATCCATTAAGGTAAAAGGATCTCGAAACGACTGTTCAGGTTTGTCTCGCAAAGATTTACAGATCGCAGCGGCTCGACGCTTAACCTCTAAACCACCCGGCAGCTCTCCTTCTTGCTCACAACCTCGACGTATGCAAGCATCCATAACACTCCACAACTGATCCAGCTCTGCGTCAACTTGAATGCCCCGCCCTTGGGCCCAGGCTTCTTCATTAGCCCGCATCAATTCCGCAATCGACATTGAGTGTTGTTCTGATAAGACCAATAGGTCAGCGGCACTTTCAAAAGGATATGGAATGGGGTTCCCAAGCGGCATTTCCCCAGCAGCGAGAGACTCAGGTGTCATCACGAAGCCTCCACCTACGGAGAAATACGTCTGTTCAAAGAGCACCTCTCCTGATGCCCCCATCGCCTGCACCTTCATGCCATTTGGATGCTCTGGTAAAAATTCGTCTTTTTTGTATTCAATGTCACCAGGATATGCGAAGGGTATGGTATGCACCCCTTTAAGACAGAGTTTTTGGGTAGAGAGTACTTCACGAAAAGCCGTCTCGGCATGATCAGGATCCACCGCTGCTGGAGCATATCCCAGCAATCCCAAAATGACGGCTTTGTGCGTATGGTGCCCTTCCCCTGTTAATGCAAGAGAACCATAAAGCGTCACCCGTGTACGGTGAATGCTCTTTAAATTATCGTCGGTAAGAGGCGCAACAAAGGATTCGGCAGCCACCATCGGACCAACCGTATGAGAGCTAGACGGACCTATGCCTATCTTAAACATTTCAAAAGTACTAACTGCCATAAACCAGGCCTCTTAGTGCACAGCTACCACCAGCAGAGCCATTATTTGAACGATGGTTCTACTTATTAGGTTGCTCACACTGAAAATTAGAAGAATGCTGGGAGCTTAGCGATTTTTGCCAAGCATGCAAGCCCATAAAGAACACCTAGGATGGATATTTGGGTTCCCAGAATCACAACAACAGTTCGATTTTTTTGAATATGAAGTCCATTTATTACCGAAAGACATTCCAATAAATAGATGCCAATCTATGAGTGAATATCATGTTCGCCGCTTCTCAATGGTTACCAATAGAGGGATGGAAGGAACTTGGCGTTCATACTGCACCTAATCACATTAAGCACTTACTTTGTTGGGGGATCGGTACTATGAGCATAACCGTACGCAATCAGCGCCACACTTACGGATGGCTCAGTATCGCACTGCACTGGATTTCAGCGTTCGTCGTCATCGGGCTTTTTGCTGTCGGTTTTTATATGACGACTCTTGGCTATTACGACTCTTTGTATCGCACCCTTCCCCATTGGCATAAAAGTATTGGGATACTGTTTGGAATCTTGCTCGTTCTGAGAGTGGCATGGCGCTTCTATTCGAAACCACCTGCCGTTCTCAGTCAGCATAAGCTGGAAGCGCTCGCCGCTCATGGAGGGCACTTGTTGCTATATGTCATGATGTTCGTCGTCGTCATCAGTGGCTATCTCATCTCCACCGCTGATGGTCGCCCTATCGACGTCTTCAGTTGGTTCCAAATTCCTGCTATAGAACTGGGTATTGATCAACAAGAGGATATTGCTGGATTGATTCATGAGTATGTCGCCTACGGGCTGATTGCTCTTGCTATCCTCCATGCACTTGCTGCTTTTAAACACTATTGGATTGACAAAGATCGAACCCTGCAGCGCATGCTGCGCCCCGAATCACCACAAAATGCTCATCAACAGGAGAACACATCCCATGACTAAATGGCTTTCGTTATCAGCATCAGCCATGCTTCTTTCAGCTGCTTCGCTATACACTGCAAACGTCAGTGCAGCTGACTATGCGATTGATAAAAAAGGGGCTCATGCCTTCATTCAATTTCGCATTAAGCATTTGGGTTACAGCTGGCTATACGGTCGTTTTAATGATTTTGATGGTGAGTTTTCTTGGGATAAAGGTAAGCCCGATGCCAGTAAAATCCAGGTCAATATCAAAACAGAAAGCGTCGACACCAACCATGCCGAGCGCGATAAACACATCCGCAGCGATGACTTCTTAGATGTCAGCAAATACCCCAAAGCCAGCTTTGTTAGCACAAAAGTCGTTCCTGGCAAAGACAATACAGCCAAGGTAACGGGTGACTTGACTCTGCACGGCGTCACGAAATCCATAACGCTCGACGCAACTTTTATGGGGGAAGGCAAAGATCCTTGGGGGGGCTATCGTGCTGGCTTCGAAGCCTATACCACGCTTAAACCCGCTGACTTTGGCATTCCAACCGATAAAAAGTTAGGCCAGCCTGAAATGGAATTTATGTTGACGGTGGAAGGCATCAAAAAGTAACCCATCAAATTGAGTTAGGCATAAAATAAGGCCCTTCCTAGGGCCTTTTTAATTGAAGCGCTTTCGTATTAGAAAAAGAAGTGAGCCATTCCGACAATGACGGGCAAGGTCAGCAAGGTTCTTAATAAGAAGATCACAATAATCTCAAACAAGTTAACGGGTAACTTGCTGCCTAACAATAAAGCCCCCACTTCTGACATATAAATCAGCTGGGTAACAGACAAGGCGGCAATAATGAAGCGCGTCATATCGCTTTGTATATCCGTTGCTAAAATGGCTGGCAGGAACATGTCTGCAAACCCAACCACCATGGTGCGCGCCGCTTCCGCCGCTTCAGGCACTTGCATAAGCTCTAGAAGGGGTAGAAATGGGGCACCCAACCAATCAAACAAAGATGTTTCTTCTGCTAAGATCAGCGCAACCGTACCGATGGCCAGTACCACTGGCAACAAACCAAAAATCATTTCGGCGGCATTTTTCAAACCATTTGTCATTTCTAATACAGGGTTTTTGATGGCCTGCGTTTTTGCTAGGGCTTGATGATAACCATAAGACAGCATCGTATGCCCTTCAGGTACATCATCTCGTCGAGGGCAAGGCTCAGACCCATCAATGAGTAAGTCTTTTTTCAACGACAAAGGCGGAATTCTTGGCATCACCAATGCGGCAAACAAGCCTGCAACACAAATCGTTGCATAGAAAGGGAAAATCATATGCGACAAATTAACCTGTTCAACGATATAAATCGTGAACGATATAGAAACCAATGAGAACGTCGTACCAATCACCGCCGCTTCGCGTTGCGTATAAAACTTTTGCTCATATTGTTTCGTTGTTAATAGTATTCCAACGGTACCATCACCGAGCCATGAAGCCCCACAATCAATGGCTGAGCGCCCAGGCAATTTAAATGCCGGCCTCATAATAGGTGTCAGTAAACTGCTGACAAATTCTAAGAGGCCAAAATTCAATAACAAGGGCAAGAAGAAACCAGCAAAAATAAATACCGAAAACAAAGAAGGTAAAAAGTCGTTGAACAGTAGCGTGCCTGTATTCTCAGAGATAATTTGCTCAGGCCCCACTTTGAAATAAATCATCGTAACAAAAAGGGCGCCTACCAGACGAACGATCGCCCAAGGCCAACTGGGCATCATTAAATGTTTTAAAAACGGTTTAGAATTTAGCCAGGCTGGCTGTAACGCTCTCGCTAATACGGACAGAACACCCGATGTCACTAACACCACAACCAACAGCGGTGCAAACACAGGGGCTAACCACCCTTTAAGAGCGCTCGCTAAAATAGCCACTAATATGGTAACCCCATCCTCTGTGGGTATGGGCGTCATAAATAAGAGAATGCCCAATAGAGAGGGGATTAAAAATAGCAGCAGATTGCGCCGGCTGCTGAGTGATTGCTCAGCTCGAAGTGTATGACCGCTTAGCATACGCTGACCGCCTAATCATCAAAGGTTTATAAATGAGCGGCCAGGTTAGCCCAAGCAACAACGCGTGTAAAGATGAGTACTAAATTTACTCTTTTGAGCACTTGGGCTCTTAAGCATTTGTTCTGCATTCGATGTGCTTAAAAGCATTCTCTCATTGGCGAATAGTGAATGAAGCTCAACTTCACTGAAGAGAGGTCGTTTTTAAGAATAAACACGCCTTCATTCTATGTTTGCAGTGACTCACTGCCTTAATTAATCCAGGTTTTATTGGTTTTTTCAGGCACTTCACGGACCAGTTTAGGCACCAAAAACCCGGGCATTTTCGCTTGCAACTGAAGGTGTAAGGCTCTGGCTTCATGATCCGAAACATCAAAATGAGCCGCTCCTTGTACTGGATCTAACACATGGAGGTAATACGGCATGATATCCACAGCAAACAATCGCTCGCTTAAATCCACTAGGGCTTCGAGAGTGTCATTCACACCCCGCAAGAGCACAGACTGATTCAACACCCAAATATTGGCTTTTCTTAGAGACCTAACGGCCGCCGCGACTTCGTTGTCCAGTTCATTCGCATGATTGGCATGAACCACCACCACCACTTTCAACCTAGAAGCTTGCAAACGTGTTGTTAAAGCCTTGGTCACTCGAGTTGGAATCACGATCGGGAGTCGAGTATGAATGCGCAAACGTGTGATATGTTCAATGGCTTCAATCTGATCCAATAATGCTGAGAGCTGTTCATCCGTTTGAATCAACGGATCACCACCGCTCAATATCACTTCATTCAGACTAGCGTCTTGGCGAACGTAATCCAGTTGTTGTTGCCATTGGCGGCGACCCACCCGATTGGCCTCGTAAGGAAAATGGCGCCTAAAGCAGTAGCGGCAGTTCACAGCACAACCGGTCGCACTGATTAACAACACCCTCCCCTGGTATTTGTGTACAACCCCTGGGGTTGGATTTGAGTTTATTTCCTGCAAAGGATCTTGAACAAACCCTGGCACCCATTTCCCTTCTTCGCTGATCGGTAACACCTGTCTCAACAAAGGATCTTTAGGGTCTCCAGGTTTAATCCGATTCAAATAGGGTCTTGGCACTCGAATGGCAAAGGCTTGATGACCAAGCTCAGCCCCTTCAAGCAAAGACTCACTCAAATTCAAGGCTGAAAGTAAGGCTTTTGGAGAGCGAATCATTCCAGAAAGTTGCTTCTGCCAGTCAGAAGTGTCCACAGAGACATCAGAAAGAGGTATCATTAACGGCTTTGAACCTTAATTCAGGTGTATCTATTCAATGGCTAACTATTCTACCAACGAATTTCGCTCAGGTCTCAAAGTCATGCTGGATGGGGATCCCTGCTCCATCTTAGATAATGAATTCGTTAAGCCAGGAAAAGGCCAAGCCTTTAACCGCGTCAAGCTTCGCAACCTCAAAACGGGTCGTGTTTGGGAACGCACCTTTAAGTCAGGTGAGAGCTTGGAAGGCGCCGATGTCATGGACCTCGACATGGAATACTTGTACACCGACGGTGAGTTTTGGCATTTCATGGCAACCGACGGCAGCTTCGAACAGCATGCTGCTTCTCAAGACGCTGTGAGTGATGCCATCAACTGGCTGAAAGAACAAGACACCTATCAAGTAACCCTCTATAACGGTGCAGTGCTCAACGTCTCGCCACCAAACTTTGTTGAGCTGGAAGTCACAGAAACAGACCCCGGCCTAAAAGGCGATACTGCTCAAGGCGGCTCTAAACCTGCAACCTTAACAACAGGAGCGGTTGTGCGCGTACCATTGTTTATCAATATTGGTGACGTACTGCGAATAGATACACGTACCGGCGAATACGTGAGCCGTGCGAAAGGTGATTAAAGCCTTCCTCATCTGATGTCGTTTCTTTCCAGAACATCAATGAAAAGCCGTTAGCCGCTTAAGCTAACGGCTCCAATTTTTCCGTTTCTTCAGTCAAGAAATCTTTCCTTTTTGCCAGCCGCCTCAAACAAATTATATCGCCATAACTAAAAGAACTAAATCATTAGCGATTTTTAGACCTAAAACGACGATTTTTTTTATTTAATTGCTTGCACAATAAAATTCATGCTAATTAGAAAAAACAGCAAAAAAAGTTCCACTATAAAAATTTATTATTGGGGAAAGAATGAAAAAACTTTTATTAGCAAGTGCAATTGGGGCAGCCATTACGGGATGTGGTGGGTCGGGCAATCAAAGTGAAGCGCCCACACCAAAAACCTGGGATCAAGCACTGACAGAACCAACCTTTGATCAAGAATCTTTGAACCGTGAAAGCAATACGTTTAGGACCCCATTTTCAGCTTCTGAAAAAAAAGTATCTGAACATACTCTGGATTATCAAAGCTTCGAATTAACGTCTAAAAACCAAATCAGCATCCATAAAGCACCTAAAAATGGACAGTTTGATTACTGGGTCAAAGATGGAAATTTATATTTTCAGTATACGCCTGATAATCACTTTGATTCGCAAGACCAGGTCATATTAGAAATAAAATTAAACGATCAAGACCGTTTTCTACAAACGTTGAATTTTGTAAGTGATCAAACCGTATCAACGGATTCAGACACGCCCATTATTATTGATTCCAGTGAAAACGATCCATCGGGCACTCCGCAGTTACCAGAGGATACGCAAGTTTCCGAAAATGATCACAGCCCCCGCCCTCCCTTGTCTTTGGATAATGAAAACAACAATACAGACACTTCCTCTCAACCAAACCTTCCTAACGAAGAAAGTGTGACAGCCAATACAGACGATGAACCCATTACGATAAAAAGTTCTGTGTTTCAGTTAAAAGAAGACTCGCCTTTACACGAAAAAATAAAAGTCAAAGGATTAGTTGCCAATGAGAACGTTGAAATAGAATTGGTAACCCAACCGACTTTAGGGAAGCTAAAATCAGACGGGCTTGATTTTACCTATCGGCCTAATAAAAATGCCAATGGCATCGACATTGTAAACATCCGTGTTGTACAGGGAGATCGCTCAGAAACCGCAGCTCTAATATTTAATATTCAAGCGGTGAATGACGCGCCAGAACTGGTTGATGTTGAACTGCATATCGATCGAGCAACACGCAGCATACAAGGTACTTTACAAGTACAGGACCCCGACAGTTCCTTAACACAGTTTCGTCTGACACAGCACCCAGATCATGGAAATCTTGAGTTAAATGAAAGTACAGGAAAATTTACCTATAAACCTGATGAGAGCAATCCATTAAAAGAAGCGCGCTTTCGCGTAACCTTTACCGATGGTGAAGCCGAACAAGATGCAGAAATTGCTCTTAAACTTACCGCTCCATTAAGTGACCCTGCAGCTGTTGCGGCATTTGAAATTGATACTCAAGGGGGTGCTCCCGTTGTTGCAACTCATTTGGTTTTACTGAAAGAAGATTCTCATATTGAGCGTAAAATTCAAGTCACGAATTTACATGGGGCTAAACCACGTTTCGAAATTAGCTCACAAGGGCAAGGGGTCAAAGCCGACATTGATGCCGACACTGGCATCGTAAGCATCGCAACGAAACCGAACTATTTCGGTATGGATTCGTTCGCAGTAAAGGTGTACGCAGGCGAATATGAAGTGGAGTCGTGGGTGCAAGTGATTGTAACCAACGTCAACGACCAACCTCAATACATCGGCGACTCTGATTTTTATATATTGGAAGATGGGGAATTAGAGTTCACAGAATTTGAAATTAAGGATGTCGACGGTGATGACGTCAGCTTATCTGTTGGTAAGGGCCCCAATAGTGGATTAGTCCTTATTAATTCAGGCATGATTTATTACCAGCCAAACAAGAACTTCTTCGGAAAAGACCAGTTTTCTTTGGTACTTAGCGATCAAGAATCAACTGTTTCAAAAACCTTCAATATAGAAGTCAACGGACTCAATGATCGACCAACTGCGATCGGTGGTTCTATCGTGCTTGGCAGTGAAAACCACGTGCCGATTACACTCAAAGGATCAGACCCTGAATCCGACCCTCTAACGTATAAAGTGCTGAATGCCGATGCTCTAAAATTCGGCACACTCAAACCTAGAACCATGGAATGGCACGATGGCGTTGATATATTCGCGCCTGATGGAGCCGTGGATCTAACCGATGAGTTTGTTTACGTATTAAATGAAGACGTAGAAGTCACCGAAGAACTAGAAACTCTGCATTATCGAGTGACTGATACAAGCGGTGAATCTCATGTGGGTAACTTCTACATCATTTTGACGGGTGACCCTCTATACCCACAACAATGGCACCTTAAAAATGTTGGTCAACGTGCATTTGCCGCTTTTGGTGGAGAAAAAGGGAATGACCTCAATATTGCCGGTTTACATAAAACTGGGGTAACCGGTAAAGGCGTAACGGTATTGGTAGCTGATACCGGAATGGAAATTGAACATGAAGATTTAAAACAAAATGTGCTTAAAAATCGCTCGTTGGATTTAGAGCATAATGATGCTGACCCATCCCCAGAATGGAGCGGAGGAGGTGATCATGGTACCTCCGTTGCTGGTTTGATTGCTGCTGAAATGAATAACCGGAAAGGCGGCAGAGGTGTCGCACCTGAAGCAAGCTTGATTGGTATGAACTATCTCAGTGAGCAAAGCTTTGAAAGTTGGTATAAAAGCCACGGCATGATCGGGTTCTCCGATGACGTTAACATCTTCAACCAGAGCTATGGCATCAGCACAATTTGGCCCATACCTTTTACCGATACAGACCTAATATTAGAGGAAAAAGTACACGAAGCTGTTGTCAGACAAAATAACGATGGCAAAGGTGCATTATTTGTTAAAGCAGCAGGAAATGGGTTCAATTATTTTAGAACGCGATTTACCTATAAAGGCGATCAGTACGGTTACGTTGTGCGTGCTCGTGATGAACGTGTACTGCCAATGAGTAATATCAACACAGACCCCTACAATGCTAGCTTTTTTAATATCAGTATTGGAGGGCTCGCTGCCGGCACAGGCGCTAACTCAGGGCATTTAAAAGCAACTTATTCTACAACAGGCTCTGCGGTATTATTAGCAAGCCCAGCTGGTGAATACGGAGAAACCCACCCTGCCATGGTGACAACAGACGCATCTGGCTGCAACCGTGGTTACTCTAAAAATACAAATGTCAGTTTCCATGGTGGGCAACATCCGCTTAACCCTGACTGCCATTACACCTCAACCATGAACGGAACTTCCTCTGCAACACCCAATGCGGCAGGTGCGTTTGCATTATTACTGGGCGCGAACCCTCATTTAACCTGGCGTGATGCGAAACATTTAGTATTAACAACCGCCGACCCTGTGGATAAAGATTTTGCACCCGTCAAACTGACCCTCCAAGACGGAGAGTTCGTTGCTGAAGAAGGCTGGACAACAAACAAGGTGGGCCTGGCTTTCCATAACTGGTATGGATTCGGTCGTATTAATGTGAAAAAAGCTTTGGATGCAAGCAAGGAACACAAGCCTTTGCCGGACTTAATTGAAACACCTTGGCTAAGCCAATACCGTTTCGACGAGCAAAGTATTCCTGATAATTCTGTAGCGGGCGCAGCGATCAATTTCGATCCAAGCAAATTGATTGATGCCAACCTTAAACGCTACAAGTTTGATCCAAACTTCGTGATAGAAGGTGTGCAAATCATGCTCAGCACTGAACATGAACGTGACGCAGATTTATCTGTTGAACTGCTTTCACCTGCTTCAGGTTCTGATCAACCGAGAACGCGCAGCCTACTGTTAACCGGTAGAAATGGTTTGCTCGCTGACCAACAAGATCAAGAAGTGTTAAAGCTCGAAGATGATGCCGCTGACTTGAAAGATTTTGTAATGTTGTCGAACGCTTTTTATGGTGAAAAAGTAAAAGGGGAGTGGACTCTTAAAGTGGTTGATACTCATGGAGGTGACATGAAAGTGGGTCTATTCCCAGATCGCTTTGGCAGTGTGAGCTATGAGTATTTTCCGAATAATAAAAACGCAGGAAAAGTTACCCAATTCAAAGTGCGTTTTTACGGCCACATTAAACAATAATAGGAGTTATCGATGAAAACTGTTTCTCTTTTATCCGGCGCTCTGCTACTCAGCTTTAACCTATATGCAGATTCGAATGCAACCGAAAAGGGCCTCACCGAGGCCCCTGATACCAATACCGATATAAGCAGCCTGAATAACGAACACAAAATCGATTTCTCTCAAATAAAGTCGATCTCGGTAGGCAACTCTAAATTAGCCGTCATTACAACGGATACCAAAACAACCCTTCAAGCAGGAACACTTATTTATGATCGATATTCAGGTCAGATAGGAAAGTTAACCGGCAGATTGATTGTTGAGGCAAACCCGGAGGGCATGAATAAAATCCAACAGAGAGGTCAGTATGAAGTAGTCTCTTCCTCTCCAAACACAGGAATAGTTGTGTTGCAACCAAAACATCATGATCTTGGAAAAGCAGCAATGGATATTACTGAGCTTGATGGCGTTATGAGCGTGATTGCTGAAAAGCGCATTAATCGTCACCAACCTATGTAAAAACCTGAAGCCTGTCACTGCTCTAGTGTCAGGCTTCTTTTCGATACGTGATTACAGTTAGCTGCCCATTCAGATTATTCTATCGCCTTCCTTGCTCGATCTGGAAAATCCGTAAAGAACCCATCAATTTTTGCTTCTTCTACAAAAAGTTTCACCATCGTTTCGAATGAGTGTGCCCATGATGGTATGCGGCCAGTATCAGCTCGAAAGGTATAAGGATGAACCACCAGACCGGCTGCATGTGCACGCCTGACCATTGGTGTTACCTGAATATCTTTGGCTGTTGATGTTTCCTTTATAATGAAAGGTTTCCAGGGACCTATTCCCTCGGCATAGTCACTGATACGAGCCATCGCTCCCTTTTCGAACATCCATTGGTAATCGTAAGGTTGCCATTCACCTTTCGCATTTAATTCATAGGTTTCTAACCAAGAGGTCTCAGCAATCAGTTGCACAAGAGGGATATCCATTTGCATTTTTGGTAGCAGTTGACGATCAATTCTTAAGAGCTCATTAGGATCGAAGGACTGTAAAAATATCGGATCTTTTTTAGAGTCATAACCATACTGCTTCAATATAGCTAAAACTGATTGACTTATATCTTTTCCTTCTTGTCGATGAAACCAAGGGGATTTAATTTCAGGGTAAATTCCTATATTCTGATCTAACAATGCATTGAGCCCCTGTATAAGCTCAATTTCTTCAGCAAAGGTATGTATGCTGAAACGAGATTGAAATACGGGAAAACGTTCTGGCCATTCGGGTTGAGGCTGGCCACTAGGATCTCCCTTGTAGCCATTGGTTATCCTAAGCTGCCTTAATTCTTCGAGTGTGAAGTCGATCACGTAGTACTTACCATCATCACGTGCTCGACCAGGGTATTTTTGAGCAACATCTGTGACCCGATTTAAATAATGTTCGTGTAAAACTACGATTTCATTATCTTTCGTCATCACAAGATCTTGTTCGATAAAATCAGCGCCTTGCGCAAAGGCTAAAACTTTAGCTTCGAGGCTGTGTTCAGGCAAATAACCACTGGCGCCTCGGTGCGCAATGATAATGGGCTTTGCCCAAGCGATTTGAAACAAGGTAATGGTTGTGAAAAACAACAATGTACGTAACCCGTTCATGATCAATTGCATCCTTTTTCTCAAGCGATGTTGTACTGAATAATCGATTTCAGTCTTCTTATTGCGAATGGTTAGTTCACAGGCATCAAACGTCATAGGTACCTGAACGATCAACGCAAATTGCATATTTTTATAGCGTTATTCTCTAACCAGTCTCGTCAATCACGTCCAGGTTGCGTGAGATTGATTACACTTTAAAGACGCGCACATTAAACTTGGCACATAAATTCCAGAGCAGTAGATATTCCATGAAAGTACATGTGTTTATGCACGTTCCCTATGAAGGGTTAGGCCACATAGAAGATTGGGCGGAAGCACGCCATTACGACTTTTCATTCACCCAATGGTATCTTGAAGAACACCCGCCAGCGCTTGAAGAAATCGACATGCTTATCGTTTTGGGTGGGCCGATGGGCGTTCACGATGTTGAAGAATATCCTTGGTTAATAGAAGAAAAAGCTTACCTCCGAAAGGCGATTGACCAAAAGAAACCCATTTTGGGTATCTGCCTTGGCGCACAAATTTTAGCTGAGTTACTTGGCGGTGAGGTACGTGTCAATCCTCATCGAGAAATTGGCTGGCATCCCATCACATTAGAGAAAGACTTTCTAAAGACCCCTTTAGCAAAAGCTTTTCCGGAAGAACAACCCATCGTATTCCAATGGCATCACGACGGATTCAGCTTACCAAAGGGCGCCATGCCAATTGGCAGCAGTCCCGTCAGTGCGTGCCAAGGCTATGTTTATGATGAACACATTGTCGGCATTCAGTTCCACTTGGAAATGAATCGAGACTTCATTCACCGCCTAATCAATAAAGCAAGGCATGAACTGGATAACACTCAGCCATATGTGATGTCAGAAGAAGAAATTGAAGACCGTTTGCACATCAGCGATAGCATGCAGCAGCAACTGTACACTTTAATGGATAGCTGGGTAGAAATGTTGCGCTTAACATAGTCTTTAAATAGACAATTGAGGGCGTATCCGAACCGATCAAAGTCAATACGCCCTTATATTTCAATCGGCTTTCCCTGCTAAAATTTCGTGATACTAAAGGCTTTTCTCAGTTCAAGCTGCTCAATGCAAAGGTAGGCCTTGTTGTTGCATTGGCAGGGTTATCACATCACAACATCCCTTAGGCTATGTCCATCCGTTCATTGATCCAACATTCAACCAAACATCGTTCAAAGCAGAATTCGATAGAACAGTCGGAAATAAAAGCTTTTGAGCATTGGTTAAAACATCTGGACTCAAACTTATCGAGTCATGCCTTTGCAATACTGGCAAAAGCTTTGAAAGACGTCGTAACACTGCGAACATCGGCTCTTACTCAATTTGAGTTAATTGACCGCATTAGACCTCACATTTATCGGTTAGAACGTGAGCTATTAAAAGATCAAGCGCTCCATTCGCTGAATGGAACTCCCGACCAAAAGCAACTCCAAGCGATAGATTACTTATGGACTCAGCTCATTTCTGCCTATAAAGGTGTTTTTGAACATCAGCAAGGAGCATCTCATGAGCGTTTGACCAACAAAGTCTGTATGGCTCTTTGTCATCGGCAACTTCAAGCCTGGTCGAGACGAATGGAGTTATACATTAAACAACGAGCGAACATACCTGCTAAGTGGTGGTGGATCGTTCATGCACTATTTTCGTTGGGTGAAAAAAATCGCTGGACCAACAAAAACATTCATGACCCTTTATTCCATACTATGTCGTGGTCCCTTCCCTATCACCGAATGTTACTTCTTGGCGGTTCGGGTTATGCTCACCTCAGTCAGCATCAAATCAGCTTTTTACCTCGACTCATCAATCAATTAGCGCCCCACGTGCAGCTGGTCAACCCAGGTCAAAATGTGCTCAGGCGTTCTCAAATTCATCATTGGTGCCTTGATCTTTCCATACCCAAAGGCGCTCATTATCCTGGATTAAGTGAAACCACTGGGAAGCAATACCCTGAATCCTTACGTTGGGTTGTGTTTGATGAGGTACTGGATCGTTTAAAACGCTTACACCGCAGTCATACCGGCCTTGAACGTCACCTTCAGCATATGTGGGACCGTCTTCCTAACCGCAGACGCAGAAGGCAAACTCATGCTTCTTGGGCAAATTTCATTCTTGGTTTAGATAACCTTTACCCAATATTACAAAAGAACACTGCAACACCGCCGTCTGTTACTTACTCCAACGTGCAAAAGCTTAAAACTCTCAACAACAGTGCTTCTGGGATCGCATTGGAAGGTGAGTTTCCTCATGGGGTGCGCATAGGCGAACTCTGCTGTTTTAAAGAACCCGGCATGTCAGACTGGTCGCTTGCGTCTATTTGTTGGGCCGCGCGCTGCTCTGTTAGCTCTTCCCGCTTTCAAATAGGCATTCGCTGCTTAGCTCAAAACGCGTTGGCTGGAACTGCTCAGCTACACAACATTGGCCAGCAACCTTCCACGATTTACCCCATTCTCCAAGCCAACGTGCTTGAACTCTCCCCAACCCCCCTGCTTATCCTGCCTCGAAAAATCTTCCAACCAGAAGATCGAATTCTGCTTAACTTAGAGGGAGAGCCAGAAGAATCGGTCATCGGGGATCCTTTATTGACGACTGATCGCTTTTGGATAGCGAATAAGCAAGACGCATTTGCAAAGGGTACCTGACTTACCAAAAGGGACAACCAAGGAGTTGTTATCAAAACCTTTGAAGACAACCGCATACATAAACGCGGTTTGCCTTTATAATGGCAGCGATAGATTGCTCCGAAAGTATTTGTAACTTATGGAAAAACACAAAGAAGCGATACGTCTGCTGGTATCTGCAGAAAGTCAAAATGAAGCCGAAGGCATGGTCAGCTTGTTACGAACAGCAGGTCACGCTACCCGTGCTCATTGGGTCAATTCTCTCCAAGAATTAACCGACAAGCTCAATGCTCAAAGTTGGGATTTATGTCTTGCCCGATTAGAGACCCCAAATCTGTCCGGTAAAGAGGTCCTTTCACAAATTCAACGCCTTGGGAAAGATGTACCCACCATCCTCCTGCATCCAGAGGTTGATTCCGTTCGGATAGAACAAGCCTTAAAAATGGGTGCACAGGACATTGTCCCTACAGGTGAAAACAATCATCTCATTCAAATCATATTGCGTGAACTAAAGCACCTGCGGATGCGTCGTGAGCTACGTGAAGCAGAGGCCCAATTCCGCGAGTCTGAGAAGCGCTGCCAAACCCTACTCGAGAGTTCAAAAGACGCTATTGCTTACGTGCATGAAGGCATGCACATATTTTTAAATGAGTCTTACGCTGAACTTTTCGGGTATGAAGACCCCGATGATATTTTACCCGTTCCCGTCATTGATTTGATCTCAGCGGAAGATCAGGGACAGTACAAAATATTTGAAAAGGATTTTCGTGCTGGAAAAACGCGACGCGGAGAAATGGATTGCACAATATCCATGCGCGGCGGCGAGTCATCCAAAGTTCACATGAAACTGCAGCGAGCGACTTACGATGAAGAGCCATGCACCCAAATTGTGATCAGCAGTAATCAAGACTCTGCGGCAATTGAAGCAAAATTAACCGAAGTGGCTCGCCAAGATCTCTTAACTGGGCTTCATAACCGCCACTACTTCATGGAATGCTTGTCAGACACTGTTGACAATTCAGCCATGAGCGGCGGCAGCGGTGGTGCACTTCTGTATATTAATATTGATAATTTTGGAAAAGTACGCTCATTGGTAGGTATTGAAGGTGCTGACTTGGTCGTCAGCGACATAGCCCACCTCATTAAAGATAAGTGCCGAAAAGATGATGTTATCGGCCGTATCAGTGACGATGTTTTCGGAATTATCTCTCCAGATAGCTCAGCGGATCATAACCAGACCTTTGCTGATTTAATTCGCAAAGCCATTGCAGAACATCTCGTTGCCGTCAAAAATCGCACGATACAAGTCACTGTCAGTATTGGTGTTTCCATTATTGGTGAAAGCACTCGTAATCATAAAGCCGTTCTTGAACAAGGCCATGAGGCTGCTGACTACGTTAAAAAGGACAACAAAGAAGGCAATGGCGTTTACGTATACAACCCTGCCGTGCTTGCCGAAAGCAATGATGAGCGTTTAAAAGCAAAACTGGTCAATGCTCTCAAAAGCAATCAATTCCGATTACTCTTTCAACCACTCATTACATTGCGCGATGATCCAGGTGAGCACTACGAAGTCCTTTTAAGGTTGATTGACGAAGACAAAGAAGTCTCGCCCATCGAGTTTATGAATGACAGCATCAACCCTGAAATCAAACAGAAAATTGACCGCTGGGTTATTTTAAATGCGTGCAAGATGCTTAGCGAAAAACGCTCTAAAGGGAGTGATGCACGTTTGTTTGTCAATATGACACCGCATTCGCTTAACGACATTGAATTGGTTAAATGGATCGCAAAAGTATTGCAAACGGCTAAGTTGCCGCCTCATTCATTAATCTTCCAGTTTTCAGAAGTGGACATCATCTCGCACCTAAAACAAGCAGCCGCCATGACGGCTGCTATGGGCAAACTGGGATGCAAGCTCGCAATCAGTCGCTTTGGTTGCGCCGTCAAACCTTTTGAAATATTTGGCCACGTGAATGCAGATTACGTCAAAGTTGATGGTTCATTCACTCAGGAATTAAACCCCAACAACCAAGAATCCGTCGAAAGCCTCAAAGAGCTGCTTGAAGGCATTCATGAGAAACAGAAAAAATCCATCGTTCCACTGGTTGAACATGCTACAACCATGGCACCTTTATGGACCGTTGGTGTGCATTTCATTCAGGGGTATTATCTGCAAGTTCCAAGCACCTCTATGGATTATAATTTTGCAGAGGACGATGATGATGACAGTGAAAGCATCTCACTCTGATTAAATTTTATGTAGAAGCATTCATCAAGGCATGAATGCTTCCATCGTGGCAAGAGGTTAACAAGGATGTTGTCTCGCACTTTTTTCATATTCATAACGCTTTTTCTAACGGTAAAAATCCATTCCGCTGAAGAAATAAAACTCACCAATGGCGAGTGGCCTCCATTCTTATCACAAAATTTAGAGCACCACGGTGTTGGCAGCCGGATCGTTTCTGAAGCCTTTGCTGAAGCAGGCTACAAAGCCACCTATGGGTTTTTCCCTTGGGACAAAGCTTTAGAGCTAGCCAGAGCGGGTGTATGGAATGGCTCTATAGCCTGGACATATAATGATGATCGTGCAAAATTTTTCTACTATAGCGAGCCGATTTTCGATGCCGATGAAGTCTTCTTTTACCTTAAAAGTAAAAAAATTGACTGGGAAAAATGGGAAGACTTAAAACCCTATAAAATTGGTGCAACAGGCGGTTATTATTATGGGGAAGCTTTCAAGCAAGCAGAAGAAAACAACACCATAAATGTTATTCGAGCAGATTCTGATGTTAGAAATTTCAAAAAACTGCTTGAAGGCCAAATTGATCTTGCCATCAATAATGAATATGTAGGGTGGTTCTTATTGCAAAGTGAGTTCGATGCAGGGGTAGCCAGCAAAATCACTTATCACCCCAAAACCATCCGCTCGGGCAGCTGGCATTTATTGATGAGCAAAGCCAATCCACGTAATGATAAAATAATCAAAGATTTTAATAAAGGCCTGAATGCATTAAAAGAGAAGCATAAAATCAAAGAGTGGTTAGACGAAGCCAAAGGTTTCACAACAAAAGAAGTGCAAAAACCTGCAGAATAATCCATTTAAAAATTGCATCTGCTACCACTAGCGATATTATGATTTAACAGATGCAATTGTACGGCAATATAAGTTCCATTAATGTTGAAATGGGTATATTGAACCTAATTGTAATATTTTGGTTAACTCATCCAAAGCTGCCCGACCATCATCAAGTAATGCTGGATCACCCAAATCACTCGGTGCAAGTCGATCACGATAATGTTTTTCAACCCAGTGAACTAACTGATCATACCGTTTGTCGGTTAACAAGGCTCCCTGATTCATTGCCTGAAGCTCTTGCTCTGACAGAACCACACGTAATCGTAAGCAAGCCGGCCCGCCACCATTTTGCATTGACTGCTTTAAATCAAAGACTTTTACGTCTTGTATAGGGGTACCCAACGCTGGCAAGCCTTCAAGGTAATGCCAGACATTAGCGTTTTCCTGACATTCTTTAGGTACAATTAACACCATTTTCCCATCGTCTGTGCTTAACAACTGACTGTTAAATAAATACGATTTGACAGCGTCTTGCACTTGGACTTGCGCTCGGGGTACACATATAGATACCAGCTCTGTATTTTGTAAGCGTTGGTTTAACCCGTCCAAAACAGATGAGGTTTCTAGAAAGGCATCTTCGTGATAGAAAAGCACATTCTTATTACCAACCGAAATGACATCATTATGAAAAACGCCTTGATCAATGACATCGGGATTTTGCTGTGCAAAAAAGGCCGTTTGATCATTCAAACCATGAATGCGCGCAATTGCCTGACTGGCTTCAAGCGTTTGTCGAGCCGGAAAATTTTTAGGGGCTTTAGCGTCTCGATTCAAAGCTGATGCGCCATACACAAAAAACTCCACCCCTCGTTCATTATAATCCGTACAAAAACGGGTATGGTTAGCGGCTCCCTCATCCCCTAATTGACTGACAGAATGGAGTGCTGGATGAACTGCAAAGCAGCCGTCATCAGAAAAAATCGATTCTAATATCGCCAACGTGGTTTCATGTTCAATTGAGCGGTGCAATTTATTATTTAAATTAGCAACCGTTAAATGTACCCGGCCATCTTGGGTATCAGCACTGGGGGAAATAGTCGCTGCATTGGCTGTCCACATGCAAGAGGCACTACTGACTTGCGCCAATAATTCAGGGGATGTTTTTGCAACTTTTTCCAATACCTGATGATCTGTCCCATCAAAGCCCCATGCTTTTAAAAAGGCAACTGCAGGGCGTTCATGAGGGGGTAGGATTCCCTGTTTATACCCCATATCATGCAGCGCTTTCATTTTCTTTAAGCCCTGCAAAGCCGCTTCTTTTGGGTTGGAAACCGCTTGGTAATTATTATAAGAAGCAACGTTGCCGTAAGACAAACCACCATAATTATGCGTCGGGCCAACCAGCCCATCGAAATTCACTTCATAGGCTTTCATAGGTGCATTCCTGGTGACAGAGTTTTCGGGCATTCAGTTTTATCTGCTTCTAATGAAGCAACAGGGTAAGCACAATAGTCGGCTGCATAATACGCACTAGGACGATGATTCCCGCTGTCACCTAAACCACCAAAAGGTGCTGCTGAACTGGCGCCGGTTAATGGTTTATTCCAGTTAACGATACCTGCTCGAATGCATTGATAAAATTGTTCGTACCGTTCTTTTGAATCAGTCAATATACCTGCTGATAAACCATAACGCGTTTGGTTCGCTAGCTGAATAGCTTCTCCCAAATCATCGTACCTAATGACGCTTAATAAAGGCCCAAAATGCTCTTCATCAACAGGATTTTTAATGGACGTAACGTCTAAGATCCCAGGGCTTAAAAGGGTGCCATATTCATTCTTAGCTTCCATCGTCAACAGCGATTTTGCTCCTTGAGCGATTAAGTTAGCCTGTGCCTCCAATAACTGTTTAGCCGTAGAAGGTTGAATCACCGTTCCATAGAAAGGCTGAGGATCTTGATCGTATTGACCAATTTCAAGTGCTTTAGCTGCTTCTATGACAGCGGATAACAATTTGTCACCAAAGGGGGTATTGGGAATGTATAAGCGACGAGCACAAGTGCAACGCTGTCCCGCAGAAACAAACGCAGAAAACAAAACATGGTGCACCGCACCCGACAAATCTTCAACTTCATCGACAATGAGAGGATTATTACCCCCCATTTCCAACGCGAGTATTTTTCCTGGTTGAGTGGCATAGGCTTGGCTAAGCACTTTTCCAGTCGCAGAAGAACCGGTAAAAAAGAGCGCGTCAATATCTGGGTGAGTAGACAACGCAACACCTACGTCTTTACCCCCTTGCACTAAATTTAAAACGCCACTTGGTAAACCCGCCTTTTCCCAAAGTTCGAGTGTTAGCTGTGCGGTTGCTGGTGTTAATTCACTGGGTTTAAAAATCAAAGTATTGCCAGCAATTAATGCAGGGATAATATGGCCATTGGGTAAGTGACCTGGGAAATTGTAAGGACCAAACACAGCAGCGACGCCGTGAGGTTTGTGCTGTAACCGCGCCCGCCCAACGGCCGTTTCGCTTTCATGGGTGCCTGTACGCTCATGATAGGCTTTAATGGAGATGGCGACTTTGCCCATCATAGCGCCCACTTCGGTTCGAGTTTCCCATAACGGTTTTCCGGTCTCTTGAGCAATAAGCGTCGCTAGCGCTTCTTGATGCGTTTTTAGCTGCTCACCAAAGGCCTCTATAATGGCAATTCTATTTTCTGCTGCCCGTTGGGACCATTCAGTGAACGCAGTACGAGCCGCCCGTATGGCATCGCTCACCTGCTCACTGGAGGCGGATTTTCCTTCCCACAAAACACTGCCATCATAAGGGTTGTACGACGTGAGCGATTCAGCCTGCCCAGAAACCCACTGCCCATTAATCAGTAATTGACCTTGTATCATGATTGGCTCCCATTTTCGTTAGGCATAAGCTCGACCAAGCGAATCGTATCGTCTGATGACAAATGCAGACAATCAGCCGTTTCGGGGGTAATATCGACACATTCAGCTGCAGCATTGGCCCTTATAAGCGTTGAACGAAAGTCTGCCTGAGTGCGTGTAGCAATAAGGCAACGATCCGAACCCTCAGGTTGATCGGTAATACGAATCTTTTTCACGCGACTGTCACGCACGGCTCTCACTTCATTGACTTTTGCCTGAAGTGCAGGGCCACCATCAAAAATATCGATATACCCTCTGTATTCAAACCCTTCTTTTTCCAATATAGCTCTCGCGGGCTTGGTATCTGCATGCACCTCCCCTATTACTGCTTGGGCAGCTGGATCTAGAAAAGAGGTGTAAATAGGAAACTTAGGCATCAGTTCAGCAATAAAGGTTTTATTGCCTGTCCCAGTTAAGAAATCGGCTTCATCGAAAGGCATATTGAAAAAGTGCTTTCCAAGACTTTCCCAAAAAGGTGACACACCATCTAAATCACACTGTCCACGCATTTCTGCGATGACATCTTCTGCGAACAAATGAGAAAATTCACTCATAAATAAAAAGCGTGACTTTGAAAGAATATGGCCGTTTGCATTTTTTCTGTATTCAGGATCTAAGAATAATGAGCAAATCTCGGATTTTCCGGTCATGTCATTACTTAAGAACAAGATATCGCTTTTATGATAAAGATTTAATTCACGTGAAGCATGCACCTCTGAACCCACACGATAATTATACCAAGGGTCCAACAAGCCAAGCGCTGATTCTATGCCTGAAATACCAACAATTTTATCTTCTTTGCAATCAACCAGCGCAAATAAGAAACTGCCTTCTCCGTATTCATGACAGTTTTTAAACGCATGCTCTGATAATTGAATACGCTTTAATAAAAACGCTTCATCAGATTGCAGCGTTGTAAGCCCTTTACCTGTCTTTTTTGAAAGCTCAAACAAAGACGGCAAATCGCTTTCACGGATCGGTCGAACAATCATCATAGCCTTACCCTCTTTGCTTATAACTCAATTACACGTAAAGAATCACCTGGCTCCAACGAAAGCCGCGTTGCCGTTTCTTGGGTTATGGGAAGCTCATCACCATAAGCCCCTTGCAAATTAATCAGGCCGGCTCTGAAGCCTGACATACGTGTATTCGCGATTAAGTGGTGCCCACCCAAGGTTTTATGATCAACCAATTTTGAGAGCATTTTACGAGAGTTGCGAATGGTTAATAATCGTTGGATATTCGCTTTTAATGTCGGCCCGCCATCAAAAATATCAATGTAATGTGTAGGTTTCATGCCTTCCTTTCTCAAAAAAGATAAGGTATGCATCGCATTATCATTAGGCTGTCCCAGCGCTTTTTGTGCCTCTTCAGTCAACAAAGGTACATACAGAGGGTAGGGCGGCATCATCTCTGCGATGAACGCTTGGCTTTTTACCCCGCTGTAGTATTCAGCTAAACTGTAATCTACCCCAAAAAATCGATTGCCAACGCTGTCCCAGAAAGGACTATTTTCTTCTTCATCTAAAATCCCAGGGATTTCAGCAATAATATATTCCCCAAAACTGTCTCGGTGTTCAGCAATAAACAGTAAACGCGCGCGCGATAACAGCTCTGCAGCTGGTGTCTGCCGGTAATCTTCCTTAATAAAAAAAGAACAAAGCTGTGTTTGATCGGTTAAGTCATGACAAAGATGCAAAGAAGGGATTCGATTGTTAACCCCTAAACTAGGTGAACTATGAATCACATCTTCTTTACGATAACTGTAAAAGGGTCCGCCAGCACCCGCTCTGGCAATCACGCCGGCAACGCCAACAATGTCTTGATTATCAGTGTTTTCTAAAACAAATAAATAATTGGCCAATTCTTTGGCTTGGCCGTTGAAGGATTGGATTGAGAGGTCAATTCTCTCTTTTAGTTTTTCCTTATTAACCGGCAAAGTGGTAATGCCCACTTCACTTTCAACGGCTAAATCTTCAATGGCCGGCAAATCTGCCAATGTACAAGGACGAACGATCATCATGGGATGAGCCTCCTCTGTGCATCACAAAAGCGATGTGCAGCTTTATAATGGTCATTTTTAGGTTGCAAGCAGCCCGAGCCATCGGTTTTATTACCGATACTCAATGCGCTGCCTTCACAGGCAACGCTTATTTACTCTGCAACAAGTTATAGGTTATGCAGCGACGACACGCTCAATCGCACGTCTTAAACGATTCACGCCTTCTTGAATATCTTCGTCAGGAATGATCAAAGAAGGAGCAAAACGCAAGACATTTGGGCCTGCAACCAAAATCATAACGCCTTCTTGCAAGGCAGCATTGACAAAGTCTTTTGCTTTGCCATGCCAAGCTTCTGCTAGCTCAATACCTAACAGAAGCCCTTCACCACGCACTTCTGTGAATACGTCAAATTCAGATTGGAGCTGATTAAAATGTTCTTTGAATAACTGATGCTTTTGGCGAACGCCAGACAACACTGCGTCAGAGCTGATCTCATCCATCACGGCTTCGGCTACAGCACAGGCAAGCGGATTGCCCCCATAGGTGCTTCCATGGGTACCAATGGCAAGATGCTTAGCATAGGCATCTGACACTAACATAGCACCGATAGGAATACCTCCCCCCATCGCCTTAGCTGTGGTCAGAATATCTGGCGTAACACCGTAGTGCTGATAGGCGTACAGAGAGCCCGTTCGGCCAGCGCCCGATTGAACCTCATCAAAAACCAATAAGGCTTGATGATCCGTTGCCAGCTGGCGCAAGCCTTCAAGGAAAGCTTTATCCGCTGGTACAATACCGCCTTCCCCCTGTATGGGTTCCACGACGATGGCACAGGTATTGTCACCGACAAGTGCACGAATGCTTTCAAGGTCATTGAATTCACCGTGTTTAATGCCTTCTGGAGCGGGGGTAAACCCTTCACGATATTTCAGTTGCCCGCCTACAGAGACGGTGAACAGCGTTCTGCCATGAAAACTGCGTTTGCAGGATACGATTTCGTTTTTTTGTTCACTGAAACGATCATAACCATAACGACGCGCCAGTTTAAACGCGGCTTCATTCGCTTCAGCGCCTGAATTACAGAAAAAGACTTTGTCTGCAAAGGTTAAATCGGTGAGTTTTTTTGCCAACCTAAGCGCTGGTTCATTGGTGAGCACGTTGGCAACGTGCCACAGTTTTTCACTTTGATCTTGTAAGGCTTTTACCATGGCTGGATGACAGTGCCCTAAAGCCGTCACCGCGATGCCACCAGCAAAGTCGATATATTCTTTTCCTTCCTGGTCCCACACTCGAGACCCTTGGCCTTTAACAGGCACGATAGGACCTGGTGCGTAATTGGGCACCATGACCTCATCAAATAAATCCCGGCTAACGGTAATATGGTCGGCCATTTTACACCTCTACTCTCCCAAACGAGCCAAGTCTAGCCAAATTCCAGACAGGGCTACCTTCTAGATTGCGTCACCTAGTTGCGGAGAAAGCTGTAAACGGCCGATTAGATCGACTTTTTAGAAACTATTTAGCGCCTATCTCTGAGTATTCGCTCCTCGCTAGGCGTGATATTGAAGTGATTTCGATAAGAGGTACTGAAATGAGGACCCGACGAAAATCCACATTGTAGGCCAATGTCTACGATGGAAAGGCTGGTCTCACGCAGTAGCTTACGAGCACGCTCAAGACGTATTTGTAAGTAGTAACGACTGGGAACAGTGTTCAAGTAACGCTTAAATAAACGCTCCAACTGACGACGTGATAAGCCAACGTGTGCCGCGATGTCTTCAGTGGTCAACGGTTCTTCAATATTGGCTTCCATCAGAGCAACCGCTTCTGTCAGCTTAGGTTGGCTTTGACCTAATCGAGATTGCAATGGCACGCGTTGCAGCTCATCACCACTGCGAATGCGTTCGATCAACAAATGGTCAGCCAAAGTAGAAGCGAGCGCTTCTCCCTGATGTTTACGAACACGATCAAGCACCCAGTGCAAAGCAGACATACCGCCAGCAACCGAGCTGAGATTGTCTTGGCTCAGGTATAAGCAGTTTCTCAGTTCAGAATCAGGCAAACGATTGCGTGCTTCGAGGCGATCCCACCAAGGCACCGTCACGGTTTTATTACGCAGCAATCCAGTACGTGCAAGCCACTGAATACCATCGCCCACGCCCACTAGCTCGACGCCACTATTGGATTGAGCTTGCAGCCATTGAATGATTTCATCGCCACAATACTGAGGGGTACGACGGGTTGCGAACACAACGAGTACGTCCAGCTTGGGCGCAAACAACGCTGATTCACAAGAGACTTTGATACCACCTTGGCTCACGGCCGGTGTTTCAACGCCTAATGTATGAACTTGGTATAGCGGACGGCCCTGATGCTCGTTCGCTTGGGCAAGCACTTCACTGACACTGCTGTACTCTAACAACGAAAAGTTAGGCAACAACAAACAGCCGATGGTGGTCCCACTAGAATCTGCCGACGCATTCATGCTGAGCGACTAAACCTATACAAAAAACCGATAATACGCCGCTCAAAACGGTGAACGACCATGATGTTGGTTGATCGCAGGCCACTGGTGTTTGGGAGAGTAGGGGCCTGCAATCATCCAGGCTCAGCGCACCAAAATAGAGCACTTGAGCACCACAAGGAAGCGCATTATACATAAGGCCAAAGGCAAGCACCAGCGCAAAACGGCCACATTGTGACCGAATTATATATTTAGTTGGCGCCTGAGAATGATGGTTGTCAATTTGTTATTTGGAACCTTGCATCTTTGGTTTAACGCTTGCGTCTAAAACAAAGGCTTTAAGCGCCTTAGCAAGCCGCTCAAATGACGGTTGGTGGGTGTACATCATATGACCTGCCTCAAAATAGTGCATTTTGATTCGATCAGGGTCCATCCGATATCGTGTAAGCGCCAACTCAGTAGCAAAGAAAGGTGTCGCCAAATCGTAATACCCGTTCGCAACGAATAGCTGCAGGTTGGGGTTTTCACGCATCCCCCTATCGAGTTTTTGAGTCACATCAATGGGAGAGGCTTGATACCAGCGTTCTTGGGCCGATACCCAGTTCCAATGCTCCCACGCTTCATCAGTAAAGATTCGATAGGTTTCATCGCGTTTAATGCCTAACGTATGGAACAGGTAATGGTTTTGTGCTGCCGTATAAGCTGAGCTAATGCCGTAGTCAGAGGGATCGCCATCGGGGCTATTTTCTACGTCATTTTGATCTTGTCCAAGGTACCGGCTATCAAAGCGGCCAACCACTTGACTGGTCTCACGTAGCAGTAATTTTCTAAAGTAATCATCACGGATGCGATTTTCGGCGCGTTTAATTGCATCTAGCGGCAACCCTGTCAGAACCTGCAATCGCTCAGCAATGGCCTTATTCTCTGCATGACGGAGTCGATTGCCTTTAACAAGCGCGGATAAATAGGTATCAAAAATAAAAGCTTTAGTGTCTTTTAATAAGGTATCAAGTGAGGCTTGCTTGTCTTGCAATCGTTTATGGTAATGGGCTGTCGCCACATAGGTAGGCAAAAAGGCCATATAAGCTAATTCGTTACTGCTGTAAAAATCATTTAATGAAAAATCTAAAACGGCCGAGATCAATACCACTCCATTTAAAAAAACCGATTGCAATGACCCTTGTAATTTTTCAACCAACAAACCTGAACGCGTGGTTCCATAACTTTCCCCGATTAAAAATTTGGGAGATGCCCAACGTCCGTATCGAGTTAAATGTTCTTGAATAAAATTTGAAATGCTCTCAGCATCTTCATCCACCCCAAAAAACTGTTCACGATTGTTTTCTTTTTCTTCTTGGGTTCCAAGCACTCTTGAATACCCAGTTCCAACCGGATCAATAAACACCAAATCAGCAACAGCAAGGAGTGACAATGCATTATTTTCTATTGGATAGGGTGGAGCGCCTGCTAATGTCGCATCACTCGGGACAATCACTCGTTTAGGTCCTAATAACCCCATGTGCAACCACACCGAAGAAGAGCCTGGCCCACCGTTAAAAACATAAACAATGGGCCTTTTTTCCGGTTCATCTTCATCTAATTTGCGATAAAACAGGCTGGATAAACTGGCAATTGGCTTTTGCTCTTCATCACGAACCCAATGATCACGCACCACCACTTCATACTCCATGGTCTCACCAAAAAAGGTCCCTTTTTTCTGAACGCGGTATTCAAAAGGTTTAGGCTGTGAAGCGGATTGTTCGGCAACGGCTTGATCGGTATTTGGGGGTGTTTTTGCTAGCGTCATCGGCATTAAGATCGCGATAAACAAAACCGAAAAAAATCTTCGGGCATACAGGCTTATTTTTCGATTATCTATTTTTATACTGCCACTCGTCATACAACTGTCCTTAAAGTTCAATGCTGTTATTGTTATCAAGAGGATAATCGCATGGATACCGGGTGAAATGGAACCACCCAAGAACAAACAAGTATTGCAGTGGTATGGATTGAGGGATGCGGTTCAAAAGAGGAATGGGAGTCAAATAACCGATGACTCCCAGAAATTTCATATAGCGGTTATTTGGCGGCTTCAATGCCTTTAAGAATCAAACTCTTTGCTTCTTCTGCATTACCCCAACCATCGACTTTAACCCACTTGCCGGCTTCTAAGTCTTTATAGTTTTCGAAGAAGTGTTTGATTTGCTCACGCAGCAACATCGGCACATCGTCGATGTCTTGAACTTCTTTGTATAACGTTGTGAGCTTATCATGAGGTACCGCTAGCAATTTTTCATCACCCCCGGCTTCGTCTTCCATTTTCAAAACGCCAACAGGTCGGCAACGAATCACGGAGCTTGGCTGCACAGGATAAGGAGTGATCACCAACACATCTAAAGGGTCGCCATCGTCACCCAAGGTATGAGGAATAAACCCATAGTTCGCAGGATAAAACATAGGGGTCGCCATAAAACGATCGACTAATAAAGCACCAGACTCTTTTTCTACTTCATACTTGATCGGGCTAGAGTTGGCTGGAATCTCGATGACAACATTAATGTCCTCTGGAGCATCTTTACCGTAAGCAATATGATCGAAGTTCATGGTTAACCTTTGTAAACTGATGGGAGAAATCCCTAGGGGTTGTACAGAAAGCCGCCAAGTATAAACCCCTCATTTGAAAATTCCTATGCCCTCCCACCAAAGGCAATCAGATTTCATTGAGGGGCTTGAGAATTAAGCCGATTAGCTGGGTTTCAAGACTAGAATATCGGTCTCAACCGACTCTAGCAGGCGCTCAGCCGTTGAACCCAACAACCATTGATTGAATTTCGACCGTTTAACCGCTCCGATCAGCAACAGGCTTGCTTGCTGCTGCTTGAGCCACTCTGGTAGTGCATGATGCACGTCATCTTCCACGAGGTATTGTTCAGGCTCCAAAATGCCCTGTTGCTCCATGAGACTCTCAAAAGCTTTCCTATGTTGCTGAGCCACTTGCTCGGTGATTTCTTGGGCAGCCGTCGACCCAATATCCGTGAGCAATGTAGGAGGAATGGGGTCGTAAGCATGCATGACCTTAAAGCGGCCACGGAGCTTTTCTGATAAGGCCTTACCGCTTTGAACCAGCTCAACATCCAGAGACTGCGGCTTATCATGGGCCTGCGCGGGATCTACCGCAACCGCCAGCAGCGGGTTCTGGAAAGGCTCAGCATTTTTGATCAACCATAAGGGGCGATCCACTTCCCGAATCAAGTGCCAGTCGGAGTGGGTAAAAAAGACACGTTCAACTAACGAGTGTTGATCACAGGCCTTTACCACCCAATCTACGGGATTCTTGTCACAGTAGTCTGCCACGGCTTCATGAAGCCGTTTGCTCCACACCACCTCGCACTTAGCCTCTACTCCCAAAGCCTTGAGCCCTTCGACTTCTGTTTCTAAAGACTGTGACAGTTTGTGACAATAACTTTCTTGGGCTTTATCTTTCCCTTCCTGATCAAACCAGTAATGACTATCTAGAGAGGCGTTATAGGCAATGACTAATAAGTGAACGGCGTTTCCTAAAAGGCTGGCCGTTTTACCTATTTTTTCCAGTTCAGGGTAATGCTCTCTATCGCCTCTGAGCACCACTAACATATTGTTTTCCATACTCGCCCACTCGTTTGCCTGTGTTTTATCGTTCGCAGTTTAAGTGTTTATTGGTTGAGTGCTTTGATGCTTATCAAGCATTAGAGCGTCAACATTGCCCCGCATATCACCAAAATACAACAGTAAAACCACAAAGGTATCGTCTACTCTAGAATTATGCCCCCTGGTGTTTCTTAGTAGGTAATGGATATGTTTCTGATTCGTCTCACTTATGCCAGCACGGCCAATAATTTGGACCCGGAAGATATTGCGGCTATTTTAGCAACCGCTCAAAAATTCAACCAAAGCAAAAATATAACAGGTCTGCTTTGCTTCTCAAGAAAATACTTCCTGCAATCACTAGAAGGTTCACGCCAAGCCGTTAATGCCCTTTACAGTAAAATCTGTTTAGATAAACGACACTCGAAAATGTTGTTGCTGGACTACGGCGAAATTTCAAAACGTGATTTTTCTTCGTGGTCTATGGCTTACGTACCTGAAAAACAATTGACAAAAGAAATTTGTTTGACTTACTCGTTAACAGACGATTTCAATCCCTACAAGCTCAGCCAAACCAGCGCACATGATTTAATGCTCGAATTAAAAAAAGCACTTCCACAAGAAGGGAAAAGCCAACAAACGTTAGACATAGCTTCAAAAATTGCTTAACACTTTTATTATGCTTCGTCAGTATCCGCTGCATTTACACCTGCAGCTTTAACCGATTGAACAACCGAAAGCCATTCATCAACTTGTTTTTTAAGGCTGTAATTTAACGGAAGTGACCGCATGGTTTTTAATGATTCTTCCATGTCAAAATAATCAACTGCAGAATCAATATCATCCGAGGGCTGTTTTAACAAAGCATTTTGATTGATATTGATGTTTTCTGCTTGCGAGCGAAAAATATAGGGTTCAGCGTCTCTGGAAAATTCCAACACACTGCTCATAGGCAGCATCCCTAAATTTAAGGCATCAACTTGGAAATTCTTCCAATCACCTAATTGCATGCTTTCCAGGTGGTACTTTTGTGCCAGATATTGGACGTGAGAATGATCTCGCAATCGTACTTCCTGGGTTTCCTCTGAGGATAAATCTTGAGCTTCCGTTTTCGACACATTGGAAGCCTCAATTGAGGTCTGTTTATCCGTTACCTTAGTATCATCTGTACCTTTTTCTTGCTTTGGAAAAGTGGTTACTCGCCCTAACCACTGTCCAATATCGGATAATTGCATGACATTTTCCTCTTGTTCTGGTTTCGCTTAACGTCTAACTCACTGATATTGGGATCAGCACAGGCTGTACCACTTATATTTCGTTGAAAATCAAACCCTTTTTCACACGATGGCAGTACATTGCCGCTTGGCCTATACCGCATTGGAGGGTCTGATGATTTTAAAACGCCTCAAAATCCGCTAAAGTGGGCCTAATTCAATTACGTAAAGCGCCCCATGTAAGCGGCATTTTATGTGCTCTACGAGAAGGTATCCTGATGGCAGTAAATCAACCCCCATCCGACCAGCCAGAAATTAAATATCAGGGACGAAAAACCGCTCGCACAGGTAGCGAGCAACGTCGTCGTACAATATTAGAAGCTGCTTTACGTATTGTGGTTAAAGAAGGTGTGCGTGGTATTCGACATCGCTCCGTCGCCAAAGAAGCGGGCGTCCCTTTGGCCGCAACCACCTACTACTTTAAAGATATTCAAGAGCTTATCTGCGATACCTTTATTTTGTATGCAGAAAAAGCTCGTGAAAACGTTAACCGTTTTGCAAAAAAAATGTACGAGCCACTTGAAAATGCAGACGGAAAAAAGTTAGCCGAATTAACCACAGGCCCTAGACTAGTGCAGGTTATTTCTGAACAATTAACTGGCTATGTCACTGATCGATTGGTGAATGATCGGGAAGGCCTCGTGATTGATCTCGCTTTTCATTACGAAGCGGTGATGTCTGAACCGATTAGACCTCTAGCGCAGGCATATGACGAACAATTAGAAAGCCGATTGATTGAATTTTTGAATTTGGTGCATTCTTCTCATCCAAAAGAAGATGCTAAAATGCTTGTCAGTACATTGCGCCGGGCAGAATACGAAGCGCTTCTTCGTCCTAAAGATGATCTGAACAGTGCTTCTATTTTTACGCTTATCGAACGCCAGGTATCTTTAATTTTAAAAATCGAAGCACAGACCCCAAGTCAACCTTATTAATTGAAAGCATCAGGGCTCTGTGCTAATGGGAATCCCCCAAACACACTGAGCCACTTGCTTAAAACCTTTACCCCTTCAAGGGCTAATCTTGAACGCACTCAGCTTCCAAGTCAGATTGCGCCACTGGCGCTTTATTCATATGAGACCTGTGAAATTTAAGCAAGGCGGCTGGCTTTGATGAAACGGCGTCAACTTTATCAGATAGATGATAAAAATATCCCTCCTGACGCAAAGCCTCAAACAACCACTCAGAAAAAGTAGACGGAAGCACTTGTGGGTCACCGCAACTTTCACAAAGGATCAATTGCTCCAATGGGTCTTGACTGCCTAAGGTTCTAAGCGGAATGTCGAGCGGGTCTAAACAACTGATACAAGGCATCGAAACCACACTGTCGGGTGACAATATAAATGCGGTTTGAGTGTCCTCTTTCTTAGGAATTATCTCAAATGGCTTGGTGTACGATGGCTGCTTCATAGTCTATATCCATATTCCTAATCTTCGCTTGGCTGTAAATCAGGTCACGATGTCCTTTGTGCCTTAAGTGTCCAAGCTAACCTAGATCTGAGCCCCATTCCAACCGCTAACCCATTAAGTGTCAATATTCAGAACCTCTAAGGGTATTTGGGTTCTCTAATTGTCCTAGATGTACTAGGAGTTGACACTTTAGGGTGTGTTCGCTTTAAGCGTAGTCACCGATTTATCAAATAGCCAAAAAAATGACCGTTTTTTTGATGCAGGTCTCGTAATCTCTCGACAAAATGCTGACTGTAGTTCCCTAAATCTATCAACACGGACTCGACAGCCACACCCCTTCAAATAGTCGAAAATTGACAGCTCACCCTCTAGAAGACGTATACTATGCACATCAACCTTATTCGTTAAAATGAGGTTTCACCTTTCGTGAACACGAACTCCAACGATTGTTTAAGCCGGATGTTAAATGGACATTGAAACCTTTGAGCATTGGTCACTCATAATAGGATTGTCAGTTCTTATCTTATTGATGGGGTTTATCATGTACGACTTAGGTAAGAAATCAAATGCAGGCAAACTAGGAATGTTTGCGATATTTCTAGCGTTAGGGCTGGGTGTTCTAGGCTTTGTAATGAAATACGTCATCAAAGCGTTTATCGGTGGAGAGGGGTGAGCATCCCCTTTATGAAACGTTAAAAGGGCATTAACGATCGACTCGATAAACAATGCGAAATTGATTATCGACTTCAGATTCATCCACATAACCAATCATATTGGGATTGTCTTTTATCATTGCTTTCACTTCGCCATCATTTGCAACTGCCTGAGGCGCCTGACCTTTTCCAGTAAAAATCAACCTTGACCAGTAAGATTTAATTTGAGCGTCAGACATTTTCACAACCGTTTCATAAAAAATATCTCGGTGTCGACTCCCCTCTCGTTGATCAATGGGAATCACAGGCAATCCCTTTAAGGTTTTCTTTTTTCCTAAAAAGATACGTTTCACATCATCACTGGCAACGTGCTCGAACGTGCTTGACTGATCGACAATCACAACTAAATCGGCATAAACGGTTGATGACCAACCGACTATGACTCCAATAAAAATTTTGTGTAGTGCCCAACGCTTTACGAATTCCATAGACCCATTTCCTTTACTAAAAAACAGCATTAATACCAACAATAACGGTACGAACACGTTCATCATCACTGGGTTTTTGATTTATGAATTCTTCATATTGCGCTTTGAGTGCTGTTCCCGATTCAAAATCCCACCTAACGCCAATGGCCCAACGATACAAATCCACATCAATTCTACGAGCGATATTATTTCTTCTTCGGATTTTATCGTCTTGAGATTTGGCATCACCATAGGTTAAATGTGGCGTCCAGTTTCCCCACCTGCGGCCTAGGGTTACATAATAAGCGTCTTGATCGACGGTTATCCCTTCTACTGTTAATCGAGTCCATTCAGCAATGCCCAGCCACTGCCCATCGTCAAAATGGGTTGCGAGACTATAAAACATAGCTTCATACCCTTTATTTTCAATAACATGATGTTTTTCATAAATATTGGCGTTGATGACGGCTGGGTTTGAGAGCAGAGCGTTATCTTCTAAAATAACCGCCGATCCCCGGGCGATGCCAGCTCTCAGAGTCCAATATTCATCGCTCCATTGAGCATTAAAACTGACAGTTTCCTGTATGTCCCAAGTATCCCCAATTAAACGTCCATATTGGGTTTGCAGGGTTATGGTGGATTCTGAAAGTTCATAACGGTAGGTTAAATCGGCAGCTTCGTAATTAGCAAAAGGTTCAAGAATATCGTAAACCTCGTCAGGCATGTCAGCCCAAGGCACAGCGTAAGTCACATCCAAATATTCTGATAACAAGAAAAAGGGCGTACGCATGCGCCCAAATTTAAAGGACCATTGAGGTGACATCTCATGCTGGTAATAGACCCAATCGGCAGCAATATCGAAGTGTTCCTCATCTCCCTTCCCAACCAGCTGAGAAACCAATCGACTTTTTTCAGTCAAAGAGGCGCTTAGTTGTATACCCAGCGTACTGAGCACAATGAAGTTCACGTCTTGATCAAACTTCTCTGGGGAATTGATGGCCGTATTGTCACTGAGTTCTTCTCGATTAAGCTTTTGAGCTGCATTCAAATTAGCAAACCCGTCGATCCGGAGCTTGTCCCACTCTGATGCGTGACTGGCTGTTGAAGCCAAGATAAACAAGAGGCACACTCCTATGTTCAACAAGCCAGTCCAGAAACCTTGATCTATAGGGCTTTTCTTCAATTGCCCATTGACTGCCTCTGCTGCTGACTTAAACGCTGAAACCCAGCCTAGGTGATTAACATGCATATTCATATTTTGGGCATTTGCGGTACTTTCATGGGCAGCTTGGCTTTGCTGGCCCGTGAGTTGGGCTATCAAGTTACCGGGCAAGATCAGCATGTGTATCCCCCCATGAGTGAAACTCTTCAACAGGCTGGCATTGATGTCTCATCAGGATATGAACCCTCAAAGGCCTTATTTGAAGCGGATAAAGTTCTTTTAGGGAATGCTCTATCACGGGGAAACCCATCTGTAGAAGCGGTACTCGAACATCGTTTAAATTATTTTTCTGGGCCTGAGTGGCTGGAGCATCAAATACTGAAACATCGTCGCGTCTTAGCCGTTTCAGGCACTCATGGTAAAACCACCACCACGAGCTTACTGACATGGATATTGGACTATGCAGGATACGATCCAGGTTTTTTGATCGGTGGTGTGTGTAAGGCCTGGCCGGTTTCAGCTCGAGTCGGTAAAGGCGAATGCTTTGTTATAGAAGCCGATGAATACGATACCGCATTCTTTGACAAGCGGTCGAAATTCTTACACTACCGGCCCAATGTGTTGGTTTTGAATAATCTTGAGTTTGATCACGCAGACATTTTCCCCAATTTAGAGGCCATTGAAACCCAATTCCATCACCTCATTCGTACCCTATCCACAACGAGCAAACTGATTATTCCCGAAAGCAACGAAGCCATTCAAAGAGTGTTGGCGCGAGGGTGCTGGAGTAAACTGAAAATTCTGTTCGATGAAGGCTATTACGTGGAAGGTACTCAGCCCAAGGTTCAATTGATGAAACACAGTCAATCTCTAGGCACCTTATCGGGCGTAACAACCCAGGGAAGGCATAACCTCCAGAATACGCTTTCCGCTCTATTCGCAGCACAAGCTGTAGGGGTTCAGCTTTCTGTAGCGCTGGAAGCCATATCTACCTTTCCAGGTGTACGTCGACGTTTGGATTTAATCGGTGAGCATCAAGGCATTCGCCTCTATGACGATTTTGCTCACCACCCAACCGCCATCAAGGAAACGCTGGCAACCCTTAAACAAATGACAAAAGGGAAACTGATTGCAGCCATCGAACCCCGCTCTAATAGCATGCGGCTTGGCGTTCACAAAGAAGCACTGGGGCCCGCCACTCAAGAAGCCGATTCAGTGCATTGGCTGGCACCTCCAGAGTTGCCATGGGATACCCAATCGCTTTTGTCTGAAGGCAATGACAAGCACCACCTCTACACGACGCCAGAGGCTCTCATTGATGGCTTGATTCGCTCGTTAAACCCAGAGGATACCGTTGTATTTATGAGTAATGGTGGATTTTCCGGTGTTCAACACAGAAGCATGGCGGCATTGAAGGAAGTTCGCTAAAATTGGTTGCGAATTGATCGATCAAACGGAAATCTGTGTCATATGACCTCTCGTTTGCCCATTGCCATTGCGATTACGGGCGCATCAGGTGCTCAATACGGCTTACGGCTTACTCAAGTGCTTCTCGAGAAGCAGATACCCGTATACCTGATGATCAGCAAAGCCGCCCAAGTTGTTATCGCAACTGAAACTGAGCTTAAGCTTCCAGGTGCAACTGATGCACAGCGTTCGTATCTTTCTACTCTGTTCAGTACAGACCCTGAGTTATTATCTGTATTTGGGCGAGAACAATGGTTTGCTCCCACAGCTTCCGGTTCTGGACGCTGGCAAGCCCTTGTCGTTTGCCCATGCTCGACGGGCACGTTATCGGCCATTGCCCAAGGCGCGTCGAATAACTTGATTGAACGAGCGGCAGACGTTGCATTAAAAGAGCGAAAACCTTTGGTTCTCGTAACAAGAGAGGCTCCGTTATCACGCATTCACATCGAAAATATGCTGAAGGTGACGGATGCTGGCGCAATCGTATTACCCGCTAGCCCTGGGTTTTATCATAATCCATCAACGTTACAGGATATGATCGATTTCATTGTGGCGCGTATACTTAATGCCCTTGGAATTGACCAACAATTGCTCTCGTCTTGGGGAGAGCCTAACGACTAACGATCAAGAGTCATCTATGTCTTTTTCTCTCAATGAGTCCGAACTAAAAGTTGCCATCGTCGTGGCTATTTTAACAATTATGGCAACCGTTGGTGTACTGCATGTAAAAGGCTACATCAAGCATTCAAACCCTGTGGATGCTGCCACCGTCGATACCTTCAAGCTACTCAGCTTAAAGCCTGGTTACGAGCAAATTGTCTCAGCAAAAGATTCAGGAAAGCTGGCTTTTTGTGCAGATGGATACCTACTGGTGCGATCTAAGATAAAAGACACAACCGGTGGCATTTTGGTAGATGAAAAGCATCGTGCAATTGAATGTAAGATGCAGAACTTTCACGGTACAGCTCCAGAAGCACAGGCTTCCGGAACACCCTAATTAAGCTCTGTTACAGAGGTTTTGCTTCTTATTGAGGCATATTCCTTTCAAGTTCGTCAACCGCACGATCGCGGCGTTCGCGCGTTTGACGATCCTGTTCTGCACGCTTCTCAGCTTCACTCGGACCTTTGGGTGCAGGGCTTGAGCAAGCGCCAATGGTCGACATCAACACCAAACAAGATACGAGCAGTGCTGCCTTTCGAAAGACTGTGGGAAGGTTCATCATGACTCCTAGCATTCGTTTCATCGTTAAAGTGCACACCAAGCACACAGATAGAAGACCTTTTACCGGCAAGTGAAAGGTCTTGCTTGTAGCTGGGTATCACAAGGCAATGGCGGTCGGTTTTGAAGAGAATCGGTCACTAATATACTGGTATTGAGCTGGCGCCAATCTTGGGCCATCTTGCGTCACAACAGTAGCGGCTGTATGACCTGCAATGCAACCTGCATGCTCTAGATCAAAGCCCTGGGTATACGCATACAAAAAGGCACCCGCAAAATTATCACCAGCACCATTGGTATTGGTAGCGGTTACGGCTTCAGCGGGTATTTTGGTGCAGCCTGACTGAGTCAGTATCCAGGCACCCTTCGAACCACGAGTTACCACCAGGATCTTGGTGCGCTTCAACAACGCTTTCGTACCTTCTGAAAAAACACCAGAATCAGACCAAAGACTCGCTTCTTGCTCATTGCAAAACAAGAGATCAACCCCATCACCAATGATGGTGTCTAAGGCTTCCTTGTGAGATTCGACCATAAAGGGGTCACAAAAAGTCAGAGCCACTTCACCGCCTTTCGCTTGATGATGCGCTTTAGCTGCTAATATGGCTTCGACCGTATTGTCGCAAGTGGCTGCGTAGCCTTCGATAAAAAAGACCTGGCTTTGGTCCAAGGCATCGTAATCAATATGTTCATTTGATACTGCAGCTGCAGCACCTAGAAACGTATTCATTGAGCGCTCTGAATCCGGTGTCACCATAACGACACATTGGCCTGTTACATTATCTTCCAAGCTAGCATTCGAATTATGCGTTATCCCACATTGAGAAAGTGCTTTGAGGAAGTTTTGACCGGCCAGATCTTTGGCAACGGTACCCGAATAGTAAGCGTTTCCTCCCATGGATTGCAGAGTGACGACACTATTGGCAACGGATCCACCGCAGGAACAGTAGGTAGGCTGACAGAGACCTTCTAGCTCATGTATGAGTGCACGATGGCTAGCCTCATCCAGGCGGGTCATTTGGCCTTTGGGGATATGAAACCTATTTAATAAGGCGTCATTCACCTCATACTCGGTATCTAAGATGGCTTGACCTAAGCCATAGACATCGTAGCGCTTCATGAGACTCGGGCTTCTGTTAAAAACGCGATTCTACAGATTTCTGTAGGCACTGTCATGGTTTGCTTGATCAACGGTCGCAATTTAGCTTAATCCTCTAATCAGGCACCAGAGCGCAGGAATCGCATCTGGATTTCGGTCTCATTCATGCTCGATTAGGACTCTAAAAACCCTCACTAACCGACTGAAAGACAAGAACTTTTACGCTTGCATTAGGGTAATTCCGGCCACACAGTAACCTAGAATACTGATTATAAGGGATCTATTCCCCAACGCTTCTGAAAGAGCAGCCCATCATCAGAAGCCTGGGTGCTCCATAAAACAGTTTAGTCTCTAAATGCTTCTAGCCGTTTAGCCAGACTTTCTTGATCAATTGCAAACTTACGAATGCCTTCAGCCAACTTTTCCACAGCCATAGGATCTTCGTTATGACCCCAGCGATAAGCCGCTTCCGACAAAGCCGGCTCTTTGGATATTGGTTCTATGTTAGACGTCGACAACGATCGTTCCAAAGTACCTGTATCTGCATCCAAAGCAGCTAGCAAATCAGGGCTGATGGTGAGCTTGTCGCATCCTGCCAGCGCTTCAATCTCTGCTTGATTGCGGAAACTCGCTCCCATTACGATGGTTTGATAGCCACGCGTTTTATAGTAATGGTATATCGTTTGTACCGATTTAACGCCTGGATCTTCGCTGACTGAGAGAGATCGCCCTTCCTTCGCTTGATGCCAATCGAGGATACGACCAACAAAAGGGGACACTAAAAACACGCCAGCATCGGCACAAGCACGAGCCTGAGAGAAGCTAAACAATAGAGTTAAATTACATTTGATGCCTCGTTTTTCGAGTATCTCTGCCGCTCGAATCCCTTCCCACGTGGCTGCCAGTTTAATTAATACCCTCTTTGAATCTGCACCCGCTGCCTCATACAACCCAATAAGCTGTTCCGCTCTCGCCACCATTGCAGGTGCATCATAAGACAAACGTGCATCCACTTCCGTTGAGACATAACCCGGAACAATGCTTAATATTTCAGTACCCAAACTGACAGCGGTTCGGTCTTGTAATTGCTCTGGCGCTTCTTTTGAGTGCTGTTGTACCAACGCCCTCAATGCCGTTTCATAACTTGTTTGCTGAACCGCTTTCAGAACTAACGCTGGGTTTGTGGTTGCATCCTGGGGACGGTGACGGCGTATTGCTTCAATATCACCGGTATCAGCTACGACGTCCGTTATTTCTCGTAGCTGTTCTAATTTACTTGGCATTTTTCATAACCCCAATACTGAGAGTGCAGCCCCTCTGGTTCCACCACACGCGTTCATTATCCAAATGATTCATTGACGTCAAACGCAGGGGGCTCGTACTTTGTTTTACTCAACGATCGGTCAAGGATCGCTGATTCCCCAGTGAGGGTCAATCATTGCATGGCCGACTATCTGATTGATGGCTAGCTTCCTTCAGAAGAGAAGCTAGCGTTAAGGGGGAGTGGCTGACCCGTCAGAGTTGCTTCTAGTTGCTGGTCAATTGGTTATTAATCGCGAACGGCTGCCAAGGCTTTATCTAACACCTCAATTCCAGCCCCTTTTTTATAGGCAAGTTCACTAATCGTTCGCCTAAACAATCGACCACCGGGTTGACCATGAAAGGTTCCAAGGACATGCCGTAATAGGTGTTGAAGAGGAGTACCCTGCTCGAGTTTCTCTTCCAAGTAAGGGCGCCAGCGAGTAAAAACAGCTTTTCGAGATAGGCTGGGAGAAGATGCTTGACCATAACAACGATGATCCACATCAGACAGAATCCAGGGGTTTTGATAGGCCTCTCGCCCAATCATTACTCCATCAACTTTATTAAGCTGTGATTCGATATTTGGCCAATCTTTCAATCCTCCATTGAGAATGATTTCCAGATGAGGGAAATCTTGCTTCAAACGGTATACTTTATCGTATTCCAGGGGAGGGATTTCTCTATTTTCTTTTGGCGACAACCCTTGCAAAATAGCCTTGCGCGCATGAACAATGAATGTATCACATCCCGCTTCAGCAACGGTTCCAACAAAGTTCGCCAGTGATTCATAACTATCTTCATCATCAATGCCAATACGGTGTTTAACCGTAATAGGTATACGACTGGTAGCGGCCAACATGCTTGCAACACAGTCTCGCACCAACTCGGGTTCTGCCATTAAACAAGCACCGATTTTATTATTTTGAACTCGATCGCTTGGGCAACCTACGTTCAAATTCACTTCGTCGTACCCGTATTTTTCTGCTAGCTGTACGCATGAAGCCAGTGCAACCGGGTCACTTCCCCCCAGTTGCAGGGCAATGGGGTGCTCAATGCCATCAAAAGCCAAGAAACGATCGTGATCACCTGAGTACAACAGGGCACCCGTCGTGACCATCTCGGTGTAGAGGACCGAATGTTTGGTCAACTGCCTCCAAAAGTGCCGGCAATGTCTATCTGACCAGTCCATCATCGGTGCCGTACAAAAAGAGCGATCTAGTTGATTACGGGTTACTGGTAGTGATTTTTGAGTGATCACACACTCATCTGCTTGAGGGTTTAACATAACAACAGTGGAAGAGGGGCCAGATCAAAAGGGCATTCTACCACGTGTTTGGGGATGTTTCTGGGAGATTAAACTACAAAATACCATCTGCAATGGCTTTTCCAACCGCTTGACCGCGGTTAGTAACTTCCAACTTCCTATATAGATTGGAGACATGATATTTCACTGTGTGCTCTGAAATGTGGAGGATACGACTGATCTCCCAATTAGATTTCCCTTCACGTAACCATCGAAGTACTTCATATTCCCGGTCAGACAGCTCAATCCCTGATCGGCACTTGTGAATCACTTGCTGAATCGCATGATTTAAATGCGACATTAAGTGATTCATCATTAATTTATATGGGTAGTAGCCCGTTCGCCCTTCTTCATAGAGATATAAAACCGCTGCTTGATTTTCCGCATTATTTCGATAGCCGAATAAAATGCCCTGGTCTTTCTCTAAGTGCAAACTTTGGTAAGAGTAGAGCGCAGCAGCGCTCATACCCGAAAGTACTTGGGTGATCACTGGGTATTCTGCAATATCGAATCGTTGAGAGCAGAATCCCAAAGGGTTTGGTGTATGGTAATCGGGGCAAATTAAACGGTATTCCCTAGGATCACCTGCTTCAAAACGAACCCCAATTAAAGACGCAACATCAAACTCCAGCAAAGACTGGAGTTCGTTTAAAATTGAGATGATTTGATCTGCTTTTTTAACTTCCAAACATCGAGTAGCTATCGTTAGCACTCTGTCGTAGGGGAGTTTTGAAAACTGCATCCCTTGGTACCTTTCAAAAGCGATCACATTGATCATCAATTACGAATGGACCGCATTGTACGCCTTTATCGTTATAAAAACACTTATCTTTATCTCTTTTTTAGAATATATAAAGATACTAACAGAACAGTTGCGGTGCTTGTTCTAATCTTTTTATAAAATTTTTAAGACAATTTCTATAGGTTTTTAATAGTAATATCTTTTTCAAGCAGTCTGATTTTTTTTGAGTGATTGTCTTCATACATCACCATTTCGAGCGTTATTACTAAAGAACATAGGCAGCTCTATACATTTGTAAGCGATCTGCCCAAATAAGTGAGAATTTCTTCATTCGAAGATGTAGTCTATAGCGCTTTTGCACGATATTTATTGCAGGTGGATTAGTTAAACGTTTTAAAAATAAACTAATATTCAGGAAAAAATCTACTTTAGACATCAGACTTAACTTGTGATTTTGGTCACACCAAGTCAGTTATGGGGTAATGTTCAAGTTGCTATGTGTCTGTATAGGTATTCAATATGACTTACCCTCAAATGGCACAAGCAATGAATTAATTAAAAGCCTTCAACATATGCACTATGAGTCTCAGATAGCCTATTGTCGGTAGACTTCATTTGCAGACAGTCCCGTTTCAGCCTCA
>CANMOZ010000010.1 GCA_947499545.1 uncultured Saccharospirillaceae bacterium
AGTGGCGTCCCCTAGGGGATTCGAACCCCTGTTACCGCCGTGAAAGGGCGGTGTCCTAGGCCTCTAGACGAAGGGGACCCGGACTGGTGAGTATCTGAACGTTTGGAGCGGGAAACGAGACTCGAACTCGCGACCCCAACCTTGGCAAGGTTGTGCTCTACCAACTGAGCTATTCCCGCAACAGATCAGTAACGGCCTACTCAGACCAACTCATCGTTTTGCTTTAATGCACATGAGGTTGCTACGTATTTGCCCGAAGAAACGCTACCAAACAGTAGTGGCGTCCCCTAGGGGATTCGAACCCCTGTTACCGCCGTGAAAGGGCGGTGTCCTAGGCCTCTAGACGAAGGGGACAACGTAGCTCCCATCGCATAAAGCGAGCGCGCATTCTAAGGGGGCAATCTCGGCCTGTCAATAGTTTTTTTATAACTTTCAGAAAGATAGCTAAACTATAGAGAGGGTCTGGGCCGAAATTCAGAGGGTAAATAGGGTCGATGTTTAAGAGGCTTAACTCATTGTTTTACCGCTTGTATCAGACAGCTGCACCAAAGCCCTTCTGTGCTTTGAATGCAGCCTTCGGGTCCAAAGGTTAATCATTATGGGCATCGCCATTGGGTTACTGGTGCTCTTCATCCTTGCAATAGGGAGCGCTCTCTTTTACGTCAAATTCATCGAAAAACAAAAAATTGAACGAGCCCGACGCCTCATGGAGACAATGGAGAAGGCTGGACGTTGCATGACGGCTCTCGACAGCCTACCCAGTACTTACTTAATGCCACAACTAAGAAGATACCTAGTCGAATCATGGTATAACGCTCAACGGGCCTATGTTGAGGCTTGCCCTCAGCCCTCCTCGAAAGAACTCGCAAAACTGGAGCAAGCCCAAGGTGCCAAGGAATCATTATCGGGAGAAGCGTCCAAGGAAACGCCCAAAGCAGCTGAATTTAACTCTTCAGATCAAGCAAAAGAAGTGAGACAGCTGTTAAAGAGTCTTCACCAACAAATCAAAGAAGACTATGCGCAAGGCAATATAAATAAAAATCAAGCACTTGCCCTGCTGGATGAAATCAAAATCATCATGGGCAAACTGGGCGTTGATTTTCATATGAGCCTAGCCCGAGCGGCTGAACGTTCAGGCGATTTATCCAAAGCCCTCACACGCTATCGAAGCGCCTTAGCAGCGCTAAGGAAAGGCGCCGCACGCACCCAGCTTGCTGAGAAACAGAAAATGCTTGAAGAGAAAATTAAAGCCGTTGAAAGTGAACTGCATTCAGTAGCCCAAGCTCGCAATCAAGCCTCTCAGGAAACTCTGCAAAAAAGCTTGAATGATTTGGAAGATCCATTTGCACCTAAAAAACAAATATACGATTAACTGTTCGCACTTTTTGCACGTTTATGAATGATCCTTGAGGAACTTTTGAGAACGTAGGAAATCTGATTAAACCGCCTGTTAAACCTCATTGCACTCCGTATGGCTCGTGACAACATTAAGAGAAAAGGTTAGTATGTGCCCATCCTGTTTACACCTAGGCTTTGAGCTTGCTTCCACATTTTCAATGCAAGCCCGGCATATAATACTGACAGCTCCTTTCCCCAGCTCCCACATATAAGCTGCTAACAGGTTAAACCATCTTCGAATATCCGTTACAGGTCGAATCATGCGAATAAAATCATTGTTCACGCTACTGCTGTTACTTACCTCTTTGACTTCTGTCCAAGCCGCTGACAAGTACCTGATTGGCAAGTTATCCAGTCATGGATTTGAACCTATTCTGGCAACAACAGATGCAGTTGTTCAAAGCTTTACTAAGAAAGATGGTGAGCATGTTGAAAAAGGGGCACCCCTTGTTGAGCTATACCCCTACCTCTACCCAAAAAGCCAAATCATCAAAGTCAAATCCAGAAAGTCGGGGATTTTTGTTGAAAAAGCCGATGTTCAATTGGGTTCAAAAGTAACCAAAGGGGAAGTGTTAGGTTATGTTCACTCAGAATCCTTTTACTTACTTGACGCATTGGTTTCTTCTGAAGAAGTCAGCGCACTGCAAACTCAAGACACAACACCTTGTTTAAAAATCAAACAAGAGTGCTTTGACCTGCAAATACAAAGCACCCACGCTTCTCAATACGCAGAAATCGAGCGAGTCCGCTTTTCATTCCCAACAACAGAGCAACATGCACATCAAGCATTTTTACCCAATAGTAAATTCATCGTTATTTTAAAGTCAAAACCAACGGTTTCAGAAGATGTAAAGCCTTCATAAACCCGATCTATATATAGGTATTGTTTAGCATTCATTTTCTACAGGGAAAAGCAGTACATGTACATTCGAAGTCTCGATTTGCTAGCCAATCGAAAGTGGCCTCTTTTAACCCTTCTCATCTTATTGGTAAGCACGGCTCTCATTTATACTGGCAGCACCAGAAAAACGCTGTTTCCAAGTATAAGTGCCCCTTCTGTATCAGCCAGTATATGGATACCAAACAACCTTCGTTCAAGTTTTAAAGACCAATTAGCCGTGCAATTGGAAGAGCAACTTGAAAAAGAAAAAGCAATATCATCGCAACAATTATTCTTAAGCAATGATCAAGCAAACATAGATGCTCAATTCAAATATGGATACGAACCAGAAGAAGCCACTAAAATCCTTAAAACGTTGATAAGCACTGCGCTTGGGGGAGCCATACCTCAAGAAGAAATATTTGTCTATTCACCCACGGATTCTTCGAACGGGGCTTTTTTTATAAAGTTCAAATACCCTGAAAATTTCAATGACGAAAAAAAACAGGATCTGAACCACGCATTCAACACCTTACCACAAGTGAAAGAAGCACACATATTCGGCAAGCCCAGCGTTCAACACCAATGGTTATACCGACCCATAGCGGGATTTGACAATGCCAGCATATTAAATGCTATACAAGATCAATACAAAAACTGGATTTACGGCGACTCGATTGCAGATAATCATGAAAAAGGAAGCTTAAAGGAAGCAGAGCAACAACCCTTTAATGATTGGCTTGATATGCAAGGAGATTTGGAGTGGGCCTACACAAATCAGCTGGAATATAAGGCTGAAATCAATTCAGACGATACACTCTGGGTCGATGAACAAGGGCCAGCGGAATTAATTTATATCGTCCCAACCAATGATGCCGATTTATTAGAAACGGAAGCTGCTATTACCTCCGTTTTTGACCGCATTGGTATAACGGATTACATCATCACAACGAATCCAGCGGCCACATTGAGAGATTCTTTTTCTAACATATACCAAACACTTTCATTGGCGGCATTGGCTTTATTCATGCTGCTTTTATTAATGATGAGGGACTTTAGAAGAACACTCGTTGTCATTATTACCTTACCCATTAGCTTAATTCTTACCTCAGCATTACTGCTTTTAAATGGCACGACACTCAACCTAATTATGCTTGGGGCCATCTCCCTCGCGATCGGCATTGCGGTGGATTCAGCGGTTGTTGTAACACACATCATACACAAATCTAAAAAAGATCAGCGGCCGATAGAGCTCAAGCGGGTTTACAAGCCCCTTGCTCTTGGCACCCTAACCAACATCCTTGCTTTCACGCCTTTGATTCTCATATCAGAAGGCCCTATTGCTCTGTTGGGTGAGCTTGTCAGTGTCATGGTACTCACATGCTTATTCAGCTGGGTCTGCTCTATGTACGTTCTACCAATTTTCATATCAGGATCTGACAAAGCAGATCAACTATCGGATCATTCTGCTCTAAAACCTAAAGCTGCTTTTGGTATCCGATCTCTTACTAGCGTCAATCATTTTATGTTACGCCATCCCAGCACACTTTTGATATTCATGATCATCATAATCGCCGGCTGTGGTTACAGCGTATATTACTTATCAAAGGCTTCTTATCTATTTTTTGAGCAACCCGATTCAAATACCTATATTTATGGGTTAGATAAAAAGGAAGCCGGGTTCGATCCGGAAGGTTATAAACGCTTGCAAACTGTATTGCAGACGCTTCATCAAGAAAACCCTGGCTTATTGGATCAAACGCTTATTCGGTGGTCAAAGTGGCAAACTCAATTTTTCATCACAAGCGAGAATAAAGACTATTTAAAAAAGCTCGAAGAGCGGCTTAAAAGTGAACTCGCTGACGAATTTACCGTTATCTACAGCACTCCTTTTGTACCCAGCAGTATCGATTTTAGGCTACCCCCTGAACAGCGCTTGAGCTTTAGCAATTTAAGTGACGATGAATATCACACATTAGGGAATTGGTTGGATTTATTCAAACCCAAATCCGAACCCGAAAAACCAAGCAATCAAACTGAAGATGGAACCACAACACAAGACGATAATGAACCTAAGGCAAAGACGAATGCTGCCCAAGTCACACCCTTTAACGAGCTTACTCCCAGGCCCGACCCTCAATTAAACTGGAAAACCGAGAGTTTCATTCAATGGGAACCTATGGCTCTGTCTCAATTAACTTCTAGCGAGCGCGATAATTTAAAATCTTATCTTAAACTGTATTGGGAAAATGCAACCATAGGGTATAAGCGAAAACTGGGTGATCGTGAAAGCTATACCTTTGGATTATCAGAATCCATTTCCATGGACGAATTATTCATACCCATCAATGATGACTTTGTACCATTGAGGTATTTGATTTCATTGGATGAAAAGGAATCACTTGATACCCGCGTGATTTCTAAAGGCGTCGACACCTTTGCATTGAATTTCAATGCGCTTACCCATGATCAAAAAGACTGGATTGATCAACAGATCAACGTGTTAGGTTTTTCACCATCACAGTATGGATGGGTTAACCCCCGTGAAGAGGTTGCTGACTTGTTAGATAAACTTGGCGTTGCTGCAATCGGAGCAACGTTGATCATGTTACTTGTCAGCTACTTTTTTTACAATCAATTCACGTGCGGGCTTTTAGTTGCAAGCATCTCTTGTGTATCAGCCATTATCGCTGCAGCTTTAAGTACTTGGGTGGATACAAAACTGACCATGGGTGTTTGCATTGGTGCATTGTTATTAATTGGTTTGAGCGTCAACAATTTGTTCCTACTTTTTGATTCCCGCATAAATGCTCCCAAACAGACAAGAGCGGCTCTCGAATATATTTTGAATGAGCGTGCCTTACCCATCATCTACACAACACTAACAACTTTAGTGTGCTCAATTCCTTTGGTTTATTCTGATGGATTAGAAAGTAGCTTTTTGAGACCCATTGGCATGACGCTTATTTTTGGGATGCTGGTATCAAGTTTCCTATCACTTTGCTTGTATCCAGCCATTGTATACAAATGGGTTCGCTCACAGGATGAACTGTCCGAAAGTGATGAATCTCTCCAGCCAGCAAATGAGAACATGGGCACTCTAAATCAACGGGTCTCATAATCATCCACAGCAATGGAGAACACGATTGAATCAACAGCGTTCAATGGTGTTCTCCAAACAGTATCAACTTCAAAAACAGCCATATACCAAGCAAGCGTAAAAATACGTACTTGACCAAAATCATCTCGAATTAATTTAGCAGCGCTTGAATATCCGATTCAATATCGTTTGGGGTTGTTGTTGATGCATAACGTTTCTTCACTTGCCCTTCTGCATCCACCAAGAATTTAGTGAAATTCCATTTAATGGCTTTTGATCCCATTAAACCAGGTGCTTTCACTTTTAGAAATTCAAATAAAGGGTGTGCTTGATCCCCATTGACATATACCTTCTCATGCATTGGGAAGGTAACCCCATAATTTTTTTCGCAAAAGTGCTTAATCTCAACTTCAGGACCCGGTTCTTGATGCCCAAATTGATCACAAGGAAAACCCAATACGACCAGCCCTTTCTCATGATACTTTTGATGCAGCGCTTGCAAACCTGCATACTGAGGAGTAAACCCACATTCTGATGCGGTATTAACAATCAACAAAACACGGCCTCGATATTCATTAAGAGAATAACGTTTGCCTTCTATATCCGACACGTCTATTTCATAGAGAGATGACATCATCAGACTATTCTCCTGAAACTTGTTGGGAATCTGGCACAGTCGACTGATCCAATTCAACACTCGCAGAATTTACACAGTAACGTTGACCTGTTGGATTTGGGCCATCATCAAACACATGCCCTAAATGGGCATCACAGGCTGCGCATAGAATCTCAGTTCGCTCCATACCATGGCTTAAATCCTCCGCAGTCGCCACAGCTCCTTCAATAGATCTAAAGAAGCTCGGCCAACCACAGCCTGCATCGTATTTAGCATCTGACCAAAACAAGGGAGTTTTACAACAAAAACACTTGTACAAACCAGGCACAGTGGTATCCCAGTATTCACCTGTAAATGGCTGCTCTGTTCCTTTTTGGCGTGTAATCGCATAGCTTGATTCATCCAGCAGCTTCCGCCATTGATCATCTGATTTGCGCTTATCGTCTGTCATTGCATTCTCGTTTCTTTTGTAAATGCAGCCAGTTAAGCATGCCTTTGTGGACCTTGTCACGACCTATTCGGAATGAAGAAAAGATTATCCAGCAATGCCAATTGCTACGCTTTTAATAAGCTGTTGAGGCCCTTTTTTCGTGTTACTCTTTATTCCGCCTTGATTTACAATATCTAGGCCATCGTAGAATGGCTGAAAGGATAAAAGCCCGAGCAGATAAAGCTTATTAGGCGATACACATTCGTATTAACCGCTTTCAATTAAGTCGTGACTGAGGTGTTATGAACGATATTCATATTGAAGACTTTTACCGAGATGCAGCCTTAATTCTGATTGCATTATACAAACACTTTCCACGAAAGCAGTTGCTCTTTGTTGAAGACATATCAGGACCTGATACCCCAGATGAATTTGGTTTACATACCCCTCGACACCTCTCTTGCTTGCAAACCATGATTTGGCTAGGTGACGAAGGGTTTCTTCGCTATGAAGACATTGTTCGCCAAGAAGCTATTGAGCAAACCGTACTTACCCAGAGAGCCTTTTTACTCCTTTCCAGTGTCGAACTCCCCGCCTCTGAAGCCATGCCAAGCAGCCGTTCACTGCTCATCAGCCAATACACTCACGTACAACGTTTACAAAATGCTGTTAAATCTCAAGACTCCTTGCAAGTGCGAGAAGAGATGAGAAAACTATTAGTCGATGCTTGCAACCAAACACCTATTCCAGTCAATGATCTAAGTGATTTCACCCCGCCCCTTGAAGGAGAATGCTCTTCTTAATCTCAAACAATTGTTCTGGTAACCAAGTGAAATTATTAGTTCTTTTGAATTCAGGACAATTCACCCAAGCATTCGGCAAAATTAGTCTTGAACTTGCATCCAAAGGCTCTCTATACTCGAATTGCCCTTCACTGGCTTGCTTGGGAGTCTACCATGGGTACTGATATCGACCCACACTCTAACAAAAATGACGCATCCGATAATCACTCGTCGTCCATACAGGACAACTTGAAAAAGCACGACTTTCATGGTGCTGCAGTGATAGATAAAGACGGCAAGGAGGTGCCAATTACAGATGAAATGGTTGATAACGCTTTAAAATCACTTGATGAAAGCAGTCAAAACGCCTAACACACGAAAGGCGCATCAAATCAACTGTATGCAAATACCCACTTTTTAGAGTGCGAGGCAAGATTTTTTCTGATTGCCTCGCACTTTGTAAGTAATTACAAGAGAAAAGGATCAGAAAACAGTAAGTGCTTCAAACTTCACTAAAGCACCCCACTAGATCAAATCTCGCACAATCCATATGCATAAATAGCTATCCATTATGCTCTCCATCCAATGAAATACTAAAAATTTAAATAGAGTAAGGAATTCCAAATCGGAGTTTGCAAACACACGCTAGTTTTTTATAGAGTCAAATCCGCTACATATAAGTCGCTATTTTTTATTTAAAAAAACAACCATTTTTCTAAGGTGATTTTTTTTATATCATTAGACGCTGACTACTGCATTACCAAAGGTCATAATAATGAGAAAGTCCACACTATCGCTACTAATAACTAGCCTGTTCGCTTCGGCTTCATCGGCAGTTATCGCTATAGAAAAAAGCACTCCCAAGATTGTTGGGGGAACCGCAGCACATAACGCGCCTTCTTGGATGGTAAATCTACTTAATGAAGATGGTGATCATTTTTGCGGTGGCTCCCTAATTGCTCCCAACCTTATTTTAACCGCAGCACACTGAGTTGTGGACTTAAAAACCTTTAAGAAGAAAAACCCAAAAAACATCAAAGCAGCTCTAGGAAGTAGAAATTCTAAAGCAACCGATGCCGAAGAGAAGATAAGCGTTATAGAGATTTACCCACACCAATCATTTGGTAAAGACTCTCTAAACTATGACATTGCTATTATAAAACTTGCTAATGCTTCAAGTACACAACCTATAACACTAGAAACAAAAAGCATGGCAGTCGGCGATCCAGTAAAAGCGATTGGGTGGGGAAGTGATGAACATGGGCTTCTATTTATCGAGAAAAACCATCCAGGATTAGATGATTACTTATCAACCCATGATTCATCCGGATATCACGAACTTCAACACGACTTACCGAGCCTTGTATTCAACAAATCACCTATTAAAAAAACAGCATCAGGGTATGAAATAAACCATACCGCCACTATTGATTCTTCTACGAACTTTGATGTTTTTTTTAAACGCAGCAAGAAAGATTGGAAAACAATTGCTTCAAATCAAATAACCGTCACCAATCTAAAGGAAACAACTCTCAATATAAGTGACAGCAGCGAATGCGAAAGGGACAATAACAATGTCTCTAAATCAAGCGAATATAACTCTCAAATCCCGATGACTAAAAAAATATTAAGCGATGCCACCCACGCCAAAACCGAGGTCATTAACAAATCCCTTGAGAAAACTCTTACCGGTCAAACCATTTTGAGCACGTACTTGATTGCAGAGGAATTGGCAAACAATAACGCAGCCAATATATACAACAATGCACTCATGCACAAAATCAAGAGCACTCAAATATGCGCTAAGTCTCCAGCAGGCGCTCCACTCACAGATGTTTGTCAAGGTGATAGCGGCGGCCCTCTCTTCAGTGAAGATTCAGGCAAAGCAACATTGGTTGGTTTAGTCAGTTATGGTCCCGGCTGCGCGCTTCCTAATACGCATGGAGTGTACACTAAGATCAGCGCTTATACGGATTGGATTAAGAATACTAGCGTAGCAGCAACTAAATCTTCGAGCTCATCCTCAAAAGGTGGAAGCTTAGGGTTTGGTTTCCTCAGCATACTAACGGCAATATTATTATTCCGTAAAAAAATGGCATAAATTTAAAAGCGGGTTGAGTAAGGCCCATAAAGGTATTACTCAACCTACCCAATTAAACAATTAACAATCTTTTAATTATTTGTCTCTGATATCAAAACCTATATACCCCAGCTGATCTCTTAGCATCGCCATTTTTTTGCGCAATTCGACTTTAGTTGCACTAAAATCTCGCCTCATAGGATAATGTTTCCGTAAGTCATCAAAGGCTTCTGTTCGATTTGTCGCAACATGCAACCGCTGTCTCATTCTGAAATCATCATTGCGCACATCGTAACAAGCTCGAATAGCCGTATTCATAGCCCACAAATCTTCCGCTTCAACTGAAAAGCTCAATTTACGTAAAGGTGGCTCCGGTATAAGCTGCCCGAGCTTTAACCGTATTGGCAACCCAAAATGTTCCGATACACGAAGGTACATTTGCTCGGTACCGCGCATTTTTCCATCCAAACTGTACCCGGCAATATGAGGCGTTGCCAACGTCGCAGCATCCATCAAGGCTAAATTGGGTTCAGGCTCTGTTTCCCAAACATCAAGCACTGCTTCAAATTCCCAATGCTCAGCAAAGTGATCCAACAATGCATTTTCCTGGATCACGCCCCCTCTAGACGTATTAATGATACAAGCATCGGGTTTCATGGCTTGTAGGAAAGCGCGATCAACCAACCCCAGCGTTGGGTTCTCCCCAGTCTCACTAAAAGGAACATGCAGGGTCACCACATCAGCCTTCGATAAGAGATCATGGAGGGAGTCGGTGTGGAAAGGTGATTCAGGTTTAAAAGGGTCATATCCCAATACTGATACGCCCAGCTTACTCAGCATTTCTGCCAATCGCCCACCGATATTTCCCAAACCGATAATACCAATTGTCCAGTCTAACCAGGGCGTTGTATGCCTCTCAGATAACACACTAAGAGCACTCATAACGTAATTTATAACCGATTCAGCATTACAGCCGGGAGCAGTAGCGTAACCAATGCCTTGCTCTGTTAAATAAGCGGTGTCGAGATGCTCTTCACCAATTGTGGCTGAGCCTACAAACTTAATTGAGGTTCCTTCCAAAAGCGCTTGATTGACTTGCGTAACGGATCGAACAAGGAGGACATCGGCATTTTGTAGATGTTCAGGTCGAATGGTTCGCCCGGAACGCTTGTCGATTTCTCCCATATCCGCAAAAAAAGCATCTATCAGCGGAATATTCTCGTCTACCACAAACTTCATTATTTTAATTGACCTCGTACTCTGCAGGTAAAGGCGCCAGTGGAATATCATGCCCCAAATATTTTCTTAAGGGTGGCATTGAAAACCCACCATTTTCATCAACCAAGCTGATGGATTTACCGCTGTGTCCGGCACGTCCTGTTCGGCCAATGCGATGTACGTAATCTTCAGGCTCGTCAGGCAGCTCGTAATTAATGACCAAGCTTACCCCATCAATATGAATGCCTCGTCCTGCAACATCCGTAGCTACCATCACTTTGCAATCACCACGCTTAAAACGATCTAGTGTTTTTATACGCTTAGATTGATGTATTTCACCTGACAGCAGCACATTTTGACACCCTTGCCGTTTAAGGTTTTCATGCAATTTACGGCATACATCGCGGCGATTCGCAAAAATGATCACGCGCTCATAATCTTCTTGATTCAGTATATTTCCAGTCACCTGCGCTTTTTGGTGCTCTGACACCCAATAAAATGACTGTTCGATCACATCAGCAGCCACCTGTTCTGGTTCAATTTCAACTCGAATCGGGTCTTGCAGCCATCGCTCTGTCAGCATTAAGATTTCATGGCTAAAGGTCGCGCTGAAAAATAGTGTCTGGCGGCGTTCTGTTGGAGGCGTTGCTCGAACAATGCGGCGCACATCCGGCATAAACCCCATATCCAACATGCGGTCTGCTTCATCGATAACGAGAATCTCAACATGATCTAGAAACACAACCTGCTGCTGCATAAAATCGATTAAACGGCCAGGTGTTGCAACTAAAATATCAACACGCTCACGTTGAAGCCGTACTTTTTGTTTTTCATAATCGGCTCCCCCCATGATGGTCACAATATTTAACTCAGTAAATTGCGATAACTCTTCAGCATCCTTCGCAATTTGCATCGCCAACTCACGCGTCGGCGCCAACGCCAATACACGAGGCTCGCTTGAGTAAGCTTCCTTAATGGGATTATTTAAAATGTATTGAATGGCAGTAATTAAAAACGCCGCTGTTTTGCCTGTCCCCGTTTGGGCTTTACCAACCGCATCTTTTCCGAGCAATGTTGCTGGCAAAGTCTTCGCTTGAATCGGTGTGCAATACTGATAATTCAATTGGTGAATGGCATGGAGAATAGAGGGATGCAGCTCTAAATCTTTAAATCGTAAGTGATCTTTTAAAGCAGGCACCTGATAGTCATCCGGACCCCATTCAGCATGCGTTGCCAATCTGGCTTGTTGTGCTTGATTGGCTTGAGTATGGGCATTGTAAGGTTGATGTGTGGACGAGGGTGTAGATGCTCGTTTAGCGCCTTTTCTCCCCTTGCTGTGGCCATCGGAAGTACCGCGACGAGAAGAGGGTTTTTGTTTTCCTCTGCCTGAATGCTGCTTTTGCCCAGCTTTTTTTTCCTTATTATCGACCGATTTAGCCGTGGAGGCCGACTTGGAACTGAACCACTTTTCAAACAATCCTTAACCCTCTCTCAGTGAACGTATTCATAATGCTTTTTACTGACGACATCGCCGAAATTCAATCACAACCCTCAACAGACTCAAGCACCTGTCCATTGAAACCCTTTTAAATTTAGGGATTTGCCAGGATGATAATAATTCAGCAAGGCTTGCACCATAATGCCCATCCGTTTGGGGAGAGGCTTTTCTAAGTAACGCTGCACCTGTTCATAGATGTTACGTTGAAATTCGATGCGCTGCTTCTCTTCAATGACAGCTCCGCCTAAATTATCCAAGCTTACGCGAAAGCGGTGCCCAGCAGCTACCGATAATATCCACTCCACCGCTTGAGGTTTTACTTCTACCTGCTCGAAAGCCTGCTGCTGCTGCACATTACGACCATCAGGCACGTACCAATACCCATAATCCTCTTGTTGTCGGCGCTTTTCTCCAGCGACTAACCAGTGGGCTATTTCATGTAATCCACTGGCAAAAAAGTCGTGAGCAAATACTACCTGATGGTAATCGCAATCGGCTGAAGCTGGCAAATAAATAGGTTCATCTTCACCGCGAATTAATCGTGTATTGTAAGTACCTGCAAAGCAACCGTTAAAGATTTGAATTAGGTCTTGAGTTTTATGCATACACGTCTTTGCTGAAACCAATATCACTTTACGTAGGCACACTATACCCGAACCCGTGATAAACTGCGCCGCCTTATCAGGAGAAAGGCTGTGTATAACACTCGTAACGAAATCAAAACGCTTTTAGCTCTGGCTTTACCCATCATGGGTACCCAGCTTGCCCAGACAGGGATGAGCTTTGTCGATACCCTCATGGCAGGGTCTCTATCGGAAGAAGACTTAGGTGCAGTGGCTGTCGCTTCGAGTCTTATTCATCCTATTTTACTGCTGCTATTGGGGACACTTTTCGCCTTCACACCCATTGTTGCCCATCTTTTTGGTGGCAAACGTCAGCAGGACGTACCAGAAGCCGTACAAAGTGCGCTTTGGGTTGCCATTGTGATCGCTCTCATTGGGTTTTTAATTACCCGCAATCTTCACCCTATTTTCGAATGGATGGAAGTTGCACCTGCTCTCATACCAAAAGCCACTGGCTATTTAGAAGGTTTTGCGTGGGGGCTGCCAGCGATAGTTGTTTATCAAGTCATGCGATCGCTCAATGAAGGCATCGGCAACACAACGCCTATTTTATTCGTTGCCATCCTAGGCTTGCTGGCTAATATTCCTGCCAATTACATCTTCATGCACGGACTCTTTGGCCTGCCAGAGATGGGGGGGGCTGGTTGCGGATGGGCGTCGGCTTTGATCATGTGGCTGACAGGCATCGCCATGACGCTGCAGGTTCTCTTCAGCCGCAAACATCAAGATTACAAAATCTTTGACCGTTTTTATCGCCCCAATCCCAAGCGTATAAAAGAACTAATGCAGCTGGGTATCCCTATGGGATTTTCCATTTTCGTAGAAGTCAGCTTATTTGGCATTATTGCCTTATTCGTTGCGCGATTGGGTACCACGGCTGTCGCAGGTCATCAAGTGACCTTAAACTTTACGTCGTTGGTTTTCATGATTCCCATGAGCCTGTCCCTTGCCATTACGGTTCGGGTGGGTCAATTACTGGGTGCTGAACGTTTTGCCCAAGCGCGTCATGCAGCCTGGACTGGGGTGGGTGTAAGCCTCTTGTTAGCGACCTTTAGCTCAACACTGATGATGACCTTTGCCGAACAAATTGCTGGTTTCTATACAACCGAACAAAAAGTGATAGGCCTAGCAAGTCACCTCATCTTGTTTGCTGCATTTTTCCAATTTTCAGATGCTTTGCAAGTCGCAGCTAATGGAGCCTTGAGAGGCTATAAAGACACCCGTGGCCCTCTGATGATTACGCTTTTTTCGTTCTGGGGAATAGGTATTCCATTGGGTTACTATTTAGGCCTAACAGAACAGCTTGTCGCCAAGGCTTTAGGACCGGCCGGTTTCTGGATTGGCTTGATTGTTGGGCTATCGGTTGCGGCTGTCTTGCTGCTCGGCCGGTTGGTCATCATCATGAAGCGTTCAAAGCTAAACGAAGCCCCTGTTGTCGGCTAGAGTGGCTGCAAACACACCGTCAAAATAGAGGGGTTTTTGTCACGACCTGTTTGCATTTTGTAAAACACAGCCTAGTTACCGAGACATTACACAACTGGTCAGTACCACTTTGGGCTTCGCCACTATACTGAAAGCATGATACCTCCAGCTGTAGGGAGGCGCGCATGCCCAGTAGCGAAGCTCAGAATGTTTTTGATATCCAAACGGGGCGCCCTATTGGGGAGCGCAGCCACTCCCATATAGTCAGAATAAGCCCAGAGTTGGATGGCACAGAAATGCTATACACCAACGACAACTCTCAAGGCCGCCTCTACAGCTTGAAAATCCTTTGCTGGGCACTCCTAGAAGATGGAACCGTTGATGGCATTGTGCCTTGGTTAAATCGAACCGTTCCCTGCCGTTCCTTAAAAGACCCTCTCAATGGACACTGGGAAGGTTACCTAAGCCCCATCACCCAGGAAGTCTTTTTTGAAGCCCCAGACTTCCGCATGGCCGAACTGGGTGGAGCCGCAGATTTTTATTCAGGCGTTTACTTACCCGATGAAGTTCATCAAGAAATTCCTGACATGATTGGAACGCACGCCGTATTCACCTCTGACGGCTTTGAGAGCTTTTTTATCCAGGAGGTCACTTCATGGCGCCTTTATGGAAATGGAGAGCTGATTGCGACCCTCATCGATCCAGACGCTGTTGAATCGACGCCAGTTTTGCCTGGCGATGCCTGTCTTTACGAAGTCCAACACCACCCCAATTTTCGCTACTTTTTCCAGTATCGAATTGCCAACAAAATCAAAAGCCGCGACCCTGATGCCCTGGCAGCAATGAGTATGCTGCTCGACCATTAGTCGTCGTTTCTCAGTTTTCTAAAACAGCTACACTCATAGTGATTGCTGGCTCCATTGATTGGCTCAGCAAATGGATATCTCTACCAAGGAAGGCGCTCTCTCATGAAAAACTGGCAGTTCCTATGCGTTGGGTTCACGTTGGCCATAGGGCTAACAGCCGAGGTACAGGCCGATACGCCCAAGGAAAGACCCTTGTTAAATGGTCGTATTAATGAGATTTTCATCGGGCCAGATGGGCTTACGTTGGACGTCTCAACCATAGGGGGGTGTAAAGGCGGCATGTACCAGGCAGACCTGGCCGTTTTGACGGACTCCGATCTCAATCGATTACTGACAACCTTACTGCATGCGAATGACCAACAACGCGTTATTCGTTTGTATCATAACCAGGGCGATTGTAATAAAAAAGCCTTTGATCGGGTATCCGTAACGCCTTATTAAAGCCATGTCTCAACGTGCGAGGCTGCCTGTGGGTGTAGCTTTTTAATCGACTGGGGCTGGCTCGATGCTGTGTTTTTCTGCCAACGATTTCCAGCGTGGGGAGTGCTTTAATATTTTAAGGCCTTCATTAAATTGATTTCGTAAAACACCCATTCCAGGAACTTCACGCCCAAAGATAATAAAAAGTTCTCGTCGTGATAATGGAGGTTTTATGGGCGTCAATTCGTTCACTTTCGCTGGAAAAGAAGATTTAGCCACATGCATAATGACTGGCTGCCCTCCCACAACAAGATCGACTTGATTTGTTAACAACCAGCTAATTAATTTAATTTTGTCATTAGCGCCTCTCTTTTTAAGAAAGTCTGCTTGATCAAAATTGTCGTCGTAAATGTGGCCTTTCATATAGCCAATGACGTAACCTGAGAGGCTTTGTAAATCACCATCATACTGAATTTTAGAAACATTCTTTTTCAATATGACAAACCCGTTATACGAATAGGCCATTACATCACTGTAGAAATAAGTCTGAGAGCGTTCTTCATTCCAATAAGCACCTAATACCCCATGGTACTCTCCTAAACGCACCAATTTCATTGCTCGCATCCAGGGCATAAAGTGTACTTCTACGTTCAAGTTAACTTCTTTAAAAGCCAGTTTGCTCATTTCACTGAGATACCCCTGGTTTTCTAATTTATCTGAATAATAAGGAGGCCATTCAACCGTCGCTAACTTTACCGTTTCAATGTCTTGAGCCTGCGAAAAATGAATCAGGCATAACGCCAATGCCACAACGATAAAAGTCTTCTTACAAACGTTCAGTGATCTGGACAGCATGAAAGTTATCGCTCACTCAAAATAAATGTTCATCACCACAGAAAATATAGTTGAACCCTATCAACTGTTCTCTACCAAATCACGCTGTCGTCATTTGACTACTACACTAGTGAGGTACTCTATTACAGAGCGTTACCCAGCATGCACCTATCGCATTCCATTAGTTGGATAACATCTCACTTGTCTGGTGTTTTAGCACTTCGTTACTCCATTACATTCCTGATCATTCTTGCGACAGGCACTGGACTTACTGCATGTAGCGAGGGGGGTTCAAAGGGAGGCAGCAAAGGAGAGAATGCATCTGGTGTTACAACAGAGGGAGGCGAAACAAATATTGATGGCGGAGGTACAGACACCGGTGGTGGGGGTACAGACACTGATGGCGGAGGTACAGACGGCACAGACACCGATGGCGGAGATACAGACACTGGTGATGGGGATACCGACACAGACAATGGCGACCCCCCACCCGATGAAGCTGCGGATATAGAGAAAGCGCTATTCAATGAGGACCACACGCTGGTCAGCGAAGAGGATCTATATGAATTTATTAAAACCTCACTTAAAGATATTCAATCACGTGAATCAAAATTCAAAAACCGAATCTTTGAAGGCATCAAAACACCTCTTTCATGGGACCCTACTCATGACAGTACCATCTTAACGCCTTTACAGCTCAATCAGTCTCAAAGTGTGCTTTTTTCAAATAAAAATAGCCAAGACAATTCCACTGCCAGTTTACTGATCATGGGTGAAAAATCAGAGCATCGATACGCAGCAGCGGCGGCCAATTTATTTGCGGTGGATCGCTCAACAGAAACCGATCGAGTATCCCAAAATTTAGTCGACTGGCTTATGGAAACGTCACCCAACGCTTCATCAAAAAACATTGTGTTGGCTCATGTTCCCGAAAAATCAGATAGTTGGTACTTTCCCCACGTCGAAGGTGTCAGTACTTGGTTTGATGAACATTTTGGAAGCTTCACGATCATTGCTAACCGGGAGTGCGACTACGAAAAACTTGTGGCCTGCTTAGATACCTATAAGCCAGCACTGATCATCATCAGCGATCTGCATCACGATAATAATAAGGTTCAAGAGTTTAGCAGTGCCATTGAAGAAGTCGCCAAACGAAAAATTCCCATTTTTTATGCCAGTTACTCTCGAGGTCAACCCGATTTTGCTGGCGCATTGTATAACTACATGGCCATTCAAGGTAAAAATAACTACTGGAGCAAGCATCGCCTTGAGCAACTATCCACATCTGACATGCTTTCAGATAAATCCAGTTTTGCACTGCAAATCGAAACGTTCTTAGATAAAGTGCGAGCAGGAAACTGGAACATGGCCAGCGTAGAAGCTTGCGAAACCAATTATCTATACTGTCATGATCCTGACTTTTCTAGCCTGTTTAGAAGCACCGCCGATCAACTTAGAACCCTTGTTCAAGGATTAGATCACCAAGGCATTAGCCCTTTTTTTGAAGGACAAGACAAACTCATCGCAGCTCTTTTATTGCTCACCGATAAATTCAGAGCAAGAATTGATTACCCTATTGCAATCAGCGAACCTAAAGCCTGGATGGAGGCTATGTTAGCAGATTGGATGGTCAGTTACGCTCGCCGTAAGAATATTGCTCAACCCGATCTAGGGGCATTTGTGAAAGATAAATCGCTGGTTGAGAAAAACGCCAACGCACACTACAAATACCCTGCAACAACAACCGATAGCCGTACCATTAGCGTGCCTTATACCAATCAATGGACCACGACAGGCTGGTATGCACTCCCCGGCAAAAAGATAACACTGACTCAAACAGATCATCCAGAGGTCAGCGTAACCCTTCAACTTAACTATCACCGCAGTAATACTAACCGTACTCACAACACGAAAGAATACAGGTTCCCATTAGAAGTTTCGCAAAAACGTATCCCGCTGAAACATGGCATTCCCCAGTCATTTTCTACGCCTTATGGTGGGCCTATTTATTTGCATTTAAGCGGAGCTTCAGAAAACACGCTTTCAACAACCGTAAAAGCTGACAATATTGCCCATCACCCAACCATTATGAATTACAGTGATAATCAACAAATTCAAACATTTAATACCTTAATTAACTCAACTGAGCTTCCACATATTGATTTAAGAACCGATGGGGCTGAACAGCATTTACGTAAAGACCGATTTAATGATGCAATCGGATCAGATATACCAGATGTCACGACGCTTCTTAAAGCTATTTCTGAAAATCACATCGCCAGTGTTTATACCTTAGCTGGGTTTAAAATACAGGGTCAATCATTAAAAGAATCATTACCTAACGATGTCAAATCCATATGTTCCAGTCTTTTTGGTGATGATGATTGCTATAACACCGATCTTCACACACGCATGATCATTCAGCATGCCAATTATGATCAAAATGCTCACTGCGGCATTGGCTGCTCTGGAAACCCTTGGGACTCAGGCACGTCCATTTCTCCGGCAGGCTGGCTTGACAATCATGAGCTCGGACATAATCTTCAAATTAATTTATTAAACGTCCAGTACGCCAGCGCGGAAGATAAAAATGATTGGTCAGGTTATGGCTCAAGAGCAGGTGAAAATTCAAACAATATATTCCCCTATTTTGTAAAGTGGAAAACTCACCACATCATTAACAATCAAACCGCCGAAATAAATGACGGCCATATGAATCAAAAAGATCTCTTCTTTGTTTTTCAATCCGATGTTCTCAATAAAAAAGACAGCGGGGGCAATCGAGTTGTCTTTGGAGCTAATTGCAAAGCAATGGATACAGGCGATCGCTTTGAAGGTCCTTGGCAAAGCAATAAATACGCTATCCATAATGGATACAGAATGGCATTCTATCATCAGCTATATTTGCGCAACCACAAACAATCACTCGCATCAGGTGGAACACTGGATAACGGTTTTCATTTGGCCACTCTTATGTACCTGCATGCCAGAATCTTTAGCCATTACGCAAAAGATGAAACTCTTTGGAACGCCAATAAAACCCGTTTAGGCTTTGATGCTTTCCCATTTTCTGGACATACGCAGTATGGAGGAAGGCAAGTTCGCAATATGCCTGGCAATGATTTCATGCTAGTGTCGTTAAGCAAAATTACAGGCAAAGATTGGCGACCCTATTTTGATATGTTTGGATTACGATATACCGATTTAGCCAGTCAACAAGTACAGTCTCATGGAGGCAGTGCTGTCGCGACCGGTATGTATGTAATCGAAGAAAACTTACCTAAAAAAGACTTGACCAGTGGATTAACCTTCATGACCTTTACATCCAACGCCAGCCAAACTTGGCCCGATGGCAGCACTCCCAACAGTTGCACCCTTTAAACTTCAATTTGCAATAATATAAATACGATCAAACGGACTTATAACCATTATGGGACACTTATGGAACTCACCAATACTTTACCTTGTGCATCTTCTTGCGAAAGAAACCAGGGTCCTATTTTGGATCAATTAAACCACCTTTGGCCAACTGGTGGACATTTGTTAGAACTGGGCAGCGGTACCGGTCAACACGCGGCATTCATAACCCAACATCGACCTGATATTCTTTGGCAAGCCACGGAAATAGCAGAAAATCTGCCTATCACACGGCAATGGTTTAAAGCATCGTCACAAACCAATTTTCTAGAGCCTAGACTGCTTGATATTGATCGCCTGCCTTGGTCTTATCAACCAAGTTATGATGCTGTATATGCTGCTAATGTCGTTCACTTCATTGCATGGACGTCAGTTGTGAATTTACTAGCAGGTGCGTACGAAGCTCTCAAACCGAGTGGATGGTTATTTTTTTACGGCCCGTATCGTTATAATCAAACATTCACTAGCCAGGGCGATGCAGAATTAGATGATTGGCTAAAAAGTCAAAATGCGTTAGCGGGTATTAAAAATATTGAAGAGGTTCATCAAGCCGCCAGCCATCAAGGCTTTGAGTTTATCAATGACCTACCTATGCCTGCCAACAACCGCTTTTTAGTGTTCCAAAAAAATTAAATGCCGCACAAGGGCGGCATTTAATTTTTGGGTTAAAAAGAAGCTCAGTGCAATTAATACACCATTAAGGGTTCTCTTCACACCACAAACGCGCATTGTAAAATAGACGCATCCAAGGACTGTCTTCTCCCCAGTGATCAGGCGCCCAAGAGTGGGTAACGGTACGAGTCACACGCTCGGGGTGAGGCATCATGATGGTGACACGCCCTTGGTTCGCCGTTAAACCCGTTATTCCCTGAGGGGAACCATTGGGATTAAGAGGGTATTGCTCTGTCGCTTGCCCGCGATTATCCACATACTGCAATGCAATTTGAGACTGGGCTTTTAACCGATCAATGCTTCCTTCTTCTTTAAAGTGTGCAAAGCCTTCACCATGAGCTACCGCAACGGGGATACGAGAGCCTTCCATGCCTTTCAGCAAAATCGAATCCGAAGGCCCAACTTCAAGGGTAACGTATCGCCCTTCAAATTGCTCCGATTGATTGCGTTCAAAGGCTGGCCAGTGTTCAGCACCTGGTATTAACGAATGCAGTTGTGAGAGCATCTGGCAACCGTTACACACCCCTAGAGCGAAAGTGTTTGAGCGTTGGAAGAAACGTTCAAACTGCTCACGAACATCCGCATGAAACAAAATGGTTTTCGCCCAACCTTGGCCGGCCCCTAAGGTGTCTCCATAACTGAACCCACCACAAGCGACCAATCCTCGAAATGCATCTAAGGTCACGCGACCTTCAATTAAATCACTCATATGCACATCAATGGCTTCAAAACCCGCTTTTACAAAAGCAGCGGCCATTTCCACCTGTCCATTGACGCCTTGCTCACGCAAGATGGCAACTTTTGGAAGAGGACCACCACAGTGCTCTGCCGGATTTTCATTGGCATTAAAACTCAAGTGAGGGGCAATTCCAGGGTCATCGTTGTCCGCAATGGCATCGAACTCTTGTTGTGCACACTCAGGATTATCTCTCAGCGCTTGCATACGATAACTGGTTTCTGACCACCACTGTTGCAACTGACTGCGCGACGCTGAGTACAGTGTTTCTTCTGCAGATTGAACAGTAATGTCTTGAGCTTGAGTGGGTTGCCCGATCACACTCACACATTCGCCCAGCCCTGCCGCTGAGAATTGTGTCAGAACTGCTTCAACATCCTCACGACGCACCTGAATAACCGCACCGAGTTCTTCAGAGAACAGTAATGGCAAAGGCGATTCTGTCGTGTCGCCCGACAAGTGCAAATCAAGATCAATGCGCAATCCACAACGTCCAGCAAATGCCATTTCTAGTAAGGTCACCAGCAAACCGCCATCCGAACGATCGTGATAAGCCAACAGCTTACTCTCTTGGTTTAACCCTTGTATGACAGCAAAAAAGGCTTTGAGATCTTCAGCCGAATCTAAATCAGCCGGTTGACAACCGATTTGCTGATATACCTGAGCCAACGCTGAAGCTCCCAGACGGTTTTTCCCGTGTCCTAAGTCAATCAGGATTAAATCCGTTTCACCTTGATCTAAACGCAACATTGGCGTCAGCGTACGAGCGGCATCTACCACCGGTGCAAATCCTGTCATCACCAAAGACAAAGGCGAGGTCACTTGTTTGGTAACACCCGACTCTTCCCACTGTGTCGACATCGACATTGAGTCTTTACCAACAGGAATGGTGATATTCAATTCTGGGCAAAGTGCCATACCAACGGCTTTAACCGTTTCATACAGTTTTTCACCTTCACCTGGGTGACTCGCAGCACTCATCCAATTTGCGGACAGTTTAATGTCACTCAGTTTATCAATCGTAGCCGCAGCCAAATTGGTAATGGTTTCACCCACAGCCAATCGACCGGATGCAGGGCCATCCAACAAAGCAACAGGAGTGCGCTCTCCCATGGCCATGACTTCCCCTTTGGTCGAATCCAAACCGCTGGTGGTCACCGCACAATCGGCAACAGGCACCTGCCAAGGGCCAACCATTTGATCACGCGCCACCATACCCGTGATCGAACGATCACCAATGGTGATCAAAAAACTTTTCGAGGCGACGGTTGGCAGCTTTAATACACGCTCAATGGCTTCTTCCAACGGCATCGACAAATTAAGCTCAGATCCTTGTATTTGCTCAGATTGTGCTTCGCGATGCATTTTGGGGGTTTTACCCAGCAAAACGTCCAACGGCAGATCAACAGGGTTGTTTTCAAAATGCGGGTCTTGGACTTGCAAATGTTCCGCTTCCGTTGCCGTACCGATCACCGCATAAGGGCAGCGTTCGCGCTTACACATCGCATCAAACTGAGACAATGACTCAGGCGCAATGGCTAACACATAGCGCTCTTGAGATTCATTACACCAAACCGCTAAAGGTGACATCCCAGGCTCATCGTTAGGAATCTTCCTAAGATCAAATACCCCGCCACGGCCACCATCGCTCACCAGTTCAGGCATTGCGTTGGATAACCCACCCGCTCCAACGTCGTGAATGAAACGAATAGGATTTGCTTCACCCAGCTGCCAACAGCGGTCAATGACTTCCTGACAACGGCGTTCCATTTCTGCGTTATCACGTTGCACCGAAGCAAAATCCAAATCTTCATCAGATGAGCCTGTTGCCATTGAAGAGGCAGCCCCACCACCCAAACCAATTTGCATCGCAGGTCCGCCCAGCACAATTAAGTGTGCGCCAACGGGAATATCTTTCTTCTGCACATGCTCGGCTTTAATATTGCCATAGCCGCCAGCGATCATAATGGGCTTGTGATAACCACGTACCTCTGATCCGCGTGGGGTCTCAATGAGCATTTCAAAGGTTCGGAAATAACCCGTTAAATTCGGGCGACCGAATTCATTACTATAAGCCGCGCTTCCGATCGGGCCTTCCAGCATAATATCCAGTGCCGATACAATGCGTTCAGGTTTGCCGTATTCTGTTTCCCAAGGCTGTAGGGCTTCTGGTATGCGTAAATTGGATACGGTAAACCCTGTTAAACCCGCTTTAGGCTTTGAACCAATACCGGTTGCTCCTTCGTCACGGATTTCACCGCCAGCCCCCGTTGCCGCCCCTGGGTAAGGTGCAATGGCCGTTGGGTGATTATGCGTTTCCACTTTCATCAAAATATGAATTGACTCTTCGTGGTACCCATAGGCTTTAGATTCTGAATCAGGATAAAAACGTCCGGCCGTATGCCCTGTAATCACGGCAGCGTTATCTTTATACGCCGATAACACATTCTCAGAATGATGCTGATAAGTATTTTTGATCATGCCAAACAATGAGTAGGGTTGAGCTTCCCCATTTATTGACCAGCTCGCATTAAATATTTTATGACGACAGTGCTCAGAGTTTGCCTGAGCAAACATCATCAGCTCAACATCGGTTGGATCACGCTTTAATGCCTGATAGTGCGTATACAAATAATCGATTTCGTCATCCGCCAACGCTAACCCGAGTTGTTGATTGGCTTGCTCAAGCGCCAGGCGACCATCAGTGATTAAGGGGATACGAGTGAGAGGGTTTGGTGTTGGGTGTGAGAAGAGTGCTTGCGCATCGGATTCATTGACAAACAATGTTTCGGTTAATGGATCGTGTAGGGCTTTTCGAAGTGCCGGCGTTAGATCCTCAGGTGAAACACCTTGCAAATACAGCCATCGACCTCGTTCAATCCGCTTAATAGACGTTAGGCCACAGTTTAAAGCGATGTCAGTTGCCTTCGTCGACCATGGTGAGATTGTGCCGACTCTTGGTGTAATCAATAACTTACAGTCGTTGTTTTTCGGTGCCTCACCCTCTTCCGGAGAGCTCAAAATTTGAGCAAGAAGACTGCTATCATCCGGGTTTAGTGCGCCTCTATCGTCTACTAAATGCACAAATTTGGCTGATACTGACTTTACAGAAGGGTCAATCTCCTGAAGTTTTCGCAGCAGCTTTCGTTGACGGAAAGGTGAAAACACTGAAGAACCAGTGAGGAGAAGCATCGCTGAACGCCTTTTAGTAAGGGGATACACAGGGGTTCCACATTATAAAGACTTCGAAGGCAAGCCTCTAGTTTTAAGGAAGAATCCTTCAGAAATCCCCACTTTGCGGCCATTTGGTCAACTTATAACCAAAAAGTCTATCTCCTGAAACCCCCGCCATTCGTGGCTTCTGTAACTTTTTGCAACACAAAGCCAAAATTTGAAGGCCGTCACATCTGGTCTGCTGGACAGATTTCAATACAATAGCACCCAGTTCACATAATTTCCGAGGTATGGCTTGAGTTCGAGTTGGATAAACCGCAAATCCCAGTCTGCTGTAGCGCTGCTTTTTTCAGCGTTTGTATTGGTTGCAGCCACCGTTGTTAGCACCTACTTATTTCAAAGCAGAACCGTTGCGAACAATGCTAATTCACAGGCACTAACCCAGCTTGAAGAAATTCAAATTCGGGGGTATTTGCGTGTCATTACCCGTAACAGCCCTACAACTTACTTTGAAGACCGAGACGCACCCGCTGGATTTGAGTACGAACTGGCTAAGAAGTTTGCCGAATATCTAGGGGTAGAATTAAAAGTCACCGTTGCTCCGACAATGGAAGATTTGATTGCCCTGGTTGAAATGGGCGAAGTCGATTTCGCTGCCGCTGGATTAACCGTAACCAGCGATCGCAAAGAGCGCATTCAGTTTTCTCCATCCTATATGCAAGTAAACCAAAAGCTTATTTTCAACAAAAGAAAATCGAAACCCCGTACATTAGATGACCTTACCAAAGGTAAATTGGTTGTTATTGCAGGCAGTAGCCACGCAGAATATTTAAGACGAGTGCAACGCACACTGCTGCCTTCACTTACCTGGATTGAAACCTCTGACCTTGAAGCCATTGACCTACTGCACATGGTTGCAAATGGCGAGGTCGATTACACCATTGTTGACTCCCATGAGTACGATATTGTTCGTGGCTTTCTAACCGATTTAGATGACGCTTTTGAAATTGCGAATCAACAATCGCTTGCGTGGGCATTAACACGCTCAAAAGATCGCAGCCTGCGTACAGAAGTCGAGCGGTTTTTTGTAGAGACACGCAAGACCGGCACTCTATTACAGCTGCAAGATCGTTACTTTGGGCACCTTGAAGATTTTGATCGTGTCAGTGCCGTGGCTTTCTCTAAACAAAAGCAAAAGCGTCTCAAACGCTATCAAAAACTCTTTAAAGCAGCGGCTGACAAGTACGATATTGATTGGGAATTACTCGCGGCGATTGGTTATCAGGAATCTCACTGGAACCCTAATGCGAAATCACGCACCGGCGTACGCGGGTTGATGATGCTCACTCGTCCCACTGCAAAGCTTATGGGTGTAAAGAACCGCCGTGACGCCGCTCAGAGCATTTACGGAGGTGCTAAATACTTTGCATACCTCTTAAAACGCTTTGAACACATCGCCGAACCTGAACGCACTTGGTTTGCACTTGCGTCTTACAATGTTGGTTTTGGCCACTTAATGGATGCGCAATACCTAACACGCATTCAAGGCGGGGACCCTGAGAAGTGGCTGGACGTTAAAAAACGTTTACCATTACTCAGTAAAAAACAATGGTATACGAAAACCAAGTATGGTTATGCCCGTGGCTATGAACCCGTACGCTATGTCGAAAACATTCGTCGTTACTATGACATGCTGATTTGGCATACCAATCCGCACCAACCAGCGATTGAACCTGAAAATGGGTCTTTGCTGGCTGCCAGCAGTAACATCACGATACCGCCGCTGCTCTAATGAATGATTTGCTTTAAAGAACGATCGTCTTTTAAAGGAAAGCTCTACACTGAAAGGGGCTGCTCTTAAAGGATCAGTATTTTTAAAACGAAATGTATTTTCTTAATAGCTATTGCCATCAAGCTGCTCTTCGCTTCAAAGAGCAGCTCCTTGTGCAAGCAGCGACCTACTGGATACTGTCTTTCATCCTTTTAATGACACCCGCATAATCATCGGCACCAAAAATAGCGCTGCCTGCAACAAAGGTATCGGCTCCAGCAGCGGCAATGCCTGCAATATTATCTTCTTTCACACCGCCATCGACTTGAAGTCGAATTTCTCTGCCACTCGCATCAATACGCTGCCTTACGGCTTTGAGTTTTTCGAGCGTATGGGGAATAAACGCCTGACCGCCAAAACCAGGGTTAACCGACATCAAAAGAATCAGATCAAGCTTATCCATCACGTGATCCAAATGATGCAGAGGTGTGGCTGGGTTAAGCACTAACCCGGGCTTGCATCCCAGTTCTTGGATCAGCGAGATCGTGCGATCAACGTGCTCGGAAGCTTCTGGATGAAAGCTGATATAAGTTGCGCCTGCTTTGGCAAATTCGGGGATCAACGCATCCACTGGCTTAATCATCAGATGCACATCAATCGGGGCCGTAATCCCAAAATCGCGCAGCGCCTTGCATACCATCGGCCCAATAGTCAGATTGGGCACATAATGATTATCCATCACATCAAAGTGGACCCAATCAGCACCCGCTGTTAGTACATGTTCGACTTCCTCCCCTAGTCGGGCAAAGTCAGCAGATAAAATAGAGGGGGCAATGATGGGGGCCAGCATGTGTGCTTCCTATACTGAATCAAAAGGTGAAGGCTATTGAGGCAACGTTTATAGATGCCATTGTAAAAGGCCTATTGCGAATGTCCAGCCAACAAGACCTATATCGCCATCGAACCGGAAGCAAGCAAGAGCCTTTCGATTCCTTCAAAGTGAGGTTGTATATGAAGTACCTCTGGCAAGCTTTACTCTATAACTTCTTAGGCCTCACTTCTCCTTTTTTGGTTGGTGAGACTTATGAAGCTGGGGGAGCTAACTATCAATCCATCAACAGTATTGGCCAACGGGCAGACCAAATACGAAATTACGCTCAAGATCATCAACGCGCGCATGAGGTTGTTTCTTTAGGGGAATCTGGATTAACAGGGTTATGGATCACGCATCAGCAACCACAAGCGCTAGGCACACTGGTTTTGGTTCATGGAATTGAACAACACCCAGACTGGCCTCACCTTATCCAGAGTTTAAGGCTGTTACTTCCAGAAAAAGGTTGGAACACCTTGAGTCTGTTAACGCCCTTTAATGCTGAGAACACCCTCGATGAGACCTACGCCTACTTAGAAAATCGCAGTGCAAGTCAGCCCTATGTGCTCATTACTCACAAGGAAAGTACTTTTCATTTGGTCGGTAAGCCTCTTGTCACATCAGAAAATACACAAACTCTAGACACTCGCTTTGCTGGTTTTATCTTCATCGATGCATTGTTTCCATGGGAGTCCTATCACGCCGTGAACGAAGCGCTCGTTGAAACAGAACCCCCTCTTTTAGATATTATTTCTCAAGCAACACGAGAAGACATTATTCTACAAGCAAAAGACCGAAAGGCCAGTTTAAGCAGGCGTAAAAGACCTTACTTTCAATGGCATTCCCACGTTCCCTGGTCTTATCAAAAAGTAGATGATCGACGCCTTGTGAAGATAGTACGAGGTTGGCTAAGGCGTATGATTGCCAAAAAACCCATCCCTATTCTGACGGAGTCGGTGCCCGAACGAGAGCTCTAGCGTCTTTCGAAGAGTTGATCCAGTGAAATCACGGTTAAGTGATCCGACATATAAGCTCCCGTATCAATATACAAGCGATTACCTAATCGAGTGGGCTGGTCTACGATGCTGTGCCCATGCACAACCCAACGAACATGTCGTATGCTTGTATGGTCGCGTTCATATAAGCGTTTTCGAGACCATATAGCGTTTAATCGTTCTTCTTCTGTCAGGTGTTGCACCCTGTTCCAATCGTCGCAAGGAACATCCGCATGAACAATACCTATTGTCCCCTTAGAGTGTTCCACTTCAATCACTAATGGCAGTGATTTTAACGTTTTTAAAACCCGCTGCTGATCTTCATCTGTTCGCTTTGTCCACCATTCCCCACCATTTTGCTGCCAGGTCGACCACGTAGCGGGATCATCAGCTGCCGTCAAAGCCATCCATTCGTGATTACCTAAAACAGCATAAAACCAAGGCAACTGAAGAAGCTGGGTGCAATCGTAGCTACTAGGGCCTCGATCAATTAAATCGCCCACTGAAAACAAGCGATCTTTCTGAGTATCAAACTGTACTTTTTTTAATTCAATTTTTAGCAACGCTAACATGCCATGCAAATCACCTACGATAAAATCACGGCCATAACGATTTTCAGGAAAACGTTTCAATAAAGTGAGTTCAGAAAGAAAAGACGTACGGTATCGATTCATTGCATGGTCATAAAATATAATCGCTAATCAAATCCATCGCCATCATTCAAATAATGCTTAAATATTTCATCGGCCTCACCAGAACGTCGCATGTCTAAAATATACCGATTAAAGGTATCCATTAACCAAGCCGCTCTTGGGGATGCTCGACTGATCCATAAGTGAAAGGACGTCGGTTTAAATCCAGGCGACCTAGCGTATGCAAAATCAGAATTGACGACCAATTGCTTTAACTGCACACCGCCTTGAAAAACCTCAAAAGTCCCTAGCAAGACATCACACTTTCGTTCTTGAATCCGATTAATCGCATCTTGAGTGGTACGTGAATACGTATTGATAACGGTTGTCAGACCAGCCTTAATTTCAAAATCATAATTGTAACCCAGCACCCCACAAACCCTTAAAGCATTAAGGTCACGAATGTGTTTAACCTGCGTAGGAAAGTGTTTATTTTTCTTACTGTAAGCGTAACCTTGATGTGTTTGATAAAATGCATGAGTACGATGATAGGTTTTCATTCTTTTGGCGTTAGTACCACCGTTAAAGAAAGCTTCTATGCCACTGACATCAAACGCTTTGACCGAAGCCAAACAGCGTTTCCAAGGAATGATACGAAAATCAAGAGGCAAACTCATCTTCTGCGTCAAAGCTACCAAGAAATCATAACTGGCGCCTGTAATGGTTGAAGGGTCACCTTCTTTTTCCAGATACGCGTAAGGGGGCCACAGAGCATCTTCACACACAACAAAAGGTGATCTGGAAGCCGTCGTACCAAAGCTCAATAGAGGTAAGCTTACCAGCACACTTAAAAGCCACTTTTGAGTGATAACACCCAGAATTCTAGAGAATCTTTGTCGTAATTTCGTCATACTGAGCCGATACACTGATGCGAACGTCCACAGTAACAATGTCTTCATAGAGTGTAGCTGGGTAGAAGTTTGGATAGACCAAAAAGCAAGTAAGCGCAAACTCTATATGCGGGAACATTCTCACCATTCTGTGGGTATTAATAGAAATAAATAGGGTTACAGAGGTTTATTTTCGTGAGTATTCAAGCGGTTATTTTTGATTGTGACGGCGTCATTGTTGATTCAGAAGTTCTATCGAATCGAGCAATGGCAGAGGCCATGACCGCAGCTGGATTCCCAATGACGACAGAGGAATCCATGAACCAGTTTATGGGCAAAGCCGATGACTTATTAATCTCAGAAATCGACCTTCTGGTTGGTCAAGGTGAAGCCGTGATCGCCGATTATCACCATCGTCTAAATTTATTGATTGAAACGGAATTAGAAGCGGTCCCTGGGGCTTTTTCTTTGCTTGAATGCTTATCCACTCACAAAGTGCCTTTTGCCATGGCTTCGAACAGTCACCGAGCTAAAATGCAACGCACATTGGGTAAAACGGGTGCCGATAAGTGGTTTGAAGGGCGGTATTTTGGTCGAGATGATGTTCAATTAGGTAAACCGCATCCAGATCTTTATTTACTGGCTAGCGCATTTCTTAATGTCATGCCTGAACACTGCATCGTCATTGAAGACTCATTAACAGGCGCTCAAGCGGGTCTTGCAGCCGGATGCAGAGTGTGGGGGCTAGTACGAGATGCTTCACCTGAACATCACCTAGCTCTTGGCTGTGAACGAACTTACTCCTCTTACGGCCAGCTTCAATCCGACTTTGAGAAGCTCATTCAAGTTTAAGTGAATACCTGAGCAGCTGAGCAACAGTCAGCTGCTACACATTTGCGACCCTAAATACTGCTTTGAGGACACAGCCACTTAGTTCGCCTTCTTCTTGTCTAGGAGTCCCTGAATTCGTTCAATCAGATCTTCATCATAAGGATCGGTCATACTCGAATAAACATCTACAAACTGACCATCCCGATCAATCAGATACTTGTAAAAATTCCATTTTGGATAAGTATTATCCGCCGCCTTCGCTAGCTTTGAATAGAAGGGATCTTTTGTACCACGTTTCACTTCCGTTTTTTCAAACATCGGAAACTTAACACCGTAGGTTAAACGACAAAACGACTTAATCTCTTTCTCTGTGCCGGGTTCTTGCCCCATAAAGTCATTGCTTGGGAAGCCAAGTACGACTAACCCTTTTTTTTCATACTCAGCATAGAGTTTTTCAAGACCTTCATATTGTGGGGTAAATCCACATTTGCTTGCGGTATTCACAACCAAAATTACTTTTCCTTGATAATCACATAAACTCTTTTCAGACTCACTTGCCAGTAGACGTTTTTTTACGCTCAGAAGTGGGCTGCAGTGACGATTATTTTCCTTCTGATGAGTCGATGGAGGAGAGGGTGCTTCCTGGGTTGCGGCATAAATAGATGAGTTCATTCCCATTAGCGAAAGCAGCCCAACCATCAGGGCTTTCAGTAACCGATGGGACTTGGGGTAAGTTTGAGTTATGTTCATTTTGTCTCCCAGAGAGAGTAGCATTATTTGATTTTATCCATTTTAGCGTCATTGTCATTCACGGCTTCCCCATTGTTTATGGGTTCTACTATGAACAAAAGTGTAAATTAATAGAAACGTATGAATCGTATAATACCACCTTGCTTTAGCACATCTATAGCGGACCATAAGATTTGTCTTGATCGGTGCAAGGGCTTAATTGGCAATGACAGGCTTTGACACTACGCAGCGTCTTGTTCAAGTATTACTTGGCGGCTTTCTTGTGACTAAATATCAGGAAGGGCAAATCTACAGGCTGATCTCTATTGAGATAGCCCAACAAGGAAACATTCGCCGTTGTTCTCTTTGATATGGATCTCTTTTCTCTGCCAACGGATGCTTCATCCAGATTTCAATGAAGACCTCAAACGGTAGCCGACAGTAAGATACTCCATAGAACTCTAGCTAATTTAGACATTAACCCTAAGCCTGTGGCTGCCTCAGAAAGGATATTACAAGTTTTTGGGAAATTGATTATTTGCATTCCAGTGGTTTTTTATTTATTTTTAAACCAAAACCTTTAAGGTACAACGTTGTTATCTCGTTTAAACCAGGTTATCAACCCAAAAAAATCACCTAATTCATTTCCGGTGATGCTACTGCCTGCAAACTGATATGTCGAAGTCAAAGGTTTTAGTGGAGAAACCTCTAAATTAACCTTATTGTATTCCACTGAAGAGACATTTTTTATTATCACCTCATAGACATTGGAAGTTGGCACTTCAAATTCTCCAAAGCTAGTATTGGAAAAATCTGTTGAATAAACGGATGTATTAACTACAATTTTCCCAGAACCAACCTCTTTAACAGTCAACTCAAATACCTGTTCCATTTGAGAAGCGACATACCAAGATATAACTCCCTCATCAAATTTAAAGTTCAATTGGCAACGATCTTCTAATATTTCACATTTATACGGATCACTTTTTGAAAGAACGCCTAAACAGAAAAAATGAGACAATAAGAAAAAAAACAAAACAGATAAAAACCTCATACTAATACCCACCAATTATTACCAATAGAGATAACTCTCTATCAATACAAATGCAACATCCATAAAAAATTACAGCCTGTTTTTTTATCTTTTACATACGAACAATACTTAAGACTGCATACCTAAAAGAATGCAGTCTTAAATTAGCTATAGCATTTTAACCTTGTTTTTTAAACCAGGTTACCGATGCATAAATATCGTTAAAGTCACCGTCCATACCATCCTCTCCTGCAACCTGCATTGTTTTAGAAACAGTATCAGCGTCAGTATTTGCAATAAACGCTCTATCAATTGCAACCTCGATTACATCGGTAAAAATTAGTTCGTATGTTCTTTTTTTGTCGATAATAAAGTCTCCGAAACTTTTACTAGACAAATCAGTAGAATGAACCGTTGTCTTTACTACTTCCTGCCATACATCTCCATCATCTTTAAACCGTATTATTAACCCTGGATTACCGGCTGCTTGCGAAGTGATATACCAAGAAATGACACCAGGGGGGAGTACCATTTCAATAGTACACCGCTTTTCTGAACGCATACATTGAGATGCAACTGAAGACATATTATTCGCTGTAGCGGAGATAGCAACAGAGCCAAGCAGCAACGCTGTCAATACTTTCAATCCATTCATCACAAAATTCCTTTTTTTTACACAATTACTGAATTTCCAAATAGCAGAATCATTTTACTTCAGGAAGACATATAGACAGGAACAACAGGCAAGAGAAACAACGTTATACTCAACAACTTTCCAATCGGTAACCAACAGCGTACGACAGGCTTGTCTAAAGCAGAAAATGCCACAAATTTCCATTTAAAAACATCTGCATTTTCACTATTTAACACAGCAAAACCACCAATGCTATAATTTACTTTTTATCTAATACTCTTTCTTTAGATTGATAACGATCAATTTCCCATAGACTTTTGATTAAAGCCATCCATACTCCAAAGAAGCAGCTTGCAATCTTCCTAACAAGTAGCTTTCAGCATTTCCGTAAATTAAATGTTCTAATCTGATGTTATCTCGATTGAGTTGTTAACGATACTCAAGCGGCTAGCTTGCAGGCCACTCTTATATTTTTTCTAGTGTGTTTTCGTCTGTAAACACAGGTTAAAAAAATCAATCTGAAAATTGATTGAAATGTTTGAGAAAAAAAGACTAAGCAACAGGTGACTAACCCTTCAAGCATATCCCTCCTGAGAAAGGATAGTAATATTTTTGTAGCATTTGAGTTCTCTCTGATACACTACCAGATGCACTAAACGGCCAAAGAGTTTAATACCGCGAAAGTGCTTTCCTCAAGAATTCACTTGCTTGTTTGTGAAGACGATGCTCGTCTTCGGTATGTACCAGTGCATTCACTATCTCTGACGACCAATGCTACACTCGCCGATATAGAAGGCAATTTGGCCCAATACCGCTACTTTAAATCAAACATCATGAAATCTCGGTTGATTTTGGGTCAAACAGCCTAATTGGTGATTTTCTGCTACTTATCCTCATGTGGTATTCAATTGAGAGAGTACTTCCCTAGCTCAATTCGATCACTTAGGGTATCTTGAGCACCCACACTTAAACAATCACTGATCAAATTGACATCAGACAGGCACATACTTATGGAAAAACCCCCTATAGGCAAAGTTGCCCCAGCCTTTAGCACTTTTAACCAAGATGGGGAAAAGATCTCTCTTAAGGACTTTCGTGGAAAACGTGTCGTCTTGTATTTCTACCCTAAAGCCATGACCCCTGGTTGCACTACACAAGCCTGCAGTCTACGAGACGAATCAAAGGCACTGAATAAGGCCAATGTAGCCGTAATAGGCGTTAGTCCAGACAAGCCTGACCGCTTAAAGCGATTTGAAGAAAAAGAAACGCTCAATTTTACTCTCTTAGCAGATGAAGACCATAAAATTGCTGAAAAATATGGCGTTTGGGGTCCCAAGAAGTTCATGGGAAAAACCTTTGACGGTATTCACAGAACAACCTTTATTCTGGATGAAAAAGGCAAAATACGTCACATTATGGACAAAGTGAAGACCAAAACCCATCACGATGATGTGTTGGATTGGATCGATTCAAACCTAGAATAAAGATGTCTAATCAGGGAGGTATCTCACCTCTCTTACTTTTACACTCTTCCCTCATCCCCTTACTCAGCAACGGCTACGTTGAGCTAAGCTTGGCCAAACAGTACCAAAAGCATTCACTATACTCAGTACACTGTATTAGGGCGAAGGAGAGTCATATGAAAAAGCCACCGGCGCCCGTTTACTGGTTTGATGCTTGGGTTGAAAAAGTCAGCATCCAGCTAGCAGAGAACATCTCAGAGCAACAACCTAAAGGCGCGAAACTCAGCAAATTACGGCTCATTTTTTCCGAGGGCAGTGTTTGGCCAGATTTATACGAAGTTTTCTGGGATAAAGCGCCTTCCCTAACAGAGCCACATGAATATCGACCAGATCCTAGCCACTTTCCACACCGGTTTTTCATTCGACGTTCGAAAGACCAAGAGGTCCATGATTTAAGCATTCCACATAGGCATCATGAAGCCGATCCTGTGGCAGATTTTTTCTTAAAAAATGCATGCGATTGGGATCCTGATTTCTATGAAGATTCTTGGTCGATTTGGATTCCTGGGTGCTTGCCACGATTGCTATTGGATATTTCAGTCATCCAAGTTGGGATTGTTTTACCCACAGCCTTAGCAAACAAAAACATTCTTTGTAAAAAAAGTTGGCGATATGAAGTGCTTGATTCTCGCGGAAAGCTCATTGAGTACTCGATTGAAAAAATTCAAGAGCAATTAAAAGAACAGCTCAATTACTATTTTCAAACCGATAAAGTATTCGCTCTTGCCAGTGCTCTCTGCTTCGAAAGAGAAGAAAATAAAGGTTGGTTTGATCAATTAAGACAAGATGCTTCCAGTCAGATTTAAAGCCTAAGCATGCCATCAAATTGAATCAAAAAAACACACTGCCGCGAAAGCAACAGTGTGTTTTGGGTTGTAGGAAACTTAATTACTCAGCAGTAAAGTAAGTTACCTGTGCTTCTTGAGTGTTACCTTGGGCGGTATCACCTAACCAAGCACTCTTCAACTCACGAACACCCTTAACGGAGTATTTACCTGTAGATAATGGTGCATCGAAATTGATGGTCACACGGTATCTTGGCAAGAGATTATGATGCTCATTTTCAAGCGTTACTTTACAGTCTTTTAGGGTTGGAGCAACAGCCCCACCACCTATACTAGAAACTGCAAACTCATTAGCACATTCAGATGCATCTATTGCTTCAACACCCCCAAGAGCATTCAAGAATGATGGTCTGTATGTCACATCGGTTAAATCCAACTGATGGTCTGCATACATGACAAAGGTCAATGCAGTATTGGAATCATCCAACGCAGGTTCTAAAAGGTTAACGTCCAACTCACCTAAACGATTTTCTGCAGCAAACAATGGTTTAGTAAACCATACAGCTGCTTGAGACTTATCCAGGTCAGATAGCTTAACTTCTGCCTTATGGAAGTCATCCCAGTTATTTCCGCTCAAGTCTTCAATACTACCAAAATCCATACGAACTTTATCGGTAGAAACATTATCAATGTTCAGCTCATCCGTGAATAGACTCGAGATAGAGCTCACATCAAATGAACGCGGTTCAATCGATGGTTTAATGTGTAGTGTACGTCCATCTTCGCTCAGATAAACATTGCTACTGTTTAAATCAATTGTAGTTGATACAGTTGCAGTATTTTCGCCACGGCTATCCGTATTCAATACAAGGTGAGATTTACGTGTAAGTTTAACGGCTTCATTAAATTTAACCGTAAAACCATATTCATCATAGTAAGCTTCAGTAACCAGAGGTGGCATCTTGTCTTTAACTACAACATTTGCACCTTCAGAAGCAACATTACTCACTTTATCCTGAACTGACTTGCCAAAGTTAATGACGGCGCCATTTGCATTGGTTGCAAAATCTACAACTTTCGCTGTTTTCATAACAACCAAGTCACGAGCGATGCCTTCATCTTTCTCAGTAACACTATCAACAACATCATAAGTCATACTGTCGTCATAAAGACGATTATTGCGCACATCCCAATTAAGAACGTGTTCTCCAGCAGCACTTAAGTTTGGTTGAGCGTTACTCACCAATTCAACATCTTCTGAGAAAGCGATACCAATATTGCTTGGTCCACTTTGCTCAGTGTTCCACTTTTTGAAACCTTCAGCAGAGTACACACCCAGTTGATTGATTTGCGTGAGCTTAACAAGATCTGTTGCAGGATCATTATCAAGATCAAGTGATTGAACATCCAATTTAGCAAAACGCTTTTCTTCTACCAGGTCTTCAGAATCAGCAAAAAGGGTATGCAGGCTGTACTGCTTCTCACGCTCACCCGTACCGACAGCTTCTTCATAGCTATGAACTTTTGATTCACCTAGAAGACGTGGAGTGATCGGCAAAATGACATGCCCACTCTTTGCATCAACGCCATCGATGACATTTTCACCACCATGACCGGCAGAATGTAGCCCTGCTTGACCGTCCCCAAGGGTATTCAACCCGTATGCATACTGCACTACAGGGAATGGAGTGACTTTATCTACCAAGGTTACGTAAGCTGAATTGACTTTTTCACCGTTGTATAGTTCAGGCACAACAGGTGTAATCACAACAACATCACCTACACGTACATTGTCTAGCATAAACTCATTGCTTTTAGCAGACAAAGTTGCAACAGAACTGCTTTTCACCAGAGACTTAGCTTCTTCTGGAAGACGGATATCAAAACCATGTGATCCAAAAGTCAGTTTACTTCCAAGGCGTTTTACGGAAACTTTGTATTGAGCAACACCTGCAACCGGTGTGAACTTAATACGAGCGGCGCTACGGCTAACAGCTACGTCGTTTGTACCAGGTACTTCATGCTGAAGCGTTTGCAATTGCTCTAGAAGGACTTCAATACGACCAGTATCGGTTTCAATATTTAGGTGCTGTAAACCATAACGATTTTCTAAATCGCTAAAGCCTGTTTCGTCATAAGCGTAGACGTTACCACCCACAAAAACCTGCTCTGCTTTAAAGGTACCTGATACGGTTGGAAGGTCACCAACTGTACGAAGTGCCAGTTTCACGTAACGGTTATTTTCGGTATTAGCCGCTGTACCTTCAAAGTTAGTTCCTTCAACAATGCTATCGTAGGAAACGGGGTCTTTCGTTTCTTTAGAACTCGGCGTATTGGTTAACTCATTACCTTCAAGGAAAGGTGTGTGTTGTCTATCTAGGAAAGCATTACCTTTCAAATACACGTTAAAATCAACAGCGTCAGAGTTCTTAATAGACAGTCCTTTTACAGCTGCTAGCTGCTTACGCAAGCTATCTTTCAACTCAACTTTCAAGACTGAGTAACGAACACTTGCATAATCATCAAAACGCGATTCAATTTTTGCAGATTTAATCGCTATGCGATGGCCACTTTCGTGTGTTAATACTACATGCCGTTTCAGATCCAACATGTTATCTTCTAGTAATTCACTAAAAGTAATCTCCAGCTGGGTAACATCTTTTGATGACAAACGTCCAACCGCTGTATTAGGCCCACCAACAACAGTTGCTCCATCTATTTCTTTTGCACCATAAACCGAACTCACAAATGGTGCTTCTTGATCTAGCTTAACAGTTGTATCAATAATCACATAACCTGCATCAATTTCAGTTTTACTATGCAAATGAGCGGATTGACCTTCCGTTGTCAGTGTATTTCTAAGAGCTACATTTCCATGCTGAACAGGCTTCAAACCTGAACCACTCAGATCCAATGCAACAGGGTTCCATGGGCTCGAAATGGAAAATTCCATACCTTCAGGTACGTTCTTGAAAACAACCTTACCATGATCATCAGCAGTTGCTTTTATGGAAACGGCTTTATACTCAACAATCGTTTGAACTTCTGATTTGCTTGTATTATGGAAGCTTGTTAGAACTTCTTCTTGTTGTCCGTTATAAACCTTTGTATTTGCCGTCAAGGTCAACTCTTGACCTGCACCAACACCAAGAGATTCATTGTTTCCGTCTTGCTTAACAAACGCTTTTAATTTCAGACCACGTTCAGGCAGCATTACCTTACTGATGTTAGCTGTAAAAGGTTTAAATACCACTGTATTAGGATTCGTTACGCTAACGTTGCCACCCTTATCGGTCGTTGAATCTACGCTATCATGAATATGTACCATCACTGGCACGTCAACAGTTGCGCCTACGTATTTTTCACCCGCATCAATATCAACGGTCAGCGTACCGGTATAAAGATCACGTTCACCTTTTACAAGACCTGACACACCAACATTTTTCAGAACAAATGCACCTTGTTCATTTGTTTTAACTGTCTGACCACCAACACTAATTTTAGCGTCTTTTATCGCTTCGTTTTTGTCACTCCCAGAAAATACAAAACCTTGTATATCACCGGTCGCTTGATCCTGATTTTCAACAAAACCACCTGTACGACTTGTACTTTCAGTCGTTGAAGTGGAATCATCTCCTTCAGAAAGATGACACCCTTGCAAACCGAATGCAGCACTGATCGCAACTGCTAGAGAAAGCTTTTTATACATTCTGTATTCCTTAGCCACTTCCTTCCCACCTTAACGTTTATTCGTTAAAACCCTGAAAGGTAAAGCATCAAATTACCGCTTACTTTCCCACTTGCATTGGAAAAATAAACGCTCACCCATCGCTTGCTGATTTCAAAAAAAATACAATACATTCGTTTTCAATCGATATAATTTTAAAAACAAATTTCTTGTTTCAAATACTTTTAGAGAAAACAACAACCTTTTAATTTGGGCACAGTGTATGAAAAATACTGACTCGGTTCATGGCATCGAAAAGCAATTAATCTAAAGAGTACATAATTGCGATCTTGACTTGTAATCCATAAAAACCCTTAATCACAAAAAACAAATGGGAGATTGCTTACACAGTCTCTCAATGGATTACAAATGCGCCACTAAAGTGAAGCTATAATCCTAGAATCACATAACGACCCGTAAGAGATTTACCATACATAATTGTAAATAACTTACGCAGCATTATAATTTTCTCAATCAGTTGTCATTAACGACAACTGCCGAGTGAAACATTAAGAAGGGAGATAATGGTTTTAGAATAGAAATAGTTCTAAGAATCCAACCCATCTTATGGGTTTAATGGTATCAGCCAGAACGAATTAAATATCAAAATGTAAGAAATCAACCAATCACATCATAAGTGATTAGCTTGCATCAAAGGTTTCAGGGTGCTACTTCTAGTTCATCCCAAAACATTTGGTCTATAAATAGAGGGGAACCCGTTATGGATAAAATTAAATATTCAAACCCCATATGGATCAATGCATTGTTGGAAGCGAGTGTACGCTGCTTTATGAGCTGATCCATTCTTGCTAAAGATTTCATACCTACTTCCAATGTCTCATTGGAGGTGCGGTTTATCGCCATTTGATAGGGTCTTTGTCGCCTTGGCCATACACCAAGTTTCTGCCATTCACTTTGTGGTCGATATCGCAACTCATACATCAAACGTATTTCTCGCGCTAATGCCCAAAGTAACAACGTTGGCTCCGTTCCTTCTTCCCACAAAATACGAAATATCTTCAATGCTCTAAGCGAATTTCCTTCAATGCAGGCTTCAGATAACGCAAAAACATCATAGCGCTGATAGTCAACCAGAACGCCCTCAAGGTGCTCAATATCGCAGTCCCCTTGATGCACCACAGCCATTTTCTCAATGGCTTGAGAGGCTGCCAATAAATTACCTTCAGTGTGATCAATCAACGACTTGACCGCCATAGGCGTTAATCGTAACCCCACTTGCTGAGCTCTTTGTTGCAGCCAGCCCGGCATACGGGTCAGATTCAATGGCCATACAGGAAGCTGTACACCCATCTGATCAATCGACTTGACCCAAGCTTGATTTTGGATTTTCTTTTCTAATTTAGAGAAGACCTGTATTAGAACAACTTGATCTTCATTGGCAGAGGTTACTAATTCATTTAGATATTGACTGGCTGCTTCGTTTAACAGTTCAGCCGTTGGGACCAAGACTAAAATCACTTTACGAAGCGCAAAGAGTGATAAGGCTTGCGCTGAGGTTAATAATTGTTCCCAGTCAAAGCCTGGCTCCAACACCCAGCGTTCAATTTCATCAAATCCAAGTGACCGAGCCCTTGTAACAAAGGCAGCAACCGCCTCTTGAATCAACAACACCTCATCCCCTGAAATAAGATACACAGGTTTAAGAGAGGGCTGCTGCAGATGCTGATGCCAATCTTCCAATTTCAATCGCATAGCACGATACCAAAATTGGCGCTATTCATTGTCGCTCCAAGCTCAATCAATCTCATTACCCTTAGACTGAGGCTCAATGAGTTGATTGGATTGCGTCTTTGATTGATTAAATGGTGCATCCGTGTTCTGGCTAGGGGATACCTACGTATCGCGTTCAATGGGCTCATCTATTTTGGCCCAACTGGCTAACTCAATATTAAGTCGATAAATGAGTTGTAACGCTACATCTTGAGCAAGTCGCTCACGCAGCGTCGCATCTGCTTGCTCTTGTCCGATGGTATTATTGGTTAAACGAGATTGCGTCCTTGACGTCGAGATCGTGCCATTAATGGGTGGCTTTTCTGGTTCAACAAGTGAGCTTAATCGATAGTTTATTTGATAATGATATTCGTAACTGGTCGCGCTGGTGCTTGCATCTACGGACAAAGCGAATTGCTTAAAATCAGGGTCGCTTAATGTTATTGCCGTCACTGCTGTCGGTTCATTAACTTTTGATCCCCGCTGAGTCAACTGTTCTTTTAGAGCATTGGAGACTAATAAAACTTCTTTATCCCCAATAATTTTTACGTCTTGCAAGGGCTTGGCGATTCTGGCTTGCCCTCTGAGCTGAAACCCACAAGCGGTTATGAAGGACATAGTCATCGCCAAAGCAAACAAGGGGACTTGGTTTTTAACAGAGTGAAGCATCGCCTGACTGAAATTAACCATATACCCTCAATACGCTTTTTGGAATTTTCCAACATTGGGCTCTAGAACGAAAGCCCAATGCTGTTTCACTCAGATGGTGTTTAAAGCCCTTAAAGGTTAACTCACCACAACATTAACGAGTTTACCAGGAACCACGATCACTCGACGAACCGCCTTACCCTCTATAAAGCGCTGAACGTTCGGTTCTTCCATAGCCAAGTGCTCTACTTGATCCTTTGGCATATCTGCCGCAACTTGGATACGGCCACGCACCTTACCGTTCACCTGTACGACGACTTCAAGGCTATCTCGCACCAAAGCATCCGGATCGACGACGGGCCAACTGGCATCAATCAATAGACCCGTATGCCCCATTTCTTCCCAAATAGCCTGAGTCATGTGAGGGGCAATGGGTGACAGCATCAATACCATGGCATCCAAGGCTTCAGCCGTCACAGCACGCCCTTGAGGGTCATTACGATCCACTTTCTGTACGCTGTTGAGGAGTTCCATGATGGCAGCAATAGCCGTATTGAAGTGATAGCGACGACCAATGTCATCACTGACCTTTTGAATCGTTTCATGCGTTTTACGTCGTACGGCTTTCAGCTCATCGTGTAGGCTATCTTTTTCTAATGCGGGGACTTCATGGCCTGTAATCAACTCATGCGCAAGTCGCCACATACGGTTTAGGAATTTGTATGCCCCCTGAACGCCCGAATCTGTCCACTCCAAAGATAACTCAGGTGGCGCAGCAAACATGGCGAACAAGCGTACGGTATCCGCGCCGTAGCGCTCCACAACAGGGATAGGTTCCACACCGTTGTTCTTAGACTTTGACATCTTGCTAACACCGGCACACTGTAAGGTCTCGCCTGTTGAACGATCTTTAGCGCCCAAAACACGACCTTTTTCATCACGTTCAATGTCAACCTCTGCTGGAGCAACCCACTCTTTACCTCCTTCCGAAGACGCTTTATAAAAAGCTTCGGAAAGCACCATGCCCTGACACAACAGGTTCTTGAAGGGCTCATCAGAGTTAACAAGACCAGTATCACGCATCAATTTATGAAAGAAACGAGCATAAAGTAAGTGCATCACCGCATGCTCAATACCACCGATGTATTGATCGACGGGCAACCAGTAATTGGCTTCAGTAGGGTCCAGCATTGCGTCTTTGCAATCAGGTGTACAATAGCGCGCGTAATACCAAGAAGATTCCATAAAGGTATCAAAGGTATCTGTTTCTGGGTAAAGGGTTTTACCCTCAACGTCTTTGGCAGAAAAATCAGGGTGTTCTTTTAACGGAGAACTTGCACCAGAGAGCGTCACATCCGTTGGCAACTTGACGGGCAGCGTATCATCAGGCACCGGAACAGACTGCCCATCCGCTGTATTCAGCATGGGGATTGGAGCCCCCCAATAACGTTGGCGGCTCACACCCCAGTCTCTTAAGCGGTAATTAACTTTTCGCTCACCTTTACCTAGCGACTGCAAACGATCTGTAATTGCATTGAAAGCCGCATCAAAATCCAGCCCATCAAATTCACCCGAGTTCACCAGAAGGCCTTTGTCGATATAAGCCGCATCGTCAACGTTGACCTCAGAAGCATCGGCAGGCGCAATCACTTGCTTGATTGGAAGGTCATATTTACTGGCAAATTCATGATCTCGCTCGTCATGACCCGGTACCGACATAACCGCTCCCGTACCGTACTCCATCAATACAAAGTTCGCACACCAAATCGGGAGCGATGCTCCTGTCAGCGGATGCTTCACTTCAATACCCGTCGGCACCCCTTTCTTTTCCATGGTGGCCATGTCAGCTTCGGAGGTTGAGCCTTTTTTACACTCTTCGATGAAGGAAGCTAACTCAGCATTGGATTGCGCTGCTTTTTGCGCCAAAGGGTGCCCAGCCGCAACCGCCACATAAGTAGCGCCCATAAAAGTATCAGGGCGAGTGGTATACACCACCAAAGGCTCCGATTCGCCTTCAACATCAAAGCTGATTTCTACCCCTTCTGAGCGACCAATCCAGTTACGCTGCATGGTTTTGACCTGTTCAGGCCAGCCATCTAACTTATCCAAGTCTTGAAGAAGCTCTTCAGCATAATCCGTGATTTTGATAAACCATTGAGACATGTCCTTACGTTGAACCGGAGTATCACAACGCCAGCAACAGCCTTCTACAACCTGCTCATTCGCCAGCACCGTCATATCGGTTGGACACCAGTTCACCGCAGATACTTTTTTGTACGCCAACCCTTTTTCAACTAAGCGCGTAAAGAACCATTGCTCCCAGCGGTAATACTCGGGCTCGCAAGTCGTCACCTCTCTGTCCCAATCATAACCAAAACCCAATCGATCAAGCTCAGAACGCATTTCGGCGATGTTTTCATGAGTCCATTTTGAAGGCGCAACACCATGCTTAATGGCTGCATTTTCTGCTGGCATACCAAAACTGTCCCAACCCATGGGTTGCAACACATTCTTGCCCAACATTCGTTGATAACGAGAGATGACATCGCCGATGGTATAGTTACGAACATGCCCCATATGCAGCTTGCCACTGGGGTAAGGCAGCATTGATAAGCAATAAAACTTCTCTTTCTGATCGTCTTTAATCGCTTTGAAAACTTTATTTTTGGCCCAGAGACTTTGAACCTGTTGCTCAATCGTTTGAGGAGAATACTGTTCTTGCATGGTCATGCGTACAATTTCATCATCGAGTTGCAATGTTAACCCCGTAGGATACCTCAGAGCAGCATACTCTCATAGCGCTAAATACGTAGACGCGAGCATCTAGTGATGAAATCTTAATCAGCGAAGGGGGGAATACAAGGCTAAGCGTCTAGCAGGAAATGCCCATAAGGAAATCACACAGTTATCCACAGATATTTTGGATAACTTGCTTAAAGCATCCAATCAAAGAGGGTTTCAAGCATATGCGACCCAAAGCCAAAACACTGTTGCTTGGGCTTCGAGTCAAAAGAGGCTAGTCAGTTTGCACTGGAAGCCATTTCGAGAGCATATCTTTTACATCTGACGTATTAACTGACGCACTGTTGAGCCAGCGGTCATGCAGCGTCTTCATTCGCTCTTCAAGGGGAGCCCTTAATGCCTCACCAGAATCCGTGAGGTAAACCAGCCGAGCCCTATGATTCATCGGGTCACTTCGTCGCTCAACCAAACCTAGAGATTCCAAACGGTCAATCACCCTTGACGTCTGATAACCCGGTTCACCCGTTCTTTCACAAATCGTGGTTTGCTGTATTCCTTGCTCAACAAAGAGGGTCTGCAATACAGGCCAATAGCGCTCAGACAATCCGAATTCTGCTTCCAGAACACGATTAACCTCTATCGCACACTGCTTTTGAACATGCCGCAACCAATACTCAATGTTTGAGTCCCAATGCCAATCGGACACAAGCTTTACCTATATTGTTATCCTAAAAAACTATCTTACTGATTTTTCCATCAAGGTCGACCCAGAAAGTCGGATATGTGATGAGTTTCCAATGACTTATCCAGGTCTTATAACATCGTATAAGTCAATTAGCACTAACTGGATTTAAAGGCGTCCCACTCAAGTAATATTCGTTCAGGAATGCGACGCGCATCCCATAAGATCAAATAAAGTGCTGGAACCAACAGCAGTGTTATGAATGTGGCAAAGAGAATTCCAAACGCTAAAGAAGTTGCCATTGGTATGACAATTTGAGCTTGCAAACTGGTTTCAGCCAAAATTGGTACCAGTCCCACAAAGGTCGTCAATGAGGTCAGCAATATCGCTCTAAAACGCTTGGTGCCTGCTGCAACAACAGTGTCTTTTAGTTCACCTCCCTCAGCAACCGAGCGATTGATGAAGTTCACCAAGATTAAACTGTCGTTTACGACAACCCCGGTTAGGGCAATAATACCAAAAAGGGACAAACGGCTAAGATCCAGCCCTAGCAAAGCATGTCCAACCAAGGCACCAATAATACCAAAGGGAATAACGGACATCACAATCAATGGTTGGAAATAGGATTTAAGGGGTATCGCCAGCAAGGCATAGATGCCCACCAAAGCCGCGACAAAAGCCATGAGCGTTTCATGTTGAGTGTCCGCACGACTTTTCGCCTGCCCAGTGCGTTCATACTCAGCCCCTTCAAAGGCGGGTAGTAACTCTTTTTCCAAATAGGCTTCCATATCTTGTTGAACTCTTTCGGGTTCAACAATAGCCTTGTCAACTTCCGCATAAACACGTACCGCACGGAAGCCATTAACCCGATTGATTTTACCTATCCCAGCACGTTCTTCAGCGACTGCTATTTCTGTAAAGGGGATTTCTTGGCCATCAGGCGTGCGAATTCGCATGCTATCCAAAAACCCCCGATGAATTCTTGAGTTTTCAGGGTAACGCACCATGACTTTAACTTCTTCACCGTCACGAATAAAGCGTTGCACTTCATCGCCATAAAAACCTTGCCTGACCTGAACAGCAACATCCCTCAAACTGAGATTATACAAATAGGCTTGGGGCTTTAATTGAATTTTAAGTTCAGGTTTCCCTCCAGAAAGCGAATCTTCAATATCGTAAACCCCTTGATACTCTTGCAACTTGGTTTTCAATGTTGCAACCAATACCTGAAGATCTTCTAAGTTTTTCCCTTTAAACAAAAAAGATAAATCTTTTCCTCTATGTCCAATAGAATCCACAAATGAAATGGATTTAACACCCGGAATGTCAGGCACCTCTCTTCGCCACGCTTTCGAAATGTCGAACGTTGAAATATCTCTGTCTTCACTTTTGGTAAGCTCGACTAGCGTTCTGCCACTGGTTTCTCCCGTTGAAAAGGTATACATATTTTGAACAACAGGGGCATCGTATTGTTCTTGTATTTTTTTATCTGCTCGAGTCATCGCCATTTCAACGGTTTCAAGTGCTCGAACGGTCTCTTCTGATCCCACGCCCTCTTCCATTTCAATGGATACTTCCACAAAATCACTGGCGATTTTTGGAAACAGCACTTGCCTGATCATACCTCCTGCAACCATTGATACCGATAATATAAAACCCGTTAAAAAAAAGCATAAAGTGGCGTAACGGTTTACCAGCGCCAATCGCAGTGCACGTTGATAAGGACCATGAATGAAAGCTTTCAAATGATGATCCACTTGTTGTCGAGCTCCTTCTAAAGTACGAAGAGGCCAATTCCAAGGTGAAGCGGGTTTTGAAGCCTGTCTCAGTTTTGTATGAACCAGGTGAGCCGGTAAAATCATTTTTGATTCCACCAAGGAAAACAACAAACATAAGATGACTACCCATGCGATATTTTTCACGAAAGCTGATTGGGGATCTGTAGACAACAGCATGGGTAAAAAAGCGGCAACCGTTGTCAACACTCCAAACGTCGCTGGCACAGCCACTTTTTTTGCTCCCCTGATAATGTTTCGGGGGCTATGGCCTAACTTCTCAACTTCAGAATAAGCACTCTCTCCGATGATAATGGCATCATCTACAACAAGACCTAGTACTAGAATAAACCCAAACAAACTGATGACATTGATAGAAACATCAATAGGGGGCATCACTAACAGGGCTCCGAAAAAACTAATGGGAATACCGATGACAACCCAAAAGGCCAATTTCAGCTCTAAAAAAAGTGCTAATAAAATTAATACCAGCACTGCTCCGATTTTCATATTATCCAACATTAAGTTGAGACGCCCTTTTAAATAAAAAGACCGATCTCCCCAATAAGCTAAACGCACTTTTTCAGGCAATTTTTTTTGTTTTTCTTGCACATAAGCTTTTACTTTATCGGCAATATCAATTTCATTTTGGTCACCAACGGCAAACACCTGCATACCTACGCTGCGCTTACCATTAAAACGCGTCAACGTGTCCATTTCAGTAAACCCATCACGAACATCAGCAACGTCTTCTAGGGTAACTTGGGTTCCATCATCACGGCGAATAAGTACAATCGAGGCGAAGTCCTGTGCTTTTTGGGCTTGATTGCTCACTCTAATCAGCAACTCACCCGATGCTGATTTAATGGTTCCACCAGGTAGTTCAACCGAAGAAGCACGAATGGCTTGTGTCACTTGCGAAAAGGTTAACCCATAAGACTGAAGTGCAGTTTCAGAGACTTGAATTGCAATTTCATATGGTCGAGTGCCGTAAATATCGATACTGGATATACTGGGGTAAGCTAAGAGTTCGTCTTTAATATCTTTAGCCAGTTGCTTCAATGAACGCTCTTCTAGGTCCCCATATATTTGCAAACTAATAACACCGCTTAAGCGCTTTTTCCGATATATAAGTGGGGATTCTGACTCTGCTGGAAAACTGGAGATTCCATCAACCGCTTGCTTAACTTCTTCTAAGACTTCCTCAACTTCGAATCCATCTTCCACCTCAACATCAACCTCTGCGACACCTTCAGAAGCTTTTGAGCTGACTTCTTTTATTCCCTCTACATCTTCAAGCGCTTCTTCTATTCGTGTGACAATGCCACTTTCAACTTCTTCTGGGGCAGCGCCTAAATAGGACTTTTTGATTTCGATGTAATTGGTTTCAACATCAGGAAACATTTCTTTTCTGATTGTCGCTGCAGAGAAAATACCCCCGATGATCAATATGATCATGAGTAAATTAGCTGCAACAGGATTATAAGCAAACCAAGCAATAAACCCTTTTTCTTGTTCCATCAACGGTGCTCCGCCTATAACGTCTTAATTATTATTTGGGTCAATGCTTTGAGGGGCAGCATGATTGTCCGTTAACCCCCTGTTGTTAACATCTCCTGATACGCGAACTTTCATACCAGGCAAAGGCGTCCCAACACCGGAAAGCAACAGTTGCTCCCCTTTCTCTAATCCAGATTGTAGATAGACTTGGGTTTTATCTTTATAAAGTACGTCAGGGGTGCGTAATTCAAGCTCAGATCCTGTATTCACAACCCAAAGCTTACCTTTTGCTCTTAAAGCCGTTCGAGGGACTTTATAGATCGGCGCGGAAGTCTGTGCAGCAATGGTACCTGTAACATAAAGACCGAAGGGCAGTTGAGACTTTCGTGTATCCGCATAAGGGGAAGCCACTCGTACAGTCAGATACACCATTCGATTGTCTTCTCTAATACGGTTATCCACACGGTGTAATGTCGCTGGCCATTGAATACCAGGCATAGCTTCACTTTCTAAGGTGACACTATGCCCCTGACCTTTTAATAGCATTGATTCCTCAAACGTAACGGGTAAGCGTACTTCCGCAGCATCCGTTCCGTATATTGTCCCCAAAACACTGCCTGCCGATACAAACTGTCCAAATTGAACTGGACGCTCGGCTATCAGCCCATCATAAGGCGCTCGAATTTCCGTTCGCTCTTGTTCTTTTTGCGCCCGTGTAAGCCCAACTTTTGCCGATTTGACCGCCGCTCTTGCTTGAGCCAACTGAGGTTTCTTCAACGCAAGGTCATTCGCTTGCCCTTTGCGACCCAGAATTTCCCAGTCTTTTTCAGCCTGACGGGTTTCCTCTAAAGCTTGTTCATATGCAGCGGCGGCACGGGCATACTCGGCTTCTGCTGCTTTTAAATTTGCGATGTAATCCGTGTCTTCAATTTTTAACAGCCGTTCCCCCGCTTTTACAAATGCACCAGCCTCAAATGAGGGAGAAAGATCAACGACACGCCCTGACACTTCAGAATAAAGCTCCGTTTGATGTTGAGGTCTCACAACCCCTTGAGACTGAATCTCGATCATATTGGAAGGTTTGGGTGCTACCAAGGTTGAAACGAGGGGAACAAGTGGCTTTGGTGAACGCTTTTCAGGGCTACTCCTGAATACATTGGCAGCTATCAACACCAAAATAGAAAGAACCAGTACACCAATAGACGTTAATAAAATTGGGCGTGCAGGCTGATCCGTTATTGTCTGTTTCATTCATCATTCCATGTTCTGTCGTAACAATTTGTTAACGCTGATTCATAGGTTTTTTATTTTATTCGCCCACCATCCCAATAGAAATTTTACACATCGCCGTCAAGCTTCACTCTCTGACTCCATGACGTGCTCTCGAACTCTGCCAAACTCGCTGGTGGTGTCTTCATGGTTTAGTTCATTTTGTAAAGACTGTCTCTGCATCGAAAAGGTTCATCAGAAAAGGCATGACTTATATAACCAGGCTGCATTAAAAAAAACTGGTATATGACTAAATGCGACATTTAGTATTTTTTTCAATCCAGAGCAAAGAATCGCTTCTTATTTTGTCTAGAGTACAAAGTAAGACGTGGAGTTTGTGGACTCTTTGCGACTGCCGCTGGTATTCGAAAGCCAAACTCCCTGACGAGGACATCAAGGTGAAGCCGAAGGAAACTCATATGAAGTCAGCTCATCGCCCTAAATCTTTGACCGTTCGCCAAGCTGCGGATGCTCGGACATTACCCATAAATGAGCTGGGGGCATCACCGGCCCGTTTTCAACAGCTCTTGGTACTCGCATGTACCCTGATAGCGTTCCTGATCATGTCTGGATGTTCTATCAGCTCATTCAAAGACCAGCCTTCCTACGCGAAAGCACACCGCTTTCCTCCCGAAATTGTCCCCAGCTTGATCCAAGCATCGGGCAGTGGAGATGACGGTGACCCCGATGCCCAGTTCAAGCTTTCGCACGCTTACGCTAAGGGGATAGGGGTGCGACCCAATGCTAAAGAGTCTCTCTACTGGTTACAACAATCTGCTCGCCAGGAATACCCTCACGCCATGTACAAGACGGGTGTGCTTTACGCAAAAGGTGGTCTCGGTTTGAAAAAGGACACTCGTAAATCCATTCTTTGGTTTCGACGCGCGGCCAAGTATGACCAGCAAAACGCTCTAATGACATTAGGCCATTTAAGATTCCGAGGAAAGCACGTCAAACAGGATTTCAACCGTGCAAAGGATTACTTTTGTCGAGCAGCCGATGAAGATAATACCAAAGGCATGTTCTATTGCGGGTTAATGAATACTCACCCAAGGTTTGCAGGAAAAGTTGCAGAGCAAGATTTAGATGCGGGTATCGCCTATCTAGAAACGGCTTCTGAACGCGGAAATGCTCAGGCGACCAAACTCTTACCCTACGTCAGGCCTCCAGAAGATCAACCTGAAGAAGAACCGGACGTGATGGGAGAAGATGCTGTTGAACGCGATGATGGTAGCTACGACGATGATGAAGCCTTTTAGCAGCTAAGGCTTATTTTCAAGTGATGATATGTGGCCAGGGTACCCTGGCCTTTTTTATGTTCTAATAAATACAGCCGCTTATGGCTGGAAAAGGTGCAACCCAGGCCCCTTATCTACCAAGCCAGCTGCTGCATCTGCTGCCCCCTTCGCAAAGGTCATCCTTGTGCTGGCTTTGTGAGTGATTTCGATTCGCTCTCCATCCAAAGCAAAGAGTACCGTATGTTCACCGACGACATCACCAGCGCGTATGGTTTCAAACCCAATTTCTTTTTTAGGGCGTTCACCTGTCATGCCCTTACGACCGTAAACCGCTACCTCTTTTAGAGATCGTTGCAATGAATCCGCAAGCGTTTCTCCCAAAGACAAGGCTGTTCCGGAAGGTGCGTCTTTTTTATGACGGTGGTGGGCTTCTATCACTTCAATATCAGGCTCATCACCTAGAACCTCACAGGCTACACGCAAGAGTTTGTGCATCAGATGCACACCACGGCTAAAGTTACTCGCCATACAGATAGCGGTGGCCTTAGAGTATTCATCGATACGCTGTTGTTGCGTCTCGTCAAAACCCGTTGTGCCCAGCACAATGGCAACGTTATATTCAGAGCACAGCTGCATGAGCTGTAAACTGTATTCAGGCTGAGTAAAATCGATGACGACATCGGAAGCTTTTAACACCTCATCAAGGTCATCCGTCAGGGCAACAGCTTGAGCAGGTCGTCCAACCAAATGGCCTGCATCCATCCCAATCAATGCATGTCCAGAACGGACCACTGCGCCGCTTAAGGATAATGCGGGATGATCTAAAACGGCCTCAATAAGATAGCGACCCATTCGCCCTGCCGCACCAACGATGGCAACTTTCATGAGTTCCTCTTAGATAACGTGAATAGAATTGAATACTTATAATGGTAATGGTCAGTCAAATTCAACCGTTACACAAACAAAAAGGCCTGCAAACAGGCCCTTTTGAATCGATTAGATTTCTTCGAAGAACTTTTTCACACCGTCAAACCAGGACTTCTTTTTAGGTGATTGACTTTCACCCGTCATCGACGCCTGAAATTGTTTAAGTATGTCTTTTTGCTCATCCGATAGATTTACTGGCGTTTCAACGATAACGCGACACAACAGATCGCCTTTTGAACCACCACGGACCGGCGTAACCCCTTTATTACGAAGCCTAAACAGCTTGCCACTTTGGGTTTCGGCAGGAATTTTAAGTTTCACTCGCCCTTCAAGGGTCGGTACTTCCAACTCGCCGCCCAGCGCCGCATCGACAAAACTAATGGGAACGTCACAATAAAGATCACGCCCATCGCGCTCGAAGATAGCATGGGGTTTCACATGGATTTCGACGTAAAGATCCCCTGCTGGCCCGCCTTTAGCACCCGCTTCTCCTTCACCGGTTAAGCGAATACGATCTCCCGTATCGACGCCTGCCGGTACTTTCACAGACAGCGTGCGATTTTCTTCTACCACGCCTCGCCCTCGACAAGAAGAACAAGGATCTTTAATCATCGTGCCTTGCCCGTGGCAGGTTGGGCAGGTTTGCTGCAAGGAGAAAAAGCCTTGCTGCATGCGAATCTGGCCGGTGCCATGGCAAGTGCTGCATCGAATTGGAGAAGTACCAGGTTTAGCGCCGCTGCCATCACAAGGGTTGCAAGTCACCAACTTAGGAACGGTGATTTTGACTTCCGTACCGTGTACGGCTTGCTCCAAATCCACCTCTAAAGCGTAACGTAAATCTGCGCCTCTTTGTGGTCCAGCACGACGAGAACCACCGCCGCCGCCACCGAAGATGTCGCCAAAGACATCCCCAAATATATCGCTAAAATTAGCGCCACCAGCACCACCGCCAGCACTTTGATCAACACCTGCGTGACCAAACTGGTCGTATGCCTGACGTTTCTGACTATCAGATAAAACTTCGTAAGCCTCGGTGGCTTCTTTAAATTTAGAATCAGCCTCAGCATCATCCGGATTACGATCAGGATGATATTTCATGGCCAAACGGCGGTAGGCCTTTTTGATTTCTTTTTCATCGGCGCTGTTGGAAACACCGAGGATTTCGTAATAATCTCGTTTGGACATGGCAGTCTCGCTCGGGTCATCCCGCTACAGGTTTGAGTAGGCTCTACTACAAAAAAGTGCGGGATCAAGCCCGCACTTTTTATCACCTACTTGCAAGAGTAGGTGTTCCTCAAATAGGCAGTTGGCTTCAAGGCCCACTGCACTGCGGGATTACTTGTTGTCTTTCACTTCTTCAAACTCAGCGTCGACGACATCATCCTTCTTAGCCCCAGCATCAGTGCCTTCTGCTTGTGCAGCGCCTTCACCCTGAGCTGCTTGCTCGGCATACATTTTCTGAGCAATGGTGCCAGAGGCTTCTGTCAATGCCTTCGTTTTCGCTTCGATTTCGTCTTTATCATTACCTTTGAGGGCTTCTTCAAGCTCAGCAATGGCCTTCTCAACCGCTGCTTTTTCCTCTTCGGTCACTTTGTCGCCCGCTTCTTCTACTGCTTTCTTAGTTGCATGTAACATGCTGTCAGCAGTGTTGCGAACTTGGACCATTTCTTCGAACTTGCGATCAGCATCAGCATTCGCTTCTGCATCTTTAACCATTTGGTCAATCTCATCATCGCTCAAACCAGAAGAAGCTTGAATGACGATTGACTGCTCCTTACCCGTCGCCTTGTCTTTAGCAGACACATTCAAGATACCGTTTGCGTCGATATCGAACGTGACTTCAATTTGCGGCAGGCCGCGCGGTGCAGGTGGAATATCAGCCAGATCAAAACGTCCCAAGGATTTGTTTTGAACCGCTTGCTTACGCTCACCCTGAACCACATGAATGGTCACCGCTGTTTGGTTATCGTCCGCAGTAGAGAACACCTGTGATTTTTTCGTTGGGATCGTGGTGTTTTTATCGATCAACGGCGTTGCAACACCACCCATGGTTTCAATACCCAAGGTCAATGGGGTAACGTCTAGTAGAAGAACGTCTTTTACGTCACCTGACAGTACCGCACCTTGGATAGAAGCACCCATCGCAACCGCTTCATCAGGGTTAACGTCTTTACGAGGCGTCTTGCCAAAGAAGTCAGACACCTTGGTTTGAACCATAGGCATACGGGTTTGACCACCGACCAAGATAACTTCATCAATGTCAGAGGCGCTCACACCAGAATCTTTTAGAGCAATGCGGCAAGGCTCAAGAGAACGCTCAACCAAGTCTTCGACTAGAGACTCCAACTTCGCACGCGTCACTTTAACGTTCAAGTGCTTAGGTCCTGAAGCGTCCGCTGTGATATACGGCAAGTTAACGTCCGTCTGCTGAGAAGAAGACAATTCAATTTTTGCTTTCTCTGCGGCTTCTTTTAGACGCTGCATGGCTAATGCATCACCACGCAAATCAATACCTGAGTCTTTTTTGAACTCGTCTGCCAAGAATTCAATCAAACGAAGGTCAAAATCTTCACCACCCAAGAAGGTGTCACCGTTCGTTGCGAGTACTTCAAATTGCTTCTCGCCATCTACGTCTGCTACTTCGATGATGGACACGTCGAAGGTACCACCACCTAAGTCGTATACCGCGATGGTGCGATCACCACCTTCTTTATCAATACCGTAAGCAAGGGCAGCAGCCGTTGGCTCGTTGATGATACGTTTAACTTCTAATCCAGCAATACGACCAGCATCTTTAGTTGCTTGACGCTGAGAGTCGTTAAAGTAAGCCGGTACGGTAATGACGGCTTCTTTCACTTCTTCGCCGAGGTAATCTTCTGCGGTTTTCTTCATTTTTTTAAGAATTTCAGCAGAAATTTGCGGCGGAGCGTATTTGTTACCTTTTACTTCAACCCAAGCGTCACCATTGTCCGCTTTAGCGATTTTGTAAGGCACCATTTTGATGTCTTTTTGGACCACATCGTCTTCAAAACGACGGCCAATCAAACGCTTCACTGCGAACAACGTATTGTCAGGATTCGTCACCGCTTGGCGTTTCGCTGGCTGACCGACCAAGATTTCATCATCGGTGTATGCCACGATTGAAGGCGTGGTACGGTGACCTTCTGCATTCTCAATTACTCGAGACTTATCACCATCTAAAATTGCGACACAGGAGTTGGTGGTCCCTAAGTCAATGCCGATGATTTTTGCCATGTGAACTCTCCAAAAAGCGTTTTATCTGTCGTTGATCTCTATATGGGGTCGTATTTACCGGTTTCAACAGCTAATCGAAAGAAAGTGACGACTAAGCCTGTTCATCAACCTTGGCTGGGCTCTTAGACACCATAACCATAGCAGGGCGCAGTAAGCGTCCATGTAGGCTGTACCCTTTCTGGACAACCGCAAGCACCGTATTAGGCTCAGCGTCCGGGGCTTCAACCATCGACATTGCCTGATGTTCTTCTGGATTAAAGGGCTCGCCTTCAGGATCAATAACAGCCACTTGGTATTTTTCTAAACCGTCAATGAACGATTTATGCGTCATCGAAACGCCTTCCAATACGGCTTTAAGGGCTTCGTCTTGTTCTTCTGGAGCAGACGCAAGCGCTCGCTCTAAATTATCCACAACCGGAAGCAGCTCTTTAATCAGCTTTTCAACCCCAAATTTGTGGGCTTTTTCAACATCTTGCTCAGCACGACGACGCACATTTTGGTTATCTGCGAGAGTACGCTGAAGTTGATCTTTCAACGTCGCAATCTCTTCTTGAGCGATCGCCAATTCGGAATCCGACACTGCCTCTGGCTCCATTTCTTCTGGTGTAGCTTGAGAGGTTTCAACCTGCTCTGCTGTTTCCACTTCTGAAGGGTCTTGAATTGGATCCTGATCCGCCATTGCCTGTCCTCATTCTATCAAGTTTAAACCTCTGCCCCATTTTGCTGGGCCAGTGTCTCAATGTGGGCATATATGGGGATGATTCCTGAGCTTTCAAGAGGTTGAGCTAAAGATTCATTCAAGCGTTAAGGCTCACTTTCGACAAAATCCTGTTGCACCTCTGGCACGCAAACTGTATAAACAACCACTGTAATTAATGACAGGATAGGGAAGGAAGGCAAAGCATGCTTAAGCAGCTAGTCATCCAAAACATGGCCATTGTTGAGCGACTCGAGCTGGAGTTCCAGCAAGGTTTTACTGTGATTACGGGCGAAACGGGTGCTGGCAAGTCCATCATGATGGAAGCCTTGCATCTCTTATGTGGCGCTCGCGCAGACTCTCAACGCATTAGCCCTGAGCAAGAAAAAGCACTGGTCACGGCCTCGTTTCACGTTCAACTTGAATCGACGCGCCAGTGGTTACAAGAACAAGATTTGTTGGATACCGATGACAGTCATTCCCTCATCATTCAGCGCAGCATCACAAGAGACGGCCGTAGCCGTGCGAAAATCAACGGGCATCCATGCACTGCCCAGCAACTCAGACAGTTGGGCCCTAAACTTCTCAACTATCAGTCTCAACAAGCTCCCCAGAAATTTCATTCCACGGCCGAAACACTGGCTTATGTCGATGCTTACCACGGGCAAACTGACGCTTTGACGGAAACGAAAGAAGCCTATGAAACCTTACGCAAACGCCAGAAAGAGCACCAAGAGTTAAAAAACGAATGGCATAAGGCTTCCATTGAACGTGATTTACTAGAATACCAAGCAGCGGAATTAGAAGAGCTAGCGCCCATGCACGATGAGCTTGCTCAACTGGAATCAGAACGACTCATTCTCGAAAATGCTGAGCAAAATTTACTTGGTGCGCAACGCGCTCTCACCTTGGGAGCCAATATTAATGACTACCAGAGCACCTCCAACGCGCGCGATCTTTTAATTCAAATCCAACAAGCTTTGAGCGAGATGCAGGACACATCAGAGCAACTGTCGAATGCCAACGACATCGTTGCGCAAAGCCTCACGCTAATTGACGAAATGACCAACGAGTTAGAACTCTATATCAATCAATTTGAAATGAACCCCGAACGTTTGCAATGGATACAACAGCGTTTGGACAGTTGGTACACATTGGCACGCAAACATAAATGTACACCAGAAGCGCTCCCTGAGCGGCTTGAATCGATTCAAAATGCGCTGGCACACATCGACAATCAACCTGAGCAAATAAAACAGCTCGAAGCGCAGATTCAACTCTGTCATACACTTTTTGAAAAAGCAGCGGCTAGGCTAACGCAGATTCGCCAGCAGGCCGCTAGGCAAATTGAACAACAAGTCAGAATCATTTTACCCGAGCTTGATTTACCAAAAGTTTTATTCGAGCTTAAGATAACCTCTACCTCTCATGAAGGTGAAACAGGTCTGGATCAAGCAACTATTTGGGTCAGAACCAACCCAGGACAACCCTCTAGGCCGCTTGCGGAGATCGCCTCTGGGGGAGAAATGGCACGTCTTTTCTTGGCACTGGAAGCCGCAAACGCGGCTCATAACATTACATCCACACTCATTTTTGATGAAGTCGACATCGGCGTTGGCGGTGCTACTGCCGAACGTATGGGAAGATTGCTCAGAAAAATAAGTCATCAAGCTCAAGTGCTGTGCATTACGCATCAACCACAGGTAGCCGCTTTAGGTCAGCAGCATTTATTTGTTTCAAAACGCACACTCAATCAATCGGGCGTCAAAACGGTTTCAGAAGCTCGATATTTAAACCCTACTCAAAGAGTGAATGAACTGGCCAGAATGTTGGGAGGTGTTCGAGAAACCAACACAACCCTGATGCATGCTGAGTCGTTATTAGCATTAGATGCAACCGCTTGATGGAAAATATTCACTAGAGGCTTTTTCAGATTTTGTTTTAGGTTCTTTTAATTTGACTGTTGTTGGCGCGGGTTAGATTTGGAATCACTCTCAGGATGATTCTGCTGTTTAAGGAATTGCTGAATAATACTCACCAGCCGGTCAGGGTGAATTGGCTTAACCAAAAAGTCATTCATCCCTACTTTTAAACAAGTGTCCCTCGTTTCTTGCTCTCGGTTTGCCGTTAACGCAATTATCGGCAAATGCTCATACGCACTCATGCTTCTAATGGTTTCGGTGCATTTAACTCCATCCATAACAGGCATTTGGATATCCATTAATATCAATGAAATATCTGGATGATGCTTCAACTTAACCAACGCATCTTCGCCATTATGGGCAACGATGACTTGATAGCCTTTGGATGACAAAGCCTCTTCAACGATCATTTGATTAATAGGAGTGTCTTCAACCAGCAAAATCGTTGAGCTCTCCAACGAGAGCACATCATCCACCACTTGCCTAGCATTATCTTGCTTTTTCGCTTGCTCCAAACGAACACTCAGACTCACCCATGCACCCTTACCAGGATCAAAGTCGAGTTGTAACCGACCATCCAGCCGCTCAGCCCAGTCGTGCAATAACATCACTAAAAATTGCGACCCCAGGTCGTCTTCTGATCTGGTTAGCGGTGACGATACGGGCGCTTGAATCACAATACTTAACCGATCCTGTTTATCGCCTTTGTTTAAAATAACACGCACCGTCATATCGCCAGACGTCGCTTGAGCAATACTCATGTCCAATAGAGCGTGCAATAAAATAATGATGCCGGTTCCATCACCATAATATTCTGACCAACGCCCGGAATCCTGGTAATCCAAATGCCACTTTAAACCTTTATGTTCTGCAATACGCTGCCAACGCGCCAATAAAGGTCTTAATTCAACGTGCAGATCAAAATCATGCCGCTGAACGTTTAAGGTTCCCATGTGGTATTGAGCCCCCAGACACATTAACCTGCCTTCGAACATTAAGGAGTGAAGCTCGCTCAAATACTGGGCATTCGATACTGGAGACAGAGTATCGGGCTTTTGAAGATGAAGTACCGCTATATCGCATTGACGCGCAAGCGACATCCCTCTGGCCATAAGGAAGTGCTGCAAGGTTTCTAAACTGCCTCGAGCTTCTCGATAATTTTGTTCTAATTTTTGCAATTGCCCTTTTAACTTATGTGTATCAAAGAGCACTGCTTGCAAACGATCAATCCGCCCTTTTGCATCGCGACTGACTCGGAAAGTCACAAGCGCCCAAGACAACCTTCCCTTAGGGTCTAATAAACGCAACTCGATCGATTTGAATTCCCTTTCACCGGCCGTCAATTCATGCAATGTCGTCTCAACAATAGAACGATCACTTTCATACACAAAGTCTGGTAGAGCTCCTTCACTCCACCCTCTTGGTACCCCCATCAACGCACAGGCAGCTGAGTTCACTTCAAGTAGCCCACCCGCTGTATCCATCGCGACCAAAGCGGCCGGAGATTGAGTAAACTCCCTTGAGTGGTGGTCTTTTTGAGATTGCAGCTCATCAATATTGAGCTTGATGGCTTGCAATAAAGGGCGAATGGCTAATCCATAAAAGCAGCCACAAAGAAGTGTCCAACCGACGAAGAAGAAACTAATACCGCCAGCCACCCAAGCTTGCGGAAGCAATTCAGGCAACCACCCAGGTCCCGACAAAAGACCAAAGGTATAAGTACTGGCAAATAACGTTTTGACGAGCAAGGGCACTGATCGAGTCAGCGCATTATTGACCTCAGCCACCTGAATTCATCATCATTCCATAAGCCCAGAGCAGTCCGAGCGTTTTTAACTAGAGACCTTGAACCAAATTGGGTTGCCCCAGAGAGTCTTGCGATTCCCTCGCTTGAGTATAGGAGTCAGAACGTCTGATGTCCTCGACCAAAGTGTCCATTGCTTTAAGTGGGCTTCGATCTATGGGTAAGGTTTTACGATCCCCGAAATGCACGATACGTTCATCAAAAGCTTCGATGTCCAGCAAACCTGATACCGTCGCTTGGCTAATCCCCAAGTACGCTAACTTTGGTATAGCTGACTTCAAATAATCGATGGTTTCAGGATATGGATGCGCAATGACGACTGCTGAACCATAGGTTTTAGCCGTCCGGATAGCGCGTTTAAACTGCTCATGAATGTCTCGGGGGTCACGACTGTGATCCAAAAATACGTCCCTGGCTACACTCGGGATTTGTCGCTCTTGAGCCACACGATAAGCAACTGAACGAGCCGTTGTTCGACTGTCCACAAAGTAGTAACGGTCGCTTCTGAGCGTTTCCATCACCCATTTCATAGAGTTTTCATGGGTTGTTAATTGACTCCCCATGTGGTTGTTAACGCCTCGAACAAAAGGAATGGCTGCTAATGCCGAGCGTAAGCGGGCTTTGAAAGTGCGTTCATCCTGATAAGGGGTTAACCCACCATCACCCAGAGGTGCTTGACGCGTATTGCTCATTGGGATGTGCAACATCACCTCTTTATGTAATCGGTGTGCGTATTGAGCTAAAGATTTTACATGAGGCCGATAAGGCAAAAAAGCATAAGTAATAGGGCCTGGTAAGCTGAGTGCCTGCAACCCCCTTTCCCAATGCAGTCCCATATCATCAATGATCAACACCATTGTCGGGGGTTGAGATTCCTCCTCGGCGTTCGCTTTAACCGAGGTTGCATCAGCGAGCACCACAGAAGAAGCTATCAACCATAGGGCTGACAGCCAGCAACGCCATCCTTGGCTATAAACCGAACCCCTTTTCCTCATCCATGAACCTCATTAAGGTTGCTTCTGAGTCAACACGATGCCTTTCAGGACCGTTAAGGCCTGCGCAAGTTGAAAATCTCTTGAGCGTTTAGTCGACTTTTTCTTTGATTTTTTGTCATCGTCCCCTTTCTCGTTATTCAGGTGACGGCTCAAATCGCGCTCTTTGTAATACATAGACTCCGCATCCGTCGCTTGGAATGTTCCCTGGCTCACTTGAATATCTGGCTCAATACCCTCCGCCTGTATAGAGCGTCCTTTAGGCGTATAATAGCGGGCGGTTGTCAATTTCAAAGCAAACTCTTTTTTTAGCGGTAGCACCGTTTGTACCGAGCCTTTTCCGAAGCTTGGCGTTCCTACAATCAATGCGCGCTTATGATCTTGCAACGCGCCAGCAACAATTTCGGAAGCCGAAGCAGAACCCGCGTTCACCAACACAACTGTGGGAATCCGGCCCGCGGCTGTATTCGTCGGCCGTGCATTGAAGGTTACAACGGAAGAGGGGGCCCGACCTCGAGTGCTGACGATGACACCTTGATTTAGGAACGCATCCGAGACGCCCACAGCTGCATCAAGTACGCCTCCTGGGTTATTTCTAAGATCCAAGATCAAGCCTTCTGCGTTGGACTCACGTAATTCTTCAATGGCATCTCTGACATCGTCGGCCGTATTTTCTTGAAATTGGCTAATGCGAATGTAACCAAATCGGCCTTCTTCCATGCGATAGCGCACACTGGCCACTTTGATTTCATCTCGAACGAGGGAAAACCTAAGCGGGTCTTTTGAACCCTCTCTGAAAATACCCAACTCCACTTTAGAGCCAGGCTCACCTCTTAAGTAATCAATGGCGTCTTTTAAGTTCATCCCTTTGACAGGCTTACCATCCAGTTCAAAAATCAAATCACCTGCCAGTAAACCCGCTTTGGCAGCAGGTGTTCCATCCATAGGAGAGACGACACGAATTAAGCCTTCATGCATGTCCACTTCGATCCCAACACCACCAAAGGCACCAGAAGTGTTAAATTGCAGACTATCAAAATCGTCTGGTTCAAGATAAGCCGAGTGCGGGTCTAATCCTTCTAGCATCCCACGAATGGCTAAATTAATAAGGGTCTTATCGTCCATCTCTTCAACGTAGTTGTTGCGAATTAATTCATATACATCAGCAAACAACTGCAATTCTTCTAAGGGTAAAGCAGCGCTTTTTTTCTCATTTTCATCATCATCAGCCCATGACAAGGTTGATAACCCCCAGGTCAATACGGCGATCAAAGGCAAACTACGAATTCGTAGGGGATTAACAATGCGTCCCATGTCTACTCTCTTGCTGTTAATTAGATACTCTTGCCACGCAATCAACGCTCAATTTGATCGCATGAATTTTACTGGCTACGGATAGGAGTATGGATCTAATCAATGGTTCCTGGCAGTTGGCCCGGCAGGATTGTCTCAATACACCTACTTGCTCGCCATCCAACGGCGCGGGTTGACTGGCTTGCCTTTGTGGCGAATCTCAAAATAGAGGCTTGGCGTATCATACCCCCCAGAGCGCCCCATCGTTGCAATGGCTTCGCCGGCGCTTACCCACTCCCCTTCCGTTTTCAGCAAGCTTTGATTACGTGCGTACAGCGTCATGTAACCCTGACCATGATCAATAATGACCAGCATGCCATACCCTCGAAGCCAGTCAGAAAACACGATTCGGCCGTGATGAATGGCTTTTACTGGCGTTCCCTCATGCCCTCGGATCAACCAACCACGGCCTTCATGGGGTAAACCTTGGTCATAACCTTGGACCAGCTGACCTTTCGTAGGGATTGGCAATAGCCCTTTGCGTTGGGTAAAGGATTGGGTTTGGTCAGGATGCGGGTACTGTTCGAGCACACGCTCAACTTTTGCAACCAGAGCCTCCAACCGTTTGCGCTGGGTTTCCCGTTGCTGTAATGCTTGATCCTTGTTTGCGATGGTTTGTTTCAATTTCGCCAAGACATCCGCACGTTGGCTTTTTTGAGTACGCGCCTTTTGACGATGCGCTTCAAGCTGGAATTTTTCAGTTCGAATGCTCGTCACACTTTGATTGACTTCCGTCTCTAGGGCTCTCACATCGGTCAACGTTGCTCGATAGGCTTCAATATCGGCGATCCGAGCTTCATTTAAGTAACTTAAATACCGCATTTTTCTTGCTGCCACAGCCGGGGAGTCAGCACTTAAAGCCATTTTCAAAAAGCCCGTCGGGCGCCAGCGATAAGCCAACTCTAACTGTTTTGCCAGGCGAGTCTCATACTCTAACAATTGACTGTTAAGATGAGCCCCCTGGCGTTTGAGCTTTTTTAGGCGGCTTTCCTCCTGATTCAAGGCTTTTTCCGCATTTTGTATTTTCTGGGATAAGTCAGAAAGGTTTTTCTCATTACGCATGAGCTGACTTTCAAGCTTTGACTTCTGACCTTTCGCGGATTCGAGCCAAACCTTCAATTCTTTGATTTCAGCTTGCACCGCTTGCAGATCTTTTTCCTTATTCGGCTCGCCAACCACCGCCAGCGAGCACAACATTAGAGCTGCACACAGGCATCGTCGCCCCTTTCTGATCTTGAATAGCTGTAGATGTGTCATTAAAAGCCGCGCTCAGTTTTTGATTTGCATAGATCATACTTTAAGGGGTCTTGAGGGTCTCATCAATGAAGATTCATCGAACTCATGCTCATGATTGCACGTTGCACCCACAAGTGTGTCCTTTATGCACCACTAAGAGCAATCTTCCATCTTGGATCGGAATAACAAATCGATGCTGGCTAGACAGCACCCGAGCAGTAATAGAGTCCCCCAGAGTAGTCATCAAGTGGGTATTACTCTAAATAGGGATGCTGCATCATTTAATCCAGATAGATAGGGGGAACTATATTAAAGATTTTTGTGTTCCAGGAAAAAGACGTGATTATCTCTCTATTCGACAGTGGATTCTTGTACAATTCCATCACTGCATAAGCAGGCAGCTTGTCAAAGTTCATGACAAGATAAACTATTCTCACTTTTTCTGTGACTTTAATAATTTTGATCAAATCCGCATTTTTATATGAGCACAGAATCCCTTTATTATCATTAAGCCCAAAATCTTTTTCGTTAGCATACTGATTAATACTAGGCTTTAGATAAATTTCACGGCAATACCCACACATCACTACTTAAAAACGTACTCGTTAAAATATAGTGATGCTGAAGGGGTTGAGTAAGCGGTATTTCATATATTTCTGGAAGCAAAGAGCGGAGGTATCAATCACTAATGCGTGTAGTAAAAAGTCTCCCCAACCACATCGGCATTATGAACTGGATCCATATCCCGCATCCAAGACTGAGACTTCCCATGTAAATCCCACACCCAATAATCCTTCCAATATTCTGGTATGGTTTCATCATGGCAACGGAAATACCTTTCCTTTTTGCCAGATCTTCGTTTAGGATCAGGAGCAAAATGCTTACATAAATAAAAAGGTTTCATCCACCAGTAATTATCGGGCATACCGATACCTTCCGAGGTCGCTTGCACATACCAGGCTCTTACTTCTTGCTTAGATACTCGATACAAGAAAACATACGTACAATACCTATTGCCGCTAGAGTGCCACCAACAAGCTTCTACGGGGTATTTAACCAATAAGGTTTCGCCCACAGCCAGTTGGCTAATATCAATGGCAGGTCGTTCACTCCAGGCTTTTTGATTTTGTTTAGGCGACATCGATTGGCCCAAAAGCCCAATGATGCCGCCTATTCCTACTAAGCCGAACGCCCATAAGGTTAGAATGAGAAATGACTTTTTAGTCATGTCACTCAGCGGATTGGATTAAACTGCTGCCGGTCATTTCAGCAGGCTTTGGTAATTGCATTAAATCCAATAGCGTCGGAGCAATGTCACAAAGAGCCCCATCCGTTTTCAATTGTAGGTTTGTTAGAGAGCCAAAATAGGCTAAAGGAACAGGCCCCGTTGTATGAGACGTCAGAGGTTGCCCTGAGTCTGGATTCTGCATTTGTTCGCAATTGCCGTGATCAGCGGTGATTAATGCATGCCCTTGCACACTGTCTAGCGCCGCTAGGATTTTTCCTAAGCACTGGTCTAATGCCTCCACGGCTTTAACAGAAGCATCAAAATTACCGGTATGCCCGACCATATCCCCATTTGCGTAATTACAAACGATTAAATCGAATTGACGTGCTTGAATGGCTTCCACCAATTTATCCGTCACTTCGAATGCACTCATCTCTGGCTGTAAATCATAGGTTGCCACTTTGGGGGAATCGACCAATATCCGGGTCTCGCCTTCGAATGGCGTCTCAACGCCTCCATTGAAAAAGAAAGTCACGTGCGCATATTTTTCGGTTTCAGCAATACGCAATTGTGTTTTCCCATGCTGCGCAACCCACTCGCCTAAGGTGTTTTCAATACTTTCTGGAGGAAATGCACAGGCGGTTTTGATGTCATCCGCGTATTCCGTCATCATGACGAACTGGCTGAGTTTGGGATTTACGTTGCGTTCAAAGCCATCGAAATCATGACCTATAAAAGCTCGTGTGATTTCTCTAGCACGATCGGGTCGAAAGTTGGCAAAAATCAGTGCATCGCCCTCTTGGACTTTCGCCACCGCTGCATCGCCCGTTAGGGTCGCTTGCACAAACTCGTCGCTTTCCCCGCGCTCATAAGCCATTTCCAAGCCTTCTAAAGCGGAGTCCGCCTGGAAAGCACCCTGAGCTTCAGTATAAAGCTGATACGCAGCCTGCACTCGATCCCAACGATTATCACGATCCATCGCATAATAACGCCCTACTACGGATGAAATCTGACCGACTCCCAATTCATCTAACAGCTGCTGTAACTGAGTCAAAGAAGCCGCTGCGCTTTTTGGGGGAGTGTCTCGACCGTCCAAAATTGCGTGCACAGACAGCGAGGTCACGCCTAAATCAGCAGCCATTTTGCATAGCTCCATGAGGTGCTGCTCATGACTGTGAACACCACCTGGTGACAGCAAGCCCAGCAAGTGCAGGGTTTTACCTGAACGTACAATGCCTTCTATAGCCGATTTGATGGCCGTGTTTTCACGAAATTGACCGGTTTTAATCGCTTGATTAATGCGAGTGTAATTTTGATAGATGATGCGGCCCGCACCAAGGTTCATATGCCCCACTTCAGAGTTGCCCATTTGGCCATCTGGAAGCCCAACAGCCGCGCCTGAAGTCGCTAAAGGCACCTGCGGATAGTCTGCTGTAAGTTTGTTCCAAACCGGTGTGTTGGCATTTGAAATGGCATTGTCTGGCGCGGCTTCTCTTAACCCAAAGCCATCCAAAATGATTAAAGCGGTCGGGGTTCTATCTGGGGTCATGACAACACTCTTAGCTCAATGTCTGGGAAATCGCGCAAAAAATTGCCTGAAAGATGATGGCTTTTAGCTCAACCTCATAGGCCCTAGTTTACCCAGTAAAGCTCTGAATAGCCACGCGCAGCCAGGCCTTGGCAAACTCAAACAAAGTAAGCACACACATAAATATGGCGTCATCTATGCCATTCGTACTCCATATCATCACTGGATTTACCCACACCTATTGGGTCCAATAGGCGGAACCAGTATACTTAGGCAACTCGAGTAACCATGATGTACAAAGCACAATGGAACAATTAATTGAATTTGCATCCAATCATTGGATTCTTGTCAGCCTATTTGCAGGCTTATTGATCTTGTTGGCATTAGACTCAAGCGCCAAAAGTGGCACTAAGCTCTCGACAGCTGAAGTGACCAGCAAGGTGAATAACGAGAACGCGGTATTGATCGACATCCGTGATGCCAATGAGTTTAAAAGCGGTCATATTACGAATGCCATCAACATTCCTCATTCGCAATTGGGCAACCGGACAGACGAGTTAAAATCGTACGAAGGTCAACCACTGGTATTGGTCTGCAAAGACGGTCAACGCTCTGGTATGGCTGGCAAAACTCTGCAACAGCAGGGGCTCAAGGTATATCGCTTAGGTGGCGGCATCCTAGAGTGGACCAATCAAAATTTACCCTTAACCAAATAAATCTGAAAAGGACGACGACATGGCTGAGAACCAGCAAGCTGATCAACCGCAATTTTCTATTCAGCGTGTATTTTTAAAAGATGCCTCTTTTGAGTCTCCTGGGGCACCAGAAGTGTTCCGTTCACAGTGGCAACCACAGGTGAACTTAGACCTAAACACTCGTAGCAAAAAGCTTGATGATGAGTTTTTCGAGGTGATTTTGTCTTTAACTTTAACCGCCACCAATGAAGACAAAACGGCTTTTCTTGTTGAGGTTCAGCAAGGCGGTATATTCAAAATCAATGGAATGGATGAAACCACTCTGGCACACACGCTAGGTGCTTTCTGCCCTAACATTCTCTTCCCTTACGCACGTGAAGCCGTTGATAACTTGGTACTCAAAGGCAGCTTCCCTCCGTTAATGCTTGCGCCTGTGAACTTCGAAGCGCTGTATCAACAGTCTTTGCAAGAGCAAGCTCAAGAAGCCGAAAAAGCGACTCACTGATCGCTTGCCGGTCAACGCTCAGGTGCACCATCAGGTTCTACGGTGCACCTCATTTTACTCTCGACTTTACGTACTCATTGCCTTTCTGATCTGAAATAGAGCACTAACTGTTCGAAGACTCAACCGCTTTATTTTTGTCTAACCAGCCATTAAGTGTTTCCACATCATTGGGGTTTAACATGCCCACGGCTTGCTTAAATTTCAGCAAATTCAGCACGTATTCATATCGAGCATTCGCATAAGCACCTTCTGCTTGATACAACGACTGTTGAGCATCTAGCACCTCGACAATATTACGCGTCCCAGCTTCGTAACCCGCTTGAGTTGCTTCCAATGCACTCCGCGAAGACACGATGCTTTGTTTTCGTGCTCGTACGCGTTGAATATCGGAGGTGATGGTACGATACAGCTTACGAACGTTGATCAACACTCGGCGTTGTGTCGCTTCTAATGACATTTCAGCGGCTTGCGCTTGATAGTACGACTGACGTGAGGCACTTGAAGTAGAACCGCCCGCGTAGATGGGCACCGTTAAATTAATGGCCCAGCCATAATCTTCCCCATCAGTACGTTCGTAACCATTTGCAGAACCTTTACTGAATTCCGTATCCGTTTGAGAGTAGTTTCCTGATAAAGTGAGTTTCGGGTAATGTCCCGCTTTTGCTGCTTTGTGACCTGACTCTGCCGCATTGTACTCTTCACCTGCTACTTTCAGGTCCAAGTTGGCATCCAAGGCATTGTCTTCCCACTCACTCTTGGAACGCTGAGTGACACCTTCCATCGGTATAATGTCTTGCATCAGGTTTACACGGTCATAGTGCTTACCCGTTAATTGAGTCAACCCTTCAAAGGCAATATCCAAATCACTTTGTGCAGTGATTAAATCGACTTGAGCACTGTCGTATGTGGCTTGCGTTTCATGCACTTCTGTTACCGCAATAAGGCCGACTTCAAAACGTTGTTGCGTTTGTTCCAATTGGCGCTGCACAGCCTCTACTCGTGCTTGTACCGCTTGCAAGTTATCGTAGGCGCGCAATACAGCAATATAGGTTTCAGCCGTTCTTAAAATCAGCGACTGTCGAGACTGCTCCAGCTCCAATTCGCTTTTACGCGCACTGGCCAGAGAGCTTTTGTAACTGTGCCAGGCATTAAAATCAATCAGAGGCTGTACCGCACTCACTCCCCACTTGGTCGTATCAGTATTGGTATCTGAAGAGGTGTTTGGCTGAACTGGGTGATCCGATAAATCGGAAGAGCCAAACCCCTGCGCATAGCTAGCTTCAAAATTCACCTGTGGCTTTAGAGCTGCTTTTCCTTGTTCTGCGGCCTCTTTTCCAGCCTGTGCCGTCGCTGCCTCAGCGCTGAACTGTGGATCGTTCATCAGGGCATCTTGATACACTTGATCAAGGGTGACTGCCTGAAGATGTAAACTCAAAACCGATAGCCCCGTGGTGAATAACAGCTTTCTCATGCTTTATTTCCTAAAAATCGATTTTTTAATAACTGACCAGTGTAAAGTGATTCGCGTTGGGTTAAAAGTGTCGCCATTGTAAGTACCAATTAACGCGCAAGTCTTTGTTTTTTCATTCTTCACGATAGGCTTAGGTTTTCTTCGCCAAAATGCTTTACACTTCCTATAGGTTTATCGTTAAGCAAAATGTCGGTTAGGACCCATGCGCAAAGCATACGTACCCGATTTGCCCAAACTGGCTTTCATCCAGGAGGCCAACTACAACCGGTTGCAACGGCTACTGGCTCTAGCTGACTGCCACCAAGTTGGGCAATCCGCTCATTTTGCACTGAGCTCAAACGAAACTGAAACAATGGATGTCATGAGTGTACACTGCATTGAAACCTTTCCATACACCAGCACATTCCAACTCAGTTTGTCTGTTAGTGGCATTACTCATTTGCCTCTGACTGTGCGTTGCTATCATGACGCGAACATGGCGGAAGTGGTTCAAGTAGAAGGCGCCTGTTTACAGCAATACCTCGGCCGTTACGACTACCCTAATCCCAGAATGTTCCAACCTGATGAAAAGCACCAATTAAATGCCCTACTTAGCGAATGGTTAATGCGGTATCAAGTGCCCTGTGAACTCGAAAATGTTCAATTTTTCTCGGCACAGGTCTCAAACTGAAAGGTTCATGGGTGGAAGATGCTGAGACCTGAGTTATAACTAATTAAATTACCCCCTGAATCTCCTTGCAGGGTTATGTTGTTATTGGATTATGATTGAAGAGTGTCTGCGAGTCGTACAGGTAACGGATTGCCACCTTTTTAAGACCCCCGAGGGTAAGCTTCTGGGTATGAATACTCAGGAGAGCCTGGATGCGGTTTTGGCGTTGATTCGTGAAGAGCACAAAGGTCGTTTTGATTGCTTTCTTGCGACGGGAGACTTATCTCAAGACGGCAGTGTCGAATCTTATCAGCGTCTAAAATCCGATTTGGAGCATTTCAACAAGCCCCAGTATTGGATTCCTGGTAATCACGATCATCGAGCCAATATGGAAAGCGTCATTGGACAAGACGCGATGCCATCGCTGATTCAGTTCGAACACTGGCAGATTGTACTGCTTGACTCCCAAGTGCCCGGCAAGGTGCACGGTAACCTCACGGACAACCAACTGGCCGTACTGGAAAAAGCCCTGCAAACACCCCCTCATAAACACACGCTTGTCTGCATGCATCATCAGCCTTGGCCCATGGGAAGCCAATGGCTCGATACGCAAAAAATTCGCAGCTTAGAAAAGTTTAATGAGATCATCTCTCAATCAAATCACGTTCAGGCCGTCCTTTGGGGGCATGTGCATCAGGCTTCTGAAGCGGAGCATCACGGTGCACAGTACATCTCCACACCCTCTACTTGCGTACAATTCGAACCTCATTCAGAAGATTTCAGCGTTGATACGCTATCACCCGGATATCGTTGGTTAGAGCTGTACCCAGACGGTACGCTTAAAACCAGCGTTTCTCGGGTTGAAGACATTGAGTTTGAAATCGACTGGAGCATTAAAGGCTACTAATCCTGCCAAAGATCACTCTCGTTGGTGTTGACGCCGTCACCTAGCTGAGTATGCTAAGGACCAAATCCTTCAATGGCTGGACATTTATGCAGTGCCTCTACATCCATGGCTTTCGCTCAGCGCCCATCTCAACCAAAGCCGAGATGACCAGATCCTGGTTTGAAGAGACCTTTGGTCAGGGCAGCTTTCATGCACCCGATGTCAATTGCCCACCCTCTAAGGCCATTCAGCTGCTTGAAAACGCGTATACACAACACCTTTCCGTTGTGCCAGCGTCAGAGCGCGTTATCATCGGCAGCTCCCTAGGCGGCTTTTACGCAACCCATCTTGCAAATCGATTTGAAAGCAGGGCTGTGCTGATTAACCCAGCTTGTTACCCACACCAGCGCCTGCATGAGTTCATTGGAGAGCATGACAATTTTTATACTCAAGAGAAAATTCGGGTAGACGCTGAATTTCTTGGCCAACTTGAATCGCTTTTCCAGCCAACCTTGCATCATCCTGAACGCTTTTTAGTGCTTTTAGAGACAGGTGATGAGGTATTAAACTACAAAGAAGCGGCCGAACGCTTCTCTCAGTCGCATTTAATTGTCAAAGGTGGTGGCGACCACAGCTACACCGATTACGCTAAGCGTTGGCCAAGCATCCAAAACTTTCTTGCGAAACCTTATATTTAACAAACGAGATTAACGAGCACACATGAGCAAGACCTACACAGCGGACGCCATTGAGGTTCTAAGTGGATTAGACCCCGTCAAAAAACGCCCAGGGATGTACACCGAGACCTCACGCCCTAACCATTTGGCTCAAGAAGTCATTGATAACAGCGTGGACGAAGCCTTGGCAGGTCACTGTGATCACATTCAAGTGGAATTACACAAAGACGGGTCGCTTTCGGTGTCTGATAATGGCCGTGGTATGCCGACCGATATTCACCCAGAACATGGCATTAGTGGCGTTGAGTTGATTCTGACGCGTTTACATGCCGGTGGTAAGTTTTCCAATAAAAATTACCAGTTTTCAGGTGGTTTGCATGGAGTAGGTGTATCCGTCGTCAACGCGCTTTCGAAAATATTAGAAGTCACCATTAAACGTGACGGACAATTGCATCGCATGGCTTTTCAAGACGGTGACAAAGCCGTCGAATTAGAAATTGTCGGTACTTGTAAAAAACGTGAAACCGGCACAACGGTACGCTTTCTTCCCAACGCAAAATATTTTGACAGCGGTAAGTTCTCCGTCCTGCGTTTAAAGCACGTATTACGTGCAAAAGCGGTCCTTTGTTCGGGTTTAAAAATCGATTTCACCTCTTTCAATGCTGAAGACAACGAGAGCTGGTATTACGAAGACGGTTTAACCGATTATTTAGTCAGCCACAGCAAAGCTTTTGAGTGTTTACCACCTGAACCTTTTGAAGGCAGCATGGCTGGTGAAACAGAAGCCGTTGATTGGGCGGTGCAGTGGGTCGTTGAAGGGGAATTGCTTCAAGAAAGTTATGTCAATTTAATTCCGACTGCACAAGGCGGTACCCATGTGAACGGTCTGCGCAGTGGTTTATTAGATGCCATGCGGGAATTTTGTGAAATTCGTAATTTGCTTCCTAGAGGCGTTAAAATCGCCCCCGACGATATTTGGGATCGCTGCTCTTACGTGTTATCAGCAAAATTAGCAGACCCACAATTTTCCGGGCAAACCAAAGAACGACTGTCTTCTCGTGAAGCTTCCGCGTTTGTTTCAGGTGTTGTCAAAGACGCTTTCAGCTTATGGCTCAATCAGCACACTCAAGAAGGCGAACAAATCGCTGAAATGGTCATCAGCAATGCTCAGCGCAGAATGCGAGCCGCCAAAAAAGTCACTCGTAAAAAACTCACTCAGGGCCCTGCTTTGCCAGGCAAGCTGGCCGATTGCTCCAGCACCGATCCTAGCCGCACCGAATTGTTTTTAGTTGAGGGTGATTCTGCAGGGGGCTCGGCCAAACAAGCACGTGATCGCGAGTTTCAAGCCATCATGCCACTGAGAGGTAAAATTCTGAATGCCTGGGAAGTCGACTCTTCTGAAGTATTGGCCTCCCAAGAAATTCACGACATTGCAGTTGCTCTCGGCATTGACCCAGGCGTTTCTGATCTTGAAAAGCTTCGTTACGGAAAAGTATGTATTCTCGCCGATGCGGATTCAGACGGCTTACACATCGCAACCTTATTATGCGCATTATTTGTAAAACACTTCCGAGCACTGGTTGAAAATGGTCACATATACGTAGCCATGCCCCCGCTATATCGTATTGATGTCGGTAAAGACGTTTACTACGCATTAGATGAAGCTGAAAAACAAGGGGTCCTGGAACGAATTAAAGCAGAAAAGAAAAGAGGTACGCCCAACGTTCAACGTTTTAAGGGCCTTGGTGAAATGAACCCAATGCAACTCCGTGAAACCACCATGGACCCGAATACTCGTCGGCTGGTTAGATTAACCATTGACGAAGCAGAAGAAACCTTAAGCATGCTTGACATGATGCTAGCTAAAAAACGTTCAGGTGATCGCAAAACATGGCTCGAAGATAAAGGGAATTTGATTGAGATAGTTTGACCATAAATATTATCCATTCTTACAAACTACCAAAGAGAATTCCAAGCGAGATAACGAATCCCGCTTGGAATTCTCAATCAGACGTATTGAAATACTTCATCTTTGTTAAATCTGATTTTTTTAAAGCTCGAATATTTGTCTTGTGGAGAACGATATCCCAGCGTCAAACCTACCGTTGTGGCATAATCAGTATTAGTAAGATTTAAGATATCATCAAAAGCGACCGGATCAATTCCTTCCATTGGGCAAGCATCAATCTTTAAAAGCGCTGCACTCATTGTTGCGGAACTTAGTGCAATATAAACCTGCCGTGCAGTCCAATCATTTAACTCTTCGCTGGTCATAGACGTCACTTTTTGAGTGACAATATCGTAAAACTGCTTTGTGTCACTATCCGTTTGATTTCTCAATTGTTGCATTAGTGCAAAGTAATGATCAATGTACTCTTTTGACATGGACCTTCTTCTTGCAAACACCAGAACACATGATGCACTCTCTATCTTGATTTTATTATGAGGCGCTGCCTTCCCAAGTTGTTCCTTAACGATTTCAGACTCAATATTATAAAATTTCCAAGGCTGAAGCCCAAAAGCAGAAGGAGACAGCCGCATTGACTCCAATATCACTGACAAATCATCCTCATGAATGCGTCTATTATTGTCAAATTCTTTAACACCGTATCGCCATTGTAAAGCTTCAATAATTTCATGATGTACTGCCATTATAAATTCCTCTATTGGTTCATCTATCTAACATGAAGCGATGGATTCGAACTTTAGCTAAATCGATTAATATTCATCACACAAAGAAAATTCAATTCTTCTACGCAAGATTAATATGTAGCCTCTACAACCGAAACGCTATCTACAAATTGCTCAAACGCAACTATTTTTCCATCTTTTATTGTCCAATGATGCGCAACACGTGCTTCAAAGGCTTTCCCTGTTTTACGATAAACACCTGAATACGTTCCTAGCGCAACAACACTATCGCCACTATATACATAATGCTCGATATTAACTTCATAGTGACTCCACAGCTGCAACAAACGGCCAAACACACCTTCTTTTACTGATTCTTTTCCAACGTATCTTCCTGCAAGGGGAAATCCGTCTGCTTCAATCCAAACAACATTTTCATGCAAATGACTCATAAGATTCTCTGCATTTTCTTTTGAATCTTTGCCTACGTATGTACTTTTAACAATATTTAAGTTTCTATCATGTATGTTCGACATACTACACCCCGCTATTAATATTGATATTACGATTAAAATCTTTGCTTTCATACTTTGCCTTTCTCTCTATGTAGTCTTTCAACCTTGAAATCCATAGGTCTGGTAAATGGTAATATTGACTTAAGTTTAATTTTGTTAGCTCCTCATTTATATGTAAAATAGCTGTTGGGTAAGAGAATCCATTCACACTTCTTAACAACACACTAGATTCTTTAAAGTGGTTGTGCATATCCGCAAACGAGACACTGTGATAACTCTTTAGAAAATTATTTCTCTCAACAGGGTCAGAACTAACTATACTTACAAGGGTTTTAACATTACTTATATCCCTACCGTGATTAAAATGGGCGTTTTGGATTCTAATGAGTGTTTCAAGACCACAACTGTGATTTCTTTCATTGATCATAATTGCACGCGAAGCTGGCTCTGAGTTTAATACATGCCCATCTTTTCTCATCATACTTTGATACTCTTTGCCAAATGGCATTCCTGTCAGCTCTTCAATTCTTTGATCGCTCTCTTTTACTTTATCTCTCCATTGAGCTGATATTTCACGAGTATTATTAAACGCCAACATTCCTCCACTCTGGACACGAATATCTAAATCTTCTACTTTTAGTAACTTAGAGAATATGGGTGTTGCTGCGTAAGTCCAACCACATAATGGATCAATTACAAAGTAGAGGGTTGGTTTTTTCATTTTCGTACCAATGACAGCTATGATTAATTGTTCAGATCAGTTATGAAAAACACATATGTATTTTTCGTGAGTTGCAAACTTGAAACACTTAATGAACGCCATCCTCCACCCATCGTTTCATTTTGGGCTTCAGCCATATTTGTTTCACAAAAATGTATTAAACTGGCACCTTCACTGCGTAACACCTGCAGCGCATACCTTCACAAGCAAAGTTCGTTGAATGCAGAAATACTATATCCCTCATATTGAAGTCGAAAAACACCATTATTGAGTCAGTACTGTTGCATAATTTGCTCAAATACTTATTCGAGAAGTATCGAATTGAAAGCAAGCCCTTAGCGACTAAAGGATATAGTGTCTATAGAATGGAATAAGCAATCTGTTCGACTGAAATATTGTTGTGAATATGTTTAACTCCCCTCTTTGAGACTCTAAGCATGAATTTAAATAGAATATAGGTGTCATGGATTAATCAATGCTCATCCGCTCAATCTGAAGAAACCTCTACAGGGCCTACCTTAAAATCAAGCTATCACAGCAGTGCGAGCACATACACACAGCCATATACAGTCATCATTTAACCGGTTTAAGCAACAAACTTGATCAATTTGTTTAGTTTATAGATGTCATCCAATAACGTAAATTATGGCTCCTTTTCACCTTACATCAGGAGCCAACCATGCAGCCCAAACGAACCTATTCAATGCAAACAAAGTGGTTGGGAGGCATTTTTCTTACATCAAGCTTCGTCCTTACTATCTGTATAAGTTTCTTAAGTTCTAATAGTCAGAGCAAACCCATTCCTGGCATGCCGGAACATCATGTGGAAGGCGGCTTTAAAAACCCATATCAACCACCTGAGTACAAGCCTAGTCTTGGACGCTATATTTGGATGCGCTTAACAAATGAATTGCCTTATGCGGATTGGGAGGGTAAAGAAGCGTTAGTACCCAATAAGAAGCTAGACCCATCAACATTGGTAACTGCTGCTCCCAATACCGCCCAAGTCAGCTGGATAGGTCACTCAACCTTTTTGATTCAGTATTTAGGGGTTAATATTTTAACGGATCCAATCTTCTCTGAACGCAGCTCTCCAGTATCATGGGCTGGACCTAAAAGAATCATACCTCCAGCTATTTCTATCCAATCATTACCCTCCATTGATTATGTTGTGATTTCTCATTCGCATTATGATCACTTAGATATCAATTCGGTTAATCAATTACCTGGAAATCCTCATTTTTTTGTCCCTTTAGGTTTAAAAGAGTGGTTTCTTGAAATTGGGATTTCAACTGAACGTGTCACTGAGCTGGACTGGTGGGATGGAGAAGTAAAGGAAAATGGTAAGCTATGGGTTCAAGCAACCCCTAGCCAACATTTTTCAGGCAGAACGCCATTTAACTTCAATGAAACCTTATGGGCAAGCTGGATGATAACCCTAGGAGACACAAAATTTTGGTTTGCTGGTGATACCGGCTATAACCCTCATCAATTTAAACAGATTGGAAATCAGTTAGGACCTGTAGATCTCGCCCTAATACCAATTGGAGCTTATAGCCCAAGGTGGTTTATGAAGCAACAACATGTCAACCCAGAAGAAGCTATAAAAATAGCTAAAGACATAAAAGCAAAAAAAAGCGTAGGTATGCATTGGGGAACATTTCAATTAACTGCTGAGGATGTTATTGACCCTCTAATAGATCTAGAAAACGCAAAAAGAAAAATCAACATTAACGATGAAGATTTTACAACAATGGCTATTGGAGAAACGCTTTACCTTCAAAAAAGCAATCCATGATTTTAGAGGCTATTAAAACACTGATTAAATTGGCATTTAAAAGTTTCTCACGACCACCCCTTACTATCGAGGATGAAGCAATATTATGAATCTCAAAAACACTGAACACAATTATGGTGTCATTGCTAAACACCTTCACTGGATAACGGCTTTACTCTTTCTGGGAGCTTACATCAGCGTATACTTTGGTCAATGGTTTACTGATCCAAAGACATCCGAAAATTGGACAGCACTTCAACTTCACTTATCTTTTGGTATTTCTATAGGGGTATTAGTCGTATTACGGATTATATGGAGAATAACGAATATTACTCCAAAAGAAGAACCTGGTACAAACTTAGAACATAAAATCGCAAAATTTGGGCACCTTTCCCTATATACCATCATGCTGATACTGCCTATCACAGGATATATAGGAACAGGAGTAGCAACTGAGTTTTACTTCCTATTTGACATACCCAAATTCCAAGACACCATAATGTTTAAAGAATTGATAGAAAATACTTTAGATTTAAGCTTTAAAGAGTTCGAAAAGCCGATTGATTTTATTCATAAAAACATACTTGGAGCCTGGCTTGCATGGATACTGATTGCAGGCCACATTGGAGCTGCGTTATACCACCACTTTATCAGAAAAGACAGAACTTTGTATAAAATGACAAACAACAATGACTCATAAAAATTAATTGTCTATGAATATAGTTAGTACTAATTTTGCCTTATCAATAGATCAAAGGCATTAAAAACACCAACAAGGGCTAAGTAACTTTTAGCCCATTGAAAATGGATGCCTTATTATAAACTCAACCTAAAATTACTCAACTCATTCAACTATTTTATTTGCAGTATTTAAAGCTCCATTTTTAGGTCACAACCCTAACCACTAGGCATACAGCATCGCTTGTATTTTTTTCCACTCCCACAGGGACATGATCCATTTTTATTGACTTTTATATCCTGCAAAATTGCTCGTACATCCTGCTTATAAAATTCCGTTAATGCTTTAAATAATTCAGGGTGCTTTTTGGACATAAGATGCGGTCTTTCAAAAAAATATTCAGTAGCTACAGCAAAAAATTCAGCTCTATTTTTAGCACCATAGTCTGAAATATTGCTTTTCTTATCATGTATCTCACGCGTTTTTTTCTCAACTAATGAAAACCAAGGAATAGTATACTGAAAGGCCATCAATTGCTCAGGAAAACCGTCACACTCACCATCAGCCATATCAATAAGATGAGCAAATTCATGAATGCCTACATTTTGTTTGTCTCGGGAATTTTTGAACCCTTGATAGAGATGATGATGACTAAGCACCATTTTTCCAGACATTGGACCTGTACCAACCATACCGGCTATATGTGAATCATGTTGATAACACTCAAAGTTTTCATTAAAAGATGTTGGCAAAAGGTATACTGATTCTAAATTGAAGTAATGCCAATTATCAAAACCCCAAACAGGTATGATAGCGCTAGCCGCGACCAAGAGTCGATCTTCATCAGACACATCCACCTGGCCAGATTCAACCGAAGTGGTATATAAAAAAAGTATGATTCTTCGATTAAACAACAATTTATCTTTTTCCGATAACCCTCTATAGAATAGAACATGTTCTTCTAAAAATTTTGACCACCGCTCTTGCCAAACAATGGTTTGTTCTTGAGCACTTGGAAAAAAACATTGCTTTAACCACAAAAAAACTTGACGTATCATTTTCTGACCCATTTTTATACAAATCAAAAATAATTAATCCAGCACTCTATTCTGCTCGTTTTGTCATGATTTCACTCCCCTTCCCAAGCTCCATTTTGCATGCATGTATGAAAATATAATGCCTGCCAGCGCACCGAACAGGTGCGATTCAAACGAGATAGCGTGATCAATTGGAAGCACGCCAAAGACCAAGCCACCATATAAAAATACTACCAATAACGCTATCGAAATGCTTTTAATACTTCTTTCAAACCAACCAGAAGCAATAGACAACCCCCAGAGACCAAAGACCCATCCGCTCGCACCGATGTGCACGGCCGACCGCCCCAAACTCCATACTAGCCCACCGCTAACCAGGATGATAAAAAGGCTAGCAACCATGAAGTATCTTATGGATCGCAATATACAAATCGTACCGAGCGTGCAAAAAACCGCCAAATTACTAAACAGGTGGTTCCAATCAAAATGAATAAAAGGAGCTGTAAACAGTTGAAAAAATAAACGGGGGTTTCTAGGAATAATGCCATACTGTGTTAAATCACCATCCATGGCGACATTAACAACTTGAATAATAATAAAAGTAGAAACCAAAAATAAGATAACGAGCAGCTTTTTCTTTATTTGAACAATCATTGTTTGATTAACTCAACTCATCTTCATCCTCTTCGGCTTTTGCTCCCATTATCTCTGTTTTAATCGCTCTTAATTGATTTGAAATGTAAGTCATTTTGACATGATTAAGCATGTCAATATCCAACTTTTTATCTAAGCTTTGCAATACTGGAAAAATGGTTTCCTGAATAGTATCAGCCAATGTAGATAACACTTTATCCATGCCAGGAACTGGCTGATTCACAACTTTTATTTCAGGCTGAGACTTATGTTGTAATGCATTTGATAGCTTTTCAATCGCCGCTGCTATTTCTTTCGCTCGAGCTTCATCTTTGTTTGCTTCAAAGTGCGTTGCCTTAACGGCAACATCAGATAGTTGACCTATCTTTTCAGCTACCTGCCATATTTGTGATGGCAATGTATCAAGCGGCGTAACACTGGTTAGTTGCTTTACATTGTCAGACAGCGCCTGAACTTCTTCTGCTATTTTTTCTGCTGCATCTTGCTTTGACAATGAACGGATACCATAATTGAGATCTTCCAGCTGAGTTGTAATTTGCTGCACCAAATCACCTCGTGTACGAGTTTGTAGCCTTACACTGCTGACTAAACTCTCCATTTGTGATGCCATTTTTTCTGCAGAATCCCCTTTAGCAATACTTTGAATACCTTGTGCTATCGTTTGCATTTGCTGAGCCAGTTGTTGGGTCGTGTCTACTTCTGCTAAAGCCTGAACACCATCAACCAATTCTGACAACTTTGCAACGACCCTAGTGCCTGTATCCGTTTCACTGCCACCTAAAGCTTTGATTTTAAGAAAATCTTCTTTAATACCTTGCCAGCGCTCTATTTGCTCGGCTGTCATGTTGCCTCTCAGTTCAGCCAATTTTAATAAATTAGCTTCCGCACCAGTGGTCAACAATTGCGCTTCGCCTACATAATGGTCAGCGATCATTTGCATCAATTCACCCTCATTCATGACCGCTGACACTTTTTCGGACATTTTATTCATATTCCGATAGCTGCCTTGAAGCTTAAAAGGAGGCTCAACTCGATACTGATCATCTTGTGCAGCCGAAGCAATGTACTCTTGATTTATTTTTAAAACAACATCACGAATCACCATCATCTTTCTCAACACTTCAACTATTTCTGTAATTTCAGCTGAACTGTATTGATGGGATAAATCTGTTGTTGCTATTTCAGCTCCCTTAGCCATATCAATGAGTTTATACACATCGTCCATATCTCTTAAAGCCAGTGGAGCTAAAGCTTGATTCGATGTCAGTGCGTTTTCTAAATAACTAAGTGCAAATATTTCATCCATGCCGCCTAAAATATCACCTAGATTGTAGATATCTGCACGGTTGGCAAGCATATCAGGAATTTTGAATGTCTCACCTGATTCAGTATATGGGTTACCCGCCATTACCACGCAGAATTTTCGTCCACGCATATCATAGGTTTTGGTTTTGCCTTTCCAAACACCGTCTATTCTTCGAGTTCCATCACAGAGTGAAATGAATTTTTGTAAAAACTCCGCATCTGTATGCTGTATATCATCCAGATATAACATGACGTTGTTACCCATTTCCAGTGCTAGATTTAGCTTTTCTAGCTCTTTTCTAGCTGTAGCATTCGGAGCCTGTTCTGGGTCAAGGGATACAACATCATGTCCCAATGAAGGACAGTTAACCTTCATAAAAATCAATCCAAGTCTATTTGCCACGTACTCCATTAGAGTTGTCTTACCGTAACCTGGGGGTGAAATCATCATCAACAGCCCCATCAGATCAGTCCGTTTACTGTCCCCCATGGTTCCCATTTGCTTGGCTAAATTATCGCCAATGATGGGTAGGTATGACTCATTAATCAGGCGATTTCGTACAAAGGAACTTAATGGGCGAGCTTTAAACTCATTTAAACGTAACGCCTCTCGCTCCGTTTCAATTACCTGCTGACGAATGTCCAAATAACGATGATAAGCTGGTACTGCTTCAAATCGATGCTGCTCCATTTTTAATAAAAACAGATCAAGTCCAAATGCTAGCGTTCTGTCCTTAATCTTTGGATGATCCCCCATAAGTCCTGAAACAGACAATTCAATATCAACCTCTGTATGACGGCGCTCTAAACGCTCATCAGCATTGATTAAAGCGACAGCTTCGGGAATGTAGCGCTTTAGTCCAGTTAAATCATTGTCATGAATCATGGCTTCAAGCCAAGCCGTTGTAAGGTTCCAGCGTTCAGCTGGCCAACCCAACATCTTCTCTAATGCCATTTGAAAACGTCGCCAGGTTTCATCCGCCATAGATTGCTTCAAAGCATCACACAACTGAGTTGCATATTTACTGGTGATAAACCCTTCTCTTTCACGGCCTAGCTCAGCAACCAAATAGTCTGCTGCTAAACGAATATTCAGTTCTGTAACGGGTAGCGGATGCTTCTCAATAAAGGCTCGCATTGATCCAGCCACTTCTGTCGCTAACAAGTCAATGGCTTCTGAACTACCGAACACAGCAGCCATTTGCGCAGCTGAACGAGCACGTTCTGGCCAAGTGTTAAATGAAAGCACCGCCTGCTCTTGTTCAGATTGGACTCTACTGCGCGCTTTACCTTTGATATTGGCCCAAAATATTTGAGCTAATCCTCTACTCGTAGGGTCATATTTAAGTAAATCGGCACTTTCTATAGCAGGAATTAATGCTGTTAAGAGTTGAACGGCGTCATGATCATGTATTCCTTTCTCATACCCTTCTTTATAACGCGGGCTCGCGTACTCACGTACTAAAGCGTATAATTCATCTTCTTTCAAAAGTGCTTTTTTGAGTTTATCATTTGATAAACCAGCACGCTGATGCTTGGCATCATCAAGAATAAGAGCAGCCAAATACTCCGCACGATATACGCTAGGCGTTTCTGACTCAAGGTTCATTTCCCAGTAATCACGAAGTCCTAGCAATTCTTCGTGTTTAATAGGCTCATAATAATCTGTTCCTGTCAAATGAACATTTAATTCGCCTTTTCTAGGGATAATCGTAAGATCAAGCTCCTGTGTATTAACTGAAAACCGATGCCTTGGCCCTAATTTAATGACAGAGCCACCCTCTTCATAAATATCGGTTTTATCCCTTAATGACCGAAGTGCTTGTTCTTTAATGGCTTTGATTCTAGCTTCAATATCATCTGCTTTGATCGCTGCATCTAGAGTTCGAAGTTGCTCTATCTGCTCACGAATTTTCATTGCTAACGCATCCGATGCAAAATAGGTATTGAGTTCATCGGGTTGCGTAAATTTTAAAGAACGTTTTTCAATATTGTTAAGAATTCTTGCAGCTGCATCTGCAACGCTTTGAGCTTTTCTTTGCTGTTCGTCAAGCAGCTGTTGTTTATGGCTTTCGAAAGATTCGTAGATTTCTTCTCGTTTTTCTAAGATATCAGCCTGAAAATCATCAAACTCACTGTACTGACTCTCCAATTCTTCTAATTGAATCAATAAGCGGGAAAGTTGCTCATCGCACTTCTCAGGTGTATTCGAGGCACCTAAAGCATTTGAAATACTTTGACTAAAGAGTTTAAATTGAGCTCCAAACTGGGCAATTGCTTCTGAAGAACCCATTGATTTTTGTTTATGTTTTGCATTGGCTTTACACTGATTAAGCTTTGAATACACCAATGAAATTGATTCAATAATACGGGTTCTTATAGTAGCATCATCAACTTTCAGCGTTCCCATCAACTCAGACAATAAATCTAAACCCTGCGTTGTTTCTTCAATGCTTTCTAAAATTGGTTCTAATTCTGCTACAGTAACGGCTTTATCAACTTCTTTATTAAAATGATCGACTTTGGCTTGATAAGGCTCCAATGATTTCTCATCAGAAAGAAAATCAACCGTTTTCTCACTTAGCTCTTGCTCTGCTATTTTAAGCTCTTGGTCTAATTGATCAACACGATCAGTATCAATGTAACGCAAATCTTTTATCGTCACCAAGTGACCACGTTGTTTTCTAAGGTCACTTAATGCATTAACATATTCTTCTACGGTTTCCCAAGTAGCCGTTTTTATTGCAGAAATCAGCGATTGTTGTTTCTGCTCAGCTTCTTGCATTGCTTTATTTGATTGTTTTTGAATGCTCTTAACTTTTTCAAATTCGTCAATCACGAGTTCTGACGTATCGGTAATCTGACGCAATGTCGCTGAGATCGATTCAACTTCTCTTTCATTCATCCAAAAGTGATCATCAAAGATTCGTTTTGATGATTTACTTAGTTCTTCGTATAACTTTGAAGAAACACTCTGGTTATTAATTAAACGAAAAATACTGTAAAGATCAGAAACGCCCCTCACCAATTCTGCGTTTCCAATTCGCCCAAAAAAGGATTGCCTTGGAGGCGCTTTGCTAGCAAATTCATCACTTATATAAGGTGTTTGCCAAATTTGCATGGGGTGAACACGAGTCGGTTCAACTTCGGCAGAAAAGATAACTAAGCGACCATCTTCTCCTAACGCATACCCATGACCATAGATTGGGTTTTTCAGCGTTTTTTCAATCAGATTATAAGCAAATAAACCGACAATGCCTTCTCTAGGTTCATAGAATATATAGAGAACATCTTCACCATTAGGTGAACGAACCTTCTGTTGAAATTTTAAGCCTTCCGTCTTTTCATCGAAATACTTATACTCGCCCGTTTGTAAATAATAACCACCAGGGAACATAATCCCATGATCTTCGGGGAGCTGGACGCAAGATTCTCCAAGTGCATCGACGCGAATCACTGTCTCTGTTAATTGGTTGAAGATAAAGTAACGCCATTTTTCTTCACGATATGGCAATACTTTCAGCAGGATCAAATCCCCAACCTTTGCATAAGCGAATTGCCCATCGTCTAACGATTGGGTTTCATCTGTTACTGCTTCACGATAAATGCCTAAGCCGTCTTCAGTATTATTTTCAATTTTAATCGTTAGATCGCCACCAATCGTTTCAACGAAAAGGCTGTCTAAAATATTGACATGCGGATGTCGGCCATCAACACGATCTTCACGCGTAGTAGGAGTCCACTCAAAATCGTATTCTGGCGGCAATTGAATATCACGCTCACCACGATTATCAATATACTGAATCTTTGTCGCATCCGCAGATACTGACCACCGAAAGACTCGAATATCCTCTAGTTTTTCTCCAATTTGAAAGCCTGCTAGCAACTTTCCATTTCTGATCGTTAATTCAACGAGTTGCGTATGTTTGTAATATCGATAAAGCTCTTCAAAATCTTTGATAAATGCAGGATCACTAAGAAATGTATTATCTATTTTGATTGATTCCATTTCCAAGTTGTTATCGACTTCTGACAACTTGAACAATGCAAACACATCTTCAATTTTGGTTTCTTTTTTTAATCCAATGAATACGTTATAGCCAAATAATAGATGCTCACCAACTTGAACGATATCACGCGCGATACAGTTGTTTTCAGTTCGAACCCGCACTCTTCCAATGACACTCATCTCAGATGTGCCAAATTCTTTCAGTCGCGCTTGGTTTAGCTCTTGAATCTGTGTTTCAAGTATTTTTCCTTGTTCGTCCAAGCGTTTTTTTATAATCTCATAGGCGCCGCCTTCGGCAACAGCACTGTCAACTACCTCAGCAGACTGCTTTTGATCTACCATATTACAACCCTTTTGCCGTGAACATCAGCCGATTTGCTTAGCTATCAACGTATTGCTATCTAACAAAATATTTGGGAGGGAATAAACCCCTCCCAAGCATTGTTAGTGAGTTTTTGGTGTATTGCCGCCTTGATTAGAATCATTGCTGTTCTGAACAACTTTATTAATCAGCGCCTGAATCGTACTGCTTTTACCTGCAAGTCCATCAACAGCCTTACCAATTGAAAGTGATTTAGCAAAGTTATCAAAGAAATGATCTTCGCCGCCTACAATATCAATTTTTGCTTTTTGTAAAGCAACAGCTAGCACTTCTGCGTTCTCTTTAGCAATATCTTTACCGGCTTCAATAGAAGCTAACGCCTCTTTTAATGCTGTTTCAAGACCCATACGGTATTCTTCATGCGATCTCGCATCTTCGCTCATACTGTTCATTGCACTGAACTTATCAACAAGACCATCCGCTTCTGCCTTGAATTGCTCACGCGTCACTTCTGCGTTAGCCAGTCCAATTTCACGGGCTGCTCGGGCTTCTGCATCACCTTGTGCGGCAGTCACATCCGCTTGAGCTTTACCTGTGCCTAATAACGCGTCAGCTTCTGCATCTCCCTTCGCTCTAATGACATTGGCTTCTGCGACTCCTTCTTTCTCAAGTGATTCAGCTTTAGCCGCTTGAATATTGGCTTCTGCAATACCTTCTTTCTCTAAAGACTCAGCCTTGGCCGCTTGGATTTTAGCTTCTGCTAATCCAGTTGCTGCATGCAAGGCTTGCTGTCCTTCCGCCTGCTTCTTTTTCGCTTCAGCGTCTTTGGTAGCCGCTTCTAAATCAGCTTGTGCCATAGTGGTTACCTCTACGGCTTTATGCCTAGCTGATAACTCCTCCGCTTCTGCAAATTTAACTTGTTTTACTTTTTCCTCTTCAGCCATTGCTTCAGCGGCTATCACTTGAGTTTGGCGTGCGCGATCAGCTTCTGAAACTTCGCGTACTTCTTTAATACGCTCTTCTTCAATAGCAACCGTTTTGTCGACTGCTACTCGTTCACGGATAACATTGGCAATTTCTTTTTTCTCAACCTCTATCGCTTTTTCAGCTTCAATTTTTTGAAGCTCAACCTCACGCTCACGCGATACGATTTCAAGATCTTGAGCTCTCGTTACTTTTTCTTTCTCTATAACGACGGCTCGCTGACGATTTTGTTCAGCAACTTCCACTTCACGTTTTTGATTTTCGGTTTGTACTGCAAGATCTTGATCTGCTGCAATGGTTGCAGTCTCTGCTTTAAGACGTTCTTCTTCCTGAACTTTTTTCGTTTCAGCTTCTTCACGCGCTCTTAAAGTTGCAATTTCTCTTTCTTGCTTAGCTTCAGCATCCGCTTGCTGGCGCTCTAATTCAAGCATTGCTTCAACCGTTTCGACATTTTTCTTCTTGATCGCTAGCTCTTCGTCTCGCTCTAAAATGTTGGTTCGAACATTTTGTTCAGCGGTTAGCTCAGTAATCTTCTTGATGCCTTCAGCATCCAAGATATTGGTAGGATCCAAAGCAGCTTTTGGAGTTTGTTCTAAGTAATCGATCGCAACGTCTTCTAATACATATCCATTCAGATCTTCACCGATGACACGAATGATTTTTTCTCTAAACTCAATACGGTTTTCAAAAAGATTTACGAACTCTATCTGTTTACCTACAGTCTTGAGGGCTTCTGAAAACTTTGCATTAAAAAGCTCATTAACCGCATCTTTATCAGATGCGCGACTCGCGCCAATCGACTTCGCAACCTTTAAAACATCTTCCGCTGTTTCATTAACACGCAAGTAAAAGGCAACCGTGATATCGGCTCGCATATTGTCTGCACAAATCAATCCATCTTTCCCTCTACGATCCACTTCAAGTGTAATCAATGATATCCGCATCAATTCTTTTTTGTAGATGATCGGATACACTAAGGCGCCAGTGAAATGAACTTTTGGTGTTGCGCTCATATCATTGACGATCAATGCAGTCCCTTGATCCACCTTGTAATAGAACGCTTTAAAAAGAACCGCCAATCCCATCAAGATGAGAATGACAACTCCTACTCCTGTCAGGAGTGGCATTAAAACAGACAAATCAGCCATTGTGTATACTCCACACGTTTAAGTGACTTTAATTACGTATCAACAGAGGAACCCAAAAATTCCTGTTCAGATACAACTCGATAAAGGTGTTCTTCTTTTAGATATTCCAGCAGGACAACTTTATCGCCTTTTTTAAATACCTCATCGCCACACGCTCGAACTTTAAAGATCAAGCCTGCTCCACCATCTTCTAAAATAACTTCGCCAAATTCATGATCGACCTTAGAGGTACGTACAATCGCTGTTTTCCCTAAGACATGTTTAACTGTTTCTTGCTGTGCTTTTTTAAAGAGTGGACGTATCGGTTTGATGATGACTGATGTCATCAAGGTTGCAATGAGAAGAGCTACTAGCAGTACAGGAATCCCAACAAGGAAGTGCAAGATGCCATCGGGTACAAGGTTAACAACATAATGCACACTGTAGTAACTAATGATCCAACCGATCAAAGAGATGGATGTAATAATTACGGTGACAGGCACACCTTGAAGCCCAAATTTCATCAGCAAACCAGCAAGTACATTGGGATTTGCGTTGCTTAATTCACCCAATTCGAATGAACCTTCCGTATTAGGTAGGTCAACATCCAATATATCAATATCAACCAATCCTAATACGGCGACAGCCCAAAAGAATATGCTCAACAGCAAAAAAAATGTAAAAAATACCGTCGGAAATGAAGAGATGTTTTGGTAAAAAGGATCCATTCCTTCCGTTAACAACAATGCAAACATTTCCACCTCATACGTCAAAATTCACATCGTTAAGCGACTATGCTTAACCTTTCTTGCTCTTTATTCTTGCCAACACATCCTCTGCGCTGTGCTTACCAGGTGCAATACCGGCTTGTTCTAGTTTAGTTTGCAACGAATCATCGGATGATGTTTCTGCAATTTCACTAGCTGCACTTAGCTGAGCTTCCTTTAAGGCTTGCTTTTCTTTGATACGCTCTAGTGAATCCATCGCAGTCCGCAGCTTCGAGTGTGATCCACTATGACGTTCAGCCACGGCTGCTTGTGCTCTTTGTACACTATCATTCGCTTTAACGGTATCAACTTGCTGTTTCAAGCGCTTGATGTTTCTTTCTGTTTGTTGAATGGTTATCTGCAGCTTTTTAACGCTTGCACTGTAACCTTCTCTTGCTTCACTTTCTTGAGTTAACTGATTCTCAAAATCGGCGATTTTTTCTGCCACCTCACGAGCAAGGGCTTCATCTCCCTTTTCAAGTGCCTTTAACGCATAATCTTCGTGCTCTGAAATTTTATTTTGAATCTGCTTACATTTCTCTTCAGCTAACTTCTGCCTAGCCATGATCTCAGCCAAGCTGTCTTTTGACTGTTTAAGTTCTTCAGATGCTTCTCTTACTTCTTGATCCAAAATACGAAGGGCCTGACTATCAACAATTGCCTCACCCGCTTCATTAACACCGCCGCGTAATGCGGTCATCATCTTTGCCCAAATGTTCATGCTTGACTCCTATTCAATGTAATAAATTAACTTGCCGCAACTGAAATGGTGAGGTGCTCACTGTAAGCTTCCGTTGCCTGAATCACATTGTTAGCAAGCACTTCGATCTCGAAGACAATATTGGGCAAAATGGATGAAGCACTTAAAGCACCAAACATATGGTAATAGTCTTCTCCATGATTTAAGCGGTCCAAACTGATGGTCGATAAGGGAAAATATTTATGGGTACGCAGTACCATTTCATTAAATGCGTTAATATCTTTGACCTCATTAACCGACCAAAGCACAGATTCAACAATAATCTGCTCTCCTGATACCGTTAAAAAGATAGGTAAATCGCCGTATTCTTTCATCACGATATGGATACTAGGATCAACCCCCTCAATCAACTCTATAGAAGCTTGTTGACTTGCAAAAAGCTCAACTTCCAATAGCTCTTCATAAAGGGAATGCGTCGTCCAACGCTCTACTGCTTGAGTCATGTTGTTTTCTCCACTAAATAGAGAGACCTCACCCGGCATTCGCAGTTGCTTTTCCACAACCGATAGCTGTTTGGCATGCTCAGGCAATATCCAAACTTCTTTTTTCACTAGGCCCTGCTCACGCAAACGCCGCCGGAATTCTCGCTGGTAATGTGCTGATGATTTGGCTTTCATGGTCCTAATTTAGATTATCACATGTAACGAGTCAACAGTTTTACATGTGATAATATTGATTAATTTATATACCACTGATATATATAGATAAAATATATCATTTGTATGTGCTCACTTACTTTACACGGCCCAAAATGACGCACCTATATCATCATTGAAGCTACCTACAGTAAATCATTCAAGAAACCAGCTCCCAAATGTTTGTGCTCACTTACATAAAGCGGCATTAACGCTCAAGTAACCTTAAACTACCTTTATACAAGCCATAAATGCAGACACATATTGATTACAGCCGTTCAGCAATTTATGAGACTTCACGTACGAAATAATCCCGTATACCAATCCATGACACCGAGCAATTCACTGAAATCCATCAAATGAATGTTTTTTTGTAAGACCCCGCTCCCCTTTAACGACTCACCTTCTGAAAAGTTCCAAATACATCAATACGCTAGGCCAATGAACTTCATTATTAGATGCAATTAGAACAAATGATTGAGGGTCTTTAGGTTAGACATCATTGAAAAGCAAAACGATTGCACAGGATTTTTTTAAGGAGAGGCGGCATGTCTCAAGTTGAGTTGCTATGTGATTCATTCAATCAATTGACTGGCCAATCTTTATCATTATCTGGCGGAGTCGCTTACCTAAAAACCAGTAATGAAAGTCATTGGTGGTTAGAAATCGACCCAAGCGAGCAGGTTTTAACCATACACCAAGGCATCGCTGCAATAGAGCCTGACAGCGCTTCTTTCTGGATGAAAATGAACAGCAATTTATCAATGCTGAAAGGGGCCTGGTTGTCTTTTCACGAGAAAACCCAAAGCGTGCGCTTATCCTGGATGCAGGGAATTGCCCATTTAGATGCTAGAAGTTTGATCAATTCACTTAACAATCTCGATCGCGTTAAAGAACAACTTATTCAGGAAAAAGCACAAACATCAGAAACCATTCCTACCCATTTCATGGTGGTTTAACCAACCCCTATTTTATTGAGAGGCAATCATGCAAAACACGACGATCAACACAGTTACACAGCAAACGACTCCCAACCTACAAGAGGCAGCGGCTTCACTTCAGACTAATCGTGTAACCATAGAGCGATTAAATGATGCCCCTATTTCTCCAATGGGTGACGCGCTTACTTCAAGAAACTCTTTAGAAACAGCTTCTATTGATAGTAACCGGCAAATTGAATTAAAACTTGCCCATATTGCTAGTAATAGCTCAGCCGCACATAAAACCGTCGATGCTTTGTTGAACACCTTGTTTGAAGTGTTTTATCGTGCAGAAAATAAAAATGAACTTCAAACCATGACAAAAATGTTAAGTGCCTACCAAGATCCTAACAACCCTAACTTTTCTGCTGTTGGCCAACTGTCTGCAGGTGGATTTACTCGAGTAATGAGTGAAGCACGTACCGGTGTAGTAACGCCTAACACACAAGAACCTTTAACGCTAAGGGAAAAAGCAACGGTTTATTTTGGTTTAACGAACAGCGCTTACTTTAAAGATACGCTCGAATCCATTCATCAAAACTCAGAAATACAACAAGCATTTTCTGATTTAATTGACACTCAATACTTAAATACAAAGCAAATGCAACCCCCTCGCCGTAAAACAGCGGGCAAAGAGCTTGAACTGGCTGTCTACACAAACAAAAATGACGATCCACAACTTAAAAGCTACACCGAGAATCAACGTGCTTATCGAACACAAGCCGCTACTGCAAAAACAACTTACACTACCGCTGACAAGCTTTTGGAGACAGATCACTTCACGCAGCGGGAATTGAACTACGCCAAGTTGAATCCAAAAAACTCCCACCAGGTGCAACCAAAGGTCACGGCTTTTGCTGATATTCCCAATAAGGATATTATCGTACAACGCGGAAATGGTTTTGCCACTTGGGATGTCGTTCCAGATACCGACTTTTCGAATCAGGCTGCGACACATCAAAAACCTGTTGTCGCAGGCCCATCAGGAACAACTGACCGCTTCATGACAGCGGCTCGTTTGTTGGGAAATGGACTCAAAACCCAATTGGGTTTAAATACACCTCAACCAAATGAATCCAGCCAACAAACATCAGAGCGGGCTGATCTTGAAATGAAAGAACTGTCTCGCTGGTTAGCAACGGCCTATTTAGTGGATGACCAACACCATTCAATGATTGAGGTCAATTTAGGTGCACACAACCATGGCCTAGAGCAACAGTGGGGAGCTGAGCTGTATACCTCCCCATTTAGTCATACCATTACTGGCCATGAATTTTCCATTGATAATAGCAGCGTAGCGGAGCAATTAAGGACTTTTAGTTCAGCTCCCTCATATACTCAGGGCTATAAAACTGACTTAACATAATATAAAGGCAGGTAAGCATCCATGCTTACCTGCCTTATTTAAGCTTCAAACACTGCAAAGTCATTTACAACGACACCACACTCTGGATAGAAAAGTAACCCTTTGTACTAAAGAGATAAGAGTACATTAATTCTGTATTAACGTGACGTGATCTGCCCCAATAAAACTGGGCACCTCTTAAGCTACTAAACTGCTCTCATAATTCATGGGACTCACGTAACCTAAAGTACTGTGCCGTCTTTGGCGGTTGTAATCAATCTCTATATATTCAAATACAGCTTGACGCATCTGCTGTCGACTCATTAACGCCTCTCCATAAATAGCTTCAACCTTGAGCGTGTGGAAAAAACTTTCGACACAAGCATTGTCCCAGCAATCACCTTTACGGCTCATGCTTTGCCGAAGCTGGTATTGCTCAACTAACTGCCGATAAACACCTGAACAGTACTGGCTTCCTCGATCACTATGTAAGATCACTCCCTTGGGGAAGCCCCTTCTAAACATTGCCATTGTTAAAGCATCTGCGACGAGGTTGGCTGTCATACGTGAAGACATGGACCAACCGATCACAGCACGGGAATACAAGTCAATCACAACCGCTAAGTACAGCCAGCCTTCACTGGTATACAAGTAAGTAATGTCTCCCGCCCACTTCTGATTGGGTGCGTCAGCCTTGAAGTCACGAGCGATTTCCTTTTCCAGTTCCGCTTTCTCGCGCTTAAGTCTTGCATTTTCACTGGCTAGAACGGCTTCCCGTTCACTGGTACTGGCCTTTTTCTCTGCCGATACTCGCCATTGATAAATTTGAGAGTTGTGCAAACCTAGCTGTTCAGCTGCTTTAGCGACCCCGATATTGCTGGCTAGTAGCAGGGTCTCTGCTTTAAATTCATGACTATGATGTTTACGGGGTGATGATTTTTTGCTCATAATTTACCTCGATTTACGATTGTACTCGCTTAACGAGGTGTCCACTATCTGTGGTGCAGATCAAAATTTAAGAGTGCCATTATCCTGGATGGTTTGCGTTATAATAGTCTCATATTTAATTAAAGTGATGATTTGCACTATGGTCTTAGATAACTATTTTTATGTTAGTGCTGGCTAAATATTCTTTTTCTTTTCAATGAAAACATTTTATAGCAAGACCAAGATTATTGTATGTATTGTTTTTGGGCTTGCTCTTATATAGGATTGGATGTCCTTACCAAGATAGACATTGATTTGGTAGCTCTTATAGGGGCTCTAATAAGTGTGCTCGGTTTAATTATGAAGGGCTTCTTGCGTATGAGAGACTTTTTTTAACAATTAGACTGGGTTATACACACAGTCCATTTTATCAAGAAGAAGTCTAGTTGCAATTTTCGTCTTTAACCTCTTTTGAGTCAGATAAAATAATTCCTCCAAGAACAAATGCGCTTGATAAAGCGTCAGCAGGTCTAGCTTCATTGGATGTAGGATCATTATAAACGCAAGCTGCGTCATTAATATCCCTGTATTCCCCTGTCTCATAGTGAGGCCCGGAAGAAGCACAACCTACTATTAAGCAAGATATAAACAATAAAATAAATCTTGTGATCACTAACAAACACTCTGAAATTATCGTAATGGAGATACTAATTCAACTCATTGTGACTGTATATGTTTGTGGCAATCAAATTAAAATAAGACATAGAAATCCCACCAGAGGAAATCTTCACTCACTTCCTAGACACTGAACCCTATCAATGACTTAGCGGATAGGGACGCCGTGAAATCTGAAGCTGAACGCCTGGCCATTCAATGGGGCTTGCCAGAACCGGCTAACCACGTTGATATTGACAGCTTGGCAAAGGTGTTGGGGGTATCGAGTAAGCAGACTCGCAACCTTATGGGAAAACAGCCAGAGAAGTTTTTGGCGGCGAATGATGGGGGTTAGAAATACTTTCCATCCAAATTATCCTGTATAATTTTTGAGTACAAGCCGGAGTTTTGAATGATCTTTAATCCTTGATTAAACAGGGGAAGCAAATCTTTATTCTCTTCAATATTTTTTGAAAGTATTAGGTGATACATCTCCGTTGTTACAGGAGCAGGATGAAAAGAGAGAGTTTCAAATTTATAGTCTTCTGCATGAATCCGTAGAAGATAAAGCCCTGCTTCTTTGGCTAAAGGGAATAGCTGTGTTCTACCTGAGACTAGTTTTCTCATGCCCAGCACATCACTTGAGGCTTCATCAACTGTAAATATTCCAGCTTTCATGTTCTCAGCGAATTCTTTTCCGTAAAAGTAACCTCCTGTTGTGCCAATCGTGTAGCCTTTGAGGTCTTTCAAGGTAGTCCAAACAAGAGGGGTTTCAGCTTTGTGAAAGAAGACAATGTCTAATACAACCACTGGGTTGCTAAAATAAAAATCTTCCTCGCGTTCAGGGCTTTTAGACCATATAAGTGATCCATGCCAGCTGGGGTTCTTCTTGGCTAGTTCGTAGGCTCTTTTCCAGGGAGTGAACCCATACTCCACCTTTTTCCCTACAGCAGCAAAAGCCTCTGTTACAATATGAGACGTGTAACCGTAGTGTTTGAATTGCTCTGAGTTGTATGGGGCCCATTCACCGTTAGCGAGCTTAATGATTTCAGTTGAGATGGCATTTAATGAGGCTGTTAACAACAATGTCATAACAAGCTTGTCTAGCATGGGGGCCTCACTTTTAATATGATTCCCTTATAAATTAAAGCTTATTGATCTTCGTCTTCCCATGATTTAATTGTAACAAGCAATATTGGCTTTCCCGTTAGTTGCTGCTTGGTTTTAGACGGTTTGTGAAGAGTATCGCATAGCGGTGCTTGTGACTTGCAACAATAAATTTCAATAGCCAGACTATAAGAAGAATGTTTAACTAATTGCGTATAACATAAAAATTATGAGAAAAAAGAGTTTTTGGTCTATTTCAATGCCATTTATCATACTCGCGGCTGCAGCATTGATAGGTGTAGCTATTTTAAGAGACCCTCGTCTTGTCGGGGTGGGAGCGATGCCAAAATGGACTGAATATTTAGTTTACACTGCTCTTATTTGCGGTCTCTCGGTTTACGCTTTCACCTATTATAAAATGAAGGCGCATGAACCAAGCTTGGAAATTAAAGATGTAAATATTAATAAACTGTTTTATTACATTCCTCTTTTTTGTGCAATTTTTCCAGCTTTCATTGTTCTTGCAATGCAAACCTTGCCTGTAACAAAAGAAGGTGAAAAGCTTGAATTCTCCGTCATTGATAGACATGTTTCAATTATTGGTATAAGTTCGGATTCCAACACGTTGTACATTATTGAGTTAGACTCGATTATTGGTAGTACATACTGCAATGCCCATATTGATGAGCCTGCTAGGAAAACACTAGAAAACATGCCTCATAAAATTGAGCTTGAATTGTACAAAGGTTTTTTTAATCAAAAATATATCAGTCAGAATGAATGTTTACGAGCATTGAATTTGCGTTCGTAATCCGAAGACTGGAGCGGTTAACGATGATACAAATAAACCTTCTCCCAATAGAGCAGCTTAAAAGCGCGATTTAATCGGAAATCCCGCCAGAGGAAATTCTCTCACCAATCCTAGACACTGAACCCTATCAATGACTTAGCGGATAGGGATACCGTGAAATCTGACTCCGAGCGTTTTGTTCTCCAATGGGGCTTGCCTGTCGCCATTATGTTAGTAGCGGTGACGGTTAGGCGACGGTGCCCGTGGTGCTTTGGTGTGTGTAGCGGTCGTTTTAGCAGAAGACCGGATCGTTGCTCTTTTATCGCTGGGCCGTCAAATTCGCAAGCACCCCGAACAGTTGATTGAGTTTCTGCTTCAAGGAAAAAAATAATAGCTTTATTTGAGATTGCCTTTGCGTTAGCGCTGGATCACGAAAACGGCTATGTTCACGATAAAAACGATCCAGGCAGCGAAACCATTTACGGCATCAGTCGAACCCATTACCCAGAGGTTTGGGCCAAGGGTGTTAATTTGCAGTTAATTCTGACCTTTAATAGAGTTCCTGGCATACTGCCTACTTTAATTACCAATATGACTGTCCAGCATGAACTCAATTCACCAACCTTTAAAAGGTGCCTTATGGATGCTCAGTGCAGGGTTAGCATTCGCGACGATCAATAGCCTGACACAAATCTTGGGCATCCGTATGCAGATGAATTCCACAACCGTGGCCTTCATTCAATATGGAATTGCATTACTGTTTTTTCTTCCTTGGGTCTTTCGAACAGGTATACGACAAACGTTAAAAAGTCGTCACATCCCTTTTCATATCATAAGAGTGATTTTGGCTGTTATCGGCATACAACTCTGGATTTGGGCATTGAACTACCCAATTCCTATTTGGCAGGGAATTGCACTTTTAATGACATCTCCACTGATGGCAACTTTAGGAGCGGGATTAGTCTTAAAGGAAACCGTTGGTACTGCTCGCTGGCTGGCGACCATAGCCGGTTTTGGTGGAGCGATGATGATTCTCGAGCCTTGGTCTGATGGTTTTAGTTGGGCCACGCTCTTGCCACTGGGTGCTGCATTCTTTTGGGCCAGCTACTCGCTAATGGTGAAACGATTAAGTCAGGATGACTCCTCCAGCACCATGGTCATGTATCTACTTTTATTCATGACGCCCTTTAACGCCTTTCTAGCAATCTCAAACGAATTCACAGCCCCCATCAACTCTCTAGCCTGGGGCTACCTCATCGCAATCGGCTTACTAACGGCATTTGCTCAATGGGCCATTGCTCGAGCCTACGCGGTGGCCGATGCTTCATTTGTACAACCCTGGGATCACTTTAAATTACCTGTCAACGTACTTGCCGGTTACTGGGTATTTGGCTGGGTTCCCCCAGGAAACCTTTGGTTAGGAGCCGCCATTATTATAGGAGCCGTGGCGTTCATAACGCATTGGGAGAATCAATCAAGTTCACGTCAAACCAAAGTCAGCACATAAACGCTTAATCTAAAATCACCTCCGTCTTAGCAACGGGGGTGCACACAACAGCTTCACAGTTCCAGGCAACATACATTATCAATTTGTCCCCTCTATTTAAAAATCCCCAAATTTTCCGCATTCAATTATGCATTGTCCTTTCTATTTAACGACCTTCAACTATATTTTCTTGACATCCCCCCTTGGATAGCAGGGACGCTAAAATGGACTTACAGAGACAAACTTTTTCAACTTTGCCTTTATGGAATACTGATCGAACATTCAAAGTCGTGCTTGGTATTCTGATTAGCATTATGACTATGAATCTCTATGCTGATGATGCATTAGAACTTCATGGTTATTTCCGGTCAGGCAGTAACTATCTATCAGAAGATGCAACCAAAAACGGTGGGTCATGCTTTTCATTACCACACCCCACCAACGACGGTCTTTTCTATCGATTGGGCAACGAATGTAGAGACTATGCCGAGTTTACTTTTGATAAAAAAGTAAAAACGCAAGACGTTAATTTCAAACTTACTTGGACAATGGACATCGCTGGCGATTCAAGAAGCCCAACCTCTGTCGAGAGTTGGTCTAGACGCTCCCGAAACCTATACGTTGAAAGTGATAACTTAATTGAAAACGGGAATCTTTGGATAGGCCGCCGTTACTATAGAGCGTTAGCTTTTGGCGATATTCATATGATTGATGCCTTTCAAGTGAACAGCAGCGGTAACGGCTTCGGCCTTTCCCATATTGCTTTTGGTCGTAATTATCTTCATGTCGCTTTAATGGGCATTGGCAGTGAAGAAGAAGATAATCCTGCAACCACCACTGTCGATGAATCTCAAAATTCACAAAATCCATTACTGGATATTCGTTATGAATGGCATTTAGAAAACGGCAGTGCATTTAAGTTTGGCATACAGCATCAAGAAGTCAGAGAAGTCTATAAAGACGCTCCGGATCAGAATGGTTCGACATTTAGTATTCAATGGGAAAAAACGTACGGCATGTGGGATCAACGGACAGGCGTACAATATGCAATAGGCTCTATGGCAGGCAACCCCGGGTGTTTTGGAACGGATGGAGGAACAGGCTGTTTTAATTATGCAGCCGATGGTGGTGCTCACGGTTATCGCTTGTATAACAATGGTACCTTTACCTTTGAATCTCCCTTTTTACTTCACTATAACCTGATGTTTGAAAAGACAACCGACGATGAAGTTGTAATGCCTGGGTCGGTTTTAGATCGCGAAGTTGTGAGCGTCGGTATTCGACCACACTATCAGCTGAATACTTACTGGAGCATGCTGGGTGAGTTCGGTTACAACGTCATGAATCCTAAATTTGACGACGAACAAACACTTAAAAAATACACGCTTGCCGTTCAGGCTACTGGGAATTCGGCTAACTTTTGGGCTCGACCATCCATGCGTTTTTATCTAAGCCACTTCGAATGGAATCGACGTGCACGGGATTCAGGTAGCATGCTGAACGTGCCTGACAGTAAAGACAAGCATGCATTAATTATTGGTGCACAAGTGGAAGTCTGGTTCTAAACGCTGATTGATAGGATGATTAGAATGAAACGTTTCATACTTACAACCATTATTGGAATCAGTTTATCATTCCCAGTATGCTCAGACAGTATATCCATTACCCATGTTAAACTGCGCGAGGGTTCAACGTTAGATCAATACGCTTTGGACCTTCTGAAATTCATTGTTAAAACGTCTGGCAAAGAAGGCAGTTATGCTGAATTCAAAGAAGTGGGTTCACAAACGCGTAAGGAAGCTCTGATAAAAGATGGGTCATTCGATATTGATTGGCTTGGAGCAACCGGTGAAATTGAAGCACGTATTCAGCCCATTCACTTCCCAATACTGAGAGGCTTACTTGGACACAGAATTTTTATCACCAACAAAGAAACAGCGCCTCAATTGAAAGCTGACATGCCACTCAGTGAACTACAAAAATTCAAAGTCATTCAGGGGCAAGGATGGGGAGATGTGCCTATCCTTGAAGGCGGTGGTTTTACTAACATGATGACCATTCCAAATTTTGACAACATCTTCAAAATGGTTGAAAACAAGCGTGCTGACCTTTTCCCTAGATCCGTTGTTGAACCTTACGGAGAACTTAAAAGTCGATGTGAATTTGGAGACGACTTTGTTTGCAAAGATCGTAATCTTCTAGTCGATGATAAATTATTAGTCATCTATAAACTTCCTATCATGTATTTTGTTTCACCTAAAAGAAAAGATCTTTCTGATCTTATAGAAAATTTCTTTACTAATCAGCACGACCAATTTCTTTCATTTTTCAATGAGCATCCCCTCGTAAAAGACGCTCTTGCCAAATTGAAAGGAAGAACCATTTATAAAATTGACAATGCTGTTTTAAGCGAAAAAACAGCGTTAATACCTGACAAATATTGGTTAAATTAGGTTCTTCATGAACATGGAAAACCGATGCAACGCTTCCAGCCGATGGGTTCTGGGAGCGTTAATATTGACGGTTTCATTTCATACAAATAGCCAAACATTTGATGCAGTGACAGGTGATTGGCGCCCGTATATTTTTGAAGAAGCAGGAAGTGTAAGAGTCGACAAGCCTGGTTTTAGCATCGAGATCGTCAAAACAATATTTAATAAAATGGGGCACAACCTCTCAATAAAAACCCTTGCCTTTGCGCGGCAAATAGCACTGACGGAATCAGGGGAAGCTGATTTATTAATTGGACTCTATCAGTCCGATGCTCCGCAATTACGTTACCCTAAAGAACCAATAGCTCTGAGCAGAAACTGTTTTTTTGTATCTCCAAAATCGACATGGCGATACCGAGACCTCAATAATTTAGATCAAGCAACCATTGGCACCATAAAAGGGTACACCTATGGTCATGCTGAAATAGATAATTATCTTAGCACCCATGAAGGCGCCAATGTAATTCCACTCGCTGGGTTAGAGACTCAGATGTTGCAGCGGTTATTTCAGCTGTTAGATTCTAAACGAATTGATGTCTTCCCTCAAGATATCAACATTGTGGAGTTTTTCTCCAAACAGCAAGATGAGCCTATTAGCTATTTAAATGCAGGTTGTTTTAGCCAAGTATTTGCTTACGTGGCTTTTTCCCCAACATTGAGAAAACTGGATGATTTAATCAATCAATTTGATCAGGAGATGCAGGAATTAAGACGGTCTGGGGAATTGCAAAAAATCCTTAATCAGTACTTCGTTCAAGATTGGGCTCAAACAGCTCTCTACAAAAATAGAGAGCTGTAGGTTACCCCTTTCAACTTCATGAATTATTGAGCAATGATTCCACTGCCCGTTTGAGTTTCTGGTTTCACTTGTCGTTTCAAAGCCGTCAGTTCATTTTTAATGTCGGTTATATTTTTCGCTTGATTTATCCGCGTGGCATCTATAGCTGACAACGCTTTATCAATATCATCCAAACGTTTACTTACAGACTGAGGCACTTTGTTTGATTCGCTTTGCAATGCTTCAATTTCTGCCCGTAGCGCTAGCATTTGTGCATCAGAGGCACCTGTTGACTCTCTGACATCCTCAATTTTCTTATCCAAACCTTTAATAGACGCCGTCAGTTTTTTATCCGCAGCTTTCGATTGACCCAACTGCTTTTTTAACTGACTTATTGCAGTGTCATTTTGCTTTTGTTCTTTTTGAAGCGTTTGAATCCAGCTTTTATTGCGTTTATTGGATACGTCCCAAAGCTTTTTGATTTCCGAGTCATGTGTTTTAATCGTTGCCTGTAAAGCGGTCAATGAACTGCTGGCACTCTCATCGGTGACATTTAACTTATCTTCTAGCCCTTTTACTGATTTTGCCAACATCAGTAAATCCTGATCCTGCAATGCCAGTTTTTCTTCGGCTTGCTGGAGCGCCCAATATTGCCAACCAGCAAACCCCACCAACGCTGCCACACCTAAATACAATAACCACGGTGCTTTTACTTCAGGTTCAAGTGGAGCTGGCGCACTCGCAGGTGTAGACGTTGTTCTGTTAGAAGGGGCGCTCCTTTGACGAAATTCTATATCCTCTTGACTCGGCTTAATGCTTAATGAATCCTGATCTTCAACGTGAGACATGAAACCTACCTAATGGTTGAGTTACGCTTTTTGGCTCAATATGCGTAATAAATCAAGTGACGCAAGGAGCAACACTCGATGGCAAACTGGATGATTTATGGTGCCACAGGCTATACCGGTTCACGCATAGCGAAACAAGCGAAAAGCTTGGGACACTCTCCTATATTGGCTGGTCGCAGCGAGCACTTACTGTATAAACTCTCTAAAGAAACTGACTGCCCATACCGAGTCTTTGACCTGCAGAATAATAAAGTAGTTCAAAACATGATCCAAGACGTGGATATCTTATTAAACTGTGCAGGGCCTTTTATTTTTACCACTCCTAGATTACTAAGCAATTGCCTCATTACCAATACTCATTACTTGGATATCACTGGAGAAGTTGCGGTCTTTGAGTACTGCGCCAAACGGCACAGGCTCGCGGAGGGAGCCCATACACTGATATGCCCCGGTATTGGGTTTGATGTTGTGCCTACTGATCACCTTGCAGTAGAACTATCAAAAGCATTACCCGATGCAACCCAATTGCATTTAGGATTTAAAAGCAATGCTCCACTGAGCCCAGGCACCACAAAAACCATCATTCATAGTTTGGCTAAACCCACTTTTGTTCGATCGAAAGGTGAGCTAGTAGCGACACCCTTTGGGCTTCATCAAAGAAGCATGGAGTTGAAGGGCGTCACCTACTCAGCCATTAATATCACTTGGGGGGATGTTGTGACTGCGTGGTATTCAACTGGCATCAATAACATAGAGGTATACCTACCCCTGTCACCCAAAAAAATTAAGCGACTCAAACATTTACAACCATTACTCACACTGCTAAAGCTCCCTGGCCTACCATCCTTTATTGGCACCTTTGTAGATTACGTTGTGAAAGGGCCTTCGCAATACAGCTTGGAGTACGATCGTTGTACCCTTTGGGGAGAAGTACAAAATGCACATGGAGATCGCCGCGAAGCAACTTTTGAGACTCCGAACGGCTATCAATTAACTATTTCAATCGCTACGATCTATATTGGCTGGTTGCTCAGGCAGTCCAACATTAAAAGTGGTTATCTAACTCCAACGCAATGCTTTCCAGCTGAACTCTTTTTCAGCATGCCTGGCGTATCACCGCTTCAATGGAAAGATCAGCAACCTTTTACTTGCCCTGACGAATCAACGACCACAGCGGCCATTGAATAATCAGCATCCCACTTATACTTCAATCTCAGCAGGGCCATTGGCAAAATACCCCTACATTTTGCATGAATAGCGCAGTCTGAGCAGGGGTGCTATTATGCAATTCGATTAGCGAGAAGCTAGGCTCAGACCTAGCCCAACCCATGAGAACACAACTATCGGGAGTAATGGATCATGGCTTTTGAACTACCTCCACTACCATATGAAAAAAATGCTTTAGCCCCTCATATTTCTGAAGAAACGCTGGATTTTCATTATGGTAAACATCACAACACTTATGTGGTGAAACTCAATGGCCTAATCGAGGGCACCGAGTTTGCGAATAAAACGCTAGAAGAAATCGTTAAGAGCTCTGAAGGTGGCGTTTTCAATAACGCTGCACAGATCTGGAATCACACTTTCTATTGGAACTCTTTAAGCCCAAATGGCGGCGGCGAACCCGTGGATGAGTTGGCTAAAGCAATTGATGCTTCATTTGGCTCTTTTGCTGCTTTCAAAGAGAAATTCAACGAAATGGCTGTTAATAACTTTGGTTCGAGCTGGACCTGGTTAGTAAAAAATGTCGATGGAAGCTTAGAAATCGTTAACACCTCAAATGCTGCCACGCCTTTAACAGATGAGAGCAAAACACCTTTGTTAACCTGCGACCTATGGGAGCATGCGTACTACATTGATTACCGCAATGCTCGCCCCTCTTATCTTGAGGCTTTCTGGAATTTGGTTAATTGGGACTTCGCTGCGAAAAACTTTGCTGGCTGATCTCGCTTTAGAAGGGTTCTTAATCAAAGAACCCTTACATCTTTAAAGTCACGTTAAGCTGTTTCAAATTATCCAATGAAGAACCTGCTTACATACCTCACCTCTCTAGGAATGAGCGACTATCATGGAACTTGTCTTAGCGTCTAGCTCTGTCTACCGCCGTGAACGTCTACAAACACTTGGACTTCCTTTCATCAGCCACTCCCCCAACATTGATGAATCACCTATACCAAATGAGCAACCAGCAGATTTAGTTGAGCGTTTAGCCATTAAAAAAGCGGAAGTCATCGCTGAACAATTTCCTAATGCGCGCATTATTTCGAGTGATCAAGTAGCCGTTTGCCACCAACGCATTCTAGGCAAAGCAGGCACCCAAGAAAAAGCCATTGAGCAGCTGCATTACCTCAATGGTGAGAAGGTGATTTTTTACACTAGCTTATGCTTGGTCAATACAGTATCTAGGAAACGGCAGATCTGCGTCGAACCCTTTGAAGTTCATTTTCGTACATTAAGTGAATCTGAGATTGTGCATTATGTACAACGAGAGAACCCCATTGATTGCGCAGGTAGTTTTAAATCAGAAGGGCTTGGCATTACGCTCTTTAAGCAATTAATCGGTCACGACCCTAACACCCTAATTGGACTTCCCCTAATTAAACTGACCGAATTTCTGATTAATGACGGCTTAAACCCGCTAGCATGAAAGGCATGTATTTCTTGCAGAGATAAAAAAAACCGCAGAAGCGGTTTTTTTATCTCTGCATCGAGTGAACTAGTCCACTTGAGGACGCTTACCCTGGAATTTTTGCCCCTTGAACAGCTGATCAAAACGCTCATCCAAAGCGGCTTCATTTAATTCTCCAGAAAGTTCTATACTGTAAACCCCTAGATATTTCTCCCGAGCAATATCTTCACTGGTTACTCGATCCAATAAAATGGTTGGCTTTAGGAAAATCATTAAATTAGTCTTTTTATGGGTTTCATAGCTTGAACGAAATAATGCTCCCAGCAAAGGGATATCTCCCAAAAAGGGTATTTTACTGGTACCAATTTGAATTTCATCTTTGATCAAACCACCCAAAGCAATAATTTGCTGGTCTTCTAGCACTACTTCTGTCGTCAATTCTCGTTTATTGGTGACAACGCCCTCTGCACCCGTTACCGCTTGCTTTTCAACCGAGTTAGTCGATTGCGAAACTTCTAATCGCACAAACCTGTCGTCTTGAATATGGGGTGTCACTTCAAGGATTAATCCAACATCTTCTCTTTTAAAGGTTGTGACAGGATTACCACCATTTGTTGCCTGAGAGGTGTCTTTTACGGGGACGTTCTGACTGACATTAATCTTCGCTTCTTTATTATCCAACGTTACAATACTTGGCGTGGATAAAACATTGCTTTCTGACTGACTGTTAATAATTCTCAACAATGCCAATAATTCTGGGTTTCCTTTTTTATCAAAAGCGCCCCCGCCAACATAAAACCCACTTTTGATTGCGCTAGCAGCGCCTAAAGCGGCAGATCCCTGGCCAGCACCTGTAACAGCCCCCTGCACCATATCTTTCATGCCAGGTGAAGCTTCATTGTCATGCGTCATAATGGTAGCCGGTACATTTTCGTCCCCAATCGCCCATTCAACACCAGCCCCTTCACTGTCTGATAAAGAGACTTCGACAATCGCCGCTTCAATGTGGACCTGAGCACGAGGCACGTCTAACTGTGTAACAATATCGCGAATTTCAACTATTTCAGAGGGCGCTGCCCGTACCACTAATGCATTCAATGATTCATCTGCATGAACACTGGATTTACCAATAATTTCTTCTTTTCCTTTAGCTGCCTTGCTACTTTTATTGTCAATAATCCCTTTCAATATTTCTGCTAGAGTCTTGGCATCAGAATGCCTCAGACGAATCACATCCGTACTGCTGCTTCTTTGAGATGGCTGATCTAATTGCCTTACAAGTTCTGCAAGCTGCTCCAGATTAGTACGCTCACCTCGCATAATAATGCGGTTGCTGCGTTCATCCGCGACCACTCGAACCGGGTCAGCACCGCGACGTCGAGCAGATACAGAGCCACCTTTCGCAACCGTATCTGGATCAAGCGTCTGTAACATTTTGACCACATCACCAACCCAAGCTTCTTTCAATGTGATGACTTTAATATGCTCTGTGCCCGCACGGTCTAAGCGCTTAATGATTTCTTCAATACGCTCAATGTTTAAAGCGGTATCGCTAATGATCAGTGAGTTTGCTGATTTTACGCCCGCTAAATGTCCATACTTAGCCACCAAAGGTCTTAGAATCGGCACTAAGTCCAATGCTGGTACTTCTTTAATTTCTATGACCCGAGTAATGAACTGCTCGCCTTTTTCTTTACGTTCAGGATCTAAGTGGCTACCGTCTTGCTTTACAGAGTTCTGCTGAATAACTTTAATAACATCTCCGCTTGGGACAGCCGCAAATCCATGAACATTCAGAACGGATAAAAAGACTTGGTAGACCTCTTCCGTTGTCATTTCATCGGTTGATACAATCGTCACCCGACCTTTTACCCGTGGGTCAATGACAAAACTGTGCCCTGTCATATCTGCCACTTGGCTAATAAAAGCGCGGATATCCGCATCCTTTAAATTCAGCTTCCAATTCTGCTCATCAGCTGCATAAGCGACCGACAGACTGAGCATCCAAACAGCTAAAACTCTTGCTAACTTCAACACGGCTTATCTACGTCCTTTCTCATTAGCGAAATGAGTGATTAATAATAAATCGGCGGTTTCCCCGCTGTACTTCAATACGAGCTTGACCCGCTGCATAAACTTCATCAATTAACCCACGATCTTGCTCAATATTCCCTAAGGGCTGTCCGTTAATGGATAGAATAACGTCACCTGATTGCATTCCTAACCCTAACAACATGCCAGCCTTATTCGTTACGCGATACCCTTCTCCAGAAGATTCAACCCCTAAATTATCTAAAGCCTGTTGGGGGTCTTCTATCAATTCCGCTCGCGCTAAATCCACAAACTCTTCTGCCGTACTGATTTCTTTAAGTCGGTCTTCGAAACGATTTCCAGATTTTTTAGGGGGAGTAGGAGAGGGGGTTTTTGATACCTGGCGTCCTTTTTGAATCAAGCCAGCGCCTTGATCTTCAAATGCGAGTTTTTCTATCTTCCCATTATTATTGAGAAGCACATGGTCACCGTACACCGCTGCCAAACGTGCTCGACCAAACACCAAGTCGCCCACTTTGAAGTACTCCCCGGCTCCGCCGCGCTGGGCGATGATGGCACTTGAGCCTTCTTCATCATCATCGCCTGCTAGTATTCCCTTCAACTCAAAGCTTAGTCTGGTTTCAGGTGCTGTTACGCTTTCTTCAACATTTTCTGGCTCAGCATCGGCAATTCCAAGCAAATGCAATTTTGAGATATCAGCAGAACCCGCCAGCTGCGAATTGGTTTCAGACGACGACTCCTGAGACAATCTAGGTTTAGGTAGCTCTACGCCATTACTATCCACGATACGCCACGTTAAATTTGCACCGCCATGGGCAATACCCAATGTGCACACAAGCGCCAACCCCTTCACAACAACGGGTATATAATTCTCAAGCTTTGGCATTACTGCTGCCACCGAACCTCTCCCTCTCTGTTTATGCTGCTACCGATCGAAAGACAGCTCTGTGTAAAGGCGCTTGCTATGCCCTTTCTTATGCTAATTTTAGCCATTACCTTATGAACTCCATCAAAACAGTTTTTCTTCCGCTGTAAAAATGGAATCATCAGGTGCAGCCCGTGATGGCCACTGCTCTCCAATAATATCCACTAGACGACGCTTGATGGCAACGCCACCCCACCCGTCTTTTTTCAAATACACATCCGCTACACTTTCCCCTTCCGTTGTGGTCACAGGCATCTGCACATTTCCGCTTTTTGAATCACGTCCCAGTTTACCGACCAAGATTGGGATCTCTGCTTTGCGTCTCTGATTACCTGCAGGGTATTGAGCTTCACCTCCCAACCACACAGCTTCTCCTTCCAGCTTGTTAATGCTGAAGGGCTCCAGAGCAATGACCGCATTTGTGGATCGGAGTTCAAGATCGCCACTTAGAGAAGCACCCATTGACTGAAGTTGCCCATTAATAAGTTGCGCATTTACATTAAAAGTAGCGTCGTCTAAATACAGCTGTTTCGAAGGTGAAATCTTTACGAGGGTTTCTGCTTTAAAGTGAGTAGATTGTAATTGTAATTCAGCACCTAGCTTACCCCCCAATAGGGAAGTAAAGTTTAGGTTCCATTTCACACCACCATCGAGCCCAGCGCTGTGTAAATACCAATGGGCCGATCCTTTCCACCAAAGACCTTGTACGTTTTCAATGTTAACTGGCAGCTTTACGGCTGGTTTGACCCAACCCCAAAGCGTTTTCGCAGGCAATTGCACAAATAAAAACACGCTGTAAGCAATAAGGCCTATTACCCACAATGAACCTGTTCGTTTTAACCACTTAAACAAAGTACTTCCCTTTCCAAACGTCGCTATTCTGCCGTCTCCCCTTTACCAGGGGCGATACAGTCTAACGATGACGGCCGGCAAAATCTACTCCAGTGCGAGCACAAACTGATTGCCTGCAGTTTGTCTGGTAATCCAATGGATTTCCCTTAGCTAAGAATAGTATTGACTTGCAATATTCCCTTCAATCAATAAGGCCTTATTGCGACAACCCTTTCACCTTTTTGGTCTTTATTTGTCACAAAAAAAAGCCCCCATCATAGTGGGGGCTTTTTGATCAGCAGTTGTGACAGACGGGTATTACATCATACCGCCCATACCACCCATTCCGCCCATTCCACCCATATCAGGTGCAGCAGGCTTATCTTCTGGGATTTCGCTAACCATAGCTTCGGTCGTAATCATCAAACCAGCAATTGAAGCAGCCGCTTGCAACGCAGCGCGCGTTACTTTTGCAGGGTCCAAAATACCCAGTTCAATCATGTCACCGTATTCACCAGTAGCTGCGTTGAAACCAAACTGGCCTTCGCCTTTCTTAACGCGATCAACAACAACAGAGGCTTCCATACCAGCATTTTCAGCGATTTGACGGATAGGTGCTTCCATCGCACGAAGAGCCAGAGTAATACCTACGTTCTGATCGTCGTTTTCACCTTCGATAGACGCTTTAGACAGGGCACGAATCAGAGCAACGCCACCGCCGGCAACAACGCCTTCTTCTACCGCTGCACGAGTCGCATGCAACGCATCTTCAACGCGTGCTTTCTTCTCTTTCATTTCAACTTCAGAACCAGCGCCTACTTTGATGACAGCAACGCCACCTGATAGCTTCGCTAGACGCTCTTGGAGCTTTTCTTTGTCGTAATCAGAAGAAGAGTTTTCGATTTCAGCACGGATCTGTTCGCAACGTCCTTTCACTTCTTCAACGTTACCAGCGCCGTCTACGATGATGGTGTTTTCTTTATCAATCTCAACACGTTTCGCAGTACCTAGCTGATCCAGAGTAGTAGTCTCTAAGCTCAAGCCAATCTCTTCAGAAATAACAGTACCACCGGTCAGTACAGCGATGTCTTGCAACATAGCCTTACGACGATCACCAAAACCAGGCGCTTTAACAGCTGCAACTTTGAAAGTACCGCGCAAGTTGTTAACAACCAAAGTAGCCAACGCTTGACCTTCAACGTCTTCTGCCACGATCAACAGTGGACGACCTGCTTTAGCAACCGCTTCCAATACAGGAATCAGCTCTTGCAAGTTATCAATCTTCTTGTCAACCAACAATACGAGTGGGTTTTCAAGCTCAGCAACCATCTTCTCTTGGTTGTTGATGAAGTAAGGTGAGAGGTATCCACGGTCAAACTGCATACCTTCAACAACGTCGAGGTCGTCCTGCAGACCAGTACCTTCTTCAACCGTGATAACGCCTTCTTTACCTACTTTATCCATTGCTTCAGCAATGATTTTTCCAACCGTTGCATCAGCATTGGCTGAAATAGTACCTACCTGAGCAATAGCATTGCTGTCTTTGCATGGCTGAGCCAGTGCTTTCAATTCTTCAACAACAGCAGCCGCCGCTTTGTCGATACCGCGCTTAAGGTCCATTGGGTTCATGCCCGCAGCAACCGCTTTTAAGCCTTCGTTAACAATGGATTGAGCCAGCACGGTCGCAGTGGTCGTACCGTCACCCGCTTGGTCATTCGCTTGAGAAGCGACTTCTTTGACCATTTGCGCACCCATGTTCTCGAACTTATCTTGCAGCTCGATTTCTTTAGCGACGGAAACACCGTCTTTGGTGACCGTCGGAGCACCGAATGACTTATCCAGAACCACGTTACGGCCCTTAGGACCCAAAGTCACTTTTACCGCGTCAGCCAGAATGTTCACGCCATCCAGCATTTTTTGACGAGCAGCGCCCCCGAAGAGTACTTCTTTAGCAGCCATAATATTCTTCCTATAGTTGAGTCTAAATGCGTTGATCTATGCGTGACTGGATTAATCTACCAGCACCGCTTTAATGTCGCTCTCGCTTAGAATGATCAGCTCTTGACCGTCAACTTCAACGGTGTCACTGCCGGCATACTTACCGAAGACCACGATGTCACCAACTTTGACATCGACAGGGCGTAGGTCACCATTATCCAACACACGACCGTTACCAATGGCAACTACTTCGCCCTGACTTGGCTTTTCTGCCGCAGCACCTGGCAAAACGATACCGCCAGCAGTCTTCGTTTCTTCTTCCTTGCGACGAACAACGACGCGATCATGCAATGGACGAATTTTCATTTATCTTTCTCCGATTGGTTCAGCGAACGATTGTTACTAGAACAGTGTTTCTGTGGGTTTATCACCCGCTGTTTTGAAGCACTCTCCGTCTGGTTTCATAGTCCAGTCAGAGAAGGCCTCCTGGTGGTTTGGGATATGGGGTTGCCCCGAAGGATTTCAACACCCTAGCGTAAAAAAAATTAGTCTCGGCGGAATTCGCCCTCAATGGTATCGCCACGTCGAGCGGGCTTCTCATGGTGAGTATTTACATCTAAGTGGATGTCATCGATAGGAGAGTGTCCAAATTGGGCGCTACGCGTGTATACACGGTGCTTAATCATCCCCAGTATGAGAGAGCGTACAAAGCTTCGAGTCAGTGGCAGCAACAAACAAAACCCCAAAGTGTCGGTGAAAAAGCCTGGTGTCAGAAGAAAAGCACCGCCAATCGCTAACATCAGGCCATCCAATAATTCCGATTCGGGCAGTTCGCCTTGATTCATACGCTGGCGAGCCCGATTCAACGTGGCCAGGCCTTGCTGTCTTAGCATGGTGACACCAATAAAAGCCGTCACAATCACAAGTCCAACGGTGTACCAAGGCCCAATAAGAGACCCAACCGTGGCAAACAAGAAAATCTCAATCAAGGGGACCGCAAGGAAGATCAACAATAAAGGCATAAAAGGGTCCTATTAAAATGAAAAATAACCAGCTCTGGCCTGCTATAGAACGTTAGGGCGGCGTGAGACAAATTCAACCTATTGGGGTGAAAAACCCCTCTTTTTTTCTCATTTTTATCAAGAGTCTTCACTTGCGGCCCAATTATGGGTATGAAAGTATTTTGAAGTAAAGACTTCTTAATGGAAAAGCAAGCGAGGACTCCATGGAGCTTAAGGATAAAGTCGTTATGGTGACAGGCGCTGCCCGAGGCTTAGGGCAACGCATAGCGGTCGCATTTGCACAAGCCGGCAGTCAACTTGCTTTAGTCGATCTTGTTGATGAAGGGTTGCGTGAAACGCTTGCCTTAGTAGAAAGCGTGGGTGGCAAGGGGCGTCTCTACAAGGCAAATATCTCATCAGAGACAGAAGTGGAAACCCTATTCGATCAGGTAACCAATGAAATGGGCGAGCCTCATGTTTTGGTCAATAATGCCGGCATATTAAGGGATGGTTTTTTAGTAAAACGTAAAAACGGAGAAGTTCAGAAGTTACCTCTCAGCCAATGGCAAGCGGTGATCGATGTCAACCTCACCGGCGTCTTCTTATGTGGTCGAGAGTTCGCAGCTCGTTTACCTGAATCCGCCTCTGGCTGCATGATCAACCTTTCAAGCCTTGCCAAAGCAGGCAACGCAGGCCAAAGCAATTACAGTGCGGCTAAAGCAGGGGTTGCAGCATTAACCGTTTGCTGGGCACAAGAGTTAGCTCGCTACAACATCCGAGTGGCCGCCATCGCACCAGGGTTTATTGAAACCGAAATGACGGCCAGCATGAGGCCCGACATCTTACAAAGGCTTGTCGAGCAGGTACCACTTAAACGCCTAGGCGCACCTGACCATATCGCACAAACCGCCGTTTTCATCGCTCAAAACGATTATCTATCTGGACGAATAATTGAAGTGGATGGTGGCGCTCGCCTTTAAAGCAGGATCACTAGACTACGAGCAGCGCCTATACTGAAGCCATCGCGACTTGGTCAATCGAGGTGGCAATGTCCAAACCGTTTTTATTGTGCGTCACCTTACTGCTTCTATGTTGGCCATTAATTTCTAGTGGCTTGGAAATCAAAATTTCCAGCCATCCTGCTTATCCACCCGTGATGTTTGAGCGCGATGGCAAGCTATTCGGTATGACGATTGATATCGCCACAGCTCTCTTTAATTCTTTAAATCAACCTCACCGTTTTGTATTCAGCGGACCCTGGAATCGTGTTCAACAGAGAGCCCGAAGTGGTCATATCGATATGATCGCAGGCATCTACCGCAATAAAAAACGCGAGAAATATTTACTCTACAGCATACCCGTTCTAGAAAACCCCGACGTCGTATTTGTCAAAACAGGACGTGAGTTTCCTTTTCAAACACTTGAAGATTTAATTGGTAAAAAAGGCACCACCAACCTTGGTGAAAGTTTTGGCAACAAGATAGATCAATTTATTGAATCAAAGCTCAACGTACAGCGGGTTGTTAAGAATAAAATGAATTACAAACTGCTTGACTTAGAGCGCGTTGACTATTTTCTTTATGGCCTTTATCCAGGAAAAGCTCAAGCGGAACGACTAGGCTACGGGGGAAAAATAAAAGCGTTAAAAACGCCGCTTGCCACTGAACACTACCATTTCGCTTTTTCAAAAAAATCTACCTTTAAATCATTACTACCTAAAGTTGATGATTTTTTAAAACACTATCTAACAGAGAAACGCATTCAATCATTATATGAGAAAAACTTGCAACTCTATTTAGGAAACAATAAAAGTGGGTAATTCGATCATGATAAAAGCGTCTTCACTCAAACATCACTGGCAAAGAGTTGTTTGTCTTGTCTACATTGGCAGCATAATAACCGTATGCCAAACAGGAATGGCAACAACTGAACCTGTTAAAATATCTACGCACCCATCCTACCCCCCCATCATGTTCCAGATTAATAAAGTACCTAAAGGCATCGCTTTGGATGTTGCCATTGACATTCTGGATCAACTCAAAGTGCCATATGAACTCATTTTTTCAGGTCCTTGGAATCGAGTACTGGAGCGTGCACGTCAAGGCAAAATTGACTTAGTTGCAGGTCTTTATTACAGCGAGGAACGCGCAACCTACTTAGATTACAGTGATTCCATAATGGACGATCACACCGTTTTATTTGTATGGAAAGGCAAAGAGTTTCCATACAATACGTTAGCCGATATAAAAGGAAAACGTGGAACTGCAAACTTAGGTGCAAGTTTTGGTACAGCCGTTGATCCATTCTTAGCAACGGAAGTTAAAATGCAACGAGTTGTGCAAAGCATTCAAAATTATCGCCTTTTGGAGTTAGGTCGTGTCGACTTTTTTATATTCGGACTCTTTGCAGGGCAAGCTCAAGCCAACAAATTAGGATTCGGTGGCAAAGTGGTTGCCCTACCTACCCCCGTCGTTACAGAGAAAATTTTCTTAGGGTTTTCTAAAAAATCTCCACACAAGCATCTTCTTCAAAAGATAAACCCTCTAATCCAATCAAAAATCACTTCTAAAGTCATAGAAAAGCTATATGAATCGAACTTACAAGCTTACCTACAAGCACCTGAAACAACAGCCACAAATTAGTCATTTGGCGCCTATATGAAAGCTCAGGGCGTGACTTCTATACTCAAAAAGATAGGGCATCTGCTTGGAGATTAACGCAGTGATAACACGCATACATGTCAACAACAGGGTAAACTCTCTGTTCACTCTATTCATATGCCTTACCTGCCAAGCCATCGTGCCGAAAGCTGTATCAGCTGAATCAATCCCATTGGTTATATCTTGCCACCCAGATTACCCCCCCGTTATGTTTGTTAAAGGCCAACAGCCAATGGGGATTGCTATCGATGTGGCAACCGAAATTCTAGGCCACCTTAAAGTCCCTTTCGAACTAGTATCTGCCGGTCAATGGAACCGGGTTCAGCAAAGTGCTCGTTTGGGTAAAATCGACATGATCGCTGGCATCTACCACAATTCAGAACGGGCTGAGTATTTAGATTACACATTACCTTTTATGGAAGATCCTACTGTGATCTTTGTTTGGCGCGGAAAAGAATTTCCCTTCAGCTCATTGAAAGATTTAACTGGAAAAAATGGCACGTCCAATTTGGGTGAAAGCTTCGGTTCAGAAGTCGATCAATTTTTAGAGAACAACGTTAAAATGCAACGCGTTGTAAAAAATGAAATGAACTTCCGATTACTAGAACTAGGGCGAGTTGATTTTTTCATCTTCGGGTTGTATCCAGGAAGAACTCAAGCCCTTCAATACGGCTATAGTGATAAGATTAAGCCGCTAGCAAAACCAGCAACAACCGAGAATTTTTATTTAGCTCTATCAAAAAAATCTTCTTATACTCACCTCATCCCAAAAATCAACAATTATATAAAACAACACATAACGGCCACCAAAATCCGAAAATTTAATGAATCTAACTTGAAAAAGTATACTGGCAAACAATAGAGCGTATTTACTATAGTCTCCCAGGTTCTATTGCAGCAGAAACCTTTCTTGGTCAAGACAAGCTTCAAATTCTGAGATGCACCTTTCAATTTAAATATTCAGCAAACCAACCGCACCAGAAAGCACTTACTATATGCATGGTTATTTTCATCAACCACCCTTTCAGGAACGTAACACCATGCTAATTCAATACAAAAAAATACTTGCTAGCATCGCTATCATAGTCTCTACAGCAGCATCCGCAATGGATGAAAGCGATCATTGCATTACCGATCAATCTGAAATTAATAAAGCCTTTAAAATCCCCCTTTCTGCTGGAGAAATCATCATCTCCGATGCATGCTTACTGAGCTCTACAGAGGAACAGGAATATCCCGTTCTTCTTACCCAATTAAACAAAACACCAAGAATAGATTTCCCATCCACTCATGAAATGAAGTACTTAATCGTATTGTCTGCTTTGACTGTAAACCATCCAGAAAGCAACAACCCTTTAGGGTTAGATCTAACAGAGAAAAGCCTTGAAGACGTAGCTCTCCTATACAATCAGAATCTTAGAACGCAATTTGAAATAGGAACTATTTCAACCATTCGTAGGGGTAATCAATCATTTTCAATGGACTTTGAATGGTTAGCGGAATCAACCGGTACTTTTGAAGTCAGAATGGGTACAACCACCGAAGATGGCACACCCCTAATTGAAAACGGCGCCTTTCCTAAATTTTTTGATTTAATCGTTGAGTAGAAATAATTTGCGTTCTTAAAATCCGAAGGACAACTATATCTAAGATGCTTCCCTTACCTTGAACAAACAGGGTCATTGTCCAAGGCAAGGGGTACCGTATTGGGTTTTAACAAATGCATACGGTTTAGTGGCTAGCAAGAATGACCATTCGCAACCTTTGCGGCCACCTCATTATTCTCACTATTTGATTTTTTAAGGCGTCCTGCCAATGCGTAGCATAGCCAAAGTGCTGGAACACCAAGCACAGCAGTATAGGCAAAAAACCATGCATAACCTACTTGATCAACAATCCATCCCGAAAAACCCGAAACAATTTTTCCGATCAAAGTCATCAATGAACTCATTAAGGCATACTGTGTAGCGGTATAGGCACTTTGAGTAAGAGATGACATAAAGGCTATGAGCGCAACATTCGCGATCCCACCACCAAGATTGTCCGCAGCAATCACCAGCGCTAACAACCAGCTTTGTGCACCCATCCAATCCAATAAAATAAAAAAGAAGTTCGTCACTAAGGATAACCAGGCTCCCCAAATAAGGGGCCTCATTTGCCCCCATTGCAGAACCATCCAACCGCCCAACGCCGCTCCAAAAAGGGTCATACCGAACCCAAAAATTTTCGAAATGGCGGCCACTTCTGATTTAGTAAATCCCGTTTCTAAATAAAAGGGCATGGCCATAACACCTAACGCCATGTCCATTAATCGATAAAGCGCTATCAGCCCCAACAGCAACCACGCAAGCGAACCGTGAGATTGAAAGAAGCCTTTAAATGCGCCCACAGCACTGGCAATCACGCCTTCCTGATTAACAGCAGGTGACAACTGCTCATTGACATCTGGGTCACTGCCTTGAAAGGATGGCGGTTGATGGTGGGGCGATTCTTTTAACCAACTCACCAATACCATAATGGGAATCATGGTCACGGCCATTACCGCATAAGCCATGGACCAATCCACTTGGTCTGCGATAAAAAGTGCACCGGCTCCTGCAAATAACAGCGCTGCCCGATAGCCAAAAATGTAATTGGCAACGGCTATGCCTTGAGCACTTTGTTCGACCGTTTCAATACGGTAAGCATCCAAAGCAACGTCTTGAGTCGCAGATGCAAACGCCACTATGAAGGCACCTGTAACAAGCCACCCTAAAGTTTCATTGGGGTGGCTATTGGCCATGCTCAGGAGGCCAATAATAACGCCTGCTTGAGAGAACAATAACCAGCTACGACGCCGACCTAACCGATGTAAAAATGGCAATCGATACTGATCAACACAAGGCGCCCATAAGAATTTTAAACTGTACGTAAGCCCAACCCAACTCAGAAAACCGATGGTTGTCCTTGCAACCCCAAAGTCAGATAACAAAGCCGACAGGGTTGAGAACACCAGTAAAAAAGGTAATCCTGCGCCAAATCCGAGCAACAGATAGGGCCAAGCCTGACGACTCAGAGAAGCCTGAATCGTGTTACGCCAACGTTGTATGGGCACGTTACTTCACTCAGTCTTTGAAATTCTTGAATTGTAATGGCAGAACAATGTCTTCAGCGGACTTCAACAGTTGCATAATGTCTTGCAACTCATCACGTTTTTTTCCGGTGACTCGGACAGTTTCACCTTGAATAGAAGGCTGTACCTTGAGCTTAGTGTCTTTGATTTTCTTAACGATGGTTTTGCTTAGGGTTTTATCAATCCCTTGACGCAGCGTTGCTACACAACGAACCTGTTTTCCGGCCCCTTCAATATTGGAATACTCCACGCACCCGACCTTAATACCACGTTTAGCCAGGGCTGTTTCTAACAACTGCTTCATCTGATCAATTTGAAACTCTTCATTGGCAGCAAGACTGACAGTCGAGTCCTTCAACTCATAGGATGCATCAACGCCGTTAAAATCCCAGCGGCGAGTCAGTTCTCGCTTCGCCTGGTCAACGGCATTTTGGGTTTCATGCATATCGATTTCAGATACGATATCAAAAGAAGGCATGTGTCGAATCCTCCAGAAAAGCCCTTATTGTAGGGGGAACTGAGCGACCAAGCAAAACCAATTCCTGTGCTTCATCACTCTTCATCGAAATTGCCCACTTTATACCTCTAATGAGGACTCCGGATCGCTCAATCGCCCGTCTCATCTTACCAAATCATCGAAATCGGCACAGTTACGGCATAAGGGTTTCGTGAATCTGTGAGGGAGAGTTCCTGATATGAGCCAATACCTACCCGAATGCCCAGAAGGCTACTACCTCATCCACCTGCCTTCAGCTCAAGGAAAGCATCCTATTTTTCGTTCGATTTTTGCTTATAACGCTTTTTTGGAGCGATTAGGTCAAGCGCAACACATGATGCAAACGAATGCATTGGCCTATGCCCTATTTCAGGATGAAATCATTCTCCTCAGTCAGGTCACATGGCCCATCGAACACTGGGTTGATGCCTGGTCATTGGCGTATTCCAGATGGAGCCACCGGGTTCATGATCACCAAGGCAGTGTCTTTGCAGATCAATTCCATGCCATTCATGTGCAACCCCAAGTCGTAACGGATGCCATTGGGTACGTACACACGGCTGTCATCTTGAAGGGGATTCAATCGATGTTGGATTACCCTTGGTCTTCACACGCAGCTTATGAAAGTGAAGCAAACACCGTATTAAAATGGTTAGATGTTGCAGGTGGCCTGCATCAATTCCACCAAACGCCTCAAATTGCACAACATCGTTATTCGACGTTCATGCAGGGTTCTCATGCATCAAAACACCACCTAAGACAGCTTGCGTTGCATGGAAACGATCAAGATCTGCGCCGTTGGCAAGCACGCCCTACCGTGACAACCACCATCACTGGCAAACCAAAGGAACAACTGACTTCCCAAAGTTTTGATCACCTGTGTCAGTTTGATCGGACGCTTGATCAAGCCGTACGTTTTGCAGAGCTTCAGTTAAAAGTACCCGCCGAAGCCATTTTGGGCTTCTCACGCCACCACCGAACGGCCGATGCCCGTGCCATTGCAGCCTGGATAGCATTACAAGAAACGGTTCCTAAAGACGCCATTGCTCAGTACTTTGAGATTGATTGGCCCATTCTCGAAGGACAAATTCGCTCAACTCAAGCACGCATGGGGGACTCGCCTTTGAATGAATTGCAACATCGCTGGCATGATGAACTGAAAAAAGCTTGATAGACTAACCCCTACCGCAGTGTGGAAGTGGGGTTTAAATGAAAATCGATTGGCATATTTTAGGCCCAGGGGCCATGGGGTGTCTGTGGGGCGTGTATTTAAAGTCCCAACAACAATCGATCGGCTTTATTTCAAGATCAGAACCGCACTCAAACACCGTTTTACTTCAAAAAACAGGGTTAGAAGGTGAAGCCTCAATGGAGGTGCCGATTGCTACTGTCGCCTCTTTATCAGCTCCGATTGAACGCCTTTTACTTTGCACTAAATCTTACGACGGCATCACCGCCTTCGAAAACGTTCAACACTTGTTAACACCCAACGCTCAAGTCGTGTTGCTACACAATGGTTTCAACACCCAACAAAGTTTAGCGTCGACCTACCCTCAACACCGACTTTACGCGCTGGTCACATCCGTTGGCAGTTTCTTAAAATCCCCTTACCAAGTGGTTCACGCTGGACAGGGAGATTCATTTATTGGCCCTTTAACCAAAACCGCAGCGGAGCACCCCATTCTCGAATTTCCATTAAACACTCAGTGGGAACCTAACATCCATCAACGCTTGATCGACAAACTCTGTGTAAATGCCGTCATTAACCCTTTGAGTGTTTACTATCAATGCCAAAATGGGGATTTATTATCAGGTGAAGCATGGAGCACCTTTCAGGCCCTTGCTAAAGAAGTGGATCAAGTCATTCACTCACTGGGGTATAAACCCTCACAACCAGCACTTAAATTAGCGATGCCGGTTGCTGAAAAAACCGCTAACAATTATTCTTCAAGCTACCAAGATGTCAAACATCAGCGACGAACAGAGCTAAGTGAATTTACCGGCTTTCTATACCGGAAAGGAAAAAGCTTTAATCTTGACTTGCCACAACACGAAACTTTAATACAGGCATTTAAACATCAATTCCAATTAGAGAGCCTTGATCATTTCCCCTAAACCCTCGTCAGCAAGAGGCCAATGATTGCCATTCGGCTCTTGAGATTCTTTGCCTTCCCTTTTAAGCTGTGCGCAACACTAGGTGCAAGCCAACTCTCATGTTGGTTTGGAAACGGGAAGTGACTGCGATTGTCACACTGCCCCCGCAACGGTGATTTCAGATACGGCTATTTCGTCATGATTGACAACCACTGTGAACACGCGTTTATGGGAAGGTCAATAGCGGTCGCAACCCTTGTACTTCTACTAAAGGCTTGCACTGAATCAGTCCGGATACCGGCCTAGTCCATTTAGAAATATTTCCCCATTTATTTTGGGGGCTAAACATCGCGGCGGGCGATGTGGGAATAGGCTTTTATGTTGACATCGTTTTCATGCTCCAGCTTTTCTTTAAAGCAGGGGCGCACGTCTTTTATAGGCAAAATACCCTTCGCACTTTGCTTTTTGTGCGCCTCAGGGTTTAACGCTCAAGCTGCTTCAGACAATACACAGCATTTATCCTATGATGATGAAATTCAGGTCATGGGGCATTATCAAAAAACACGCTATACACTTAATATTGATGACTACCAAAAAAAAGGCGTTCAGTCGATTTTAGAGGTTGTGAAACGTATTCCTGGCATCAACATCATTCATAATGGTGGGCCAGGGCAACCCGCCAGCTTGACCTATCGAGGATTCCAACAAAAACAAATTCTTGTCTTGTTAGACGGCATGCCGCTCAATTCCATTTATACCGGTTCTGTTGATTGGGCAGGCATTTCACTTGCTGGTTTAGAGCGCGTTGAATTTTCACCCACAGGAGCAGGTATAGAATACGGTGGTTTAGCAATGGGCGGCGTGCTGCAATTAATTTCCAAAACCCCAAACAACACATCGGTGCGACTTGCTTCAGGCAGCGATGCATATCGCAGTATTGATTTAGCAACAGGCCTGCAGTTGCAGGAACAATGGTCTCTTAGTTTGCAGGGACGTCATCAAGCCAGCTCGGGTACAGATGCCCTCAGTAACAGAGATGCCTCTGGCAAAAACAAAGCTGAGCTTCATCAAGATCGCGATGGCTATGAAACAAATAGTTTTCACATACAAAGCCAGTTTCAATTAAACCCTCAACTCAGTGGACATGTCAGCCACCAACGCTATCAAGCCAGCTCTGAATTTGATTCGGCTTTTAGTGCACAACCTGGTTCCTATTACAGTGTTGCTCGCGGGCAATCTCAACAAGCACAGTTAACACACAGCAGTAAACTGACTACTGACGTCCAGCAGGAAGCGCATTTCAGCATCGGTCAAACCGATCATTTGCTTGATAACTATTCAGGGAATCAGCATCAACAGTATGCCTTTCGGCAACAGCAAGCCAGAATCACCGAAACCCTTCTTTGGCAAGATCAATACGAAGCCACTTTCGGATTAGATGCTTCTCAATTATCCACCGAAAAACATTCTAACAACTTCCCTAAAACCACGACTCATCGCGAAGGGCAGTTTATTAAAATAGAGCGTTTGCCTCTTTATGAAGATCAATGGCATCAACGCATTGGATTGATTGCCGGATTGCGTTGGGACCAAGACAGTGCCTATGGTGAGCAACGCAGTGATTTAATGCAATTGTCTTATCACCCAACTTCGAATCATGAAGTACGTGTGTCACGTGAATACAGTTACCGCACACCCAGCTTTAATGAATTATATTATCCGGGTGCTAACCCCAAATTACAGCCCGAAAAGGCTCTCAAACATCAAGTTCAATGGTTAACACAATGGAAGCAATGGCATTTCGATGTTTCTCTCTTTCATAACAAAATGCAAGATTTGATCGAGGGTTGGCCACCTAAAAATACTCAAAAAGCAGAATCTCAAGGAATCGATGTTGCCTTAAGTGTTCAATGGGGACGACTATGGACCGCCCTCAATATGCAACTACAACGTGCCTATAATCAAAAGACTCACGATGATTTACTTGCAACGCCCCATCGAACCTGGCAACTCGAGCATCAGTGGCTAGATCAATTCTCCACTTATGAGTATCAGTTTGGGCAAAGTACTCGCTGGGTCAGTGATCAATACGATTACGGCCAAAAACGACTGGCAGGTTACTCAACAACGGATCTTTTCGCAGGACTCTCTTATTTAGAGCACCGCATTAATGTACGATTGGATAATGCATTCGCACGTTCATATATCACCAAAGTTGGCTACCCAATGCCAGGGCGTACCTGGTTATTAACGTACCAATATGCATTTTGAGGCGGAACTAGGAAGGTACTCAATGGGGCATAGACTCTCGAAAATTACGACGAAAACGGGTGACGATGGCACTTCGTCACTCGCTTCAGGTGAGCGAATATCAAAAACGCACATCGTCTTTCACCTATTGGGTGATTTGGATGAGTTAAATGCGCATTTGGGAATCGTTAAAACCCAGCTTAAATCATCACAAAAAGCTTATATAGAAAAAGTGCAACATCACTTAATGGATGTCAGCGGACAAATTGCTCTGCCAGAACATGCTTTATTAACGGATGATGCAATCCATACTATTGAAACCTTAGCAGAAACATTAAATGACTCTTTACCACCTTTAAAAGAGTTTGTGATACCTGGCAATTCACTGGCTTCTGCACAAGTGCATTTAGCACGCGCCGTTTGCCGCAGAGCCGAAAGATGCGCCGTTGCCTACTCAGTAGAGGCATCTTTGGATACCACCAATCAAAAACGCATCATCCGATATTTAAATCGACTTTCCGATCTCTTATTTATTTTTGCTCGCTTCTTAGACCACCAAGACAACATTCCAGAGCCCTTATGGCAATCTGGATTGAATAAACAATCCGATTAATTCGGAAAACCTGATATTGGCGCTGTGAATTTAAGGAGTAGGGGCTTCTGGGTTATCCGGCAATAGACTTTCTTGGAGACGCCCAATGTTATGCACAACGGCTTCTTCTTCATCAGAAAAGTAAGCAATGTGAAACATGGCATCTCCCTCTTGTACCAGAGGAATGTTTTGTTTGCCAATAATGATACCAGAGCGATTGGCTTGGACCTTGCCAAACACTTCCCCAAAGGGAGAGCCAATGGTCGCTAAAGGGTCCCCTTTTTGAACATAGTCGCCAAGTTGCTTGAGCGTATTGACGATACCGCTCGCATTGGCACGCGCCCAGGAACTCGCATTGGCAACAAAAGGCTTTACGATTTTTTTAGGGTCTCGTTTGGATTTACGATCAATCATTCCAATATGCGTTAAAACATTCAAAATACCGCGAACCCCTGCACGAATGGATAACTCATCAAAGCGTAATGCTTGACCTGCTTCATACAGTAATATTTTCGTTCCGCTTTCGACGGCCGCTTCTCGTAATGAGCCATCGCGCACATTGGCATTCAGCAATACCGGAACGCCAAACACTTCTGCCAGCGCTAAGGTTTCAGGATCTTTTAAATTCGCTCGCATTTGCGGCAAATTAGATCGATGAATGGCCCCCGTATGCAGATCTATGCCGTACGCACAATGACTGACAATTTCTTGCAAAAACCGATTGGCAACGATGCCCGTCAATGAACCTTTGGATGAACCTGGAAAGCAGCGATTCAAATCGCGTCGATCGGGCATGTACCGACTTTGATTTAATACACCATATACATTCACAATAGGCACCAAGATTAAAGTACCTGAATGGACTCGTAATGATTTCATGAGAATAAGACGGCGAATGATCTCAATGCCATTGAGTTCATCGCCGTGTACGGCCGCCGATACAAACATCATCGGGCCGGGCTTACGCCCTCGCATCACATGAATGGGCATACAGATATCCGTATCCGTATAGAGTTTCACAACGGGCATTTCAATCTGTTTTGTTTCTCCGGGTTTAATTTCAAACCCGCCAATATTTAAAATGTCCAAATGCGTGCATTCCCGTGCTTTTCAATAAGATTGATCTATGTGACGCTAAAACATTTCATCCATCAAGAAGGTCTAGAAATCCTAACCTTTACCTCGCGTTTTTGTTTTATTGGGTTTCGCTCTGGATTCAATGAATTCCATAATTTTTCCGGCAATATCACTATTCGTTGCATGCTCAATACCTTCCAACCCTGGAGACGAATTCACCTCCATAACAACGGGGCCATTTTTAGATTGCAAAATATCCACACCGCACACGTTTAAGCCCATCACTTTTGCAGCATTCATGGCCGTTGCACGTTCGTCTTTTGAGAGTTTAATAATGGATGCCGTGCCCCCTCGGTGTAAGTTTGATCGAAACTCTCCTTCGGCCCCTTGACGCTTCATCGCTGCTACGACTTTATCGCCTATCACAAAACAGCGAATATCAGCGCCTCCCGCTTCTTTTATATATTCTTGAATTAGGATGTTCGTTTTAATCCCCATGAAGGCTTCAACAATACTTTCAGCAGCATTATTTGTTTCCGCTAACACAACGCCGATCCCCTGGGTGCCTTCAAGCAATTTAATGACAACGGGGGCACCACCAACGTTCTTAATTAAGTCTTTGGTATTGTCAGGCCGGTTTGCAAACCCAGTGCGAGGCAGCCCCACCCCTTTTCTTGAAAGCAGTTGCAAAGAACGTAACTTATCGCGAGATCGGCTAATTGCTACGGACTCATTGACGCAAAAAGTCCCCATCATTTCGAACTGGCGCACTACGGCCGTTCCGTAAAAAGTGATGGAAGCACCGATACGTGGGATTACCGCATCGTAATAGGGTAACTCTTCCCCCTTGTAGCGCATGGCAGGTCGGCTCTTTGTGATGTCCATATAGCAGTGCAGCGTATCAATAATGTCTACCTGATGGCCGCGTGCCTCTCCTGCTTCTTTCAACCGACGCGTTGAATACAATCTTTCATCTTGAGATAAAACAGCAATCTTCATGTTTGTTCCCCATCCACAACCGCTTTCAGCATAACCAATAGCTGGCTCTCGACACAGTGTAGCTGTTGGTATTCAAGCGCCAGATTTTTCGCTGGCGATGATGCCATAAAAGTCAGAAATCTTTACGTTATTTTTCACGTGCTGGAAGAGAATGTACAGAGACACTTTGGAGCGACGTCACCCAGACATTGGGGCGGACAATTTAAGAACAATCGGCAGATTTACAAAGTGACGATCATCTTTACAGATAACCTTCGTGCTGCAACAACCAACGCTTACGATCCAGTCCGCTGGCATACCCAGTCAAACTGCCATCAGAACCGATGACTCGATGACAAGGCACAATAATGGAAATCGGGTTTTGTCCATTAGCCGCTGCCACTGCACGACACGCCGTCGGTTTTCCCATAGACACCGCCTGTTGCTTGTAGCTCCAGGTGTCACCCTTGGGGATTTTCAGCAACGTCATCCAAACCGATTGTTGAAAATCAGTCCCTAATAAATCTAAAGGCACATCAAACGTTGAGCATTGGCCAGCAAAGTATTCTTCCAACTGTTGAGCGGCCTGTTTCAAGATTTCATGATCCGCTTCAACCCATTGCCGCCCCCAGCGCCTGGCCAATGCCTGGGTATAGGATTCATTATTTTTGTGAACATCAAAGGCAACAACCGCTAAGCCCTGTTCGGTGGCGTATAAATTTATTGGGCCAAGAGGGGATTTGACGGTTAACATAGACACCTCTATCCGTTCAAAAAACAATCAGGGATAAAGGTTACGATGGACAGTCAGAGTGCGCAAGCCCTCAGACAATAATGAATAAAAAGTGGATGAATAATACGGCTTCCTAGGTCATATCAAGACCTAGGAAGGAAGAGAGAAAACGTCGAGTTATGACAACGACAAGCCTAGGAAAAGCCCAGCTATGGTAGCACTCATCAAGTTAGACAAGGTGCCTGCCAACACGGCCTTTAGGCCCAAGCGAGCAATATCTCCGCGACGAGAAGGTGCCAAACCACCGATACCGCCCAACAAAATAGCAACAGAAGAGAAGTTTGCAAAACCACAAAGAGCAAAGGTTGCGATGGCTTGTGCTAGTGGCGACATGCCTTCTTTGATGCCTTGGAAATCCGCAAAAGCAACAAACTCATTCAGTACCAGCTTTTGCCCGATCAGAGAAGCCACATCCAGTACGTCAGCCGCCGGCACACCAATGATCCAAGCAACAGGGTAGAAGGCGTAGCCTAGTAGCATTTGAATGGTGACACCTTCAAATCCAAGCCAGCCGGCAACGAGTCCAACCAAGGCATTCAGAACCGCAATCAAACCAACGAAAGCAATCAACATCGCTCCTACGTTTAGTGCTAAGTGCATACCACGAGACGCACCTGAGGCAGCAGCATCAATCACATTCGAAGGCTTTTCGTCATCTTCCGCCAAGATTTCTTCAATACGTTCATTGGGCTGACTGGTTTCAGGAACGATCAGCTTTGCCATCAATAAACCGCCTGGGGCAGCCATAAAGGAAGCCGCAATCAGGTATTTCATTTCAGCACCCATAAAGGCATACCCTGCCAATACAGAGCCTGCAACGGAAGCAAGACCCCCAACCATCACGGCAAAAAGCTCTGAACGTGTCATAGAGCTCAAGAAAGGACGAATCACCAGGGGCGCCTCAGTATGCCCAACAAAAATATTTGCCGTTGCAGAAAGGGACTCCGTACGACTGGTACCGGTTAGTTTAGCGATGCCGCCACCAATGACCTGAATGATGCGCGGCATGATCCCAAGGTAATACAACACAGCAATGAGAGAAGAAAAGAAGACGATTAATGGCAGAACGCGGAACGCAAAGACAAAGCCAACGCCAATTTCAAACATTTTATCCGTGATAAGGCCACCAAAGACAAAGCCAATGCCCTCATTTGCCAATGAAATCAGAGCATTCATGCTATTGGACATCGCTTGCAGTGCATTAGCCCCCATGTCCCAAAACAGTACAATGGCACCAATGGCCACTTGCAGTGCTAGCGCGGACCCAACAGTTCTAATTTTAATGGCACTACGGTTTTCGGAAAATGCAACCGCAACCCCCAATAGAATCACAATGCCTAACAGGCTAAATAACAGGCTCATAAGTCGACTTCTCTGCGTTAATTTGTCGGTAAATGTTGCTAAACCCTACTCAGCATCCGTGACACGACAGTCCCTCATGACACAGCCTTGAACAGGCTGAATCTTCATCCTCAAAAATCAAAACCGTCCGGCAACAGTTCAGCCATCGTCCATTGTTTGAACTCAGGAAGATCACAGGTTGCATAGATGGGGGCTTCGGGGGGGAGGAATTCTTTCAGTACTTGGCGGCAAGCACCGCATGGGGAATAGAGCGTTTGTCCGGGCATGTAGATCAGTACCGATCGCATGCCCTTTCTCGGCAACCCCTGGGCAATGGCACTGAAAACAGCCGTTCGTTCGGCACAGTTCGTCAGTCCATAGGAAACATTTTCTACGTTACAACCAGGGATAATCTGGCCATCGTCCATCAACAACGCAGCTCCAACAGGAAACTGGCTGTATTGACAGTGTGCGTGTGAGGCAGCTCGCTTCGCTGCTTCCAACATGCGATCTAAATCGGGTTGGGCAATCATGGGATTCGCCTAGATGAGTATGTATATACTGTCAAGATTGCCTGGGTATTAAGCATCCTTCAATGCTTACCCTAAAGGCTTTGTCTCTTGGAGGCGGAATCTTACGGATACCAAGGGAATAGTTCAATCTTTGCGCGCTTTTTTTTCGCATACAGATAAAGATTCAGGCTATTTCCTTAGATAAAAAATACTTAAATACAAAAACTGGCATTTTTAGCTGGATATAGTCAATTGTTGACTGAAAAAAAGGGGCCCTGTAAACAGGGCCCTAACCGTGATTAGCTTGCTTGATGAGAGAGAATGTGTTTCAGAGATCGGGAAAACCCTGAGACACTGTCATCGTTGATGACGTTGTTAATAATAATCATTCCTATTCGTATGTCAACAACAAATGATAAATATTCTCATTTATTTCATTGCGGATCACATGCAAACAGACTAACTCTTTGTTATTTAGGCTTTTTGGGTTGAGGCCTGGGAAGGGCATCGGGAGAGGGCTGGCGGATTCTGGTCCCTTGAGCAACCGACATCAGGATCTCTTGAGCACTCACGTTGGAGGGGAAATAACAACCTGAAATTTTAGCATCCGCGAAACTGGCCCCTTTTAACGTAGCAGAACGAAAATCAATCCCACGCAAATCGGCCCCGCGGAAATACGCATCCGTCAGATCAAGATGCTCGGCATTGAGGTTTCTAAGATCAAGCCCTCTGAAATCCCCTCCCTTTAACTCAGGTAGCTCTCCTGAGGCTCTGCGTTTATTAAACTCAGAAATGTTTTCATCTCTTAGAAGTTTATAGAGAGGATTGCTCAGTATTTTGGGCCTCATCGGACCACTCATTGAAGTTACTCCCATTCATTGCTTTTATCTAATGAGTATAGGAGGAAACCTTAAACCTTCCGGAAAGATCATTTACGCCAACACTTACGGACACCCAATGCAGCATCAAAATACCCACAAGGCTCCCTGTGCTGGCCGCTCTTTGGTCAATCGGTTATGCCTGTGTTTAACATTTTGGCTGCTATCACTGGCCATACATGCTGATGAGGCACCTACCGACCCTCCTATCACAACATTAAAAACTGAGGGCATTACTCCTACGCCTACTCAGTCCACTCCAAGAAAGGTTTATCTAACCAATGGCGATTGGCCCCCTTATTTATCAAAAGACCTGTATCAACACGGATTCGTCTCTCATATCGTATCCAAAGCCTTTAAAACACAAAACATTGACGTCCAGTATGGGTTTTTCCCTTGGAAGCGAGCCTATACTTTAGCCCAACAGGCTGACCCTTGGGTCGGGTCAGTGGTCTGGAGTGCGAAAGCGGAAAGAGAAATATTCTTCCACTACAGCGATCCTATTTTACCGATCGGTACTGTGTTTTTTCATTTAACAAGCAAACCTCTTAAATGGGAAACCTATGCAGATTTAAAAGGCTTAACCATTGGCACAACCGCCAGTTACACTTATGGAGCAGCCTTCGAAGCCGCTCAAGCGGATGGCGTTTTTTCAATTGAAGAAGTGCCAAATGAAGTACTCAATCTCAGTAAACTGCTCGCTAACCGCATTGATTTGATTCCCATGGGTAAAGAGGTGGGCTATCAACTCATGAGAGAACACAAGCCTGAGCAAGTATCAATGATTACCCATCACCCAAAATTCATTAAAAAAGTGGATTATCACCTCATCATTAACAAACAAGCAGATGCTGCCACCGCATTAATTGCTGCATTTAATAAAGGGTTAGAAGCGTTAAAGGCGTCAAAAGAATATGACAAAATTATGGATAATGAAAAAGAAGGGTTTTATAAAACTGAGACGCCTCCCACTACAACCCCATAACCCCATAACCCAAAGAGCCGTAAGGCTCCGTTGGGTTACACATGACTCGATTGCCTATTGAATGGTTCTCTGAATCCAATCTTGATAAGCCGATACATCCGCGAACACATTAATCATGGAATCACGTCCACAGTTCGTATTTCCAAAGCTCACCACACCATAGAGCGTTTTACCATCTTCACTGTACAATGGCCCACCACTATCACCTTCACAACTAGAAGCCGTTTCAGCTATAAAGTGCGCGGCATCAGTATCCGGCAGAGTGCATATTTGAGCAGGCCCCAGCAAATGATTCATCACGGGTTGGTACACATCCGTTTGCAATTCCGCTAGAAAACGAATTTCTGCGCGATAAAACATCGTTTCAATTAAGGTTCTACGTACATTGCTGTAACAGGTTTCCAACGGAGCTTCCCAACCATCTTCACCACAATAATTTAACAAAGGCTCTGCATTTGGGTCATCCATTAATCCGCCTAAATACCCATAAAAAGACTTTAGAGTATTATATTCTTCTTCAATTTTATCTTTATCTGCAATCCTTTGCTGATAGGCCTCACCACTGTACCCTTTTTGTACGCAAGTTTCATTTGACTGAACAACAACGTCCAATACCTGTCTGTCAGATGGATTAAACTGATACAGTTTATTTGGGATCAGTTGTACCAAATTCGATTCATTATCCATGGTTTGGAAACGATTGGGGACTTCTGTTCTGCCCCACCCTGTCACTCTTGCTTTGGTACCAGCAACCAAAGCATTGTTATTAACCTCTACCGGAGCAACTTCTACCGAGTCAAGTAACTTAACGAGCGCAATGTCATTAGCATTTAAAGGTTTACTGGGATCTTGTAAAAAGAGTTCTTCCGGGCGATCATTGTCCAGCTGATAATCAGGATGAAGGATAATACGCTCTACCTTATATTCATTATGCTGGCCTTTTCTGTATTCTTCATTGAGATCCAATCCACCAAAAGAAACTCTCAAATCTTCAGCAGATTCACCTTCCATGCAATGTGCTGCCGTCACAATCCAATTGGGTGCTATCAAGGCCCCACCACAAAATTGACGATCGGTTGGAATGCTGCTTTCGCCTTCTTCATCTGCATAATAAAAACTGGCTACCCAAGACAAGGGTTCCTGTGCCCGATAACCTTGATAAATGGCATGAGCATTAAAACTGACTAAGCCCAAACACCCTAACGCACAGGATAAACGTAAATGTTGTGATGAAAATACTTTCATACTCAATATGACCTACTTCTCTATTTATTTTTCCAATGCTAAATCTTTCAAAGATTCCTTTCTATTCCTTGAAGACTAGCGTGTAAGTTATACGTCTTCCAAGACATATAAAATGCAGGAAGCTCCAAGTAAGGTACAACCAATCTTGGCGGATTTCATCAGTTATTTATGACAACCTACCCATTTGACTAGGTGACCGACTAAGCATTTTGCATTAGTTTTCTGTCTGCGGGATCGATGAACAACAACCCGTCAGCGAATACGGCATACGCAGTTGCAAACATTGCAACTTGACAGTGCTAGGACAGTCTTGTGCATTACAAGGTCCGTCCAGGGAAGCCTGTCTGCTGAGCATTCCTCAGGAAGAGGTTGTTTAGTGCATATGCCAAATCCGCTGTATTGCTTCATGTTCTTCAGCTACGCGCCATTGGAAGGTGCTAGCTACTTTTTTTAATCATATTCCCACCTGAAAGCAAAAAAGAGTTCAGTTTATTCATGAATCGATCAGGCTCCTCAATATGGGGATCAATCGATCTGTCCACTACGATGATAGGGAAAGTCATCTCTCTAAACTTGCAAAAAGTATCATACTCCAGTTTGGCTCCATAAAGATGAGCGATTATTGACGATACACTTATCTCTTTTTGCTGTATCAATTGTATCAATGCATATCATTCTTCGACATTTTTATCATGGGAAAAGTACTCTTGTTGTGGCGAGTGATCACAGCCTAGCTGATCATCGGCGACCCACTTTCGATACTGTCCAATCATTGATCTTAACGAAGGATCTCGCATGCAATTATTTTTTAAGACATCTATCACATATTCAAGCATTCAAACACGTTATATAAATAGTCTTACATTTATATAAAAATGGACGTCACGCATGAAAATAAGATCTTTTAATTTACTTGGATTAATGCTACTCATCAGCTTACAGGCTATAGCCAGTGATAATCCGATTTATTGCAGCAACCTTAAAACGGCTGATTGGTATCCACTTCAAAACGGGCCAAAGGTGGAATTTGAATGGATCATGATTAAACATCAAGGGCAAGAAATAAAAGCAGCTTTAATTGAGGAAAACACATACCTTCAGATTAAACGTTTATGCCGTGTATCAGAAGCCATTCAACCCGATATAGCTCCCTGGAGTCCATTTGTTGTTAAAAAGGCTAACGGTGAAAGATATTTAGCGCCAAGCTTGTTTGAAAACTTTACAATTGATCAAGCTATCAATAGCCATTCAGGCTCTCAACTCTTCTCAAAATGTCATTGCTTCCGTACAGGATACCGTACTGTTGAACGTACTTGTCAATATTCAGAAAAATCGTTTTAATCTACTGTTAAAATAGAGTGGAAAAGAGAGCTCTTATCAAAAAGAGCTCTACTTTTTGAATCAACCAATTTTTACGCTCAAATACTCTTGATAAACGTTCAGATCGTGATCGGTAAAACAGCAAAAAATGATTTTAGTTAATTGATCCATTGCTGCATTATGAGCAAAAACGGTATCAAGGGCGATCCTTGTTGCTGATTCTAATGGATATCCATAAATACCGGTACTGATTGCGGGGAAAGCGATAGAAGGTATTGAATTTTGAAGAGCTAAATTGAGGCTATTGACATAACAGCTTTTCAATAATATCGCCTCTTGCTGAGTTCCCCCACGCCATACCGGGCCTACTGTATGAATGATGTATTTTGCATTTAGCTGATATCCCTTTGTCAACTTTGCTTGGCCAGTTTCACATCCACCTAGCAGCTTACATTCCTCAAGCAATTGATAGCCCGCTGCTTTATGTATCGCTCCATCAACACCGCCGCCTCCTAACAAGCTACGATTAGCTGCATTGACAATAGCATCCACCTGCAATTGTGTAATATCCCCTTTTACAGCTACTATCTTTGCGGTCATTCATGATCTCTTTAACTTCATCAATTACCCTGTGAAGGTGCGGAGCAGTTCAACACCTCATCAAGAACCTTCCAATCCGATATACTGGGGGGGTATGATTCAGACAATTGTAAATGATTACCATGCAAATACTGGTTAAGAAAGTCTGTCATTGAACAAAACTCGAGCGCTTTAAACCCCCTAGGATCACCTGTTCCATTTAGGGTATCCATCACATAAAGCAGTTTTCGCGCGGCTAAATTCAATGCTTCTTCAGATAAAATGTGAGCCGTACTCTCACGATCGTCTTGATAAAGATTACAGATCATATTCCGAGCGATTTGATGCTTTAATGCCATCAAATCGTCTTGACTGACATCATTAGGCAAATCTGCTTCCGCATGTTGCAACACGGCATCAATCACTTTCAAATACGCAAATGGCTCTGAAAGCTTTTTCATCTCAAGATAGAGCGTACCCGCTAAAACCTCTCCACTGAATTTTGGCGATCCTGGACTAACCACTTCAGGATTAGTATCTTTTAACGATCGAAAATGAGCCAACAAGGCACTGGATTGATATCCATTATCTTTTTTTGGAAAAATGAAAGGGGAACCAAAACTAGAGAGCTTCATTCTTACATACCCTACTTCTTATACTTCTTTACATGCAGGCATCTTGAAAAAAATACCTGCATGGGTGCTTAATTTCTATAAATAGACTTTGCAAGCTTCACAATAAGGAGCCAAATTCTTTAATACGACCACCCAACAGTTTCTCGATACTTCCGAAACCCTGTATCTTGCTGTTGAGCTTTTTCATTTCTTCATCGACTTTAGCATTCAATTTTTCCTTAAGCTGGCCTTCCAATTTTTTCTGCTCTTTTTTAACCAGACCACTGACACTTTGACTGAGCACTTTATCTAAATTGGTCGAAAGCGAAACCTCTGGGTTTTCAAGTGCTCCCTTAGCTTTAACGAGTACTTCAAGTGCATTTATCTCATTGATGGCATCCAACATGGCTTGTTTTAATGCTCCATTATCACTCGTTGTCACTTTCATCATTTCTACTTCCAAGAATTTGGTATCAACACCGAGATCCAATTGACTGTTCTGAATTTTGGCAACGCTTTTAACCGCAGCAACAGACTTTGCCATGGTAACGGGAAAGTCTTCTCTGTCTGAAAAGACAATATCTTTAACGGGAAAATGGCTTAAATCCAGATCAAACTGATCGCTACTGGCATTTGGATTTACATGATCCAATATGCCCTTAAAGCTAAGCTTGCCAAGCGCCTTTGCTTCACTATTCAATGCTAGCGTTGCAGGTTTACCCCAAACACTTGCTTTGTCTGTCAAATCAGTAAACAACCCTGAAAAGAGTACCTCTTCACCTGGGAACGGCAATTTACCGTCAATATCTAATTTTTTAACTAAAAATTTTGGTAATCCATCGCTGTAATCCGTTGTATCTGGCTTTGGTGCTTCTTCTTGAGCATTACCCTTGGCAGCTGCACCCGTTCCATTTAGATAAGGCTGAAGCTTGTCGTACCAAAGATACCCGCTACCTATCCATCTAGCGACTTCATCACCAAACAAGCCTTTTGCTAAACCTTGAACAGAATCTGCATCCAAGCCAACCATAGACAACATTTTATCTATGTCTTTTCCTGGAGCTGCTTTTACCTTTGCCAAATCGGATTTTAATTGAGAATAATCCTTACTAAAGCTACTTTTGGCTGACTTAATCTTATCTAAATCTTTTTTCACATCTTTTTGAATATCAACCACATCTTTAAGTGCTTGAAGCCGCTTAATAGGATTCTTGGTTTCTTTCAATTTTGTAATTCTATTTTTATATTCTTTCAAAGTGGCTTCATTTGGTAGCTCTTTAAGTTTTTGATCCCAAGCTTTTTTCTTCGTATCGATAGAAGCTTCTAAAGCTTTTGCCAGCTTAAGTGTGCTTAAATCGGCTTGCTCTAAAAGTTTATTGGGATCTGGCAAATCAAAACTAGGGAGTTTAAAATCTTGTTTTAATTGGTCCATCATGGATGGGCCATCATCGGGTGGAGGTGTTAATCCTGGAATCGCTCCACTACGACTACGCTGGGTATTGAATTCTAAACCCGATAGAGCCGCCGTCTCAACAATCACTTTTTGTTTTAACAATGGCTTAAAGGCTAAATTTACATCAATTAAATCTGCCTGGATAACATTTGTCATCGGTTTACTGGGATTCGTTACTTGTAACCCATTCAAGGAAATACCAAGCGGCGAATAACGTATATCGACGGACGATAAATCAACCTGAGCTTTAACAACCTTTGTTCCTTCCGTTTCAATCACATACTCCACGATCACCTCTAAAAATACAAACAAGAGGACAATCAACAATAGTAATAACGCAAACAAATAACCAAAGAGTTTCAATATACGCATAACTTTTCCTTTAAAGATGCATTACCTGAGCACATCATCTATTGAGTAAAATGGTATCAAGTCAATTCAGTGATATTCGATTACACTTAAATTCACTTCAGACTAAGCTGATCAAAATCCGATGCTTGATGACGCTCAGGTAATTGTTCATGTGCATCACCCCAAGTTCGATTAACCATACGCCCCCGCTTAACGGCTGCTCGTTGATCAATGCCTTCCGCCCAGCGAATAACCTGGGGGTACTCAGATACATTTAAGAATTCAGCTGCATCATAGATACGATTTAAAATCAACGCACCGTACCACGGCCATATTGCAATATCAGCGATGCTGTATTCATCTCCAGCAATGAACCTTACCTGCTCTAATCGCTTATTCAATACATCTAGCTGCCGCTTAACCTCTAAGGTATACCGATCAATAGGGTATTGTAGCTTGTCTGGTGCATACTGATAGAAATGCCCAAAACCACCCCCTAGATAAGGGGCACTTCCCATTTGCCAAAACAGCCATGACAGACATTCTGTTCTTCCAACCATGTCTTGGGGAATAAACGCCTTAAACTTATCTGCCAGGTATAGCAAAATATTGCCCGATTCAAACACTCTAATGCCTGGTTCAACGCTATTATCCAATAGGGCAGGGATTTTCGAATTAGGGTTAAGCTGAACAAAACCAGACCCAAATTGATCGCCTTCCTGGATCTGAATGAGAAACGCATCGTACTCGGCTTCAGCAATACCCAATGCCAACATCTCTTCTAATAAAATGGTGACTTTTACCCCATTGGGGGTCCCTAGTGAGTAGAGTTGCAGCGGATGCTTTCCAATGGGTAATGGCTTCTCGTGCGTAGAGCCAGAAACCGGACGGTTGATATTATCAAAAGTCCCACCCTTCGAATCATTAGGCAACCATTGCCACACCTTTGGCGGTTGATAATGCTGCTCTTTCATGTCACTTCCTACATATCAATGCTTCACTCTTATATCAACGATATAAGGCTTATTTTAAATAGAGCCGTTTTGCAGCACTGCAACGCTCAATATTAGGCAATCTTTCCTAACCACAGCGCTATGAGGGCACATATGGCTACGAGCAACATAAACCAAAAAACAAAACTTGCCCGCAAGTTCCGCCACGCTGCCTCGTGATGCCACCAGTGTTGAGGGTGCAATCCTTGCCATTTAAACGCGATCAACGCTGAAAAGTTCACAGCGATGATATTCGCCAGGAAGAGTACCGCCGCACCTGCCGCGTTCAACCACAAACCGCTGCCAAGCATCAAACCCACGGTGGCCAACGGCGGCATCAATGCCACCGCAACCATGACACCGATCAACGTACTTGCGGCTCCGCTGGTAAAGGATAATGCACCCGCCATCCCAGCAGCCAACGCCAGAATGACATTCGTTATTTGCACATGTGTTCTTGAACTGATTTCTGGAATATTGGGATCAACGTCTAAGAATACTCCTAAAAGCGTTGCGATGACCAACGCGATCAAAATACCGACCATATTGGTCAAGAGCGCTCTTAAAGCGAGCCCTCCTTCATGCAAGATCACCGCTAATGCAATCGCCACATTGGGTTTCAACAATGGCGCTATAACCATTGCGCCAATAATAATGGCTACGTCATTTCGTATTAAGCCTAATGCGGCGACCAAAGCAGACAGCACAACATTGGCTATGAACAACCAATTTAACTGACAGCCCTTGGCTATATCGTGGTAAATCTCTTCCCGACTGACACGCTCTCTTCCTTGCGGCTTCAAATATTGCCAAAAGGCTTTAGCCTTAGAGGACTTTGGCTGATGTGTTTCTGCCAGCGGTAGAGATGCTTCAGATGTACTCAGCACCACTCTAAAGCGCTCCACACCTGCAAAATGCTTGTGTAGAGTATCGCTTAAAGCTTCTGTTTGCTCAGTTGTGACTAGGAAATGAAAACACTGTCGTTTGTTATGAGGGGGATCCTGCCAAAAATCAACAATGGCTAAACTTTCAACCATCGAAGTGACTTTCTCATCACAACCTTCTGGTAATAGTAAATCAAGTACTCGTAACCCCATTAAGAACCCACTCGATTGTTAATTGCTAAGATGCGCGCTGATCGCTGCCTATATGAGAAAGATGTACCAGTTTTGAATGAATAGATGAAATGACATTGCAAGATGTTATCTGCCAGCAGGCATCTCTTCAAGTAGCCCAGCAAGCTACATTATCTCCTTACTGGGCAATCATTTAAGGGTTATGATTCGATTTCATGCCACCCCCAGCCCCAGCTGGGCGGAATAAAAAATACTCTGAACTTGGCCTCGTAGACGTTTCCGTTAAACCTTACGCGATCTCCCTTCAGATAACGCTTATACCGATTCCAAGCTGGATAAATCCTTGGCTCAGGTATGACTACTTCTTCTTTGTTAGATGCCTCAAACAACGCCTGTACAACATTGGTCATTGGTTGCCCATTCGCTGAAGCATAAGCAGCAGCCGTCGACCAGGCTTGAGGGAATGGTTTTGACACATCCCATGTTTGATTTTGGTAGCCCCAATAATCCGCCACGGTACCCACTCGTGTATTTTCCTCTGGCGCCCAAAGAAAATCAGGGTGGGCATTCTGATACCATTCTCCGCCCAGAATATCTCCAGCCGCATTGAGTTCTAGATCGTAAACATATTGAACTTTTGCTATTCGATCCTGCTTAGGAGCATCTACTTCTCTTTGATTGGGATGTATCTCCAATACATAGTAAACTGACATTTTAACGCCAACGATATGAGTGGCATTCTGCGCTCGATATTTTTTGAATTTATCCTTCGTAAAAACCTCGATTGGAATATAGGCGTCTAATGCATCTCCATATGAAATATCCGTTTGCGGGTTAAAGTACTGATAGCTATAACTCAAGATAGGTTGATTCCAGACTTCATAATCATAAGTCGCGTCCATAACCAAACTGCGTTTTGCTATCCCAATCTGATTGACAACGGACTGATGCCATAAACTGGGATTCACATCGTTACAACCAGGCTCAATAATGCGTCCGACTTCATCTACTTTAGGTTTCTTGACATAACAGCGTTTTCCAGCAAATTTAACTTTATATTGCCCCTCTGCCCAGAGTTTTGTACCCAAAGCTTTCAGATCAGATGGGAAAAATTTAATTTTCTCACCATTTACAGCTGTCACCGTAACGGATCTTTTGGGTCTTGGCAGCATGTAAGCTGCTGGTGCCCAACCATGGCAAACCCCCATCCAAGTTTCTACTTTCCCATAAGAGTCGAAATATTTCTTTCCTTCATTCCAAGATTCATTTGTTAAATTGTAATTTTTATCGCCTACCAACAAATCATATTTTTCAGATGGCGATAAAAAATCAGTATTTTTCGAATCGATATAGGAAAGCAATGGCATTTCTTCGAATGCAAAATCATAATATTTTTGCCATGCCTTCGATTTTTCACTGTATTTGACGTTTGGCCAGTTTTTTTCAGCATAACGGTACCCCAAAGAGCCATTATATAAAGGCCAATAGGAATCTGACCAAGGTTGAGAGTCAAGCTTTGCTTGCATCAAGCCCTGTCCTTGCATCTTAAATAGGTTAGATACAAAACTTTCTTTATTGTCGACTAAATTTTTTGCTTCATTGAGATCATTCACTGAAACTGGGGATCTCAACACATGGGAGTCGTGATTTCTCGCCCGAAAATGTATAGAGTTGCCTATAATTTCAGCACGCATCTTATCCCGAAAACGATAATATGTCTCTGATGTTAGGTAAGCCCCAGTTTCTCTAACATTCGACGGCTGACTCAATAAAACAGGACTACGTTTTAATTGTCTATTAAACACGTCACTGGCTACGCTCTCAGGATATACATCAACAATTGTTTTCTCTGGTAAACTTGATAACGCTGATCGAGGGTTTTCGTTGAATTGATCTAAGAATACTTTTAATGATTCCTCCCCCATTGCTGGATTTACCACCATATTAGCGATTATTACAGCCAATATTTGTTTTTTTGTATTCATACAAAGTCTCATTCAATGCTTAAATTTAAATGTTAAGCAAATTCCCATCGCTACATGCATCATCATTGATGAGGTATTTACTATACTTACTAGCAAAACGATTTAAAGACAGGAAAAGATGACTTATAAAACTTTACTTCAATAAAATAGCGAAATCACTCATAAAGACTACAAACAAAGAACTCAGAGCACTAATACAAAAATCAAATCAAAACTTACTTTTATCCGTATAATCTATAAAGCTATCTTTCAAACCCAAACAAAAATACCTATAAGATTATAGAGTCATAAAAAAATTTATTTGAAAATCGTATTAACCTTTAGTAAGGGTCATTCTAAAGTTGATGCTAAATATCACCATCGTACGTTTGAGTGAACAATCAAAATATATTAGCTAGAAACAATACCAAACTGTATAACTTTTCATCACATCGGTCCACCCACCATTCATAAGACCATAGTTTCAATAATGTGCTACGAATGACATAGATTACTTATCGATCAACCCTAAACAACCAAACACTTTTTACTGAATAATAATGAGACCTGGTTTACACAATACTAACCTATTGACTAGTGCTCAATTTGCATTTTTAGCTCCACAATGAAGGTCGTAAATCAATGTGATTTACGACCCATCAAAAACACAAATAACGATTTAAGGAACAGGCTTATAGAAGAAAGAATAGACAAACCCCATATTATTTGTGCTTATATAAACAATAACTAGATTCTCTCCTCATTTAAGGGTCATAGGCGACCCTTTTTTAAGCTGTCGCACATAGACCTATTAATTTTATAAGAAATGAAATCTAATATATTATCCGTAACACAATTAATTTTTATAAAAATTCAACGCCCATCAAACGAATATGGATTCCCTCATGAACAGCAACATCATAATAGCTTTAACGACAGCGACCCTTCTTTCATCAACGAATGTTTCCGCTAATGAATTTTCGAGATATCAAAAACTAACAACCATGTTCTTAGAAAATGAGAATAAATGCCTGGAAGGTAACCGAGTAGCACCTGGTTCAACTTTAGATGGCGCCGCGTTTATGGATAGATGCCAAAATGTCAGCGGCCAAAGCTGGAAGCTAATACCCGTAAGTGACGGCTACTTTAAGCTTACAACTCAATTCTTAGAATCCGAAAATATGTGTCTGGAAGGCAACAAGTTTGATCCAAGCTCAACGCTTAAAGGGGCTGCCTTCATGGATACCTGTCAAAATGTTACCGGTCAACTCTGGAAAAAAATTCCTGCAGAAAATGGTTACTTCAAATTAACAACGAAGTTTCTTGAAAATGAGAATAAATGCCTTGAAGGTAACAAGGTCGCTCCAAGCTCTACACTAGGCGGAGCTGCATTTATGGATGATTGCCAAAGCGTCAGTGGTCAGCTGTGGAAGTTTAAGTAACCTACGCCCCTATTTGGGGCTTCCTTCTCATTATTCATTAATGGCGCAATCATCTGCTTTTTACCTTTAATGATCACTCCTCCAATATATCTCCACCGTTTTATCTGTTAGTACTTATTACCAATTAAGCTATCCGGTTTCTGGCATTAATGTAGATAAAGCTTGGTATGCCTCACTCACCCGCCATCAAACGCTTGCTCAGTAAAAACACTTTATTTTCAAATAGTTATGCCAGCTTTGTAACCTTGCTTCCAAAGTGATTTACCGTTAATTAACAGTCCATTACAAAGCAACATTTAAGCTTACAAGCAAGTGAGAACCCATCGAGTGTTTAGAAAACAACCAGCCTATAGGATGTCGCAACTGGTCAATTACTGAACAAATCTAGGTGGTCGCATGAAACTACTCCAGCCTTATAAAGCACTGACACTCACAGCCGCTTTAAGCTTGTCTGCATTTGCTTACTCTGAGACAAGCCAACGCATCGTTGGAGGGACAGAAACTGGAGAAGCGTACCCCTGGATGGTAAGCATGGTATTTCCTGGTACTCAAGCAGCAAATGAACGAAAGTGGTGTGGAGCAAGCTTGATAGCAGAAAATTGGGTTTTAACTGCAGCCCACTGTGTTGTGTTAAGTGGAGGTTTAATCTCACCTAGTTCGCGAAACGTCGTCATTGGTGCTTACGATCTCTCAGAAAGCAATGACGTTCAAGATAAAGAATACAAGATCGCTGAAATAATACCCCACCCACAATATGGAGTTGGAGGTCAATACTTTAATGACATTGCATTGATAAAATTAAACAAGCCTGTTACTGACGCCCAACCTGTTAAATTAGTAACGCCTGAAATATTTGAAGCCATCAATGCTCAGGCAGAAGCATCCAGTACCGGAGATGGCCCTCAGCTTACTGTAATGGGTTGGGGAGATGCATACTCTGGTATGAGCTGGACTGATAATTCAAAAATTACAAAATTGCAATCTGTTGATGTTGCTCTTTGGAGTCACGATCAGTGTGAAAGCGCTTATGGAACAGGAAGAATTGGTCCTGCTTTTTGTGCGGGCTTTCCTGAAGGTAAAAAAGATTCTTGTCAAGGCGACAGCGGTGGTCCAATTCTATCATCCGAATCTGGCTGGGTTCAGTTAGGTATCGTAAGTTGGGGTTACGGATGCGCCGGAGCTGGAAAACCAGGTGTTTATAGTAAAATCGCCGACCTACGTTCATTTATTGAAGAGTATGTCGATTTATCTGAAGAAGATACTGATACAGACACTGATACAGACACTGATACAGACACTGATACAGACACTGATACAGACACTGATACAGACACTGATACTGATACAGACACAGACACTGACACTGATACAGACACTGATACAGACACTGATACAGATACAGATACTGGCACTGATAGTAATGGTAATGGAGATTCTGGAGATAAGGAAAAGGGTGATGGTTCATCATCTGGCGGTAGCGCAGGCATCATCCTATTAAGCAGCTTATTACTCGCTCTACGTCGCAGACAGGCAATCGTCTAACTTTCAAAAAACAAGTCAGCCATCAAATGGTTGACTTGTTTTTTTTCGCTTTTTAGAATTCTTTATATACTAGCACCCTCATAATCCAAAAAATCATTATCGCTCAATAATTGCATAATAGTATAAATCTAGCCATTCAATGCATGCATACCAACTTGGTTAGCATGCATGCAAAAGACACTACTTATAGCTTCCCAACCATAATAGGCATCAATTCTGATAGCTTAATATTTAAAGCATCTAGCATACCTGTTGAATGAATTGAAACACCGAGGGGTATTGCTTGAAAACTCTTATCAAAAACTAGAAATCCATCATAAAAAGGGAAGACACTTCTCACATCTTTTATAGAACCCTTAATCTCTGAAAAGTTATCATCCCCTTTTAAATTAACTACGACTAACTTCCCTGTTTTTAACATAAGAGCAATCATGCCGTAACGATTAACCCAAAAATCTTCAACCGAATTTACATCGCTAACACTTATTAGCTGATCAATATAAGACTGCTTACCCCATACAAGCAAATGCCTATTAGTTAAAACAAGAGAAATATCATCACTTGTTAGCATTTTTTCCACAAAAACATCATTGTTTTTCTTTGCATCACTAAACTTAATGTAACCTTCAGCAGCACCACAATCTGAAACCACTTGCGTTAACTTACCTTCATCATTAAGCGCATAGACACAACCATTTTCTGAATACAATCCAGTTATAAAGCCTGCATCATTCAAATACAAAGAATTATAATGCTGCTCAGCAACCCTGTGATATTTATCATTTTGAGATTGATCAGCAACAATGATATCCCTATAAACTTTTCCATTTTTTTGCAAAACAATGATATATTTCATTTTGGAATCTTGCTTGCTTACAACAATGTCTTTGACATTCTTGTAAGCATCATGCGGCTTTAAAACAAAGTTATAATCACTTTCAATAACTTTATCTTCTATCAAACTGTAATCAAAACTTTCAAAAACCCCATCATTATAAACGACATCAACCCTCAGTATATTTTCTTCATTCAGCTCTCTTGCTTTTATAAGTTGAAAATCTTTCTTACGAACCAAATGCTTTAACTCTACCGAGTCCTGAATTTGGCCATCAAAATATACTTTCTGAGAATCAGCTTTGATAATCAAAGCCCAATCCTTCCCATAAAAATGGTTTATTTGATTCTCAGTCACGCGAAGATATTGATCATAATTTCCAGCATTTGGCTCTACATTAATCAAAAGTGGTTGTTTCGGAGCATTGCTTCGAGAGATCACCAATGATTTTCCGGAAAATATTTCAACATCCTCAACAGATCTTATCGAAAAAACTTTAACAAAGGGTGCTTTCATCTTAATTCCATCCAAATCTATGCCTAATGCAGAGATTTGAATATCATGGGCAACGTCACCTTCAGTTAACAGATAGGAAACCCCTGATGTTTCTGCTATCTCACTATTTGAAAATTCACCATCATTATTTCTATCAACCCACCATGAGACGGTCGACTTATTCAGGTCGCACTCTGAACAATCAATTTTTAACGTTAATGTAGACCCCGCTGACACCTTACCCAACAAAGTCAAATCGGAGATAATTGCCTTAGAAATATTTCCGTTGTCCCCGTTGTCCCCGTTGTCCCCGTTGTCTCCGTTGTCTCCGTTGTCTCCGTTGTCTCCGTTGTCTCCGTTGTCTCCGTTGTCTCCGTTGTCTCCGTTGTCTCCGTT
>CANMOZ010000011.1 GCA_947499545.1 uncultured Saccharospirillaceae bacterium
AACCATTTGCGCTCCATAAAACACTCTCAATTAAAACAAAATTAGGTTTATTTTCTTTTGTTTTATAGCATTTCAAATACTTTCAAATAATTTTGTTTTTATTATTTTGATTAGATTTAATCCTCAAACCAATGTAAAATATCAAGTTCAAATCTTAAGGAGAAGATGCGATGAGAATCCTCTGCCCTTCCTGCAAATACACCATGAAAATCTTAACCTCCAAGCAAATTTCCAATGAATTAAGAGAGCTTTTTGCAGACTGCGAAAGTCCTGCCTGCGGTGCTAGAGCGGTTATGCATGTATCACTCTCACATTATACCCGTCCACCCGAATCTAATTTTCAATCCATGCTAGAGAATTTGCTTAAAGGGCTATCCAAAGAAGAAAAGAAAAAGCTACTCGCTTCTTGAGCCTTGGTTAGCTTTTGTTTAAGGAGTGATTTGAGTAAACCATTCAAACGAAGATGATATAAATTTAAGTATAGACAAGGAAAATAACCATGAGACTCTTATGCCCTAAATGTGAAAGCCCTCTAAGAGTGATTTCAACACGACAATTCAGTAAAGAGGTCAAGCAACTCTATGCTGATTGTCAGACGATGGAGTGCGGTGCGCGGTCGGTGTTTCACGTGTCCTTTTCTCACTTTACAAGGCCAGCAGAATCAGACTACAAACAAATCATCAAGGGTTATATTAAAAATCTATCACCCGATGAAAAAAAAGAACTTCTTGCTTGAAAGCTTACCCGCCCTATGCAGTTGGTGCTTAATACAATAGGGCGGCTCTATAAGACTATCGATTATTCTGTTACAGATACCCCATCATTTTTCAATCAAAGCTTTATTCATCACAGTAGGTAAAGCCTGTTAACGAGTACGGCTCGTGTACCCCTGTCGTCACGTTCGGGAACTTGCCCTGCCCTTTTCTGTAAATATCCACAAACCCAGGTTTCAGGCAAGTACCATCGCTCTTCTCCTGAAATAAGTGCCAGTGACTTGTTGAAGAAGTAGCCGGCTGTATCAAATACCCTGACTGGCACTCTCTCTCAATAGCTTCATTCAATACAAACACCTTAAAAAATCGAACCGTTGTAAGATCCTCCCGCTTCCATTTGCCTTGAGCAAGCACTGGATTGTCATCGCCATCTTCCAACCAATACCAATCCGTTCTATCTGCACTATTAACGCAATACACATAGGATGTATCAGACCATGATGGGATTGAGTACAGGGAGGCTAATACTACAGCTGTAAGGGGAATAACGTTTTTCATTTCTTATTGGATTTTCAATTTGATTCGGGAAGGTGAGTATATCGCTGAAAAGATTGATTTCATTTGCACGAAATCTTTTTTGTGATCGAGCGCTTATGAATGGAAGCGTATTTTAATGTTCAATTGAATTTTCGAAATTTCACTGAGGGGAATTGATAGATCAATTTATTTGACGCTCACATAGATTGCGTTGCGCATGCTATTTCAATCACAGTAGCTGCCTATGTGAAGGCAGCTACCGAAAGACTATGCATCAATAGGAAGGCTCAAAAGGCAGCTTGGCTTTTCTCATGGATTCTTGTTTCTTAGCTTGATGAATGCGCTCTGCGTTCATGTTTAACAAACAAAGCAACCCCAGTTTTTCTCGCTCACCAAACAGGGTTTCTCCCGGCTCCAAGCAAGACATTACCAACTCCAGCAGTCCTTCACACTCATCTTTGGTTAAACTAATCATATCGATGTCCTATCTAAGTTCTGAATCGTGCGTTGGGCCCTTGCACGGTGACTATTGTACGGTTGTCGATTGAGTCATCAAGCCAGTGAACAGTGGCCTATCACAAAAGCTGAACATCCACCTGTGTGTACCTGTGTGCAGGTACATGTATTTGTGTTCATCTACGTGTTTTTACGTTCACAAAAATTCCAGCAAAGATGGCTGTATTTGACTCAATATCGGTTCACATTGGCAAGTTAGGGCTATGCAGGCACCTGCATTAACCCCTGAATGCTATCAATGGTGGCCGTGAGTCCTTCCAGTTGATCAGGCACAAGTGCTTCATGCAGTAAGGCTCTCAAACTTAAATTGAGATAGTCCAGCATTTGGGAAGCACGCTCGATGTTGTCACTTAAGCCTTCAGGGCCATAAATAAAATCAACGTCCAGCAGTTCTCGATCTTGACCGTCTGGACAGCTGGCCGTAAGACTTAATCCCAGTGCTAATCGATCGACCGCCGCTTGGGATAGGTGAATGGGTGTAGGATCTGGGATAGGCAATGAGGATACGTTAGTGTCCTGTGAGGATGTGAAATCAGCCATGTCATGGCCTCCGTCTGTATTTAGTATTTGCTAGTCGCCTTTGTTAGGCGACCGGGTGTCAACTGAGCTACAAACGTTGCTCTGGGCCTATTCCCCCAAGGGGTATTGTATTACGCCTCTCCACCCGACCATAAAGGGCAAGGTGCGCCTATTATAGACGCAAAAAAACCGCGAGGCTATCGGGTGCGGTTGGCCGCGTTTGTAATTCAGTACCCCAAAATCTAGGCAAGGGAGTTTTCATTGTCAACGGCCTTTTACGCAATCCATCATTCACTCAATTTTCGGGCTTTGCTGATTTCAGTTCATGAATTCGATTAGCGGCTGAGCTTAATAATTCAATTAAGGCGCCTTTTTCTTTTGCACCAAAAGTGGATTCGCCAGGCTGTGCTAATGCAATCATAAGTTCCAGGGTTGTCTCCGTGTTTTGATGATCTTGATTTGCTAATTCCATTTTTTAACCTTCTTAACGTCTTGTTGATCGATTGTTTTTTTGCATAGTAAAAAATTTCTATTCGCCTGAACACCGCTTAAAATGTTCGCTTGAAATTCATTCATCCGCGTAGGTGCCCCTGCGAGCGCGTAGGGGCACCTACGCGGATAACCGTTTCTTTTTCGGTATTAAAAGTAGGCTATTTGCATCTAAAAATAATGCCTCTCACTTACTTATCTTTGATGCAATCTCTCCAACATGGATTGATTTAGCTTGTTGATTTTCATGACTCAAAACCTAGGCTCAAAACCTAGGCCCACAACCCTTTAAACGGTGTCATTTTGATTGCCAAATATTGTTAACCACCTTTTTAACAGAAGACAAGAGAGTGCTGGATATGGGCTTTCAGAAGGGGTTTTCAAAACTTTGCAATGTTTTGCATTTCTGTTCAAAGTTTTGCAAATAATTGAACAGTTTTGCGTTTTCAAATTGGCATTATTGTTCTTAAAAAAGTTTATAGCAGTGCTGATTCCATGAGGTAACAGACTCTTATGGAGTAATCGCTAACAACCTCAGTGATTACTCTTCAAATCGGAAATACGTTTAACAGACGCTTCCATTAGTAAACAAAGGGTGCGTTTATTATGTTCATTAATGGTTGACTCGCCAGACTCCATCAACAGGCTCATTAACTCAAAAACCTCTTCACAGGAGACCTGCGGTAATCCTTGCTCATCCATTGCTTTCACCGATTCACTTATTGATGACAGCTATGATACTTAGAAAGGATTCATTAAAAAAGACGCAGGATTTTCACTCATTTAATGTTGATTCAAAATGATTCAATTTGATGCATCTTGACGCGTCATGATTCAGAATTTTATTTTCGGTAAGGGGTCATTTAGGCGAATTTAGCCCAACCCAGTCTAGGGTATTGGGCTACTTTTTTGAGGTTTTAAGATCGATCTTGAGGGATTCGATCAGACTTTAAAGAATGAATACGATGGATTGCATCTTCCATCAGCAAAGAAAGGGTGCGTTTCTCACTTTCCTTAATAACTGAATCACCCGACTCCATTAGCAAACTCACCAGCTCAAAAAGATCTTCACAGGGAATTTGCATCATTCTATTTTGCTCCATTTCAAGACCCTTTCATCATTGTGTTTTTTATGCTTCTCATTTTATGTTTCCCTAACCTAAGAGCAAGTGGGTTATTTTTCTTACGGGCTCTATTGACATTACCAACTGAACACATCTGACCGGTCAGGAACGTTCTAGACCGGTCCTGACCGTTCAACCTACTGCAAAGCCTCATGACCACCCTGTTCAAAGTAGGCGTATAAGATCCTCATCACCGCCGATTTCGTCTACTTTATTGGAGTTTTTAGATCGAAAAATTCAAAGGTTTTTGATTGAAGTGAATGGTTCTGACGGTGTCTATACCAGTAGGTGTGGTTACTTGTGGAATGACAGAAAGTAAAATGCGCCATCTTGCGATCGAAGATGGCGGGCTTGGATCTTACTGATTCGGCGTTTGCTTGGTGTATTCAAACGCAAAGAAATCTTGCACAACCTGTGTCATTTTCATGGAGTCAATGTCATGAATGAAAACTTCTGCTTCATTCATATACACATTCCCACCATAGATAATGCTTGCTGTTAATGCGACTTTATTGTTTTGAATAGCCGTCCAGGTACCTGTTTCTAAAATTTCCTGATCCATTTCACCTGGTTGAGAAATGGTATATTTGGATTCGTAGGTACCGTTGTCTTGATACACCAACGTCCAAGACATTTCTATGCCTGTCTCTTCATTTTCAATGTGACTTGTCCAGGTACCTGGCAAAGCCTCTTCTAAATCAACGCGCGAGTAGTTATGCAAAGTTTCCGTTCTTTGCTCTTCAGACGCCATGAATTGAGGCGCAGCACATTGCTCAGCAGCCTGTATCGATTGAACCCCAACCAAAGAAACCGCGGCAAAGGCGATTGATTGCACTATTTTTTTCATCATCAAACCTACCAGTGAACAAATGCTCGCTGTTTTAGATCAAAGTCCATCGCCAGCGAAAGGCTAAATGTTACCACACCCCTGACTGTTTTCTGTTCAGCTGAGCGTCATTTATTATATTAAAAGCCAACCTTTGCCCTATTTCTAAGTACTCGCATACTTACCATGAAGCCTTTTAGCTTTCTCATACCCTATATGGTATTGCCGCATAATGGATCGAATACTGGGTTTAGAGGCTCCTCCCTCCCTTCGCTCTAAGGTTATTTTGAGCTGCTTTTGATGAATCCCATTGCTCACTGATGAATCTTTTTTATTCATTAAGGGCGGGATTGTTTCTGCTGTTTCTGCTGTTTCTGCTGTTTCTGCTGTTTCTGCTGTTTCTGCTGTTTCTGCTGTTTCTGCTGTTTCTGCTGTTTCTGCTGTTTCTGCTGTTTCTGCTGTTTCTGCTGTTTCTGCTGTTTCTGCTGTTTCTGCTGTTTCTGCTGTTTCTGCTGTTTCACAGCTTGCTGTCTGTTTTCTTAAGGACGCAATAATCATCAAAGGACATAAATCCACTAAGGCGGCTAATAACATCCAGAGCACCCATCTGAGAGCATCGTTTTCAAAGGCCAGAGTTTGAGCGCTGTTACTGGAAACAGGGTTCTTTGTATTGCTGTGGGTGTTTTTTAGCATTTCGATGGAAGCAAGTCGTTTTTCATCGGCTTTGGCTGCGTCTTTTAAGCGCTCACCCGCTCGCCAATGATTACCGGTTTTGCGATCCAGAAGGGCTTGCTCTCTTAATGTATTCGCTTGAGCCTCAAAATCTTGGATCAACTCTGTGAGCAGCTGCTGTTCCTGAGTGTTTTGCTGGGTTATTTGGTGCTGTTCTTGATAACGCGTTTCTAGCCAAGCGGCGGTGCCAGATACCGAGATCAGGAGTAACGCCAGAATCATCATTAACACCCCTGCTGCCAGAGTGTTTCTACGTTGTCTCAGGTGTTCTTGAAAGAGTGCGACCAATAAAAACTGGCTGAGCACGAGGCCACCGCCGGTTAAGACGGCCAAGGTTTGATCAAAGTCGGTTTTTGCAAAACCACTAAAGAGTGCAATTTCACAGCTGATGGAGACACTGGTGAGTGCCGTCGCTGAGGTCACAAGTCCAAAAGTCAAAACGGGATTCATACAACACCTCCCTTGTGCTTGGGTCTGTGGGTTTATGTGTTTCTGTGAGTGTTTCTGTTTCTGGGTTCTACTGCCTTGCTTCGTTGCTGTTCAAAGGGGGGTATCCTAGACTCCCGGATACCCCGATTGATTTCACAGGTGACTTATCGTCCTTGGGTTTCCTTTTGATCAATGTGGGTGTTCTGAGCATCTGGAGAGTGAGTCGCCAAACTGTCGCTCCAGGTGCTCCTTTGTTTTGAGTTACTCATGACAGCTGTCCTCCGTTGTGAGCGTTTCCATTTCGAGTGCTTCTGTTCTGGGTGTTTCTGTTCTTGGGGTGGTTGCTTCTGCTTTTGCGGTTTTCTCCGTTGTTAAGAATGTGAATTCACTAGGGCGCTTAAGCTCATCAAATCTAAAAAACAGTTCTTTGTCGGACCCTATGGGTTTGACGCCAACATACTGCCCAAAGTAGCTGGTCACGCGACCGGTTTTGATGTCGCTTGATTGGGGCTCTGCGTGATAGCTGCTTTCAAAGTGCACAAACTCTCCAATCTGGTAACGTCTTGAGGGTGTTTTTTTATCGTTCATAATGCTTAGACTCCCACTGTTGTAACGTCAGTTTGCCTGCAGCGTACTCCAGGACAATATCCAAAAAGGCGCTCATTTCTTTAGCAGCATGACCTCTGCAGGCTTCCCAGTCATGAGCCCCGATGGCTTGACCGCCATTCAAGCGAGTGGTGACCTCCATTTTCAGCCCATGGTTTTTAAAGGTTCTGAATTCGACTAAGGGAATAACCGCAGCGGCTAAATAATCCAATTGCTTTTTGATGAGCGCATCGGTGGTGCTGAGGTCTTCGGTGAGATCGAGTATTTTTTCAGCGGATAAATTCAGCATGGTTTCTTTTCCTTTTATTGTTGTTGAAGCTGTTTCAGTTGCTGTTGTTTTTCAGCCAGGTCTTTCTGAGTTTTGGCAATGGCAGCATCGGTGACAGGTGATGCAGGCAATGACCGTAAAAACTTCAGCTGGCGCTGGTTGTATTGAATGAGATTGTTGATTCGTGCCTCTTCACTGGGCTCTGTCATACATCACCTCATGCATACTCTTTGGGTGTTCGAGTACCCGTGATGGGGTTTAAGGGGTAATAAAGAGGCTGCACCTTTTCGATAAAAGGCAAGCAGGCATTAAAGGTGCTCCAGCAGGTTTGTCCGGGTGAAAAAAAGTGAAGATCCCCATCTTTGTCGGACACTTCCATGAGTATCTGAAAAGGGTGCAAACCTGGCATTCCAATGCGGGCGTCTTGTCTTTGTCCGACGGCCCAATACACACCGGGAGCAATACTGGGGTCTCTTGGATCAAAGGGCATCCAATCACCGGGCAATGCGTCGAGGTTCGATGTTTTTTTCTGCACCGCCGTTTTTTGTGTTTGTGTATGTTGCGCTGTTTTCTGTTGCGCGGTTCTCTGTTGCATTTTTCTAGGCCTCCTTGGCCATTTTTGAGTGCTGACGATAGGTGGGTCGGCAAACGCCTAACCTACCTAACCCAGGGGAAAATCAATAACTAACCCCTTGTTTTTACTCACTTTTGGCGGTTAGGTGCTGGACCTAACCTCAACTAACCCGATTTTAAAAACCCAGTAACCATGCGGCTTCCAGAGGGTTTTCAGGTTAGGGGCTGTTCTAACCGATCTACCTAACCGGTTAGGTTAAAGTTAGGTGTCTCACCTAACCTCATTTCTAGCCTTATCTCCTTGTATTTAAAGGGTTTAATAATTAAAAAAAGCTAAGGTTAGGTCAGTTAGGTGTTTGCCGACCCCCCGCTACTTTTTGGGTCTCGGTTCTGAAAGACCCAACAGTGCTTAGCTTTGCCGTTGTGTTTGACGTTACGCTGATCCACAAAGGGATAACGTTTGCTGAAGGGCAACACCTTTTTAAGGGCTTCGATATCCAGCAAGGGCAACTTCTTTTCAGCACAAATCCGTCTGAACTCGATCAGATGAATGGCAATCAGCTGTGGGTTTTTGGATAGATTAAAGAGCATCTCTTTTTCTAAGCTGTAACTGGGTGCCAGTTGCTCGGGCAGGTTGTAGCCTTCATAAATATCCCAAAAGGATTCCAGCAAAGGGGGATCACCGTCCAAGCGGTGCTGCCGATCCTGAGCACGTTCTAATAAAAACCCTTCGAGGCGTTTTACCCAGTCGTCTGAGATTTGATCCTGGCCAAACAGCATGGGTAAACAGGCTCCCCAAGCAGCGATCTGTGCATGGTTTTTTAAAATACGCTCAGCGAGTTTGGGCGCATGGGTTTTATAGGTCTCAAAGAGCCGCTTAAAATGCTGATCAAAGTGTTCGAGTAAGGGTTTTTCTAATCGAAGGGCTTGATCCATAAAACGCGCAAGCTGTGCGGTGGGCAGAGCAATCAGTTGTTTTAGGGCTTCGCGACTTTCATCGGAGTGATGCTTGCGGGTGGAATGGCAATGCACCAAACGCCCTAATAATGCATCAGAGCCAGAGACGGTGGCATTTTGTGAAATACTAATCCCACCCCGAAAGGGCATCTCATGGGTATTGGCGTCTTGAGTGGCCACGCCTCGGGATCGAATCGAACGACCGTTATAAGCGGTTTTCAGTTCATCTAAATGAAAGGTGCCATACCGAGGGCCTCGTTCATCCCCGTCACGGTCGCCTTCAATTAACACGCACGGCAAATTAGAAAATTGCACCAGTCGGCGCGCTCTGGCAGCGGGACTGCATTTATTGGGATCAAACCCTTCTTCTTGATCCATTCCCATGCAGCGCCACATAAATTCCAGCATGGTGGATTTACCAGAGCCCCATTCACCGGTGAGTTCAAAGAAGGTCCAGCTTTGATAACGTGCCCGGATCTGTTCTGCAAAGAGGGTCCCCAGGCACCAACTCATCAAGGCCATGCCATCCAGTTGAAAGGCGGTTAAATACAAAGGCGCCCAGTTCAGTTCGCCCTTGGGTAGGGTCATATCCACCTGTTGCAGGGTTTTAATGCGAGACTTACCCGCTAGGAGATACCCTTGCTCCGTAGGTAAAAGGCGCTGGCCTTTGTAATAGCCAAAGGTTGGAAAGACATAAGCCTCGGTGGTGCTGTCATAACCGGCAAAGGGTAAGGTTTGCACTTCACTGGATTTACGATCAAACCAAAGATCCCGCAGGTATTTAAGATCCTGAACGTCCCCATCAAAGGTACCGCCAGGGGTGTATCTCAGGAGGACTTTATTAAAAGCGGCAGGGCTGTCTAAAGCACCGCCGTCGAGGGCAATTTTGACGTCAGGATTGCCCGACACAAAAGAGACGCGAAAGAAGTACTGCTGTTCGTTAGTAAAGCGATCTTTTTGGATGTACAAAAAGACGGGGTTGCAATTGGCAATGCGGCGCACGTTAAAGTAAGGGCAAAGGGTTTTTAAACAGTCGGCAAGGTTAAAGTCTTCATCAAAGTCGGCTCGTGCCCAGCAAAGATTTAAGGCCCCTTCTTCGTATTCGCTTAAGACCTCTTCGCCTTTTTCTGACAATTGGGCTCGATACAATGCATTTTTGTGTGCAAAGCGATAGCGCTTTTGTCTGGGATAACGGACGTGATGCCAAAAAGCCCGTTCATTGGGTTTGCTGGAAAATGCCACGGCACCGTCCCAAAGCGCTTTATCCAAATAGCTTTGGTTCAGTCGTTCTGAACGCCACTCATCATCCCAGTCTCGTCCGGTGGTGCCCAAGGCAACATGGACGTTTTCGCCCATGTCTCTCAGTTCTTTGAGGTATTTGTGCATGGCTCTTAATCCCGCGGGATCATGGTCATAAGCCAGCACCCAATGAATGCCTTTACCTTGATTGGCTTGGATAATGTCTCGAGGGAGATTACTGCTCGAAAGCGATGCGATGACTTTTAAGGGCCAAGCAAGGTTGGTTGGATCTAGGTGAGCCAAGGCTATGCTTTGGAAAATGCCTTCGGTGATAAAGACCCAGTCTCCCGATTCGATCCTTTGTTCGGGAGGCGTCCAGCCTTTGCCTTTAAAGTCACAGCGATAACTGATGTGGGCTTTTTTACCCCCATTACGTTCAACGTCTTTTTGATCCAGGATGCGTTCCCAATAATGTTCGCCCCACAATGGAAAGCGCACCGTTAGGACTTCGCCGATGCGCTTACGCTGTTCATCGAATAAAGTGCGAATTCCTTTGGAATACCAACCGCTGACCTTGGTGGCTCGAAAGCCTCGATAAATGGACAGATAAGCCCGCGCCGGTGCGTCGGGATCGTCTTCGGTGACGGGGTAACGCTCAGTGAAGTTCTCAAACAGCTCGGGGTAACGATCCCGAGTGGGTTCGGTATAGCCGCAGTTGTTGGCGCGATTGCAGGCAATAACCCAGGGCTCTGCTCGGGCGATGAAGATTTCGGCTTTACCGCAACCTGGGCAAGTGCCTTGGGTGAGGTACTTACCCGAGTCTTTTTTAAAGTTGAGCTGAGGGTCCTGGGTGAGTTTGGCCAGCACCTGTTTGTCTAAGGGGATCATACCTCACCCCCAAGGGCTTCGAGACTTCGAACGAGATCGGCTTCAAGGGAGTGAGGTGAGGGCTCCTTAGCACTGTGATACCACTGGTTCAATTCTTCCAAACTGTACAACCAGCTGCGTCCGACTTTGATGGGTTGAGGAAAGCGCTTAATAGGGTCTCTTCGCATTTTATCCAGGGTCTTATAGCTGACCTTAAATTTTCTACAAACCTCGCCAGCGGTTAATAAGTCATCTTTACTTAAATCATTCCGTCCATGCATGGCCAATCCTCCCGATTGAGATTTATTGTTAGGGGGGTTAATAATTTGGGTACATACTATTACTTACTACTGGATCTTACCGTATACTAGTATTTACCAGTATATGATTAGGCTAGTCACTAGCAGGGTCTGGTGTCAACCCATTTATTGCACGATAGCCATATATGACTACTAAGCACGATCTATCGACCTTAGCTGGACGGGTGGCACACATCGCCAGTCGCGTAGGTGGCGGCGCCGAGTTGTCCCGCCGGGCGGACATGAGTCAGTCGACCTTGTCCCGGATTACTCGGGGCAATGAGACCACGGTGGGTAATCTTCTGAAGATATTTGAAGTGGTGGAAAAAGAAGGGGTAACCCTGGATTGGTTGTTAAGAGGCAAAGGCACGCCTGAGACCTTTGTGGCCAACACCGATCTGACGCAAGGGCACTTTAAGCTAAGGATTTACGGTTACACCGAACAAGATGCTGAGAATGAGGCCTATCACTGTCCCATTCTGTTTGAAGAGAGCTGGTTTAAGAACGTGGTGAGCCGGTTTCCGAAACGCTGCTTTGCCTTTCAGGCGCTGGACAGTGAGATCCAGTGCATCAACAAAGGAGCCTGGACCACCATTGATACGGGGTTAAAAGAAGGTGATGGCATTTATCTGATTAAAATCAAAAATGCCCCCCAGATACGGCGATTGCAGTTTATGCCCACCGGTGAGGTGAACGTCAGAACCAACGGTGAGGCTTACAAGAACTACACCTTAAACGACGAACAGATGGCTTTGATTGAAATCGTGGGTCGTGTCGTCTGGTGGGAGAACCACTGACAGACTGAGCAGTAGAGGTCAGGTATGAGTAGGAAGCTCATTTCAAAAGCGAGAGGGTATTACGTGGGTGAGTTTCCACCGAAAGACGAAGGTGGTTGGACAAGAGCACGCCGTGGCCCCAGGCGTAATCTCATTAAGATAGAAGCCGTTGAACATCTCGACATTGAGGAGCGTAATCGCCTGCTGTATCGCCTCTACCAAGAAAAGCTGCGTGAATACGAAGACGAGATCAAACAGCAGGACTGGCAAAAAGAAAAAGCGCGTCGTGAAGCCAGGGCCTGCTCCGTCAGCAAAGCACTGGAACGTTGGGTCAAAGGCATCAGTACCATCAACAGCCCTCTCACGGTAAAAGACTACCGTCGCTCCATTGAACTCTACCTCCAGTTCATTGGCGATCATAAGCTATCAGACTTTAACCTGGATCATAATTACGCCTATATCCAAGCCTTAAAAGAACACAAAAATCGAGGCAAGTCGCTGTCCAATACCACCATCCATAAACATGTTCGACATCTAGGGGTGTTTTTAAAGTGGGCTTACGACAACGACATCGTTAAAAAACAGTTCAACTTGAAAAACGTTCGCGTCCATCAAAAAGATATGGAGACCGTTGACCTGGATACCATCCACTACGTCATCGATGAAACCATTAAACGAGCACAAAGCGCTAAAGATAAAGCCGACCGACTTAAATATAAAAACCTCGTCCGCGCCATGATCATGGCCAAAACCTGTTTATTAAGGGCGGGCGCTATCTGGGCATTACCATTACAAAACATCGACCTAAAAAACCGTGTGGTCTGCATCCGATCCGTGAAAGAACTGGGCTGGGTCTCCAAAAGCTACAAAGAGCCCAACAAACCCATCAACGATGAACTTTTTGAGTTTTTAGAAGAAGACCTTAAAGAGCGAAACCCAGAAGAGCGTTGGTACCTGGATAAAGGCAATGGCGAGCAGTGGCGCAAAGACCGTGGAGACATCAGTCGTGAAGCTTCAGAGCTACTTAAAGAACTTGGGATTAAAAACATCAAACCCTTCCACCACTTCTTTAGAGCCTCGGTTATGACGGAAATGATTAACTTAGGGGTGGATCTGCATGCCGTACAAGAAATCGCGGATCACTCCAGCATCACCACCACTATGAAATACTCAGACTCGCGGCGAATCAATCAACGCAAGGCAGTGGATGCGATACCGAAAAAGCCAAAAACATAATGACTTAGATATTTATATCTGGCCAATCGCTTGGTATCAGTGCTCCTGTAGCACCCCACTTAGGCTCAATCATAGCGTCTTTATACCAATCTTCATCTAACTCAGCATGCTCCATTACAATAAGCTGCATGCCAGGAACTCTCTCTACAAATTTTTTAGAAACAAGAAATATTTTTTTTACAGCAGACCAATCAGTGTCGCCCCTTATTTCTTCACCCTCTTCAGCTGAAGAGAAATAAACTTGCGAAGGTTGATCTATAAATAAAAATCTTGGAACAGGGCAATTATGCTTACAAAAATACTCGTGAAGTGAGAATAAAGTTGCTAAATGAAGAAATAAATGGTTCTCTGAGCTTCCTATATTTTTCATTTCGAATTTACTGTCTTCTTTATATAAAACTAGACTAAGTTTACTTAGACTAAATTCGACCCTATACTGAGATATTTCCCCTCCAAACAGTTTTAAATAGTGATTAATATAGCCTGATATTTCATTGACAGCAACGCCCAACCTATCGTCATAGTTATTAGACACTTTCTTAGACTTCAGCAGCTCTAAGTATGCAGAACAAGCTTTCTTTTCATTTTCTAAATCATCTAGATCTTTAGGGTGTCGAAAATCTTCCACAAATAAACTAATTCTGCCTACCACTTTTATTGCTGCATAAACTTCAGAAGCATATTTCTCTACATAGCTATTTGCTTGTAAAACTTGTTTTATTTCATCTTCTTTTTCGGCGATCAACAAGTTTTGTTCGGAAAGTTCTTTTTTATTTTTATCAACGTAATCATCTATCGCAATACGATCAGAGTCCACATACTCAATATCACGTTCTAGATTTTCAAGGGAGTTAATTAGTAATGTTGCTATTGGAGACTGCAAGCCAATATTCTGCTCATAAAACGGCCACTGCCAGTCTCCTGTGGAAGAATTTTTTGGTAATGCCTTTATCGTACGCAGCCTTGCTTTTTGCTTGCTGATCTCTGAAGAAAATTTTTCTGCATTCTTCAAGTAGTTTTTCGCAGAGGTGATATTGTTCAACAATTCCCGTCTTTTCTTTTTTAAAGAAAAAAGATCTTGCTCCAACATTTCTAGAGTTTCTTGATCAGGCTGGATGGATTTTTCAGGGACCCAATCAACCAACGATACTAAAACTCTAAAAACGTCAATTTCTTCATCAAAAGCCCCATCAGATTGAACTATGCCTACTTCTCTAGCTTGCTGTATAAGACCCAGTGCTTTTTGATATGCTGAATAACTATACTGATTTATATTCAGTAATTCACCGTCAATTTTCCTAATTTTATCTTCATTTTCCAATATCTCTTTTTGCAAGTAATAATCGTACTCGCCTTGAATTTTTGAGAATACTGGAAATGTCTCCTTAATTGTATGCATCCTAAAGCCATCTTGCTTGTACAGCAATCTATCTTTATTAGCAACCGTATTAAAATCTTGGTAAAGATAATACTGAGTGTGTCCAATATCGACAATGTAACTTTTCTCTTTTTTTGTTTCTTTTGCTAAAACTGCTTCCACATGAGAAATACCAATTTTTCCAGTTAAAGTTTTTAATACTGTTTGATCATCCGAATTAACCTCCAGCTGATCAAATTTTGGGGGCGATAAACTTTTTCCTTTTAAAAAAAATACTGAACTCTGACTATCTTTGCCTGGTTTTGGCGGTGGCTTTGCCACCAACACTTCATCATTTTTAAATTCGAACACCACCCCGTACCAAGATACTTTTTCTCTAGCAACGCCCTCGGGAATATAGAATCTTGACTTCCCCATACAATACTGAACAATAGTTAAAATTGCGGATTTTCCCGTACGTGATTCTCCTGCAATAATATTTAATCCGCTTCCTCGAAAATTTAGCTCTCTACATTGACCGGATAAACCATAAATTAGTATTTTCTTTATTTTCATGGTTTTACACCTAGACTTGAAAATACAGTTACCTCACTTCCCACCTCTGCTAGCATTCTTCCCAATATTTCAGCGGCACTTTTACTAGTTTCAACTTCTCCATCAATTTCTATTTTCCTTAAAAGAGGTTTTTTATTTTTCTTAAACTTTCCGTCTTGACTTATGCTTAATAAGCCATAACTCATCACTAATCCCATACTTTCAAGCATATACTGTCTTGTTGCTATACACTTATCTGGAAATTCGATCAATATTTCAGGGTGATCAACCAATAGTCTAAGTAGTTTTTTTCTTTTATTTTCTATTAGTAGGTTTCTTGATTGTTCAAATAGACAAAGAGGGAGAATAAGAAACAAATATGAAAACGGAATTCCCATTTTATCTTTACTTTCAAATCCTTCTATAGCTTTTAATAGCAAAAGACCACAAAAGGCTGGATTATACAAATTTCTTATCTCAATCGAGCGTTTGCTCCATTCCATCTCCTGCTCCTTGCAAAATATTATCTATTCTATCTAAAAATTTTGGATGCCACCAAACCCTAGGGGTCGCTTCATTGGCTAACATATGATAGGAACCTCTAGCAATATAATTTTCAGAAACGTCTTTTTTAATTCTTGGGTAATTTAGTTTTATATCAATATACTCATAAATTTCTTTTCCAGCCTTGACTAGTAAATCCTCTGCAGCATCAGGCTCAAGCTTATCTATTATAATTTCTTTAAACCTATCCCACTCTTCAATTAACCTAGAATCATAATTTTGAAGTTCATCTTGAATAAGCAAATTCTTGCTTGCCCAATGAGATCTATGTTCACAAGCTCTATAATAGTCATTTATTGCATACCTGATTCTTTTAGGGCTAACTCCAATTGCTTTTAATTGATAAATATAGTTCTGATCATTATCATTTTCGATAGCAACTTCTCCAAATTCGTTATCGTCTAATATTGGCAACCTATCATTTTTATATTGATCCGCTAACTCAGATAGTCTAAAGGAAAGCTCATAGCCACTGATGCCTTCATCTTTATCTCCAATTAACATACTGATAACCTTATTGGACCACCATCCCTCCAACCTTTCAAAAACGTCTTCTCTAAAATCAGGTCGTATGGTTTTAAAATGGTTATTTATAATTTTACTTTTAATCGATTCAATGCGGTTGCTACTTTCACATATTTCTATTCTAGATATAAAATCTTCAATCTCTTTATCATCAAAATTTTCTATCATTTTACTTACTAAATTACACTCTTTTGAAGTTGATTTTTTAAGTATTGCAAGGAACTCTTTCTTGCACTCAAGAAGATCAGAACTTTCTTTTTCAGAAGTCGATAATTTTTTAAGAAATGAGGATGAAGGTATTTCTGATGTAGTGAATAAATAAAAAGTGTAATTTGATTTCATTTTTTCATTAGACGTGTACCTATCTAACCAAATACGTACAGATTTCCAAAAGTCTTTAGACATATCTGTTAATCTGTCGCCTGCTTTCTTATGCTTTAAGGATCCTAGATTCTTTGCACCATCAGATTCAACGAATTCGATATCATCTTCTTTCTCAAGAAATAAAGTTACATCTTCCGGCAGCCTTAAAAGCTGGAGTAAAGCAAAGCGACCTTGGTACAAATAGCCAAGAGCAGGCTCGCGTGCAGAGAATTTGTCGCCCTTCGTTCTAGCCATGCAAATATACGCCAATCTAGGTGCAGGGAGAGATATTGCTGATTCTCAAGTATAAATGCTTATTACTGTGCTGTGACCCAGAGTAAGAGCCTAACGGCACTGTATTCACACTCACAATGGAAAATGGTGGCAAAATCAACCCTTATTAAGGTTTAAATGCCCTTAACCTCATCCTAGAAGAAAGATAGCGAGTGCTCATGATTTTAAAAATACACGAGGACAGTTTGAGCTAAATCTCAATGTTAGGCTTATATATCCGTGTGACACCCTGGTGACACCGGCAGCCATAACTTATTGATTTTTGGTGTTGTGACACCGCTGCGACACCACATACAAAAAAGGCCCTAGATTTCTCTAAGGCCTTGTTTTGTAAGGAATTCTGTGGTGCCCAGAGGCGGAATCGAACCACCGACACGAGGATTTTCAGTCCTCTGCTCTACCGACTGAGCTATCTGGGCGTTGTGGGCACGTATTTAATATCAGCCAGGGCGCGATGTCAACACTTTTGGCCTAACTTTTTGAAAATCCTGGTATTTTGGCTATTCCTTATCCGATGGTGTCGTTTTGGAAACAGGAACATAGCCTTCTGCCTGATCAACAGCTTCCCCTGAGAAGAACTTATCCATTTGTTCCAGTAGGTACTTACGTGCCTGGAAGTCCGAGGTATTTAGGTGCTTTTCATTTATGAGGCGTGTTTGATGCTCTAACCAGTCCTGCCAAGCTTGCTTAGAAATGTTATTAAAGAGCTTTTCACCTTTTGGCCCAGGAAAGGGTGGTTGGTCCAAAGCTTCTAGCTCTTGTTGGTAACGAGTGCAAAAAACAGTACGGGTCATACGATTGCCCTTAGTCGATGACAGCATCAAGTTGATTCAGCAGTTTTTTTACCGGCGCAGCGAGGCCAATGTTAGCGGGTTCATCCAAGTCATACCAGAGCTGATGAGGTGCCTGATGCTGCTTCAGGCTTTGCTGAGTCGCAGACACCATGATGGGCTCTATATCGAGATGGTAATGTGAAAATGTGTGGCGAAAACCATCCCAAGATTGAAAGCGCTTTGATTGAAACCGGCTGTGGATAACCTTGGGTAAAGCTGCTGCGGACTCATCTAACATGGGAAAACTGTATAACCCACCCCAAATACCTTTAGCCGGTCGCTGCTCTAATAACACTTGCCGATTTTTTACCAGCATCAACATCTGTGTTTTGCGCACAGGCTTGTCTTTCTTGGGTTTAGAATGAGGGAAATCCGTCGGGTTGCCAGCTTGATAAGCGGCACATTGAGGCTGTAACGGGCACTCAGAACACTGTGGCTTGCTGCGAGTGCAAAGGGTCGCCCCTAAATCCATCATGGCTTGAGTATAATCACCGAAGCGGCTGTTGGGTATGTAGCGCTCTGCGATCTCCCACAGTTCTTTGGTGACAGATGGCGTACCTGGCCAACCTTCAACTGCATGAAATCGGCAGAGTACGCGTTTCACGTTGCCATCCAGTATCGGTGCTCGTATGCCCATGCTGATCGATGCAATGGCGCCCGCAGTTGAACGCCCAATGCCTGGTAAGGTTTCTAAGCCTTCGATGGATCTGGGAAAGCGGCCCCTATGGTCGGTCAAGATCTGCTGAGCGGCCTTGTGTAAGTTGCGGGCTCTTGAATAATAACCAAGCCCAGTCCATAGATGCAGCACTTCGTCCTGAGAAGCGGCGGCCAAATCTGAAACCCTGGGAAATTGCTTGGTAAAACGCTCAAAATAGGGAATGACGGTCGCTACTTGTGTTTGTTGCAGCATGATTTCAGACAACCAAACGCGATATGGCGTTTTATTCTTTTGCCAAGGTAAGTGCGTACGACCATGCTCATCAAACCAATGCAAAACGGCTTCGCTAAAAGAGGTTGTGGATATCATGAATGTCTATTGAGGCTTTTCGATTGAGAGGGCGCTTAGGATACTGATTTAATCCGAAAACGAAAAGGGGCCTGTCTAGGCCCCCTTGATTCAAACGTAAATCGACAGGTTATTCTTTAATACCATATTTTTCGAGAATACTGGCAAAGGTTCCATTTTCTTTGATCGCCTTTAAGCCTGTATTGAACGCTGTGACGATAGCTTCTGATTTAGGGTTGGCTACACCAGAAGTCACATGTAATGCATTTGTTGATAATGCTCCACTGGTAAACTCAAATTTACTAGGGTCAATACCTTTTTCTTTCATGATTGCCATTGCGACCACAGCGTCTTCGAGCGTTAAGTCAATACGTTTACCTTCCAATTTTTTAAGATTTCCTACTAAGTCCTTGGTTTCATTTTTAGTAAAATTAGTCGCGCTTAAAAACGCATCGCCGTAACCATAGTCACGTACAATACCTACGTTCTTTCCACTTAGGCTTTCTAAATCTTTATACTCGAAATCATCTCCCGCGCGTTTAATGAATTTGATTTCATTTTTCATATATTCGTCGCTGTAACGCAAGAACGCAGTTCTTTCTTGCGTATGCCAAGTGGCGACCAGTACGTCCGTTTTGCCTTTTTTGACATTATCAATAGCCCGAGCCCAAGGTGCTATTTTCATCTTTAATTCCATCCCTTGAGTGAGAAAGGCTGCGGCCGCTATTTCAACCGAAATGCCGCTGCTTCCATCAGAGGCTATGAAAGGAGGCCAAGGGTCTTGTTCAGCAGTGATGACTTCTGCCTGAACGGGCATCATCAATAAGCAATAAGTTGCGATCAGAGCTAAGTATTTCATATTTAATTCCTCGAAAGGACATCACGTCCACTAGGCATCACAGAGAGCGCTCATTGAGCAGCAGGTATTCTGGTTTAGCCATAAAGCAAATACTCGCTTACATGATTTGCTGCTTAGGCTTCACCTTTATCTCTGAAAAAGCGTAGTCAATTTTCACACTCACAATGAAAATATGGTTGTTTTGTTGCTCATGCGGCCGTTTTTTTTGTAAATAGGCCAAAGTACTTGCGCGCAAATGAAATGAACAGACAATAGTAGGCCTTTACCTACAAGCTCTTGGGTTAAACACGAGTACCTCTGATGAACAAATCATCAGATGACCACACAAGAAGTAGAGGCCACCATGCATCAAGCGCCATTTATTGATCTTTTTAGTTCAGGATTGACAGGGTTCACCCGCCATCTATTCCGGGGAATCCGTGCGATGCGTACACTAATTCAAGGTGGCATATTTACAATATGCATGCTGCTGGCAATGACATCTTGGGCGGCTGGTAAAGATGCCAGTGCACTTCACACAGCTAAAATTCCAATGATCTCGGTCATAGCACCTGATTGGGAAGACTACACCTCACCTAATGGTGAAGGGTTGTACTGGGATGTCATTCGGGAAATCTATGAACCAGAAGGCATTAAGGTCCGCATCAATACCGCTCCCTGGAGAAGGGCGATGAAGATGGTAACCAAATACCGACTTCACCATGCTATTCCAGGCGAGTACCGGGATACCGAAGAAAACCTAATCTTTCCTAGATACCCCATTGATTTGGAATTAATGGTCACCGTTACGCTGAAACAACACACCGATCTTAACCCAAGAGAGCTGTCTGATTACCGTGGGCATGTGGTATCTTGGCGTAAAGGATACGATCTTTTAGTGCCAGAAGAATATGGATTTGAATTAAAAGAATTCCGAAGCATGGAAGATGGCTTGCAAATGCTGAATAAAGGAGACGTTCATATCCTTATAGACGAGCCTGATGAAGTTGAGTTAGCAATGAAAAGCATGGGGCTTTCAAAAGATCAATACAACGTTATTCCCTATGTTAAAAGTCAATACGTCTATCTGGCTTTCAACGAAGGCATATTATCGGAGCGTCTCATAGATGTTTATAACCGCCGTGTTGAAACCTTAATGAAAAGTGGCGAGATGCAGGCAATTTATGAGAAGTGGGGTATAACCGTTCCTCAAGCGCTTTTTCAGATAATCTCTAGACGCTAATTCGTAAAAAAAAGACCGCAACGGATGTGCGGTCAAATTCACTGTTCGAGTTTTCCAATGGGGATTGGAAGACTCAAGTCTATAGAAACCTCTATTATTCGCTACTACTCGAACGTACTGGTAAGAGTTCGTCAAATCATCAAAACCCGTCAAAAACTATTCATCACATCGTAATCGAGGGTCATCACACGTCATATTTAAAGCATTGCCTTTTAAATTGATCGTCTTAATATGACTATTATGTACTAAGGCATCTTCTAAGTACGTCAACCCTAAACTCGTGATTTCATTATGCGACAAATTGAGATACAAAATAGATCGGTTGGACCTAACCAAATCACCCACCACCAGGGCACTGGTATCATTATGATGATCTGTCGCCAAATCCAGTCTTTTTAAGGTATCGTTTTTTGCCAAGGCGCGCTGCAATAGACGCAATGAGTTGTAACTGATGTTCGTTGAACTCAAATCTAAAAGTTCCAAAGAATTAGATTCTTTTAAATACTCAACCAAATATGCAATACCTCCTATATCAATAGGGTTCCCTGCTAAAAACAAGCTTTTCATATTAGGAAGCTCTCTTAATTGCAATAACAGAGACTCCAAACCGTTCCCTTCAATCACATTTCCCGATAAATCAAGTCGAGCAAGATAAGGTATTTTCCGAATACTCGGAGATAAATATTCGATCAATTCGTCATTTATTTTGCTATTTCTAATGACCAAATTTTTTAATTTTTCTTTTCTAACCAAAGCAAAATAAATAAAATTCATTATTGGCTTTTCAAAGGTTTGATTATCTAAGATTAACTGTACTAGATTGACACATCGACGAATGGCAATTAACACATTGCGAGCATTTATTAACGGTTCAGTCACTTCTACTGATAGAACCGCATCCAAATTATTCAGCAACATAAATGATTGCTCATCTAAAGTATGCTTTTCTTCCTGATGATAATAAGTAATTGTTATATCGGCTCTTGCATTTAATGTAATAAACAGGACTAACGAGCAAAACCATCTTGCTGTCATCAAACATACTCCTACTAACCAGGCAATCAGGGAAAATTCCCAAAATTTGATTTTTATTATGAACAACCGTTTTTTATGTTCTTCACTAAAAGATTTACTTTAAAAGCCATCATTGCAGGAATCAACAAAAACATAAAAAATGGTTAGGCAAGAAACTATTTGTTGGGGAAGGCCGTTAATCGCCAAGCTGTGACGGGGTTCACAGCTCGAACCTGGTTGGCAAATTGAACCCTAGTTAGAATGCGTGAGATTTTTTATTAAAAACAAATCTTTTTACAAAAGAGATATGGTTTAATTAACGCCATAATTAATTTATCATTCTATTGATGATAATTTTTCAAGTGATTTAACCAGGTTATCATAAACTTAAAACTATATTATTCTAGTTCACGAACAATCTCACCTTTCACCTAGCACGCAAACCATTGTTCGAAGCAATTAATTTTTGCTTTTTTGATCATTGCATTTTCAAATATCAAGTGACTATAGTGATGTCGCTTAATCAACGATCTTTGTGGGTTTTGATGGTTGAGTAAGCCATAAATTAAACAAGGAGTGTCTTTAATGAAAAAAAATCACTGTCGAGTAACCTTATTAAGCGCTGCAATTCTTGCTGCTAGCGGAGCTCATGCAACGGAATTTCTGAATCTTAATGATCTCAGAACCAACATGGTTGATGCTGAACCACCTGTTACCATTGACGTCATTCGTAGTTCGGGCTCTGGCTGTCCTTCGGGCACTGTTTCATCTGTAATTGCTCCTGATGGCAAGTCTTTCATCCTTGGATTTGATGAATACTTAGCAGAAGCAGGCCCAGACATACCACTACGCGAAGGCCGTAAATTCTGTAATTTAACCATCATGTTGAAAGTCCCTAATGGCATTACCTACACCATCGCTGACGTAAACTATCGAGGTTATGCATTCTTAGAACCACGTGTAGATGCGACGCAAAAAAGTACCTATTTCTTTGCAGGAAATATACAACAGGCTTCCATGCAAACGAAATTTAGAGGGCCTTTTGATAATGACTATTCTGTTGGGGACTCAATCGGATTTAGCAGCTACGTTTGGTCTTCTTGCGAGATTGAGCAACCGCTTTCTGTTAAAACCGAAATTCGAGTCAATAACCGCCGAGCTCGCCGTAATTCTGGTATAATTACTACCGACACTATTGACGGCAAGCTTACGCATCAATATGGTTTGCGGTTCAGGTACTGTAATTGATATTGATCGATTCATACCTTGATATGGGAGAGGGGGTGTTCCCTCCCCTCTCTCCTTACCCTGCATATCTTCTCTTCGCTGAATGTATAGAATCGATTGTTTAAAGTGCCTCTATCACTTTTTTTGCCAATACTTTCCTTAAAATTTCATAGAGCTGTTCAATAGGTTACCGCTTGCCTAGGCTTGATATTTTAATAAGATTTAAATTATGCTTTGTCTGATGTTTACAAATGACTGAACATTTATGACAAAACCTCCCAGTAAGGCTTTGCATTTCCATCATGCTTTAGGCGCTCTTCAGCTTAGATGCTTTAACATTGAAGACGCAGAAATGATGCATAAATCGCTCAATAACAAAGACATAAACTTTTTAACAGGAACAAAAAGAAGTTTCACCTATCAAGAGGTTGTCCGTTATATACAAACTTCTATAAAAGATTCAAATCGCTGCGATTTCATTATTGAGTCGGTAGATAACAACACCAAAAAATATGGAGAAATATCCTTTTGTGATATTGACTGGGGTAATTTATCAGCACATTTTCGGATTGCATTATATGATGTCAACTTATTTGGAAAAGGGATTGGTACTCAAGCGTCTAGCTGTTTATTAAAATATGGTTTTCATACTTTAAAGTTGCATAGAGTAGATCTAGAAGTCTTTTCATATAACGAGCGGGCCATACAATTATATAAAAAATTGGGATTTAAACAGGAAGGTACAAAGCGCGATGCGCTGCTTTGGGAAGGCCAATATTACGATGCCATATCAATGGGGCTTCTTGCGCCAGAATTCAAACAATAGCACCTGACCTATTTCATTCATTGATCACCCCTCTTGGTTGCCGCTTAATCAACGGCTAAAGTTCGAGTTTCCATTATACTCAACACTGGTCTCTCCGTTATTTTGAGGCAGTATGCCCTGGACGAATCGATTTACTCGTTGCTTTTTATTGCTTATTTCCCTTAGTCAGATATCAGAAGCTGTCTCTACCGACCCTATTACCATTCGCTATCATACCGCCAAAGACGATACCCGTTACGCTGACTTAGTCTTTGTGCTTAAACGATCACTGGAAATCACAGAATCGAGCTTTGGCCCCTACTTGTTAAAGCCCATCGACCTCCCCATGAGTGAAAGTCGGCAACTTGAAAATCTTAAGCAAGACAAATGGCTTGACGTTGTCTGGAGCTCCACATCAGACGAAAAAGAACAAGCGCTATTACCCGCTCGCGTCCCTTTACGCCAAGAGTTGTTAGGCTACCGTTTACTCATCACACACAAAGACCGGTCAGCGACCTGGAAAGATGTAAAGACATTAGACGATTTTAGAAAAGTCAGCCTTGTACAAGGCCTTGGTTGGGGAGATATTGCGCTCTATCAACATTCAGACATTAAGGTCATACCTTTGCGCTATGAACTGGCTTTTAAAGCTATCCACTTAGGCAATGTTGATGCGTTCCCAAGAGGCATAATGGAAATTTACCCTGAAATTAATCGCTTCAGGCCTGACCTCCCTAACCTGATTGTCGAGCCCACTCTTGCGCTGTATTACCCTTGGCCTTATTACCTTTTTGTAAATCGAAACAACATAGCGCTGCATAAACGATTAACAACTGGATTGCGCACACTGGCTGAATCTGGAGAGCTACACGATATTTTGGTGCGCTTTTTTGGGGAAGACATAAAGCGAGCAAATCTCGCCAGCCGCAGAATCATTCGATTGGAAAACCCTTTTCTGCCTGCCGCTACTCCCACCAACCAGCCTGAGTATTGGTATAAAGTGGAGTGAGTCTAGGCACAAGACTAACCTACCTCTGACTCAAAACCTCGCTCATCGACGGCTTTCCAACTTGACTGCTCAGACCGCCTGAGCCAGACCTTTCTGCCTCTGATTTGTGCTTGAGCCAAGCTAAACACGAGCGCATCTTCAAGAACCGGTGTGATGTACTTTTCCGCTGCTATGGTGCCCTTAACGATAAGCCATTGACCATTGTAGTGAGGAAAGACAAAGTAGTCCCCATCATCTGCCTCGCCCGGCTTTTCAAAGTGTGCATACCCATAACAACGTTTCACATAACCTTTCACAAGCAGCGCCTGAAAGAACCTGAGAAGTACCTCATCAGTCTAGCTTAGAGGGGAGAATTCCATTGCAAATTCAAGTGTTCGCCCCTTTTCTTTTGTCTATGTAACAGACATAAAAAAACCAGCCTAAGCTGGTTTTTTCTAGATTGATCAAATGCTGACAAGAGCATTCAGGCAATCTTATTTGATTTTGGCTTCTTTAAAAGCCACGTGCTTGCGCACTTTAGGGTCATACTTCTTAAGCTCAAGCTTTTCTGGCATAGTGCGCTTGTTCTTAGTCGTTGTGTAGAAGTATCCAGTACCCGCGGTCGAAACCAGTTTAATTTTCTCGCGAACTGCCGCCATGAGAAGTCTCCTTAGATTTTCTCGCCACGAGCACGCATCTCTGTCAATACAGAATCAATGCCCTTCTTATCGATGATACGCATACCCTTTGCAGAAACACGTAGACGTACAAAACGCTTTTCGCTTTCTACCCAGAAGCGATGATGCTGCAAATTGGGTATAAAGCGACGCTTGGTCTTAATGTTTGAGTGAGATACATTATGACCTGTCACAGGTCGCTTACCTGTAACCTGACAAACCTTAGCCATTGTTACTCGCCCCGAAGCTAATGAATTCGAAGAATCTATTACAGCGGGGTGAATCTCCCCTGCTGGATTAAGATGATAAAGAGTCGCGTTTTATACCAGAATCAGGACATCACCGCAAGATAAGTGCTCAATTTCTGGACGAAACTTTAGACTTTCTTCCTTGGCCTAGTCGAACTCCAAAGGATGTCGTCGCTAATACGAACAGATACTAAGCGCACACTCACATGAATCCCGATTCAGCAAAAGACCCCACATCACGATCTCCGACAATCATATGATCTAAGACCCTTACGTCCACTAAATCCAATGCCTTCACTAAACGGTGTGTTAATAAGCGATCGGCGGCACTGGGCTCGATGGAACCAGAGGAGGGGTGGTTATGCGCTAAAATCACTGCAGCCGCATTATGTTTGAGCGCTGCCTTAACGACTTCCCGAGGGTGCACGGAAGCTTCGGTTAAAGTTCCATAAAATAACTCTTCAAAAGCAAGCAATCGATGCCGATTATCCAAGAATAAACAAGCAAAGACCTCTCGCTGATGCCCTTTAATTTGCTGCCTTACATACTCTTTAACTAAGTGTGAGGAGGAAAAAACAGAATCTTGCTTCAAGCACTCCTGATGATGCCGCTTAGCCATCTCCAGTACCGCCTGCAACTGCACGTATTTGGCTTGGCCTAACCCTAGCTGTGAACAGAAAGTGTCTTGATCCGCACCCAGTAAAGGCCCCAACCCACCAAATTCTTCCAGCAATTGCTGCGACAATTGCACTGCATCCAGCCCTTTAATGCCGGTGCGCAAGAATATAGCTAGCAATTCAGCATCGGTCAGCGAGCGCACGCCATAACGCAGTAACTTTTCACGAGGTCGCTGAGCCTCAGGCCAATCCCTAATTCCCATGGATTCTCCTTGATAGCCATCATTCAGTGTGCTTTGTATACTTCAGCGCTTGTTTTTGTTTTAACGCTTTTCAGTGAGCCTGCACGCTCACGCCCATCACCGCTGTGTAGCGGATGACGCAAAGTGCCATTGTAGGAGGTCCGCCAGCATGCTTCGCCTAGCCAATCGTCGAGTTCTCGTCGGCATCACAGGTGGTATCGCGGCTTATAAAAGCGCTGAATTGGTTCGACTGCTGCGCACCGAGGGCGCGGATGTACGAGTGGTCATGACGGAAGCCGCTCAGGAGTTCATTACTCCCCTGACATTACAGGCATTGTCAGGCAACGAAGTCCGACACTCGATGCTGGACCCAACGGCTGAAGCAGGCATGGGGCACATAGAGCTGGCTCGCTGGGCTGACATTCTGGTTGTAGCACCCGCCAGCGCGGATTTTATCGCGCGCTTAGCCTCTGGTATGGGGAACGATCTGCTGACCACACTTTGCTTGGCCACAGATGCCCCTGTGGCACTCGCGCCTGCAATGAACCAAGCCATGTGGCGTGATGATGCAACCCAGCAAAATGTTGCCAATCTTGCTCAAATGCCGAATAAATCTTTGTTGTGGATTGGTCCTGCCGAGGGCGAACAAGCCTGCGGAGACATAGGACCTGGCCGAATGGTTGAACCCAGCACTATTACTGAACGCATCGTCGAGCAGTTTGAGTCTGCTGCTTTTACCGGTAAGCGCATTTTAATCACGGCCGGACCGACGTTAGAGCCCATCGATCCCGTGCGTTACATCAGCAACCACAGCTCCGGCAAGATGGGTTTTGCAATTGCAGAAGCCGCACGCGACATGGGCGCTGAAGTGACCCTAGTCGCAGGCCCTGTGCACTTGCCAACACCTGATCGAATCAAACGCATTAATGTGCAAACCACCCAAGAAATGCTACACGAATGCATGGAACGAATGGCTACAACGGATATTTTTATAGCATCGGCTGCGGTCTGCGATTACCGCCCCGTCAAGATTGCTCAAGAAAAGATTAAGAAGAAACAAAACAGCCTCATGCTGGAACTGGTGCAAAATCCGGATATTCTTGCCACCGTTTCCTCTCATGCTGAGCGCCCTTTCTGCGTTGGCTTTGCTGCCGAGACCCAAGATTTAGCAAGTTTCGGGCAGCAAAAGTTGTCACAAAAACGACTGGACTTGCTCGTTGCCAACGATGTCTCAGTCCCTGGCATTGGGTTTGGCAGCGATTACAATGCCGCCACGCTCATGTGGCAAGATCAGGTAGAAACTATAGAACGCACCACCAAGCAAAAACTGGCATTGAAGATTTTAAAACGGATTCAAGCGCTGTATGCTCAGCGGTCATTTTAAAACCGCTCTGTACAGATCGTTTGAACCCTTTCGATAGACGATCATGTTAGGTCTTATTTGATATAGAGGTCATCGTGACACCCACTTTTCAACTGAAAATATTGGATGAACGCTTAGGTAAGGACATTCCGCTCCCCACATACGCAACCGAAGGGTCTGCTGGAATGGATCTAAGAGCCTGTTTACAAGCACCCAAAGTGCTTGAACCTGGCGAAACCACTCTCATCCCGACCGGCATGGCGATTTACCTGGCCGATCCCAATTATGCGGCTACTTTGTTGCCTCGCTCTGGTCTGGGTCATAAACACGGTGTGGTACTGGGTAATTTGGTCGGGCTCATTGACTCCGATTATCAAGGAGAGTTGATGGTCTCTTGCTGGAACCGCGGGCACAAACCCTTCACCATCGAGGTGGGTGAACGCATCGCGCAAATGGTGATCTTACCTGTTGTTCAGGCCAAGTTTGAGATTGTCGATGCTTTTGAAAGCAGCGACCGCGGCGAAGGCGGCTTCGGCTCAACCGGAACCGCTTAATCGAATGGGGAGGCGAAAAGATGCCTAACACCAAGCAAGTTGACGCTAGCTTATTCCGCGCTTACGACATTCGTGGACGCACCGATCGGAGCTTCACACCAGAAGCCGCTCAACTCATTGGTCGAGCGATTGGATTAACAATGCAAGCGCAACATCAGCACACCCTGTGCATTGCTTGGGATGGCCGCCTTTCCAGCCCCGCTTTAGTAAAAGCCCTAACAGAAGGATTAAAGAACACCGGGATTGACGTTATTCAGCTTGGGCGCATTCCTACCGGCACCCTCTACTTTGGCATTCATCATCTGAAATTGACCTGCGGGCTTATGGTCACTGGCAGCCACAACCCTCCTGAATACAACGGCATCAAAATCATCATCGACAACAAACCCTTAGCAGATGCTGGCATTCAAGCATTAAGGGAAAAACTAGAACCAGCCGCTTCCGTTCGTCCGGTAGAAGCGGAAGGGCTGGTTTCAAAACAGACCATTGAAGATGCCTACGTTAAAGCGGTTCGAGAAAGGTTATTACCAAAACGTCCGCTTCGTCTGGTTGTCGATGCAGGTAACGGCGTTGCAGGCCCTCTGGCTATTCAAACGTTAACCGCTTTAGGGCATCAAGTGATGCCACTCTATTGTGATATTGATGGGCATTTCCCCAATCATCACCCCGATCCAAGTCTGCTAAGTACCCTGCATGACCTACAAGCTTGCGTACAATCGATGCAAGCCGACATGGGGATTGCCTTGGATGGCGATGGCGATCGTGTCTGGGCCGTTGATGAAAAAGGCCGCATCTTGTGGCCAGACCGTCTTTTTATGCGCATACTTCAGGACTGGCTGCCAAAGAACCCTGGCGCTAAAGTACTGTACGACATCAAGTGCACCCATTTATTGGAAGACACCATTAAACGAGGTGGAGGCACCCCTGAAATCTGTCGCACTGGGCATTCCGTCATCAAAACCCGGATGAAAGAAACTGGAGCGTTACTCGCTGCCGAAATGAGTGGGCATTATTTTTTTAATAGCCCGTGGATTCTCGCGGACGATGGCCTTTACGGAGCGGGTTGGATTACCCAATGGCTTAGCCAGCAATCCCTACCTTTGTCTGAACTCTATGATCAATTGCCAGAAACCCACAGCACGCCAGAAATTAAGATTCCCGTTGCCGAACCACTCTCACCTCATGCCATTATCAAGGCTTTTCAAATCCCACAGGACGAACGCATTACTCGCGTGCTGACTTTAGACGGTATTCGTATTGAATCTGAAAAAGGATGGGCACTGGTAAGAGCATCCAACACCACGCCTGACCTGACCCTCAGATTTGAAGCCATGAGCAAGGAAGACTTGCCCTTACTCGTGAAGTGGGTCACCAAAGGGTTGCAGTCAACGGAGATTGATCACAGCTGCTTAGACAAACTCGTGCTCAATGGATAAGAAAGGGTTATATAGCTGAGAGCTGCCGATCTCTGTAGAGCTTCATAAAATCGTCTGTATAAATGCCGAACGACTGGAGATCTCCGCCTAAAAATACAGTAGCCATTCCGCACTGAGCTGCTGCAGTGGTTCTTCTTTTACAGCCTCTTCATGCAAGGCTTTTACCCCAATTGAAAAACGATTGTCTTCTTGTACAAAAGCTCCTATTTCAGCCCTGGTTGCCGACTCTCCAGCGGTCGATGCTTCCCATAAAGGTCTGAAACTGAGGTGTTTGGTTCGAAATGAAAAGGGGATCGAGTGAAATCCGCCGACCCGCAGGATGGGCGTTGCCCACGAATGACTGTCCATGCGACCTAAACCAAAAAGCCCGTAAGTCGTCCAGTTATGATTCCACGCGAGACTTTTACCGGCACCAATAAAGGTTTGCCAGCCACCTAGGGGGCGAAAACGACTGCTTCTCCAAGTCGCTTCCAATTGCCAAGCAATCGAATCATCATGGGGCGTCAGATGAGCCATATTCCAGGCTCCAAATTCTGAAAGCTGCGGCTTGGGTGCAATCACTGCGCTCATGTTGCCCACTTCAAGGTCCACTCCGGGATCAAACCCAGTTTCAGGGTCTTCGACGCTGTGATATAAAAAGCGACTGTGCCACTCAAGCCTCTGTCCGCTGTACGACAACCCCATACGATGAGGCTCATGGCTCTTGAGCGGATCCAATGCCGTCATATAGAGATCCGGTATAGGACGACGTGCACGACCAAACACCCTAAATCGAGCAAAGAGTTTGGAAGCAGTTTGTCTTTTTTCTTGAGATAACGATGTGCTGTGTTTGCGTTTTTGCAAAAGCAAACTCGCATAGTGCCATTCAGAGTCGGAGAGTGCCTGAATATCAGCGTCACTAAAAGCGCCAGATTCAACTTTGCCACGCAACGCCATCCGGCGACTGAACGCCATATCGCGAGCATACCAATGTATTCGTCTGTTCAGTGACACTTCCACTTTGGGCACTTCCAACCCAAAAACGCTGTCAATTTGCTTTAGCCCTTCCGCTGGCAACATCGCTAGATCAACCGCAGGACTGAAGGATTGAGGGTCTAAAATCCGTAAACTTTCAATAACTTGGTACGCACAGTTTTTTGACGTGAAATAATAACGAGAAGAGACATGACGTAACTCCCAGAGATGCTCGAGCCAAAAACGAACCTGCGAAGGCTGTAAACGAATGGGGTAAATCCAAACATCACGCCCTTTCACCATTAGATATTCTTTCAACGGTTGGTAAAAAGGGTGAAGTTTAAAGGTGCCTGTATAGCCGCCCGTTAATCCTTTATAAAGATACTGAACGGTTGAAGTGTCATTAGCACTTGCAGTGACAGCTGCCGTCTTAGCATTGAGTGAATACGCCTTCTGGCTCACCATCAAAAACAAATGCCCAAACACTGATGCAGGTTGCTCCAGATCTTGAGACGGAAACACCAGTGATAGCTGTGCCTGATCAAAAGCTTGAACCCACTGCCCCAAGGCGACGCAAGTAGCCTCTTTGGGTGTCGATAGGGACGCTTTTGGATACAGATGCTGTAACAATCTCAGGCGCGCCGGGAATCGGCACCCATACTCTGCATCCTGTTTGGCGCTTTTCAAATTAGCCAATAACTCAGCTTTAGGATCAAGCTTGCCGTTAGGAGTGAGAAAAAAGGTTGGCGTTTCAATGTCACTGACCCAGTCCTTCGACAAGTCCGTCGAGAGTTGAGACGCCGCTTTGTAATGCAAAAGGGCTAGCCAATACGGGTTTTCCCAAACTTTTTGGTTTGAGTGAATATTGAACTTTTCCTGCTCAAACAGCGTTTCTTGCATCGGGCTGACCGAAAAAGCATCAGCTCTAAAAATACCCACTTGCGCCCAAAGCAGGGGGCTTAGCACGATCGATACAAATCCAAGCACCATGTTTTTTCGGTTAAAAACCAAATACTTACTCCCGCTCACAAAAATTGATGGGTGACACTTCACTTTTTTGTCTAATTACCCACTACACTAGTTAGTAAGTCGGGCCCTACTCGAGTAGGACAACCCGCTAGGGCTGCAGCGGTACCGCATCCCAAATACCTGAAATAGTGATCTTTCAGGTTTGCAGGTACACGCTGAAGTAAGTAGCATACCTGATCGGTTAGAAGATTCGTTGTTGCCATGACAGAAGCCAATAACAAAGTGTCCCGTCGGGATCAGATCCTCCAATGCCTAGCGAGCATGCTGGAGGCTAATCCTGGGGCGCGCATCACCACCGCCAGCCTTGCTAAAGAAGTCGGCGTCAGCGAAGCCGCTCTTTATCGCCACTTCCCCAGCAAGGCTAAGATGTTCGAAGGCTTGATTGAGTTCATTGAGGAGACAGTCTTCTCTCGGATCAATCGTGTGCTTTCGGAAAACCAACAAGCCCAAGGGCGTTGCCAGGACGTTGTCTCCTTGCTGCTGACCTTCGCCGAAAAAAATCCGGGTATGTGCCGGATCATGACCGGTGATGCACTGGCCGGGGAAACGGAGCGACTGCGCAATAGAGTGGCCCAGTTTTTCGATCGTGTCGATACTCAGTTAAAGCAAATTTTGCGTGAAGCTGAGCTGCGCGAGGGAAAACGTCCTGCTCTTCCTGAAGCAGCCGCAGCAAATCTGCTGTTGGCCTTTGCTGAAGGTCGAATCAGGCAATACGTCCGCTCGGAATTTTCCCTTAAGCCAACCGACCAATGGGACACGCTCTCTGGTGCTCTGATGAAGGCTGTTTGGGGAAGCTAACCCTAACGCATTCCTCTACCAGTGAGACTGCTACTTTGATCTAAGGTGACAAATGCGCACCTTAGATCAAGGCTTATCGGCCGTTTCCTAGTGTTTTACAATCCCCCGTCGCTCTCATGGTACGAACGAATGCGTCGTCGTTCGTCGATTCTTAGTAACTTAGGGAATCAAATTGTAACCGGTATAATTTACCTGTGTTTTCCTCTGATAAGCCGTCATCGAAGTTATGCAACCCTCCAAAGATGCACCTAGACTGAAAGAGAGCCGTTTTGGGTGGAAGTCTTATGAGTATTCGTCAAAAGCTAATTATCAGCTTTTTCTTCGCGGTTGCCGTTCCTGCGTTGCTGATTTCCTTTGTGGTCATTCATCAGTTCCGAAGTTCCTCCCTTGAGCAATATCAGGGTGCCATGCAGCGCGAGTTGCGTCATATTTCGTACTCAATGACCACCTTTTTCAAAGGCATCGAAGAAAATACTCAAATGTTGGCCCAGTCTCCTGAATCCATGGGCGGTATAGGCAATACCACGTCGTATGTCAGTCAGAGTTCTTCCGTTCAAATGAAATCAGACAGTGTGGGTGGCCCTGAACAAGCGGTATACGATCTCTTTAACCGTTTTGCTAAATCCCACCCAGGCATTGCCTATGCGTATCTCGGCTATGAAGACGGCGGGTACATCCAATGGCCCAAAGGAAAATCAGGGGCAAACTATGATCCACGCAAGCGTCCTTGGTACTCTCTCGCCAAGAGTAAACCTAAAGAATCACTAAGAACCGATGCGTATTACTACGAACCGGACGATGTCACCATTATCAGTACCGTTCACAGCATTCACGACGCCACTGGTAAGCTAGTAGGTGTTCAAGGGCTTGATGTCAGCCTTAAAGGGCTGACGGATATGCTCCAGCAAGTCATTCTAGGGGAAACCGGCCATCTTATGTTGATGCAGACAGATGGAACGGTACTCGTTGACCCCAAAGTGCCTGAAAATAATTTCAAACAGCTCGTGGATATCGGTGAATCCTATGCCACCCTTTTGGAATTCACGGACCAAGCGCAATTAATAACTCTGAATGGCGTTCGTTTTTTCGCTATTAAAAATTCCATCGAGTCCCTTGGGTGGGATCTCGTAGGCTTGGTACCAGAAGCTGAGGTGTTTGCAGAAGCCACTCGTGCCACAACTTGGGTGGCCTTGCTGTCCTTCATTGCTATCGTCATCTTCTTCTTGGTGGGAGCAGGGCTTGCGGTTCTCATAGCCACTCCCATTAAAAACGTCACCGCCAAACTGCGTGACATTGCTGAAGGTGAAGGTGACCTTACCCGTCGCTTAACCGCCCGCAGCAAAGACGAAATCGCAGAAATGGCTCATTGGTTTAATCGACTGCTCGACACTGTGGCAGACTTGGTTAGGCGTATTCGAGATGGCTCTCTTTTGGTTAAAGAATCCTCCGCGACCGCTGCCGATGTATCCGAGCAAATGCATAATGAGACCAACAATCAAAAAGTCGCTGTAGAACAAGTGGTTGCGGCCGTAAGCGAGATGTCTTCAGCCGCCAGCGAAATTGCCCGAAACTGCGAAGAAGCAGCGAACGCTGCAAAAGAGTGTCAATCCGCGACCTCTAAGGGTGAAGACATATTCGTCAGCACTGTCAGTTCTGTGACCCAATTAGGTAGCCAGTTACAAGCGTCAAGTGATGCACTTAGGACGCTAGAGCAGAGCAACCAGAACATCACAGAAATCTTGAACGTCATCAGAGGCATAGCAGAGCAAACCAACCTGCTGGCTCTGAACGCTGCGATTGAGGCCGCTCGCGCCGGAGAACAAGGCCGAGGCTTTGCGGTTGTGGCGGATGAGGTTCGTGCACTGGCTAAGCGTACTCAAGAAGCCACCGAAGAGATTAATCAACTCGTAGAAGACGTTCGCACCAGCACTCAAAGCGTGTCTGAGAACATGGCTGCAAGCCAAGGTCTCTCACAGAGCACCGTTGAGAAAACCCAAGACGCTCAAGAAGCGTTCAAGATCATTTCCACCGAAGTTGAGCGCATTAAGGACATGAACCTTCAGATCGCCGCTGCTTCAGAAGAACAGCATGCGGTTTCAGAAGACATTTCTAAAAACATTGTGGACATCAAGGACGCTTCTGAAAGCGTCTCTCGTATCGCTGAAAGTGCAAAAGGAAACGGTACTCGCTTAGCTGATCTTGCTGATGATCTCAGCGATCTGGTGAATCGCTTTAAGGTTTAACGCTCTTAACCGAGGGTTAAACCTCCTCCCTTCAGTCTTAAACCCCATACTCCTCGCGATAGGCCTGAATGGCCCCCACGTGCTCTTTAAGTTCAGGGCTGCTTTGTGCGTATTCAAGAACCTGAGTCAGGCTGACAATGCTGATCACAGGGATACCAAAATCACGCTCCACTTCCTGAATGGCGGACAACTCACCCTTCCCTTTTTCCTGCCGATCGATGGCAACCACTACGCCAGCAGGCTTTGCAGCCGGAAAATTCGAAAATAATTCCATGACTTCACGAATTGCAGTTCCCGCCGTAATAACGTCATCGACAATCAATACCTGGCCTTCAAGAGGAGCGCCTACCAACTGACCGCCTTCTCCATGATCTTTTTTCTCTTTTCGGTTGAAAACATAGGGAATGTCTCTGTTAAAATCTGTCGCCAATGCAATAGTTGCAGATGCAGACAAAGGAATACCCTTGTAAGCTGGTCCAAAAATGAGGTCGTAATCAACACCCGCGGCTTCGATCGCTTGCGCGTAAAAGTGTCCTAGTTTTGCTAATGCTGCCCCACTGTTAAATAACCCAGCATTGAAAAAGTAGGGCGAAGTACGACCTGACTTCAACGTAAAAGATCCAAACTGAAGGACGCCGTGCTGAAAGGCAAAATCTAGAAAGTCGCGCTGATAGGGCTGCATAAGGTAATCCCGAACGAATACGAGAACGAGGCTATGCTATTTAACAGGCCAATAAAAAAATGGCGCTGTGGGTGGCCAGCTTCGTCCAACAACAACTGAGAGCTGATTTGGTTCTTGTGTCTCAAAGCTTTTGTAAGCTTTGATCGAGAAACAACGAAGTATCATACACCCTACAGGCTTCAGGGACCACGTATGAAGGTTTTAACAGTCAATGTGAATGGCATAGAGCCAGCGGCCCAATGGGGGCTGTTTCGGTGGTTGAACGACGTCGATGCTGACGTTATATGCTTACAAAACATACAAACGAAGTTGCACCAGCTGCATCCAGACTTTGAATACCCTCCTGGGTACAACGCGTATTACTTTGATGCAGAACCCGATGGCTATGCCGGCGTTGCAATCTTTTGCAAAGAAACGCCAAAAGCCATTATGACGGGAATGGGTTTTCAAGCCTGTGACCGCTATGGACGCTACATCCAAGCCGACTTTGAAAAGGTCAGTGTGGGTAGCTTGCTTTGCCCACCGGTGGATACATTCAACACCCAAGAAGACAAAGTGAAGTTTTTAGAGGGGCTTGCAGAGCATTGTCGTAAAACGAGACGTAAACGCAGGGAATTCATCTTTGCCGGCTCATTTTACGTAGCGCCTAAGGCAGAGGATGTTCAAGAGGGCATCGATGCACCCGACATGGGGTTTCATCCGGAAGAGCTGACGCTGATGCAAGAAATTTTGGACCCTATCGGCTTCGTAGATGCGTTCAGGGAAGCCAATTTCGGTCACAATCAGTTCACTTGGTGGCCAAGCGTTGAAGACGCTAATCAGGGTACCAGAGGACGTCGCTTTGATTACCAAATCTGCACGCCTGGACTCAAAGGCCTGATTGTTGACGCCAAAATATTGTCAGATTTTCGTTTTGGTCTGCACTCCCCCGTCATCATTGATTACGAACTGGAGGATCTGCAAGAAGACATGGGGCCAATCCTGTAATTAGGACAGGCCTTCGCCACAAGCTTTCCAAACGTGGCTATGCCAACAAAACAGCAAATCTGCTGGCGGCCTTTTGCAACTTTGCAAGAGGCCATCATCACCCTAAATAGGGCGACTACCGTAGTTAGAAACGGGCTTGCGAGGAGGGTCAGCCATCACATTAGGCTCAATCTCCTTAATCTTGCCGCCTTTTTGCAGGTAGGCATCAACGTCCGCTTCCATTTGAGACCGCAATTTAGCCCTTGAGGCGATACTACGAGTCTCAGCGCTTTCTTCTTTGCTGCCGATGTACTCAAGATCAACGCTCTTGTCTGCACTGCCCTTGGCTTTTTTCTTAGAGCCTTTGTTGCTGGTGGCTAAACGTACAGCAGACTCCTCTTGAACATCCTCTCCGCTAGAAAGGTCTGAATCCATTTCATCGTCCATGGGTTCTTCAAATTCATCCATGACTTCCAAAGCGTCGTTCGACATAACACGCTCCTCTCACTGTCGTGGTTCGCAACCTACGAACACACATCAAACAATGCCTGAGCGAAATTTATAGTTGAGCAGGAAAGAAGCGCCAGCAATACCCTAAATTATTTAGTTATAAGAATGTCGATGCAACCAAATGACCCGGGTAAAACCCTGGTGTGGCCAGGGTTTATGAGGCGGGACGTTATTCGCCAAGATACGTGTAGGCGGTGAAGCTTTCTTGTAACTCGGACAAAAAGAGCGCTTTTTCATCGCTCGTTAGCGGTGCGTTTTGTAACTGTGAATCAAACGCGGATTGTAAACGACCAACATCGAAATTGACGTATCTCAGCACGGTTGAGACAGAGTCGCCAGCAATCTCATTATCCAAGCGTACCTGCCCTTCAGCATCGACATGAACGTCAACCGAATCCGAATCGCCGAAAAGATTATGCATGTCACCCAAAATCTCTTGATAAGCTCCAACCATGCAAAAGGCCAACACAAGTGAAGTGCCCTCCTTTGGGGTCGGCAATGGCAACGTTGTTTCGACACCTTCACCATCGACGTAATGATCAATACGACCATCCGAATCGCAGGTAATGTCCTGGATCACGGCACGACGACCAATCGGCTGATTGAGCTGTGAAATCGGAATCACAGGAAAAATTTGATCGATACCCCAGACATCAGGCAACGATTGGAACAAGGAAAAGTTAACGAAGAGTTTATCTGCCAGCTTTTCACGTAATTCATCGATGATATCTCGATGACGTTTCACACTGGGCGTCAGCTTCTGGGCTAACTGATAGCACGCGGCTCCATAGAGCTGCTCTACTTTCGCTCTTGCCTCCAAACCCAGTCCGTCAAAGGTAAACTCTGTTTGAGCATCTTGATAGGCACTGATGATCTGGTGGTAGGCTTCCAACAGATTTCGATCGCTTTTGTTATCTTCAGTGGGCGGATTAATCAGTCGGTCATACACCTTACGCAGTTGCCTCAAGGTGGCTGGCTCATCTGCCGACACGGCTGGAATATGTGAATCCTGCGGATGCTTTTCGGCATCAATGATATTCGCCAGCAACAGTGCATGATGCGCTGTAACCGCACGCCCTGACTCTGACATTAAAGCCGGTTGGGGCAACCCTGCATCACGCGCCGCACGATCAAACGCCGTCACAACGGCACTCGCATATTCAGAGAGGTCATAATTCATCGAACACGCGCTGCGTGAGCCCGTACCCTCATAATCCACCCCCAGCCCGCCACCAACGTCTACCGTGGAAATAGGCGCGCCCATTTTGGATAACTCGACGTAAAAACGCCCACACTCGCGCAGCCCTGCCTGAATGTCTTGAATACTGGCGATTTGCGAACCTAAATGGAAATGCAGTAATTGCAGCGCATCCAAAGCATCATGCTTTCGAAGGGTAGCGATCATCTCCAATAATTGATGAGCATTGAGCCCAAACTTTGACTTTTCACCACCGGTATTTTGCCAATTGCCTTTACCAATCGACGCTAACCGAGCACGTACACCTAAACGCGGTTTTACACCCAAGGCTTTGGCTTCAGCCAATATTTTTTCTACTTCATAGGGCTTTTCAACCACCAAGTACACTCGATGTCCTAGTTGCTCGCCCATGAGCGCTAAACGAATAAAGTGCGCGTCCTTGTAGCCGTTGCATACGATAGTCGCCTGATGGCCCTGAGCAAGCGCTAGAGTGGCGATTAATTCTGGTTTACTGCCGGCTTCCAGCCCTACCGATTGCCCCGCCGCTACCTGACCTTCAATAATGGCTTCAACCACTGGGCGTTGTTGGTTCACTTTAATTGGATAAAGCAGCTGATAATGATTTTGATAGTTCAATTCAGCAATACTATTCGAAAAGGCCTGGTAGATGCGTCTCACTCTATCTTGCAAAATACCCGGAAACCGCACCAAAGTGGGTAATGCCAAACCACGTGCCTGAATCGCCTGCACGACCTCAGGCAAATCAATACTGGGGCCATTGGACTCACCACCAGGGCGAACCAATAAATGTCCGTTAGCACTGATGTCAAAATACCCCTCTCCCCAATAAGAAAGGTTGTAAGTGGCCAGCGCCTCTTGAATGGTCGTCATGCAAAGTTCCTCTTCACTGCTCATCATCACCCTTATCCACAAAGCGCTTTATGCAGTGATCAATGCGATTCTGGGGAGGTGAACTCTACGACCAGGCTGGCCTAGATGCAACTCAAAACACCACGGAGAAACCCGGGCCGAATCCACCTTCTGTGCTTTTATATAGAAAAAGCTTTGTTGATTAAAAGAAAGTGTGTCCTCGCTGAAATGCTTTACTTCTGACAGCACAAAAAATGTATGTAAATGGGCCCTAGAATCAGCAAAGTCATTGTTGAGTGATGGCGATCTGGTTATCCTTGGCGCCCTTCACCATTAATCGCCCAAAAGGTTGAATGGCAACGATGAGCGTTCTTGATCAAAACTGGTATTCTGAAGCCTTCACCTCTGAAGGCTCAGCATTTTCTCTGAAAATTAAGTCTAAACTTGAGACCGTCAAAAGCCCCTTTCAAACCATCGACATGTATGAAACGGAGCACTATGGCAACCTGATGGTCATCGACGACTGCACCATGGTCAGTACTCGCGACAATTTTTTGTATCACGAAATGATGTCCCATGTACCTTTGTTTTCTCATCCAAACCCAGAGCGAGTGGCCATTATTGGCGGCGGTGACTGCGGTACCTTGCGTGAGGTCTTAAAACACCCTGGCGTTAAGCAAGTCTGGCAAGTCGACATTGATGAAATGGTGACGCGCATGTCGGAAAAGTATTTCCCCGAGCTATGCGAAAGCAACGATGACCCTCGTGCTACCTTACTTTTTGATGATGGCATTCGTTTCATTGCCGAGGCAGAACCCGGTAGCTTTGATGTCATCATCATTGACTCAACAGACCCTGTTGGGCCAGCCGAAGGCTTGTTTGCCGTAGACTTTTACAAGAACTGCGAAAAAGCATTAAGCGCCGATGGGCTCGTCGTTCAGCAAAGTGAATCGCCTTTGTATCACACCCACAGCATCATTAAGAAAGTGCACGACGACATGAAGTCTGCTGGCTTTGCTTCATGCCATACCTTCCCATTTCCGCAACCGTTGTACCCTTCAGGCTGGTGGAGCTGTACCCTTGCTAAGAAATCGGGTCTAGCAACCGCATTTCGCGAAGCAGATGCGGCCAATAAAACATTCAAAACACAGTATTACAACGTGGATATGCACAAGGCTGGGCTAGCGATGCCTGAGTTTATGAAGCAAGCGCTTAATCAGGATTAATCTTTCTAAAGTATGAAAAGAGCGCCCTCAAAAAGGCGCTCTCCGAAAGATAGAGGAATAGCTCTGCTTTTCAGGGACAGAACTACCAATCAAAAAGGGTAAATTTACGCGCGATGCTAAATTGCAACGAGAACGCATCTTGGAAGTTTCGCTCTTTTTCTTCGGTGAAATTTAGCTGAATCCCAAATTCAACATCCGATTGCATAGCCACAATGTACCCAATACGGTAGTTTTTATAGTGCTTACGCCTTTTTTTCCCGTTCTTTATTTTTTCTAGGTCTTTTACGCCTACGCCAAAGATAAAGCCCATGTTATCCCAAATATGCGCATTGGCCTGAACGTCGTAATAATTCTCCGTGCCATCGTCACGATGGAAGCTACTGAATCTTAGAAACCTCCATCCAAGCGAGGTTGTGTATTCGTCATAGCCTTCGTCAGGGCCATCAAATTCATAGTGAATGATCCCCCCGCCCCAACTGAAATCCTGATAGCCTCCGGCCCAGCCAGCGTAGGCATTTGATTCCAACCAATTGTCGACTTCTCGAGAGTCTCGGTTATAGGCAAACCCACCCAAATAAAACCCCCAAGGGTTTTGGTAATCCAATCCGCCTTGAAACACCAAGGTGTCGTTATAGCTGGACTTCACTCCTCGCTTGACGTACATGTTGGACATACCAAGGTTGGCACTGAGCTCGGCCTGAACCAGCGAAAAAGGAAGCAGGCCACACAGGCCTAACATTAGAGATTTAAACTTCATGGGCAACGCAATTCTCCACCTGGGGACCGACACCACCACAGGAACTTGATACCACCTTTTATTGATACCACTTTTAGCTTGGTTGAATGTCATTGATCAATCGTTGGGTACGCTCTTTCTGACGCACACTATATAGTGTCTGGCAGACAGAAAAAAGGGGACATTGAGTCCCCAAAAGCGTTCCCCAACGCAGACAAGCAACCACTTTGCCCAGAGAAAAACGAGGAAAAGCTAAGATGCGACCTGCAAGCAAGTCTGGCTTCTAAGAGCAATATTTGCGCCCAGACGAGATTCGGCTTTCAACCATATCAATTTGGGGACTTATTAAACGGCATCTGAGCCGGTTTCCCCGGTTCGAATGCGAATGACTTGCTCTAGGGGTGTCACAAAAATCTTACCGTCCCCAATTTTGCCTGTGTTGGCTGATTGAGTGATGGCCTCGATCACCGCATCCGTCAAAGAATCGTCAATTGCGACTTCCACTTTGATTTTGGGTAAAAAATCCACCACATATTCTGCCCCGCGATACAGCTCTGTATGGCCTTTCTGACGACCGAAGCCTTTGACTTCCGTTACCGTCACCCCTTTCACCCCAATCTCAGACAAGGCTTCTCTGAGCTCATCCAGCTTAAAAGGCTTAATTATCGCCGTCACTAACTTCATGAAGCACTCCTAACCAGGCAAAAGCCAGCGTTGTACCAAAAAAAACGCCAGCATCAAAGCCGGCGTTTTCAGATTACTGACAGTGCTTGAATTAAGCAAGTCGTGTCAGAATACAGATTTACTAACTACTTTGTTCCAGCATTAGTAAATACCCAACTAAATCCAAGTCTAAATACCGAATCCTTAACGTCTTTCGCTCCGGTCATATCAAACTTAGTTTTTCTCTCATCATACGCAGCATGCACACGCCAGTCAGTGCCTTTACCTTTCAGCATTTCTGGGTAGTACTCCAACGCTATACCCCATCCAGTTCTATCATATGAACCAGTAGAAGCTTTATTGCTATCATCATCATCATACTCGTCCATCACATATTTTAGGTGCGGCTGGAATGCCTTACCCATTAAACGAGCCCTCGCAGCAAATACCCATGATTTCCACTGCTCATCCATACTGGAATTAACCATGTCATCTTCACTTTTGGTATCAATATAATCTACTTCAAAGAAGTGATCACCGAAATTGATTCTAGTACCAACTGTGAGATAAGTTTTATTGGCAGCTTCTTTTGTTTTCGTACCAGAAACATTATCTTTTTGTTCAGTTGACGGATCCACAGCGTATGCAACTATTGGCTGTATCATACCATCCGCAATATCACCATACCAAGTTACGCCATACCCAAAATTTCTGTGATTGCTTTGGGATGTATCGCCGTTAGTAATGGCAAGCACAAGCGTCTGACCTGAAAACATCGGCATAAAACCTATGCCCGTCTTATAGGATGCCGTTTGATTACACGCGTCAGAATAAAAATATACATCCTCACCGTTATAATCACCCTCACGCCCACAAACACCATTCCAGAAGAATTTGCCTGCACGAACGGCAAAATTATCGTTTAGATTGTGCGTTAAATATGCATAATCTACAGCACTAGAGACCCCCTCTTTGTTTGTTGCTCCCGACGCGTTAACTTCGTACACATCATCTGCATTAGTTGCAGCAGTACCTGTTAAACCATCAGGGCCTGCCCCTTTCCAGGTTACTGAATAGGAGTTTGGTCTTGGATTAGTATCTCTGTTTAAACGGAACCTAACTCTATAAGAAGTTTGCGGTGTTAAATCACCTGCGAAATTAAGCCTTAGGTACTCAATACCAAACTCATTCGACTTATTTTCTTTGTTTTTATTGGGTTTGACATCAGAATTATTGAATTTTAGATCAGTTCTAATGCCAACACCAAAATGGTGGTTTGGATAATCCGCAGCAAAAACTTGTGCTGCCATCACGGATGAAAGGGCAATGGCCAGCTTAGTCGGCAGAGAGCTTGGCTTTGCAAAAGTGGCCTTTTGAGTTTTACGCATCATATAGTCTCCGAGCTATGATGTTTTCAAAGTTGTTAAGAGAAAGGATGCAGCAACAAAGAAGGTTCTTCGGCTTAGCTTTCCCTTATTGTGGTTGCATTTTTTGTTGCTCTTTGCACTGGCCGTACTCTAATTATCGGCCGGCACTGCACCCATTCGGTAGCGAAGCCGGTGCATTCGTCGTGCCAATGGTTTTTTTCAAATAAAAAACCAGTCAATAAGAGCCAAAATATCCGTCATATAATTGGCTACTGCATGAAGGCCATCATTTTGATCTGCAATGCCATCCTTAGAAAGGTCAATATGTGTCAATTGTTAGGTAAAAAGGCGCTAACAATCGAATTCATGCAACTTTGTTGTCTTTTATTGGTCGCTTCATGCAAATATATTTTTTAAAGTATTCGACTTATTAATGACTTTTTACAGTTTATTGACACAGATTGACGGTTTTATTCTATGAAAGCTTTTATTCAAACGTTAAGTGAAAGTATTGTGAATACATTAAAATCAACTAAAGGAACGCAGTCTGACCAACAATCATTGATTGCGTCTTTAATCGAAGAACAACTAAAAAAAGTTGGCTTTATTGGTCGTGAAGAATTTGATGCTCAAACAAAAATATTGGAAAGAACAAGAAATAAATTAACAGAGTTAGAATCAACTGTTCGAGAATTAGAAAATAGTAAATCATGACATGAGTAGATTGGTGACCCCTGTTTTCATTCGAATATCACTTATTGTCTAATTATTTCAGCCCTAGCCGAACGACTGATTGCGCCGTATAAATTGAAATGGAATAATGATTTCAATTTTGCAAGGAATACTGCTGTGTCATTTGCAACACTTTGGACACGCGTAAAAGTTGGCATGGATGCGCCTCTCGTTTCCGTCGAAGTGCATTTATCTAATGGACTGCCAGGGCTCACTCTTGTTGGACTGCCAGAGGCAGCGGTAAAAGAAAGTAAAGATCGGGTTAGAAGCGCGATCATAAACAGTGGCTTTGATTTTCCTTCACGTCGATTAACCATCAATCTAGCTCCAGCAGAATTGCCAAAGCATGGCGGCCGTTTTGACCTTCCCATTGCATTAGGTATCTTGATAGCCAGCGGGCAACTTCAGTGCGACTCACTTGATGATTTTGAGTGCGTTGGAGAATTAGGCTTGTCAGGTGATATTCGACCTGTGGATGGACTGATTCCCGCTTTGTTGGCGTGTGGGCATTCAGGCAAAACCTTTATTGCGCCTATTGATAATCACGAAGAAGCTGCGCTTTGCCATGAAACTCAATCTTTCGCAGCCCGAACCCTTTCTGAAGTTTGCGCACATATTGAACGACGCTCTCTGCTCTCATCCATTCCGCCTAAAAAATTAATGCCCAAACCTCTTACCTCACAATTAGACTTAAATGATATTAAAGGGCAGCACCAGGCAAAACGTGCTCTCATCATTGCTGCAGCCGGGGGACACCACTTGCTTATGATGGGCCCCCCTGGCACGGGTAAAACCATGCTGGCTACTCGTCTATCTGATTTACTGCCTCCACTCGAAAGAACTCAGGCGTTAGAAATGGCTGCAATACAGTCTTTATCACACCAGGGTATTGATAAAAGCCTTTCCCTCTCTCCCCCTTTTCGATCACCTCATCACACTTGCTCAGGCGTAGCATTGGTTGGAGGAGGCTCAAGGCCCAAGCCGGGTGAAGTATCCTTGGCACACCATGGCGTACTATTCTTGGATGAGTTACCCGAATTTTCTCGAAAAGTACTTGATGTGCTGCGAGAGCCCCTCGAAAATGGAGAGGTGCATATCGCAAGAGCCAGCCAACATGTACGTTTCCCTGCTGAGTTTCAGCTCGTAGCGGCTTTAAATCCATGCCCATGCGGGTATTATACGATTAAAGAGAAGCGTTGCAGCGACTGTTCAGATCGAAAAGCCGAGCGGTATCAATCATCTATTTCAGGGCCACTACTAGATCGTATTGACTTGCATATTGAAGTGCCTCCAATTAAAAAAGAAGTATTCTTTCAAACTGAACAGAACGGTATTTCGTCAAAGCAGGCAAAAGAGCTAATCTACAAAGCCAGAAATATACAGCTCCAAAGAGCGGGCAAAGCAAACGTAAAGATGACTCATCAAGACCTTAATAAATTTTGTTTTCTTGATAAAGAAACTCGTAAATTTCTAGAAAACATTATAGACAAGTTAAATATTTCCGCCCGCGCATACCATAAAATCATTAAGGTCGCTAGAACCATTGCCGATCTAGATGCATCTAGCAATATAGAGCGGAGCCACTTAACAGAAGCTATTTCTTACAGAAGGATGGATAGAAATTTTAAGACTTTATAATTATTTAGATATTTTTATTCTGTCTATCTATATCTTTACAAATATCTATTGATTAAATTGACTTCCAATAACGCATATATATCAAGCAAATCTAATAATTACTTATCAAACAAACAAAATAATGTCGTATTAGCGTTCCTCCCTCTGGGTAAAGGAGTGATCACCTTACTGAATGAACCTAGAATAGAAAGCCCATATAAGATTTATTGGCGTGTTAAAGTAGGAAATCTTGTTCATACACGTTCTCTCGTCGATGTTGCAGGTATCATTACATTTGAAAATAATGATAGAGAGGTATTAAGAAGTGATTTTAACAAGTTAAGGAATTGATCACCTGTCACCTGCGAATAACAAGCCGAAGCAGAAAATGCTTGTACAAACTAACATTAATTGTACTATATAAGTATTAATAGCTTGTTTTTGAAGAAACAAAAATTATCCCATTATTTTTAAATGCGAACCAATTCACTTTTTATTACGTATTTAGGTTCATTCTATAGAATGATTTATGTCTACATAAACATCGGAAGTAGTCACTTATGAAAGAAATACCCATCTATCAGGTTGATGCATTTGCAGAAAAATTATTTCAGGGAAACCCTGCAGCAGTTTGCCCTCTCTCTGAATGGATTCCAGACAGGCTTTTACAGAACATAGCATCAGAAAATAACCTATCTGAAACAGCCTTCGTTGTACCATATAAAGAAGGGTTCCAGTTGCGGTGGTTTACTCCGAACGGAGAAGTAGAGCTTTGTGGACACGCCACTCTGGCAACTGCTCATGTACTATTCAAACATCTTCACATCCTGGAAGAAACGATAGAGTTTTATACTAAAAGTGGCACTCTCTATGTTTCTAAATATGGGAATCAACTAAAGCTCGATTTTCCTGCAAGCCTGCCTGTACCAGTATCGGCCCCAGAGGCGCTATTAACTGGTTTAACCGATCAATCCCCAATTGAAGTCCTTTCAGCCTATGACTATATCGTTGTTTTATCTTCAGAAGAAGAATTACGCTCACTGAACCCAAATTTAGATATGTGGAAAACACTTGATTTACGTGGGGTAGTTGTTACCGCCCAAGGGGATAACTGCGATTTTGTCAGTCGATGTTTTTTTCCTAAATATGGCGTTCCTGAAGACCCTGTTACGGGATCAGCGCACTGTGAACTTGCACCTTATTGGTCGCTGAAGCTTCAAAAAGAGAGTCTAATGGCTATACAGCTTTCCAAACGGAAAGGGTTTGTGAATTGTCAGATGTCAGGAAACCGTACTCTATTAATCGGTTCGGCAGTGGATTATTTACAGGGTACAATTATGGTAGAGGATCTTTTGCAAGCTTAATATTCATCACCTTTGATTAGCGCCTAGTCAATAGGTGCCTCATAATTTACTGCATTATCTGGTCTTATAAGAACAATATCACTACCTAGGAATAATATCCTCAATGCAAGCATTTCAGATTTAAACCTAATAACGCATTCATATGTAATGTTCACCACTGCAATATTAAACTTACCCAGAAAATATTCAGTTTGATCGCGCTCATAAAATTGTACATAACGTTTCTTTATTCAAATTCATTAACCAAAATCAACTAGACATATGCAAGCAAGCTTTTTACCTTTTACATTATGTTCTACTTCTATAATAAATCCTAAACGTGTATCAAATTCACAAAACTGTTCAAATATGGACACAAGCGAAGATTCTAATGTGATGAAGCACTACATCTCATTCAAAACGGATATCGCGGTATTATAATTTGGTTCATCTGTTATTTCGGACACCATTTCACTGTATATTATGGAATTGTTTTTTATAATGATTACAGCTCTTGCTGTTAATACTCTTAGTAGTCCATCCAAAATTTCAATCCCATAATCTTTAGAAAAGTTTTTTGCACGAAAACATGAAGCTGTTATTACACGTTCAAGGCCTTCTGTTTCGCAAAAACGGCTTGAAGCGAATAGCAAATCAGCAGAAATACAAAGTACAACTACGTTTTCTATTTTCGATACTTTTTCGTTAAATGCGCGTACACTGGCTGAATATACTGGTGTATCAATACTGGGAAATATATTTAGAAGAATCGTTTTATCCGAAAAATCTGCTAAACTGATATCACTTAAATCGGCTGCGCATAAAGTAAAATCTGGAGCGGCATCCCCTTTTTTTGGAAACCCACCATTGAATTGGATTACCTTTAAAGGCTACATTTGACATTGAAACTCCTTTTATATATTTAAAGCGGCCTATACTTTACGCACGATTTTGTGCATCTCTATACATGCTCACTAAGTGAGCTGTTGAAGCATCCAATTTATCTGTATCACCTGTTTCCATGGATTTTAAAACGTCTTTACTCAGACTTTTTCCTAACTCGACGCCCCACTGATCAAATGAATTAATACCCCATATCACACCTTGTACAAAGACTTTATGTTCATACATGGCAATGAGTGCACCTAACGTCTCAGGTGTTAGTTTTTCAAAATAAATTGTATTACTTGGTCGATTACCAGGAATGCTATGGTGAGGCGCCAACCTTTTAGCTTCTACTTCACTACGCCCTTGATCAATCAGCAACTCGTAAGCCTCTGCTTCTGATCGACCACGCATCAAAGCCTGACTTTGACTTAAGCAATTAGCGACCAATATTGAATGAAAGTTATCAACGGGGTTATGCGTTTTTAGTGGGAGTATGAAATCACAAGGGCAGAGGTCTGTACCTTGATGCAGTAACTGGTGATAGGCATGCTGCCCATTTGAACCCACCCCACCCCATATAACTGGACCCGTTGCATACCCGACGGGATTACCCTCTTGAGTTACGCTTTTGCCATTACTTTCCATATCAAGCTGCTGTAAATGTGCAGGCAAGGCACTCAAGTAATGATCATAGGGCAATATCACATGCGTTTGCGCGCCTACGATATTGCGATAATAAACCCCTAATAGCGCAAGTATAACAGGCAAGTTAGAGTCCAGTGGTGACTCAATAAAGTGCTGATCCATTGCCCAAGCCCCTCGAAGAAGGGCTTTAAAATTTTCCATTCCTATAGTTAAAGCCAGCGGCAACCCCATTGCAGACCAAAGAGAATATCGCCCTCCAACCCAGTCCCACACAGGATAAATATTATCAGGATCAATTCCATAAGCCTCAGCACGTTCCACATTGCAGGTAACGGCTAGAAAATGGCGTTTGATATCGCTTTCTTGACCACCATTGGCATAAAACCATTCACGACAGGCATCTGCGTTTCTGATCGTTTCCTGTGTGCTAAAAGATTTAGATTGAATAATGAATAATGTTGTATCAGCATCCAAATCTCGCATGGTTTCTGTGAAATTTGAACCGTCAATATTAGATAAATAATGACACCGCAGCGTATCATGCCAATAGGGCCTTAAAGAGTCAGCAGCCATTTTAGGGCCTAAATGAGAACCGCCTATCCCGATACTTACGATATCAATAATGGGCTTATTGTTAAAACCTCTCCATAAGTTTAAATTCAACTGCCAACACATTTTTTCCATTTTTTTCAGAACAGAAAAAACATCCTTAGATATATTGGCTCCTTCTTCATCGTAATGAATGCTTTCTAAATCACGAAGAGCCATGTGATTAGCTGCTCGGTGCTCTGTCCGATTTACCTCTTTGCCTGCAGCCAACTCAGAGATTTTTTCACTTAAACCAATACTATTAACAAACTTAATCAGTTTTTCGAACTCTATATCAGAGATTGAATTTTTAGTTATATCTACATTTATTCCGGTATTTTTTGCATTGAGTATATTAGGTATTTTTTTATTAAACTTCTCTTCAGTATTTTCATCTAGACTCTTTCTTGAATTTTTTATAAAGTCTTCAAAATTATCCATAAATACCAACCTTTTATTTTCTATACCGCATCAAGCCAATTTTACAATGACTTTAACTTTTTAAAACATATACTAATATACAAATGAAAAACGCAGAATTTGCTACTAAAGTTATCATCCATAGCAATTCTGCGAGTATGGTTACATGACTTTCAACAATGCTATTCAACGGTTACGGATTTTGCCAAGTTTCTAGGTTGATCAATATCCGTTCCCTTAAGAACAGCCACATAGTAAGAGAGTAATTGCAAAGGAATAACCATCAATATTGGCTCTAAAAATGGTTGAATCCTTCCAACGGGCAAGACCGTTAAACTAGGACCTTCTTTCAGTTCTACATGTTGATCAGCAAAAACACAGATTTCACCCCCGCGTGCACTCACCACCTCTAAGTTTGATTTCAATTTATCAATAAGGTCGTCATTGGGAGCTACAGCAATGATGGGCATTTCTTTATCCACAAGTGCCAAAGGGCCGTGCTTCAATTCACCCGCTGGATATGCTTCAGCATGAATATAGGAAATTTCTTTTAACTTGAGTGCACCTTCCATTGCGATGGGATACATAACGCCCCGACCCAAAAAGAGAGCGTGATTCTTTTTCATATAATGTTTTGAAAGAGATCGTATTCTTTTATCCAAGTCCAATATTTGTTGAATAGCATGAGGGAGTGATTGCAATCCCAGTACAATATTTCGTTCAATCTCTTCAGAGAGACCAGTACGGCGAGCCAACGCCAATGTCAGCATCATCAAACAGACTAGTTGGGCCACAAAAGCTTTTGTAGACGCTACTCCAATTTCTGGCCCTGCATTCATCATTAAGGCTAAATCGGATTCACGCACCATAGATGAACCCGGAACATTGCAAATAGTTAAACTACCTTCATAACCTTCTTTTTTTGCTTTACGTAGCGCAGCAAGGGTATCAGCGGTTTCACCCGATTGGGATAATGTGATAAATAACGTATTAGGTAGAGGCACTGTTTTTCTATAACGATATTCACTCGCCACTTCTACTTGGCAGGGAATTCGACTTAGTTCTTCAATCCAATATTTCGCCACTAGTCCAGCGTGATACGAAGTTCCACAAGCAACAATCTGTACGGCTTTTGTTTGATCAAGGATCTCTTTTGAACTGCTGCCAAACATTACATCCAGAACTCTTCCTTGGTTGATCCGGCCTTCTAAACACCTTTTCACAACCGCTGGTTGTTCAAAAATTTCTTTCATCATGTAGTGTTTAAAAGAGCCTTTATCCGCTGCATCTTGAGTGATATTAAAGCTTTGTACAGTACGCTCAACTTGTACATTTTGTTCATCAAAGATTGTCAGCGTTTCGGCTGTCAATTCTGCTAAATCATGCTCTTCAAGATAAATAAAACGATTAGTAACCTGGGTCAGTGCAAGCTGATCAGAAGCTATAAAATGCTCATCAATACCTACTCCGATAACCAGCGGTGCCCCCTGACGAGTGCAAACCAACAACCCCGGGTGCTCTACGTGCATAACAGCAATAGCATAAGCCCCGGCTAATGATTCTACAGCTGACCGGACAGCTTTCGTTAGATTGCGAGATTCCTGATAATGACTATCTATTAGATGAGCGATAACTTCAGAGTCCGTCTGAGTTTCGAATCGATACCCTTTTGTTGTTAAGCCTTCTTTCACTTCTTGATAATTATCGATAATACCATTATGAACCAAAGCCACTGAGTGACCGGACATGTGCGGGTGGGCGTTAGTTTCACTGGCCTCGCCATGCGTTGCCCATCGGGTGTGGGCAATACCTTGAGTTCCATTTAAATCCACGCTCGCTAAAGCGGTTTCTAATGCATCGACTTTTCCAGCTTGTCGTATTCTTTGTATACCCGTTATTTCCAAAGTAGCTAGCCCAGCCGAGTCATAACCTCGATACTCAAGCCTTTTTAAGCCTTCTAATAAGATTTTTCCGACTTTTCGATGCGCAACGGCGCCTACAATCCCACACATAATTACCCTGCTGTATTAATCTTTTAACTCACTAGAGCACACTTTTTTGGGGCGCTGCCACTGCTCATTGATGATTTGTCGTGTACGTGCGATCACAAGAGCATTAGAGGGAACATCTTTTGTGACAACAGAACCCGCTGCTACCGTCGCACTTCTCCCAATACTAACTGGCGCAACCAATGCTGAATTCGACCCAATAAATGCATTATCATCAATAGTGGTTTTATGTTTACTCACCCCATCATAGTTACAGGTAATAGTGCCTGCACCAACGTTAACATGCTCACCAATTTCAGCATCACCTATATAGCTAAGATGATTAACCTTTGACCCCACTCCAATCTGTGATTTTTTTATTTCAACAAAGTTGCCAACTTTTGATTGATCCATCAATTTCGTGCCAGGCCTTAAACGTGCAAAGGGGCCTACCACACATTGTCGCCCAATTTCTGCTTGCTCAAGGAGAGAGTTCGATTCAATTCTAGATGATTGTCCAACAATCGAGTTTTTAATGATGCTATTAGGGCCAATATATACGTCTTCCCCAAGGACAATAGAACCTTCTAATACAACATTAACATCCACGATGACATCAGTTTCGGCTGTCACTTCACCTCGGATGGTAACCGTTTTAGGGTTCACAAAGGTTACCCCTTGCTTCATTAATGACTGTATATGTTGGGTCTGATAAAATTCTTCAACAAGAGCAAGCTGCTGGCGATTGTTAACCCCCTCCACCTCAAACATGTGGTTTGGCTGAACGGATACGATCGATTTACCTTCCTGTACCGCCATTGCCACAATATCGGTTAAATAGTATTCCTGCTGGGCATTTTTATTTTTTAATTTTGGCAGCCAAGTCGTTAGGGCATCTGTTGAACATGCCATAATACCTGTATTGACCTCTTTGATTTCTTTCTCTGCGCTTGTTGCATCCTTTTGCTCAACTATCCCTAATATATCTCCTTGCTCAGACCTTAATATCCGGCCATACCCAGTGGGATCAGGCATGTCTAAAGTTAGCAGTGCTAGTGAATGAAACTGGGCCTCCTTAAGCAACCTCCGAAGCGTATCAGCACTTATAAGAGGCACATCACCGTAGAGAATTAATGTTAATCCCCCAGATGTTAGTTGGTTGGCACATTGAGATACAGCATGTCCAGTTCCAAGCTGTTGTTCCTGTAAAATCCAATTATGCGTACTTCCAAGTTTCTCTTGTATTTGATCAGCCCCGTGTCCTACTACAGTGAAAACATTATTGGGTGCTAAACTTTCAGCAGCTTTAAACACATGTGCCAACATCGGACGCCCGCCAACCTCATGTAGGACTTTAGGCAATTTCGAGCGCATACGCGACCCTTTCCCAGCAGCCAAAATGACGACGTCCAAAAGCATGACAACCTCAAATAAGTAAGTGAAAGCTTAATACTATCTTAAAACTGATAATAAGAAATAGAGGAAGGAGAGGTAAGGGAATCAACCCCCTAGAATTAGGGAGTTGACTGTTTTCAGGTTAACCTTTGCCCAGTTTATTACGAACCTGTTTAATGGTTCTAAGCTGAGCAACGGCTTCAGCAAGCTGTGCCGCAGCAAGACTGTAATCCAATTCGCCACTTTTATTCGCCAAAGCTTTTTCGGCTTCTTTTTGCGCTTCTAAAGCAGCGGCTTCGTCCAGATCCTTGGCTCTAATCGCCGTGTCAGCCAAAATGGTCACTGAGTTCGGTTGAACTTCAAGAAATCCACCTGATACAAAGTAGACTTCTTCTTGTCCATTTTGCTTTTTAACACGGATCGGGCCTGGCTTCAGTCTTGTCAGCAAGGCGGCGTGACCGGGAGCTATCCCCAAATCACCGCCTTCACCTGCGGCCACCACAATTTCGACCAAGCCAGAGAAGAGCTGCTCCTCCGCGCTGACGATGTCGCAGTGAACCGTCATAGCCATAGTTTTACCCTCAATTACAAGTTCTTGGCTTTTTCAACAGCTTCTTCAATGGAACCTACCATGTAGAAAGCTTGCTCTGGTAGGTGATCGTATTCACCCGCCAAAATTGCTTTGAAGCCGCGGATAGTATCCTTCAAAGAAACGTATTTACCTGGCGCACCGGTAAAGACCTCTGCAACGAAGAAAGGCTGAGACAAGTAACGTTGTATTTTACGCGCACGCGCGACGGTTAACTTATCATCTTCAGACAATTCATCCATACCAAGAATGGCGATAATGTCTTTTAGTTCATTGTAACGTTGCAATACGGTTTGAACGCCACGAGCGACATCGTAGTGATCCTGACCCACGACCAGAGGGTCCAACTGACGAGAAGTTGAGTCCAAAGGATCAATCGCAGGATAAATACCTAGCTCTGCAATTTGACGTGACAATACAACGGTCGCATCCAAGTGGGCAAAGGTCGTTGCTGGAGACGGGTCAGTCAAGTCATCCGCGGGAACGTATACAGCCTGAACAGAGGTAATGGAACCTGTTTTAGTGGAGGTAATACGCTCTTGAAGAACGCCCATTTCTTCTGCCAAGGTTGGCTGATAACCTACCGCTGAAGGCATACGACCTAATAGCGCCGATACCTCAGTACCCGCCAAGGTATAACGGTAAATGTTATCCACAAACAGCAGTACGTCACGACCTTCATCACGAAACTTCTCAGCCATCGTCAAACCAGTCAAGGCAACACGCAAACGGTTACCAGGAGGCTCATTCATCTGACCATAAACCAATGCCACCTTATCAAGTACATTGGATTCGCTCATCTCATGGTAGAAATCGTTACCTTCACGGGTACGCTCACCAACACCAGCAAATACTGAATAACCGCTGTGTTCGATGGCGATGTTACGGATTAATTCCATCATGTTGACGGTTTTACCTACACCCGCACCACCGAATAGACCAACCTTACCACCTTTTGCAAAGGGGCAGACCAAGTCAATTACCTTAATACCGGTTTCCAATAACTCAGAGCTTTGTGCTTGTTCTTCATATGAAGGCGCTTTACGGTGAATTGAGGCACGTTCTTGCTCACCGATAGGGCCGCGCTCATCAATGGGGCGACCCAACACATCCATAATACGACCTAACGTTTCTTTACCAACAGGTACCTGGATCGGTTCATTGGTATTAACTACGGTTAAGCCGCGTTTTAAACCTTCAGTGGAGCCCATGGCAATGCCACGGACTACACCGTCACCCAACTGCTGTTGAGTTTCAATTACGATTTCGGTGTCATTCACCGTAAGCGCATCGTAAATTTTGGGCACTGAATCGCGTGGGAATTCCACGTCGATAACAGCGCCAATGATCTGCACGACACGTCCGCTACTCATGTTCGCTTCCTCTTTAAACCGTCAAATCTGCAAGCCATTAAACCGCTGCAGCACCGCCCACAATTTCGGAGATTTCCTGGGTAATCGCTGCCTGACGAGCTTTGTTGTATACCAAGTTCAAGTCTCGAATTAGGTTGCCTGCATTATCAGTTGCGCTTTTCATTGCCATCATCCGCGCAGCTTGTTCACAAGCATTATTTTCAACGACCGCTTGGTATACCTGAGACTCAACAAAACGAACCAATAAACAATTCATTAAGTCTTTTGCGTCAGGCTCATACAGGTAATCCCAGTGGTGCTTTAGGGATTTCTCATCGGTTGCCACCAGGGGCAACAGTTGCTCAATTTTGGTATCAAAACTCATGGTGTTGATAAATCCGTTCGAGACTAGATACAAATGATCCAACTCTTTTTTATCGAATTTATCCAACATCACCTTGATTGCGCCAACAATGTCATTAATCTGTGGCACGTCACCTAGATGAGTTTTAACCGCAACCACTTTGCCGCCAACGGTTTTAAAGAAAGAAGCACCTTTCTGACCGATAGCGCATATTTCAGCTTCTACGCCCTTTTGCTCCCAACCTTTAAGGTCTTTTAGCATACGACGAAGCAAGTTAGTGTTCAGACCACCACACAAGCCGCGATCAGATGTCACCACAACGTAACCAATTCGCTTGGCTTCGCGGTGCTCTAAATAACGGTGGCGGTACTCTGCGTGAGCATTTGCCATATGGCCGATGACTGCACGTATTTTCTGTGCATAAGGGCGACTTGCAGCCATACGATCTTGAGCTTTACGCATCTTACTTGCAGCAACCATTTCCATTGCTGAAGTAATTTTACGCGTATTTTGAATGCTCTTAATTTGGGTTTTGATCTCTTTTCCGACTGCCATAACGACTGCCCCCTTGTTCGAAGCCTAGGCTCTAGAGAAGCTGCTAATGCAGCTTCTTCTTAATAAGCCTGGGTGGCTTTAAATTTCTCGACAATTGCTTTTAGGCCAGACTCAATTTCTTTGTCATAGCCGCCGGTTTCGTTGATTTTATTCATCAACTCCGCGTGTTCAGCATTTGCGTAAGAGATCAAAGCAGCTTCGAAATCACCGATTTTCTGTAAATCGACGCCTTTCAAGTGACCTTCGTTCGCAGCAAAAAGACTCAAAGCCATTGCAGCCACACTCATGGGTGAATATTGCTTTTGCTTCATCAGCTCCGTTACAGCTTGGCCGTGTTCTAGCTGCGCGCGAGTTGCATCATCCAAATCGGATGCGAACTGTGCAAACGCTGCTAATTCACGGTACTGAGCTAGCGCCAGACGAACACCACCACCTAACTTTTTAATGATCTTCGTTTGAGCCGCACCACCTACACGAGATACTGACAAACCTGCGTTAATCGCTGGGCGAATACCTGAGTTAAATAAGCTGGTTTCAAGGAAGATCTGACCGTCCGTAATCGAGATTACGTTAGTCGGTACGAATGCTGATACGTCACCACCTTGGGTTTCAATAATCGGCAGAGCCGTTAAAGAACCCGTTTTACCTTTCACTTCACCATTGGTGAACTTCTCAACGTACTCAGCGTTAACACGTGAAGCACGCTCAAGCAAACGAGAGTGAAGGTAGAAAACATCACCAGGATAAGCTTCACGACCAGGTGGACGGCGCAATAACAATGAAATTTGACGATACGCCCAAGCTTGCTTGGTCAAATCATCATATACGATTAATGCGTCTTCACCGCGGTCACGGAAGAATTCACCCATTGCACAACCTGAATAAGGTGCCAGGTATTGCATAGATGCTGGGTCAGAAGCGGAAGCAGATACAATAATCGTGTGCTCCATGGCACCATGCTCTTCTAGCTTACGTACAACGTTCGCAATAGAAGATTGCTTTTGGCCGATGGCGACATACACACACTTAATGCCTTTGCCTTTCTGGTTGATAATGGCATCAATTGCTATCGCTGATTTACCCGTTTGACGGTCACCAATGATCAACTCACGCTGACCACGACCGATAGGCACCATGGAGTCAATCGCTTTAAGACCGGTTTGTACTGGCTGATCAACGCCTTGACGCTCAATTACACCAGGCGCAACCACTTCAACAGGAGAAGTGATGCTTGCTTCAATCGGTCCCTTACCATCGATCGGATTACCTAGAGCGTCAACAACACGCCCAAGCATCTCACGACCAACCGGTACTTCAAGAATACGTTTTGTACACTTGGCTTTTTGACCTTCTGCCAAACTTAGGTAATCACCCAATACAACCGCACCCACCGAGTCACGCTCAAGGTTAAGTGCCATGCCGTATAGGCCGCCTTCAAATTCAATCATCTCACCGTACATGACATCGGCAAGACCATGGATCCGAACAATACCGTCGGAAACAGAAACAATTGTGCCCTCAGTTTGGGCTTCAGCGGACACATCGAGAGAATCGATGCGCTTTTTGATAATTTCGCTGATCTCAGATGGATTCAGTTGCTGCATGCTATATTCCTCAAACTCAAGAGTTCATCGCCTCGGCGAGCTTGTGCAGCTTGCCGCGGACCGAGCCATCAATCACCAAATCCCCTGCACGGATTACCGCACCACCTACGAGGGATGAATCAACAGTTGTGATCACCTGAACATCGCGGTTCAACTTGGTCTTGAGAGCTTGAGTTAATCGGTTGATTTGTGCTTCGCCTAATTGGAAAGCTGAGGTCACTTCAACATCAACACTTTTTTCCAATTCAGCTTTAAGCGTTTCAAATTGCTCAACGATTTCCGGGAGCAAGCTTAAGCGCTTGTTATCGCCCAATACGGTCAAGAAATTTCGTGCCGCATCAAACATACTGTCTTGACAGAGATCGGACAAAATTTCGACTTTGCGTGCGTCGGTTAGCGCAGGGTTTTCAAGTGCTGACTCAACTTTCTCTTGTTGAGTCACAGCAGCAAGAACCTGCAGCGTCTCCGACCACTTTGCCAGCTCGTTCGTTTGCTGAGCAGCCTCAAAGGCTGCTTTGGCATAAGGCCGAGCAAAGGTGGACAGTTCAGCCATGCTTACCTCGCTTATAACTCTTCAGCTAGTTTGTTAATCAACTCGCTGTGAGCCTTCTCGTCAATCGAGGTCTCCAAAATTTTCGCAGCGCCAGCAACGGCCAAAGCGGAAATTTGTTGACGCAATTGCTCTTTCGCACGGTTCACTTCTTGCTCAATTTCAGCTTGAGCGGCTGCTTTTAAGCGTTCACCTTCTTTGCGAGCCTGTTCTTTAGATTCATCTATCAATTGGCTTGCTCTTTTATTCGCTTGCTCAATGATGTCAGAAGCTTGTTCTTTAGCTTCGCGTATCTGGGTAGTCGCTTTTTCTTGAGCCAATTTGAGGTCACGTTCTGCTCGGTTCGCAGCCTCTAAACCATCGGCGATTTTCTTTTGGCGCTCGTCCATGGCCTTTATCAGGAAAGGCCATACGTACTTCATGCAAAACCAAATGAAAACGGCGAAGGCAATGATTTGGCCAATCAAGGTCGCATTTACATTCATGCCTAAGCCCTCTTGTTCTTCAGTTGCGAGAATTCAATCTCAAACTTAAGCTACCGCGAACATGAGGTATAGACCAAGACCTACACCGATCATTGGTACCGCGTCCAATAGACCAGCAATCAAGAACATTTTACCTTGAAGCATTGGCGCCAATTCAGGCTGGCGTGCAGAACCTTCCAAAAGGCGTCCGCCCAACAGTCCGAAGCCGATCGCAGTACCTAATGCACCGAAACCGATCATCAATGCAGCAGCAACAAAAATCATTGCAGTTTCCATGGTTTTCTCCCAGGTTTGTAGTTGGTTAAGTTAAGGGTTAATAGCTTGATTTCTAATATCCAAGGTTAATGATCTTCGTGTGCCATGCTGAGGTACACAATTGTCAACACCATGAAAATGAATGCCTGTAAGGTAATGACCAAGATATGGAACACCGCCCAGGCCCATTGCAACACGCCGCCCAATAGGCCCAGAGCCAAGCCCGCACTAAACAGCAATGCAATTAGGATAAAGATCATTTCACCCGCATACAGGTTTCCGAAGAGACGCAGTCCTAATGAAATAGGCTTCGCAACCAATGCGATGATTTCAAGAAATAAGTTAACTGGAATAAAGAGAGCCTGTAGGAATGGGTTTTTGACATTAAACGGATGCAACGCCAATTCCCCCATAAAACCGCCGATGCCTTTCACTCGAATCGAGTAATAAATCATCATCGTAAAGACGGTGATAGCCATTGCCATCGTAATATTAGGGTCCGTCGTCGGGACTATCTTCTGGAATGGAACACCTGCCAATTCCATAACTTTTGGAATGATATCAACAGGCACCAAATCCATTAGGTTCATCAAGAAAACCCAGCCAAATATGGTTAAGGATAAAGGTGCAACAATAGGGTTGCGGCCATGAAAGGTTTCTTTAACGGTTTTATCCACAAACTCAACAAGCATTTCAACAAAGTTCTGAAACCCTGTAGGGACGCCCGAATTCGCTTTTTTAGCTGCCCGACGAAAGAACCACATCATCAGAATACCTAGACCAATAGACCAGCCCAAGCTATCCACATGAAATGCCCAAAACCCCATATCAGAAGCTTCTTGAGCGCTATGAGCAAAGGTCCATGTACCTTCTTGAAGCACCTCACGATTGCCGTCGTGATCCACTCGTTCATAACCTTCGGGTAACTTTCCGTAGGTTAGGTTGGTGAGGTGGTGCTTGATGTAATCGGTCGAACTGCCGGCCATCGTCGTTACTCTCAATCCTAAGGTTATAATTTCGCTAATATGCCTGAAAATGCATGCACAACCTGAACGCTAATGAAACCAATAAATAACGCGACAGGTTCGAGCGGGTCCACGTACTTCAAAACTACCCCAAACAGTACGACGACCAATAGAAACTTATGAGCTTCCGCTTTGTAAAAGTTAGCAACGACTCGACTTGCTGATCGGGCACCTTGATACTGAAACACCCTAATCATGAAATACGCACTTGGGAGAAAACATATCAAACCTCCCAACAAAGCCGAATACGCAGCAATCACACTCCAAAACGCAGACAGGGCGGCTACCAAAAGCGCGACTGCTAGCTGCGCGATTGCAATTCGATGCAAACGCGGCCGACGTATAAAATGGGGTGATTGCGCGGCCACCGTCACTAAGATTCCTCTTCACACCTTGTTTTCCATTTTTCTGGAATTCAAAGGTGCTGCACTTCAGTCAAAATTGCGCGGAATTATATGGCCTGTGTGCTCGCTCTTCAACCAAAGTCGTGACGATGTGCCGCAAAATGACGAGATTATTACTTTATGTGGTCTAAAATGCCGTCTAACTCATCAAGACTGTTGTATTTGATAACCAGTTTTCCTCGACCCGATGCTGCATGCTGAATAGCCACGGTCGCTCCTAAACGATCTCCCAACACCGTTTCTAAACGCTGAATATTAGGATCTGGCTTTGACTTTCCTTTTTCTTGTTTATAATTTATCCAATTTTTAACCAACGCTTCTGTTTGACGAACATTCAACCCTTTAGCTACAACTCGCTCTGCCGCCTGTATTTGGTCTTGCCCCTCTAAACCCAACAACACCTTGGCATGTCCAAACTCTATATCCCCATTTTCCAAAAGTGTCTTTACCGAAGCTTCCAGTTTTAGCAGTCGTAACAAGTGAGTCACGGCCACTCGAGACTTACCCACAGCTTCAGCGACTTCCTGCTGAGTTAACTCAAACTCCAGCTGCAACCGCTGCAACGCTTGCGCTTCCTCAATAGGATGCAAATCCTCCCGCTGGAGATTTTCGATCAAGGCCATCGCAATCGCGGCTTCATCAGGCACCTCTCTTACCAGGGTAGGCACCTCAGCCAAACCCGCCAATTGAGCCGCACGCCAACGCCGCTCCCCAGCAATAATTTCATACCCATGGGTTGGCAGAGGCCGAACAACGATCGGCTGCATAATCCCCTGACGCTTTATCGATTCGGACAGCTCCTCGAGAGACTGTCGATCCATATCTTTTCTGGGTTGGTATTGGCCAGGCTTTAAATATTCGACAGGCAGGTGACGTAAACTGTTATCCGTTACCTCGACGTTATCCACAGCCTGAATGGGTTCCGACTTACCTGCTTGTAGCAGTGCATCAAGCCCCCGGCCAAGACCGCGTTTTTTGCGTCGACTAGAAGGCGTAGAGGTTGCTTTTGTTGTTTCAACAGATGAAGTCATCCATCAAGCTCCGTTTCTAAGGAGGAGGCTGATTCAACAGCGTGAAGAGGTTCTTTAGATGCACAGGGTGTTTTGAGTTTGCGATTAAGCTCGCCAGCTAACGCCAAATAGGCTGTCGCACCGCGCGCATGCTTGTCGTAGCATAAAACTGGTAAACCATAGCTAGGGGCTTCCGCCAGACGCACATTCCTTGGGATAACCGTGGTGTACACTTTATCCCCAAAGTGATCTATCAGCTGTTGTGAAACATCCATTGTCAAACTGAGTCTTGGATCGTATAGCGTTCTAAGTATGCCTTCGATATGCAAATTAGGATTCAGGCTTTGACGAATACGCTCAACGGTATGCATTAAGGCACTTAATCCTTCAAGGGCATAATATTCACATTGCACGGGAATAACCAAACCCGTGGCTGCTGCAAAGGCATTCAGCGTCAACATACTCAAGGAAGGCGGGCAATCGATGAGTACATAGTCATACTCATTGATAAGGGGCTCTAATGCATCTGCTAACCGATACTCCTTTCGGTTCAACGCAATAAGATCAATCTCTGCAGCAGTCAGATCAGCGTTGGTTGGTATAATGTCATAACCCGCTTCATCAGCATGCAAGCGAGCCTCTAGCGCTGACCGGTCCCCCATGAGCACGTCGTAGGTAGACCAATCCAATTCAGATTTATCCACACCGCTGCCCATGGTGGCATTACCTTGCGGGTCAAGATCAATGAGAAGCACACGACGCTTGGTTGCAACCAATGAGGCAGCTAAATTCACGGCTGTCGTCGTTTTCCCTACACCACCCTTCTGGTTCGCTATCGCCAAAACATGCGTCATTCCACTCCCTCCGTTATGCGCCTCTCATGAAGGCATTAAATTCGTTTCGAGTAAATCCTCTCTAAAACGATTACGGTGATAATCTTGGAGCCACTTTAGACTGGGACACCCAATACCAATTGACTGCCGCTTAAAATCAGTGGGGTTTTCTTGTTTTGAGTCACCATCAAAGAAAGTTAGTCGTAAAACGACCATCATCCACCACAGCTGACCGGTCAGTCAACTGAGTCCTGTACCAGCTCTACCATATGCCGCTCACCAGAGCTACCTGGCACTTGAAGCTTGTGGATATTGAGGCATTTTACTCCGAGAGGCAAAGCATCCATCTCTTCTTGAGGTTCTTTACCTTTCATGGCCCAATAACGTCCTTCTGTTAGCAGCAAGTGTTGGCAACCCTCCACCATATCGCTAAGTGATGCAAAAGCTCTAGAGGTAGTCGCGTCAAATAAGGCGTCAGGTTGATATCGCTCAACCCGTTCATGAACCACGGTGACATTGTGAATAGGTAGCTCATTAACCACTTGTGTTAAAAAGCGGGTTTTCTTGCTGTTGGAATCCAACAACGTAAATTGTTTTTCAGGAAAACAAATAGCCAGTGGAATGCCCGGCAAACCTGCTCCCGTCCCAACATCCAAAACGTTGGAAGAATCGTTAAAAAATTGCACAACACTTAATGAATCCAGCAAATGTCGAGAAATCATTTCTCGAGCATCCCTAATAGCCGTTAAATTAAACGCTTTATTCCACTTAACCAAGAGCGAATGGTAATTTAACAGCAAAACTAACTGTTCATCCGTTAACTTTAAGTTTAGCGCCTGAACACCTACATTCAAGTCATCATAAAAACCTGTTGTATTTTTCATGAATGTTTTGACCTTAATGTTCAGTTTGCACAGACGTTTTTTTCTTTAAAAAAGAATGCTTTTTTAAATAAATTAATAATTGAGAAATTGCAGCTGGCGTTACACCCGATATTCGCGAAGCAACCCCTAATGTTTCCGGGCGAATTGTTTGCAATTTCTGAATAACCTCATTCGACAGCCCACCGACTTTAGAAAACTCAAAGTTTTCAGGCAACGGTGTATCTTCAAAGCGTCTCAGTTGATCAATTTCATCTTGTTGACGTGCAATATAACCAGCGTATTTAGCGTCAATTTCAACTTGCTCTGCGACAGTTTCTGGAATGTCTACTTCACCTTTAAGGTGAGCAACATCATGAAAACCTAACTCAGGCCGCTTCAATAATTCCATTAAACTGTATTCATGTGAAATTGGACTTTTTGTTTTTTGATTAATCTTTTGCCCTGCATCAGAATCAGGAATTACCCATGTAGTTGCTAAGCGCTGCTTTTCAAGCTCAATGGCTTCTCGCTTTTGACTAAAGGCTTGCCAGCGAGCATCAGAAACCAACCCTAGCTGATAGCCTTTTTCAGTTAATCTAAGATCTGCATTATCTTCACGCAATATCAGTCGATATTCAGCACGACTGGTAAACATACGATATGGCTCGCTGGTTCCCATGGTAATTAAATCGTCCACAAGAACGCCCAAGTAAGCTTCGTCTCGCCTTGGGTGCCAAGCTTCTTTATCTTGCGCACGTAACGCGGCATTTAATCCTGCCAAAAGGCCCTGCGCACCCGCTTCTTCATATCCTGTTGTACCGTTTATTTGGCCGGCAAAATAAAGGTTTGAAATAAATTTTGTTTCAAGGCTGTGCTTAAGGTCTTGCGGGTTAAAATAATCGTATTCAATAGCATAACCAGGGCGTGTAATATGCGCTTGCTCAAACCCCCTGATGCTGTGTATCAAATCAACTTGCACATCAAAAGGTAAGCTTGTCGAAATACCATTGGGGTACAGCTCATAAGTTGATAAGCCTTCTGGCTCCACAAACACCTGATGACCGGTCTTGTCAGCGAAACGCACGATTTTATCTTCGATAGATGGGCAATACCTAGGCCCCACACCTTCAATCACTCCAGAGTACATAGGTGACCGGTCAAGCCCGCCTCGAATAATCTCATGTGTACGCTCATTTGTGTGCGTAATAAAGCAGTTTACTTGCTGCGGATGCATGTCTCGACATCCCAAATAAGACATAACGGGGGCTGGTGTGTCACCCGGCTGAGCTTGCATCACCGAAAAATCCACAGAACGAGCATCAATGCGAGCCGGTGTACCCGTTTTCAAACGACCGACCCTAAAAGGCATTTCACGTAATCGCTGAGCCAAACGAATAGAAGGGGGGTCACCGGCTCTTCCTGCCTGGTACTGATCCATCCCAATATGAACAACCCCACCTAGAAATGTACCTGCTGTAATCACAACCGTTTTAGAGGGAATGCGAATCCCTGTTTGAGTCACAACGCCAGCAACACGATCACCTTCAACAACAAGGTCATCACAACCTTGTTGAAATATATCTAAATTGGCCTGCAGCTCAACGATCTCTCGAATCGCTGCCCGATACAGCGACCGGTCAGCCTGGGCGCGTGTTGCACGTACGGCTGGCCCTTTACGGCTGTTTAGAACGCGGAACTGAATGCCGGCTTTATCCGTCGCCAATGCCATTGCACCATCTAAAGCGTCAATTTCTTTCACTAGATGACTCTTACCAATCCCGCCGATCGCAGGATTACAAGACATCACGCCAACGGTTTCAGTGTTATGCGTTAGGAGTAATGTCTTTACTCCCGTGCGTGCAGCAGCAAGCGCCGCCTCTGTGCCAGCATGGCCGCCACCGATCACAATGACATCATATGTCGTTGGGAAATACACACCCACCTCGAGCTAAAAATAGGGTCAAATTCTGCCCATTATAATTCTTTCACAGTCTATACAGAAGCATTAACCGCTCATCCAAAGGATAACAATAGAGCGACCGGTCAACGCCATTAACTGTTAGTAATCACACTTTATACACAAAGAAAGAGATTAGTGTAATACAGCCTGGGTTAACTGTGAGTTAGCTGTGACATCTAAATAATTGATCACTTAAAGAAGCTAAATCCATTGATTTATATAACGTTTTATTACCCTGCTTTCATGTTTAATTTTCTTTATTCTTGTGAATAACTTCCTGCACAGATACTTTTTACGCATACTACTCTGAGCTTATTCAGAAGATATCCAACTGTTAAGAAGTTGTGCTCTGCCTGTTGTAACACTGTTATCAAGCTGTCCACATCGTTAACAAAGTTTCATTATTAGCGCTTAATGACATACCCCTCCACCTTAGCTATAATCTGCCTTTAAAATCGAAGCTCAAACCGGTTCTATGAAAAAATATCTATTTCTTCCTCTACTCACTTGCTTCTTTCTGGCCGGTTGCGCCACACAACGTGCGCCGGTATCAGAAAACAGGAATGAGCATACGCTCCAAGCCCAAAAAGCAGCACAACTTTCATCTGTGGTCAGTACTCCAACTTCCCCTAGATTGAAACGCAAAATTGCTGTGGGCAGAGTTAGCAACGAAACGCTTTTTGGTCGTTCATTGCTAGTTGATGATCATAACGACCGAATAGGTAAACAGCTAAGCGATATGCTGTCTTCTAGGCTTATCGAGTCTGGCGATTACGTCGTGATGGAATATCCAGATCTTGAACGCTTGCAGGATCTAAACACTTCATCAAAAAGATCATTTTCTTTTAGAGGGGTTGATACATTTATCGTTGGATCTCTAACCAAATTTGGCAGAAAAACCATTGGTGAATCGGGCTTTTTATCTTCAACCAAACACCAGGTTGCCTTTGCAGAGATTAGCTTAAGGTTAATTGATGCCAGCACAGGGCAAAGTTATCAAAGCATTACCGGATCCGGTACGGCCAAAATAGAAAGTGGACAAGTAGCAGGTTTCGGCTCTAAAGCTGGATATGATGGTACACTCAATGATAAAGCGATAGGCAATGCAATTGCAGACGCTACAGATAAAATGTCACGACATGTACTCCAAAGGCCTTGGTTTTCTACGATTCTAAAAATAAGAAATAATGGTAAAGAAATCATTATTTCTGGTGGAAAATTTCAAGGATTAAAACCAGGAATGATTTTGAATGTTCTCAAAAATGGGGAGATGATTCGTTCAGAACAAACCGGTTTTGATATTCAGCTACCAGGAGAAGTCGTGGCGTCCATTAAAGTGGTTAAATCTTTCGGAAAATCAGATATTCAAGAAGCGAGTATAGCGAAGGTTATATCAGGCAACCTATCAAACTACTCTGCTAATGATCTCCGTATTACCCTTAAGGAAAGCCAGCAATGAACCGTTTTATCGCTCTCTGCTTAACGTGCATTATCTTTCTATGTAGCTGTACTATTCAAATGCCTCGAGAGTCTCAAGATATACCAGACGACCGCCCAACAATAAACGTTGAGCTTCCTAATTCGTTTTCTGGCATTATAAAAATTGATGGTTTACACATTCAAGCTGAATCTGTTAAAGCACCTGATCATTTAATCCGTATTTTAAGCGGGAAACATCGCGTAGAGGTTTATTCAAAAGACAATCAGGCACTCTTTGACAAAGTTATTTATTTTGCTCCAAACTCTCACAAAACTATTCGTTTTTGATTTACATGTAAGGTGGTTTTTTTGAAAGCATTGAAACTTTTAAGTGTTTTAACACTTTTAATTGTAGGTGGCTGTTCAACAGTTACGCCTTGGGGAAATTATGAACACAATTTATTTAAGTACTATGAATCTCCAGAAACAACCACTCAATTTAAACAAGAAACCGAATCGCACTTAAAAGAATGTGAACGCTCAAATATAAAACCTGCCCCAGGCCTATACGCTGAAGTAGGTACTCTATGCCTTAAACAAGCCAATTATGAGTGTGCGATAGAGTTTTATCAGAAAGAAAAACTTAACTGGCCTGAAAGCGAAGTATTCATGGATAAGTTAATTCGTTCAACCAAAAGGGTGAGTGAAAAATGAATCGGTTTAAATATCTCACTATCGGTGTAGCTTTCATTTTTTTTCTAACAGGTTGCAAAACCACGCCAGAAAAATACGAAGCCTTTGAAGCTTTAAACCCTTCATCTATTTTAATACTTCCTCCTCAGAATAGTACTAATTCCATTGATGCGCACAACTACCTAGCTAGTACACTACCTTCAGCTGTTTATTCTAGGGGATATTATGTTTTCCCTTACAACACGGTTAAAACTGTTTTTGAGCATGAAGGCTTAACAGATCCAGGCATGATTCATTCTTTGCCCCCAAGTAAAGTTGCCTCTTTGTTTGGTGCTGACGCAATTATGTATCCGGTCGTTAAATCATGGAGTATCGATTACGCTGTCTTAAATACTTATTTAAATTTAGAAGTGGATTATAAAATTTTGTCCCCTGAAGGGCAGGAAATCTGGGCTGTCAGTAAAACCTTTAGCCAGCCAATGGTTGATCAAAACCATGGGGGGGGGTTAATTGGATCCTTGATAGCAACCGCTGTCACACAAGCCATTGTTGATGATGAGGATATACTACCTGCAGCTTCTAGATTAAATCACACGTTAATTTCAACTGGAAACACTCAAATCCCTTTGAAGCAAAATGCAGTTAAAGAATAATTTGTGGAATAACATATTTTCAAGCTCCGATATTATCGGAGCATTATGAATACACCAAAGCGAATAGGCGTTTATTTTTCTTATTTTCCAATGCAAAAACTTCCAAATATCTCACCGAGTAAATCATCGGAACTGAATTCACCCGTAATTTCTGCAAGCGCTTGCTGTGCAGCTCTTAGATCCTCTGCTAGCAGTTCACCTGCTCCGGCTCCTAATAATTGTTCCATTCCTTGCTGAAGATAGTCACCAGCACGCTCAATCGCATTGATATGTCGCCTGCGGGCGATAAACCCTCCTTCTCCAGAGGCTTCATACCCCATAAGCGATTTCAGGTGATTTTTAAGTAAATCTATCCCTTGATTTTCCTTAGCAGACAATCGCACAAGAGAGTGACCGGTCTCAAGCGTTTCGATGCCACAAGCACTATCCGTTAGATCGATTTTATTGTGGATAATCGTGATGGGGGTCGTGCCAATAACACCCAGTAAATCCGGAAACAAGCGCTCTGGGACAGTTTCAGGTGAGTCCTTAGCATCGACGACTAGGAGCACTCGATCCGCTTGTTTTATTTCAACCAATGCTCGCTCAATCCCTATTTTTTCAACTTCATCGGGATTATCTCGCAAGCCTGCGGTATCAATAATGTGAAGCGGCATGCCGTCAATATGAATATGCTCACGAAGCACATCACGCGTAGTACCTGCAATATGAGTAACAATGGCACTCTCTTTTCCAGCTAAAGCATTCAATAAACTGGACTTCCCAGCGTTTGGCCTGCCAGCAAGTACGAGATTCATACCTTCACGTAAAAGGCTGCCCTGGTTGGCTTCATGAAGCACTGAGGCTAAAGAGGCTTGTACATTCGTCAAACGTTGCTGTATGTGACCATCCGAAAGAAAATCCACTTCTTCTTCTGGAAAATCAATGGCGGCTTCAACGTATACTCTTAGTGCTATCAATTCTTCAACAAGCGCCTGCACTTTTTTTGAGAAAACGCCTTGCATTGATCTAAGTGCACAACGAGCAGCTTGAGTGGATGCAGATTCAATTAGATCGGAAATCGCCTCGGCTTGAGCTAAATCCATCTTATCATTCAGGAAAGCTCTCTCAGAAAACTCTCCCGGACGAGCAGCACGAGCCCCTAGGGCCAATACGAGCTCCAATAACATATCCATGATGACCGGTCCGCCATGACCTTGCAGTTCCAGCACATCTTCCCCGGTAAAGGAGTTAGGGCCAGGAAAATACAGACCAATCCCCTCATCAAGAGTTAACCCATCCTGATCGGTGAAAGGCCCGTAGTGGGCATAACGCGGTTTTGGTGTAAACCCAAGAATTGATCGAGCAATAAAGGTTGCTTTCGGGCCTGACACACGAACAATGCCCACCCCTCCTCTACCAGGAGGAGTGGCCAATGCCGTAATAGTATCTTGAGAGTAGACGCTCATTCAGACCGTTAAGCCTTTTTGAGAGTCCCGGACTCTTGCTCTATCGTTTTGTTGATCCACCATTGCTGAGCGATGGACAACAAGTTATTAACCAACCAATAGAGCACTAAGCCTGCAGGGAAAAACAAGAAGAATACTGTAAATATCCACGGCATGATTTTCATAACATTTGCTTGCACGGGGTCAGGCGGTGTGGGCTGCAGCTTCATCTGAATAAGCATACTAGCACCCATCAATATAGGTAGAATAAAATAGGGATCCATCGCGGAGAGATCTTGAATCCACCCCAACCAAGGTGCCTGACGAAGCTCAACCGACTCCATCAATACCCAATAAAGCGCTATGAAAACCGGCATCTGAACAAGAATAGGCAAACAACCATTCAGAGGGTTAATCTGTTCCTTGCGATACAACTCCATCATTTTCATTGAGAGCTGTTGACGGTCATCCCCGTAACGCTCTTTGATTTCTTGGAGCTTAGGGGCAACCTTTCGCATTTTTGCCATAGAGGTATAGCTTTTTTTCGAAAGTGGGAAAAACATTGCCTTAATGAACAGGGTCAAGAAAATGATCGACCATCCCCAATTATTAAATAATTTATGTAACCCCTCTAACCCCCAGAACAAGGGCTTGGCTACCCAAAACAACCATCCATAATCAATCGACAGATCCAAACCTTCGTGGCGATAATCACCATCCGGATCTGCTAACTCAGATAAGCGGTTTTGATCTTTAGGGCCAGCATAAAGACTTGTACTTAAGATCTTTGTTTCGCCAGTGGGTACTGATACAGCTGAATCATAGTAACCAAAAAGATAGTAATTCCCTGACTTAGCCAACCGATAAGTATGTTGAACATCGACCATAGGAAGCCATGCAACCAAGAAATAATGCTGTAAGAAGCCTACCCAGCCACCCTGTACGCCTTCTTTGAAACTCCCATCATCCAGATCATCAAAATCCACTTTCTTGTATAACTCATCTTGAGTCGAAAGGGCGGCTCCAAGATAACTTTGCATCCCCATGCCACCTTGTTGCGATGGGTCAATACTGCGATCACGTTTTAACTGTGCGTATAAGTTAACCGACAGAGGTGCACTGCTTTGATTCTGAATCTCGTATTCAAGTGAAACTAAATACTCGCCACGCTTAAACCGATAACGCTTAATGAGCGTTACCTGATCGCGAGTCGCAGTCAATTCAACCACCAGCTCTTCTTTCGTATCATCTAGGCGATAAGATGTATTCGACACTTGATATAACGGCCGCTCAGCATCTTTATCCCAGCCATCACGTCCAATCAATCCGCTTTGAGTTTGATATAAGCGCCTTTCACTTGATTCAAGCAATTGAAAGGGTTGATCCTTTAAATTGTCTTCGATACCTAGCGGGTAAGCTGGCAGATCCAACGCGACGATATCCCCCCCCCGAGGATTGATTTTCACTTGAAGGACATCCGTTTCGACCTGAATCAGATTTAAAGCTTGCCTGGAAGGCGCCAGCTCGATAGGTGAAAGTTCGTCAAGTGACGGCAAATCTGTATTAACTTGAGTTGCTTGAGGAGTGTCTGATGAGGTAGGAATGGCAGGCGCATCCGTCGGAGAAACGGTCGACTGGGCGTATTCCTGTGGTTTTTTACCGTAGTCTTCATTCCAAGCGACAACTAGAAAATAACCGACCACTAAAAGGCCTAAAACGATTACGGTTCTACGTATATCCATAATTAATCCAGCGAGTCTAATCGACCACAGTCGCGCTGTTGATCCGGAACTGGATCATAACCGCTGCCACCCCAAGGTTGGCAACGCAACAGCCGATGCAGGGTTAGAAAAAAACCACGAGCAAAGCCAAATTTTCTGAAAGACTCAATCGCGTACTCGGAGCAGCTCGGAAAGTACCGACAGCGGGCGGGAATCAATGGGCTAAGGACATACCGATAAAGCCTGACAGACGTTACTGCCAGTTTCGTGGGCAGCACTAATAAGCACCCTATGACCGCTTTGGCTTTGGATTGCTGGGCTTTCTGCGATTGGGCTTGAGCTTTCCCCACAGAGTATCCACCATCGTGCGCAATTCTTGTTTCGGTAAGTCAGCGGCACCAGGTCGCGTCAATACAATCAAATCTAAGCCATTCAACGCTTGCTTATGCGTTCGAAACGATTCACGCACGACGCGCTTGATGCTGTTTCGTTGAACGGCTTTTTTGGCGCTTTTTTTTCCAACGACAAGCCCCAGTCTAGGGTTGCCTTGAGTTTCTCCACGGTGAATACCCAGAATCAAGATTTCTTTCGATTGAGCTTTCCACTGAGCCCCATCAAAGACCGCTTTAAACTCATTTGAGGCTAAAAGTCTATGGGTTCGAGGGAAACCGTTTAGAGAAAGCGCCACAATAACGCTTATACCGCTAGACGCTTACGGCCTTTTGCACGACGGCGAGCAAGTACTTGGCGACCATTTTTAGTGGCCATGCGAGCACGAAAACCGTGGGTACGTTTACGCTTGAGGTTGCTAGGTTGAAATGTACGTTTCATAAGTTAGATCTCGAAATACCAAGATACAAAGAATTTAAGAGATGCAATTCTAGAGAATTTCTCTTCGTAGATCAATTGCCGATCACTTCTTTCTTCAAATATGGAACAAGAATAGGCATTTAGCTTTGCTGTTCCCTGTGGAGCCCTTTAATTGCTTTACCTTCTTTTTATCTATCTTGTTTGTATATGAGAATAGAGTTGAAGAGTATTTACTGTTATTACATCAAAAATTGCTGTGGAAAAGCGATTTAAGTCGTTGTTATATAAGTATATTTATGATTTATACAGTTATGCATAACTTGCTCAGAGTCGGTTCCTTTGTTTGGGAAGAATTATGGGTAAGTTAGACCTTAAAATGAGTAATATCGGTTGATCATCCCTCAATTCACAGGTGATTGGCGTATTTATCCACAAAAAAGACTGTGGATAAGTTTGGCGATGCGCATTACAATACCCTCTACTTATGAATGAAACGGATAATGACCGTGTCCGAACCAATTTGGGATGAGTGCCAAGCTTACTTGCGAGATGAGCTAACGGCCCAACAGTTCAATACCTGGATACGCCCGCTTAAAGCAGAAAAGAGCGAGCGTTCGCTTGCTTTATTTGCGCCTAATCGATTTGTAAAAGATTGGGTTAAAAATAAATATTTGGCGCGAATTGAAGAGCTGGTTGCACAGACGTCCGGTCAGCATTTGATGGTGGATGTGGATGTAAATGCAGCTTCTGGTGGAATGCGGCATCAAATGAGAGCGGTGCCTATGCGTTCTACTCCTACAGAAACCAGAATAACCTCGCCTCGACCACAGAATGCACAAGGGGATGTACAGCAAAGCATATCCAGCGGTATTGGGGAGTATTCAAGCAGTGAAAGTCGACACGCCGCTTTTGAAGGGAGGAGTGTTGGTCATACGGAGGCAGGTGCTTTTCAGACAGTTGGGCGAATGCAGCAGGGTGACGCCCTTTCGCGAGCATCACTTCCGGACGGTGGTAACACACAAAGTCAGCCTCAACTGGATTTATTATCGGAGCATAGTCATGATTTTACTCCTTCCCCATCGTTTCAGGAGCCGGTAAATCCTATAGAGCGTCGCAATAAAAAAGAAAGATCGGTACAAGTTGAAGGTGGGATTCAGCACCAAAGTTTTTTGAATCCTAACTTTACTTTTGAAGCGTTTGTTGAAGGTAAATCCAACCAGCTTGCTCACGCTGCTGCGAAGCAGGTTGCGCAAAATGCAGGAGGCTCTTATAACCCGCTATTTATTTACGGCGGTGTTGGTTTGGGTAAAACTCACTTAATGCACGCTGTGGGTAATGCAATAGCGCAATTTAAACCGGGTGCGAAAGTTGTGTACTTGCATTCAGAACGTTTTGTTGCAGATATGGTTAAAGCACTTCAATTAAATGCAATTAATGAATTTAAACGTTATTACCGAAGTGTAGATGCTTTATTAATTGATGATATTCAATTTTTTGCTGGCAAAGAACGTTCGCAAGAAGAGTTTTTTCATACCTTTAATGCGCTATTAGAAGGCGGCCAACAAATAATTTTAACCTGCGATCGTTACCCTAAAGATATTGATGGTTTAGAAGAGCGTTTGAAATCTCGTTTTGGTTGGGGATTAACAGTAGCTGTTGAGCCACCAGAATTAGAGACCCGAGTAGCGATTCTGATGAAAAAAGCAGAGCAAGAAGGGATTGATTTGCCTCATGAAGCAGCTTTTTTTGTTGCTCAAAAAATTAGATCTAATGTTCGCGAGCTTGAAGGCGCATTGAAACGTGTGATAGCAAATGCAGAATTTACCGGTGCTGCTATTACGTTGCCATTTATTAAAGAGTCCCTCAAGGACTTACTTGCGTCTCATGAAAAGCAAGTAAGTATTGATAATATTCAGCGAGTGGTGGCTGATTATTACAAGCTTAAAGTCTCTGATTTACTTTCAAAGAGACGAACGCGTTCAATCGCTAGGCCTCGCCAATTAGCCATGGCTTTAAGTAAAGAATTAACGAATCACAGTTTACCTGAAATTGGCGATGCCTTTGGTGGTCGAGATCATACAACCGTGTTGCATGCTTGTCGAAAAATCAAAGAGCTAAATGAAACAAATGCCGATATCCGTGAAGATTACAACAACCTGTTTAGGTCGTTAACAACTTAAGAGTGAGCAGCATGAGATTTGAAATTTCACGAGAAGCGCTCCTGAAACCCTTGCAACTGGTCGCAGGTGTAGTAGAAAAGCGTCAGGCTTTGCCCGTGTTGTCTAATGTATTGTTGGTGGCTGATCAGGATCGCTTGGCTCTAACAGGAACGGATCTGGAAGTTGAGCTGTCTGCAAGTGTTCCTCTTTTGGATAATGCCGAATCCGGAGAGGTTACCGTTCCTGGGAAAAAGCTCATGGATATTTGTAAATCCCTTCCTGATAAGTCGCTTATAGAATTTTCTTTGGTTGATTCAAGGGTTGAGGTGAAGACCGGTCGCAGTCGATTTGTGCTTTCGTCTTTACCGGCGAGTGACTTTCCCAATATTAAAGATATCGGAAAGGCGACTCAGATTCGGATGAAACAAGCTGATTTGCGAAAAGCTATTGATCGAACCAGTTTTGCAATGGCTCAGCAAGATGTTCGCTATTACCTGAATGGTATGTTGGTTGAAGTTAAAGATCAGAGTCTGAGAACGGTTGCAACGGACGGACACCGATTAGCAACTTGCGTGGTTGATGCACAGGAATCCACCACAGCGCCTATTCAGGTGATTATTCCAAGAAAAGGAATCTTGGAATTAAATAAGCTCGTTGCAGACCCGGAAGCAGAAGTGGTTGTCGAAATCTCAAATAACCATATTCGTGCGGCGGCTGGTGACTACGTGTTTACCTCGAAACTGGTAGATGGGAAATTTCCTGATTACGAGCGTGTTATTCCGAAGAATGGCACCCGGGTGATGTTAGGAAATCGTCAGGATTTGAAGCAAGTTTTCCATCGAACCGCTATTTTATCCAATGAAAAGTACCGCCGAGTTCGTCTTTTGATGGAAGGTGATACATTGCAGGTCATTGCGAATAATCCTGAGCAAGAGCAGGCAGAAGAAAGCATTGGAGTTGAGTATCAAGCCGAAGCCATGGAGATTAGCTTTAATGTTAGTTATCTATTGGATGTGTTGTCGGTGCTGGACTCTCAAGACATTAAAGTAACGATGTCAGATTCCCTATCAAGCGCTTTGGTAGAAGCTGGTGATACCAGTGAAGCTCTTTATGTTGTTATGCCTATGCGTTTGTAATGAACCTTGAATGAAGTTTGATTCTCTTAAAGTCGAGGGGGTGAGAAATCTCTCAATCCCCTCCCCGCTTAAATTCTCCCCCCGCATTAACTTGATTTGTGGTCCTAATGGGAGCGGCAAAACCAGTATTATTGAGTCTTTGTATGTCCTTTCTTTGGCAAAGAGCTTTAGAAGTCGCTCTTTGCAGTCTGTGATTCAAAAAGACCAAGACTCGATGCTGCTGCATGCGCTATTGACTGATAATCAACGGCTAGGGTTTATGTACACCAATGAAGGTGAGCGGAAGATCCGGTTTCAAGGAGAAACGATACGGTCTAGTGCGGATATTGCTCAGATGCTGCCTGTTCAACTGCTAGATCATCGTATGTTTGAGATTCTTGAAGATGGCCCTGCTGCGCGTCGCCAGCTTCTAGATTGGGGGGTGTTCCACGTGGAACCTCAGTTTCTTCCTGAGTGGAGAGCCTATAGCCATGCACTAAAACAGCGAAATGCATTGCTTCGAAAACCCCCGGTTAATCTTAAATCGTTGGTTTTGTGGGAGCGCCCCTTATTGCAGCATGCGGTCAATGTTCAAGACATGCGAGCTCGTTATGTTGAACGGTTAAAACCCATTTTTAATGAAACATTAGGTGTTTTCGTGCCATCCATCGCCAAGAATATACATTTGGAATTGGCTTCTGGATGGAGAAAAAATGAATCTTATCAAAGGGTTATCGAAGATCAGCGTGATGTGGATTTGAAACAAGGTTATACCCATAGCGGACCGCATCGCGCTGATATAAAGATTACGTTACAAGGTGCTCCTGCTGAGCAGGTTCTTTCTAGAGGACAACAAAAAATGCTTGTGTCCGCTTTAAAGTTGGCCCAGGCGGTTCTATATAAAAACACGCATGGCAGACCTTCAATATTCCTTTTGGATGACTTGCCAGCCGAGTTGGATTTGGAACACAGAACAGCTTTATGTCGGTGGCTGGAAAGCTTAGAATGTCAGGCGTTTATTACTAGCATTGATGCCTCTGCTGTTCAGTCCCTTTGGCATGTCGATACAGAGGTCGCTGTGTTCCACGTGGAACATGGCCAGTTGACTCAAGGTGGATCGAGCCCTTGATCTTAGGAGTTATTTCGTATGACAGAAAATAATTACGACTCTTCCAGTATTAAGGTCTTGAAGGGTCTGGATGCCGTTCGTAAGCGGCCTGGTATGTATATTGGTGACACCGATGATGGTACTGGTTTGCACCACATGGTGTTCGAAGTGGTGGATAATGCGATTGATGAAGCGTTGGCTGGCCACTGCAGTGAAATTAAAGTCATCATCCATCCAGATGAATCCATTACGGTAACCGATAATGGGCGCGGTATTCCAACCGATATTCATGAAGAAGAAGGCGTATCAGCCGCCGAAGTCATCATGACGGTACTGCATGCCGGTGGTAAGTTTGATGACAATACCTATAAGGTGTCTGGTGGATTGCACGGTGTAGGGGTTTCAGTTGTAAACGCGTTATCTGAAAAGCTGAAGCTAACCATTCGTCGAAGTGGTCAAGTGCATGAGCAGTCTTACTCTCTAGGGGTTCCCGATTCGCCTTTAGCGGTTGTTGGAGAAACCAGCTCAACAGGAACCTTGGTTTATTTCAAACCTTCTGATCAGATATTTTCCAATATTAAATTTAACTATGATCACTTAGCTAAACGTTTAAGAGAACTCTCCTTTTTGAACTCTGGCGTCCGTATTGTGCTGCGCGATGAACGCACCGATAAAGAGGAAGTCTTTGAGTTTGAAGGTGGCTTAAAATCCTTTGTCGATTACTTAAATACAAACAAAACCACGCTTAACGATGTGTTTCATTTCCAAATGCTTGGAGACAGTCGTGAAGATGGCATTGGTGTTGAAGTCGCTATGCAGTGGAACGACAGCTTCTCTGAAAACATATTCTGCTTTACGAATAATATTCCGCAACGTGATGGTGGAACGCACTTAGCTGGCTTTCGCGGAGCTTTGACGCGTACGCTCAATAACTACAGTGATCAGGAAGGCATTGCTAAGAAAGCGAAAGTGGCCACCACTGGTGATGATGCGCGTGAAGGTTTGACGGCTATTGTTTCTGTCAAAGTCCCTGATCCTAAATTTTCCTCTCAGACGAAAGATAAGCTGGTTTCCTCAGAAGTGAAAACGGCCGTTGAGCAGGAAATGGCGACTAAACTATCGGATTATCTGCTGGAGCACCCGCAAGAAGCCAGAAATATCGTGAGTAAAATGGTGGATGCAGCTCGTGCGCGTGAAGCGGCTCGTAAAGCTCGTGAGGTCACGCGCCGTAAAGGTGCTCTGGATATAGCGGGTCTGCCAGGGAAGCTTGCAGACTGCCAAGAGAAAGACCCTGCCCTATCTGAATTGTACCTTGTGGAGGGTGACTCAGCGGGTGGATCGGCCAAGCAAGGTCGTGATCGTCGAACTCAGGCTATCTTGCCATTGAAAGGGAAAATCCTAAACGTAGAAAAAGCTCGCTTTGATAAAATGCTTTCATCCGCTGAAGTGGGCACTCTGATAACAGCGATGGGGTGTGGCATCGGCCGAGAAGAATTCAATGTGGAGAAGCTACGATACCATAGCATCATTATCATGACGGATGCGGATGTCGATGGATCACACATTCGTACATTGCTTCTGACCTTTTTCTTTAGGCAAATGCCTGAAATCATCGAGCGTGGCCATCTCTTTATTGCTCAACCTCCTCTATTCAAAGTGAAAAAAGGTAAGCAAGAGCAGTATTTGAAAGATGAGCCTGCCTTGGAAGATTATTTGTTGAATATGGCACTGGATAACGCTTGTCTGTTCAGTCATGAAGATGCCCTCCCCATTCAAGGTGAGCAGTTAGAGAAGCTCGTAAACGATTACCGAAAAGTTCGAGATAGCATTAGTCGTCTGTCCCGCGTCTATCCTGAAGATGCTTTGTACCAGATGCTTTATATTAAGCCTCTGCGTGTTGAGGATATGAAAGATAAAGCTAAGGTTTCTGACTGGGCGGAGAGCTTACAAGCTCGTTTTAAAGCCAATAATGGGCATCAGACACTCATCGAGCTTCATCACGATGAAGAACGTAATATCTACGTGCCTAAAGTTCGTTTGATTCAGCATGGCATCTCGACCGATTATTTGCTGCACATTGACTTCTTTGAGGGCAATACTTACCGCAGCATTGTTTCGCTTGGAGAGAAGCTTGACGGGCTTTTAGAAGATGGTGCCTATGTACAGCGAGGAGAGAAGAAAATCGCTGTGAAGGGCTTCTATGAAGCGCTTGAATGGCTTTTAGCTGAGGCTAAGCGTGGACATAGCATCCAACGATACAAAGGCTTGGGAGAAATGAACCCAGATCAGCTTTGGGAAACCACGATGGACCCGGATACACGTCGCATGCTGAGAGTCAGTATTGAAGATGCGGTTGCTGCTGACCAAATCTTCACGACACTAATGGGCGACGATGTTGAGCCTCGACGTATGTTTATTGAAAGTAATGCGTTGAATGCCGGAAATTTAGACGTGTAATTTTTCTACACTTCCGCCTTATAAAAAGCCCTCAAGCAGAGGGCTTTTTTGTTTTCAATATAAATCCGTAAAAATGAGCATGTGTTCAGCTCAAAAAAAGCAAGGGTCGCTTTTATTTATTCACTTCTCATGAATAACCGCCCTATGCCTTGATGCGTGGGCTGTTGTTGCTGTCTATCCAACTCAAGTTGAACGAGGCGTTTAGCCTCTTTTTGTATCCACTCTTCCGCTTCGTTCAATGCGTCTGTGTACTTGCGGTTTTTAACAGAAATTGCTGGACCAATGGATACAGTAATAAGGCCAGGGTATTTAATCCAGCTGCGAGCGGGCCAGCAAACACCGGCGTTATGAGCAACAGGAATAATGTCGACACCTGCTTTAGAGGCGAGAACCGCTCCCCCTTTTGAAAAGGCTTTTTGTTGGTGTATATGCATTCGTGTCCCTTCAGGGAAGATTAAGATATCTTCACCTCGTTTCAACCGCTCGGCACCTTTAGTGAGAACCTGATTCATAGCGCTACGTCGATCTGAACGATCAATAAAAATAGGTTTAAGTAATGCTAATGCCCACCCAAAAAAAGGAATAAAAGCTAATTCTTTTTTTAAAATAACCGTGTTGGGAGCAAATAATATTTGTAAAAAAAACGTTTCCCAAGAACTTTGATGGTTTGACATGATGACATGCCCTTCTTCCTCATGTTGAGGAAGATTTTCGCGTCCGATAACATTGAAGTTAACGCCACAGATCCAACGGGTCGCATAAATAATCGGGTAACAGAATGCCCACATGACGCATTTAAAAAGTAACTTTTTATCTAAAAAAGGACCTAACACTAAGGCATTAAAATTTGCGAGCATCGCAAATGGAACCATCAGTACATATATAAGATAGGATCGTATCCGTGTTAATACAGAGGGTGAAGAATGTTGCTGCATTTATTCAATTGAACCTTCTATAAAACAATCCACAAAGTGAGCTAAGTCTGAGAAAGTGGGCGTATCCATTAGTTCATTGGCATGAGCTTTTAAGGTGCGCTCTCCCTTGCCTGTTTTGACCAGTGCGACGCGCGCTCCCGCAGTCTGGCCCGCTTGCAAGTCTCGAAAACTATCACCTACCATCCAAGCGTCTTGGGCCGAAACCTTAAGAGCTCGTTCTATTTGATGGAGGAGCCCCGGTTTGGGTTTTCTACAGTCACAATGATCATCTGGTCCGTGTGGGCAGTAAGCAATAAAGTGGATCGCCCCTCCAGCGCTGATAACCAATCTCGCCATCTTTTCATGCATAGCATTAAGCGTAGCTTCTGAATAATACCCTCGAGCAATGCCTGATTGGTTGGTCGCAACCGCAACCCAATGCCCGGCTTGTGTAAGCCGAGCAATTGCCTCAATACTGCCTGAGATAGGGATCCACTCATCCGGAGATTTGACATAATGATCCGAATCTTCGTTGATGACGCCATCTCGATCCAAAATAATCAGCGTCATTCTGACTAGCTCGCTTGTAGATGAGAGATTTCTGCCACATGCAAAAACAGGTTACGCAGCTGAGTTAATAACGCAAGACGGTTATTTCGTACAGACTCCTCATCCACCATGACCATTACTTTATCAAAAAAGTTATCCACAATTGGACGAAGTGATGACAACCGGTCAAGTGCTTGTTGGTACTGACAAGCCTCAAACAGAGGCTTGGTTTCCACTGACAGCGCTTCAATGGCTTCAAAAAGAGCTTGCTCCTCAGCCGTTTCGAATAATGAGGCGTTTACCTGGTCTTGCAAAGCACCGCTCTCAGCCTTGTTGAGTAGATTCCCTACTCGTTTGGTCGCGCTTGCAAGCGCTTGAGCTGATGGCTGTTGATAAAAGTGGTAAACCGCTTTAACTCTTAAATCGATGTCGAGGGGGTTAGTCAGCTGTCGTGCTCGCACTGCCTGAAACACTTCAACGGGTATATGTTGATCTTGATACCAAGCGCCAAATCGGTCGAGCATGTAATTTAGCAATGTGGCTTCTAGTGATTTTTGGGGCAGTTCCTTTTCTTGAGCTTGGTAACCCTCGATCGCTTTGTTAATGGCCACTTTTAAATCCAGGTTTAAACCCTTTTCAACCAAAATGCGTAGGACAGAAAAAGAAGCGCGACGGAGTCCAAACGGGTCCTTAGTTCCTGTAGGCAACTGACCAATACCAAAAATACCGACAAGGGTATCTAGGCGATCAGCCAGTGCTAAAATTTGTCCGGTTTGAGTGTTAGGGAGGTTATCACCAGCGTGTTTAGGCTGGTAATGCTCCTGAATGGCAGTAGCCACTTCAGCAGGTTCGCCATAATGTTCGGCGTAATAACGACCAGCAATGCCTTGCATGTCGTCGAATTCGAATACCATTTCCGATACGAGATCTGCCTTAGATAGGTAAGCTGAGCGTTTGGCTAGGTCTGGGTTGGCATCAAATTGTTCCGCCAACCAGCCTGAAAGGCTTTGTACGCGTTCTGTTTTGTCGAGCAAGGTACCAAGTTGTTTTTGGAACAGAACCTTACCTAAGGATGATACACGGCTTTCTAGAGGTTTTTTACGGTCCGTATCCCAGAAAAAAGCTGCATCAGCGAGGCGTGGACGAATGACGCGCTCGTTGCCTTCCACAACGGCCTCTGGCTGCTTGCTGGCGATGTTGCTGATAAAGACAAAATGAGGCAATAGCTTGCGGGTCGTTTCGTCAACGACAGGAAAATACTTTTGATGTTCCTGCATAGATGAAATAAGAGCTTCAGCTGGAACATCCAAAAAACGCTCTTCAAAATGACCGGTCATGGCGACTGGCCATTCAACCAAGGCAGTGACTTCTGCCAATAAATCTGGATCGACTAAAACCTCAGCATTGGTCGAAATGGTGAGAGCATCAACTTGCTGCTGAATCATCTGTTTGCGTTCAGAGATCGACACAATGACGTGCGCTTCTTTCAAGCAAGCTTCATAGGATTCAGGGTTTTCTATTCGGACTTCATTCGAACCATGGAAACGATGACCTCGACTTAAGCGATCAGCTTTTTTACCCAAAAGCGTGGCTGGTACAACTTGATTGCCATACAGCATGACAACCCAATGGGCTGGACGGACAAACTCCGTACGACTGCTTCCCCAGCGCATGCGTTTTGCGATAGGAAGTTGCTGTAGTGACCGGTCAATAATGCCCGGCATTAAATCCAGGGTTTTTAAGCCTGGCTGCGTAAATTCGTAATAAAGCCAGCTGCCTTTATCGGTTTCCAAGCGTTGAAGTTGGTTAACGTCGACATTCAGGCCTTTGGCAAAACCTTCAGCCGCCTTGGTCGGATTGCCTTCAGCATCGAAAGCTGCTTGTAGCGCAGGTCCTCGGCGCTCTATTTTCTTATCAGGTTGCTGTTCTTCCAGCGCATTAATTCTGAATGCCAGTCGACGCGGAGTGGCAAAGCTCACAATGGATTCATAGCCAAGACCTGCGTCTTGTAGCCCTTGCTCTACCTGCTGTGTTAAAGCTGAAGCCAAACTTTCGAGAGACTTGGGTGGTAATTCTTCGCAGCCCAACTCGAATAAAAATGCTTGGGTTTTCATTTTGATTCCTCCGTCGCTGCCATGACTTCATTGCGAATGGCCTCTGGAGCCAGAGGGAATCCGGCGTTACGCCTTGCTTGGAAGTAGGCTTGAGCAACACTTCGAGCGAGGGTTCTAACTCTCAGGATGTAACCTTGGCGCTCAGTAACAGAGATAGCGTGTCGAGCATCGAGTAGATTAAAGGTGTGAGACGCTTTCAACACTTGCTCATAAGCAGGAAGCGGTAACTCTTGTTCGATTAGCTGCTGGCAACTTTTCTCGTGCTGGTCAAAGGCTTGAAATAAGAAATCCACATCGGCGTGCTCAAAATTGTATGCGGACATTTCAACTTCATTTTGGTAAAAAACATCGCCGTAGGTAACGGGTTGACCATCAGGACCAATACACCAAATGAGGTCGTAGATGCTGTCCACACCCTGTAGATACATGGCGATACGTTCTAGACCGTATGTGATTTCACCGGTGACCGGGTAGCATTCTAAACCTCCAGCTTGCTGGAAGTAGGTAAACTGGGTGACCTCCATGCCATTCAACCAAACCTCCCAACCCAGACCCCATGCACCTAAAGTTGGGGACTCCCAGTTATCCTCTACGAAGCGGATGTCATGTACTTCGGTATCGATACCGACAGCTTTAAGGGAGCCTAAATAAAGCTCCTGAAACTGCTCAGGAGAAGGCTTCATAACTACCTGGAACTGATAATAATGCTGTAAGCGGTTGGGGTTTTGACCATAACGACCGTCCGTTGGGCGTCTGCAAGGCTGTACGTAGGCAGAATTCCATGTCTCAGGGCCTATGGCTCTAAGAAAGGTGGCAGTATGGAAGGTCCCCGCACCTACTTCTAAATCAATAGGCTGATTTATGACGCAGCCTTGTTCAGACCAGTATCGTTCTAGAGTAGCTATGAGCCCTTGAAAGGTTCGGGCATCCTGATTGGGAGACACGTTAACACCTAGGATCTGCTTAAAAGACAACCGACGGATTATACTTAGAAAGCCCTGCTCCGTCAGTCCCTTATGTTCAAATACCTAATAAAACGTTGTGAATACAAAGCCTGCTCATACTGAAATGAGGGGGAGAGATTAACTATGAAAATGCCCAATGATTTCATAGGCAGCTATTCATTATGCATATTATAAGCCTGTGGGTAACTTGGTTGGTAAGTTTTGATACGACCAGGGATTCTCTGAAAATTATCAATAAAATCAATAGGTTGTTTTGTTGTTATTGTTTGGGCGCGTTGTTACTAAGTCCATTGCTTTAGCTCTAGCAAATTGAGTTTAACGAAATGCTAGCTCGGATTAGTTGAGTGTAAACCTGCTACCAGGATGATCTGTAAACCGGACCGACATTTATTTGCATAAGCAACATTGGTGATATTTTGCTTGTATTGGCTAGGGTAGATACAGCCTTATATGGGCGCCGTGATCGGGCTCTGGACGGTTACTTAGCTCAATTTTTCCCTGCTTACCATGATTTTCATGGGTTTCGCATACCTGTTTTACTAGCAAAAACCCCAAACCGTGATTAAGCCGCCCTCCCGTAGACTCATACGTTTGCAATTGCAACTTCTCTGCAGGTAGGCCTGGTCCATTGTCTAAAATATGAACGACAAGCCAGTCAGCGGCTTCTTCTCCATTTAGTTGTATTTCGGTAGCCCCTGCTTTTAAGGCATTTATCACTAAATTGTGGATAGCAACCTTCATTAACTGGTCGTCGAAAAACCAGCTCAAATCTTCGGGAGCGTTGATTTTAAAACTTAGAGCCGGGAAAAGATCCGTAAATTGCAGTTGCAACAACTCGAAAAAATCCGTAATCCAGTGCTCTTGAAAACTTGGTCTGTATTGCTTGTCTAATTTAAATACAGCAAGGAATTGTGAAAATTCATGTCGTATATGCAAGCTTTGTTTTAGCATTTTATTAAACAATTTTTTTTGTTCACTTGAGAGTGAAATATCGCTAGCTTTTAATTGATTTTCTAAGTCAATTAAAATATGAAGATCGTTTTTTAAATCATGTAATCGTGATGCAACAAGCATGGAAAAATCAAAACTCATGATGCTTTTTCCGATAATTGTTTTAGACCGTCTTGTAATTTTTTATATCGACTATGTCGTTCGTCAGATTCATTTATCACGCCTATTCGATTAAATAATTCTTTACACTCCTCAATCATATTGCGATCAATAACTTTTGATTCCATGTATGCAACTTTTGCTTGTATGGCATTCAATAAAACACTTGCACCTGCTTCAGGATAAGCCACTGCTTGGTTAAATAAATGAATAGCTTTGGATAAATTACCTTGCTCATAATACACAATGGCTTTATCGTTGATTTCGGTTGAATATTTTCTTGCTTCTTCAGCTGATAAATTTTGTTTTAATCCCTGTGCTTTGTAAGCATTTTCCTCATCAAGCAAACCAAGTTCTTCAAGTTTATTTATGAGTTTTTCGCTTTTATCTATTTGGCCTGTATTTAAGTAGTTTTCGGCCATAGATAGTTGTAAATCAATAGGTGCATCATCCATAGAATCTAGTAATTTTTCTGCCTCATCAGATTTAAACTTTGCTTCTTTGTTTTTTCCTAAATTAACAAAAGTGTTGCTTTCTATGATAGTTGCTTCTATTTGAAAGGTCTCATCACCTGAATAAATATCTTTACCTTCTTCCATTGCATTAAAGACATCTTGGCTTTTTCCTATAGAATCTTTTGAATTACTGGCATCAATTTTGTACTGCATTGATTTTGCATACATGAGCATCATTTTTGGATCTTTATGAAAAGAATTTTTAGAAAGCTTCATTGCTTGCTTTAATGCCGCTTCAGCAACAGGTAAGTCATCATTTTCAAAAGCTATTTTTCCAAGCTCTGATTGTCTCAATATAGCCTTAGGCGATAAAGAGACACCTTTTTGAAGAAATAATTGGGCATCATCTAATTTTTTTTCTAATTTTGATATGACAGCTAATTCATCGTAACATTGGACGTATTTTGGATACTGTTCAATGCATTGTTTTAATATTTTTTTTGCGGTTTGTAATTCGCCTTTTTGAGCAAGGCATTTTGCTTTTCCAAGCAAAGCCCAGGGAACTTCTCTTAAACTTATAATTGTTTCAAAATCATCCAATGCGTTTTCATAATGCTCTTGCTTAAGAAGCATTTGTGTTTTAAGTCTAAGTATTTTAAATATTAATTTTGGGTTTTCTTTTAAAATACTATCGCATTTGCTAATAGCTTTATCCCAATCTTCTTTATCTATAGCTTTTGTAATTGGCAGCAGGATAGATTTTATTTTTAGTATTCTATTTAAGCGTTTTTTTACAATTTCGACGGTGAATGGTTTTGTTATATAGTCGTCTGGTTCATATTCTAATGCGCCCATTACCATTTCAGGGGTACTTTCCCCTGTTAACATGACAAAGGTTGCGGAAGCTTTGAGTCTCCCAGAAAACTTTGCTTCTTCCAGTACCTGTTGACCATCTCGACCTTTACCCAGGTTGTAATCTGATATGATGAGATCGTAATCAACCGTTCTTATATTGTTGGATGCCTCCTCTCCATCATTGCAAATATCGATTTGTTTGGCGCCGAGGCTTGTCATCATCTTTTTTAAAGCTGTGCGTGCTTCGACCATGTCGTCAACGGCCAAGACCCGCATCTTTTTTAGTGTTTCTTCTAAATCAAAGCCATCTGAAGCCATGCTGGACGATTCCTTCGTACCTAAGTGTCGCCATTTTTGAACCCATGCGAGGCACAGTTTTCCCCTAATCAAGAATAGTCGTGGATAAAGCGCCTGTGTAACCTACAGCTGAGCTTGGCGTTATTGAACTTCAGCGTTAAAATGAGCAATTCAGTGGTTGTCATGTTCTCTCGGTGAGGCTGATTAGGGTTATAGAGTAGTAACAATAAGCTGGTATGTACTTACTTGTATAATGTGAGGTTTAAAGAACTGAGTGGGTGATTTCAAAGTCGATCTGAAATCCAGGATCATCATTGCGTCATTGGCCTTGCTGGCATATTTACCAATGAGCTGGCTGCAAGCGCTGGGGAGGTTTGTGGGTAAAGTGCTAGTTTGGACTAAAAGTGACTTGTATCTAACGGCCAGAAAAAATTTTGAGCTTTGTTACCCGGAAGAGAGTGCAGAGCAGCACCATGTTCGTGCGCGACGGACTCTGGAGCAAACCGGTCAAACGATGCTTGAGGCGGCTCCGGCTTGGGTACGTCCATTAAAACGGAATCGGCGCTATATTACGTCTATAGAAGGCGAACATTTCTTGAAAGCAGCCGTTGCTAAGGGAAAAGGGGTTATGTTTATCGCGCCTCATATTGGTAACTGGGAGTGGCTGAATACCTATTTGCCTCAGTTTTGTGAAATAGAAGTGTTGTATAAATCTGTTGAATTGCCGGGTTTGGATCATTTTGTGGCAAATCAACGAAAACGATGCGGCATCAAAGTATGGCCAGGTGATAGTATGGGCTTGAGGTCTTACATAAGAACCTTCCTCAAAGGTGGAAATATTTTCATACTACCTGACCAGGAGCCAGCAAAAGGAAGCGGGGTTTTTGCTCCTTTTATGGGGATGCAGGCATTGACACCCAGGATAGTTGGAGATTTGTTAAGAAAAAACAGGGATGCATCGGCGTTGGTCGTGTATGCACTAAGAAGTGCTAACGGATTTAGCATCCATATTGAGCCAGCTGATGAGGGCATCTATGCCTCTGATTCTGGTTTATCGGCAACCGCATTAAATAGAAGTATTGAGAAAGTTGTTAGAAAAGCACCAGATCAGTATCAGTGGGGATATAAGCGTTTCCGTATTCAACCCAATGATGAAATCAGTCCATATAAGAAGTTAAAGTGGCAATTTAAAGGCAGGCTCTGAATGAAGCATAGCCTGCTCAATTTTGCAGCCAGTCAGAGCCTGCTGAGGGAGCTTAACTATCTGATACAACGAGTTCTATGGGCCTACCCAGAAAATTCTCTAGTAACTGTTTGGCTGGCTTTTCACCCCCCTGAGATAAGATTTCTTGAATATAGGTCTCCATAGTGGGCTTGTGATATAAGCCATATTTTTTAAATTGATCAAATAAATCATCTGACAATGATTTGGACCATAAATAAGTGTAGTAGTTTGAAGAGTACTGCCCTAGATGCCCGAAACTAGCATAAAAGTGTGTATTGGGGGTGTATTTAAAGGGTGAGAACTCGGTGAATATTCGCTCTTCAGTTTTTCTTAGGTTGAGCCCTCGAGTATCTTTTCGATGGAGTTCAAGAGCTAACATAGCGAAGCTAATTTGCCTTTGTAGGTCAATTGCCTTAGCGAAGTTTCTATTCTTTTTTAACCGTACAAAGGTGGAGTAGGTAGGAGATTCACCCGTTGCAGATTTCGTAATGTTTTTAAATGTTGGCCAATGCCACAACCAGTTTTCAAGCAATTGAGAGGGTGCTTCAATAAAATCCCATTCCATGCTCAAACCTGCGTAAAGCCCTTTTTTAACGTTTCCGGAAAATATTCCATGCATCATATGACCCAGCTCATGCAAAAATGTTTCTAGTTGCCGGATGCTGATCATTTGTTTGCCAATGTTTGGTTTTGCAAAATTGGTAACTAATACATAGTTTGGAAGTGAATGATTCGTCAGGCCTTGAGAAAGCGGCATGACCGCAGCGTGCTGATATTTCCCTGGCCTTGAATACAAGTCAAAGTGAACGAAGCCGATCAATTTACTGCCTTTAAAGACATCGTAGCTGTGAACATCGGCTGCCCAATCTGCCTTACGATCACTTTCTTTGAACTTTACGAAAAACAATTTTTCAATGAAGCTAATTAAATTTTTTTCAACTTGATCTAAATCAAAAGTAATGTTTTTGGGTTTGTTGTCATGAAAAGTTTGGTTTTTTAAGTGGTTTGTTTTTACGTATCGATAATTCCATTCATTTAACTCATCACTATTTATATTTAGCGTTTTTTGAAGTTTTATGATGTTGTTGATGTCTGTCGAAAGTTCTTTTTTATTTGAATGATTTAGTTTTTCTAAAAAGGAATCGACCGTAACAGTTGTTTTGGACATTAAATAAGATGTACTGTAAGCAGCGTAATTGTCGAAACCTAATAGTCTTGCTATCGACTCTCTGGTTTCTAGTAAATCTTCCAGTGTATCCTCATTGGATGGGAATGCTCGTCTATTCATTTTAGTGTAAAGTTTTTTTCTTAAATCTTCGTTATGATTATAATTCATAAAGGGAAAATAATCGGGATATTGGGTGGTGATTTCGTAAATCCCTTTATCTGATTTTTCTAGATTTGTTTTGTAATGGGGAGGCAGTCCATCTAGCTTGTTAGTATCCCTAAAAGAAATGCTACTGATGTCTTCTTGAATGGAAAGCTTGAATCGGTTAATCAGTAAGCTTTCCCTGTCCTTTAAGATCTTAAGTTGTGTGGTTAAACTTTCATTTAAGTGCGCCCCATTTTTTTGAAATATTTTTATTGCACTTGTTTTATATCTGTTCATAACAATGTCATTGTCAGTGTTTATATTGACAAATTTCATGTATAAGGACTTGTCAGTAAGCAGTCTATTTAACAGCTTAGCATTTTGATACGAACAATCCCTGTGGTAAGCACTTTCGTTCTGATCTGATGAAATTTCACCCAGCGTTTTTTCTTTCAACAAGCTTTGCTTTATAGCGAAGTAAATCTGATCAAATTGATCTATGAAAGATGCATCACTTATTGTATTTAGATTATTGTTGATGGAATCAATTTTATTGTATTGTTCATTTATATCAATATTGCAATTCTTGCTGGGAAGAGTGTTTTTGTCCTGATCCGCCTGTGTATCAATCATCCCGCAGCCACTTACAATCATAAAAGTATAAGTAATGAGTATTTTATGCGGGTAATAATTTTTCATCATTATAAAAGCCTAACTGAATTTGGTTTGTAGATTTATAGATTTTTTAAATAACGATTTTTTAATTTGATGTAATTGAGAGCAGTATATTGAAAATATTTTAATTCTTCATCTGTGAGTTTCCGTGCTTGTTTGCAAGGTTGACCTCGATAAAGGTAGCCACTCTGCAATCGCTTTCCTGGTGGAACCAAGGTGCCGGCAGCAATGATAACTTCAGGCTCTATGTGCGCTCCATCCATTACAATGGCTCCCATGCCCACTAATATATTGGATTCTAAATGGCAGCCATGGAGGACCGCTTTGTGTCCTACGGTGACATAGTCCCCCAGTACTAGTGGACAGCCTCCAGGGTGGTATTGACTGTCATGTGTAATATGTAGAACGGATCCATCCTGAATGCTGCAGCCTTTACCTATCTTTATGCTATGCATATCACCTCTTATAACAGTCATAGGCCAGACTGAGCAATCATCACCGATTGAAACATCTCCAATGATTCTGGATTGTGGATCAATATATACATTCTCACCAAGGAGTGGCGAAATATTACCAAATGCTTGGATGTTGTTCATTGCTTCACTCTTGCACTAATTGACATAATCGGTATTCTGCCACAAAGATAAGTCAATCGTCGTATTCAATAGGACATAGAACGATGAGCAATCAAATACAAGTATATTCTGCTTTTCCAGAATTCAGTAAACTGGACCTCGATCAATTCGAAAACCAGCTTGACGTGTGTATAAGGGAATTAAAGCAGCAGTTAGATGCTCTATCTACTTTAGAAAGCACCTGGGAAGCGTGCATTCAACCGCTCTTGGATAAGATGACGCAATTAGAAAATTTATGGTCGCCGCTTTCGCATTTGTCGGGTGTTCAAAACACGGAATCACTAAGAAAAGTTTATGATAGTTGCGTTGTGAAAATCAGCGCTTTTTATACAGAATTAAACCAGCATGAGGGTTTGTATAAGCAAGTACTGGCCATTCAGAATAGCCCGAATTTTGAAACACTTGACCGAGCAAAGAAAACAGCAATAGAACATCGGTTACGAGATTTCACCCTATCAGGTATTGGCTTGAATGGAGAAGAAAAAAAACGATTCTCCGAGATTTCAAATCGTTTAACAGAGCTATCAAATAAAATTTCCAATAATGTTATGGATTCGGCTGCTGCATGGTCCATGCATTTAACGGACAAAAATGACCTTGTCGGTTTAAGTGAAACTTTTATTCATACATCTGAAGAAAATGCAATCCATGAAGGTAAGAGCGGTTATTTGCTAAAGTTGGATTTCCCCACTTATTATGATGTAATAAAAAATGCACAAAGTAGTCAATTGCGTGAAGCGGTCACTAAAGGCTGGCTAACACGTGCTTCCGATATTGGTCCGGGCGGTGATCAGTTTGACAATACTTCATTAATTAATGAAACGCTTAAACTCCGACATGAGCAAGCTCAATTGGTTGGTTTTAAACATTATGCTGATTATTCACTTGCGAGCAAAATGGCAGGTTCTGCTGATAAGGTCTTTGATTTGTTGAATGGAATGAAAGAGCGTTGTAAACAGCAAGGGTTGCTTGAACTACAAAAAGTAAGCGATTACGCATTACAAGCAGATGGTATTGAATCTCTAAAACTCTCTGACATAATGTACTATGCTGAGCGTTTAAAAAAAGAGATATTTTCTTTTAATGATGAAGATATAAAACCCTATTTGCCTATTACACAGGTATTACCTGGATTTTTTAGGGTTATAGAAAAGCTTTTTTCAATACAATTTGAAGAAGTTGAATCCTTTGACCAATACCACCCAGATATTAAATTGTTGTCATTAAAGCGTGATGGGAAAATCTTCGCATACTGCTACCTAGATTTATACGCACGTGAACAAAAGCGTAGCGGTGCTTGGATGGATGTTGCTCGCTCGAGAGTTCGATTAGCAGATGGGCACCTACAACTGCCCGTTGCTTATTTAGTTTGTAATTTCTCAAAACCAACAGCAACTAAGCCTTCGTTATTGAGTCACAATGACTTAACGACATTATTCCATGAATTTGGACACACACTACACCATATGCTTACAGAGCAAGACTGTCTTGATGTGAGCGGGATTATGGGTGTTGCTTGGGATGCCGTTGAATTGCCGAGTCAGCTTTTAGAAAATTGGTGTTGGGAAAAGGAAGTATTGCAAGATATTAGTGCGCACGTTGATACGGGAGAGCCCTTACCTGAACAACTCATTGAAAAAATGGTACAAGCTAAACATTTTAATACAGGTCTAATGTATCTTCGTCAGCTGGTATTTTCTACGTTTGATTTCAAGTTACATGCAGAATACGATCCTCAAAATCCTCATGATATTACCGCTTTCTACGATCAGATTGTTCAAGAAATGGATGTGAGGGAGAATCCAGAATATAACCGTATGCCGCACAGTTTTACCCATATTTTTGCAGGTGGCTATGCCGCGGGTTATTACAGTTATTTGTGGGCTGAAGTGTTGTCAGCAGATGCCTACTCACTTTTTGAAGAAGAGGGCATTTTTAATCAGTCAACCTCTGCTGCTTTAGTCACGCATATCTTATCGAAAGGGGGGAGTGAAGATGTAGAAGTCCTCTTTGAGCGTTTCAGGGGGCGTGAACCGAGCATTGATGCACTCTTGCGGCACAACGGTATTGGTGTGAAGGCAGCCTAAGCTTGTATCATGACCGAATTCGCTTGTGATTGAGAATTTATTGTGTTTAAAGCAACTAAACGATTTATCGCGGGTGCGGTGTGCCCAAGGTGTGGCGAAATGGACTCTTTGATGACTTGGGATGACACCGAGCATCAACGAGTCATTCGTGAGTGTGTCTCCTGTGATTTTGAAGATCAAATGGATTCGATGCCAACAAGCGTGGAAGCTGATTTAAAAACAAGAGTGTCTGAAGGTGTTCATGAGAAAGTGGTGCGAGATGAGGGTGAACAGCCGCTCAAAATCTTAAATCACCCTCAAACAGACTCGGATTCATCGAAATAAAGGGAGTCTACGTTCTCCCTTTATACGCCAATCGCGACGCACCAGCGTATTCCCCAGGACTCTCCAAAGCAGGGAGAAGAAGAAGCGGAGACGGGTTTTAGAGGTTGACTGGCTAAAATCCCTTTAAATATTTTTTGTGCCTGCAAATCAAGTTGGTGGACCCCCATCGGCTCCAATAAGCTGTGAATAACGGCGTTGGCTAAGGTTACATCGTATTGATTCAGCCATGACCAGTGTTGCCCAAGTTCTTCAACGACGCGTAATAGTATGTAGCTTTGAATTAAAAGCCCAAGACGATCTGATTGCTCTAAAAACGTTTGATGCGAGCTTGCTAGCGCTTTTTCAAACAAAAGAATATTTGGATTGTGCTCCTCTGTCGCGGGTGCGTGTAGTAGCTCCAATACCTTAAGGCTTAGTTGTGTATAGGCATGTGTAAAATGCTCTAGGCGTTCCGTTCGATTAGGGCCCTCTATGCGTATAGTAGTATTTGAGCGATTCAAAAATGCTTGAATAAGTTGATTGAGTCTATTGTCTGATTTTTTTTGAAACCAAATTGCATCTGTGACCGTGGCGAGGGTTCCTGCAAGCATGGCGGTTCCTTTCTTGGAGAATGATCACTTGTTAACGGAAAGCTACCCTACTCTTGAGCAAAGGTAGGAACAACGGAAAATAAGCCGCTTTTTAGATTGAATTGCGTTAAAAAAAAATCTGTTATTGATCTTACTCATGAGCCAGAGAAGGCCACTAAATTGGCATACCGTTTTTTCAGGCAGATGGCTGACCTCTTCGTGCGAGTTGATGAATTTGAGGCCAAAGTGTGAGAAAACGGATGAGAAGAAATGCGTAAAAACTCATCCAAAGGTTAGGATTATTACTGGGCAATATCAGATACATGCCATAAAACACTAAGCAGGAAAAGATCATGCCGTTGCGCATAGCCTGAGCCTGACCGGCACCGACCATGACGCCATCAACCCAGTAACTCATCCACGCAACAAGAGGAAGACACCAAAGCCAAACCTGATACGCTTCAAGTGAATGTTGAATTGCAGTCTTATCGGTCAGTAGCTGGAAGATGATCTCATCGAATACAACCAAAAATGCAAAGATGCAGGTTGCGGCAGCAGCTGACCAGAGAGCTGTTTGCATGAGTACAGGGCGCAGAGCTCCTCTTTTTGAGTCATGCGTCATGCGCTCACCTACCAAAGCTTCCGCTGCATGTGCAAATGCATCAAGAACGTGACTGATCAGCAATAACAAACTCATGAAAATGGCGTTGGCACTTAAAATATCGGTATCCAATCGTGCACCGAAGGCAGTAAATGAGGTCATCACTATCAGCAATAACAATGTGCGTATGAACAAGTTGAAGTGAACGCCTTTCCCTAATGCGTATATGTTCTGTAACGTTTGCTGTGCCGTTGTGCTGATGTCCGTTGGCCAATGGAGAGTTTCTTTTTTCCACCAACACCAAGCACAAAGCGCAACCGTGTATTCAGCAACCGTGCTGGCCCAGGCAACGGCTTCAGCTCCACCTTGAAATCCGTAAACCAAGAGAATATCCAGAGCCGCATTCAGTATATTGGCCCCCATCAGAATCAATAAGCTTGTTTTGGGACGCTGGATACCAATGAGCATGCCCACAAGCCAATATTGAATGGCAACGGCAGGCAAGGCGTAGCCACGAATGTTGAAATACGATTGAGAGAGTGGGACCAGCGCGGCGTCGTCTGATAAATATTCAATGATGAATGCACTCCAGAGCGGTAAAGAGACTGCACCGGCGACGCTTAATACAACGCCCAGTTTAAGATTGCGCAAGCCTAACCAACGGACCAAGGATGAGTGGCCAGATCCAAAGGCTTGGGCAATTTGACTGGTCGTACTCATTCTTAGGAAACTGAATAGAGCAGCTAATAACATAAATAAGGCATTGGCTATTGCGGCAGCCCCAAGTGCTTTTGGGTCTTCTAAATGCCCTAATACAGCCGTATCTACCAACGCAACCAGGGGCACAGCCGCATTTGACACCATTACGGGCCAGGACAAGTGCCAGATCCGCTTATTTAACGGCAAGGTCGATACGGATAGACTCATGGCAAATACGTTCTCTTGTCTGACTATGGCACTTGTCGGATATCGACAACCTCAGTAACCTAACGAACCCAGCGAAAAAGGTCAAAATAGGAAATGCGATGGACGCTCTCGGTAGACGATGTGAAAGTGCGCGCTTGATACGATTTGGCAGTTTATTACTGCTAATGATCGGACTGTTTGGTTGTTCTAAGCCACTCGATACAGAATCTCTCGGTTTAAGTGTTTTTCCAAAAACCATTTCCGTTGCGCAGAACATTCATCTAATGGATGAAGATGGACAGGCGTGGACGCCAAAGGCATTTAAAGGGCAATGGAATTTGGTGTTCTTTGGCTATACCTTTTGCCCAGATATTTGCCCAACGACGCTAATGGAGCTGAATAAGGTCTATAAAGCGCTAAGCGCTGAAGAGCGTCGCCAAATGCAGGTTTGGCTGGTTTCAGTTGATCCTGAGCGAGATAACCAATCCCAACTAAAAACCTATGTAGAATACTTTAACCCTGACTTCAAAGCGCTTACGGGCGATGCAACGGCCATCGCTGCGTTAGCAAGATCGCTCAATATGATTTACATGAAGGTTGAACAAAAAGAGGGCCCTTATCTAATGGATCACAGTGCGTCCATTGCGGTGATTAATCCAGAGGGAGAATACGTCGGTTTCTTTGGGTCTCCACAGCAGTACGACCGCATGCCTGAAGCGGTAACGGCATTAGGCCAATTATAAACCCTATGCCTCTGGCATTAAGCGCCAGAGGGTCTTGGGATGGCCAGTGTTATCACAAATAAACTGGCGGCGGCCAATACGACAGAAGGTCCTGCAGGCGTATCCCAGAAATAAGATGCCACAAGTCCGATAAGGACTGATGCTGCCCCCAGTAAACTTGCAAAAATCGCCATGGTGGCGGGATTCCGTGCGAATCGCCTCGCAGTGGCGGCTGGTATGATGAGCAAGGACGTAATCAATAAAATGCCCACCACTTTCATGGCAATGGCAATGACCGCAGCCAACATCAACATTAAAGCTAGCCTCAACCAACTCACTGGATAACCTTCAACCTGCGCTAGGGCTTCTTGTACTGTGATAGCGAGCAAGGGGCGCCATAATTTAATTAAGAGCCCCAAGACCAATGCTGCCGTTGCAAAGATCCAAATCAAATCATTAGGCGTGACCGCCAGCAAATCGCCAAACAAAAAGCTCATTAAATCGACCCGAACTTCCCGTATAAAACTCAGCGTCACCAGTCCAGCCGCGAGAGTGCTATGAGCGAGAATCCCTAAAAGGGTATCGTCAGCGAGAAAATGCTGTTTTTGCAGACTCACTAGACCCAGTGCCAGCAACACGCACACGACAGCCACTGCCAGTCCGGTGTGGATGTGCAAGAAAAAAGAGAGGGCAACGCCCATTAAGGATGCATGCGCAAGGGTGTCGCCAAAATACGACATTCGGCGCCATATGACGAACGAACCTAAGGGTCCAGCCATAAGGGTTACGCCAAAGCCAGCAAGGGCGGCGTACAGCATAAAGGTAGGAATTGGCAACAAAGTGTCCATAATCACCGCATCAATGGTCGTGAGAGTGGTCGTGGTGGTGCGTGTAATGTGCAAGTTTGTCAGGAACTTTTTGACCAAAGAGCTCTAAATAAGAGGGATGCGAGCTCACAGAATCCGGACTGCCTTGGCAGCAAATATGGCCATTTAAACAAAGTACTTCATCGGTTGATGACATTACGTAATGCAAATCATGAGAAACCATGAAAATTGCGCATTGCATGTCCTTTTTGATCGCTTCAATCAAAGCATAGAGTTCTGTTTGTCCCTTTACATCCACACCTTGTACGGGCTCGTCTAAAACCAGCAAGTTAGGTTTACGTAATAAGGCTCTGGCCAAGAGCACTCTTTGCGTTTCTCCTCCAGATAATCCTTGAAAAGGCGATGCATATAAGTGATTGGCGCCAACGCGCTCAAGCGCCTCTTGGCGATCTTGGCTGGAGCTGCCTCTAGCCAGTGATAAAAAATCACAGACTCGAAGCGGCAAAGTATTATCAATCACGACCCGTTGTGGCATGTAGCCAACGGAAAGATCATGGCGTGATCTAATACTCCCTTGCTGAATGGGTTCGAGCCCTAACATCAGCTTAATCAGCGTGCTTTTGCCTGAGCCATTTGGGCCAACGAGTGTATGGATGCGAGAAGGCAAGACCTGAAACTCAATATCCTGCAACAAATGCCGAGTGCCTTGGTGGTAATTTAACTTCTGAACGTCGATGAGAGGAGATTGAGTCATCGCACTTGGCCGTATATTCGATATAATCGGGGGATTCTACCAGAATTTTCCGAGTCCGAGATGTACCCAGAATCAGAATCCCATTCACCGCTTCTTTATAAATCCTATAAGCAATTGATTTTATTAGGGATTTGTCTGATTCTCATGTTATCCACAGGCAAGGCTACGGCAGCAGCCTCTGGTTCTACGATTGATTCAGTTAAGCCGACAACAAAACCACTTAAAGTATTAACGTCTATTAAACCTCTGCAGCTGATGGTTGCTAGCCTCACGGCGGGCACTCGGACCGACATTCAGGTATTGCTGCCTCCCACGGCTTCGCCACACCACTATGCTATGAAGCCCTCTGATCGAGTGGCGGTCTCAGATGCTGACTTAATTCTTTGGGTGGGGCCTGGTCTCGAAGGTTTCTTATCCAAAGTGCTTGGTTCAAAACCCGATTCAAATGTTATGGCGTTGCTGCCTAAATCTATAGAAGCTGACCACGACCACGACCACGACCACGACCACGACCACGACCACGACCACGACCACGACCACGACCACGACCACGACCAGGCGTTAGACCCTCATGTGTGGTTGGACCCTAATCAAGTGCGCGCAGCCCTTATTCGCATCAATGATCTGTTATCAGAGTTGAATCCAGGTGAGGCTGCTCTATACAAAGCGAATTTAAATCGAACCTTGAAGGCTTTAGACACTCGTTTAGTAACGTTAAAAGAGCGCTTAATAACAGCTCAAAAATCCGCTCGTTCAAAAGGGTTTATTGTGTTTCATCCCGCATACGATCGCTGGATTCGGTATTTTAATTTAAATCAGCTAGGGGTTGTCAGTATCCACCCAGGACAAGCGCCGGGAGCAAAACATCTTGCGCAACTGCACCAGTGGATTCATTCAGGGAAAGTAACTTGCGTGATGATTGAACCCCAATACGATGCCAAGCGGGTGCAGTCGATGATAAGAGAGAAAGCTGTCCCTGTTGTCAGCGTGGACCCCTTAGGGCAATCCATAACCGTCGACGGTGACGGGTTTCTGAATTTCTACGAAACCCTGGCTAAAGGGTTTGAAGGCTGCTTAACACCTTAACGAAAATGCTTTAAAAGCCCGCCTTTTCTCGTGCTTTTTTCAGGGAGAGAAGCAACCATGAAAGTGGGCGTACTAAAACACGATTAACACTTGCTATGAATGTTATTATTAAGCTCTATAAGTGAATATACGCACACCTTGATGAGCTCTATATATCTGTATTTGCAGACTTTGTTCGTTTTTTCATCAGCCTAAAACACTATAATTTTTCGTCTAAAGAAGACAACCCAACCAGCAACTCTTTTGTATCCTGCAACTAAATGTCGTGCTTCGTCGCTTTTCGTGCAGGTATCTCTATGTTGGATAAATCCGTCGGTAACAGCAGTTTTAATGCCTTAATCTATTCGCCTTCAGTCAAAGCCTCGGTGGCTGATCAAAAAGCCGGAGCTCTTGATAATGGGGTGACAAATGTTCAGTCAGGGAAGGCTAAATACCCTTCGCTCAGCAAGCGATTCAAGAGAGCCATTCAACAACTCTTTACCAACAAGCCTGCATTGACCGAGCGTAACATCAAGGCTTCATCAGATGTCGTGCAACACAAGATATTGAGAGGCGTTCGCGTATGGTTGAGTTCAATGTCGAATGACAAGCATGGCTTTAAACCAACCAGCAACGATGGCACTGCGTTAAAACCAGAACAGTTAGAACGAGAGGCCTTTAATCGAGCAGGAGATCTCTTTAGCGAATGCCGTGAAAAGGGTGATGTGATCTTACTCAGTTTTGGGAAAGGGCGGCATTCAGCTCTATTGGTTTTTGATGACTCGATAAATAAACCTAAATATATTTCTTTCGGAGCGCCCGGGTATTGTGAAACAGCCAGCCGATCAGAAGATCTGTTGGTAGATGACATGCTCGCATACGGTGATTTATTTGGGAAATCATCTGGCGGATCAAACAATATCGTCAAGCTTAAAGGCATGAATGGCAGAGCGATGATCAAGTGTTGGGATAATAACTATCCGCTCAGTTCGTTTAACCCTCTCTGGAATAACTGCTCGTCGGCTACTCGAGATGTCTTATTGGCAGGGGCGAAAGGAAAAATCGAGGCCAATCAGCTAAAACACAATCGCCACTGGCAAATGCCCGCTAACACTCATGCATTGGCGTTAGAAATAAAAGCGATGCTGCCTTCGCCGTTGGACCTTTCTACGAAGGCATGACCAGATTATCGGATGGGGTAGGAGTGGCGTTGCTTGTCAAGTAACGCTTGCTTCATCTCATCGGGGTTTAATGGCTTGAGTCCTGGGATTGGGTGTTCTTGATATTCCAGCCAACTGATTAAGCGTGAACACCAAAATCTCATGGCAGCAGCGCGCAACATTGTAGGCCATAAGGTTTCTTCAAGCGCAGAAATGGGGCGTACGCTTTCATAGCCCTTGATCAATGCTTTCATTTTGTATTTATCAAGCAAATGATCGTCTCGGCTGCACCATGCAAGGACCGTGATGGCTAAATCGTAAAGCAAGAAGTCATCGCACGCGTTGTAAAAATCGATGACGCCTGTTAATTGGTCACCGCTAAAAAATGCATTGTCGGTAAATAAATCAGCGTGAACGACCCCAAAGGGGATAGAGGTATTCTTAGGCCAATGCTCTTTTAGGTATTCCAGCTCGTCCAGCATCACGCTGGCGTCAAACGCATTGAGCTTATTGGCCAATTCATGGCCTACCGTATACCACCACTGATGGCCGCGTGGATTGTGTTTGCTGTGAGCGAAGTCACGGCCGGCTCGGTGCATTTGAGCAAGAAAAGCCCCAATGGCTTCGCACTGAGGCAAGCTGGGGTCCGAAGGGTGCTCGCCTTCAATGCAGGGAACCAAAACCGCGGGCTTGTGCTTTAGCCGTCCCAAATATTGATTGTCTTTAGAGGCTATGGGTCTTGCGACTGGCAACCCTTGGGTTCCAAGGTGAGCGACTAAATCAACAAAATAAGGCGCTTCATCAGCATCGTGCATTTCAAACAATGTCAAAAACAGCGTGGATTGTTGCCCTTTATCATCCAAGGTTAAGCGGTAATTGGTGTTTTCAACCCCTGCAGTGACGCCTTCAAAATTAACCACGTGCCCCAATTGATAAAGCGCAATGAAAGCGTCTAACTCAGATTTTGTAAGTTCTGTATATACTGCCATACCGCTACTACGCCTTGATGGTGCATCAGATGTACTAAGTTGATTTGCTGGCTGATTACCTGAAGGTAATGGCTTTGCCGGTTGTGCTGACATTGTGACCTAACGCCTCTAATGGGTCAAAAACTCTCGTCTTTCTTTGGAGCCCTAACCCCTGGAGATACCCCCATGGCTTCGGGTAAGCTGTGCTCTTTACAGATTAGCCTTGAATCCCATTAGCCGCTTTTCATGAGTAACCCTAAATTTCATGAGTAAACAACCAGCCCCCGTGATCCTAGTGGACGGATCTTCTTACTTATTTCGCGCTTATCACGCCTTACCACCACTCACCACGTCGTCGGGTCAACCGACGGGGGCTGTTCGAGGGGTGATTAGCATGATTCGCAGTTTGATTAAGACCTACCCAGACAGTCGGATTATTGTAGTTTTTGATGCCAAAGGACCTACATTTCGTAATGAAATGTATTCAGAGTACAAAGCCAATCGTCCACCGATGCCTGATGATTTGCGGGTACAAATTCAACCCATTCACGATTTAGTCGACGCGATGGGCCTGCCGCGTTTGGTGATTGAAGGCGTGGAAGCCGATGACGTTATCGGCACGCTTGCCGTTCAAGCGGAGGCCGCAAAGCAACCGGTGATTATTTCGACCGGTGATAAAGACATGGCCCAACTGGTGGACCCTCATGTGAGTTTGCTGAACACCATGACGGACACCCATATGGATATGGATGGGGTTGTGGATAAATTCGGTGTGCGCCCCGATCAAATCATTGATTACTTGGCATTGGTTGGAGACAAGGTTGACAATATTCCGGGTGTAGAGAAATGTGGCCCTAAAACCGCTGTAAAATGGCTGGCGGCTTACGACACTTTAGAGGGCGTTATTGAGCACGCGGATGAGATTAAAGGCAAAATTGGTGAAAATCTTCGAGCAGCCATTGAACACCTGCCTTTATCAAAAGCGTTAGCCACGATTCGTACCGATATTGATTTGCCCTTTGCCTTGAATGATTTGGATGCTCAGCAAGCCAATGAAGAACAACTACGAGCCCTTTACACAGAATTGGAATTTAAGAGCTGGATATCAGAGGTATCTGATACTGATGATTCCATCGAAGACACCAATAATGAACCTGAAATAGAAACACACTACGAAGTATTGACGACAAAACAGTCCGTTAATGATTGGATCAAACGAATCAAAATCGCAAAGTGTTTTGCGGTGGATACCGAAACGACAAGTGTTAAATACAAAGAAGCGGAGTTAGTCGGGATTTCCCTTGCCGTTGAACCGGGCGAAGCGGTTTATATTCCCGTTGCACATCAGCCTGAATGCATCGAAAAGCAGCTAGACAGAGACTGGGTGTTAGAAAAGCTTAAACCCATTTTAGAAAATACGAAAATCCGAAAAATAGGGCAGCACATTAAATACGATGCCCATATTTTTGAGCGTTATGGCATTGAAGTAAAGGGTATGGCGTTTGATACCATGTTGGAATCCTATGTGTTGAATTCCACTGCCACACGCCATGATATGGACAGCTTGGCAGCTTATTATTTAGATCACGAAACCATAACCTTTGAAGCCATTGCAGGCAAAGGCGCTAAACAAAAGACCTTTGATCAAATATCGATTGATGAAGCGGCGCCTTACGCATGTGAAGATGCTGATATCACCATCAAGCTGCACCAAAAACTTTGGGCAAAACTTGAAGATACGCCCCGCTTAAAAACCTTATTTGAAACCCTTGAACGCCCTTTAATTCCTGTTTTACAAAAGATGGAATCGACCGGTGCGTTAATTGACCCTCAATTTCTAGGCGATTTAAGTGAAGAGCTGGCGGATAAAATGACCACTCTCGAAGCTGAAGCCTATGAACTGGCAGGTGAGACGTTTAACTTAGGGTCTCCGAAGCAGTTGCAAGCCATTTTTTATGAAAAGCTTGGCATGCCTGTGTTGAAAAAAACCCCGAAAGGGCAGCCATCGACAGCTGAAGCCGTATTGCATGATTTGGCGATGGATTATGAATTGCCCGCGGTGATATTAGAATATCGAGGCTTATCGAAACTCAAAAGCACCTATACCGATCCGCTGCCTGCCATGATTAATTCTGAAACGGGGCGCATACATACGTCTTACCATCAGGCCGTGACCGCGACGGGACGTCTGTCTTCATCGGATCCGAATCTGCAAAATATCCCTATTCGATCAGAGCAAGGACGTAAAATTCGCCAGGCTTTTATCGCGCCTAAAGGCTCTGTATTGATCGCAGCCGATTATTCTCAAATTGAGCTGCGAATCATGGCGCATTTATCGGGTGATCGTGGTTTGTTGGACGCTTTTGCCAATGATTTAGACGTTCATAAAGCAACTGCTGCAGAAATTTTTGGGGTGGCGTTGGATGAGGTGAGCGGTGAACAACGTCGAAAAGCAAAAGCCATTAATTTTGGATTAATTTATGGCATGTCGGCATTTGGGCTTGCGCGTCAAATTGACGTTTCCAGAGGTGCCGCTCAATCTTACATTGATCGTTATTTCGAGCGCTATCCTGGCGTTCAGGATTACATGGAGCGTGCTCGGAAAGAAGCGGCGGAACAAGGGTACGTTGAAACCCTCTTCGGGCGCCGTTTATACGTCCCAGAAATCAATGCGCGTAATATGGCGCGACGTCAAGCTGCTGAGCGTACCGCCATTAATGCTCCTATGCAGGGGACAGCGGCCGATATCATTAAAGCCGCAATGATTGCGGTTGATCAGTGGTTGACGAAAGAACACCCCAATGCGCACTTATTAATGCAAGTGCACGATGAACTCATTGTTGAATGTCCGAAAAAAGACGCCAAAATCATTCAGGCAGGGTTGGTTAAGGCGATGAGTGAAGCTGCGAAATTGGACGTACCGCTTTTGGTTGAAGCGGGTGTTGGGCAGAGTTGGGGGGATGCTCATGGCCTGTAAAAGCAGCGTTTCACGACGATTAGGCGCCTTTTTGATCGAAACTTAAAGACCCTTTGAGACGTTGTTGCAATTTGAATAAAAAAAGGCGCATCGGCTCCGTGCCGATGCCTCGATTTTTTTTATCATTGAACTAGGGTTAAAGGGAACCTATGACAGCGTCGGCAGTCCATTGATGTGACTGCGGAGTTTGTCACTCCCAGCAGAGCTTGGTTGTTATTAACAGCGTATTAGCTCTATCCCTTATGACAGGTTGCATCTTCGGTAATCCCCATAACCGAAGACTCTTGAGCCCGATCGTTTACCCCCAATGGCGATCGGGCTCCTTTTTATATGCTTGAAACAGCCTTAAATGCAAGCAATAAATGCATAATGAGTGCATTTATTTATAACGTTTCTAAAATTTTATGCTGAAAGTTCATCATTAAGCTTCTGGAGCTGACTCGCTTTCCAGTTCCATTGTGGGGTCTGGTGATAGCCAGTCGCGCAGCCGTTGTTCTAGCTCGGCAACGCCGTCCTTTTTTAAGGCAGAAAACATTTGGGCGGTTCTTAAATCCCCTAACCATGCTGTTTCCCGCATCACCTTGAGCAAGGCACTTTTGGCAGGGCCACGCTTGAGCTTGTCACTTTTCGTGAGCAGTAGGTGAATGGGCATTTGATAAGACTCGGCCCATTTGCACATCATTTGATCAAATTCGGTCAATGGGTGGCGAATATCCATGACCAAAACGAGCCCTTGGAGACTTTTACGGTGTCGCAAATAGTCTTCAAGGTGCATTTGCCACTCGCGTTTGACGTTTTCGGGAACCTTGGCGTAACCATACCCTGGTAGATCGACCAGTCTCAGAGTAGGATCCTGCAGTGAAAAAAAGTTAATCAACTGCGTTCTGCCTGGCGTTTTACTGGTTCTAGCAAGCTTCGTTTGCTGGGTCAGGGCATTGATCGCACTGGATTTGCCAGCATTGGAGCGTCCAGCAAAAGCCACCTCTAAGCCAGTATCTTCTGGGCATTGCGTGAGCTTGGCCGCGCTTTTTATGAAGCTGGCTTGTTGAAAAAGTATCCTTTGCTGCATGAGTCTTGACTGAGGGCCGTTTCCGAGGGTTAAAACATTGGCTATAATGCCGCACATTTGCATAGACGCATGTTAGCACAGGCGGCGCCCTCACAGAATCCAAGAGTGGCAAATAAGCGATAAGCGGTTAAAACGCAGAAGAGTGCTAAACATAGACACATGCGTTGAGAGAGGGAATTAAGAATGCATCGGGGTTTACGCAAAAGGCTAGGGATAAGAGGAAGTACTGTATTGGCCATTTTGGCGATGAGTGCTTTTTCTCATGGAGCAAGCACTGATCAAGCAGTGAGTGAAGACATCGAAAGCAGGTACCATAAAACCTGTGCGGTCTGTCATGCAGCGGGTGTTGCTGGTGCTCCTAAAACCTTTGATGCGTCTGGATGGGCACCAAGATTGAAACAGGGAGCAGATACCTTGGTTGCCTCAGTAAAGCAAGGTAAAGGCGCTATGCCACCTAAGGGACTCTGTATGGATTGCAGTGATGCAGAATTTTCTGCATTAATTGAATACATGAGTAAGCCTCGCCAGTGAGCTGGATGAATCGGATAATCGGGAAACGCAATGAAAAAATTGGCAGTAAGCTTAATGATATCTTTAGGGTTGGTTGCTGGCACTGCTCTGGCAGCGGGTGACCCTAAGGCAGGAAAAGAGAAAGTTGCTGTCTGTGCAGCTTGTCATGGTGCGGACGGTAATAGCTTATCGGCCATGTATCCTAAGCTAGCCGGCCAGCGCGAGAGCTATCTGGTTAAACAGCTTCAAGACATCCAGGGTGGTCAGAGGGTCATTCTGGAGATGACGGGCATGCTGACAGACTTTAACCCTCAAGACTTGCAAGACATTGCAGCCTATTACGCATCTCAACAGCAATCCCCTGGCGTTGCCAGAAAAATGGGTGTCAATGAAGAGCAGAGTGCGGAATTATTGAAATTGGGTGAGCGGGTATACCGAGCCGGAGACGAATCGGCCGGCATTCCAGCGTGTATGGCTTGCCATGGACCCACGGGTCAGGGCATGAAAATGGCGAAATACCCAGCGCTCGCGGGCCAGCATTTCGACTATACCGTTAAGCAGCTATACGCCTTCCAAGAAGAAAAACGCACCAACGACGGTGATGCGCGTATCATGCGAAGTGTCTCTAAACGTATGACCAAAAAAGAGATTGAAGCCGTCGCGAACTTTCTCCAAGGGCTGCGTCCAGAAATTACAGCGAGTACCAACTAAATCGTTGAGTGTTGCTAGCCCTAAAATGCGCCCACTGCCTCATTTCGGGGCAGTGGCAGGAACTTATTCCCACACCAAGGGCTCAATAAGAAACAACTTAAGCTGAAATCACCCGTATGGGTATGTAAGTATCTATTTTTTAACAGGTTTGCTTGAGCAGAGGCATGCCTCATTGATAAAACGCAAGTTCGTAGGAGATCAATATGAGTTGGATGCGCGCCCCATTGACGACCCTCGCTAAGGGAGCCAGCATGGTCCTCGCCGGAACCTTGGCATTGACACTTAGCCTTGGCGCTCAGGCTAACCTGTTGGAAAGATACGTAGAAGGTAAGGATTATTTTCTGCTAAATAAGCCCGTTAAAACAGAAGACCCTAATAAAATTGAAGTGGCTGAGCTTTTTTCTTATCTATGTCCTCACTGTAACAGCCTTGAACCCACCATTAACGCTTGGAAAAAAAACATACCTGAAGATGTAAGCTTTATTCGCAAGCATGCTCAATTTAGTCGTCAGTATATGGCATACGCCAAGCTACACGTGGCTATTCAGCTTTTGGGTATTGAAGAAAAAGTCCATGAAGGCATTTTCAACTCAGTTCATAAATCTCGAGACATGAAATATGAGCCAGAAGATCAATACGATTTGGTTAAAGAAGCCGGTGTGAAAAAGGAAGATTTTCTCAAGGTTTACGACTCTTTTGCGCATAAGTCCAAGCTCAAACAAATTGAAAAAGATATGGTGGCCTATCAAATTCAAGGTGTGCCAGCGGTCATCGTGAATGGCAAATACCGTGTGACGGTATCCTCTGCAGGAACACCAGAGACGATGCTAGAAGTAGTTGATTTTTTAGTTGATAAAGAGCGAAGTGCCAAAAAGGCTGCTGCCAAAAAATAAAGCCCGTTAGGCCAATCTCGGACAAGGTGTTAAGCTCAAAAAGTCAGCACCTTGAAAAGGCTCGCCCCGGTGGCAACTGGGGCAGCATCAGTGAGCGTCAATGTGAACTTTCGTTCTTTTCGTCTAAGCCCTCCTGCAAAAAACTACAGCCTATCGCCTACGAACTCGTCGCTCGTATGGGAAAGCACCCCCCTTCAAACCTTTTGTGAGCCCGCCCAAGCTGATCGTCTAAAACTGCTCACGTTTAATATCCAAGTGGGTATCCAGGCTTCGGCTTTTCACCACTATTTAATCAACAGTTGGCAGCATGTGTTGCCCTCCAAGCGACGCACAGAAAGCCTCCGGCAAGTCGCAGACGTGGTGCGAAATTTCGACCTGGTTGCCTTACAGGAAGTGGATGGTGGCAGCTTCAGAAGCAATTTTGTCAACCAGGTTGAACAGCTGGCCAATTTTGCTGACATGCCGTATTGGTATCAGCAACTGAATCGTAATTTAGGGCCACTCGCACAGCATTCTAATGGCGTACTGAGTCGCATCGAGCCAATGAAGATCGAAGAGCATAAATTGCCAGGTCGCTTGCCAGGTCGAGGTGCAATCAGTTTGACCCTCTCTCGCGACGGTGTCTCGATTCGTTTTGTTTTGATGCACTTAGCATTAGGGAAACGCTGTCAATCGATGCAATTGGGGTACGTCAGAGAGTTAATCGGTGACCACCCTCATGTGGTGTTGATGGGTGACATGAATACTCACTTAGATTTTATTCTCTCAAAATCCCCTCTTAGGGATGTGCCTTTGCAAGCCGTTGGGGGGGAACTGAGAACCTACCCCAGCTGGGCACCTCAAAGAGGGCTGGATCACATCCTCGTGAGTCAGCAGATACCCATTAAACGGGTTGGAGTGCTGGATATTCCCCTCACCGACCACTTGCCCGTTGCGGTTGAAATTGAGTGGCCAAAAGGGTTGCAGAAAACACCCTGAATCAATTAATCCAGCTCAATTCCACAGCAGACTCCCCCTATACTGAGAGGGGGTTTGGCTGAAATCATGAGTGTTGCAATTGGCCGCAGATACCGGAAAGCAAGACGATAAGTGGCGCAATAAATACTTAGACTTGCTCGATGAACAAGATCGCAGCGAAAAGCGCTTCGAAGATCGCCTGGAAACACTGCGTCGAGGGCTGGTGCAGTTTACGCTTGAGTTGGAAGGGCGCACCCCTGCTTTAGACAAGGTGATGAGTGAATTCAGGACGCTGTTGAGAGATGAAGAGTGGCCATCCATTCACCGGCGTATTGATGAGCTGAGAAAAACCTTTGAGGCCTTAGAAGCCACTAAACAACAAACGATCAAACAGTTTCGAGAACGCTTGGGTGCCTGGGAAGCAGAGTTAGAGCACGACCCCCTTAGCAAAGAGGAAATGAAACGTTATCGGAAGTGGCGTAAAGAGCTGAAAAGCCGACTGGATTGGGAACACGAGCGCCACTTAATCATGGGAGAACTTGTCGCGTTGGGCGCGCATGTACTGCGTTTTCGTCGAGCACCTGAGGAAGCTCAAAAAGCAGCGGAAGCCGGTAACAGTTTTTGGGATTTTTTGCGATCCTTGACGTCATCCTCGGACAAAGAGGATTCTGAAACCCTAGATGAAGAGGCGCTCTTAGAAAAAGAGGGATCTTCAGAAAAAGAAGCCGCTCTTTTGCCCGAAGTGGGCGGAACGAGCGCAAGTGATGCATCCGCCAAACCGGTTGAATCTGCGGATACAGGCGATCGTGTTCAGCAAACGTTGCAGTCCATGACCGAGGCCATGTGTCGGTTAATCAGCCGAATTCATTTCGATCAAGACTTGCACATGCGTGCAACAACTCTTTTCAATCGCCTTGAAGCGGGAATTAAACTTCCGGAACTACTGCCTGCCTTTGAAGAAATGGTGGAGCTGATCATGGCGGTGGTTGGTACCAAGCAAGAAGCCTTTCAGAAATTTCTCAGTGGATTAAATCAACGCCTGGATGCGTTGCAGAATCTCATGACAGAAGCGGGAGAGGCCCAAGGGAGTTTTGCAAAAGAGAGCCAAGCCCTCAGTCATAGCATTCAGCAGCAGATGCAAGAAATTCGTGATGAAGTCATGAAAAAAGATCAATCCATGGACAGCATCAAAGATACTGTGCTCACAAAAATGGACGCTTTAATGGGTGCCATGCATGAATATCTCGTCAAAGGGCACGATCGAGAAGAGCATCTCAGTCAACAACTGGATCAATTAAACCATCAAGTTCAGTCGCTTGAGAAGCAAGCCAGTGATGCTAAAAAAATGCTTGAAGAGCAAGAGTATCAAGCGACCATTGATCCTTTGACAAAAGTGCCTAATCGTCAGGCTTATACACAACGGTTAGAGCAAGAATACCAGCGATTCAAGCGGTACAAGCATGACTTAGGGTTACTGGTGCTGGACGTGGATCATTTTAAAAACATCAACGATACCTATGGGCATTTAGCCGGAGATAAGGTCCTTCAATTGATTGCCCGGACGGTGCAAAAAGCCCTTCGTGAGACAGACTTTATCGCTCGGTTTGGCGGTGAAGAATTTGTCATCTTGCTGCCTGAGCAAACCAAAGAGCAGGTGACAAAAGTAGCTGAAAAGATCAGATCATTGGTGGAAGCTTGCCCATTTCGGTTTAAAGAAACGCCCGTCACCATCACCGTATCCGTTGGCGTCAGTCTCTTTAAAGAGGGGGATACCCCTGAGACGGTGTTCGAACGTGCGGATAAGGCGTTGTACAAATGTAAGCATGACGGGCGTAATCGTTGGGCATTTTCTTGAACAATATCAACTTTTAGTGAGCAGTTACTTGAAAATAGCGAAATATAATTCGCGTAATTATTTTCTTGTTAAACTTAAGAGGCTGTGCTTAATTTGCCTAAGTTGCAACTTTTAAAGACTTGAATATGTCTTAGGTTGCACCCATTTAGGAGTGGGTAAAGCGAGTCAGCGAAGTCTGGTTCGGTGAAATTCTAATTTAGAGGTGTTCATTATGCTGCTGCGTATCGGGCTTTTTCTAGCGACTAACATCGCAGTGCTCGTTGTGGTGAGCCTGATTGTTAATGTGCTGGGCGTTGGGTCTTATATAACGGCTCAGGGGCTCAATCTACAAGCGCTCATGATTTTCTGCTTACTCTTTGGGATGATTAGCTCTTTGTTCTCCCTTTTTATATCAAAGTGGATGGCTAAACGGTCGATGGGTGTGCAAATCATTGAAACACCTAGAAATGCTGATGAGCAATGGCTGTACTCGACGGTTAAACGTCAAGCTGAAAAAGCGGGCATCGGCATGCCTGAGGTCGGTATCTTTAGTTCTCCCCAGCCCAACGCCTTTGCGACCGGCTGGAATCGCAATGATGCATTGGTCGCTGTAAGTACCGGGTTATTGGCGTCTATGAATCGTGACGAAGTAGAAGCCGTATTAGGCCACGAAGTCGGTCACGTCGCTAACGGTGACATGGTTACCCTGGCGTTGATACAGGGTGTGGTAAACGCCTTCGTTATGTTTTTTGCGCGCATTGTCGGTTACGCCGTGGCAAATTTAACGAGAGATGAAAATGGCAGCATCAGCCAGCTGGCGTATATGGGGGCGACCATTGTTGCGGAAATTGTCTTTGGCATCCTAGCATCGACCATCGTTATGTGGTTCTCCCGAAAAAGAGAGTTCCGAGCCGATGAGGCCGGTGCTGCGTTGGCGAGTAAAGCCGGTATGGTTGGTGCGTTACAGCGCTTAAAAGCTTATCAGGATCAACCCAGTGCGATGCCTTCTGAAATGACAGCCTTCGGTATCTCTGGGGAAGGTAAAATGGCGTTCGCAGAACTCTTTATGAGCCATCCGCCGCTGGAGAAGCGCATTCAAGCGTTGCAATCGGCAGCATAATTCATACAGCGTTTGCGGCTGGCTTCTGGCCGCAAGCGCTTCTTAATCATTAAAACACTGCCCAAAACAAGGGTATCCCTTAACTCACTCAGTTCTTAGAAGTATTGGAATAAGAAATCATCGTAAAGCGTGTTACCGATGCGCCCAGGCGTTGATTTGACTCGGTCGATATTATCTTGCAGTACTTTGACGGTTTCATCGGGTACGTCCTTGCTGAAGGCATAGTATAGATCGCCTTCAGATAGGGCGAAAACAGACAAAAAGTCCTCTCCATTCAGCCCATTTCTTTTGATAAACCAGCGTGCTACGGCTTCATCGTAAACCCACAAATCGATGCGAGCGAACTCCAATTGCTTGGCTAGGCTATCGCCATCGGCTGCGTAATAGATTTTTTCAGATGGGTAGCCATTTGCAATCGCCATTTGTGCTCCCACATCGTCACGAATAGCCCCGACAGAGTACTGGAGAGCATCTTTGAATTCTTTGATTTCTATATTGCGCCCACGCTTTGCTAACAGGACTACGCGTGTTTTTGCGATAGGGCCAGCCCATTTAAACAGCGGCTCCCGCATCTTAGTGCGAGTGGTTGAAAACAAAACGATGTTGGGGCCAATAGTTAGCTGGTGATATCCGCGTGGCCAAGGTACCAACTCTATGTCTGTACGACGTACGGGTTGCTTGCTTTTGGCGGTAGAGGCCAATAATAAATCGATGGCAATCCCGCGCAGAAAACCGTTTTCCTCGAAATTATAAGGAGGGTAGGACTCTGTGTAATAGGTTAAATCACCCAGCTCAACAGCCTGTATGGGAAGTGAATAGCCGACAATCAATGTGAGCAAGTAAGTATAGAATAGGCGCATAATAACCAGCCTCTTTCTCATTGATTCCCCAAGGAGCATTCTTTGGAGTGTAGGTCAATGTGTGTGTCTTGCTTAGATACCACCCCATACATAAACCATTTATTTCAATGAGCGATCGAGAAATCTTTGGATCAACCTGGAGCAGACTCGCTTAGGCTTCTAAGCTGATTGAGTAAGTTGTATATAGAAAGTAATTCTTCTCGAGACAGATTCTCAGCACGGGCATCTCGGCAAGGACGGTGACTATGGGATGGTTGCGCCAAATTAAAATAAGCCAACGTTTGCTGTTAGCGGTACTTTTAACAGCAGCGGGCGCTTTTCTGATGACAGTCTTTGCGATTGAGGAATATCGCTCAGCACTCAAAGAGGAAAGGCGTAACCTTATTTCAGAGCTAGTGAATGTTGCTTATACCCTCGTTGCGGAGCACCAGGCGCTTGCTGCATCGGGTTCCGTTTCACAGGCGGACGCTCAAAAAGCTGCGCTAGAAGCCATTCGTTACATGCGCTTCGATGAAGGCAACTATTTCTTTGTGATTGATGATTCAGCAAAAGTGCTGATGCATGCAGCGAAGCCTGAAATGATTGGCAAGTCATTTATGGACTTTAAAGATGATAACGGTGTTTTTCTTTTCAAAGATTTGATTGAGGGTGCTCAGAAAAATAAGCAGGCAGAGGTAACCTACCATTGGCCCAGACCTGATGCAAAAGTGCCTTCGGAGAAGTTATCCATTGCGCAACGTTTTGAACCTTGGAAGTGGACCGTCGGAACCGGTATTTATGTAGATGATTTACAAGCCGCTGCGCGTTCACACGCAATGAGACTCAGCGCTTTTGCTTTGGTGATGGTTGTCATTTTGGTTGCCATGTTGTCATTGATTCGTCGCTCCATCATTTCACCGCTGATCGGTATAGAAAGCACCATGAGGGCCTTTACCTCTGGGGAGCATGATTTAAGCAAAAGGGTGCATGCTCAAGGTCGAGATGAGCTGACCAGCTTAGCCAATTCTTACAATGATATGCTCAGCGAGCTGGATGGCATTCTGACCAAGCTCGCCGAATCATCGCGCAGCATACTAGAGTCTTCAAAAGTGCTGGATCACACGACCAGTGAATTCACACAAGAAGCTTCGACACAACTCAATGAAACTCATCAAGTGGCTACTAGCGTTGAAGAGATGAGCGCAGCCATTAATGAAGTTGCGAACAGTGCGGCGCGCGCCAACGATGCAGCCAAGCAGGCGGACAGTGAAACGGGGTCGGCAATGTCAGTGATCAACGGTGCGGTCACGACCATGCAGGGGCTGGCTCAAGATATGGAAAGCACCGGAGCGGCGATTGAAAAATTGGCCACTCGCGCTGAAAGCATCGGCAATGTTGTCAGCGTTATTTCAAGTATTGCAGATCAAACGAACCTATTGGCCTTAAACGCTGCCATTGAGGCCGCTCGTGCCGGCGAGCATGGACGCGGGTTTGCGGTGGTCGCTGATGAAGTTCGGACGCTTGCTAGTCAAACACAGCGATCAACCGAAGAAATTCGCTCGGTGATTGAAGAGTTGCAAAAAGAAACCACTCAAGTCGTCAGTGCCATTGGTCAAAGTCGAGAGCAGGCGCAGTCCAATTTGGATAATGCGAAACAAGCGAGTGAAGCGTTGAGCTCTATTTCTTCTGCGGTATCCGAAATATCGGATCTAAATGCGCAAATAGCGGCAGCCTCTGAAGAGCAAAGCCAGGTTGCCAATGAAGTGAATCGCTCCATTATCAGCATTGCTGATTTGGCTGAAGAAGTGAATCAAGGTGCCGAAAAAGTGAACGCATCTTCCGTGCAAATGACCGAGTTAGGCCAGGGTTTGCAATCTATTTTGAAAAGTTACAATCAATAAAGAGCGGCGTAGAAGAGAATCAATAGAAGAGAGTAAGGGCTTCAATCTTAAAACAGGTCGAATCACACGGCCCCTATCATGATGACAGCCCAAGCCGCAGCAGCTCCTCACTTGAAATCTCCACATCATAACGATGCCTGCCTGTCATTTGCTGTTCGGGATGCTTTTTGCTGAGTTTTTGTGCGTGTTTGACTTCAGCCAGGTTGGCAAGATCGTCACGGTGCTGTTCCATCCAGCGCTTAAGATGAAAAGCGTTAACGGGTTTTGGTAACGTTTGTTCGTCAATTTCGCAGAACAGATAAAAAACATTATCTTGTTCAACGTGCTCGAATTGAAACCCGTAGCGTCCGCGATGTTCGTCGTGGTAGACAAGGTCATAAAACCCGTTGTAGACAAAGTAACGGGTCGGTTCTCGCGCTTCTTGTTCGGTATCCATGTGTGCTCCGGTCTATCCTGTATCCGGACTTTGGCACTGCAGGAGCAATGCCAAATTGTCCAAAGTCTCAACCAGAGTCTAGATGTTTTTAAAAGCCCTGAACTTTGATTCGCTAATCGGAATACCAGTGGCAGGGCGCTAACACCTTATTTTGCTTGGGCAGATTCTACAACGCGGCCATTGATTGGCTGAGTTGGTCTGTTGTTAGCAAAGGTATAATTATTTTTGAAAGCCTCAATGGTCTGTTGCGAAGCTGTTATGGGTTGTTTCATTACAAACCATTTAACACCTTCTGAGCAAGGCGGAGTCGTCAATGAGCCGTTGTAGCGGTAGTAGGTTTTGTCCTGAGGCAAGAGTTCACTGAAATTCATGGGCAGTGGTGGTTTTTTCATGCGGTTGCGCAATTGTGGGACACGTTGTGCGATGTTTTTAAGCATGGCGTTTTCAGAGCCAGATTGAATCATCACACCAATCACAGCCAGGTCTTCCTCCTTGCTTTGATGAACAAAGTGCATCTCCATAGGCGCAGATTTGCCCTTCATTTTATGCTCGCTGGGTGTATGAAAATGAAATTGTACGAGTTTGTATGGCTTGCCAGCGATGCGTATGCCGTTGCCTGGTGTCACGTTTACTTGAACGGCGTGCCCTGTTTCAAAAGGTGTTGTTTCGATGTTGTCTTTGTAATCAATCCTTAATGTGCCGACAGGGCTCACAGAGGCTTTGGTTAAGTCTATCGGTGATTGGGCTTTACCTGATTTACAGGTAGCGTACTCTGAATCCAAAGAGCCCCACTGTTTTGGTCCGTTACTGCCCTCGTAACCCCAAGTTGCGGCCTGCGCTTGCCAACTGACCAAGCAAACAGCCATTAAACCAGACAACTGCCAAATGTTTTTTTTCATCTTGCTACCTCAAATTCTGTAAAAAGAGACTGCTTTACGAAAGCAGTAATACCAGCAACACAGACTGACGATAGCAGATAAAATTCCACGCAAATGCCCCATTAAATGGCAAATTTTCACTACAGTGTGGCGCTTAATGACGGGAATTCATATAAGAGCGCTCTGTTATATCATTGTATGCACGAACTTTTGCTCTGTAGGCGTTGAAGGATTCAAATACCTCTTTGGTGAGTGGATCGGCATTGGCCACCTCATCTAACACTTCGTTAGATAACTTGCGTAATTCATCCATAACGGGTTTTGGAAGCTCACGCAGCTCCACCTTATGATCAAACATCAACGTCTGGAGCGCTTTTTGGTTATTACTCATGTAATCGTCCAGCATATCTTGGTTGATCACCCTTGCAGCGGCACGAACAATCGCTTTTAAATCAGTGGGTAACGCATTAAAGGCTTTAGCATTAATCATAAATTCAAGGGTGGTACCTGGTTCGTGCCAGCCTGGGTAGTAGTAGTATTTACCCACCTGGAAGAGTCCAAATGCCAGATCATTGTAGGGGCCGACCCACTCAGTAGCATCAATAAGGTTGGTTTGCAGCGCCGTGTAAATTTCGCCTCCGGGCAAGGTCACAGGTGACCCACCAGCGCGAGCTAGAACTTCTCCTCCAAGGCCCGGGATACGCATTTTAAGCCCCTTGAGGTCAGCCATGCTATTGATTTCTTTGTTAAACCAGCCCGCCATTTGCACACCGGTATTCCCTCCGGCCATTGGAATCACGCCATAAGGTGCATAGACTTTTTCCCACAGCTCTAAACCACCGCCGTGATGCAGCCAGCCATTCATTTCTTGTGCGGTTAACCCAAAGGGAACGGACGCGAAAAATTGTGCAGCGGGTGCTTTGCCTTTCCAGTAGTAAGCACCGCTATGGCCCATTTCAACTGTACCCCGAGAGACGGCGTCGAACACCTCTAATGCTGGAACAATTTCGCCCGCGCCGAAGACTTTGATGATCAAACGCCCATTAGACATTTCCTTGACGAGTTCAGCGAATCGCTCTGGACCAACCCCTAATCCTGGGAAGTTTTTAGGCCAGCTGGTGACGAGCTTCCATTCAAATTTAGCTTTTTCATAATTCACTGCCGTGGATGGGGTCGATTTTTCCGAGGAGCACCCGAACAGTCCTAAGTAGACGAATGCAAGGCTCAAAATGAGCGTGAAGCGGAACATGAGCGAACTCCCTACATGAAATAAGTGGCTGGTGTGGCGCATAAAGTTATATTTGTGCCGCATTTGATAACAGCAATCCTAAGAAATTGCAATCAGGACGCCACTCTTAAGCAGGATAGGTGCCTCCAATATAGGTAAGGAGGGTTTTAAAAAAAGTATTCCCTATGAGCCCTTTGTTATCTGGTCGAAATGCAACCCGTATTTTGCTAAATATTGTCTGAGTCGGTGGGTATCATTTTGGGTTTTCCTGATTAGGCGGCTCTTATCAAATAATTGTCGACCGGCTTCGGCTTGCGAATGAGCGTTCTGACAGATTTCCAGCACCCACGCCAATTGGTGTTGATCAAACGAATCTAATGAGGCCAGCTGCTCTGAACTTAGCCACTGGCTGAGGTGATGGCTGGCGGTAGGCTTGTTAGCTTTGTCATGGCTTTTAGATTGGCCCCAGGTGGTTTTGAGGCGCTGTATTTCGAGGAACACATCTGATTGATCGATACGACAGCCTTTAGCTAAAGTTGCCATACGCGACACACTCGCATTGAGATCACGAAAATTCCCCAGCCAAATGGCTTCCTCAGACAAAGCAAATTGTAAGTATTGCTCTCGTGCCTCGCGATTAAATTGAATCGGTTTTTTCGATGTTTGGCTCCAGCGTTGGAGTTCATAGTCTAAATTGGGCTCAATATCTTCTCGACGAGAGGCCAGTGCGGGCAGTTGATACGACCACAAATGAATACGGGCTAATAAATCGTACCGAAATTCACCTGCTTCGCAGGCTTGGAGTAAGTCGCGATTGGTGCCGGCAATCAGCTGAAAATCACTCTGTATGCTTTGATCGGCGCCTAAAGGCGTAAATGTTTTTTCTTCGATGGCACGAAGCAGCATGGCCTGCTCATCTAAACCCAGCTCACCAATTTCGTCTAAAAATAGCAACCCATGGTTTGCTTCTTTTAAGCAGCCGTTGCGACTTTTTAATGCCCCCGTAAACGCCCCTTTTGTGTGACCAAATAGGGATGACATAGCATTATCCCCCCTAAGCGTGGCGCAATTAATTTCAATCAATTTGCCACTGCACTGACCTCGGCGCTGTTTGAGTTCAAAAATGCGTTTGGCCAGTTGCGATTTACCAGACCCTGTTGGGCCGCTCAATAAAATAGGTAATTTTGACGCAATGGCGACTTGTTCAATTTCAGAAATCATACGATTGAACGCTGGATTTTGAGTGGCAATGCCGCTTTTAAGGTAATCCGTATCGCTTGCTCTTTGTGTTTCAAAACGAGAGGCAATTTGGTCGTATCGAGATAAATCCAAATCAATAATGTCATAGCCAGGGCGATGACCGCTTTTCTTATTTGGGGGAGCACTTTGTATTAATTGAGCAGGAATAAACCCAGCTTCCGTTAATAAAAACCAGCAAATTTGCGCAACGTGGGTACCGGTGGTCATGTGCAATAAGTATTGCTCATTTTCTGGATCAAAGGGATAACGGCGAACGAAATCAAACAGCTCTCCGTAAACGCACTCAAAGTCCCAAGGCGAAGCAAAATTTACGTTTTGATGAATGACTTGGGTATCGGGTTGTTCTTCTAAAATGTCCAGCGTTAACTGATCCGCCAGTGCTTGCGAATGATTGTCGTGCAGTAACTCCAGGCGCTGAATGGGTAGATCCGGGTGCTGGAACAACGAAAGTGTAGGCCGCCAAGGTTTGCTGATATCCGATGCTTTTTTAGCCTTCTTTTGCTGTTTGGTGGGTCGATCAAGCTGAGTGCCCAACAAACCAATCACAACGGTGGCTTTATCTTTATCCAGTAAGTGAGTTTTCGATTGAGCCATCATAACAGCCTTTAGATAGGGAGCTGACATCTTATCAGACTCATTCAAAATATTATCCAAAAAGATAGATTTGCTATCTTATTCGATAATAGAAGATTCGATAGAAACTTATCAGGCAACTGGTATCAAGCAAAGCTTTATTAAAAAACTCTTATATATCAATGAGATGTAGTTATTTTTGGGTGCCAGTTAAAAGTTGGCACGGTTCTGGAATTGATAGGCGCAAAAGGACTTTTTTGTGCCGTCAGGGAAGGCGTTCTGACATGTATTTGATAAGAGAGAAACAATGAATTCGAAGCGATATGAGGTATTGAACACCGAAGGCGTGCCAGTGAAATCCTGGACACGAGGGGTCCCCTTTGAAGCCAAAGCAAAACAACAGCTAATCAATATTGCCAGCATGCCCTTTATTCATCGTTGGGTCGCAGCGATGCCTGATGTGCATTTAGGCATGGGCGCAACCATTGGCAGTGTGATTCCGACAGTGGGAGCTGTGATACCTGCGGCTGTGGGTGTGGATATCGGTTGTGGGATGATGGCCGTTCAAACGGACTTAACCGCCAGTGATTTGCCCGATCAGCTTTTCACTTTGCGTTCTGAGATTGAAGCCGCGGTGCCCCATGGCCGTTCCGTTGGACGCAATAAGCGAGATAAAGGCGCTTGGGGTAATATCCCTGATGATGTTGCACAAGCCTGGGCTGCTTTGGCGCCTGATTTTGAGCTGCTGAAGTCTGAACATAAAGTGCTTAAAAACACCAATAACGTTCAGCATTTAGGAACCCTAGGAACAGGCAATCACTTTATTGAATTGTGCTTGGATGAAGAGCAGCGTGTATGGGTGATGTTGCACAGCGGATCGCGCGGTGTGGGTAATCGGATCGGAACACACTTCATTGAAAAAGCTAAAAAAGATATGGAACGCTGGTTTATTCAGTTGCCTGATCAAGACTTAGCGTATTTCCCAGAAGGCTCTGATCATTTTAATCAATACGTAACAGCCGTTGCTTGGGCTCAAGCCTATGCAAAAGTGAATAGGCAAATCATGATGCAGCGGACGCTGACAGCCATTGAAAACGTATTAAAGCGACCTTTGATCGCACGCGTTCAAGCCGTTAATTGCCATCATAATTACATTTCACAAGAGCATCATTACAACAAAGATGTGTGGGTCACTCGAAAAGGGGCAGTCAGTGCAAAGGAAGGAGAGATGGGCATCATTCCTGGTAGCATGGGAGCGCGTTCATTTATTGTGCGAGGGCTAGGAAATGCAGAAAGTTTTTGCAGTTGCAGCCATGGTGCAGGAAGAGTGATGTCGCGTACCGAAGCAAAAAAGCGAGTATCGCTTGAAGAGCATAAAGCCGCCACTCAAGGAGTGGAGTGCCGCCAAGACCCTGATGTGATTGATGAAACCCCAGCCGCTTATAAGCCTATCGAAAAGGTGATGCAAGCGCAGGAAGATTTGGTTGAAATTGTTCATACTTTAAAACAAATTGTGTGCGTAAAAGGATAGTTGAGCTTCGGCTCAATTATCTTTCTTTTATGACATAAATATTCGTATGGTGCGGTATTGAATACCGACAGTTGCATCTTTTTTAGAATAATGTTTTTGGTTTTTAAGAGCAGTCATAACAAGTATAGATAAACCACACAGAGAGAAAGCTCAATCAACACCCTCATAGCATAGATTTTATGCGGCTTCATTTATAAATGAAGCGTTCGGGAATTACACAAAACCTTCCCTACACGAAACCGGCAGTGGGGGGAGGAGCAGTGATTTTTTCTTGGGCTTCATTTTTTTCGCGCTAGCCCCGGGCTGCTGATGGGGTTGGGGCGGTCAGATGGCTGTCTTTGTCTTCTGGGTGTAAAACGTGCTGGTGATAAGTGGGAGGAGAAACCATTGCGCTAAAGGTATATTGTGAAAAATCAGCTTGGGAATGTTAGGCGCAATACTTATGAATGTATATGGGCATATCAAATTGCCAGCTATCAGAGGCTGGCAATTTGTCGGATACAAACTAATAGGGCTTAATCTACATCAGTTTGGCCACTGGATCCTTACCAAAGTCAATCTTTTAAAATATTAATTGGCTTTTACTCGAGTTGCAGCAATAGTAGGCAAGCTAGCATCTCCTACGCAATTATAATAGAGCTTAATTTTACCTTGCCCCATAAGTGCTGACATGATTGCTGTGTAGTGGATTTCAAATCCGGCACTGGATTTATTTAGGCGGTATACTCTTTTATGTTTCCAACCACACGCATGCTCTTCTTGATGAACTGAAACTTCCACGCGATTGTCGTATGTGGTAACAAAATCTACGGTAACAAAACTTTCGTTTCCGTGCTCCGCTGCCTTACCATCATTGCCTGCCGTAGCAAAAATCGGAGCTAACGCAAGGGTAGAGATAAAAGACATGACTGATAAGCTGCGCATCATTTTTTAAAACCTTCAATATTATGCATTAAGATATATTACGAAAATAAACCCGATTATTCAACTCATTCTCAATTCAGATAAAAAGTTCCGCTTCTTTTTTACTTTAATGAAGTTCTATACAATGCCCATCAATCTTGTCTCTTAGCCGTATTAATAACTCGCCTATGAAATTTAAGAACCTCCTGATTTTATGCATGCTGTTGTGTACATCCTTTGCTTATTCGAACAGTATTCCTTCTCAATTTCATGATAAAAGCTATGAGGTCTGGGTCGGTGATTATGATGGTGATGGTAAGGATGATTTGTATCTAAAAGCAAAACGCTATACCAATACTATAAATTTCCGCAAAATCAATACGCCTTTACCTCTGTATAAACACCCATCGTACTTGCTCTCCAATTACAAAGGAAAGCCTACACCAATTCGTTTGAAACTATGGCCTCATAATGCAACAGTGCGTGGTGCACGTAAGCTCAGTTATAAATTGATTGTGGGTGATTTTAATGGCGATGGCTTGTTGGATATCCTATTTCAAGCACCCAATGCAAGCTATCCAACTTTTACCCTGTATCAATCTAGAAAGACGTCAAGTTCTCAAAGCATCAAGCATTTCCCGCGAGTGATTGAGTACCTAGATGGAAAGGGGAAAGGATCAGAAACCATTGATGTCTCTCAAGAGGGTGCAAAAATTGAAGTCGTAAATGCTAATGGCGATCGTTATGACGATCTTCGAATAGTGTTATCAGGGCACAGGGAAATCATTGCTCAAAATGTACAAGGCGACTTTTTTATCAATAATTTCCAAGTTTATGCTGATGGACCATCGGTTCCAGGTGCGGTTGCAGGTTCCAGTACTGTATCGGAGATTGACGGAAGTTTTAGCTATAATATACCGATACATGTACCCAAAGGGCCTTCCAGCGTAACCCCGAACTTGAGCATTGCTTATAACTCACGAGCACAGTCTCACTACATGGGGGTAGGTTTCCAAATTACAGGGCTCTCCGCTATCACTCATTGTAATGTGCCCCATGAAAAAGAGGACGGACAAGGAAAGGAAATTAATTTTGATCGTCAGTTGTGTTTGGATGAAACTCCCTTAGTCAAGCGTTATAACAACACCCTTTACCCTGAAGATAACCCTGGGTTAGCCATTAAGCCTCATGGTCAAGGTTTTAAATCCGAATCCTTAGATTATGAGCATCGTTATTACGGAAATACAGGCAATGCACGTATTAAAATTCCTGGACGAGACTTTGGGGTTTGGCGTCTAAATCGGGTAGAAGACCCTTTTGGAAATGGGTACAACATAAGCTATCTAGATAACAGCCCCGAAAATTTAGTTAAACAAATCCGCTACAACAATGTACAAATCAACTTTACATATGTAGATCATCCATTCCCGATCAGTTATGTGGTGCATGGAAAAGGCTATAACGCTTCTAATTTGTTAAAACGCATTGATGTAAAAGTCGGTAATCGGTTGTATACAAGTTATACTTTTGGTTATGAATGGGCTCAAGGCGTGAGTTCATTACGATTAAATAAAATCATACAATGCGGAGCAGATGGCGCTTGCTTGCCTGCCACAACATTTCAATATAAAAAACGCGCTAAAAGTAAGTTTGGCTTCGAAAAGACTGTTGAATCTACAGGGGTTTGTGCCGATGACAAGTACAATGATCGTGGCTGTAACGGGCCCAATAGAGAGTCCTTTTATAATTATAATGGAATGGGCAACATTCAATATGCTGATGCTGATGCTGATGCTGATGGTGATGGCAGGATAGATATTTGCTATCGCACTATAAAGGGTGGAGTGACATGCAGACTTCAAATAATTGAGTACGATGAATCTTATCGTATGGATATGTTTTCTGGTAATATAAGCAGTTCTAATAAATTATGCAATGATTCTCCTGGCTCAAGAACATCTGAATGCGATAATGATAATAACTTTAAAACGATTGCTTTTATAGATTTTAATAAAGACGGCAAAGCTGATGTGATGTATAGAGGGGATGAATTAGGAGCAACGATTTATCCTAATGTAAATGGAGAATTTGCCCATTACAAGCAATATCACGATAATATATGTGGAGAGCATGAAAACTGCGATAATGATAACAACTATTACTCTATTCAGACTCCTGATGTAAATGGCGATCACATTCCAGATATCTGCTACAGAGCTGATTATAAAGGCATAACCTGTGTTGTCAGTAAAGGGATACACCCCACCAAAAAAACCCCTTTATATACCCAAAAATTCAACGTTGATATTTACGCCAATAAAGTTTCAGATTTGCAGGTAACGCCTTTAGAAGGCGTTACTAATGCGAAATTATCAAAATATTCTAACCATACCCTTTGCGGCGATGATCATTATTGGGGTGGATGTTTAATTTATCAAATTCAATACCATGATTTTGATAAGGATGGATTGGATGATCTTATATTTATTGGAAAAGAAGGTATAAAAGTATTTCGCTCTACAGGGGTGAATACCGATCATAGCCGTCATTCATTATTTGAGCCTTATCTTTTTAGTAATGTGTGCAAAGAGGGTACTGTTTGTTATAACGCTATACATAATGGCAAAGGCAATTTAAGGTTCGTGGATTTTAATAATGATGGCTGGTTAGATATATGCTATACGCCCAAAATGCGGTACGGAATAACTAGTCACCAGTGGGGACCAGGATACGGAGGGGATGGTCCTTTAAGTGTGAACGAACCTAAAATGTCGTGGGATTAGCTTGTGAATCTTTTTATCGTAGTTATCCAGATTCTGCAGTATGGAGTGGATTTGCTACATCCAAATTCAAGTCAATATCTTCTATTGAAACAATCCGCTGGGTGGACCTTGACGGTGATGGTGATAAAGACGCTTATCTAACGACAAATAAAAATCAAGAACATTATTTCATCTTTGAGAAGGGTGAAATTGTTTCTGGAGGCTATGAAAACTTTTGCCGAGATGAAGGCAGAGAGCGTTGTGAAGCTAAGTTAACCTCTAGCTATCGTTTTATTGATTTCAATAATGATAGAGCAACGGACTTGGTATATAAAAGTAAAGACGGTATTCGGATTCGGTACGGTAAAGCGATGGATACCTATCGATTTAATTTACTGACAAAAATTGATAATGGTTCAGGTTTGGTGACTGATATTAGTTATCAAAAACAATATAGAGACTGGAGTGATACAAACACTAAACGCTCTAGCATTCCTTTCAGATATGGCTCTCAAGCATTAGTTTCTACGGTTACAACCACTACGATAAGCGGCCAATCAAGATTAAGTTATTACTTTGAGGACGCTCGCCGGGACAGTCGACGTAATAAAATTATAGGCTTCAAAGAAGTTAGCATTACTAAATCTGTAAAATCTTCTTTTCTTGAGCCTTTTTCAAGTTCTTTAGATTTCATGCCCATTACGAGAACAGTCAACACTTATGATGTTTCTAGCTATTACATGCGTGGATCATTACTCTATTCAAGAAAGTATGCCTTAAACTTGGATAGACTATTCCCAGAAAAATTTCCGTATTTTCGAGGAACACCTCCGAATTTGGAAAGCATTGGTGAAGAAGTGTTGATTAGCGCAACGGATAACGAGTGGGGGCTTTTTGTTGATCAGGGTTATGGAAAGAACCTAACAACCCGTAATGCTTATCGTCAAGACCTCTACCGCGTGGCGATCACCTCAACCAAGACCGAAGACTTTGGGTTGATCGGTAGCCTTAGCAATGGCCGTTTGGGTGATTCCAATAGGTGGGGTTCGAATAGTTGGGGTTCGGTCAGTCGAGTCGAGCAAACCTCCGATTATGCTACCAACGAGTTATCAGGCTCTATAAAACCCCGCTATGGCAAACCCTACAAGTTGTACAAATTACCCGGTCGCTTTAATGGCCAACCCGTTGCTTTAGAAATGAAGCAAGGTCGTCGTCTTGAAAAAGATCTTGTTAATCAAAAAACACATAGCATTCGTACTGAAAACGAATTCTATTCGGGCCACCGTTCACGTCTAAAGAAAACGAAGGTTACCAAAACTTACCAACGCTTAGACGGCGCTCAAGCCACCAGCGAAAAAACCTCTGCGTGGGAGTATTACAGCAATGGCCAGATGAAAAAAGAAATCGTGGAACCTGGTCATGCCCTGTCGACCGTCACTGAATATACGTACGATCCTAATACCGGCCAACGCACCAAGGTCACGGTAAAAGGCAAGGGGATTCAAAACGCAACCACGACATTTGAGTACGATAGTTTCCTACGCGTTAGGAAAGTCACTAATGCTATGGGACATAGCGTGCAAACGGAATACGATCGCATTCATGGTCTGCCCGCTAAAGTCACAGATGCTAATGGCTTGGTTACTACAACTGAGTATGATGGCTTTGGGCGTGCTGTTAAAACTCAAGCACCCAATGGTGTGCAAAGCTTTACTGAGCATGCATTTTCTAAGCACAAAGTCCCTGGTAGCCAATACAGTGTCCGTAATTGGAATACGTTGGGTGGTGACAGTATTCAATATCATGCGCCCACAGGCCAGGTGGTCTATTCCAAAACCAAAACCTTTAATGATCAATGGGTTGAAACCAAAACTGAATTTGATTACCTAGGGCAGGTTAAGCGCACTTTGAGACCGCGCTTCGTTGGTGATAGTGCTGCCCATTGGGATACCGTCGTCAAGCGAGATTATTTAGGAGCGGTTGTCGAAGCCCAAAATGCTGCTGGCCACACCGTTAAAACTCGACGCACCGCTCGCTACGTAGAAGAAACCAACGCGAAAGGCCAGAAAAAAACCAGCGTGATGGATATGAAGGGTAACCTTTATAAAGTCTTCGATAACCATCGCAATGAACTGCAATACCTCTACTCACCCGACGGCCAGTTGCTTGAGCTTAAAGACGTTGCCGGTGGTCACAGCATTAAAATGACCTATGACAAACTCGGCAATAAAACCCAGATCGACGACCCCGACAAAGGTCGTATTAAATACTGGTATAACGCCGCCGGTCAGCAAGTATTAAGTGAACAAGCGGGCGTTAAGATTTGTCAGGCCTTCGATAAGCTTGGGCGTACCATCCGTCGCCATGACGATTATAAAGGTACTCTGAATCAAGCAATCGACGGCTGTAAAGGTAACACAGCAGGCATAACAACTCGTTGGCATTATGACAGCGCTCCAATGGGTGGAAAGCGGGGTAAAGGTTTACTGCACAAAGTCACTGACAGCCGTGGATATTTAGAAGAGTATAAATACGATGCTTTAGGGAAAATGATCGAATCTAAACGCCGCTTGAAAGGTAAAAACTACGTTGAGCGCTTTCAATATGATGGTTATGGACGTCTCGAAACCCACACCTATCCCAGTGGATTTAAAGTTGAAAACGAATACGACGGCAGCTTCTTAACCGCCATTAAAAACCCAAGCTCAGGCAAAGCCTATTGGCGCATGGAAAGCATGAATGCTGCTGGGCAACTTACCCATCAAGTACTGGGTAATAAGTTTCAGATCAGTCATCAGTATAATGATAAAACGGGGTTATTGAATTCAACAGCTGCCAATATCAATGGTCGTAGTTCGGCAGGTGTGAGAACCTCAAGTGGCGTACATGCCATGCGTTTTAAGTTTGATGAGTTGGGCAACCTTTTACAACGTGAAGACCTTAAATCTCGTTTAAAAGAAACCTTCACCTACGACGGTATGAACCGCTTAAGAAGCTCTAAAGTCTATGGCCCTCTGAATGCCGGTATACCAGTCGCTACAGATGCAGTCAGCTATTTCGATAACGGCAACATCCGAAAAAAATCCGATGCTGGGGTTTACGTTTATGGCCAGAAAAGTGAGGGCTGCCGATACACGCCTGGCCCTCACGCTATCAGTCAGCTTGTCAATGGGCAAGACGTTCGTAACTTCTGTTATGACGCTCGGGGCAATATGATCTCTGATGGTCTGCGTCGTGTGACCTACGCCAAAGCACATGACAAACCCATTCACATGCGCACCAACAGCGGTCAAACGTTTGTGGAATTTGAATACGGGCCGGATCGTGGGCGCTATTACCGTAAAGACAACGAACGTGGAAAGATCACTGAAACCTATTACGCAGGCAGTGGTTACGAAGAAGTCTACGAAAACGGTGAGATTCGTAAGAAGCACTACATCGGTGGAAATGCGGTCGAAATCCACACCCACAAAGGCAACAAACGCAAAAAAGTTGAACAGCGCTATTTAATGAAAGACCACCTGGGCTCCATTGTGGTGGTTGGTGATGAACATGGAAATGTGCTCGAACATCACAGTTATGATGCCTGGGGTAAAAAGCGCAGTTTAGACTGGCGTCGGGTTACTGGTCTTCCTGACCCCAGTATTGAACCTAAATTCGATGTTGATCCCGATTACGAATATTTTTATGGTGACCTCAATGGCGATGGCCATACCGATTTGGTGAAAAAAGCGAAAACCAAACGAGCGTTTGTGCGTTTCCGCGGCAAACTTATACCTGTCACACTTCCTAAGCGTGTTCAGGATGAAGTGCTATATGGCGATGAGCAGGGCCTAGGCAGACCCCGAGCACTGGCTGCAAACACCAATATCAGCAAACTCAAGGCATCAAGCGTTAACCGCAGTTGGGATAACGATAGCCTGCCTAAAAACGTTCAGGCCCATCGCAACGAAGCAACGACACGCGGTTTTACAGGTCATGAACATATTGAATCCCTGGGCCTAGTTCATATGAATGGGCGGGTATACGATCCGCTGCTCGGACGTTTCTTAAGTGCTGATCCATTTGTACAAGCGCCGACCAATACACAGTCACCTAACCGCTACAGCTATGTGTTTAATAATCCGCTGAGTTATACCGACCCCAGTGGTTACCTCGCGATTTTAGGTGTGAAGATTGGGGGTGTCGTCGGTCAGGTAGCCGATCAAATAGGCTATCACTTTGCTCAGTACGATAAGTGGCTGCGCACTGATGAAGGTATAGGTGCTGAGGTGTGGCGGGCAGCGCTAGTGGCAACTGCATGTACAGCAACCGCAGGGGCTTGTGCAGTTGGAGCGGCATTGATGACTTACTGGATGACCGCTGACTTGGAACAAAGCGCGAAGGCTGGGGCTACCGCCTACGTCAGCGCCAGAGTTTCAGGCTATTTAAAGAATAAAGCATCACCAGGAACTAATGGGCAACCTGCAGCCATTACTCGTACCCAAGCAGCTGTTGCGAATGGAATCAGTCAAGGTACTATTGCAACCGCTAGCGCGGGTCAGTTTTCGTGGCGAACCTTTGGGGCTGCTTATGTATCAGGGTCAACCAGTCACGCAATTGGGAGATATCCAGATCCGTATGTTGATGCCTTTGTGGCGGGGACTTTAGGTGGCGTTACTTCAAGAATTGCAGGTGGTTCCTTCAGCGATGGCTTTACCACTGCAGCTATGATTAGGATTTATAATACACAACGAAACCAAAATATCACGCCCAATCCAACTAAAAGAAGTCCGAATGTAGACCCCTCTGGTAGAAGTAATAATGCTCAATTTTCGTCGATGAGAAATGCGCTGAATGCTGCAGCAGACTTTATCGGTAAAGTTTGGACGCTACCAAACACTCTTGTAGGCTTGGTCTGGGGAAGTGTTGGGCACGTTGCGGGATTGATTATGGGTACAAATCCACAAATACTCGTAGGCCACAATGCAATTCAATTTATTGATAATCCCGCTGTGAATAAACGCGAAGCAATTACACTTGGCAATAGTATTATTTACGGGACTGAGTCGCCTCCACACAAGCTCGGAGCGTATAATGATTACACTGTGAATATTGGGTACCATGAAGAAGCGCATACGTATCAGTATCAGATCCTTGGTCCATTTTACGGACCAACATATTTGTTGAATGGTGGCTTTTCAGGCCCTGAAAATAATACACTTGAAGAATCAGCACAAAATTATGGTAGAGGTGATGGAGGATGGTGGCCATGGTAAGGAGCATTTTGGTTATCGCTACAATCTATGCCCAGCTGTTATTGGCTGGGTGTTACGATAGATTTTATGGACCAACAATACAAAGCACTATGAAGGAGGATATTATTGTAAAAATTTATTACAAAAATGGAAAAGTGAATGCCGGCACATGGAAGCCATGCATGACTGCTTTTGTAGGAATCGAAAACAATCCCGTAATCAAAATTGAAATTTTCTCTAAAGAGAAAATCATACACGCTCTCAATCGGACAGTAATAAATCAATTTATTGAACAAATAGATAATATACAAGAATCTGCTGTAATCCGTATTGAAAGGAATAAAGTACATGTTGTTACTGCAACTGATGGTTTAGGGTTTGATACAGCTAAATGTGTTAAGGGAAAAAAGGTGACGATGAATACTTTGCTAAAATAAACTGATAATAATGATAAAACAGGCATGAGTAGTATTACACGTAATTAAAAGTCCCTTTTTAATGCCAGTTTGTGCAAAAGCTGGCAATTCTCCTTAGCTTGACCCCGCTGTTTAGAGGCATTTCTTCTGCCTTTGCTCATCCTTCCCTTGCACAAAACTTTCCCATTGCGTAATCGGCAGTGGGGGAGGAGCAGTGATTTTTTTCGGGTTCAGTTTTTTCCGCGCCAGCTTATGGCTTGCGAGCGACCTTCTGATCAAGTCGGTTATGCATGCTGGCAGGGTTGAGGTGACCGGATGAAAAAATTGGTCGTCTTTGGTATTAAGCCTGCAGGATATGGTTTACTTTAGACACCATGGCATTCAAAGACAGTAGCGAAAAGGGTTTTCGCACTTTATCAGTTGAATACGAGGATAGGTTTAGGGCGGTGTTGCGGTTGTCATCGCCCCAAAAACAGGTTCGATGATGAGTGTTTGAGCACCGCACACTCATCAATCACAAGCTGTCTTATTGGACGCTGAATGTAAAAGTTTATTGAGCAGGCTTTGTGCGTACGCCATATATAATTGGCTTACCATCTTTATCGCAAGCATAATTTAGCCTGACTTTTCCTGCCCCCATCATTGCAGCAGTTAACACAGAAAAATGAGCAGCAAAATCATCGCTGTGCTTTAGGACGTATACCCTGGTGTGCTCCCAAGTACATTTGTGTGCTTCATCAAGTACGATATCCGCTCGACCCGACCAAGTACTGATTTGCTTCACGTTAGCATAATTTTGATTGTCTTCAGAGCGAGCGATTGCGGATACTAAAGTAAGCACAGAGCCAACAAATAACGTTTTTTTATTCATAAAACCTCTATAAAACATCAAGAATAATCCGCAATGCGATTTCACATTGTAGAGTAAGCTGCAAAAATTTTCAGGCATTCTACAAAATTAAATCCCATTATTCAATTCATTTTAAATTCAGATGAAAGGTTTCGCTTCCTTTTTATTTTAATGGAGTTCTATATAATGCCCATCAGTTTTTTTCTCTTATCCGTATTCATGGCTCGCTTATGAAATTTAAGAATCTCCTGATTTTATGCATAATTCTGTGTGCATCTTTTGCTTGATCGAACAGTATTCCCTTTCAATCAATTATCATGATGAAAGTCATGAAATCCGGACCGATGATTATAGTGACAAAGATAATTTGTATTTAAAAGAAAAACGCTATACCAATATTATTAAATTAATGTGCCTTTACCTCTGTATAAATACTCTTCTTATTTTTATGCAGCAAAACTCAGTCGTAACACCATGCTGCTTAGTTTTTGTGTTTATCACTATGGCTTTTAAAATGCTTCCGCAAGGGTTGCTTCGGATTGTTGTGTAGGCACCCATTGAAGATCGGAATCTACCAGTAAAGGGGTGTGGGAATTTAATCGGCTAGGCATTTTGCCTTCGCGTATGTCTTGCATATCCCACAACCAAATGTCTCCTGATTTTAACACCAGCGAAAAGTGGTTGCGGCTGCTTAAAACCTGAGCAATATCCTCAGCCTTTAAGGTGGTTTTGAGAGCGTATTGTTGGTGTTCGCGTCGACCTAACACCCATAAATGGCCGCTTGCTGTGCCGATCGTTAAGTATTTTTCGTTGCCGATGATAAAAATGGGTTGCTTTATGAATGGGCGAATTTTTTCTTCGTAGTAGACTTTGATAGCGAGGTCTCCCCAAATACTAACCTGCCCCGTTGCTTGTAATAATGCAAAACTCATGGGGGTGGTTGCGACCTGAACGACATTGTCGATAGGATTTTCAATATCACCGCCTCCGAGAAAATCCCCCCATGAAAAAAAGCGCTGTTGCTCAGTTAACGCACCAAAAGCCATGTGGTTGCTGAATAGCCGCACAACTTTTTCGGTTGATTTTGGTTGGCTGGGTGCTACTCCACCATTAGCTGGTCGCCCCCATGTGAGGATATCGCCTGCCTGGCTGAGTACAGCAACCGCGCTCGTGTTGGCAGTTATATCAATAAAGTCTTTTCTAACCTTGAGTTGATGTTGGGTTTCACGATCCATTTGATCGCTGTGTTGAAACAAAACCTGGCCGTCGGTGGTTAAAGCCGCAAAGGCAGCCCAGGTGCTGACCAGAGTGCTAACGGAATTCCAAGGTTGGTGCTTAGCATCAATGGGTAATATGTGAAACTGCCCGCTTGCCGATAAAATGCCGCGTTGATAGCGGGTATTAAGGTGATAGTTTCGTGAGACAAGGGGCGGTAGAGGGTCATCAAGGACCCAGTGGCGTTCATTTATAAACGAGGTTTCTTCGGCGAGCTTCGAGTAATGCCACTGATATTCGGGACTCTTATAGTCAATCCGGTTAAGTTTAAATTGATGAATGTTGTCAGAGCTTACGACTTCAATGGGCTGTGGTTTTTGAGAACAGCTAGAGAGGCAATAAGCGCCTAACCAAAAACAAAGAAATCCAAAAACTCGCATCAATAACAACAACTTAAGGGGATTTATGTGAATTATTTCACAAAATTGGCCACTTATGCGAGTGTTTTATTAAGCGTCGAGTCAATTAGCTTTATATCAATTGCGCCAAAATACGGGTGTGAATAAAACCAGCAAAGTGAAAATTTCAAGTCGCCCTAAAAGCATTGCGAAGCTTAATATCCATTTTGCTGTATCATTGAGGCTGCCATAGTGTGCTGAAACATCGGCTAAGCCAGGCCCTAAATTATTAATGCACGCCCCTACTGCAGAAAAAGCGGTGGTAAAGTCGACGCCTGTTGCTAGGATCAACAGCATCATGATGACGTATACCAAGATGTAGATTGAGAAAAATCCCCACACGGCTTCCAGCACGCGATCTTGAACGGGAACGCCGCTGAGCTTGATTTGAAAAATAGCGTTCGGGTGAATCAATCGGCGAATTTCCCGGGCCCCTTGCTTAGCAATTAAGATCACGCGTACGACTTTCATGCCGCCCCCAGTGGAACCCGCACAGCCACCGATAAACGACAAAATAAATAACAGTGTGGGTACAAAAAACGGCCAAATGGTGAAATCTGCTGTGCCAAACCCCGTCGTCGTGGCGATGGAAACCAACTCAAAAATCCCATACCGAACGGCCTCGGCGGGTTCGTACACCCCGCTAAACACCAATGTCACGATGACCAAGGATGCTGCCAGAGGCAATATGCCCATCAGAAATTTAACTTCAGGGTCGTGGAAATAATGGCTGAGTGCGCGGTGACGCAGGGCATAAAAATGTAAGCCAAAATTCACGGATGAAATCAACATGAACACGATCGCAACCAGCTCAATAGCCGAGTTATTAAAGTGCCCGATGCTGGCATCGTAAGTAGAAAATCCGCCGATAGCGACGGTTGCAAACGCGTGACAAATGGCATCGAAGAAATCCATGCCTACAAACCAGTAGCCCAGGGTACAAGCGATGGTGAGTGATAGGTATAAATACCAAAGGGCTTTTGCCGTTTCGGTGATGCGAGGGGTTAGTTTGCTGTCTTTCACGGGGCCTGGGGTTTCGGCTCGAAACAGCTGCATGCCTCCAATACCCAGCATCGGCAAAATGGCAACGGCAAGCACGATGATGCCCATGCCCCCAAGCCACTGAAGTTGCTGTCGATAAAATAAGATGGATTTTGGCAAAAACTCAATGCCGGTGATGACGGTCGCTCCGGTGGTTGTCCAGCCAGATAGGGATTCAAAAAATGCGTCGGTAAAACTTAATCCGGGGTTGTCCGAGATCATCAAGGGCAGTGCCCCAAAAAGGGCTAGTACCAACCAAAACATGGCGGTGATCACAAAGCCATCACGAATTCTTAATTCTTGACGCACCCGATGGACGGGAGCCCAAATCAGCATGCCAGCGGAGAGCGTCAGTAAAAAAGTAAAGCCAAAGGCATCGCCGGCGCCATCATGAAACCACCATGAAAGTGCTAACGGCGGCATCAATGTCAGGCTGAATAACATCAGCATGATGCCTAAAATTCGAGCGATGACTCCTATTCGCATCTTAATTGATACCCATTACTCTTTTTTAATTCAATTGGCCGATTGGAAGTCATGCGCAAGGTACCTGGAATACTGCCAAAATGCACCCTTTGTATGGATTTAAAAGAATCCCAACCCAACCTGGAACAACCGCTCAATTTTTGAAATATGCATTTTATCCAATACGAATAGAATGACATGATCGTTGGATTCAATCACGAGATTAGGGCGCGCGATGATGACTTCGTCGTTGCGCACAATGGCGCCAATGGTTGCGCCTTCAGGCAAATCAACTTCGGCCAACGGCCTGCCAACCACTTTGGAGGTGACTTTATCCCCATGGGCAATGGCCTCAATGGCTTCAGCGGCGCCACGACGCAATGAATGAACATTAACGACATCGCCTCGACGCACGTGGGTCAACAAGCTGCCAATCGTGGTCTGCTGCGGCGATATAGCGATATCAATTTCACCGCCTTGGATCAGATCAACGTAGGCTGATTTATTAATAAGTGTCATGACCTTCTTTGCGCCCAGGCGTTTGGCGAGCATTGATGACATGATGTTGACTTCATCGTCGTTCGTGAGCGCACAAAACACATCGGTGCCTTCAATGTTTTCCTGTAATAGCAGTTCTTTGTCTGTTGCACTGCCATGGATCACAATGGTTTTCTTAACGTCTTCTGCCAGGCGGTTACAGGTTTCTAAATTGTGATCAATGATTTTGACGTGATAAAAACGCTCAATGGCTTTGCCCAAGCGAGAGCCGATATTGCCACCGCCGGTGATGGTGATTTTGCGATAAGTGCCTTCGTCTTGTCGTAGTTCAGACATGACTTTTTTAATGTGCTGTTTCGCGGCGATAAAGAACACTTCATCGTCTTCTTCGATCACTGTATCCAACCTGGGCTTAATGGCTCGACCTTTACGATAGATAGCCGCAACGATGGTTTGCCCTGAGGGTAGGTGGTCGTACAGAACGCGTAGTTCTTTATCAATCATTAAGCCACCGATTTTGGCTTTGACAGCCACCAATTGCACCTTGCCTTCCGCGAAATCCAAGACCTGCAACGCGCCAGGAAACTCCACCAACCGTTTTATGTGGTTCGTCACAACTTGTTCAGGGCTGATCAGGACATCAATGGGAACGCTTTGGTTTCGGAAAAGCTCTTTCTGAGCCAAGTAGGCCGTCGCGCGAATTCGGCCAATTTTAGTCGGAGTGCGGAACAGTGAATAAGCAATTTGGCAAGCGATCATGTTGACTTCATCACTGTTGGTAACAGCGATTAACATGTCGGCGTCGTCCGCTCCAGCGTCTTTCAATACCTTGGGGTGACTGCCCATGCCATTAATGGTGCGAATGTCTAACCGGTCTTGCAGCTCTCGAAGACGTTGATGGTCGGTGTCGACAACGGTAATGTCGTTATTTTCATTGGCTAAGTGCTCGGCCAGGGTACCTCCGACCTGGCCAGCGCCCAAAATGATGATTTTCATATACTGTCCTAGGGCTCGTTGGGTACATTGGCCCTGTTATTCTCATTCGGTTTGCACTTCTCTAAGAGTGCGTAATAGAACCCATCGTGTCCATTAGGCTGTGGTAACAATTGAACACCGACTTCGACAGCCTTGCCACAATTCAGATGCAACGGAATTTCAGTGGCATCAGAGTGCTGCTCTAAAAATGCTTTCACTTGCATCGCATTTTCTTGTGGCAGTATAGAGCAAGTGGCGTACAGCATTCGACCGCCTGGCTTCAAGGTTTTCCAGACAGAGTTCAAAATTTGCGCCTGTAATGCTACGAGAGGTGCAATATCGGATGGTCGTCTTAATAATTTAATGTCAGGGTGACGACGGATGACGCCGGTTGCGCTACAAGGAACATCCAACAAAATGCAGTCATAGGGCCATTTATCCCACCATTGGTCGAGTTCTTCTACGGGTGCTGCTTTTAAAACCGCACTCAGACCAATGCGGTCTAGGTTTTCTTGAACCCGCTGAAGGCGCTTGGGTTCCAAATCAACCGCATGCACTTCTTGGTCGGGTTCTGCCTCAAGCAAATGGCAGGTTTTTCCGCCGGGTGCGCAACAGGCATCAAGCGTACGATTTCCTGGTTGCGGATTAAGTAATGATGCGGCCAACTGGGCTGCTTCGTCTTGAACACTAACGCGCCCGCTTTCAAATCCTGGAAGCTGAGTGACATCAACGGCGGCATCCAATTGAATGCCGACCGAGCTGAATTCCGTCGGCATGGCATGGATTTCGGCGTCTTTCAGTTCCAATAAATAGTCCGCCTGTGTGGTTTGCTGTTGGTTTACCCTTAATGTCATAGGAGGGTGGGTTAAGCTGCTGAGCATGGCGGCTTCTCCTTCACGCCCCCAGGCTCCACGGATGCGTTTAATCAGCCATTTGGGGTGATTAAATCGAGCCTCATCGTCTTTTGATGCGGCTTCTAACAGGGATGCTTGCTCTCTTAGAAATCGCCTTAATACCGCGTTAGCAACGGGCTTAGCCCACTCTTTCTCGAACAGGTCTAAAGTTTTTAAGCACTCTGATACGGCAGCGTGTTCTGCTGTTTGCAAATGAATCAATTGATGCAGCGCACAGAGTAACGCACAACGAGCATCGTTATCTTTTTTCTTAAAGGGTTTATCTAGCAATGTATTCAAAATATTGTCGAGCAAAAAGAAATGCCGACAGACACCCATCACCAATGCTTTAGCCCACCCCTGATCGGGTGGCGATAGCTGATGAATTTGACGATCAAAGGCGGTATCAGTTGATCGTCCGTGCATAAGGATGTTGCACAACGCTTGTGCGGCCAAGGAGCGCGCAGTACTTGCTGTCATGATGAATTAAAGTCCCGCGCTGGCAAATAAATACTGAGGTTGAATAAGCGTCGCGTTAGCGTTTAAGAACGCCTCGACACTCATCGCTTTTTTACCTGGCAGCTGTACCTTTGTAATATTGAGAGCCCCTTCTTTGCAGGCAACCAAAATACCTGCCTTGGAAACTTGAAGCACGGTGCCGGGCAATGTCAGGCGGGTCGCCTCGAGTGGCATCGGCATTAATTCGGATTCCCAAATTTTGATGCGTGTATCACCCATTTCTGTAAACGCAATGGGGAAAGGGGTGAATGCACGTACGCGTCGTTCAAGCACAGCCGCAGGCTGGTGCCAATCCATCATCGCTTCTGATTTTTGAATTTTATGTGCGTAGGTAATGCCTTTGAGCGGTTGTGGGGTGGCCGTCACTTCCCCTTCTGCAAGGGTTTTTAGGGTTTGTAATAGTGCGGGGCAACCCAACTCAATCAATTTGTCGTGCAGGCTTGCGGTGGTCTCGCGAGGTTCGATGGAGACCTTGCTAATGTTCAGCATCGCCCCAGTGTCGAGCCCTTCATCCATTTGCATGATGGTAACACCGGTTTCGCTGTCACCCGCTTCAATGGCGCGATGAATGGGCGCGGCGCCCCGCCAACGAGGCAAAAGTGATGCGTGCACATTGATGCAGCCGTGTTTAGGCGTGTCTAGCACCGCCTTTGGTAGCAACAATCCATACGCAACCACGATCATGACGTCGGCTTGGTAGTGGGCCAACCGTTCAATGTCCGCGGGGTTTTTAAAATTAGCAGGCTGTTCAACGGGAATATCGGCTTCTTGAGCGATGACTTTTACCGGGCTAGGGGTCAATTGTTTGCCGCGACCCGCCGGACGATCAGGCTGTGTGTACACTGCGACAATGTTGCAATCTGAATCAATCAGAGCCTTTAAATGTTGTGCCGCGAATTCAGGTGTACCGGCAAATAAAATGCGGAGCGGTTTCGGCATAAGTCTATTGAAATCCCATTTATTTCAGATCGAAATGCAGCAATCAAGAATGTGCTTTTTGCGCCTACCTGGTGCTTGTTTCACCTTCGAGGGAACTTGGTTCCCCATCCGTTATCCAAGGATTAACTGGCACTGGTATGCAGGCTCGTTGGATCAATGCGAAGTGTATAGAACTTACGCGTTGGATTCGAGGTCTATCCGTTAGATCAGGATTCAAGCGTTGGTGCGCTAAGCGTTGATCAGCCAGTGCCAACTTGTCCCCCTCAGGAGGTCGACATGAATTCAAAAATCCTATCTTACGTGCTTGCGGTTTGTGCCAGTACAGCTGTTCAGGCAAATGAAGCAAATCGCACCGACTCTAAAACCGCTGCTGAAACATCAAGCGTGATTGAGACGCAAGAAGAGCAACGAAAGTCGGGTGTGATTCAGGCTCAGGATGAGACGCGAAAAAAATAAGTCTATTGAGTCAGCACGACTAACCACCCAAAAGTTCAAGTGGTTAGTTCGTTAGACTGAAGGCATTGATATTAAAATGGCTTTAGGCTTTCGCCTGTTGGCGGTGCTGCTTTTCGAGTTTTTTCCGAATACGATCACGTTTAAGGTTGGAAAGATAATCGACGTAGAGCTTTCCTTCCAAGTGATCAATCTCATGTTGTATACAGACCGCTAAGAGCCCCCTCGCTTCCAACTCAAAGGGATTGCCATCTCGATCCATTGCTTCAACTTTGCAGTGCTCAATGCGACTGACATCTTCATAAAACCCGGGTACTGATAGGCAGCCCTCTTGCATGGTTTCATACTCGCCGTCGAGGACGGTGACTTTCGGGTTAATGAAAACCATGGGTTCGGAACGGTCTTCGGACAGATCAATGACGACGACGCGCTTATGCACGTTGACCTGGGTCGCAGCTAACCCAATACCGGGAGCGGCGTACATGGTTTCAAACATGTCGTCGACCAATTGTTTAATGTCGTCGTTAATAACCTCGACCTCTTTCGCCTTTGTGCGAAGACGCGGGTCTGGATACTCTAGAATCTCTAGTAATGCCATATGTTCAGTCTGTGAAACGCTTGTAGTAAATAATAACCACGGGCGTGATATGATCGTGCCCTTGTGCTCGATAGTGTATACGAGAAATACAGGATCAAAAAGCTACATTGGTCGTCTATTGATAGGACTTCCAGCCTGGGCAGAAAAATAAGGATCGAACGGATGAAAAGACGCTTGATTATGTGTGCACTGGCCCTCTGGACCAGTCTGATATTTGCTGAAGACGTGCCTTTGCGGGGTGATCACCCTGATAAGTACACGGTACAAAAGGGGGATACCTTATGGGATATATCCAAAATGTTCCTGGAATCCCCTTGGTTATGGCCTGAAATTTGGCACATCAACCAACAAATTGAAAACCCTCACCTCATCTTTCCAGGTGACGTCATTGGTCTAGTGTACCTGGGGGCAGAGAAGGGAGACTACGGTGGTGGTGGCGGTATTGGGGGTGGAATTGGCTCTGGTCAACGCATCACCATCATTGAGCGGGGCAGTACTGGCAGCGTTATTAAGTTATCACCTACCGCGCGTATCACACCGATTGATACGGCTATTCCGCCCATTCCGCTGGATGCTATTAATGCCTTCTTGAATCGTTCTCGGGTTGTGCTGCCCAGTGAATTAGATCGTTCACCTTATATCATTTCAAGTGCTGATGGGCGTCTGATCCAAGGTAGGAATGGTCGAGTGTATGCGCGAGGCTTCCAAGAAGAAGCGTTTGCCCAAGGTGATTGGGGCATTTATCGTCGTGGTCAGGTATTCGTTGACCCCAGAAGCGAAGAAATTTTGGGGCTTGAAGCCATTGATATTGGTTCGGCAGAGCTGACGGATTATCAAAGCATCAGCGATGTGGGCACCTTATTGGTCACATCATCTCGAGAAGAAGTGCGTAATAAAGATCGTTTAATGAAACCAGAAGATCGTCGCCTGGTCACAACCTTTATGCCCAGTGCGCCCAAGGAAACCGTTGAAGGCTTTATGATTGCTGTGAGTGGTGGAGTAACTCAAGTAGGTCAATACAGCGTTGTAGCAATCAATCTTGGGTCTGAAAACGGCGTTGAAGATGGCAATGTGCTTGCCATTTATAAAACGGGAGGAATTGCACTTGATCAGGTGGCAGAAGAGAAGGTCATTTTACCTGATGAGCGTGCCGGATTGATGATGGTTTTCCGGACGTACAGCAAAATGTCTTTTGCACTGGTTCTTCAGACGTCAAGGCCTCTGAAAGTAGGGGACAAAGTTAAGAACCCTTAAGACGTTAAATCCCCAAATAAATACCCTCAAAGGCCCAAGCTTGATTGGGCCTTTTTTTTGATTTCATGATAGGATTGGCTTTATTTGCCTGCTAATTCTAATAACCTTTCCATGAATCACTCCAACCCCAAGCCGATAGCGGCTTTACCAATCCCTTTTCTTAACGATAAGGAGCGCTTGGTAGAAAAAGTGATGCCTATTTTTGTAGGGATAGGCCCGAGTATCCCAATATTGTTTGGCATGCTTCTGTACGCTGTTTTATTTGGACGGGAGATTCTAGCCTTCATGTTTCCTGTGGGATTATCGACTTTTTTTGAAGCTTTTGGAGTGCTTGTACATGTTGTTGGTGTTGCACTTCTAGTCTCATATTTGGTTGGCATTATCCCAGCCATTATTGCAGGTCGTATGTTTGAACGTTGGTTTGAAAGGGCATATAAACAAGAGCAAGCCATACCTAAAACCAATGGTTTTTTGCAAGGTTGCGTTGCTGGCATCAAAACGGTCTTATGGATCGCGATCGTACCGTTAATGTGTTTGATAATGAGCCTTAAAATCGACATTAGTGTTCTCTTTCAAGAAAACATCGTGTTTATAGGACGATCGGGCCAAGCAGCGTTTATTAGCATACGGGAGGGTGCCATCGCCGAATTTATGTCTTGGATGGCCCTATTGTTAAGCGCGCTTTGTGTGCATTTTCTTTGGGCGTGTTCTATTGCTGGAAGTGTCTGTGGCGTGTTGGCGATGAGGTCAATACGAAAGCAGGCTTTGGCAACAGGTTAACCGTGATAATTTAGCCATTTCTAAATTACTCAACATGGCAAAATGCTAGTGTCCGCTTATTCAATAGATTTAACCTTATCTGACTAACCGTTCGGCTAATAATTCCTTTCTAAGCCTTTGCTGCTTCTGATGAGCTTGATACAACCGGTCTCTTTGTTATTGATTTGTGGAGTAGATCAAGGATGTATCTTCCCGAACCTTCATCACCTGTAGCGCCGGTATTCACAGTAGAAGAGCGATTACGAATCCTTTTAACCCCCGGCATTGGCCATCAAACGCTCAAAAAAATACTGAAGCGCTTTCAATCGTTTGAGGAATTGTTAGCGTTTATAGAAAAATCATCATTAGGCCCTTGGTGTGCAGCACTGCTGAAGCCCCCACAGAGCTTGGAACGTCGTTTGGCTGTTGAATTAGAGGCGTTAGCCGCAGGACAGCATCAGCTGATTTACCCTGAGCACCCTTGTTACCCCGAACGATTGCGGCACATACCCGATGCGCCTGAGCTGCTGTGGGTAAAGGGTAATATTGAAGCGTTGCAACACGCTCGTTTGGTTGCCATGGTGGGGTGCCGGCAACCTTCCGAAATAGGGCGTGCAGCCGCATGCGCGTTTGCGAAAGGATTGGTAAATGGCGATTGGGCTGTGGTCAGTGGGATGGCGCGAGGCATCGATACCTACGCGCATCAAGCAACCTTAGATGCGGGCGGTATCAGCATCGGCGTGCTGGGGACAGGCATTAATCTAATGTATCCACAGCAAAATCAATCGCTCTATGGAAGACTCATTGAGCAAGCCGGTGCTCTTATTTCAGAATACCCTTTAAACACTCAGCCAAAGCCGGGGCATTTTCCCCGTAGGAATCGCATCATAAGTGGCTTGAGTGTTGGCGTACTCGTTGTTGAGGCAGCTGTGAAAAGCGGGTCATTGGTGACAGCAAGGCTGGCTTTAGAGCAAGGAAGGGATGTGTTCGCGGTGCCGGGCGCCATCACTAACCCAATGGCGGAAGGATGTCATCATCTTATTCAAGAAGGTGCCTCCTTGGTCACCCACGTTGAAGATCTGTTGACTCAATTAAGCTTGTCTCCTTTAACTTGGGAGCACAGCTTGAGCAGTGCGAGGCATGACACGGCTACGGATGAGCAACCTCAGTTGATACCTGCAACGCGAGAGGTTCATGAACATCAGAGCGCGTTGTCAGAAGGGGCTAAGCAAGTGCTGCCGTTCATCGGAGTGGAGCCCATTAGCTTGGATGATTTGATAGATGCTTTAAACAGCGACATCACCCATAAAGACATTGCAAGACGGCAGAGTGCATTTTCTTATAAAAAACCCTTTAAAATAAGCTATTTAAGCTAATTTTCTGCGACACGTTGCGCTATACTAAAACACCTCAAGCCAGGCTAAATGTGTACAAAAATGTGTACATATTCTGGGTTTGTACACAATGTAGGTGGAGTGTCGGATGGCTTTAACAAATACGTGGCTTAAGAGTAATCACAATAAGGAGAGGCCAAAAACTGAGGTCATAAATGATCGTGATGGCCTGGGGGTTAGAGTATCCCCAAAGGGTAAGATCGTTTTTCAGATGCGGTATTATCATAACAAAGTCGCTAAGCGACTTGATTTGGGAAGTTACCCATCAATGAGCTTAAAAGAGGCTCGCGAGATTCACTTCAGATTACGCAATGAGCATGAACGCTTAAATATTGATCCTAAAATTTTACTTCGACAAGACCGTAATAAACCTGAAGGGGAAGAGAGTAACAGGGAGGTTAAGCACGTATTTGATCAATGGTATAAGACTCGAGAGAGTGACATAACCCCAAGTGTGTATGCAGCCCAGTATCGATTCTTTGAAAAGTACGTATACACTCGTTTTGGTGGAGTGGACATTAACGATGTTACTTTACATGAGTGGTTAGACTTACTATCACCGCTCGCTCGCGATAAGGAAACCACAGCAGGTTTCTTATTCTCAAATATTAAGCGAGCTTACGAGTGGGCGATTAAGTTTGAGCTAGCTGATAAAAATCCGCTTGCTAGAATCACTAGACGTGACTTAGGGATTCGGCCTAAATCAAAATCTCGTTTTTTAAGCGACGATGAAATAAGTAACGTGATTAAAGCCTTGTCGATACAGGAATTTAAACACACTTGCATGTTTAAGCTGTGTTTGTTCTTTGGTTGTCGACTTGGGGAGTTACGCAGTTGTCAAAAAAATCACATTGATATATCAAACGGTGTTTGGTTAGTTCCCCCTGAGAACCATAAGACGGGCAAGAAAACGAAAAAAGCAATTGTTCGCCCAATCATTAAAGATATAGTACCTCTGCTTGAAGAGGCATTCCGATCCAGTGGAAACAGTGAGTTTCTATTTACTAAATATCTAAATGATCCTAAGCCATATACTACTACCGCTACGATGTCTATGGCCTCTGGTAGAATCAAAGAAATAACAGAAAGTGTCACTGGCGAGGTTATGGAAGACTGGACGATGCATGATCTACGTCGTACTGCCAGAAGTAACTTCTCCAAGTATACCGAACCGCACGTTGCTGAGATCATGCTAGGCCATAAGCTCCCAGGTGTTTGGCA
>CANMOZ010000012.1 GCA_947499545.1 uncultured Saccharospirillaceae bacterium
ACCATCGAAGTACCTGAGCAAATCACCTTGGGCATAGCGCCTTTCAAACATTCCGATGTGTACGAAGTGAAAGCCGCACTTTCTTACACCTTACGCGAGGGCACTTTGCGGTTGCGCTATAGGCTGATCAATCCTGAACGGGTGATTGACGATGCCTTTGACGGTATCTGCAAAAAAGTTGCGGAAGGAGTGGGCAAAGACGTCGATGTTTTCTACGGGACTTTATAAGGGGTAACACATAGGGGCGGTGTTTTACCGCTCCAATTTAAACAAGGATAAAAATCATGGTTAGTCACGCTCGTACAATCAGAGATTTACAAGTTAGGTGTCAGAAGCTTGCATATCAATGCGCCAAGCTTCAAAGACAATTGGATGAAAATAAATTCAATGCTCCATTGTTTTTTGCTATCGGCGCCATATTCGCCTGTTTCACTTTAGGCTGCATTATCACTTTCAATAATTAGAGGTATAAAATGAATATTATTCCATTTCAGTTTGAATCCAATAATGTCCGCGTCATCAAGCAAGACGGCGAGCCCTGGTTTGTAGCTAAGGATGTTGCAACACTGCTTGGTTACTCAAATCCTAGAAAAGCGATCCGAGATCATTGTATTTACTCAAAATCTATAGGGGGGAACGAATCGTTCCTCCCCCTAGATGCTCAGATTCGGTTAATTCCTGAACAAGATGTTTACCGTCTAATCATGAAATCAAAGCTTCCAGCCGCTCAAAAGTTTGAACGCTGGGTTATGGATGAAGTACTGCCAAGCATCCGCAAAAAGGGTAGTTACTCAGTGGATGATCAAGGCGTCAAAGCACCAACCACATTAAAAGAAGCCTTAGAGGTTGCCCTAAAACTCGAAGAGCATCGCGAAGCCCTAGAACAAAAAGTCGCTGTAGATGCACCCAAGGTTGAATTCCATGATCGTGTGGCGGTTCCTTTTAACAGCATGACCGTTGGCGAAGCTGCCAAGGTGTTGGGGACTGGCCGCAATACCTTATTTGAGTTCCTGCGTTTTCAAGGTTGGGTACAACGCAACAATGAACCTTATCAAGCCAAAATCAACCAGGGCTTTTTGAACGTCAAACTGTCTACCTATCAGCACCCAAGCGATGGCGAGAAAACAGCGATCACCACCTTGGTAACCGGTAAGGGGTTGGAACGACTCCAAAAGCTCTGGGATGAGCAACATCTTAATAAAGCAGCTTAACCATCAATCGGCGTCTTAGAGGCGCCAAATCATCCTACTAAGAATAATATTGAGGATAATCGTTATGGAACACTTAATGGTTGATTTAGAAACCCTTTCCACCTCATCCAATGCGGCGATTGTTTCCATCGGTGCTGTATGGTTCGACCCTGATCAAGGGTTGGGGGATAGTTATTATCAGATATATGAACCCGTCAATATTAAGAGTTGTATTGATGCCGGCTTTAATGTTTGCGGGAATACCATTCGATGGTGGATGGCACAGTCTAAAGAAGCCCAAGCGGTTTTTAATGATCCCAGTCAAATACCTATTAAAGAAGCCCTAACGTGCTTATCCGATTACATTCATGATGTAAATCCGAATGTGAAGGTTTGGGGTAATGGTCCAGCCTTTGACAATGCCATTCTTGCCGATGCCTATCGTCGATTAAACATGGATCAACCTTGGCAATTCTACAACGATCGTTGCTATAGAACTTTGATCGCTATGGCATCTGAGTTCGGTTTTGAACCTAAAGCCATGCAACAAGGTATTCCCCATAACGCGTTAGACGATGCTATTCATCAAGCCAAGAACGCAATGGCTGCCATGAACCATATCAAGTGCAAGGTGGCAGCATGAACGACTTTATTTACGATTTAGAAATCTACCCAAACGTATTTACCTGTTGCATCAAGAACACTGAAACGCAAAAAGATACCTACTTGGAAGTCAGCGAAGAGCGTAACGACTTTGCGAATTTGCACAAGGGCATGCATTTACTGGCTAAGAAGCGTGAAAAGGTGCGCAAGTTTGGCTTTAACAACCTTTGGTTTGATTATCCCATCTTGCATGAGTTGTTGCTGCGTTTAAATCCTAATGCCCCAGCCAGTACCGTTATCCAAATGGCTTTCGACAAAGCGCAACGGTTAATCGAGGCCGATAACGATGATTCCTTCAAGCAGGTCATCTGGCACCACAAGCAGTTAATCGTTCAAGGGGATTTGTTTTTAATTCACGGTAAAGCTGCCTCTCTAAAAGTCATTGAATTCAACATGCGCTCCAAGAACATTCAAGACTTGCCATTTGAGCCGGGTACCTATTTGAGTGCAGCCGATTTAAACGTACTGCGGGAATACAACCACCACGATGTGAATGAGACCTTTAAAATTTACCAAAAGAGCATCGAGAAGATTCGCATGCGTGATCGCTTGGGGGAAAAGTTAGATCGCAACTTCTTATGCTCCAGTGATAAGTCCATTGGCACCCAGTACTTAACCATGGCACTCGAAAAGAGTCTCGGGAAGTCAGCCCTCTACTCTTATCAAAACGATCAACGACAACCCAAACAGACCCATCGCGATTCGATCAACATAGCCTCCTTACTCCTAGATTCCATTCAGTTCAAACGAGTGGAGTTCCAACGCGTGCTCGATTTCTTGAAGATTCAAACGGTGACCGAAACCAGTGGCATTTTAAGAGGTTTATTTACCGACGTTGAGGGGGTGCGCTTTGAATTCGGTCAAGGGGGTTTGCATGCTTCGATTGAATCCGAAGCCATTTATGCCGATGAGGATTACACCATCGTCGACCTGGATGTCACAAGCTATTACCCCTCGCTCGCGATTGAGAATGGTTTTTATCCCAAACACTTAGGGCCTGCTTTTTGTCAGGTGTATGCAAACTTAAAAGAGGAACGTTTAACCTATCCTAAAGGGTCCGATGAATCCGGCATGCTGAAGTTGTCATTGAACGGTGTCTTTGGTGACAGTAACTACCATCGAAGCTGTTTCTATGATCCTGCTTATCTTTTACAAACCACCATCAACGGCCAGTTATTACTGTGCATGCTGTCCGAACAGCTCTTAAGCATTCCAAAGTTGCGAGTGTTACAAGCCAATACGGATGGGGTAACGGTGCGCTTTCCTAAACGCTATATGCACCGATTACAGGAAGTCAAAGGGGAATGGGAAAACCTGACTGGACTGACGCTCGAACAGGTTCAGTATAAGAGCATGTACATTCGAGACGTGAACAACTACCTCGCCCAGTATCTTGATGGAAGCATCAAAGCCAAAGGTGCTTACGCTTATCAACGCACTTGGGATAAAGACCATTCAGCTTTAATTGTGCCCAAAGCCGTTCAAGCCTATTTGCTGGAGGGTCACCCCGTTCAAGACTTCATCGAACACCATGAGGACATTTTTGACTTTTTAAAGATTTGCAAAGTCCAACGAGACCACCGTTTAGAGCTTCGTAAAACCCGAGGCCCCTTAAAGCGTGAACACAGCACCCAATTGCAAAACGTTACCCGGTATTGTGTGACCCGAAACGGGGGGCGATTGGTTAAGATCATGCCCCCGCTGGTAGGCAAAACGAATGAACGTGAAAGCGCGATTGAAAAAGGCTTTTATGTCACGCCGTGCAATATCGTTCATGAAGACACCCATTTCAACATTAACTTCGATTACTACATCCAAGAAGCGCAAAAGCTGATTACGCCTTTTGAAAACTCTTTGCCGTTTAAAGAGGTGGCCTAATGGGTATGTATTACCACAACTTCAGCGAATCTCAGATCGAGAAAAAGTTTCACCGGTTAGTCGTCGATAACGGCGGCACCACCCGCAAATTTGTATCCCCGAATCAACGCGGTGTGCCCGATCGTATTGTGTTCTGGCCCAAAGGCGTTGTGCACTTTGTCGAGTTGAAGACCGACAAGGGGAAGCTCACACCCATGCAGGTGTATGAACACAAGGTGCTGCAACGCTTTGGGGCCCGGGTGTTTACCTTGTACGGATTGGCAGAGGTCGAAGCTTATGTAAATGATTATGGGTGGTCCCATGGACAGAAGTGATCTACATCCTTATCAGCACAAAGCCATTCGCCACATCATGAGCGCCCCCAAGATCGCCCTATGGATGGAGATGGGGCTTGGCAAAACAGCCAGCACAGCAACGGCAATAGCGGACTTGATGGACAGCTTCGAGGTGTTGCAAACCCTGGTCATTGCACCCAAGAAGGTTGCCCGAGATACCTGGCCCGAGGAACTCCAGCTTTGGCAGCAAAGCCGGCATTTAGAGTTCCAACTTATCATGGGCACCCCCAAGCAGCGGCTGAAACAAATCCAACGCTTCTGCGATTTGCACATCATTGGTCGTGATCTGGTGAAGTGGTTAGTCGATGCCTGGGGGAATAAGTGGCCTTACGACATGGTGGTGTTGGATGAAGCCAGCAGTTTTAAGAGTGTTAAAACCCAGCGCTTTAAGTGGTTTAAAAAAGCCCTGCCTTATATGGAACGCATTGTTGAGCTAACGGGCACACCAACCAGTAAAGGGCTCTTAGATATTTGGTCGCAGATTTATCTCCTGGATCAAGGGAAGCGTCTGGGCCGCACGGAGTATATTTTTAAGCGTCGTTACTTCGACTCGGATTACAAGGAGTACAACTGGTGGCCTCGAAAGGATACCAAGCAGCAAATTTATAAAGCCTTAGAAGGTCTTTGTTTAACGCTGTCGGTGGAAGATTATTTAAAGATGCCTAGGCGCATTGAAAACCGGGTCTCCATCGAATTAACCTCTCGCCTTCGTAAACAATACGACCAGTTAGAAGCGGATTTTTTGCTTGAGTTAGAAGAGTCTGGGGATACGGTCAAGGCGCCCAATAGTGCAGTGCTTACCAATAAGCTTTTGCAGTTTTGCAACGGTGCTCTGTACGTTCAAGATGAATTTGAAAAGGTTAAAGGGTTCCAAGAGATTCATAGTTTAAAGCTCGACGCACTAGAGGACTTGATTGCAGAGGCTCAAGGTCAGTCGGTGCTGATAGCTTACAACTTTAAGAGTGATCTTAAACGCATCAAAGTCCGCTTTCCCGAGGCTGTCAGCATTGACGAAGGGGACGACGTGATCAAGCGTTGGAACGCCGGGAAGATTCCTATTTTATTAGCGCATCCTGCCAGCGCTGGCCATGGTCTTAATCTTCAACGGGGCGGCAATATCATTGTGTGGTTTGGGTTGACATGGAGCCTTGAGTTATACCAACAATTTAATGCCCGGCTTCACCGCCAAGGGCAAACCAAACCCGTTTTTATCCATCACCTCATTGTTCAAAAGTCTATTGAAGAGACCGTGATGGCATCACTCAAAAACAAATATAAAACCCAGTCCGAGCTGTTAAATGCTTTGAAGGAAGATGTTTTAAGGAGAGCACAATGAGTAAAGGTTACTGGTCGACTAAAGACTTAAGCGAGCGCTATCGTCGTTCCTCTAGGACTATTTTTCGTTGGATGAAGCTGGAAGACAAGCCTTTCCCACCCCCAAGGTTAAAGTTTGGCAGTGGTCCCAACTTGTGGTTGATTGAAGACGTTGAAAACTGGGAAGCCGTATGCACTCACCGTGAAGGGGTTCCAAAGAGTCCGCCGGTAATGTCTTGCAAATGATCAAACCACTTTTGATAGGCTTCTCTTTGTTCTTCTAAATAATCGTACTGGTCATAAACTTGCCAAACACCTGGGAGTTTATGGCCTAGCATGATCTCAGCGACGTGCGGTTCGGTAAACTTAGAGAAGTTACTTCTGGCAGTACGACGTAGATCGTGCATAGTCCAGTCTTCCATAACCTCGCCAGTGACACCTTCGGTTATTTCTTTGATTCTACCAGAGGCCCCCGACAACGCAGCGGTGCCGTATGGAACTGAATCATTTAATGCCTTTGTAAACATGTACTCACTTGCACCACTCATTTGAGATGCGAAATCTAGCAGCGGAATTACATTCTCAATTATTGGGCGCGCAATATCTTTTTGAGTTTTATGCCCAATTTTATGGTTTTCGGCTGGTACTATCCAAATGCCTTTTTGAAAGTTGAAGTGCTCTTTCTTGCTTAATCTAAGCTCGCCAAGCCTGCACCCATACAATAGACATAATTTAAAAACGCATTCATGCTTATAAGGTTTACTCGACAAGGCCTTAACAATCTCATATATTTCGGCATCACTTAAAAATCGTTTTCTCGGAAGAGGTTTAATATTTAAATCTCGCAGTGTGATTCTTGCCAAGGGATTTTTTTCAACAATTTCAAACTTTATGGCCCACTCATATGCCCTCTTTATATTTGAGCAAAGCATCCCTGTCATAATCCCTTTCTTTCGTGCAAGAGGCACTAGAAAGTCTAACCATTCGTGAATACCAACTTCATCCATTTCCCTATCACCAAACCGAGAAAAAACATATTTATTCAGTGATTTATACTGGGCATTGTAAACAAGGTGAGTCACATCGCTTTCACGAGTCTTATACCACTGGTCAAATACATGTTTTAGAGTCTTATCCTGCTCTATCTCCTCGGTTTTAGTACTATCTTGTCGAAGTAAAATTTTAGGATCAATATTTAATCGCTCATGCTCATTACGCAATCTAAAGTGAATCTCACGGGCTTCTTTTAAGCTCATTGATGGGTAACTACCTAGATCAAGTCTCTTAGCTGCTTTGTGGTGATAATACCGCATTTGAAAAACTATCTTGCCCTTTGGGGATACTCGAACTCCCAAGCCATCACGATCTTTTATGACTTCAGTTTTTAACCTCTCTTTATTGTGATTACTTTTAAGCCACGTATTTGTTAAAGCCATACAACACCCCACTATCATTATGTACAAACCAAAAATCTGTACACAATTTTGTACACATTTAGCCTGACTTAAGGTGTATTAGTATAACTCAACATGTCGCATAAGATTAGTGCAAATAGCTTATTTTAAAGGGTTTTTTCGATATTAATGAGCCTTAACGTCTCACCCTGTCACACCATAAAAAGTCCGTGGTTATGACTACACGCCAAAAATCAGTGCCTTTAATCGATGGAAAATTTTGGAAGCTCAAAGCGAAGAGCATCTAGTAGCGCTACTGGAAGGTGGTAGAGTAGATGTCGCTATTTTGGACTATTTTTACGGCCCCATACTCGTAAAACAAAAAAATGCCGACATCCGCCCTCTTGAACCTCCTATGGACTCAACCCCTCTGTATCTCGACTTCAATCAGAATTTCGAGGCACTTGCTTCCAAAGTAGATCAAACACTTCAAGAATTGATGATCGAGGGTTTTCTTGACGATGTGTACACTCGCCACCTGGGCGAAACCTATAGCACCATTCAACAAAAATCGAACCTATGAATCATACGAAGTATGCCCTTATTAAGATGTCATTCTTGATAAATGCTTCCGCTGTGATGGCATTCAAATTCTCTAACTTTCAATACGAATCAGTACAGATTCTTGTGCGCTATTACCAACCTTCATCCTTCATAAACTTTATAGTGCAGCTCCTTTTACCAAACTAAAACTCATTACAGTATGTCGATCATTACTCACCAACTGCTTAGAGGTTTAACCGCACTTTTGCTTAGCCTCGCTTCTATGTCTTTTCTTAGCTGGCATCCAGCCACACAGTCCTTAGCTCTGGCCGTGCAAGGCTTTATTACTTTGGGAGTGGCTATCGCGATTGACCGTTTATTTTTCGGTTGGGGTTTGGGTGCTGATTGCCCCGAATGCGGAACCCGCTCTACTTCAAGTAATATAAAATCTTTTTCAGAATACGATTGTGAACTATCTGATTGCCCAACAAGAAAAACCTGAGAATATAAAACAAAAAAGCGCCTTAGGGGGAAGGCGCTTAAAAAACAGCATTAGAGAAGGAATCAATTCTGGAGTCGAACAAAACGACTCTCAAGCAATACAAGTGTTAATCTTTTCTCACGAATTACCAGCAGCTCTGACAGGTTTTTTTGTATCTGTTTGTAATACGCCCAAACATCAACCTGTTAAAACCATTCTCCATAAAACATCTATTCTGTAAGTTACATAGACTAAGTGCTTGCTATTTTATGGGTGGCTTTAACATTTACCAAACTGTCTCACCCATTCAAAGTCGCTTCACAAGGATAGAAATCACTTAACATGGAAGTAGGTATGAACACCAAAACCTTCTTGTGCCTGATCATTTACTGCTTAAGTTTTTGGCAGGCGATTTATACCTCTAACGTCTTTGCACTTCCCTTCCATGCTCGCGTGGCCACTGGCCTCAATACCTGGAACAGCCCTGCTCTTGATCATATTTCTCAAGAACACTTCTTAGGTGAATGGGTTGAGGTGGGGGTCGGTCCTTTATCATCGCCTAATGCTGACCTAACCCCAGGCCTTATAATTCAAATGCCTGATCTTTATTACGGGCAACGCATTCAAACGCCCCTCATTCATCATCAAAGCACTTATTATCGACTTGGCATTCAATGGCCATTATGGCGTTTTGCTGATCAATCAGATTTCACAATAGAAATAATGAACGATCATGAACAACACAAAGTTAAAGCAAATAAGGATAGCCACTTAATTGGCCAACGAGATCAGGAGCTGATAAAAAAGGACGGCAACTTTAAAACGAAATATACCCGCTTCGAAGTCGGAGCACTATGGCAGCCTCATTCACAGCTATTAAACGAATTAGGCATTTTGTACAGAGTCCAAAAACGTTTCTACAGCGCTCGAGTGCCTGGCTATCCAAGGCCAGGGGTTTATGAAGGGCTTCACAGACTTTGGGGGATTCGATTAGGACATCGTAGCTTATACCCCGCAGGCCTTCGAGCCGGGTATAGAGCGGTTTTACTCGCGGGCTCACTGGAATTGAGTGATCGTCAAACCCGATCGCACCAATATTCCCGAGATTCCAAATGGATAGAAGGCGAACTGCAACTCACTATTAGTTACTCTAGGGCTATTAGCCCACACCGCTGGTGGTATCTTGCTGTACGGCCTGAAGTATCCATTGGTCGGCAACCTCGATTGAGAACGAATGAACTGGTGATGCGAACCAGCGTCGATTACAGCCTGACGGCCGTTTTTGGGTTTGGTGCAGGTTTAAACCCATTACCCTAATCGTAAACATATTTCCAGAGCAAGATGCATGGCCAACCCCTAGATCACGACAAAGCCCTAGATCACGGCAAAGCTCAACTGGTATGATGCGGGCTTTGATGGGCCGTACAAATAGGTTTTTCCCCTATTCATGAACATTCAACACTACCTCAATAGCGTCATCAGCGAAGCCATGGCAAAAGCCGGCGCTCCTAGCGGGTTGCCAGCGGCAGTCAAGCCCAGCTCCAAACCTCAGTTTGGCGATTACCAGGCAAATGGCATCATGGGCGCTGCGAAAAAACTTGGCATCAACCCTAGAGAGCTTGCACAAAAAGTGATTGCTGAGCTGAGCCTTGACCACATGGTCGAAAAGCTTGAAGTGGCAGGCCCGGGTTTTATCAATATCTGGCTCTCTGATGCCTGGCTGGCGAAACAAGCCGACGCTGCTTTATCTTCAGACCGATTATTAAACGTTGAACGTGCTGATCAACCTCAGCGCATAGTCGTGGACTATTCTGCACCCAATGTCGCCAAAGAAATGCATATTGGCCATATCCGCTGCAATTGCATTGGTGATGCAGTGGTTCGCAGTCTTGAGTTCCTAGGCCACAACGTTATCAGGGCCAATCACATTGGCGATTGGGGCACCCAGTTTGGGATGCTTATCGCTCACTTAGAAGAAGTATTGCAAGCAGGTAATGAGCAACAAGCCGAAGAGCTTGAGCATCTTGAATCCTTTTACCGAGCATCAAAAAAACACTTTGATGAAAACCCTGAGTTTGCTCAACGGGCGCGTGAATACGTAGTCAAGCTGCAACAAGGGGATGAATGGTGTTTGTCCATGTGGAAAAAGCTGGTCGACATCACCATGAGCCAAAACCAAAAAGCCTACGACAGGATGAACATCAGCTTAACACCCAAAGATACGATGGGCGAGAGCATGTACAACTCAATGCTTCCGGAAGTTGTTCAATCGTTAAAGGACCAAGGCATAGCCGTTGAAGACGAAGGCGCCTGCATCATCCGTCTTGAAGAATTTAAAAATAAAGAAGGTGAGCCTCTAGGCATCATCATTCAAAAAAGTGATGGCGGCTATCTATACACCACGACCGATATTGCTGCTGCTAAATATCGTGTTGAAACGCTAAAAGCAGACCGAATCCTCATATTTACGGATACTCGCCAAAGCCAGCACATGCAGCAACTTTTTGCGATCACTCGTAAAGCAGGCATTGTACCTGAGCAGATTGGGTTTGAGCACCACCCCTTCGGCATGGTACTCGGAAAGGATGGCAAGCCTTTTAAAACTCGCTCCGGTGAGACCGTTAAGTTAATGGACGTCTTAGACGAAGCGGATGAACGCGCTTTGAGCATGGTGCAAGAGCGTGAACCCAGCATGCCTCTAGATGAACAACAAAAAATTGCATCCGTTTTGGCAATGGCATCTGTTAAGTACGCTGAATTATCCAAACACAGGCTTACTGATTACATTTTTGATTGGGATGCCATGCTTTCATTTGAAGGCAATACAGCGCCTTATCTACTTTATGCGTTCTCACGCATTCAATCCGTTTTCCGGAAATCGGGTATTTCCACTGAAAGCGTGCAGGGCCCCATCGTTATCGAAGCCCCTCAAGAACGCGCTCTAGCCGTACAATTAGCTCAATTTATTGAGGTATTAGAGTCCGTCGCTCGAGAAGCACTGCCTCATTTACTATGCAGTTACATGTACCAGCTTGCAGGAACATTTATGAGTTTCTACGAGCACTGCCCCATTAACAAAGAGGGTGTTTCCGAAGAAACCAAGCAAAGTCGCCTCGCTTTGAGTGCTTTGGTTTCCAAGACACTTTCCCAAGGGCTAGACCTTCTTGGCATAGAAACCCTTGATCGCATGTAAATTAAATCCTAAACGCCTAGGCCATAAAAACGTCTAGGCGACTGGCCGTTTTATGGGCTTGATATCAACTCAATTGATGCTTTGGCGCGGAAAACAGCTAGTTTTGAGGAAATTTACTAGAGGAAAAGAAAAGCAATGGGGCACTCCTGACTGAGAAACAGCAAGCAGCCAGGGCGGTTAGTGCCCATCGCTTAATCGGCTTCCTTACAAATGATGAAGCATGTAAGGAAAAATCTGCAAATTTAATACAGCCGAAGGGTTCGACTGTTTTCCTCTCGAAGGTCGTCGCTTAGTTATAAAAACAAGCAATGACATCTTTTGGTCCGATCAGCCTTTTCTTTCTAGCCAAGTCGGTTATCAAGTCGACAGTATCTTCTAAACCAATCGATTGTGGCATAGGTACGTAGAACTTAAAGCCACATTCCAGTTCAATTTGCGATTTAGCTAGATCAAGTATGTGGACCTTTGAGTCTTCGTAAATATGTCTCACTAAACACATAGGGTACTTCTCCAGCCTGATCAAATTGCGTTTCATAGAGACCTCCTATGTAACACTGTGTAAAACCAGGTAACATATCGTTATGATCATTATCCACACAGTGCGTTTTATGTGAAGAGCATCGCATATTTTCTTCTAGACTTTTTTGGAATAACCATTTTACAAGTTGAATTTATTGCGTTAGGCAGGATGTGTGCGCACGCTTACAAAAAAAACTCTTTCAAAATGTAAGCCTCTGTAACAGGGCACTGCAGGAAAGCTAGGCTTAGGTGCTCACATTTGCATTCTCTCATTTTCTTGAAGCTGTTGTGCACTAGCCGTAAAAGGCTTTATCCTAGCGCCCCCTTCTAACGGGGCTTCAAATTAACGCTGATTTTATGAGTACTCGAAATGGATGACTTTATAAAAGTCGCAGTTATGTTGTTTATGATTATTGATCCCATTGGCAACATCCCTATTTTCAACCGGATACTCAGGCATGTCCCGGAAGAACGTCGTGGATTGGTTATTATTCGCGAGTTAATCATTGCATACATCATACTGGTCGTCTTTCTCTTTGCCGGTGAATCCATCCTAAGCGCACTTGGGCTTAAACAACCAGCATTGCAAGTAACCAGCGGCATCATTTTATTCTTGATTGGACTGGACATTGTATTTCCTGGCTCCGGCAAAAAAACGCTGGATGCCGAAAAAGAAGACCCCTTTATCGTTCCCTTAGCAATGCCCATGGTGGCAGGCCCCTCAGCGCTTGCAACCTTGATGATCTTTGCAAGTAAGCAACCCGAGAAAATCCATATTTGGTGGGGGGCATTAACCTTAGCTTGGGTGTTGTGCTTTATCATATTGGTCAGTTCAAAATACCTACTTCGATTAATAGGTCAACGGGGAATCCGTGCTGTCGAAAAACTCATTGGAATGTTGCTTATCATGCTGTCGGTTCAGTTTTTCCTAGATGGAGTCATGGCCTATATCAAGCTGGGCAGCGCATGAAACACCTTGTATTAAAATGAATAGGTTTTTGAAGTATCAAATGAATGTACGATCTGTATTCTTAGCTTTCTCTCTTTTAGCCAATGGAGCTTTGGGGTTTGCGTTATATCAGGAAAAATCCAACGAATCCGCAAGTTCAAGCAACCCCAAAGAAACGCGTGACGCCCAGTATTACGCCGAAACAGAGGCTCCAGTAGAGGCACTCTCCGCAGCCGAAGACACTCGAAAGAGCCTGCTCATTGCCACTGAACACGAAACAAAGTCAGAACCAACGACCGGTCATTCCGATACCAATCTGAATGAGGAGTCTGGACACGATTCATCTACAACCAATGACCCGTATGATGAATGGCGTAAGGCAGTGTTAGAAAACCCAAGAGTATTGTCGGCCATGAGGAAGGAGCAACTGATACGCACGCAAATTGAGTATCACCCTTTTCTAAATCAGGCCAGCCTTAGTGAAGCGGAACAAGCGGCTCTGGTTAATGCCCTTGTTAACAGAGATATGCTCAACATTAAATACGGCCAAAAACAGCAACATGAATCTGAAACTGAATATCAAGAGATCAACCAAAACATTGAAGATCTGCTTGGCCCTGAGCTTTACAAATCGCTTGAACAGCACGAGACGGATCAAAGCAACCGTTGGCTAATGATGGATATGAGACAACTACTTGGCGACAACAACAGCTCATTTACTGTTGAAAAAGAGCGGAAGCTAACGCGTCTACTGACGGATATACAAACAGAGGTTTATCACGAACTGGAAAGCTCTGGCGCATTGACGAGTGAAACATCAGCGACAAACGCCTATCGAGACGCCGAAATCCGAATCTATCAAGAATTACAGCAGCGTTCAGGTGGGTTCTTAACCCCTGAAGAACAGCGGGCCTTGGATAAAACCATGGTGCTGATGACACACCAAACCAACACCCAGGTCTTAACAGACGCTTTATTCTCTGGCATGTAACGAGCACAATAGGCATCTTTAGACTAGTCTGAAACTGTACGCTCAGGATTGACCTGGGCAGATTAGGAGTCTCAGTCCAATGATACCCTGGCGTTTCTTATGGGTGTCTGTGCTTTTAGGGACGATTGCATTGACTCAACATATACCAGAATGGATGCATCGGGCTTGGGCCGAACAGTCCTCATCCAACACCTGGATGACAAACCATACTCATTACTAAACCTCTGCCCATTTGCGTCTAATGCATCAGTCGGTGCAATTGCTTGCGGTACTCTGCAACAAGTGGCGTGTTTCCCTGCTGCTTAAAAATTTCAACCAACGTTTTTTGAGCGAATCCATTTTCAAATTGTCGATCGGTTTTAAATAAATCAGTCAATACTGCTAATGCGCGCTCGGTCATCCCTAAGGAAAGTGCACCCAAAGCAAGTGCCTTCGCATTCTCTGCGCTGGGATCTTGTTCAAACTGAGCTTCCAAATCCCTTATATCACTGACAGGCACAGCTGATGCTTGTATCGCCAAATCAACCGCAGCCGCACACTGCTCCACTTCAGGTTTACGGTGAAACTCCATAGGGATTTTGTTGATTTCAGAAGCCGCCTCTTCAAAACGCCCTCGTTTTTGAAGGAGATCAACGTACTTCAGACGTACTGCCCATTCTTTAGCTGGCGCTGTTTCACTGGCTAATGCTGCAACCTCTAAGGCGGCATCCAACTCACCTTGCTCCAGCAAACGACCCGCTTCCTGCAACTGTAATTGATATTCTTTAACAGAGAGATTCTCTAACTTTTTTTGAATCGCAGCGCCCGGAAGCGCACCAAAGAACTCATCAACGCACTCCCCTGCCCGATATATTTTTACCGTAGGCAAGCTCCTAACGCTCAAAGATGCGCATAAAGATTGTTCTTCATCGGCGTTCACTTTCAAAAGTTTTACGTCACCTTGATGCTGCTCAACCAGTCTATGCAAGATTGGCATAAGTGCCTGACAGGGCGCGCACCAAGGCGCCCAAAAGTCGACCAACACCAATTGGTTTTCGTTATCCCCTAGCAGAGCCTCTTCAAATTCAGATGCGGTGACATCGATGACCCAGTGACTATTCAATGCTTCCTCTTTCCTATGCTTTTGTTACTGAGCTGCTGACAATTGCCCCATTTCAGCAGGTTAACGCCTAATTTCTAAACCACTCGCGTCGTTAAATTACAGTATACTGTCAAGGTCATCATAGCACTCTAAACAAGCGATATTAAACAACTCGATAAATCCCAATGAACAAATTATCCGGCACTCCATCAGCAATAGCATCGGACGCTTCTTCGCAAAGTGCCAAAGCGCTTACCAAACTTAGAAAAAAAATATTTCTTCTCGTTAGCCTAAGCCTAATCATCTTAATCATCACTTCACTGCCCTATTGGATAAGAAAGCCGTTTACACCGCTAGAGCGACTGGATTTTTGGCAGCCTGAAGGCATTAATATTGCTCTCAAGTCATTGACTTACGATGCCATGAGAAGCACCACTCCAACCGTCTATTCCCTCTACCAGCCTGGCTGCTGGTGCAATCTTATTTCCATGAGACACGAGCTTTCCATGGAAGCGTATGCGGTTCAACTGGGCGCTCAATTTAAACGGATAGATGCATCGACATTAAATCTACCCTCTACGCCTGCTTTGGCCATAGTTTCCCCCAATGGCACCCTAGAGTACTTTGGTGCTTACGGCTTCGGGTCCTTCTGCACCGACAGCAAGCTGTCATATGCGGAATCTAAATTAAATCAGTTATTTCAAGGCGAAACCCTAGCCCCTCTCTACAACATCAAAGGTTCAGGGTGCTTTTGCCGCCCAAGCCGTTAAAGCACCTGCCCACCAACACTGGCCACGTCAATTTGCGTCTAAGCTTAAAAGGAGTATGTGTCTTAATATTTTGAGGCGTCGCCCAGCGTGGATCTTTCGACTTTCCAGAACATAAAACGCTTAGGGAAAAAGCTGCTTGAGGGGGACTACCCAAACGAACTCAATTGGGCTTTGGTAGAAGAAATTATTCATCTTGGCCGGTGTGAGCACGCACTGGTTTTCTGGAGCAGCGATTCCCACCGAGATCTGATTTGCCAAGCACATTTATCCGCGCCCGGTAACCGAGGCCCCGTTGTTGGCAGCAGTATCTCGTTAGGGATAGAAAGAGACGGCACCCGGCCATCATTGAATACTTGGTTCCGTTCAGGTGAAGTCATCAATTCCATTCGATTACCTAGAGTCATTGAGCGAATGCCTCTTAAAACCGTGCTTATGTCCTACGGTATTGATGTTCGATCCTCATTGCTCATCCCCATCAATACACTTTATGACGACTGCTTTGGCTTTGTACTTGCTCTAAACGCCACCTCTGGAGAGGCCAAAGCCGGATTTGATATCCACTCTGAAGAGCTGATCACCCTGCTTTCATCTATCGCAGGCGCCACACTGCTGGAACGTACTCGCTCAAAGCGTCAGGAATCCCTCTTTATTGAATTATCGACTCAGCCCAACACAACCCAATTGGTTGAGACTATATTGGATCAAGCACAAGCCATCACGCAGGCTGAAGGCGGTTCACTCTACATCGTAAAAGAAGCCATGAATGAAAAGCCCGTACTGGAATTTGCCATTGTTCGGAATTCAAAACTCGGCATACGTTACGGTGGAACCACTGGTGCTGCCATTCCATTTAAACCCATCTCAATATTCTCACCAGAAGGTGTTCCAAATACTCACAATGTGGTTTCCTGCGCAGCGAACAGCAAACAACTGGTTATCATTGACGATGCCTACGATGCAGAAGGGTTTGATTTCTCTGGCACTAGAGCTTTCGATGAATCAACGGGTTACCACTCCCAATCTTTCCTAACGATCCCGCTGAAAAATCACGAAGATGATATTGTCGCCGTCTTACAACTGGTCAATGCAACAGAACCCACAACCGGGGAAGTTATCCCTTTCAAACCACAACACATCCCATTGATAAAAGCCCTGGCCACCTATGCGGCCATCGCGTTAAATAATCGTCTTCTAGTCAAAGGCCTAAAAGACTTTTTAGATGCCTTCACCAAAACAATTGCAAAAGCCATTGATGCTAAAAGCCCACACACTTCAGGGCACTGCCAACGTGTTCCTCTGCTAATGGAATTGATTGCAAAAGCAGCCTGCGAGGATGAGCGCACTTTCAGAGATTTTGAGTTAGAGCAAGACGATTGGTACGAACTTATGGTTTCTGCTTGGCTACACGACTGTGGAAAATTGGCAACACCTGATTCCATTCTCGAAAAATCAACCAAACTCCATTTGTTGTTAGATGGCATCGACAGCATTGAGGCCAGACTCACAGCTAAAACAGCCCAGACCCAACTCCAATATTTACTTGAACGTTTTTCGGCAGACATTTCAGATGAAGATAGAAGCCAGCTACAATCCATTATTGAGCAAAGCCAAGAAGAATTAAATTTCTTACATTCGTGTAATAAAGGTGGCGAGTTTATGGCACAAGACAAAAAGGATCGTGTCCAAAGCCTTGAAAAATCGCATTGGAAACAATTGAATGGTGAAGAGGCTCCGTTATTATCTCCCCAAGAGCGCGAGTACCTTTGCATCGAGCGCGGCACCCTTTCGAAAGAAGAGAGAGACATTATCAATAACCATATTCAGGTTACCATTGATATGCTAGAAGAATTGCCCTTCCCGAAAAAACTTAGGCGCGTACCCGAATACGCAGGTGGCCACCATGAAAAGATGGATGGAACGGGGTTTCCAAGAGGTCTCAAACGCGATCAAATGTCCATCCCCGCTAGGATGATGGCCATTGCGGATATCTTTGAAGCGCTCACTGCTCGTGATCGCCCTTACAAACCGCCGATGAAGTTGTCTCAAGCATTGAGTATCATGAAGAAAATGAGGGATTCAAACCATATTGATGCCGATTTATACGAGCTATTCATTCGCAAACGCGTTTGGGAAAGTTATGCGAAAAAAGTATTATCGCCTGAACAACTGGATATTGAAGACCCCTCTCCCTATCAATGAATTCCCTCCACCAAGAGATACTCTCTCAATAGGTACTCTCTCAATAGATACGTGCTCTCATTGGTTATGATGACAGAAGAGCGAAGCCATTGCTCCACTGCTATAAAACAGGAATCACCCCCAACCGTCGATCCAAAGATTTCATAATCTGAGAGGCATGAATGACGACCAATGAAAAATCTGTATAATTTCCAAATGGCTATTAAAGATTAACTCCCTTTAATAATAAAAGACGCAGAAACCCCAAATATAAGCGACATCCATGATAAAACCAAACTCGAAGCTAACCACTCTATTTATTGCCTTGACTCTCTCTTGTACTGTTTGGTCTGATACGACGCAGGTGCAATGTATTCACAAATCTGACAGTGAAGACCGTCACATGCTCATTGATCAATCGGGGCAATCAGTGACCCTGGAAGGGCAATGGCAACGGCTACCTGTGCGAGAAGGCCTATCACGCACAACTAGGCTGATGAGTTTTATTTTTAAAATAGATAAACCTGAGAAAAATAGGTTGTCGTGCAGAACTGATTATTTTGCTCAACCCACACATACCACTCAATCGGGTTTGTTTTTGTTTGGTTATAACAAACAGCCCAACGATTCTTGTTATCTTAGCGGCTATATGAGTGTTTTTACATCTGATTTAGCGCCTTACCATCAAATACTTGTTGAATCGAATTGTCAGAACAAGTGAGTTCAGATATTACTGCAACATACGGCTGTGCCATTGAAAATTCGCACGCTATTTAAAACCAAGAACTTCTACCAGGCACCAGGATAATCAACAAATAAGTAAAAAGAGGGTTTTTGATCGTAGAGAAGTATACATTGGCAATACAATGGTAAGATAGGCGTACTTACCTACCCAATATTGGACGTTCCGTCTAAAAGAAGGAACGTCCAGTCTACTGAGTTTCAATCCATATCGATCATAATCACAATTGCTTTAGTTGACTTCTGTGTTCGAAAAACTGATATCAGATACGAGCAAACCGCCTTCACTTCCCTTTTGAAATACGAATCTTATCGCCACGATTTGGCTCAAGTCTAAACCTTCAAATTTATCAAGGCTAACACTTGCTACATGCAAAAGTGATTTAGGTAAAATACCAAATGATAGGTTGGGATCTCCTGGCAATGGCCTGAATACATCTCTGTTGTCTACAGCAACCGTTTTTGAAGCACCATTTACATCTATCAGCTGAACTTGAAATTCAGAATAACCTTTTTCTTGCTTCTGGTTAGTCGCTACCCGAAACTGGAGTTGCGTGAAGTGATTAACGGCTGTAGGTCTACCGTCATTGGTCAGCAAGCTCTGGTGATAATAGCTGCCATCCGCAGGCTGTACAAACTTGATCTGCTTTACGGATGTATCTCTTTCATTGTAAGGAGTGATGTGTGGAAATCGGCTGTATTGCATATAAGCATTATCTTCGCAGATAGTGTCTGCACCTCCACAGATAAAAGCATTTACACCAGAGCTATAAGACTCATCACCACCCAATGAAACTCTTAAACTATTTTTAATTTGGTAGGCAAACTTGACGGTATTTGAATCGCCACTGATGTTCTTTCCTATCAGAAAGTCAAGGTGCTGTTGCTTGTCTACTACACTCAACTCCTTCAAATTGCTGTTAAAAAAACCTAGCGCATAACTTTTCGTTAAAGATCTAACCAAATCGGGAGCTCCTCGGCTTTTGAACTCAATCTGATTTTCCTTGAAGTTTATACCGCCACAATGAGGGTCTACTGCCTCGGGTAGAAGGCCATTATCTAAGTCTTCAGAAGAGTAAACAGCCATTGTTCCTAACCAATTGTCAGCTGCAATTGGCCTTGGATCCCCTGACCACTCAGTATTGAAAACATTATGGTTTGCTCCCATAAAAGTCCATTGATAATGGGACTCTTTGGAATTCAGTGCGATGGTGTTGTCAAAAATTCGCGCGCTTTGCAAATCTGAAACATCCCCGTCGCAATAGGGTAGTATCGATCCCAGGCTTGCATACTTTAAGGATAAATCGTGCGTATTTGTTGACCCTATAGTGAGAACTGCTCGCACATTAAAATCTTTGTTGTTGGGTGGTGCAGTGAATCTTGCATAACTGATGACGCCTTCACCTCCTCGTGAGTGACCTATCAATCCAATTCTTTGGAAATCCAACTTCCCTTTTAGGTTGCGGGCTAATTCTTCTCCACCGGTGGTCGTAGAGCTACCCAAACGAGAGTGTGTACCGTAGGTATTCGCTGAATATAAAGCGTTAAGATGATGATTAATAAGTCTTGCTCTGGCTGTTTTACCTTCATCTTCATTGGCAACAGGTTCTTCCAAGCTTTGATTATAATCATAGATGTCTTCCAGTGCATTCACGCCATTTGCACTGATGGATACAACGAAATAACCTTGCTTAGCTAAATAGGTGCCCAAATAATCGTACCCTTTATAACTTGGGATCGCAGTACTCCCCTCATAGCATGGCCATGCAATTCCAGCTGACGCACCATCGTTGGGAATTGATACAGCAACATCATTGGTTGTGCACGTATTGTGGCGCCCGTGCAATATAACGATTATTGGCAGGTTGGATTTTTCCTTGGGAAAATATGTGATGCCTTGAACCTCAACAAACGGAGAATATAAATATCCGCCTTCGGTTACATACTCTCTAAACTCTAGAGGTTTAAAAGGGTTTTCTGGGTCACTGGGATTTAAGCTGCTATCTGTCATTTTGTATTCAAGCTTAATAATATCCTCTGAACTAAGCTCGCCAGCAAGTGAAGAGGGGCTTGCAAAACCAATAATAATTGCTGCCCAAAGATAATTTTTTAGCGTGCATTTTTCAGTAAAAAACCAACTAGCTTTGTACATTTTCTATAAGCCTCTGTTTTAAATCTATATTAGATGCGACGTAGATGCGCTTTTCAGCGATCTTTTTAGGTGGTAGGTGCCTAGCAAAACGCCAATCATGATTAAACAATAATTGACACTCTGGGGTGGAGGTCATTTGCAATAAGGGTGATGCGCAGAAGCGGCATTAGCGTTCAAATTCTACACGGCCAATATTAAATTTATACTTCATGATATTCGATAAATTATCGCCTATCTGCCAGCATATTCGCTTCCAAAATTAGGCTGTATTTTTTATGCTACTTGCATATAGATAATGGTTCAAGCTTGGTTAAGTCGCTGAAAAACACTCACAAAAAATAGACCGCCAAAAGATCCATTTAATGGTCGTCATATGCGACATTCGCGTCAGTCACGCGGTACTGGGTCTTGGGTTAAGGTGTATACGCCCGAGTTAGCAGCAATGCCTGCAGCAGCGTTGCAAAATAGACTGGAATGCAAAACGGCAACCCAGTGCATACTGATAGGTGCAGTCGATACATACCGCCACCAAAAGGACCTAAGCGATGCAGATGTTCCAACGAAAGGTAAATGGACAACTGGTGTTATAGCCAAGGCATTACAGTAGAAGCGGGTCATTTTAGATTCTCAAACGGGATTAACCAGCGGCTTGCAAGGCTCCATAGTTTTATTCATATCAGAGCCAACGTTTTGCAACACCGCTCGATCGGTTTTTCTTGACACCACAGCAAAATCAATTTATGAATCTCTTTGCCGATCCCGCATTGATCTATGGATAGGAACGATAATAACCCATGTCTTTAGCCACTTTAGGGTGGAAACCCTATTATCAACAGCAACTCAGCTTAAACGAATGGGACGAGTGCTTGCCAGGCCGCGTGCTTGAACAACATAAAAGCCACCTTGAGATTGCGCTGGAATCTGGCTCAGTAAAACTCGAGATGTCTCACCAACTTCCGAACATGACTGTGGGCGACTGGTTATTACTCACAAAAGATCTGCAATTTCACCGTCTTTTAGATAGGCAATCCATCATTCAACGCAAAGCACCGGGCAGTGATTTAAAGTATCAACTGATAGCCGCTAATATCGACACCATGTTTATTACGTCTTCCTTAAATCGTGACTTCAGCTTAAACCGTATTGAGCGATACCTTGTGTTGGCTCGTGAAAGTGAAATTGAACCTGTGGTGTTGCTGACAAAAGCCGATTTATGTGATGAACCTGAAGCCTATGTAGCAAAAGTCCAACAATTAGAACCCGGCCTAATTGTTGAGCCATTAAATGGCTTAGATGTTAACAGCGCAGCTGTTCTACAGCACTGGTGTAAACCTGGGTCTACCTTGGCATTCTTGGGCTCGTCTGGTGTTGGGAAGTCAACCTTAATCAATACGCTTATGCAGTCTCAAGCACAAAGCACAGGAGTGATTAGTGATACCAGCGAACGGGGCCGCCATACCACAACAACAAGATCTTTAAAATTTATGCCGAGCGGAGCCCTACTTATGGACACCCCAGGCATTCGTGAACTGCAATTGAGTGATTGCGAGTCAGGCATAGAAGCGACGTTTTCAGACGTTATAGCACTGGCTTTAAATTGCCGGTTTTCAGACTGCCAACATATCCATGAACCCGGGTGTGCTGTGCAAAAAGCTCTACAACATGGAACACTGGACCAGAGACGTTTTGATAATTACCTGAAGCTCAATAAAGAGCAAGCATTTCATTCTGCAACCCTTGCTGAGCGTAAAGCTCATGATAAAAGCTTAGGGCGCTTATATAAAAGAGTACAATCGGAAGCCACTCAGAAAAAACATCGCTAGTTAACATCAGGTATTTATGGGTTGCTGAACGCGAAAACAGCTTGTCGCGCCAACCCTTTCAAAACATCTATTTGTTCACATTTTTATTTTCTGATACCCCTTATGTTGATGAACTGAGGCGCGCCCATGATGTTTTTTTATCATCACTAAAACAAAGAGAAATCCGCAGTCTTGTTAGGGCCTCTGCCATCATGCCAGACTTTACAAACGAGGATCACATGAAAACAAGGCTACCGTTATTTATTGTTCTATTAGCACTTATATCCCCCTCCACTTTTGCTGACCTGCTGGCACCTTCTGAAGCGATTTCACTCGCACAACAATGGTTTAACGGACCCTACCGAACGCACTCAGGCGATAATTTTTCTCAAGCAAAAGCGTCTTTCATTAAAAAGGGGGCGGAAGGGCCAGGGTATTACTTGGTGAAATCATCCCTAGGTGCTTTTGCCGTTGTTTCTGCAGAATCAGGGGTTAAAACGCCTATACTGGGTTATGGCCAAGATACAACATCCACAGCAGAGGAATATATTTCTCCTTGGATGAACGAGTACCTCTTTTCACTCGTAGAGCGAACAAACCCAGAGAGTGAATTTTTTACTCGCTCCCAAAGCCATCATGCACAACAAGCGGTCAGGCCGCTCACCACCACTCAATGGACCCAAAATGGATATTATGATGACTGGATACCGAATGAATATTTAGTTGGATGTGTCGCCACTGCTGTTGCTCAATTTTTACGTTATCACGCCCACCCAACCTGGGGGGAAGGCCAATACCAATACCACTACCCTGGCCAAGGAACGCTCAGCGTAGACTTTTCCCAAACCTATTATGACTGGCAGTCAATGCCGGATCAGTTAACCCAACCCAACCAAGAAGTCGCAAAGATTATGTACCATGCTGGCGTTGCTGTGGGGACTAAGTACGGTGCTGATGTTTCCCTGGCCAGAATGGCGAACATTCCATATGCTTTGCAATCCTATTTCCGCTACGGCTCTTATGGTTTTGAATACCTTAATCAGCAGGGTATGAACACAGCAAAGACTTCCATTCAATCGGAGTTATACGCAAACCGTATTGTTATTCTAACGGGGCTTGGTGACTCTGTGGGCCATGCTTGGATTGTGGACGGTTACGACGGGCAAGGCTATTACCATATGAACTGGGGGTGGGGCGGAAAAATGAACGGGTATTTCCTTCTCGAATCGCCCACCCTCTCCAATGGGTATGATTTCAGCAGGCGTATGGCCATGGTTCGAGCCTGGCCAATCTACCAGCAATAAGCCTTCACCGAACCATTCATGTCTTCGCGCAAAATAGAACGACTACAAACTAACGCCTGCTTAAGCCGGCGTTAGTTCAGTATTAGCATCCTTTGTATAACACCTCTTCAAACGATTATTATTTCCTTTTTTCAGGCATCGGATGACCACTGTAGAATCGTCTTGGTTGTATCGAGGAAGAATAAAGCGCGTCCATATCTTTTCGAATGGCATTCTCAGTCACGATGCCCGCTCGACTCGGACGTCCATCAGGCCTACCGACGGTTGCAACTTCTTCAGGGGAAATAGGAGGCGGCGTTTTCTTTAACTTTTTAGTGACCTCTAAGCGCGCACCTGCATTAATTCTAGCAGCGTGGATCAATTCGTGGGCCAGGGCGATCGCAGATGAAAGCCCCACTTTATCGACATCATAAAACCGAGGGCCATTTTTTACCGCGAGCCATTCGGTCTTATCTACATGATGAAAAACGGCTGCTGCGCACCCCGCACCTTTAAAGGTTACACCGGCAATTTTTTTGGAATTAGCTTCCTTATTTTTTTCCTTATAGGCTAATTCATTCATTTCACCGTCACGTCCAGCAGTACGAATAGTCGTAAGATGTTGAGACTTACCGCCTATTTGACCCAATAATTTTCGGCCAGATGGCGTTGAATCAATCAAGCTAAGATCTCTGCGTACTTTTTCAGCAAAGTCAGCAAAATCAGCCCCCGTTTTGAATTCATCAAAAAAGCTTTCACGATCCACTCTTAAATAATTCGACTGCGGAACCGGCACAAACATAACTTTTTTAAGTCGTTTCTTGGCAGCATCCAAATCAAGCGGCGTAACATTATGCACACTCGGCTTATCACACCCCTCCTTCACCTCAAGATCTGTATGACTTAAAAGCACATCCATTGCATCATCAAGCTTAGAAGCTGTCAGTCTGTATTTTTGCGGGTCATCGGACAACCGAACATGGTGCCGCCCTAATTGTCCAATATGATCCCTACTGATAGCTAAAGGCGCACTCGTATGAGGCTGTAAGCTCTGAATGGGTTGTCTATGAGGGTTAGAGCCTACCGTTACATCCTTCATTGACGACTTCCTAAACTACGCATCATTTAAAGGTTAAATTAAAAAAGCCGGCTTTACGCCGGCTCTTAATTATCGAGGAGTTAACTGAGTCATTCCACCCATATAGGGCTGCAATACTTCAGGAATAAGCACACTGCCATCGGCTTGCTGATAGTTTTCAAGCACCGCAACAAGTGTACGCCCTACCGCCAAACCCGATCCATTTAATGTATGGACTAATTCGGGTTTACCTGTGCTTTCATTGCGAACACGGGCCTGCATACGTCTCGCTTGGTAATCACGGCAATTACTGCAAGAGGAAATTTCACGGTAAGTTGATTGACTTGGCAGCCAAACTTCAAGGTCGTACGTTTTCGCAGCGGAAAAACCCATATCCCCGGTACAGAGCAGCATTTTGCGATAAGGCAGTTTTAATGCTTTAAGAATCGCCTCAGCATGCCCTGTGAGCTCTTCTAAGGCTTGCTCGGAACTCTCTGACTGAACAATTTGCACCAACTCTACTTTTTCAAATTGATGCTGCCTGATAAAGCCACGAGTATCGCGCCCAGCACTGCCGGCTTCAGAACGGAAACAAGGGGTATGACTTGCAAACTTTAAGGGAAGTGCATCCGCTGCCTGTATGCTGTCTCGCACAATGTTGGTGACAGGTACTTCAGCTGTGGGAATTAAGTAAAAAGGCCTTTCTTCTTGGAGCTTAAATAAGTCTTCTTCAAACTTAGGCAGCTGACCCGTGCCTCGCAAAGAGTCTTGGTGCACAATAAAAGGAACCGCAACTTCCTCATACCCATGAGCTTCCGTTTGGGTCTCCAGCATAAACTGGCTGAGCGCGCGATGCAGCTTTGCCAAGCCGCCTCTCATAACAGTAAATCTTGAACCCGTGATTTTGGATGCGGTATCGAACTCAAACCCAAAGCCCTCACCTAAATCGACATGATCCTTAGGCTCAAAATCAAAGGCTGCAGACTCCCCCCAACGAGAGACTTCAAGATTGTCATTCTCATCTTGACCTGCTGGTACTGACTGGTCAGGTAAGTTGGGCACCGCCATTAAGAATTCGGTCAAGCTTTCTTGAATCTCTTTGGCTTTTTTCACTTCATCCGCAAGCTCAGCATCAATTCGTTCAAGTGTTTCAGCCACTTGAGCTTTGGCTTCCTCAACGGGGATACCTTGACCCACCAGTTGGCCAATTTGCTTGGAGGATTTTTTACGCTCCGATTGCAAACTTTGTGACTGCATATCCGCTTGCTTTCTAGCGTTATCCAACGACAAAAAGCGATCCACATCAAACTCAAACCCACGCTGCGCAAGAGACGCAGTCACATCATCAAGGTTATCGCGGACATACCGAAGATCGAGCATAGTAATTTACCAATCCTATTGGTCAAGCAAAGTCTGTTGTAGCACAGTTGTAGCCATCACGGCCGTTAAAAAAAAGAGCGTGTCAGTTGCATGCCGAGAAACACACAAAGTGTGCAGCCTACGACGCTTAGTACGCCATAACCTACGGCCAAAGCAACAAACCCTTGCTGCATTAAATTTAGGGTTTCTAAAGCGAAGGTAGAAAAGGTCGTTAGGGCCCCTAGAAAACCGACCATAATGAGTTCACGCCAGGGGGAAAGTGAGTGCCATTGCTCCACGATGAGCACATAGGCCACACCCATTAATACCGACCCCACAATGTTAGCCAACGCCGTCGCAAGTAGTGTATCAAAGGGGTAAAAGGAGTCCAAGTGACGAGACAGTGTCCACTGTGCAATCCCGTAGCGCAGAACCGCGCCCAGCGCTCCCCCTGCTGCAACCGCCAGCAGACTGATTCCATTCACGCTATTTAACATCCTCTTGTTTAGGCGTCTCAATGTGTGCTGAATACCGCTTGTTATCTGCAGCAGCATCCAACGCTTTCAAGCGATCCAGTTTTAAGCCAATTTTTTCTTCAAGCCCTCTAGGCACTGGCGCATACAAAACGTGATCTTTTAAAGGCTCAGGGAAATAAGACTCGCCTGCAGCATATGCACCTGGCTCATCATGCGCGTAGCGGTAATCCGAGCCATACCCCATCGATTTCATTAAGCCAGTTGCTGCGTTACGAAGGTGCGTAGGCACTTCGTAGCTGGGATGAGACTTCACCAACTGCTTAGCAGCTTTGAAAGCGGTGTATACCGCATTACTTTTAGGCGCGGCGGCCAAATAAGCAATAGCTTGGGCAATCGCAAGTTCTCCTTCTGGGGAGCCTAATCGCTCTTGAACATCCCAGGCATTCAAGGCAAGGCTTAATCCACGAGGGTCCGCATTTCCAATGTCTTCTGAAGCCATACGCACCACTCGACGAGCAATGTACAGTGGATCACAGCCGCCTTCCAACATTCTGACAAACCAATACAAGGCCGCATCAACACTCGACCCACGCACGGATTTGTGAAGTGCTGAAATCAACTCATAGAACTGATCGCCCCCTTTATCAAAAACGGGCCCCTGTTGTTTTAGTACCTCCCCCAAGAAAGCCTTATCCACCAAGGAGCGTTGTTGTTGCAACGCAAAACGCACAACCAATTCCAAGCCATTTAGCAGTCGCCTGGCATCACCGTCTGCAAACCGAGCCAAAGACATCAACGCGTCTTCATCCAAATCAACGTTTGAAGAAGCCAGCCCACGCTCTTTATTCGACAATGTAAGATGAATAATGTTAATCAGTTCTTGGTGCTCAAGCCGCTTTAAGGGATACACCACTGCACGCGACAAAAGTGCCCGATTTAATTCAAAAGAAGGGTTTTCAGTGGTAGCACCTACAAACACAAAGGTTCCATCTTCAACAAAAGGCAAAAAAGCATCTTGCTGGCCTTTATTGAATCGATGAACTTCATCAATAAAGAGCAATGTACGAGTATTTTCTTGTGCAGCCACTTTCGCGGTTTCAACCGCAGCCTTAATGTCTTTAACGCCCGCCATCACAGCAGACAGCTGAACAAAACGAGCGGAGGTATAGGATGCGATCAATCTCGCCAGCGTCGTCTTCCCCACCCCTGGAGGGCCCCACAGGATCATGGAATGCAATTGATCTGCCTCTAACGCTGACCGAAGCGGCATCCCCATGGCAAGCAAATGGGACTGGCCAACATACTCATTCATTGTTTGAGGTCGCATCCGAGCGGCAAGCGGCTCTTTTTTGGGCGCTTGAAACAGATCGGTTTGCAGGTGGTCAGTCATGAAGCGCTCCATATTTCAACTTTAGTTATCCGGCTTGACCATGCCAGGGTCACGAATAACATCCACGCCTTTGGGAATTTTAAAATGAAACAGGGCGGATGACAGAGTGGGATTCAACTCAACGTTTGCAAAGCGAATATCCGTTTTTTGCCCCAAGCCATCATCAATCATCATCGAGTGTAAATCGTTATTTTTATCAAAGGTCAATTGCAAACGGTTAAAGAGCGCCTCTTTACTCTTGGGTAAGAGCGCAAATTGCCACTGCCCTTGGCCGTTTTCGGCACCAAAAACCTCATAGGCGCTTCGAATATCGTTAAGAGAACCCGTTAGAATCAATGCAGGGGTTTGAGAAGCTTGTTTATCTAACGTCTTTAAAGTGACTTGCTCCAAATCAGAATCGTATACCCATAGCTGCTGCCCATCGGTCACCGTGAGTTGCTCAAAAGGAGGCTGTGTTTCCCATCGAAACTTGCCTGGTCGAGACACCTGCATAGTACCCTTTAAAATTTGAGCACTTTGCTGTGGATTTGATGAGGACGTCACTTGAGTAAAGTTGGCACGCATTGATTTGATTGGATCCAAGCGCCTTTTCAGCTCCTGAATCGAGTCGACCTCCGTTGCTGCTTGGGTCAGCTCAGAACTTGCGTTCTTGCTGCTTTTCTCTGCTGCATGAACTGTGTTCATTCCAAAGGTTATGAACCCAAACACCGTGATGCATTGCAGGCTGTAAGTTAAACGATTTTTCAGCATTCAAGCATGTCCTTACTCAGTCGATAAAGCTCAAGACAGCATGTACTCCAAGCCTTGAGGCAGTTATATAGGGTAATGAGTGTTATTCTACCCCTTGGTTTCCAACAGATAAATGGCAGCACCCCTAGCCCGTTAGGTTTCCTTCCACTTAGGCCAGTCCAGTTCCCAGGGCTTACTCCATGCGCCATTAAGATGCTCTTGAAGCACCGCCCCACCGAAGTCTTCACTGGGTGCTAATTTAAATACCCACTCTTGGTCATTCCACTCAAACCTCAATGCATAGGCGTGCAATCGACCAGAGAAACGCTCTTCTTGAGACAAGCATTTGCTTTTATTGTTGTAACGCACATCACCTAAGATAGCAGCGCCCATAGACTTTAATGCAACCCGTATTTGATGCGTTTTTCCTGTATAGGGTTTCACCAAGAAAGCCCTCGTGCCATCCCCTAGCCCTGACGAAATGAAATAGGTCACCGCAGGGGCCGTTTTGGATGGTAAAAGTTTCCAATTACCTCTTCTTGAAGGCAACATATCACCGACAACCCAACCCTGCTTTTTCTTGGGCTTTTGATCACTAATGGCCAAATACCATTTATCTATCTGACGTTTTTGGAAAAGTGTTGTGAGCCGATTCGCCGCCGAAGACGATTTAGCAACCAACATTAGGCCTGTGGTCATTGCATCCAATCGATGAACGCCGTAGAGCGGGCAGTCTAGTTCACGCTTCAACCGTGATATCAGCCCATCCTGAACCACTTCCCCATGTTCATTTCTTAGATCTTGATAAGTTAGGCCCGCGGGTTTAACACAAAGCACCCAGTCGGGTGTTTCTTGCAATACCTGTATCGGGGCCTCTGCCTCTGAGAGCGACATACCAGCCTCCGTCAGCACATCTCAAAAAATTTCGGATAGACTACGTCAACCGTCTCTAGAAATCACGCCTCGAAACCGTATGATAGGGACCTAGAACTCATTTTGCGTTTTATAGGGGCACATCGTCATAGCATGTTACAATTGAATGACTCTCTCATCATAGGAAAAGGCTCTGAACGTTGGTGTTATCAACACCCCAAGAACCCCAATCTCTGCATAAAGGTTGCTGTTCACTTACCTAAACCAGGCAGAAAGCCCCAGTCTGAACGAGAAGCCTCTTACTTTGGCTTACTGAAGCGCCGTTCGATCCCCTTTACCCATTTACCGGATTACTTGGGCACTGAGGAAACCTCCCTGGGGCTAGGCTACGTATTTGAACTGATTCGCAGTGAGGACGGCTCCGTTGCGGCACGGCTTGAAGACCTGTTTCACGAGCTCCCTGCTACCACCCTACGAGAAATGATGCTTGAACTACAAACCTACATGCTTCGTTACGGTGTCGTCCCCTGCGATATGTCCGTTCGTAATATGCTTGTACAAACTCACCAAGGCCAGACAAGGCTAATGTTGGTAGATGGTGTTGGTAATAGAGACTTTATTCCGTTAGCCAGTTATTGCTTACCCTTTGCCCGGTTAAAAATTGCGAGGATATGGCGTAAGTTTTCAACCAAACTTAATTTAGATTTAACTGAAGCGTAAAACCAAAACTCACGGCAATGCCTCTAGCTTCCTGCATATCTCTTGGGGATTTTATATGACAGGGCGATTAGAAGCAGCGAGAAAATGGCCATCAACGATTTAACAAAAAATACGGGATAGGTGCGGTGTTAAAGCAAATTTCATATTGGTTAATCAAACTATTTTTGAGGGTTAGCCTTATTATCGTCTTAGTTGTTATAGGCTCTTACTTTCTTTTGCCCAAGCAACACATACAAGATTTACGCATCGTCCACGCAGTTGCTCAGCAATTAACAGCCAAAGGGTGGTCTATTCCCATGCTGGTAACGCTGAATCCATTAGAAATTAATCAGTACGACTGTCGACCCCAACACGATTTCAGACGATTTCAATCTCAACCAGCATCAGCAAATAGCTGGTCACTTGATATTGAGATAAGAAACGCCTCAGCATCAGCATCTTTACCGGTATCAAAGAAAGACATACGCAAACCTCTTGATCTTATCCTAGCCGACATACGTTCTTGGGCACCTGGCCTTACGCCTCAAGCCATAGGCTTCACTATGGACGTATATCCGAATGAACGGGAAATGTGGCAAGAGCTGCTCGCTCAAAAGTCCAGCATGATCGATGTTGGCGGCCTATACGACTCCATGAAAAACGCCATTATCATCAACGCCGAAAACAAACCCAAGCATGTGCTTCGCATTGTTCAGCATGAAGGGACTCACGCTCTTATTCAACATATTTGGGGCGAAACACCTTCATGGTTCAATGAAGGACTGGCGAGTTACTACGAAAATGCTTTGATTCATAAAGAGCGCTTAACCATCAAACAAGATCAAGACTATTTAGCTCGGCTAACACCATTAGCCAAACAAAAGCGGCTTTTATCACTGCACGATTTTCTTAACCCAAATGTCGATTATTGGCGCAACCCATCAATGGATCGCGAACAACTGACAATTCTCTATGCAATCTCATGGTCATTAATTCAGTATATGTCTGAAGAGACGCCCGATTTATTAGCCCAATACACTCAAAAATTAAGCAGCAACACATGTCAATTCGTCGATGACATTGCCTTTTTTAATGAGGTTTACCCAGGAGGACTCATCAGCTTCGAACAGAAATGGTTGAAATGGATAATATCTAAAAGCAAAAGAGTTGAACGACAGCAAGGTCAAGATAGATTGAAAAAACTGGGCTTTTCTGAAGAAGAAATTCGCGAGATTAATTGCCTTGCAGATGGTGATTGCTAGGTTTCACTCTCATTGAGCTACGGCCACGCAGAGTTTACAAGCGATTAAATAAAGACAGATTACTGATTCGTGCGTAACTCTGCTGGGCAGCGTCCAGCAAAAAAGACTCCATTTGTAATCGACTGATGGCTTCAGTGAAATCGACGTCACGAACTTTTGACAATGTTTCTTGGTTCACAATACTAACATCCTGTATGAGTCGCTTCGTGGATTCTAAAGTGTTCATCCTCGCACCGATTTCACTGACCACCTCCGAAATGGAATCACGCGCTGCATCCAAATTCAAAAGCGTGTCATGCACCAACGCCTCAATTTGCTCTCCATCGTTATCCGTAAAGGTTGAGAATCCATCGACAAAACGCTTCAATGTCGTTGTGAGCCCCTGTTTATCGGAAGATTCCACAAAGAACTGATCTCCGGGTTCAGGGGCACCTGAAATCTGAAAGCTCAGTCCTTTTACCTCTAATCGCTGACCGGGTGAGAACCCACGAAATGCGATGCCCTCTACGACGCGATCATCAGACTTTCGTCGTACGGTATAATTCGGTCCAGGAGGGTCTATCGCGGCTTCAGGATTAAAGGTCACGATCAAATCATCCGGATAGAATTCATCGTATTTTTCTTGATCAATGACCAAGCCGGTTGAAATATTTCCCGTTCCGGCATTCGTTACGTTATTATCCGTATAGAAACTATTCTCAGCGCTTTTGACATCCATGAAAATGCGTTTTCCATTATCATGTGTTGCTACACTGGTGGATTTACCGATAAAGAGATGCCTTTGTCCTTCATCGCCCTCATAACGATAATCACCATTAGGTTGCCTCACAAAAGGTAAAGTTGTTCCTTTATCACCAGAGAAAATATACTCATTACTGGCATCCCGGGTATTCATGATGTCCACAACGGCTTCCAGGATCTGCCTAACCTCGGTGGCAATCGCTTGACGGCCTCCCTCAGGGTACGAACCATTACCTGCTTGAACGGTTAATTCTCTGGCACGCGCAATTTGATTATCAATTAAGCTTTTTAAAGTATCGTGCTCTAAACCAAGTCGGTTCAATGCCGCATCTGCATTTTTGTCAAAGAGTTCCCCCAACCCCATCTCTTGCTCCAGCTGTAATATTTTAGTGGCTGCAACTGGATCGTCAGCAGGCGTAACTATTTTTCGGCCGGTCGTAATTTGCTGGTAGGTATGCTGCAATGAAGTCTGATTATCCAGCATGCCATATAGCCCTAAATTAAACTGCTGCAGACTGGAAATTCTCATACCAACTCCTCAACTCAACTTAAGGCCTTGCTAATCAACTAGCGAAAGGCCGCTATTAAGGTTTCAAAAATACTTTGTGCCACCTGAATAACCTGTGCGGAGGCGTTATACCCCAGCTCATACTGAATCAACTTAGCTGCTTCCTCATCCAAATTAACGCCAGATAAGCTGCTAACGGCCTGTTCGGACTGTCTGAACAAGGTTTCTGCTGCTTCCTTGCTTATTTGAGCACGGCTGGTAACAGAGCCAACGCTTTCTACTAACTGCGCATAGGATTCGCTCAGGGTTGCACTGCCATTCACGGCATCACGAGTGGTTATGCCGCTCAATTCAAGTCCATTACGATTATCAGCAGTCGCATTGGCGTTGAAATTGACCGTAAATTCATTGCCCGCTTTCGGTTCACCTTCCACTTCAACGTTAAATCCAAAATACAGCGGCTCTCCTACCGGCTCGACCGGAAATAAATTACTGCCAGGTGGCTCTATTTCCATCCGATAGTTCGGATCAGTCACCACTTTTATTTGCCCGCCCATTGTGAGTTTTTCGCTGCCATTTGGGCCCGTTCCACTTAAAGGTAAACGCTGCTGAAAACTGATATTTCCCCTCTCATCAATTTCAACATCGATTTCGCCTTGAAACACTAAACCACTGTTTTCAATTTGTGTCTGAATTTCATTAAGCACATCGGCGCCTGTTGCATGATTCCCCGTTAGCTCAATTGAAAAAGTGCCTTGCCCAGGCATTTCAAATTCCCAGGTGTATGGCCCGCCTTCACTAAAATCAAACCCTTCAAACTCGCTCAAATTCGACGGCAGTGACTCACCGGTCATGGTCATCTCAACATCTTGTCCGTTTGATGCTCTAAAACCATCACCAGGATCGCCTGATACTTCAATACTTAAATCCTCACCATTGAGTGCAATAATGGTAACCTTGCCGCCATCACTTTTTGCGATAATGCCTTGATCTTGGAAATCAAAATTGGCATTAATCCGATCCGCCAAGAAATCGGCCGTTACCGGATCAGGAACCGTTTCAGGATACCCACTTTCGTATTTCACCTGATTTGAGCCCAATGTATCCGTTAAAGTAATGCCATTAAGGCTAAACGTCATATTTTGAAAAGGGGCCGCATCCCCTTCAAAATCTGACAATTGCAGGGTTGTGCGCCCATAGGCTTCGATCCCCTCTCTTTCGCTCAACAGCCGCGCCGCTTCTCTCGCTGACGAATTGGCGGGTATGGTTAACAACGGCTGCGGATACGACTGCAAGAATTCAGGGTCATCACGCGTGATGATAATACGTTCCGGGAAAAAGCCATTGGTCGGGGTAACCGTTGCCGCTGGCGCTGGAGGTTGATAGACGGCTCTACTTGGTAAAACGCCTCCATAACTGGTGAACGCCGTTTTGCCTTGATCTAAAGGGAGCATTGTGTTTGCAATGCCCGGAACGAAGGGCTGGTTCATTAAAGGGGGAAACAAAGGCACCGGATTACCTGGATCGGAATTATCAAAAACATCGTAGGTTGTATCCGAATTAAATCGAATCAATAAAGGAGGAGACAGCTCGCCACTTGTAGCAAAAATGCTGGTAGTAACATCCGTCACTTTGCCTGGGCGAATCAATGCATTCCCTTCATTCCCTAAAGCCGCTTGTGTTTCGATGGGTGAAGCAACGGCAACTTCCTCAGGTACATTAAGCGCTTTTTCTAGATCTCGCGCTCCGAAGCGCGTTGGCATCAGCAAAAAACGATCGCCTTGCTGAAAAGAGCCTCTTTCCATATTAAGAGTCACACCATCGAACTCAAACCGTTCTGGCCTTTCCCCAGATAAGGCCGTTTTGAGAACTTCTGCGTTATCCGACAAACGCGTAATCCTAAACACATTATCACCGGGCCCAATAAAATCGACTACGTACTCTGTATCTTGCAACTCATTGACGTTAGATATGTCCAAACTAACGACTCTATCTTGTGGTTCAGCGTTTTCATCATCCCCTAACACCCTACCCAAGGTGCTGGAACGCATGTTAACCGATTCAAAAAAATCGTTTCCTGGGCTTCCATTTAAATCGATGCCGAGCCGATGCTGTGCGTTAAAGGTTTCCGTCATTACGATGGCTAAGCGGCCTAATTGATTTAATGTGGGGTCCAACACTTCTTCACGAAACTCAAGAATGCCTCCAAGCTCACCCCCAACAATATCTTCCGTGACATTTTGAATTAACTCCCCCTTAGTGAAAAACAAATCCATTCGGCTTGGATCCAGATCCCCATTGTCGACTTTTAATCGATTAAAATCTTGTCCAACAACCAAACTCTGCCCATTTCCAATAGACACGTTTACCGTTAGATTGTCTTGTTCAGATACACTTACGGCTACTTTCTCAGACAGCTCTCTTAACAGTCGATCTCGCTCATCCAGCAAATCTGGTGGTGCACCGCCCGCCCCTTCTGAGTTTTTTGCAGTTAGCAACCCGTTTAATTCCGCTATTGACTCAGCCAGTGTCGAGATTTCTTCTGCTAACACGGTCATTTGCCCGTTAATAATGGCATTTTGAGCATCCAATCGATCGTAGATAGCATTAAATCGATCAACCATCCCTTCCCCTTCACTGATAAACACCTGACGGGCTGGGGTAGAACTAGGATCGTCATTGACTTTTTCTAATGCACTAAAAAAGGATTCTAATACGGGTTGAATGCCTGTACCTTCATCCGCCAGCAAACTGTCGATAGAAGCCGCACTGTCTGACAAAGCTTCGAAATGATTAACATTGGTTAAATCTTTTCGTAACTGCGCGACAAGAAACTCATCATGAATGCGTTCAACTTGACGTACGCGTACCCCCGCTCCCATCCAGTTACCGCCTCTGAACAGTGGGTCGTTGGGTTGAAACAATACACGCTGCCTGGAATAACCTTCCGTATCGGTATTCGCTATATTGTGTCCCGTTACAGCCAGCGCTGATTGATGCACTCTCAATCCAGTCACGCCAATATTAATCAAACTCGGCATGTCATAACCCTCTTGATGGACGCCCCCTTAACCTCAAAGGTCTTGGTGATCAGGAACATCGACCCAACGCGTAAAAGCATCGCTACTCGCGATGCGTGTAATTTTCCGTGCATAATCTGGGTCTGTCGCGTAGCCCCCTTGCTGCAGCCCTTTCGCAAACCCTTCAACGTCTTCTGCAGCAATGGCCTGCTCATATCGAGGTGATTTAGACAAAAAAGCAACGTAGTCTTTAAAGGTTTCAGACAAAGATTCGTATTGCCTGAACTGAGCGGTCATTCTCTGTGGGACGCCTTGTTCAAACTCCAGCGTCCTCGAAGCCACCGATTTTCCTTGCCAACGTTGATCCGCTTTAATTCCAAACAAATTGAGACTGCTGTTGCCTTGGGCATCCTTCATGATGTACTGCCCCCATCCTGTCTCTAATGCTGCTTGAGCTAATATGCCCTTTGGGCTGATGCCTAATAACTTGCCGGCTTGGCGCGCGTAAGGAAGCAGTGATTTGATAAAGGCTTCGGGACTTTCAAAACTGAGAGTGCCTTTTTGTTCAAGATTTTGAGTACCCACTTCTCCCGAATGACGGGTTTTTTGTGCCCTATCGCTCGCTCCACTGCTTGGAATTGACTGTCTCCACTCTGTAACTTGCTCACTCGTTCTGTCCACAATTGCACTCGGAACGTTTTGCCGGCCAGTGATAGGGACTGTATCGGCAGATTCCGTCATTTGTTGAGCCTGCTGATGCTTTTGGGCTTGTATCGCATAATTGGGGTTCAAAGCGACTCGACTTTCGGAGAGCTTATGGTCAAGATTTAATGGCTTATCAGACGGCAAATACTCACGTACCATTTGTTTGTAAAAAGTGTCTGCTAATCCAATTCCACGCTCTGAGAGACTTAACGCCATTTGGTCATCGTACATTTGTCGGAAAAATTTGCTTTCGTGACTGTCGAAGAGTCCTCCCGCACTCATGGTGTCGTTAACGCTTCGCATACTGGATAACATCATTTTCAATAAAATCGATTCAAACTGCTTGGCGACCTTTTTTAAAGCAGCGGTTTGGTCCGTTTGACCCATAGACTTAATTTGTTGCAACCCTGAAAGCTCGGTATAAAGCATTTCAGGGCTTGCTGACGCTCCCGACAACGACTGTGTCGATGATGGGTCAACCCCAGAACTCATTGGAGCGATGTTTCTTGTCATTAAGTTGGCATCCATAAACCACCCTCTTTATGGGGCACTGATTTCCTATTGACCTGCATCAGTTCAAGCCGTATGCCACCCATTTTTATCAGGTAATGCCTGGGGGCTTTAAGACGTTCATACCTACATCGGCAGCAGGTTGCCGCTACTTGCGGATGAATCCAGGCAGGTGATTTTGGTGCTGGCTTTGACTTTTTATAAGCAAAATTTCACGGTGAGGCTTACAAGAATGTGCAATACTGAGCCTCAGCTTTGCTGAAGCCATTGTCGATTGACGAGAGGGACCCCAATGCTTCGACCCTTCCCCAATGAATGGATACTCAAGGCCAATGAATGGGACTTAGCTCTATGTGAAGCCCTTAATCATTGGGGCCAATTCAAATACGTTCGATCCACTTTCGGCTTATTCAGTCGCCTAGGTGACGGTGCTTTTTGGTATGGACTCATACTCGCCCTACCACTCATTTACGGTTGGTATGGCTTTTGGGTTGCCTTATTATCCTTTTTCTCAGGCTCTCTCTGCATGAGCGCCTATAAAGCCATCAAAAGGCACTATGGGCGCGAACGCCCCTTCGTTACCTGGAAATCCATAACGCCTTATATCGTCCCACTAGATCGCTACAGTTTCCCATCTGGACACACCATGAACGCCGTACACTGTGCGCTGTTGGTAGGTTATTTTCTACCTGAGCTGACACCACTTTTAATGGTAATGGTCTCAGGGATCGCTCTTTCTCGTGTCATTCTGGGCATGCACTATCCAAGCGATGTCATCCTGGGAGGATTGTTTGGCACTTTTCTGGCTATAACAACCCTAGGAATGCTGTACAGTCTGTCTCATATCAGCCAGTAAAATAACAATAAAGAAGTCACTTGCGTTCATTCTTTCTTGCTACCAATTGACTTCATGATTTCGAAAGCATTATCCATCGCCTTCTCCAGATTCTCTTCCATGACTAATCGTTGTTTAAAATAAGTGTAAACGGGTGTGCTCTGAGAATTGTACAAATTCAGATAGGACTGGTTAATCTTGCCTGAGGCAATTTTGCCTAACGTAAAACGCAATTGCTCTAGTTGTCCATCATCGTAAACAGGTAAGCGCTTTGGCTCTACTCGCAGCATGGTTCTTATTTTCTGCACCACGACATCAATATCAACGGACTGAGTTGAGTTTTCTAAATACCCATCTGATACCTCAACAAAGTCCATACGACACTTGTGCAATGCATTATCCCGAACATTCCAGGAACTAAAACTGGATAAGATTTTTTGAGCGTTCGTTCGCGCAACGGCTGGCCGTTTTAATTCAATGTTATTCCTAATAACACGATCAATATCCGTTAATTGGCGATGCAGTTTATTGAAAAGAGCTTTGCATTCCATTTTCTTACGACTGACGGTTTGCAAGTCGGTCACTTGGACTTTTGCTTTACTGATTTCTGTTTCTGCTATTTGTTGCTGGCTGCCTTGCGTAAAATACCAATACCCTCCAGCAATCAATACTCCTGCTACAAGAATGATGACCCCTTGCCTCATAAAAAAACCCCTCAATTGTACGTAATCACAAACCCCTCCCCGTAGAGAGCTGAGCTCAGTCTACTTGCTCTCTCAACAAGGGCAGGTAGTGTTTTTGTAGCAATGTGATGAGATCTGCAGGACAAATGCCAAGGCTGTCTTATATGGATGAGTAGCTCATTAAAGAGCTACTCATCATGTGACGTGTAAAGGATTTTAGCCGTGCGGACGGGCACCGATTGATTCAAGCGTATTATCAATCCGTCTTTTTAGCTAACAGCGCCTTCACTCTTTCAAGGTCTTCAGGGGTATCCACTCCATGAGGTGGCGCATGCTGTATAATCCCCATATGAATTCTCGTGCCATAAAAAAGCGCCCGCAACTGCTCAAGTGATTCTGCTTGCTCAAGACCTGTCGGTTGCATATTTTGATAATCACGTAAAAAACTGACCCGATATGCATACATTCCAATGTGTCTTAAAACAGGCGCTGTATTGGGCAAACTGCTCGTTTCAAGTTTCATAGAATCACAAGGGTAAGTGTCGCGACTCCATGGAATGGGCGCTCGACTAAAATACAGAGCGTATCCACTTTGATCACATACAACTTTAACAATATTGGGGTTGAAAACGTCCTCAATCACGCTCAACGGAGTCGCAAGAGAAGCAATACCGGCTTTTGGATGATCAGCCAAATTGGTCGCAACCATTTGAATCAGTTCAACGGGAATAAGCGGCTCATCCCCCTGGAGGTTGACGACAATACTATCGTTGGACCAACCTTCATGTTCAACCACCTCAGCAAGTCTCTCAGTGCCATTCTCATGATCTTCACGAGTCATCAAAGCTTTAGCACCAAATTGATTGGCGCATTCCAAAATGGCTTCATGGTCCGTTGCGATGACGACTTCATCTGCACCCGCCTGCAACGCTAAATCATAAACCCGTTGTAACATGGGCTTACCTGCAATGTCCTTTAAGGGCTTCCCTGGCAAACGGCTGCTGCTATATCGTGCGGGTATGACAATTTTGTAAGATAGTTTTTCCAATGCCACATTCACTCTGTTTATACGTCTCAGCTTTTCACAGTCAACACGAGAAAGTTGAACTACTGCTTGGATTTATTAAGATAACCTTGCTCTTCAAACTCAGGTTGCCGGCCAACCTGATAGGCTTGCTCAAGTGACATTTGAGTACTCAGCAATGCATCCGCCACTTCCCGGGCAACACCCTTACCTCCAGCTAACTCTGTCACATGATGCGCTTTTTGTTTCACAATGGGGTGAGCATCCGCCGGTGCAATAAATAGCCCCACATCATCCATGACGTTCATATCAATAACATCATCACCCACAAAAGCGACTTTATCTGGTGACAATGAAAGATTCTGACTCAGTGCAATCAACTGCGCTTTTTTGTCTTTTGTACCAGGAAAAAAATGCTGTATCCCAAGATCCGTCATCCTTTTTTGCAATGGCATGGATGATTTTGCCGAAATGACCGCAACTTCGATTCCTTGAGTTCGCAGCAGTTTAATACCGACGCCATCTTTAACGTTAAACCCTTTCAGCACCTCACCTTCGGCCCCATAATAGAGGCGGCCATCGGTCAGCACACCGTCGATATCCAATACTAACAAACGAATGCCCTTAGCCACTTGATGCAAGGACTTTGGAAAAGGCTTACCTAATCCATCATAACTCTCAAGCATTTCTTCTCCACTCAGCCTAGCTTGTATTTTTACAGGGCTTTCAAGAACGACCGTAAGCATCTTCAAAGCGTTCAATATCGTCTTCTCCCAAATAAGGGCCTGATTGCACTTCAATCATTTCTAATGGGATTTTGCCTGGGTTGATCAATTGATGGCGTTCGCCCAAGGGAATGTAAGTCGACTCGTTTTCACTCAGTAAAAACCGTTTGTCGCCACACTTGACCTCAGCCGTACCGGTCACAACGATCCAATGCTCAGCCCGATGATGGTGTCGCTGCAACGACAGTTTTGCTCCCGGGTTCACAACAATGCGCTTCACCTTAAAGCGCTCAGCTTCATCAATGGTTTCATAATTACCCCAAGGCCTAAAATCACGGGTATGTACCAGGGCTTCAGAACGCTTCTCTCGATTAAGCTCGGCCACGATCGTTTTAATCTCTTGTGCGTGAGCCTTGTCAGCAACCAAAACGGCGTCAGGGGTATCTACAATCAACAGATCTTCGACTCCAATAGCAGCCACCAAGTGCTTGTCAGATCGAATGAAGTTATTCTTGCACCCAACCGCCTTTACATCTCCCAAAAGGACATTACCGGTCTCATCTTTCTCTCCCAGCTCCCAAAGAGAATTCCACGACCCTACATCGCTCCAACCCGCATCCATCTCAACTACCGCTGCTCGTTGGGTGGGTTCCATGACCGCATAATCGACGGACACATTTGGACAGGCTTCAAATTCAGTCGCATCCACCTGAATAAATCCATACACAGACTTAGCTTTTTCAACGGCTCTTTGACAGCATTCATATATGCCAGGCGAATGTTGTTTTAATTCTGCTAAGTAGCGTTTTGCACTCATGAGGAACATACCTGAATTCCACAAATAGTCCCCACTCTCAACAAATTGCTTAGCTCGCGTCGCATCAGGCTTTTCCGTAAACTGAACCACTTTTGAAACGCTACGAATCGGTGATGTCAGCTTGAGCGGTTCTCCTCTATGAATGTATCCATAGCCGGTTTCAGGGTACCCTGGAGAAATCCCAAAGGTCACCAACCAGTCTTCTTCAGCAGCAGACACTGCGATCTCAAGGGCTTCATGAAAGGGTTCTGTTTGCCTTATGTCATGATCAGCAGCCAACACCAACATTAGTCCCTCAGGGTCTTCTGAGATGACTTTAAAAGCGGCTAGCGCGATTGCCGGGGCGGTATTACGCCCGAAGGGCTCCAGGAGTATTCTTTCTGGCCCAATATCAAATCCTCGCAACTGCTCAGCTACCAGAAAACGGTGGTCCTGATTGCAGATCACCCAAGCATCCCCAATCGTGACGGGAGCACCCTGCAATCTTTCTAGGGTACTTTGCAAAAGGGTGCTTTGCTGAGAGACCAGATTTAGCAATTGTTTTGGATAAAGTTCTCTGGAAAGTGGCCACAACCTTGAACCTACACCGCCAGCCATTACTACTGGGTAGAGTTTCGTCATGCCTTGTTCCTAATAGGTTACCGTCTTTGTCGGCTAGGTTAGCAAAATATGCTCTCTGGTAGTAGCTAAGCAAAGCGGCCTAATTGATTTTACTTGTAAGTGACTTAAGCCTCTAAAACCACTCAGTTTTAGGTGATTTGGCTTTATCGAGAGACAGGAAGCTTCTATCAATGCTGCAATTCTTGACCTTAGACAAGCATATGGCCTGACACTTCAGCTAGACTCCCATTGGGATAATGCAACGGGTTGGGGGAACTTCGAATGCTCAAATTGCAAAAACTTCTAGTGCTGATGGATCCATCCGTCGACAATCAGCCCGCGCTGAATCGAGCAAAAGAGCTTTCTGACGCCAGCAAAGCGCAGGTCCACTGCCTGAGCTTTGTATACAACCACGCTTGCGAAGAAGGCATGTTTTCTGACGTGCAGTTCAGAGAAGATTTCAAGCGACTCCTCTTAGAAGAGCGTCAAAACTGGCTCGAAGACAAGGTTGCAACCACTGAGCTACAAGACAGCAGCACTGAAGTCCTTTGGTGTGAGCACGCATATGAAGCGGCTATTGCAGCTATGAATGAAGACGATTATGACCTGGTGATCCGGTCAGCCGCTTCCCACCACTCTCTTTTGGATCGTATTTTACCACATGAAGACTGGAACCTTTTAAGGCATGCGCCAGGCCCGGTATTGTTGGTGAAAAAACATCGCCAACAACATAAAAATCGGATTTTGTGTGCTGTTGATGCCACATCAAAAGAACCCGGACATATGGCCATCAATGATAACATCATGGCTTTGGGTGAGCAGTTTGCTGATCTAATAAATTCCGAACTGCATCTCATGAATGCCTTCCCTGTTGTCTCTGTTGCGTTCTCAATGCTGCCAGCGGTCTCTGTTCCCGATGACTTGCAGAGTTACGTCATGAAACAACATCAGAACGGCTGTGACCGCTTAGCAAAGCGCTATAACGTCCCTGAGAATCAGGTCCATTTAATCGAAGGTGACCCAGGTGCTGCCATCGTCGATCAAGGCCAGTTCCTTGATGCAGACTTAATCATATTGGGCACCATTGCCCGAGAAGGCATGAAGGCTATTCTGCTCGGCAATACTGCCGAGCAGGTCGTTGAACAAACGGATGCGGATGTCTTGGCCGTTAAACCGGAAGATGGAGTATCAGATCGCTGGGAAGATGAAACCTAAAGGTTCATGCCAGAATCAATTCTGATGATTTAACCCACGCACCAATCGAGTGGCTTGCTTCTTTCAGTGCTTTCACCTGAAGCTCAGATTGAGACAAGCCTTCTGCGTACACCCAAGTCTGATCGCTAAGACCGACAAAGTTCAAAAAAGCCGTTACCGAGTCAGACTGACCATCTCTTTCTGTTCCCAAATGACGCCCACCCCTTGTTGCCACCACCAACAAAGGCTTTGATGGCAACAGACCAATAGGCCCTTGCGCCGTATACTTAAAGGTCACACCTGCACGGGCAATGAAGTCAAAATAACTCTTCAACTGCGCAGGAATATCAAAGTTATACATAGGCAGCGTCAATATGATCCTATCAGCGGTTTTAAGCTCCTCAATCAACTCATCCGATAGTCGCCTAGCTTGCTGCTGAGTTTCGCTCAGGGGAGTTTCCTCTCTAAAACCAAGGAATACTTCTTCTGTTAGATAAGGGATCGGTTGACTCATCAAGTCTCGAATGCGATAGGTCTCAGAGGAGGCTTCTAGAGCATCTGTCACCAACTGAAAAGAAGAAGACTGGCTCAAAATGCTGCTTTTAATAACAAGTGTGTTCATGCTTAAGCTATCTCTCGGAATTGATCTTTGCTGAGAGACAGCTTAATAAACACCATAACCGAATAACATGAGAGATTATGCAGCCTATTGTTCGTATTTATCGAACAAACAAGAAGTGACCCCTTGCTTTTAAGGCTGTTTTATTCAGCCTTACTTAGAAAATATTCAGTATAAAGCCGCTGGTATTCACCTGAGGATTTCATCGAGTCAAGGGTGCTCTGCCATTTGTCTACTACCCAGTCTGGGACGGATGTCGAGATAGCAATAAATCCTTGAGATTTCAGCACGATAACGGGTGTCTGATGAACTCTGTCGGGGTCTAAACCTGCAACTTTGATTTTCTTATCAAGGGTACTCTCAGCAGAAGGCGTTAACGCCACCCGATAAGTTGCAAGCATTTTAAAGCAGGTCTCATAGCTAGTGCTGGGAAATAGGTTTTCAAATCCGTTGTTCTTTAACGTCTCTTGATGAACCCCTCCATTCAACACGCAGATGAGTTCCACCTTTTTTGCGTCTTCGAGCGTTCTTATACCTGTTGGATTTTTTTTCATCTCATAGAAATAATCCACTTCCGTTTGCAAAGGACCCACCCATTTAAACTTATCTTCCCTGTCAGGCGTTCTACTCACATTAAACAGCGCATAACTTTCCCCAACCTGAACAAGCTTAAAGGCCCTTTTAAAAGGCATTTCTTTAATTTTCGCATGGTTTTTGTAATCCAGCGATTGCATCATAAGCTTAACGACTTCCAGATTAAAAGCGCGTTTCCCGGCATGTTTTTTCCCAAACAAATCACCGTCATCATTTTTATAAACCTGCCCTTGAAGGGAGTGCGTCAACACTTCAAGTTCGTATGCACATGCTCCGTTTAAAAAAACCAACCAAAAAATCGGCGCCATAATGAAAGAGAAGCAATGGTTAAATAACGTCTTTTTCTTTGAGGTCATTAATAGATACCTGTGGAGAAAACCGTCCAGAATACTCAGTTTAGCAGCCCCTCTTAGCACACTGTCGCCATTGATGACTCCTCCTTTGATATAGTGCCGATAAATCTATCCCCCCATTAGCTTGCTTGAGGAATTCATTCGCACCCTTTTAGGAGTTGAATTATCATGGATGTTTGTTCACCCACCCACCGCCAATCACACACAGAAACCTCTTCTAGTACCGCCTCTCTTTCAAATACCTACACCCGCGATTGTTTAGAACGAGACATGTTGTCTCTTCAGTCTGAAATCAACCGTTTATTAACTCAGCACACCTCACTCCAAACCAATGGCATCACCTATGAATGCGCACAAGCCGCAGGGCGATTGCTAAAGCTTGATCATTATTTCCTAAGAAACACACATGTTGACTATTTTATTCACGCAGTAAAAAAAGGGGACAGCAGCGATCAATATTATGATGGAGACAAATTTCATTTCTCCATAAACAGCGACCAAGCACCGGAAGCTTTTGAACAAATTTCTCCCTACCTTCTTTCAGAGCAGAATCCTTTCAGTCATTGGAAAATGACAGATCTTGATCGCTACCCCAGACATGAACGCTTGTATATTGGAGGGCAAATTACGCTATATGCAGCAACGGATACAAAAGACAACACCTACTCTGCAGAGATGTTAGCCTCAATTAAATCTTTTATAAGACTGCTTGAAACAACGCTCAACGAAGCCAACATCACACCAGGCGTTCGTCCCTCATCCGATGTTTCCCAGGATGACTGGCATTTTTGTTCTTATCGAAATGAATTTCGAAGCTCTCGGGAGGCCCATACAAATCATCAGCACGAACTTTTAAATGAGCCATTTTTTAAGGTACTGTTGTGATCGCTTTCGATTACAAGCCCTTGCTTACAAGTTAAAAGGAATGTTCATGAATGAGTTTATGCAAGCCGCCATTGAAGAGGCTAAAAAAGGCCTTAAAGAAGGTGGAATACCCATCGGATCTGTACTGGTACATGAAAACAAGATCATTGGCAGGGGTCATAATCGAAGGGTGCAAAAAGGCAGCGCTATTTTACACGGAGAAATGGATGCGCTGGAAAATGCAGGCAGGTTGTCCGCCAACACCTATCGAGAGTCGGTTATATACAACACACTCTCCCCTTGCTCAATGTGCACTGGTGCCATTTTATTGTATGAAATCCCAAAAGTCGTCATTGGTGAAAACCAAACCTTCATGGGCCAGGAGCACTTGTTACGAGAGAAAGGCATTGCTATCGAGGTCTTACAAAACTCTGATTGCATTCAAATGATGCGAACCTTCATTCAACAATCGCCTGAATTATGGAATGAAGATATTGGCGTGTAATTTCAAAAGCAATGTGTACTCAGCAACCCACTGGGTACACAGCTGACGTCGTATTAAATCAACTTGTTTAATTGGGCACTTACGTGTTGATATTCTTGTTCAATTTGAGCCATCAACTCTGATGCTTGATCTAATGTGTTCGCTTTACCGCATTCTTCTAATTTATTACAAATACTGGCCAAATCGGCAGCAAACAAGTTACTACTACTTCCTTTAATGCTATGGGCTATTTTTCTAATAGCATCTGCATCATCTTCCTCGATGCTGGTTTTGAGATTCGCAATACGCGTATCCGTATCGGCCAAATAGGTTTCAACCAATAAAGAAAAATCCTCTTCCATCACTTCTTTTAATTCCACCAATGCGTCGGTGTCCACATGCGCCATAATTATGCTCTTTAAACCGGTTTTTGTGGTGGTGCGTCAGGATGCCAATGATATTCGGCTTTAACGACATTACCCCGACCTTCGTACGCTAACTTATCACAAAGCGAGGCAATTAAGGGAATCCCTCTTCCTGAATATACATCCTTGCCTTTCATGTCTAATTTAGACATCATTTTTTGATGATCAAATCCAGGGCCGCTGTCTTCAAGACGAATCAACAAATCGCCTCCACCCGATTGATCTGGCTCATGACGACATTCGATTCGAATATAGCCTTTCACATTTTCAGATCGTTTTGCTCTTTCAGAGTAATATTCTGCGAAACCTTCAGGTGACGCTTTCAGGCTTGAGTTCAACCCCAACACCCCATGCTCAAAAGCATTCGAAAATAATTCCGCCACCAGCGTATACAACTGCCCACTTTGATCTCTAAGGCTTGGCACTTCCGACACCACATGCATCAGCAATGGTAATGGATTATAATCACGCAATTGATCATCTTTCAGCGTGATATCGACTTGCCACTCTGCCGGCCCGGTTATTGAGCCCGCTGCCCGTGCGATTTCCGCACTCCCCAACTCTTCTGGGTCAACCATTTTCAACTCTAACAATGTCGTATCATCGTCACGATCCGCCTCGCCAATAAAGTCATTAACCGCCGCCAAAATGTCTTCAAAAATCGTGTCAGCATTTTGGTTCGTGCTAAAAACCTCTTCTAAACGAGTATCACCAAAGAGATCATTGTTATGATTTCTTGCTTCTAAAATGCCATCGGACCACATATAAAAGCGATCGCCTGGCTCCATAGCATAAGTGTAAGTGGAAGAATCAAAAGCATGTGTGTTTAATACGCCAAGTGGTAAATGATTAGACTTTACACGTTCAACATCTTGATCAGCGGCTCTATAGAGAAAAAAGTCTGGCAGCCCGCCCATCCACACTTCCATTTCCGATGATCGAAAATTCAAGCACACCATGCAGGTACAACAAAAATAGCCAACCGGCAAAATGGTTTTAAGTTTAAGATTCACCTCGCGCAATATTTCTTGGAGATTAAAACCTTTAGATGTCATGCCATAAAATATTTCAGCCAAAGGCATTGCACCAATAGCAGCAGGCAACCCATGCCCCGTAAAGTCACCGAGCAGCACATGCATATCACCCGAAGGCTTCCTTGCGGCTAAAAGCACATCCCCATTAAAAACAGCCAAAGGGGATAACAAATATTTAATGTTATTCAGCTCTAAGCAACCTGAATGCGCCACGTTGTCATAAACAGCCTTAGCGACTTGCTGTTCCAACAACATGTGGTCATTACGCTCACGAATTTCGTCACGCTGATGCTGCACGGTGCCATGCATTCGCCGCATCCGAGAAAAGGCTGCTATTTTGGCTTTTAAGATAATGCGATTGTATGGCTTGGAAAGAAAGTCATCGCCACCAGAGTCAAGACAGTCAGCGAGTGACTCAGCATCTTGTAAAGAGGTCAAAAAGATAATGGGGACAACTTCATCGCCTGCCAATTCTTTTATTTTTCGTGCAGCTTCTTGCCCGGTCATCCGGGGCATGAGAGCATCCATTAAAATTATATCAGGCGCAAACTCTGTAAACTTCTCAACCGCTTCTACACCGTCTTCCGCCGTTACCACCTCATGACCTTGCTTTTTAACAATGGAAGCCAAGATCATGCGATCGGTTTGATTATCATCTGCGACTAGGATTTTTAAGCATTCATTGACAGTCTCGGTCATATTCCGTACCTACCCCGACCGCCCCAATGGAAGTGCTAGATGTTTTTCCGCGTATCTAAAACGCTTATCACTCGATGGTGAAAAGCTGCTCAAAATTAGAGATGGTCAGGATTTTTTTAACATCTTTATTACAGTTTGCAATCCGAACATCCGCATTGTCGCCGCCTGCATGATCTCTTAGCAGCAACAACATGCCGAGCGCAGAACTGTCCAAGTAGGTAGCATTTTTCATGTCAATGACATACTTCTCTATACCACCTTCAACCCGCTCATACGCGTCACGGAATTCTTGATGGGCACTAAAATCAAAGCGACCTTCTATTGAAATAGTCAGCTCATTTCCATTGCTACCAGAAGAAATTGCCATAATTGCCCCTCGAACCATTTATTTCCCTAGAGGTTGAGCTTCACATATTCCCCTAGATTGGTCATCGCCCATCTAGGCCACCTTACTTCAACTTAGGCCAACCTATTAAATGCAGCTGGCTATTCGATCAATGTAAGGCTCTACAACCTTGATGAGCATACACCAGAAACCTGGCATTCCACCCACCATCATACATAGCATAGCCTACACAGACTTTGGCGAAACTTTAATGAGCCGCTTTCAGTAGACTAGGCGCCACACACCCAGAGCCCTGCTCCTTTTTACGCCCTAACGGGCTTTAGCAGTCCCTTTTTGTAAAAATTGAATGATGTTATCGCCAATCTTGGGTAAAGGCAGGACTTTATCCGCACCACCCAGTTTAAATACCGCTCCAGGCATGCCCCAGACGACACTGGTTTCTTCATCTTGAATAATCGTAAAGCAACCCGTGTTTTTCATTTCAACCATTGCCTTGGCACCATCGGCGCCCATTCCGGTCAACATCACACCGACAGCACGACCACGGCAAAGCTCTGCTACAGAATTAAACAAAACTTCAACCGAAGGCATATGCCGATTCACCGGATCACCGCTGTAGACTTTACAGCTGTACCCTCCCGTGCCTGATCGACTCAGTGCCAAGTGTTTGTCTCCTGGAGCTATATAGACATGCCCAGGCATTAAACGATCTCCATTGGAGGCCTCTAGCACCGTCAGTTCAAACAAACGATTCATGCGCTCTGCGAAAGATGTACTAAACACCGGGGGAATATGCTGAGTAATCACCATAGGCGGACTGTCAGGCGGCATGGTCATCAAAAACTCACGAATCGCCTCAGTACCACCTGTTGAAGCACCAACGGCAATGATGTAGTCCGTTCTGAGCTTCATGCGGCTAACAGAGGGTGCCGGTTTTTTTATAGATGGATCAATCTTTCGCTGAGATTGGGCTTCTAAACGTTTGACGTTAGCCGTCGCAGCAGCCAAGACCTTTTCAATGATAACGTCACGATATTGGGCTAAGGAAGCCGAGTCATGATTCGACGGTTTACCGACATAATCCACAGCCCCAAGCTCTAGTGCTTCTAATGTCACCGGAGCTCCCTGCTGCGTTAAGGTCGAAATCATCACGACGGGCATGGGCCTAAGCCGCATTAAATTTTTCAAAAAAGTAATGCCATCCATTTTAGGCATTTCAACATCAAGGGTAATCACATCAGGATTTAATTGTTTGATTTTTTCACGGGCAATAAAAGGGTCAGATGCCGTACCGACCACTTCTATACGAGTTTCAGTCGCAAACATCTCCGACAGTACTTTACGAATCAGCACCGAGTCATCGACAATAAGTACCTTGACCTTACTCATAAACCTTCCTCTAGTGAGGCTGACTGGCATATCACGCCATGTTTAAACACTCGACCCCATCACTCAAACCTAGCCACAACATTTAAGCTGAACAAAATTCAAAACAATTCAACATCACCCGGTTTCGTCGTTTCTTGTTTAATGGTTTGCATGTAATCTTGTTCGCGACGAATAATCGTTTCATTCCGACCCGATGCCATCTTTTTCACTTTAGCCGATCCGGTATCCGGAAAATACAACACCTTCCTTGAAAAAATATCCCCGACATCGGAAGAGGATACCGACAACCCTTCCTTTCGAATAAAATCATAGGCAAAGATAATATTGCGCTGCCCAATGTCAGTCAGATTTGCAAGCACCTGGCCACCACCAAACAACTTCACCTCCAAATTGTGTTTTTTCCCGCCCAGTTTTAACACCTGGTTTAGCAAAAATTCCATTGCCCAGTTACCGTAGCGAGTGGCGCCCGTTACATCCGAGTCTCCCCACTTCACCGTATGATCCCCTTGCACGGGCAACATAAAGTGATTCATTCCGCCTATGCCTAGTGTCCTATCGCGAATGCAAGCCGATATACAGGAACCCAGCACCGTACAAATCATTTCACCATGAGTGCTTACATAGAACTCACCCGGCAAAATTTTCGCTGACCAGACTTGCAGCCGATCATCCCAGTAGCGGTTCACATGCTCAAAACCAGGAAGCGATGTAGGTTGTTTCAATGGGGTTTTATTGATCAAATGCCGTCCCTCTAAACCCTTGCCGGTATATTGCTCACACTCGCTGCACTTTCACTACTCAATGCGTTGATAAATCGTTTTACCGATGGACTTAAATCGCCCGCAACTTTTGGGGACACTTTCGGAATGCCCAATCATCATATAGCCACCCACTTTTAAAACCGAGGCATAACGTTCAAACAAAGTGGCCTGCGTCTCTCGATTAAAATAAATCAACACATTACGACAAAACACCACATCGAACTTGTTTTTTATGGGCCAAGAGCCCAACAAATTCAAACGATTAAAACGGATAAGGCGTTTTAAAACCGGGTTGACCTCTACCTTTTCTTTATCCACTTTTTCAAACCAACGTGACACTCTCGCTTTACTCAATCCTTTTATTCGCTCTGCATCGTAAATTCCATTTCTGCCGTGCGACAGAACGTTCGAATCCAAATCCGTTGCTAAAATTTTGATGTCCCACCCGACATTTGGAAACTCTTCCGAAAATTGGATGGCAAGCGAATAGGGTTCCTCTCCCGTTGAACAACCCGCCGACCAAATACGGACCTTATGATCCCGCCTGTGCTCACTTTTTAACATGGGAATCACGTTATCACGCAAGAATTCGAAGTGATGATTTTCTCGGAAAAAGGAAGTCAGATTAGTCGTTATGGCGTTAATGAAATGGTCTATTTCACCGGTTTTGTCATTTAAGAGATAATCATGATATTGCGCGAAGGTTTGAAGACCTAAAAATCGAATGCGCCGCGCTAAACGACTGTACACCATCTCACGCTTTTGATCGCCTAAGACAATTCCCGTATGGTCGTAAGCAAGCTGCACGAATGACCGAAAATCTTGATCGGTCATTGCATATTCTTTAATGTTTTCTGGTGCCATGATCTTCCTTATACTGCGATCATACACCCTAGAGGGTGAGGGTTACCTGAGCGCTCTCATTCACTCAGGTAACACACTGATAAAACCATCCTCAGATCAGCCGTCGTTAGAAATCTTCCCAGTCATCATCTGAACTGGCGGAACCTGATGATGCTCTCGGTGCAGATGACGCAGCAGCAGATCGAGCGCCACCGCCTGTTCCGAAATGCGCTTTTGTAACTGAAGCTTGAGCTCCACCACTGGACCGGTGACTGCGTGAGATATCTGAGTTAGCCGCCATCGGCTGGTGCATAGAAGCAGACTCTTCATCCATGGTGAAAAAGTCGACCAATTTCAGTAATGACTGTGCTTGTTCTGACATCGTCTCACCGGCAGCAGATGCTTCTTCTACCAAGGCAGCGTTCTGCTGAGTCATCTCATCCATCTGCGTCACAGCCTGGTTAACTTGATCAATCCCTGAGGATTGTTCCCGCGCCGCTGAGCTGATGTCACGAATCATAGAGCTGACTTTTTCAACCGCTTCCACCAACTCTTTCAAAGCTTCACCCGATTGATTCACCAAGTCGGTTCCGTTTTCAACTTTCTCAACGCTGTCTCGAATTAAATCCTTAATCTCTTTCGCCGCACCCGCTGAACGCTGAGCCAAGTTGCGCACTTCACCGGCTACCACCGCAAAGCCACGTCCTTGCTCACCGGCTCGAGCAGCCTCAACAGCCGCATTCAAAGCCAACAAGTTGGTTTGGAAAGCAATTTCGTCAATGACGCCAATAATATCGGCAATTTTCTTACTGGCGGTATTGATCTCACCCATGGCATCGACGGTTTTCTGAACCACCTCACCGCCTTGAGCCGCTCGGGATTTGGCGGTATTCGACAGTTCGTCTGCATGCACAGCGTTTTCACTGGTTTGTTTCACCGCACTGGTCATCTCTTCCATACTGGCTGCGGTTTCTTCAAGAGAAGACGCTTGCTCTTCCGTACGCTGGCTAAGATCCGCATTACCTTGGGCAATCTCATTCGCACCAGTGGCAACCGTAGAGGCTGCTTGACGAATTTGAGTTAAAATTTCGACCAATTTATCAACGGTTGCGTTGGCATCTTGCTTCACTTTTTCGAAGGTACCGCGATAATCTTCGTCAATGCGTTCGGTCAAATTCCCGTGTGCCATTGCATCAAAGACTCGGGCGGTATCGTTCAAGACCTTATCTGCGACGCCGACTAATTTGTTCAGGCCTTCCGCCAAGCTTTTGAAGAAGCCGTCCTTGCCTTCCGTAGGAATGCGGCGACTCAAATCACCGTTCGTAGCCGCATCAACCAAAGAGTCGATTTCTTGTTCGACGGACAACTCGATGGTGCGGTCCCGCCACTCCACAATGGTTCCTAAACGACTGCCGTCATCATCCAAAATGGGGTTCGCAACCAAGGCAAAAGTGCGGCCACCCACCATAATTTCTGTTTTATAGGTTGACTGCATAGCAGCCACCATGCCCCGCTGATGGGCAGGGTTTTTATGGTAAATATCAATATTGCTGCCAATCAGATTATTCACATCAAAACGAGGGAGATCTTTTTTCAAATCGCCTTCTGCCGTTCTCATCATTGAGGTGACGGCTTCATTCATGTAGACGATGTTAAACTGATCATCCGCTACCATCACATTGGTTGAGGCGTTATCAAGCGCAATTTTAACGCGGCGGTTTTCTTGAGAAATCCGTCTTTCCTCTTCACTTCGTTGCAGTTCTTTGGTGATATCTTTCCATTCAACAACGGTACCCAAGCGTTCGCCTTCATCACTCATCACCGCGGTGGCAATTAAATCAAAGGTGCGGCCACCAAGGTGTAATTTGGTGTTATAGGAGCCCGTTAAGTTATTTACCATATTGCGTTGATGGCTAGGATTTTTATGGAAAGTATCGACATTGGTGCCAATCAATTTCTTCACTTGGAAGCTTGGCAGCTCTTTTTGAATATCTTTTTCCGCATCAGCTAACATGTCAACAACCGACGTATTGGTGTAGATGATATTGAAATCGTTATCCGCCATCATCACATTAGCCTGGCAAACATCCAAGGCCGATTTAACACGCTGTGTCGCTTTGTTTTGCTCTTCTTCTCTCGCTTCTCGTTCTAACTCTTCGGTTATGTCTTTCCATTCGACGACCGTACCTAATCGCTCGTTATCTTGACCGAATACCGCCGTCGCCATCAAGTCAAAGGTTCTGCCACCCAGTTCAAGCTTAGTGTTATAAGACCCTTTAAGATTCCCAACCATATTCCGCTGGTGACTGGGGTTTTTATGGAAAGTATCCACATTGGTGCCGATTAATTTCTTCACTTGGAAATTTGGCAGTTCTTTTTGAATATCTTTTTCCGCGTCGGATAACATATCGGTTACCGAGCTGTTGGTATAAATGATATTGAAATCGGCATCGGCCATCATCACATTGGCCTGGCAAACATCCAAAGCCGATTTAATCCGCTGGTTATTCTTAGCAAGCTCGTTTGCTTCTTCTTCACGAGCCAACTCTTCCGTCCGGTCTTGCCATTCGATAACCGTTCCTAAACGCTCAGCTCCTTCAAATAAAGGCGTTGCAATTAAACTGAATGTCCGGCCACCTACTTCGATTTCAGTGCGGTAAACATCGCGTAGGTTTTTCACCATGCCGCGCTGATGAGAAGGGTTTTTATGGAATTGATCGACATTGGTATTCACCAATGTGCCTGAATTAAAGTTGGGTAAATCCTTACGAATGTCCGGCTCTGCGTCTCGCATCATTTCCATAACCGATTCATTCATGTATTTAATATTGAAGTCGTTATCGGCAACCATGACGTTGGCATCGCATACATCAAGTGCTTTAAGCAATCTTGCCTGATCATGTAAATCTTCTGCGCTTTGAGTACCGCCACCAGATTCAAACCGTTCGAATAACTGCTGTTGAATTTTATGAAACTCTTCAGGCAGCTCATTGCGAAATATGCCACTGGCATCCTGTTTCGCGAAGGCTTCAAGAAGGTCCAGCAAATGCTGAGCGGCTTTGCTCATTTGCTCTCCGTGGAACCAGGCAAGCCCAGCACCAAGGACACAGAACAAAATAGCCACCGCGGCTGTGGTGGAGTATTGACCCGGCTCCATCACCTTACCTTCAGAAGGAAAGGAGACCAGGCATATCACCACCGCAATCACAGGGAATACGATCGGGAGATAGCTCCGAATCCGAATACTTAAACTGGGCGAAGTCGCACTCATGGTTCCATCCTCTACTGAATCGAAAGCAAGCAATGCAGATCTAAAAAGATCAGCATTCGATTTTTGACACTCATTAAGCCTTTTATGTATTGGCTATTCGAATTTTCCCCAGTACCAGCTGGCCGCATCTTGGCGCTGGAAATGTCATAAACATCCGAAACGGCATCAACCACAATACCGATCGTGCGACAGCGATTTTGCTGCTCTTCTTCGGTTTTCAAAATGATGACCACTGTTAAATCGTTGTATTCACAGGATTCCAGGGCAAAGCGTTTGCGCATATCAATGATGGGGACTATCGTACCCCTCAAATTGATAATCCCTTGAATATCGGTTGGAGAATTAGGAATGGGGGTTGCGCTTTCCCAGCCTCTAATTTCTTGAACCGCTAAAATGTCCACTGCGTATTCTTCACCCGCAACCAAAAAAGACAGACATTGACTGCTGTCTGCTTGATCGTTTTGAATGATTGATTGAAGCTCTTCAATCGTTGATACAGCCATGTGGTTCCCTATCCATTAGCCACATTCATTAAGCATCGAAGCGACCTCTATGATCGATGGAGGCAATGCTTCTTTGAGTGAGTATAGACGCAGTTTCCGCCAAGCCACGGCGTATTTTCTGACACATACTCTCGATCTATCCGCCAATAATTCACGCAGCGAAACTGTCCGCCAACCTGGCTTTATGGCCCATCATGCGCGATAAACTGGTTATGTCTACAATCAAGGCCACCTTGCCATCACCTAAAATTGTCGCACCAGACACGCCATCCACTTTACGGTAATTTTCTTCAAGGCTTTTAATAACGACTTGCTGCTGACCCATTAATTCGTCGACCACAATGCCGACCTTTTCTGCATCGTGTTCAACCACCACGATCAAACTCTCTTCGATCTTTTTACTTTTGGGTTCAATATTAAAAGCTTCGTACAAACGTATGATGGGGACATATTCATCACGCAATTGAAGCACTTCAGACATGCCACCAACGGAATTGATGTTATTGGTATCAACTTGTATGGATTCAACAATGGATGTCAGCGGGAAAATATATATTTGGTTACCCACAGTCACCAACTGACCATCCAATATTGCAAGCGTTAACGGCAAACGAATTTTAAATACCGACCCAAGCCCTAACTCGGATTCCACTTCTACGGTCCCATTGAGTTCGGTAATATTCCGCTTGACCACATCCATACCGACACCACGTCCAGAGACATCGCTGATGGTTTCGGCAGTAGAAAAGCCCGGTTCAAAAATTAAATCGTGCACCTCAGCATCACTGAGGGTATCCGTCGCGCTGATCAACCCACGCTCAATGGCTTTATTGCGAATTCGATCGGTATTCAAGCCACCGCCATCGTCTTTGATCTCGATCACAATATTGCCGCTTTGATGATAGGCATTTAAGGTAATGGTGCCTCTGCGTGATTTGCCTGCTGCCGTCCGCTTATCGGGTTTTTCAATACCATGATCTAAACTGTTGCGGACCAGGTGCACCATAGGGTCACCAATTTTTTCCATCACAGTCTTATCTAATTCCGTGGATTCACCCACCAACACCAAATCAATTTCTTTGCCTAATTGCTGCCCTAAATCTCTGACTAACCGAGGAAAACGACTGAATACAAAACTGATTGGCATCATGCGAATTTTCATAACACTTTCTTGGAGCTCACGAGTGTTATGCTCTAACTGCGCAAGACCTTCTTGCAAATCTTGTAATTTACCTAAATCAAAATCTCGCCCTAGCTGCCCAAGCATGGATTGGGTAATGACCAATTCCCCAACCATATTGATTAGGCTATCCACTTTTTCGGTACTCACCCGAATAGAGCTTGCTTCCGCGGGTTTACTGCTACCTTTGTCGGCACCTCCGGCAGGACGAGCAGCAGGGGGCGTGACCGCTTTGATTGGGGCAGGGTCAGCGGCTTTTGCCGGCGCTACAGGCTGTTCTTTTGTTGGAGGCTCGACAGCAGCTGCCGGTTCAGCTGACACAGAGGAGGGTGCTTCACTTGATTCAGGCGCTTTCTGTTCTGCATGTTGTGGAAATGGGGTGCTAGCAGGTTGATGCTGAGCATCCCAGGCTTGATAGCGAATTTCAGCCTCATCTTCAACCCAAGCAAAGACCTCTTTTAAGGACTCCAACTTAACGTCGCCGTAAACCTCAAGCTGCCAACTTAAGTAACAGGCTTCGGGGTCCATCAAATTAAATTCGGGCAACTTGTCTACATTCGCTCGTACTGATAAGCGAATAACACCTTCAACGTTTTTAATCTCACGAAACATTCGTAGGGGCTCATTCCCCGTACGAAGCATATCTTTGTTCGGAGCGAAGGAAATGGTCCAACCCGATTGGTCACCTGAGTCTGATTGAGGAGGTGGTGGTGGAGGTTGTTCTGGTGGTGTAGCCCCTTCGTTGGAACTGGACTGGGGTGCCGCCGTTTCAGAATTGCCTGATAAGATGCGTTCAAAATCGGCTTTTAGGTGATCGGCTGTTTCTGTACTGGGCTCCTCACCTGCCTGCAGGGCTTCTAACATATGTCGCAAACAGTCAACGGACTTTAAGAGCAAATCAACGTGGGAAGATTCAAGCTGCCGTTGTCCGGCTCTGACTTCATCAAGAAGTGTTTCCAACACATGTGTAAAGTTGGAAACTTGCATAAATCCAAAGGTTCCGCCTCCCCCTTTAATGGAGTGAGCGGCTCGAAAGATGGCATTTAACTCTTCACTATCGGGCTCCTCAACACTGATGTTGAGCAAACCGCTCTCCATCAAATCTAAGCCTTCAAAGCTTTCTTCGAAAAAGACTTGATGAAACTGACTAAGATCAACGCCCATACAACATAACTTCCTGTTAGACGGTCATCCCCTCACCTAAATAAAACGGCAACGCATCTATCACAAATGTTTGCTGAGCTAGCCCAGCACTTTTTTTATGGTGGCCAATAATTGATCAGGGTTGAAAGGTTTCACAATCCAGCCCGTCGCTCCTGCTTGTTTACCCTGCATTTTCTTGTCGCCAGCCGACTCAGTCGTCAACATCAAGATGGGAGTAAACTTATAGTTCGAGAGCTTTCGCAGTTCTTTCACCAGTGAGATACCATCCATCACCGGCATGTTGACGTCAGAAATGACCAAATCCACAGATTGTTTCTGAGCCAAGCCTAGGGCCTGCTTCCCATCCTCGGCTTCTACCACCTCATGGCCAGCACCGCGCAATGTGAAACTCACCATTTGTCTCATGGAAGCGGAATCGTCGACTGCAAGTATCTTTGCCATTTGCCTTCCCTTCTCGTGTTCTCACTCTCTGTGGCAGGTTGACCTACCCATCCAATCCCAAGACCTGGGATAATCCTGACATGCTGCCCGCCGCTTTTAATGGTTCAGACACAGCGCCCCAAGTAAGTGTAGTCCCCTCACCTTGCATCGTTCGTTTCAGAGACGCTAAAATCTGTAACCCGGCCGTATCAATCTGCGTCACAGCACTTCCATCTAGGCTATGAAGCTGCTCTTCCGTCAGCAGTGCCTCCAATTCATTGTAAACGTGCTCAGCATTCACAATGGTCATCTTGTCAGGCAGTTGATAGGAAGTGCTCTTCGGGTCTGCCATAACCACCTCATTTGGCTATTTTGATTGATGTCCCTCTCTAACTAGCTTAGACCCAACTCCCGTGAATCACGCAACTTGGATTAGCGATAAACTTTTTGGAATTCTAAGGCCATTGAGTGGTCAATGTACTTGCATGAATACTGAGATTCTGTGGTAGGCTACGCGGCTAACTAGGTTGGGCAAAATGAGGCTGAGACTAAAGATGACAAATGCACCGCATCCAGCGCAGGCAGACTATGCCACTCACAGGGAAAGATCAGCCCCCTGGCTCACGATGCTTGTCACCACACTAGTGGTTTTACTTTCAGGCTGTACCACCACACCTAAGAAAAATGCTGATTCAAAAGTGGCTGTCAACGCCTCTCCCCTCCAGCTAAATGGGCGTTACCAGAATACCGCTCTCGACTTTTCGATGCAGTTTGATTCTAAGTGGCATTTTTTTACAGAAGAACCCATTGTCCGTAAGGAGCTTGAATCTGGCCTGAGCATTCAATCGGATGCTGAAGAACAGCGCGTTGCTATCTTCTCTCGATTCACACCAGACAAACCAAGTCAATTCAATGACAACATCACCATCACGGCTGAACACTCGAATGTTTATCCAAGCGTCACGACCAGCAGTGAATACCTCATACTATTAAGAGACACACTGAGACGCTCACAAAGTAAGATTCAGTTCAAAAACTTGTATTTAGAGAGTATTCAAGGCACTGAATATGCGGTCTTGCCTATCACCTATAGTGTGTATGGCATTAAGGTGCATCAAAAACATTTTGCAACCGTTAAAGATGGCAAAATCATAGATTTCATCCTTACCTATGCCGTTAAAAATAGCGAAGGTGATCTCGTTGCCATGATGAAATCCGTAAACTTTGGCGAGCCAACGGTAGCAGCGGAATAACCCTATCCAAACGCCACTCCCTAATCGTTCTCAGAGGCTTACGCCAGCCAAGCGTCTGAGAACGCTCACCAAAAACCCATGCCACATCAAAATGCTCGTTAATCCTCAGAAGAGGGCCACCAAGGGCCAATACCGTATTTATCCAATATGGGAATGAGTTTGCGCTCTGACTTAAGCATCCCTAACCCAATATCCATAACCTCTACAATACGTTGGCTGCGTTTAATCTTGGTTTCATGAGGAGAACAAGCGATATAGGTCGAATTGGGTTGCCCATAAAGGCTTAAATTAACGATTTTGTCTTGATAACCAAGCTCTGATAAACGATTGCTCATCACCGCCACCGATTCCAATACCAAATCTACCCGGTTATTCAAGAGCTTAAGGATATGCAGTTTCAATGCATCATTCTGCTGTAACCATTGAACATGCTTTGGGTTGGCTTGTAGCCAGGCTTCGACTTCTTCTCCGTAAGCGTAACCGGTAATAACACCAATCCGCTGATTCTTTAAATCGTCAAAGGACTGAAAATTCCAGGTTTTATCTTTTAAACCATAAAAGGCCAATTGATCACGGCCCCATTCGTGTCTTGGAAACATAAAGTCTGGCGCATCTTCAACATAGGCTCCAACAACACAGTCAAAATAACCCGCCCTTACCAGATCAAGCGCCTTATCCCAAGGCATGATTCGATATAACACTTGGCCACGATTGCGCTTCATAATCTCTGAAGCAATTTCAATCATATAACCCGGGAGTGGCGCATTGGGGTCCCCATTCATGGGATACCATTCGTCTGCCACAATGGTGATTGTTCCTAGAGACGCCTTTTCCAGAGCATAAATGCAGTCAACCCTCACTGCGACTATTAGGGCAATCATACAGAGGCTGTAATAAAGACCGCATGCCCCAGCTCGACCCAATCTGTATATTGGACAAAGTGCCATCATAGAAATTGACTGACTGAAATAAAAAGGAATGATCTCAGTTTAGCTTTAATTGATATGGACAAAATTCCGTCCAGGATTTTGGTAAAAGATTAGGCAAAGAGATCAGCCCCTTTTGTCTCTGGCTATTCAACCCATTGGATGAGATGCCCCAATAATCGCTGATTCTCGGTGCTATAATTGTGCGCATAATCATAGAAGAATGCCGGCTATGCACCCAGCACACTTACCGCAAACGCAGCCATGCGTACTCGTAAAACAAAATGCTCTCGGTTTCTGGTCTGTTTATCATGACAGCCTTAAAAACACCCAAATTTGCGCAATTCGTGACCGTCAAAGTGCCTTACGATTGGCTGTTTCTGTCGCCAATGCTAGGGCTGTGACAAGCTATGTCTGGGACGAAGGTTCTTGGATCGCTTTGGGGCAAGATGCATTTTTGTAAGCATCGCTGAGTTTCGTATTAAAATGCCAGAGAGAACATCAATGCAGTAGCAAGGCAACGCATGATGCGCAGCCTTGCTGATCTAAATTACCCCTTCGGCAAAAGAATGTTGATGCCTTTTGCAGTTGAACTCTTTCTGTACTTTGCAAAATAATCGGCGAAACGTTCGTCGACGACTTTCTTTTTAGAAGAACTCGCATGCCTAAAGAACAACTTCCCGTTCTTTCGAATGACAAATCCTTGATGAGACACGTTCATTCGAGTGCCAATCCATTTTTCTAGATTCCAATTAGGGCGAACAATATTGATAACGGCGCCTGTTGGTATTTGATCAAGAATAGGCTGGTTAACCCGATACCCAGTGCTCAGTTGAGACGAGTCTTCATGATACAGATGAGAAAAGGGCAAGTAGGCTAAACGGGCTTTTTGAGGCGAATAGACTTTACCCTCCTCTTGCAGTTGCAGCAGCAAGACTTCTTTTTGGGTTTCTCCCAGCACTCGCTGAATTCGATTAACCTTCATTGCTTTATACCAAGCGTTTTTATCAATGGTGGCTTCAGCCCATTCCGTCGCCTCACCTGCAATTTGCTGGGTAATATCGTCCAGCAACCATTTATTATTTGGGATCCAGTCAAGACTTGGGAAGTGATTTCTAGATGTAAAGCGAACATCGGCATCTTTGTATCGAATTCGTTTGATCTTATCTTCGAAATCAACGGCCGTTTCTGCAGTAGCCGCAGCCAATGTGGTTTCTACAAAGGTTGTACAATCAAAAGTATCCAGTCGATACAGCGGATCTTGATCATAGCGTCCTTGTGGTCCCTCACCGAGAGGATCACTGGGTGAATGAGCATAAGGTTTACCCAAAAACTGCTCACTGGCATTCGTAACACGTTCTGAGATTACGCTAACTTGACTTTCCTGAGATGGCTGTGTTTTTTGGAGCAAATTGGATAGGGAACCACTTGAAACTGGGCATGAGATCATGCCAACAATCAACAGATTAAATGGCAACCATTTATTTTTATGAATCAGCATTCGTTTTCTCCAGCATTTTAATGACAGCTTATTCATTCGCTGTGATTGACGATTGATAGATGAGAAGCAAATGTATATTTATCGGGCACACTCTTCAGGTTTCAGCGACCCGACTAACTATAGAAGCATATTCGTCTTTTAGGATCTGTTATCTGGATGCTATTTTGTAAATAAATTTCTCAATGGTCTGCATTATATCCTTGCGGATTTCATTGTCGTTTTATCCTTAACGGAGCATCATCTTACCTTGACAAAGTTTCATGAAAGCATTACATATGCATATCCATATATGCCCATACAATAGTTTACGCTCACACAGTTTAAACTGGAACTGGGTGACCACTTAAACTTTCAAAGCATGTGATCAACCATGATTGAGCACACCCAACTCTTCAAGTGCTTGTCAGATGAAACCCGTCTACAAGTCAGCCTTCTCATTTACCAAGAGGGAGAATTATGCGTGTGTGAATTAGTGGAAGCGTTACAAGACAGTCAACCAAAAATTTCTCGCCATCTTGCTCAGTTACGCAACTGTGGCATTTTAGAGGATGTGAGGCGTGGTCAATGGGTATTTTATTCCCTCTCTAACTGCTTGCCACAATGGGCTATCGATATTTTAAAACTGACGGCTTCGACCAACCCCACTGCGCTCAAGAGGCTTCAATCAAATCTGCGCAACATGAAAAACAGGCCACAGTGCTGCTGACGAGAATGCTGGGTTTCTAATACATGGTAATGATCACACAATGAAAATACTCTATCTTTGCACCCATAATCGCTGTCGTAGCATTTTGAGTGAAGCCATCACAAACCATTTATCGAAAGGCCAATTAATGGCTTTTAGCGCTGGTAGTCAGCCGGCCAAACAGGTACACCCCCTCACGATGGCTTTTCTATCTGAAAGAGGCATACCGACAACTGGGTTACACTGTCAATCTTGGGATGCGTTCAAATCCGATGAGTTTGATGCCGTGATTACCCTCTGCGACAGCGCCGCCACCGAGAATTGTCCCTTATGGATGGGCACCGCCATCAAGCTTCACTGGCCTCTGCCCGACCCAACTCAGATCACAGGCTCTGAAGCAGATATCCGTGCAGCCTTTTATGATGTCATGGATATTATCGAGCAACGTGTTGATCAACTATTGGCTCTAAAGCCTTTATCCCAAACCGAACGCCAAGCAGCTTTAAAGCAACTGACTGAGGAATAGCTTTTTTCATGGGTGTATTTGAACGTTATCTATCTCTGTGGGTAAGCTTATGCATGGCCACAGGTGTATTGTTGGGAAGTGTGTTTCCTAGCCTATTTCAAAGTTTTGCTGCGCTTGAACTGGCACAAGTCAACATACCGATCGCAATCTTTATTTGGGTCATGATCTACCCGATGATGGTTCAAGTCGATTTTTCTTCAATAAGAGAGATCAAGGATAAACCAAAGGGTCTTCTTTTAACGGTGACCGTTAATTGGTTTATAAAGCCTTTTAGCATGGCGATCTTAGGTTGGCTCTTTTTTAAAGTGCTTTTTGCAAGCTGGGTAGACCCACAAACGGCATCGGAGTACATCGCCGGCATGATTTTGCTTGGGGTGGCTCCCTGTACCGCAATGGTATTTGTCTGGAGCCACTTAACAAAAGGGGACCCTAACTACACATTAATTCAGGTATCGCTCAATGATTTGATTATGGTCGTTGCATTTGCGCCCATTGCTGCCTTTTTATTAGGCGTGAGCGATGTGAGTGTGCCTTGGGACACGTTGATCCTGTCCGTCATTTTATACGTCATCATTCCTTTGGTTGCTGGTGTGTTAACACGCCGAGCTTTAGATTCCAAACAGGACCACAGCCGTTTAAACGCTTTTACTCAAAGCCTGAAGCCCCTTTCCATCGCTGGCTTACTGGCAACCGTTATTTTATTGTTCGGATTTCAGGCAACCACCCTATTGGCTAACCCCTTCGCCATAGGGCTGATTGCTATTCCGTTACTGATTCAAACTTATGGGATTTTTGCTCTAACCTATGGCGCTGCAAAATACCTGAAGCTGCCTTATAACATTGCTGCACCCGCCAGCTTAATTGGAACCTCCAACTTTTTCGAGTTGGCCGTGGCTGTCGCCATTTCTCTGTTTGGTGTGCAATCAGGTGCCGCTCTGGCAACCGTTGTTGGTGTACTCGTCGAAGTGCCCGTTATGTTGACGCTGGTTCATTTCGCTAACCGAACTCAACACTGGTTCAAAAATCACCAAGCGGCCTGAGCTAAGAGGCTTTTAAGCTGGCAAGTCTGCTCGCTGTATCATTAATAAACTGCTGCATTCGTTTTTCTTCCATGACCAGCTGTTCTTGCTGGTCTCGCTTAACCAGTTTTTCAAATAAAAGACGCTTACTGCGAACACTGGCGTACAACTCTAACACTTGATGACGTCTGTCCTGATGCAGTTTTATGCGCTCCGCTTGCTGAACAATGGCAATGTCTAATTGAACAATGAAGTGTGCATTTTGCTTCATCAAGCTTGCCGCTTTTTTCCCAACCGCAGCCTGACCTTCCAAATACTCTTCTTTATAAGTAATGAGCTCTTGTTTTTTATTTTCATCTTGGGTTAACGCTTGAGTCACACTCCCCAAAAGCTCTAAAACTTCTTGCTCTTTTGTCTGCATGAGCTGCAATAGGAACTCGTATCGGCCTGCCATGCTTTATGCCTTCTTGCTCAGCAACGTTTGAAAACCTTATTTGTGTTACCCTTGCCCCGCAGGCATGCCTTGGTTTAGACCAGAAGCCTTCGACATTAAGCCTGCTTGCTCACCTCCCAACACTTGCTGTAATGCCGCAATGCTTTCTTCGAGAGAAGCGTGCTCATTCAAGCGCTGTTGTAAAAACAATTTAATGGCCGGTAAGCGCTCTAACGCCCTATCTAACAACGGATTGGTGCCTTGCACGTAAGCTCCTACCTGTATGAGATCTTGGTTTTGCCGGAAACTGCCATACAAATGTTTTAAGTTGATGGCTTGCTGCAAGTTGTCTTCTGTCACAATATTTTGCATGGCACGGCTGACAGAAGCCTCCACATCAATCGCAGGATAATGACCTTCTTCTGCCATTGAGCGCGACAAAATCACATGCCCATCTAATATCGCGCGTGCCGCATCCGCAATCGGATCTTGTAAATCATCACCTTCTGTCAGCACGGTATAGAATGCCGTAATAGAGCCGGACCCAGGCTTGCCATTGCCTGCCCGCTCAACCAATTTTGGAAGCTTGGCAAAAACGGAAGGTGGGTATCCTTTGGTCGCGGGAGGCTCCCCCACGGCTAATGCAATTTCACGCTGCGCTTGTGCAAAACGGGTTAAGGAATCCATCAGCAATAAAACATTTTTACCTTGATCACGAAAATATTCGGCAATGGCCGTTGCATAATACGCAGCCCTCAGTCTCAACAAGGGTGATTCATCCGCAGGGGCCGCGACCACAACAGAGCGTGCCAACCCGGCATCACCTAAATTGTGATCGATAAACTCTTGTACTTCGCGACCACGCTCTCCAATTAATCCGACGACCGTTATATCTGCAGAGGTATATCGCGTCATCATGCCCAAGAGCACACTCTTACCAACACCTGAACCCGCAAACAGCCCCATACGTTGACCTTGCCCCACGGTGCATAAAGCGTTAATCGCTCGAACCCCAACATCCAGGGGCTGAGTAATGGGCGCTCGATGCAAAGGATTGATGGAACTCCCTTGCAGCGGCACCCAATCATCGACTTCACCCAAGGGGCGCCCATCTAATGGGGTACTCTGACCACCCAACACGCGCCCTAGCAGAGTTTCACCGACAGGTAATCGACTGGAATCAGGAATAGGTTCAACCGTTGCACCCGGCTGTACACCTTCAATGGAACCGATGGGCATCAAATAGACTTTATTCCCATCAAAGCCGACCACTTCTGCTTCAGCCCATTGGTGATCAGGCATTGCAATGCGGCATCGATCTCCCATTTTAACCGCACACCCCACAGCCTCCAGTGCCAGCCCAACCAACCGTGTTAAATGCCCTCTCACCAGCGGTTTGGGTGCTTGCCTTAAACGACTGTGATATTGCACTACCCAAGCAACCCAATCAGCCGTCATGAGGAGGCTCCTCATCTTCTTCGTTGGCTTGTGTGGGTGCGTCTTGTGATGGTTCTTTTGGAATCGATGAGTCTGATTTTATTGTTGGATCAGGTTGATGTTCTTCTTCATTATTTTCCACCGCCCCAACGTTAGCTTCTAATTCACTCTTTTCTGTTTCAACGTCATCAGCCTCTAAACCTTCTTCAACATCCGTTGTTAGAGGGCTGTGTTCAGGGAAATGTTCAAGCCTTAATTCATCTAAAACCTGTTCAATGCGGTCTTCTACGCGGTAATTAATCAACGAGTCTGTAGCTTCTACTCGACAATCACCAGGCTCTAATTCAGGGTCGTTAATAAATTCAACAGGAAGAGGTGAATTCCAATGCTGTCCCAACACATCAATATCACGTGCATTTAGATACACTCGAATATTTTTCGCACCGACCGGTAAGGCTTCGACCGCTTCATGAACCAAATGCACAATATCTTGTTGTGAGAGCGCAGGCTGCGTTCGCACCACTGCCCGAACGGCTTGTTCAATCAGCCCAGAAAATGCCACTTCTAAAGCGTCTTGTTGGTCATTAACTGGGGCTAGCAACTGTTTGGCAATGGCTCTTAAAGCAGCAACCTCGTTCGCAATTTCTGCTTTTGCATCGGCAAGGCCCTGTTCAAAACCTAATTTTTGACCTTGTGTTTTCCCTTCCTCTAATCCCTTGGTTTTGCCTTCTTGAAACCCTTGTTGATACCCCTCTTGATGCCCTTGCTCATGCCCTTCTTGCTTACCTTCTAACAACCCTTGTTGATACCCCTCGGTTTGCGCTTCTTGGCGAATGTTCTCAAGCTCTTCTGCGGTCGGTAAGACAATCGGCTCCTCATCTATTTCTTCCGATTCTGTAGACAAGTCCGCTTTATTCTCATCTTCTCCCCAAGAAGGCATATCCCAGGCGCGTACGTTAGCCTCCACGTCTTCTGCTGGAATCAGGTTTTTAGATTTTTCACCTACCGCCATGTCGAACCTTTGAGCATTAGCTTAGGTTTACAGCATCGCTTCTCCACCAGCACCTCCCAGCACAATTTCACCAGCATCGGCCATACGACGAGCAATCGTGAGAATTTCTTTTTGAGCCCCTTCCACTTCACTGACTTTAACGGGGCCTTTCGCTTCTAAATCATCTTTTAATAGTTCAGCAGCACGTTTTGACATGTTCCTGAAGATTTTTTCTTTAAGGTTTTCATCGGCACCTTTAAGCGCTAGCACTAATAGATCGGTTGAAACCTCTCTCAGTAAGGCCTGAATACCGCGATCGTCGACATCAACCAAGTTCTCAAAGACGAACATCAACTCTTCAATTTGAGTACCCAAATCATCGTCCACTTCTTTAATCGACTCCAAAAGATCCGCGGCCAAATTAGAGTCCAAGAAGTTGACAATATTCGCTGTACACTTAACGCCCCCCATTTGGGTGGTTTGAGCACCCTGGTTGCCAGAAAACTGGCGCTCTAAAATATCGTTCAGTTCGTGTAAGGCGGCAGGTTGAACGGCCTGTAAGGCTGAGACCCTCATAATGATGTCCAACCGCACTTTCTCATCAAAATTCGCCAAGATTTCAGCGGCCTGATCAGCGTCTAAATAAGACACCACGATGGCTTGGATTTGTGGGTGCTCGTGGCGAATGACATCAGCAACTTGACGAGCCTCCATCCACTTTAAAGTATCAAGGCCTGTTGTATTGCCGCCCAGCAAAATTCGATCAATAAGGGTATTAGCTTTATCTGTACCCAATGCTTGAGTCAGCATGGTTCGAATGTATTCATCTGCCCCAAGCCCCATACCTGTCTGGGCACCAACCTCCTCCATAAATTCAGCCAATACGCCTTCAACCTGGGCTTGGGTGACGTCATGAAGCGAGGCCATGGTATTGCCTAGTTTCTGTACTTCTTTAGGCCCCATGTGTTTGAGGATTTCTGCAGCATCTTTTTCACCCAAACTGAGCATCAAGATGGCCGCCCGCTCGATGTAACTCAAAGAGGCAAGATCATTTTTCTCACCTTTCTCGTCTTTCTTATCATCAGCCATAACGGCCCTCTCACCCAGTAAGCTATTCGCTTGTCGCTAAACGATTATCAATGCAAAGCAACGCTCTCTCATAAGATCATGTTTAGTGGGGATTTATTCCAATGACCAACACCCACCGCCCAAGCACTAAAAGCGTTATTAAAGCGACTATGGTTACTCGCTTTGAGTATTAATCAGTCATCACTAATCCAACGTTTAACCGCTTGAGCAACACGAGCAGGGTCTTCCGCCAAAAGGGCTTTTAACGCATCCAATTGACGCTCATAACCTTCCGAAGAACCAGGCAAACTGTAGTCTTCCATGCTGGCTAAAGTAACTTTATCGTCACCAAATAGATCTTCGGTATCCCCCAGATCATCGATTTCGGTTTCTTCTTCATCACGACCACGTGCCATAAGACTGCGCACAACGGGTCTTATAACGCCGAAGATAAGGATCAAAATAAAGAGTCCACCCAGAACTTGTTTGACGATGTCCCAGAACCAAGGTTGAGTCCAAAACCCTGGCTCATCAAAAATTTCAGGGGCCCCTAAGAAGGTCGAATTAATAACAGAGACACTGTCACCTCTAGCCGCATTAAAGCCAACGGCATCCTTCACAAGCATTTCAAGTCGGGTGAGTTCGTCTGCCGTCCAAGGTTGGTAGCTGACATCGCCCGATTCTGGGTCTTCCACTCGTTTGTCATTAACAGCAACGGCAACCGTCAACCGCTGTAAACGTCCGACTTGATGACGCGTATAACTCATGGTCCGATCCACTTCGTAATTACGAGTGGCTTCAGACTTTCGTTCAACTGGGGTTAAAGGCTCCCCTGTTGCAGGGTCTACAGCGACCTCCGGCACTTCAGCAGCCCCCGGCGGCTGATTGCTTAGAGCGCCCGGCACACCCCCTTCGGGTTTCAATACACTTTCTTGGTTTAACGTTTGTTCACTGCGAAGGGCGATGAGATCAGGGTTAAATAATTCTTCTGCTTGCTCTACTTCTGTAAAATCGACTTCCGCCGAGACTTCTGCTTTAAAGTGCTGATTGCCAACCAAGGGTTCCAACAATCTAGCCAAACGCTGCATCAAATTATCTTCAAGCTTTTTGGCGTATTCCAACTGCTTGGTGGCTAAAATGTCTTCCTCACTCGGCTCATCTTTCGACAATAAATTGCCGCGCTGATCAACCAACGTAACATTCGCCATTTTGAGTTCGGGAATGCTGGATGCGACCAAGCTCATAATCGCATTGGCTTGCTCCCGGTCTAATGCTCGCCCAGCGTAAATTTCTAAAAACACCGATGCGCGTGGTTCTCGAGAATCTCGAACAAAGACAGACTGCTTGGGCAAGGCTAAATGAACCCGTGCGGCTCGTACTGAGGTTAGGCTGGAAATCGTTCGGGCTAATTCACCTTCCAAGCCCCTTCTATAACGTGCATTTTCAATAAACTGGCTGGTGCCAAGGCCTTGCTCTTTGTCGATCAATTCCAAACCAACGGTTGGGTCTTCCGCTAATACGGTACCGGCCAGAGCCATTCTGGCATTGTGTAATTGATCTTGAGGAACACTCAACACGCCCGTTTGAGTGTTGATTCGATAATCAATACCCTCCCCATCTAAGGTCGAAAGCACTTCCTGGACGTTGTACCCTTCTAATGATCCCATCAAGGGTTTATAAGGGGTTTCTTGGGACCAAATGACAATGGCAACGGCTGTCGCCACAATCGCAGCAAATCCAACCATTAACGCAATTTGACGAATAATACTGAGCTTGCCAAAACCCGTAAAAGCGGGATGCCCCGTTTCCATCAAATGGGTTTCAGCCGTATCGGGTTGACCGGTGGGGGTTTCGGACCTTTCTTCCTCTTCTTCCGCGCTTTCTGCTGCCATGCCTAACTCATAAAAGGCCCATCAACCTCAGGGCGAGTGTCATCACCAAAGTCTGTTCGACCGTCCACCCCCGTCATCTGAAACGACATGGCGAAATACGTGCCATTTGATAAAGGCTCTATGAGCAAAAACATCACTATCTTTGTTTTATTTTTTAAAGCGGCATATTCATGATGTCTTTATAAGCATCTACGAGCTTATTTCGAACTTCGGTCATGGCTTGAAAGGAGACGCTGGCCTTTTGCAAGGCCACCATTACCTCTGGCAAATCAACCTGTGGATCACCCTGTTCTAACCGGGTCGCCATATCAGACGCAACGTTTTGTTTACGATTAACTTCATTGATCGCATTGCTGAACATGGTCTGAAAATTGGGAACATTTGGGTCTGGTTTTATATCGGGATAGTTCTGGCTGACACGCTCAGCAGGCTGAGCCTTATTAACAGAACCGGGTTGGACTTGCTGCTGCAGCTGTTGCACCCGGTCAGCAAAGCTCTCTGTTGGTGCCATTGCTTGGGTTTGCATTTCCGCTTTCACTTGACGCATTTGCATCAAAACCTGTTGAATATCGGCTCGTGCTACCATGTCTCACCCTTGCAAAAAACAACGCTGGGTTCGCTCTTGCATGAACAAGACCAATTTCGATAGGTTCAATGAGTTCTTTCTTAAGTCAAATGAAGTCATGAAGCGCTCAGAGCAAAATGCTAAATCAGCATCAAAAACACTCCGAGCAATCCGTTTAATGTGATGAATTTAGGTTTTTTTCACAAACCAGGCATCGGGGTAAAGGGGTTTCCAAGTACAAAGTTAGAAGTGTTTAACGTATTTAAATCAATTGACACGACAATCATATGCGGCGTCGCATCGCACATATCTGGTGCTAATCGAATCAGCGTCAATTTTGGAACAACGCCCTCTTCAATCACCGCAGTAAAATCTCCCTTATTCGTACAACCTCTACTGGTGACATAAAACTCCACAGCCCTTGTACCAAAAGCTGCTCCATGAACCCTTTCAACCTCTGCTGCATGACCGCTCAAACTAAACAAAAAGGGCACTGCTGCCCACCATGATCTCATCATTCATCAACTCCTTTCTTCAACACTACGTGATTTACAGCTTTAAAGTTCGCTTGTCGGCGAACAAAGCAGGGAGAAAATTAATAAGATTCGCAGTATAAAAAAACCAGAGGTAACTAAGTTGGCCTACGCATTCCAAAAAAAGGCTATAAATTACTATGCACTAATCTCAACATCAACTCTACAAAATGTAAGAACTGAAATTAGGTTTAAATAGAGGGATGTACATTCCGTCAACAAAGACCAGAATGCTTGGGATTGGAACACTAAAAAACCGACCATAAACATACAACGATTAATTAAAGTGCCCAACAGATTAAGGGCGAGTATCAGTCGTTCGCCAAGTCTACAACGATTGGTTTTTGCGGCTTGTGCACTGCTCCTTTTTGTATCTTATTCAACCCTGCATCACCTGAAGAAGGGGTAACATCATTTTTTTGTACTTGTCGGTTGCTGATTTCTCCCGTTGCAGCATTGATCTCAAACGTAATGACTTGGCCATCCTTGTATATTCGCGTGCGTTTTATTTGATTCCCCTTCATTTGATCTTGCTGAACATAGGGAAGATTTTTCTTATTTTCTTGCACATAAGGCACCTGCGCCAATGCCATCGAAAAAATTGATGGTACATCATGAAAATTCGTAGTTAACTGTTTAGGTTGAGGCATGGGAAACCATTGCGAGTGAAAGCCATATTCCGCGTATACATCACCATTCTGGTAAATAGACACCTGCATGGTAAGGCCACCCGCCTCGGTTTGTATTGAAACAGGTACGACGGTGATAGGTTCTTCTTGAAAATGAGCTTGAAACAGCTCCGCATTAATCGATTCCGCATGGGTTTTGGGGATGTTTAAGGCGGCTTTGTAGATATCAACACCTGAATTGATCAGTGCTGGCAGTAAAACCAGAAGTCCTGTCAATCCGATCAACCAAGCTTTTGCTTTAGTAAAACCATGAAAATGTGATAGTTCAGCATCAGGTGTTATTAACATAACCACCTCCTGTAACAAGGACAGCGATTGCTGTCACCTCTCTATCAGGCTATTAGGAAGCTTTAAGATGGTCAACCAAGGCTATTTGGGATACATGAATTTAAAAGATATCATTTGGAAAACTTTAAATGTACTTTTGTTTAATTCTGTTAAACCTGCATACAGAGATTGTAATCACATGAATTTTCTGCTTTTATTGACAAGCAAGAATCAATCAAATTCGTACTCGGCTCCAAAGTGAGACACCAATAAAAAATAGCCATCGAAACTTTATGTAAAAGTTCGTAATAATCTATTCTGAATTCAGATTCGACAACCTTCTTTTCTTTTTACACTTTATTCCAAGGCATTTTGGCCAATAACTTAGCCATACCACACCAACCCGTCAATCCAGCATTAAGCAACCCTAAACCTATCATGAGAGGAAACAGTAATCCCCACTCCATTTCCATCATATAAAGCAACATACCGACCAAGATGAAAGTGCCTACCGTAAGCTGCACCTGTCGATCTAAAGGCAGCACTTTTGAGCTTGAAGAAACAACCGTTTGATTCGCCTGTTTCCAAGCATTCATACCCCCCTCAAGCTGCCACACATCCATATCTTCTACCTGCTGAGTTAATTGGGAGGCCACTGCGTTAGATCGATTCCCGGATTGACACATCAACACTGCGTAGTTTTTTCCTTCCACCAACTGACAGATGCGATCATAATTGCATTCTGAAACGGGAATATTATGGCTGCCTGAGATGGCTTCAGAGGCATATTCAAATGGCTCACGCACATCAATGAGACAAACGGCCCCATCATCTAGCCATCGTTTAAGTTGCTCATGATTAACGGTTTTCATCTCTATGCACCTTCATTAACTTGACCATTGCTTTTCTATTGATCGACATTATTGGCAAAAGCATTTGTGCAGCACTTCCAGAACTCGAACAACATTTTGATCGGCAATCCGGTAATACACCAGTTGGCCTTGCCTTTGTGCGCATAGGATTTTATGCGCTCTCAACTTTGCCAAGTGCTGTGAGAGTGCTGACTGGGAAAGACCCAACTCTTCTTCAAGAGCACCCACTGTCTTCTCCCCTTCAAGCAAGTGGCACAACACCAGCAAACGGTAAGGGTTTGCCAATAATTTCAAGAACTCAGAGGCTCTTTCAGCCTGTTCCTGCATATCTAATACGTTCATTTTTACTTTAAAACCCACCCCAGATAAACATTAGAATAGCCTAATATTCTAATATTGCAACCCCACCAACACCCACTCCAATCAATTATCCGAGGCGAACACTCACTTTCATGGTGCGCACAAACAGATAAGCAAAAAACAACCGCAGGGCTGCATACCAATCCTATTTCCTATCCAAAAAATATTGCAGATGGGGAGGAACGCATTTGCACATACGCAGTATTATTTATGCTTGTTAGTATCTTGATAGGCTTTGTGTGCTTTCAGGCTTTTTTTATTTTTTTCAAAGGCTTCTCGCACCTTTTGCTGGTAATCTTCAACCATGATTTCGATTTCTTTATCAATCAATAAAATTTGAGAAATATTTTTAACATCCTCATCTGTCAAATAATTCATAAAATCTTTAAAAATATTTTCTAGATTTTCTTGGCGTTCTCCCAAACGTTCTGCCAGTTTTTGATGAGCATGCTCTGCTGCCAGCACTTTCATTTCAGCGCTCAACAAGCGGATATGCTCAATCATGGCTTCTAATGCCAATCGCTCTTGCTCTGTTTTATCCATCACGACAACCTCATGTTTGACCGAATCATATAACGATCAACTCCGCTTTTAAGGCGCCGGCTTGTTTTAACGCTTCTAGAATCGCCATGAGATCACCGGGCGCTGCGCCCACCTTATTCACCGCTCGTACGATCTCATCCAAAGACACACCAGGACCAAATCTAAACATGGGGTTGGCTTCTTCTTGTGCTTCGATATTGGTTTGCTGATTGACCGCTGTTTGCCCACCACCCAGCGCATTGGGTTGCACCACCTCAGGGTCTTCTGTAATGGTTACGGTGAGACTTCCATGTGTGACCGCAACCGGATCCACCTTTACGTGCTGACCAATGACAATGGTTCCTGTACGACTATTGATGATGACTTTGGCAGACGCTTCTCCTGGCGTAATTTCTAAGTTCTCAATCACCGATAAGAAACTGACCCGTTGATTTGGGTCCCGTGGGGCAGACAGCCTCACCGAGGTTGCATCCATCGCGTACGCAGAATCAGGCCCAAGCAAAGCATTTATGCGCTCCGCTAAGCGTTTAGAGGTTGTAAAATCAGGGCGATTTAAATTCAACACTAAGTGATCGCCTTGATGAAAAGCCGTCGGGACAGAACGCTCAACCGTCGCTCCATTTGGAATACGCCCCACACTTGGAACATTCACGCTAATACTTGAACCGTCAGCTCCTTCCGCACCAAACCCACCCACGACCAAGTTACCTTGCGCGATGGCGTAGACTTTATCGTCAGCGGCTTTTAGTGGTGTAAAGAGAAGCGTCCCGCCTCTTAAGCTCTTCGCATTGCCAATGGACGAGACGGTCACATCCATACGCTGACCGGGTTTTGAAAAGGGAGGTAAGTCCGCCGTCACCGAGACAGCTGCGACATTTTTCAACTGAGGGTTTGTACCGGGTGGAATCGCAATGCCAAAAGCATTCATCATGTTGCGAAAGGTTTGATCCGTAAAAGGCGCCTTATCACCCGTACCTTCCAAACCAACAACCAGTCCATACCCCACTAACTGGTTGTCACGAACGCCCGCCACGGTTGCGATGTCCTTGATGCGTTCAGCATACACGGTTTGATTCAAGCCAAGCAGGCTGAACACGATCCAACTCGCTTGCCAACACCGGATCCATTTCACAGATTGTTCTCGACAATTCTTTAACGTACGTTTGCTATGCAGAGACCAAGCCACTGCTTGGCTCATGCTTTTCTGATCAGTCGCACGATTCTGGTCAGTCGTACGCCACCCACATCATCACAATGGGAACCACTCGCCACTGAGAAAACGTGTCATGATGCCTTGCTTATTGGAATCCGAGACAGGTCCTTTACCGCCAAAGGAAATGCGAGCATCTGCCAATTTGGTCGATAAAATGGTGTTATCCGGATTCACATCTTGGCTACGAACCAACCCCTTTAAACGCAAATATTCATCATCTCCATTGATGCTAATCCACTTCTCGCCTCGCACTTCTAAAACGCCACTGGGCAGCACTTCTGAAACCGTCACCGTAATTTGACCTTGCAGACTATTGCTTCGATCACTTTCCCCCAACCCTGAAAAAGCACGCTCCACATCGACGTTGTTCACCAGCTCATTCACTTTTTCATTAAACAATGTGATCGGCGTCGTCACCGTTGCTTCCGAGTCTTTTTCTGTCGTGGTTTCAGAAGACTTACTGGCATTGTGCTGCTCTTGTAAAATTACCGTTAGAATATCCCCCACGCGCCTTGCTTTCTGATCCCCATAAAGGGAGATCGCATAACTCGGTTGATACAACGCGCCGTCAACTACAGGAGGCGGCTCTAGAGCTTGTGCAGGAACAGGGGCATAATCCGGATCATCCTGTTTATAAAAGGTATCCGAATACATAGCACAGCCTGTTAAAACCACTGCACTCAAAAATAATAGGCACTGGGCGATCATAAATCCCAGCCAATCTATCCCAAATAGTTGCGCATACTTAAGATTCCGTTTCATCACTCACTCCCTTTGAAAAACATTAATGCCAATGATGATCACTAAACATTTTGCGTGATGAATCCAAGCATTTGATCTGAGGTAGAGACGACTTTCGAGTTCATTTCATAAGCGCGCTGCGTGGTAATCATTTCTACCAGCTCCTCAACAATCTTTACATTCGAGCCTTCCAAAAAGCCTTGCATCAACTCTCCATACCCCGCTTCACTGGCAACGCCCGCTTGAGGCGCACCGCTGGAAGCCGTTTCTAAAAACAAATTCCCACCAATCCCTTGCAAACCTGAGGGGTTAATAAAATCAACCAAGGTTATTTGGCCTACCTGGGTCGGCGTTGGGTCTCCTTGTTGCGAAACGTTAACCGTGCCGTCTCGCCCAATCGTAACGGTGTTGGTTTGTTGAGGAATGGTGATATTCGGGTCCAACAAAAACCCACTGGCATTCACCAATTGCCCGTCCGCATCAATATGAAAATTACCGTCACGCGTATAAGAAATGGTGCCATCTGGCATTTGAATTTGGAAAAAACCACGACCATTAATCATCGTATCCAATGTACGTTCGGTTTGCTGAGGCACACCCTTGGAGTGTACTTTCTGAGTGCCGACCACTCGTACACCCGTACCCAATTGAAGCCCCGATGGTAAACGACTGTCTTGAGAAGAAAGGCCACCTGGTTGTCGTTGAATTTGGTAAAATAAATCTTCAAAAACAGCGCGGTCTTTTTTAAAGCCAGTCGTTGTCACGTTTGCTAGGTTATTGGACACCGTCGTTAAATGGTGATCCTGAGCGTGCAAGCCCGTTTTACTGACCCAAAGTGCAGGCATCATAAGCCTTCTCCTCAATCGTCATACATTAAATTAAGCAATCACCGAATGCTTGAATAAATACTGTTTAGTCCTTTACTGAATTTCCAAAATTCTCGTCGTCGCTGCGGCGTTTTCATCAACCGTGCTCATCATTTTGACTTGCATTTCATATTGGCGATGCAAGCTAATGATGTTGGTTAACGCATGAACAACGTTTACATTCGACTGTTCTAAATGCCCCGAAATAAGCACAACACTAGGATCATTAGGAGCAATGTCTCCAGGATTTGCATCGCGCAACCGGAACAAACCGTCTTCACCTTTTTCAACCGAACCCACTTCAGGATTCACGCGTTTAATTTGATCAATCGCGGCAATGGCTGCAGGCCCACCACCAGGCGCTTGAATAGCAATGGTGCCATCACGGGCAATATCAATATTTTCATAAGGGGGAATAATGATGGGCGCCCCACCGGCATTAATGACCTGACGCTGCTCACCATTAACCAAGCGCCCTAATTCATCCACGTATAAATCACCACGCCGGGTATAGGCTTCGTTCCCGTCAGGCCCCACAACGGCAAACCAGCCTTGCTGGTCAATAGCAATGTCCAGCGAGCGTTCGGTCGCGACCATAGGGCCTGGTCGAAAATCACTAGACGGGCGTTCGCTCATGGCATAGACCCTTGAAGGGTAATAATCACCAAATACAGGCATAGAACGCGCTTGTTCGAAATCCGCTCGAAAACCCGTCGTGGACACATTTGCCATGTTGTTTGAATGTGCCGTTTGGCTTAACGTATTTTGCTTTGCACCCGACATAGCAATGTATAACGCTCTATCCATATCAATATCTCTAATGTCTATTTAATTGTGTTTATTGCTGTTCAGGTGCACAAAGCAATTCAATCAATACCGAAACAGCCACTGACTCAGACGCACCTATTCATAGGGAGCTTGGGGGAAACATAGCAATGGCAATGCCATCTATACATTATTGTTTTTTAAGGGGTTTTTAAAAAAGAGGGGCGGAAGCGGCAAACCACCGCAATGGGTTGCCGCTTTAAAACAGAAAACAAACCTGAGCGGAGCACCGACGACTCATAACCATCGTTTTTTATTGCTAAGCAGGGTTAGGTTAGAAAAGCCCAACCCATACGCTCAGCTTCCAAAAACAACACCATACCAATCTTAAATATTAATGATGGTTTGGGTTACAGCGTCCGAGGTTTCAATGGTTTTTGCATTCGCCTGAAAATTCCGCTGCGCAATGATTAACCCAACCAATTCTTCGGACAAATCCACATTAGAATCTTCTAAAGACGCGGCCCGAATCTCGCCAAAGGGCCCCGTTCTAGGAGAACCAATGGTCGGCACCCCAGATTCAAAGGATTGGCCCCAAGCCGTATCCCCAACGGGTGTTAACCCTTCGGGGTTTTGAAAGGAAGCCAAAGCAACCTGTGCCAACACTCGTGCTTGCCCATTGGTATAGCGCGCAAATAAAATCCCAGACTTGTCCACTTCAAGAGAATTCAATCTACCGGTGGTATATCCGTCTTGGTTAAACAATATAACAGCGGAATCACTCCCAACCTGGGTCGTATCGCCTAAGTCAATTTGAAAATTAGAACTGTTGGGAGGGTCCGTTAAAGGCAATCCACCTTCTAGAACATTGATGGATGACAAGGCACCCGTTGGATTCCCATCAGCATCCTGCGGGTCCCAATTCGTGACATAAATCTCACCCGTAGCCAGCACGTCTAATGTTCCATCTGGGTCAAAGAAGAGCTCATAGTTCGCTTGTGTCGGTTCCAAATTTTCAGGAAAAGGAAGGGTTGGGTCTGGATCTCCCACGTCGTTGCCATCCACTTGCACATACATCGTCCAAATATTTTCTTCATTTGGGCGAGTCGGATCCAAAGGTTCTTTCACAAAAAACTGTGTCAATTCATGTGCATTACCAAGGCTGTCATAGATCGTATGCGAACGTGCGAAATTGTAGGTATCAGAATTATCCGGGTTAAAAGAATTCAACACAAAATCTGTATATTCATCTTCAGTTAATGCCCCAAAAATCCCTGAGATCGAGGGAACAGGGTCTTTCATCGTATATTTTTCACTCAAAATAAATTCTATGGTTCCACCAACCCTTGCCGCCGTATCCGCCGTGCTGGTTCCACCCAATAAGACTGGCCCAGCAGTAGCGACACCCTGCACGATCAAGCTGTCCGTCACCGTTGGACTACTGATCGCAATTTTAATGTCTCGACCAATAGAATTGCTGATGATAAGGTCGCCATTATCATCTATTTCCGCTGAAAAACCAGGCAGCCTGGTGCTGGTTAAAGACTGTATTTCTTCGACCAACTCAGTAAAACTCGTTGATGATAACAGTTGATTATTTAGCGTAATTCGCATGCTATTGGTCGGGTTATTATACCCATTGATCGGTATTTTGACTTGTGAAGTGGCCGTAGCCGTGATGCCTGCTTGCTTGTTGAAAATACTGGCAATTTCATTTGCTTCAGTATCTTCTGGAATCGTCACCACTGTTTCATCACCATTAGGGTCAACGATAGTCACTTGAGTTTCAGGGTATTCATTCGTGACGCCTTCTATACCTGGCACCAACAAAGAAGCATTATCTTCATCCACTTGCAAAAGCCCGTACATTTCTTCAACCGTCACATCAGCTCCAGGCGCAGAAAAATCGTTCACCGTTATGACAGATGCTTCCCCCGCTTCAGTCGCAACAAACTGCAACTGAAATTGAGGCGGAACAACATTCGGGACAATCTCAATCGCTTCCGCTCTCACACCTATATAGGCATCGTCATCCAATGAGCTAATTTGTCGGTTAATAGAGGCGGCTAACTGCTGCACACTGCGATACTCTTCATCTAAAGTAATCACCGCTGTGCCTGATCGACCATCTGCATCGGGTGCTGGTACCGTTAAATTCACACGAAAACTGTTAGATCTGTCTATGGTATCCGTACCCGGCACTACAAATAGATTGTTAAAGCCCAAAGCATTGAAAGAGGTACTGGCTGGATCTGTAGTCGCATTGGTAATTGCCAACCCAAAATTTGACCCCACTTCAGTATTGGTAAAAACCAACTGCCCCCCCACCGCATCAACAGATACCCGTCCTGACAATCCACCAGCACCAATCAACAAATCCATTTGCCCTTGAATGGCCGTCGCCAAATCATCTAATGATGCATAAGTCGCTGTCGGAATCGTAATATCAAATGCATTACTCTGCGTAGTAGGAACATCCGTATCCGTCACTTGCATGCTAAATACGTTATTGGCCAACACATCAGCGGTACCTGCTGCTGTTCTATTCGTTGCAGAGAAGCCAAGACTGGTTAAATCGTAGGTTGCAGTAGCACCCTGAACGAGAACAATCGTATCCCCATTACCTGCATTTAAACCGTTAAATTGAATATTATTACCTACTTGGGTGACATTGACTTCACCGACCAAGCTAGCTGGAGGGTCCGTTATTTGCTGATTAATTTCAGCTACAATTTCTGCCGTCGTTACAGCGGTTATCACACCAGCTGTACTACCACCACCAGTAAAATTTGCATTATCAAGGGTGATAAGCACCGTCGTCGTCGTGGCAGTACTATCGGTATACTCCAAGTTAAAGACAATGGATTGAGCTCCACTAAAATCAAAGGTCGCGCCACCCACCAAACCTGAGCCGGTTAATGTGGCATTGGTTCCTGGTACCAAAGGCGTAATGGTTAAAGGGGGGGTGGCAACGGTTCGTGTCGTGGTCGATGTACCCGGTATACTTCGAAAATCAGCTAAAATAGGGCTGGTTCCAACAAACAGATTGGCCCCTTCAGCACCAGGCACCAGTAGCGCATTGGCCGCAGCAAAGGGACCAACGGCGGCATCCCATGCAGCATTACTGGCTGTTAACGTCATGTTATTAGCGCCCGGGGATGCTGTATCCGTCGTCGCATCATAGCCTGAGCGAGTGAATCGAATCACATCCGCCGGAGGCCCTGGCGTTAATGAAACCGCAACCTCGTTTGCACCAAAGGCATTATTCAATTGAGTTTGAATTTCTGTTCTCAATGCAGCTTGATAGGCAGCATTCGTTGCCTGAGCAGGAATAGCATTTAAGGTAATTGTCTGAGGGCCAGTTCCATCACCCAAATTCAAGGTTAAAGTTTCCCCCCCAGCGGAAGGCCCCACCCCTGCAGCGCTTAAATCAACCGTAAATTCTAAATAAGTAGCCGTTCCCGCGGTCGTCGGCTGCCCTGCTGTCGATAAAATGGTACTGGTTGAATCTGGTATTCCTGCATCTGGTACACCAATAGCCAATCCATTAGAAATATACTGGCTGCCCAGCTCTTGCTTAATGTCAGCACCGGAATCTAAATTCCAAACGGATGTGACACGAGTGGTTAACTGAGGTGCTTGGTTACCTAACTGAACCTCAATATCACCCAACACACCGGTCACGGTTCCCAAATCATCGGCAGGAAACCCTTGTAATCGAGCACCATTGGTTGCAACCACATAACCATCTCGGTCAATGTTGAAAATGCCCGCCCGGGTATAGGATAGAGACCCCAAATCACTTATTACGAAAAATCCGTTCCCATCTACAGCAAGATCTAAAGCACGCTCTGTTCCCGTAATATTTTCTTGGGAAAATGACTGACGAATCGTTTGCGTTAACACACCGCTACCAACTTGTTTAGACCCCGTACCTAATAATGAGTTTGTATAAATATCACCAAATTCAGCACGAGACTTTTTAAACCCTGTTGTGCTCGCATTAGCAACGTTATTCCCTCGAACTTCAAGGTCTGTTGAAGCCGCTCTTAAACCACTTAACCCTATATTAAACGCCATGACCTACACCTCACTCCATAATCATTTTGACATCGTTTAAAGACGCTTTTGTGCCACCCGTTAAATTAAGTGTCACCTGATTGTTTTTTCCCAAGGTAACGCTGTCTACTTTAGAGCTCATCATCGCGCCAAGGTCTTCTGTTTGCCCATCAATCTTAGCGACTACTCTGATTTTGTACTTGCCAGGCGGGTAAGGGTTCATCACTTCAACCGTTTTCATTTCACCGTTTTCATCTTCAACTTCTTGTTCAAGCGGTTTACGATTACGGTCGGCATTTTCTAATTCAATGATTTCACCATCCACTTCTAAATTCCAACCGTCCCAACGCACATTAACAGGGCCACTGGCATGCATACCTAAATTCACCTGTTCTTTAATAGAAGTACCGTTTTCATTCTCAATTTGTATCACCAAATTTGAGGTTGAGCTGGGAAGTTCTGCATAGGCAGAAGCAATACCACCGTATTCAAGAAAACTATTTTCCAAGCTTGGTACAACGACGCTTTGTCCAACCAATGAGGATGCTTGCAGAGCCCGATTAGATTCAAAACTGGTCGCAACATTGGTGACCGTATCATTGAGCGTTTCAATCCCTTCTAATGAACTGAATTCTGCTAGCTGTGAAATAAAATCACCATTGTCTTGCGGCTCTAAAGGGTTTTGATTATTCATTTGAGCAATTAATAGTTTCATGAAAGCATCTCGACCGAGCTCTTTATTAGCACCGACCGCTTTTTCAGGAACACCGTATTGCTCTAATATAGGATGCGTACTGCTGGCAGCACTCGGATCGATCATCTTCTTAACCCTCAGAGTTCCAATATGTGACTAAAGGCCCTTCGACTGAATTCATTCAATTCGCAACCTCACCATTACTGACCCAATGTAAGTGTTCGTTGCAACATTTGTTTCGCCGTTTTCAGAACCTCTACATTCATTTGGTAGCTGCGTGACGCAGAAATCATATCCGTCAATTCTTCAACAACATTCACATTCGGATAAAATACATATCCCTCCTCATCGGCAGCTGGATGATAGGGTTCATATCGACGCTGCAAGGGCGCATCACTTTCAACAATCGCCTTAACATTCACACCATCGCCTACTTGACTGCGAATCACCCGCTTATGGTCGCTACTGGGGATAATGTCTTCCCAAGACTTTTTAATGGCTTCAAACCAGGGTTTTCTAGCGCGATAGGTTTCATCCACACTGCTGGATACCGTCTGAGCATTTGCCAAGTTACTCGCGGTTGTATTTAAACGAACCGACTGGGCATTCATGCCCGTTCCAGCGATATCGAACACTTGTGATAGAGACATAATTAACCTCACAGACCAATCAAAAAATTAACCGTCAATTTTGACCTTTAATCGCACGCTTTAAACCTTGAAACTTGCTGTTTAAAAACTGAAAGCTGGTGTTGTATTCCAAAGCATTCTTGGTGAAAATACCTTGTTCTATCTGAGCATCAACCGTATTTCCATCAATGGCTGGCTGGAATGGATTTCGATATTTCAGACGAGAATCTTCTGCAGCCGCACCTGGCAAATGTGCTTTATGGGTCAGATTCATGGAAAGAGAAGATTCAGTAGCGCCTCGAAGCACTTCTAAAAAATCGATGTCTCTTGCTTTAAAGTGAGGCGTATCGGAATTCGCTAAATTATTCGCCAACACTTCCGAGCGAACCGCACGAATCTGCATCGCTTGCGGGTGAATTTTCAGTGCGTTTGCAAAACTGATAGATGACATTGCTGATCTCCTCAATTTGCAGTTGAAGAGCAACGCCTATGCCAAGCATTTTTAGTTTATTTTACAACGACTTAGGTCATTTTATGATGAGCAGCGGCAATGGTTGCCGCTGTGCTTTTCTTAGGTTTGCCGGCTTTTTTCATCAACTTTAAGATCTTCAGGTATTGGCATCGGCGGCATACCTTGTGGCTTGTCACCTTTACCAGCATGATAACGATCCAGCTGATAAACATATGCCAGCACTTGCGCAATCGCGATATACAGGCCTTCAGGAATTTCTTTACCAATTTTTGCGTGATAATACAAAGAGCGGGCTAAGGGTGGCACTCGCACAATAGGCACTTCGTGTTCTGTAGCAATTTCACGTATTTTCAAAGCAATTTCATCAACGCCTTTTGCTAATAAAATCGGCGCTCCCATGCTGACAGGGTCATAACTTAACGCAACCGAATAATGGTCTGGGTTCGTAATAACCACATCCGCTTTCGGGACATCTTGCAGCATGCGTCTCTGTGCCATTTCATATTGAACCCGTCGTATACGACTTTTTACTTCAGGCTTACCTTCCGTTTCTTTAAAATCATCTTTTACTTCTTGGAAAGACATTCTGAGTTTTCGAGTATGGTCAAAAATCTGAAATGGAATATCAATAACAGCGATTAGAATGGTTGAACAAGCCAATGCCAACGCTGCCCAAAGAATAATATGCCCAGCGTGCACCATTGCTTGATTGATCGGTTCCTTAAACAAAGACAAAATTTCAATTTCAAAAAAACTTAACACAAAATAGGCCGTTACTCCCACGACAACGACTTTTGCAATCGCTTTTATAAGTTCCACCAACGATTTAAGTGAGAACATTCGCTTGAGCCCTTGAATGGGGTCCATGCGTGAAAGTTTCGGCACTAACGCTTTGGTGCTGAACAACCAGCCTCCAACCCCCAATGGCCCAAGAAAAGCACCCACCAACAACATTGCCATAACAGGTGCAATACCTAGCATCCCATGTTTCACAGCCGCTGCGAAATGGATAATCATTTGTTTTTCATCAAAGATTTCTTCACGTTTTAGTGACAGCGTGTACTCTGCAATTTCGCGGGCATAATCGACAATCCATTCAGAAAACGCAATGAGCCCAACCACTCCAAACACTAATAAGACGCTGGTTGCCAGCTCCCGAGATCGGGGTATCTGGCCTTCCTCGCGGGCTTTCTCAAGCCTTCGGGCCGTCGGTTCTTCGGTCTTTTCCTGACTACTTTCTTCTTCAGCCATTTTTCACGTTTACTAAATCAGTGATCGTAAGAAGTAAAAGGTTTCTAACATCAGGGTTTGGTAGCCTTCTGCTACCCGGGCAATGCTAATCCAAATAATGATCAGCCCTACCAGCATCGTAAAAGGGAAGCCCAGTGCAAAAATATTGAGCTGAGGCGCTGATCTCGTCATTACTCCAAAGGTAAAGTTCACAATCAGTAATGCTGTGAGCACAGGTAACGCAATCACAATCGCTGCTGCAAACATCCAGTTCCCCCAGGTCGCCATTCTCCATAGGGCATTGCTTGAGAAAAATGCACCTTGCTCATTGAGTGATACAATTGGCATGGAAAAAAAACTGTCTGCTAATACCTCAATGAGAACCAAGTGCCCGTTTAATGTGATGAATAATATGTTGACCATCATCAAAAACCATTGAGCAACCACCGCTACGGATACCCCATTACTTGGATCTACAATGATGGCCATTCCTAAACCCGTCTGCATGGCCATTAGCTGTCCTGCTAAAATAAATACCTGTGCTAAAAGGTTAACGACCAACCCCAACAAAGCACCAATAAAAAACTGTTGCGCTGTTATTAACCAAGCTTCTAGATTCAGGCCTTCTATAATAGGCATCGGAGGTAGAATAGGCACTAATACCCAAGTCACCAACAGTGCTAATACCAAGCGGACTCTTTGAGGGACAAGGCGAGTGCCAATCAGCGTAATCACCATCAAAAAACCTGAAATGCGAGCAAATGGCCACACATAGCGACTCACCCAACCGCTGATAACAGCAGCATCCAGTTCTACAATCACAGGTCGTCCTAGTATTGATCAGGTAATCAAATAGGGGATATTCATATAAAGTTGTTTAGCAAATTCAATTACAGTACCTGAAAGCCAAGATCCGAATCCGATAATGACAAGCAATGTAACCAATAATCTTGGAAGGAAACTTAAGGTTTGTTCATTAATTTGAGTAGCCGCTTGAAACGTGCTAACGATCAAACCAATCAGAAGACTCGGCAAAATAATAGAGGTCACCAACAGCACAACAATAAATAATGCCTCGCGAAAAAAATCGCCTATATGTTCAACGCCCATAATGCTTCACCCGTGTCATTGCTTCCTAAAACCCATAACTAGCAGCCAAAGTACCCACCACCAACGCCCACCCATCAACCAATACAAACAACATAATTTTAAAAGGCAATGAAATAATAATGGGCGACAGCATCATCATCCCCATTGCCATCAACACACTCGCAATGACTAAATCAATGATCAAAAACGGAATAAACAACATAAACCCTATTTGGAATGCCGTTTTCAACTCACTCGTGACAAATGCAGGCATCAAAATATGAAAGGGGGTGTCCATAGCTGTTGGTATATTGGTTTCACCGGATAATCGAACAAATAAATTTAAATCATCTTCTCGGGTTTGTGCGAGCATAAACTCCCTGACCGGAACGCTTGCGCGCTTCACTGCTTCAAGAGGTAAAATCTCTTCACTCAGATATGGCTGTAATGCCACTTCATTCACAACACGAAAGACCGGCATCATTATAAATAATGTTAAAAATAGCGTGAGGCCTAAAATAATTTGGTTAGAAGGGGTTTGTTGTAACCCAAGCGCTTGTCGTAGAATCGCAAATACAACCACTATCCGAGTAAAGGATGTCATCATCATGATAAAGATGGGTAAAACCATCAAGCTGGTCATGATGGCTAAAATCTGAAAGGTCACCGAATACCGACCCGTGCCATCGTCGGCCGTTTCAAAGGTTACCGCAGGAACACCAAATTGGCTGTCATTTCCCCAGGCAATATTACACACCCCCAGGAGAACCCAGGCGAGGATTCCTAACCTTGACATTTCTAGGATTCCTTTTTCCACCAACTAGGAAGATGATCTGCAAATGCAGTGACAGATTCACCTTGAATGGGAGGGTTTATAGATGCAATAGGTGTAATCTGCTGTGGTGTAATTCCAATTAGGAATTGTTGATCGCCTGCTTGAATAACCGCAATGCGTTCACGTTGACCGACAGAGAGCCAAGCGATGGCTTTTAAATGTTTGGTGACCATTAATGGACGATAATGCTGTTTTAATATAAAAGCCAAGCCATAAATCAACAAAATAACGGCACCCAGACCCAACACCCATTGAACAGCCCAACCAACATTCATTGAATCCAGCTTTTTCGTTGATTTGCCTGCTTGATCATTATGATAGGTATTGATTAACGAGGGTTGAGGCCCAACGAATTCCGTATCTTTTTTTTCTGCTGAAGGTGATTCTGAAGGGGTGCCTTCTGCCGTTTTTTCTAGCGACTCTTTTGCAATATCAGGTGTTTTTTCTGTGTTATTTGATGTCTGCTCTGCTACGGCTCCCATGCTTATTAGGAATAACAGAAAAAGCCTTAAAGTTGACGCTTTTACAGGCCCTAATTTCTTACTTGAGTTTTTGAATGCGCTCTGATTGACTAACAACATCCGTAAGGCGAATCCCAAACTTATCATTAACCATAACCACCTCACCGTGTGCAATCAGAGTGCCATTTACTAACACATCCAGCGGTTCACCTGCCAATCGATTCAGCTCAACCACCGAACCTTGGTTTAACTGCAGCAAATTTCGAATCGCAATATGAGTATGCCCAACCTCCATTGAGATACGTACTGGAATATCCAGAATAACTTCTAAATCTGGAGAAATTTCGGGTCCTGTATGTGCTGGCTCAGAGTCATCCTCAAGCTCTTCCATAGGAGCCGCTTGAACAGCGTCGTCTTCGCCCTCGCCTTCCCCTTCTTCGCCTGCCTCTTCCATGGCGGCGGCCCACTCGGCGGCCAACGCTTCATCATCACCACCAGCCTCTTCAACACCAGCCGCCACTTCGTCTGCTATTGAATCCGCATCGGTAGAACCTCCTTCAGATTCACCTTCCCCTTCTGCAGGCTTTTCTTCTTCCGGCGATTCGTTTTCGTCATCACTCATCGTCAGGCTCTCTTTTTGATTGTTCGAACTTCTCTCTGGGTTTTGGCCGTTTTAAAGGCTCAACAATTTTCACCGCAAGATACTCACCAGAGCGCCCCAATTTCCCTTTAAAAATCGGCGTATCATTCGCTTCAAGCACAAAATATTCCGGCATTTCAATAGGAATAATATCTCCTGGCTTGAGAGCCGCCACCTCACGTAAAGTCAGATCTCTTTCGATAATCGTTCCATGAACCGGCACCTTTGCGCTCATGATGTCTTCTTTCAACGATTGAATCCAACGCTCGTCAACCTCATCAATATCGCTTTGCATACCAGCATCTAAGGTTTCGCGGATGGGTTCAATCATGGAATAAGGCAGCGCGACATGTAAATCGCCACCGCCACCGTCCAGTTCAACATGAAAGGTGCTAACCACCACCACTTCACTCGGACTCACAATATTGGCCATGGCTGGATTAACTTCAGAGCCGACAAACTCAAAGTCGAGTTTCATCACCGCCGCCCAAGCTTCTCTCATATCAACAAACACCGTTGCCAATATCAGCTGGACCACTCTCAACTCTGTCGGTGTAAATTCACGCCCTTCAATCTTCGCATGCCGACCGTCGCCGCCAAAAAAGTTGTCGACCAATTTGAACACCAATTTGGCGTCAAAAATAAATAATGCGGTCCCACGTAATGGACGCAGCTTGACCATATTTAGTGCAGTTGGCACAAACAGAGTATGGACATATTCGCCAAACTTCATGATTTGAATACCACCTGATGCGACGTCGGCTGAACGTCTTAGAAAATTGAAAAAGCTGATGCGTGTATAACGTGCAAATCGTTCATTAATCATTTCAAGCGTCGGCATTCGCCCACGCACAATACGATCCTGGCTTGTTAGGTCATAGGATTTGACCCCCTCACCAGTCCCCTCTTCCTCTTCCTCTACTGCGTTATCATCAACGCCGTGTAACAGAGCATCAATTTCGTCCTGCGATAACAGGTCTTGCACGTCTATCCCTCACTGCTGCCAGCAAGCTGACCATTCCCCGCTAGAACTCTCATAAAAGCTCTAAAAGGCTGCTCATATGTTTTTATGCGTCATTTACTGCATTACATAGTTAGTAAACAACACTTGCTCTATTTCGTCTGTGCCGATTTCCTCACGCATAATCTGTTTTAACACGTCCGCGATAGCTGCCTGCAAAGCACTTCGTCCTTCTGCTGTCCGTAATTGCTCAAAGTCATTTTGAGAAATCACTCGTATAATTTCGCTTCTAATCCTAGGTGAATGTTCTTCTAAACCAGAAGCAACTGCGCCATTTCGGGTCATGACTTCAATAAACACCTGTAAAAACCTTTGCCGAGGACCGACTTGAAAATTCACAACAAATTCAGGCTTTAATTTAATGTATTGAGCGGGTGCCTTTGTGGAAGTGGCCGTTTCAGTCGATGCCTCCGCTTCCTCATCACTGCCGCCACCCGCATCCCCCATAATTAAAAATAGGGTAATGCCTACTGCAATACCGATTACGACCAATGCCCCAATGATGATGAACAATAGCTTTTTTTTACCTTTCGGCTCTGGTGCGGCCGCTTCTTCGAGCTTTAGATCTTTTTCTTCTGCCATCCATAGCCTCCTCGGTGCAATTTGAACCCAAATTACGTCCAGCATATCTTTAGAATTTAGCAGGCATCCTAAGTTTGGGTGGGAATCAAGGCGTTAGAGGCCAAGCTGCAGATCGACCCAGTGTCAAAACTAAGGTTTTGGATAACCTTAATGTGGCTGATTTGGTTCCCTAGGACGTCTAGGCTTCACTGGTCAAAGAGGCAATGATCTTGCCAGTTTTGATTTATATATAACGCCATCGAATTCAGTATAGAGGTGGGAGTTAGCTTGCTTTAATTAGCCCTCTCGAGGGTAAAAGTCATTCACCCTCGATCCCAAGGGTTTCTTCAAGCCAGCAATAAGGTGATTAATAAAGGCGTGCAAATCGTTAAGACCGCACCACTGTACAACGCCAAAGGAATGGCTTCTCTTGCACAGGCATTTTTAATAATGGGCAAGGCCGAATCCATCGCAGCGGCACCCGATACAGCCACACCTGAGGCAAAATGAAAACGACCAATCCCAACGATCAATAATATGGCGAGGATTTCCCGAAAAAGATCAACCAACAACGCCATTAACCCCATCTCAGGTCCCAACTGTTGCTCAACCATAACACCAGACAATGAAAACCAACCAAATCCACTGGAGAGAGCCAGCACGGTAGTCCACTGCCAATCGGTTAACAAAACGTACAGCAACCCCCCGCCCCAAGATCCAACAACCACGAGCCATGGCATTAACAAGCTTCGCTTGCTCAATTGTTGAATTTGCTCTCTAAATCGAAACAAACTTAAATCAATCCCAACCAAGAAGATCAAGGCATACAACATAATCATTGCAAGATCATCACTTGAGACCGATAAGTCACTCGTAGGAATAAAAGCGGTTAAAACAACCCCTCCACCAATTGAGATCAATACTTTGACGATTTCCCAAAGCACACCCAGGATTGATTTTTGGAGCGATTGAGAATAGTTCAAGTTGGAAACACGTTTACCAACGTATAAAGCTAACATAGTTGCCACAACACCCACGGTGGTTGCGAGTGCCAGGCCAAAAGCTTGCCAAAGCAAGGCACCAGAGGCATCAGGACTGAGCAAATGCTCTCCGAAGTTATACCCCGTGACAAAGAGAAGCGCTAATACCCAATACCCAATGCTTTTAGCTGCAAGATGAACCCAGTGTTTCGGTAAATATCCCCCGATCCAATACCCAGACAGCAATAAAAAACCAATCATTAACAATGAAAACAATGCGTCCATTTAACACCCAGTGAAGGTTTCATTTATTCTTCAGCAATCGACCGATTAGACACTCTAAGCCTAACCTATTCATAACCCTTTTATAAGGATGAGGACTCAATCAGACATGCATTGTCATACGTACAGAAGGTAAAGCAGCATCGAAAAAGGGATGATCTCTTACTTTCGTTTCATCTAGTTTGCGCACTCAGGTTTCTTATATTCTTGATCCACCATCGAAAAAGTTTCAACCGCAAAACCTGTCCCAGCCTGTGCGTACATATTAAAAGCAACACTGGCACCAGCTGCCAATAGCATCTGCCGTTCATCTTCATATTTTGCGATGGCTGCAATTTTACCTTTGTATTTGACCATTTTGAGCAGCTCAAATATATCCAACATATCATTAACAGAAGGGATGGCTAACATCATGAGTTCTACGGAGGACGTATCAAGGTTTTCCCAAAAATCCGCATCTTCTGCATCCCCTTTTATGACACTTATGCCATGCGACTGGAGATTCTGAATACGCTCAACATCCGAATCGACTCCCCAAACGCCCTCACCATAGTATCTCAACGCCTCTTCATATGCCCCCGTTCCCACTCGGCCCATGCCAATGATCAACACCCTCGGGGATTCGGGCTGTACGAATCGATCTTCAGGCAGCCGATCCGATCGTTCAAAAGATTTTAATACGCCCTTCCAGCGAGCATAAAAGCTATGAGCCCGCCCAGCGATGATGCTTGAAAGAATAAAAGATAAAGACACGGCCAGCGCAATGATGACTAACCACTCCTGCGAGAGCCAGCCAGTGGAAACACTCATAACCCCAACAATTAACCCAAACTCACTGAAGTTCGTAAGGCTCAAAGAGGATAAAAACGAGGTGCGGCTTCTGAGTTTCAAAAGGGTTAGCACTTTGAAAAACATCCACCCTTTTAATGGAATGGCTCCCATTAATACCAAAGCCGCCACCAGCATTTCCCAATTAGGTAATGCCATAAACCCTATTGATAAGAAAAAGCCAATCAAAAAGAGATCTTTAAAACTCATCAAAGACTTGGCCAATTCGTTGGCTTTAGAACTGCTGTGCAGCATAGCCCCAAAGACCAGTGCCCCTAGGTCTGCCTTCATGTGCACCAGTTCAAACAACTCACCGCCAGCATAAGCAAATCCAAACCCTGCCAGAGGTAAAATTTCCCCATGCTTGCAGGCTTTTAGTAAATGGTGAAATGGTTTGACCAGCAAAGGTAACCCCAATAACAACAAAGCAAAGATACTGGGCCATTTCCCCGCGCTGACGCTGAGAAAGATCACCGCCGCTAAATCTTGCATCACCAAAATACCGAGGGTAATTTGCCCATGACGAGACTTCAGTTCGTTACGATCTTCAAGGATTTTCACAGCCACAACCGTACTGCTGAAACTGAGTGTAAAGCCAATGAGCGCAGCCGTTTCAAGCTTCAACTGACTGAAAATCCCCCATTGTGTTAATGACAGCAGATAGAAAATCCCAGTGGATATGGCTGTAAAGAGGATCATGGGAACCGTCGCCCCAACCCAAATAGCAGGCTTCACCAACTGCCTAACGCTCAGCTTGAGCCCTATGACAAATAACAGCAAAGTCACGCCAACATTGGCCAACTGGTCTAGCAAGGCTTGCGGCTCAAATCCCGCAGCATGCAAACCAAACCCTGCAACCAAGTAGCCGATCAATGGGGGCATACCCACTCGCTGAGCCAATAAACCGCTACCGAAGGCAATAAGAATGAGCACAGGATCTAACGCCATAAATCAAATCTGCCCTGATGTTTGATGATTGGGGTTTTTTATTGTATCAAACAGAGGCAATACGTGGTTGTTTCTGTTTCTTTTAATTCCACCCAGTCGATTATTTAATCCACAAAATTGAACGAATGGGTCGATGTCATACGCCCCTTCTGACATCGACCATAGGACTCACTCGTACCGATCGACTTGAATGGAGGCACCATGAGCATGCTGGCCATTCGTCATTATGTAAAACCAGCCAGGTTGTGGCGCATCAATCCTCAAGTATTCACGGTTTCCAGAATTTAGGGAGTTGAATTCGAAATATTCTGAATTAGGGAAGTAGGTGCCGGCAACATAGACGTCCAGATTCCCACTACCGTTTGCGGTTCGTATATCGAGTCTGCTATTCGGTTTAGCAACCTCGATAAAAAAGTAGGATGCCCCATCAGCAACACAGATCGCTTTTCCTGATTCGAGCATCGAAAAGGTATGTGGCTTCGATATCGCACAATTGTCTTCTATATCAGCCGGGCGCTCTCCCGGTTCAAAGGTTGCTCGACTGACACTTGCTGCAACTTGAAGCCCCTCATATCCTGTAGAACTGACAACAGATAGATAATGCCACCCACGATTAACGGTCACTACTAATACCTGATTCAACCCTTTGCCCGTGGATTTCACATGGGCATTCTTGAACGTTGCCCATTCATACGGGTGGTATAAAAGCCTGGCTTTGCCCTTTCGACCTTGCGAACTGAAATACAGCGTAGTGTTATTATGATGCACAAAAAAACGAAACCGGTGGTGCGCTCCAGAAATGCATTCTCCTTGATCGTTACGTAACCTTTGCCAGGAATCAATCGTATCCCCCTCTGTACAGTTTGCACTAAGGTACAACGGCACACCTTGCTTGGTCATTGGTCTCAGTTGAAGTCCATCAGGATCCCCCTCCTGAGGCTGAGGAAGCCAAGGGCGCAAACAGTGTGCATCTTTTACACATGGGTCCGTCAGCGTTTTCAAGAATGCGACAACATCCGCAAGCTCATTAGGCGTTCGATGTTTCAGTGCCATGACTGGTGACCCCCGCTGAATCTCGTCGTCCAAAATGTCCGTTGCTTGCTGCGTGTCTACCACTGAGTTTTGGAAGAGTGATTCACAGTCTTTTCGCTCTTTGAACTGAGGCAGCTTGCACCATTCTTTATCCTCAAAATAGGTCTCCAAACGGTTGTGAAAATCATTGTAATGCGACACAACCTGTTCAAGACTCTGATAAGCTCCGGCATGACCGTATGGGGCCGTCACCTCGACGTTTAACAAACTAGAAGGCCGAAAGCGATATCGATGTAACTGTTCGTCGTCTTGCTCAACCAGGTATAACCCCATGTCTTCGGTTGGATTAACCTGATAGATTCCCCCTTTTCCTGGACCGATTTGAGGAAATCCAATGAGGTGCTCAGGTATGCCACGTAACGCAATCGTGAAAGCATCTGTATCATGACAAGCCACGCATGCTAAAGGGAGCCGATCATTCGGGCCAGGTGTAGGCGGCTCACCACCAGGAGGCGCAGGTAAAAATAAAAAATCAATTGCACCGCGTTTAGCAGCGGTGGATATAGCGTTTAATTCACCTTTTACATAGCGATTCCAGGGGTTATCAGTCAAATTCATAGAAGCTTGATAAGCAGCCAGTGCCTTGGCTATATTCGCGTAGGTGACAACGTCTTGATTGCCTGCTCCTTGAAAAACGGCTTCAAAGTAAGGCCGCCACCGATTATTAAAAATTTCTCCACGTCCAATGCCAACATCACCAATGCGCGCAGCCAAGTGCGCTCTAACGGCCTGATTGCTTTGGCCCGCTTCAAAATGAGGGCCTCGCATTTCATTAATATCGGTGACTGGGAAGCGCGCTTGAGCCGCCAATAACGTATCCCCGGCATCTGGGTCTGCTTCTTTGTAAGGAACATCCGGTGTTGTAATCCCTTTTTCTGGCGTCAACCAATCTAGAAACTGAATTCGGCTGTCTCTAAATAAGGAGTAACGACTGGTAAAAGCATTGAATACACTTGGACTGTTCCTTGGGTGACGGTAAACGCCATCAATGGGCTCTCGCCCTGGTCCAAGAAGCTCTGGGTTACGTGCCTCCACTCCAACCGGCAAAGAAAGGCCATCTCCGCCTCCCAAATAGGGGTGGTGACAACTGGCACAGGCCATATTTTTATCGCCACTCAATGCTTTCGAAAAAAATAAAAGCTTCCCCAATTTTACAATGGGTTCTTTGACCGAGGGAATGTCATACCCTTGGGTAGGATCACCCGTGAGCTTTCGATCTTTCACAATTTTTGCTAATTGCTTGTCTAAGGATGATGGAGAGATTTCTGGAACAGCCATAACAGGCGTCATGACACTTAATGAAAACAGCAGACTGAACATTTTTTCCATGCGCATGAGAGAACTTCCTTTTATGCCTTTTTAACCAGTATAGGATTCATCAATAAATCCCTTCCGGTTTCATCGACACGAAAGTTCTCTCTAGCCTTTAAACGTGCAAAAAATGTTAATTCCACATAAACAATTAAGATGCTTCTTGATTTAAACTGTTTTCCTCTTGAGGTTTTCCGGCTTGATCAGCTGTATACCCTCCTTTTAATTTTTTTTGAGACTGGGAAGAAGATTGCGCCCCCAACACTAGCAAACAAGGCGTTAAAAAAAGCGTTAAGAAAGCAGCAAAAGCGAGCCCACCGGCTATCGCTGTGGACAACTGAGTCCACCATTGAGAGGCAGGCGCTCCTACCGTAAAAGTGCGATTAATTAAATCGATTGTCCATTGGAAGACCATCGGAAACAACCCAAAGATCGTCGTTACCGTCGTCAGTAATACAGGACGCAATCTCTGCGCACCCGTTCTCAGTGCCGCATCGACTTTATCCAATCCTTCTTTCCTTAAAGCTTGAAACGTATCAATTAATACGATGTTGTTATTCACAACTATTCCAGCCAAAGCAATGAGACTAACGCCATTCATAACGATACCAAAAGGCTCACCATTCAACATAAGCCCAATCAACACCCCAGCCGATGACAGCACAATAGCGCTCATAATGAGCAAAGTGTGATAGTAACTATCGAACTGTATTACTAAGATAAGAACCATCGTCAGAAGGGCAAAAAGAAAAGCTGTCATCAAAAATTGACCCGCTTCTTGTTGCTCTTCTAAATCGCCTCTGAATTTGAATTGCAGCTCACCATCCCAATTTTCTTGTTGTAACCATTGAGATAACGCCATGATTTTTTCGGTTGCGTTAACCCCCTCAACCACATTTGCTTTGATTTGATAACGCCGTTTTCCATCCGTGCGCACCACTTCGGAAGATTTTTGTTTAGCAACCCGCTCCATAAAACTGGAAGCCGGAACCAAACGATCACCCACGGTTAAGTGCAATTGATCTAACTGATCTAAGGTTCGATACTGCTCAGGAAAGCGAATCCGAATATCCACTTCGTCATCCGCATCCTCTGGACGATAAGACCCCACGGTTAAACCGCCTGTGATCATTTGAATCGTCCGTCCAGTACTTCCAATGTCGGCACCGAGTCGACTAGCAGCCTCCCGATCGACTTGGAATTGCCATTCAATGCCCTCTAGTGGCAAGGTGTCGTTAACGTCTTTTAAATCAGGGTCTTGATCAAGGTGTCGCCGAATGCGTTTGACCGCAGCTTGCAGGGCTTCATCTGAACGCCCATTGACGTCAAGTTGTATATCATCACCACCGCCAGGGCCTTGGTCTTGCGAACGCGTTTCAACAATAATCCCAGCTAAACCCGCTGTACGTGTTTCAATATCCTGCATGATGCTATTAGCCGTGCGTCTAAATTTCCAATCCACCAATTCCAATTGCAATCGACCAATTAAATCTTCCGCACCATCATATAGCGGCTCAACAAATACCTTGGTATAGAGGGTTTTGATTTCATCCATACTGCCGAGTTCAGCTTCCACCTGGCGAACCAGCGCATCCCTTTCAGACAACGCTAAATTGCCTCGAGCTCGGACATCCACGATGGCGTAGTCTGCATCAACGTCGGGAAAAAACTCTACGCCTTTTCCAAACAGAGCATAAAGTCCAAAAGCCAACACTAAGCAGAGGATGGCACCCCACAATACCTTCCAAGGACGTTTCAATAGAAAGTTGAGTACACGTACGTATTGCTTGGTGAACCCTGTTAATTTATCAAAATGTCCCGTTTCCGCAGCGGTTAAGGTGTCAACATTTTTAATGCTTTGATCCCCTGCTTTCCCCACAAGAGCCCCGACAGTGGGAACCAGCACCAATGCCATGATCAGCGAACCTGTCAGCGCCAGTAAGACTGTGATGGGTAGGTATTTCATAAATTCACCCGTGATGCCTGGCCATACGACCATCGGCATAAATACCGCCAGGGTGGTAATGGTCGATGCAATCACAGGCCAGGCCATACGAACCGCCGCTTCTTGATAGGCTTCCACTTTTGACTTACCTTCAGCCAATCGTCTATCCGCCAGCTCCGTCACGACAATAGCGCCATCCACCAGCATCCCAACACTTAAAATAAGGGAAAAGAGCACCACCATGTTCAGGGTATAACCCATGATCTGAAGGCTTAACACTGAGATCAAAAATGAACCTGGAATCGCAATACCCACCAACAAAGCACTTCGAACACCCAAACTGCCAATGACCAACACCAGCACAATAATGGCTGAAAACATAACGTTGTTGGATAAATCACTCAGCATTTGCCGAACGTTTTCACTTTGATCTTGGCTATAGGTCAGTTCAATTTCATCGGGTATTTCAGGTTCGGCCAATTTGATCAAGGCTTTCACTTGATCAACAGTGTCAATAATATTGGCACCAATGCGTTTTCTTACCTCAATGGCCAAAGCGGGCTTTCCGTTAATACGCGCCAATGATTTAGCGTCTTTAAAGCTGCGCTGCCCATATGCGATATCACGAAAACGCACCACATCATCACCACGGACTTTTATCGGCATATTTAATATGTCGCGTACGTTTTCAATGAGGCCAGGCACTTTTAATGCAAATCGACCTGCCCCAGTATCTAAATTCCCAGCCGCAACCAGCTGGTTGTTTTGCCCAACCAACTGTATCAGCTCAGCCTGATTTAAACGGAAACTGTCCATACGCTGCGGATCAATGACAATTTCAGCAATTTCATCACGATCTCCCTGGATATCCGCTTCTAACACACCGGGAATCGCTTCGATTCGATCACGAAGTTTACGTGATACATTGACAAGCACACGCTCATCCACATTTCCGGCGACACCGACAACTAAAATGGGAAATAAAGAAAGATTGATTTCTTGAACAACCGGTTCATCGGTTTCTGCAGGTAATTCAGCTTTGGCTGTATCAACCGCCTCGCGCACATCTCGTAATGCCTGGTCGATATCCATATCGGATTCAAATTCAAGCTGGATACTCAAGTGACTGTCGACCGCTGTCGAAACGACTTCTTTCAACCCTTCAAGTCCACGCAACTCGGTATACATAGGTTCAAATAACAAGCGGTCAGCGTCTTCAGGCGAAATGCCTTCATGACGAACTGAGACATAGACCATAGGCAAGGTCATGTCTGGGATGCTTTCTTTTGGGATCGAATTTAGGGATATAAGGCCCGCAACAAACAGCATGACAAAGGCGAGGACGGCTGCTTTTTTCCGCCCTATGATCGCATGAATGATCGCTTTCATGGTTGTGCGGCCTCCTGAGCCAATTGAGGCTCAGCGAGTGAACTTGGCTCAGAAACATGTTGGGTAATTTGAGATTGTTTTACCTTTACAGGATCACCCTCTTCAACAAAGCCTGCACCCACCTCAATCAGCTCAATCGACGGTTGACGGATGTCCAGCCACACGCCCGATTGTTCAGCTTTGATCAAAGTTGCTGGAACAAATACCGCTTGATTTTGACTGACTGCTTTAACTCCCAACTCGCCCTTTTTATTCAGCACCAACAAAGAAGGCGTCACAAAAATAGCGTCTACCTTAGAAGTCTTTAATCGTATTTTTGCCGTCATACCATAGGGTATGGATGCTTGCGGTTGAGTCACGATGATTTCAATCGGGTAAGTTCGCGTTTCAGTATTGGCCAAGGTCGATAGATACCTCACTTCAGCTGGGTACGTTTTTCCTGTGACCAGCTCAATTTCAGCGGTTTTAGCCTTAGATAACCAATGTCGATTCGCCTCAGGAACGGCACCCTTAATCACAATGGGATCAATGGAAACAAATTGCCCCATGACCGCTCCTTGAGTAACGTAGTCCCCTACCGAGACCTGCTTTCGCTCAAAGGTGCCTGTGAAAGGCGCCCTAATTTCACTGGCGGCCACTTGATGTTGTGCCGCAATGACCTGTGCTCGGGCTGACTCTAACCGGGCTAGGGATTCTACTTGCTGGGATTCATTTTGCAGCCCTTTACGTCGAAGATCGCGGGCACTGCGGTATTCCAACTCACGCTGTTTCTCTAAAGCTTGTGCTTCTTTTAATCTGGCTGGCCAATCTTTAGGGTCTAACTGAAGGATTAATGAACCTGCCTGAATGACCTCACCCTGCCGAGCCGCAATGGACATCACTTTGGCGTTAAGTTCTGAGGTTAAAGCCACTTGTTTATCGGCTTCAGTATGACCACTTAATACTAACTCACGCGTTATAGGCTGTGCTTGGACACGACGCACCTGCACTTCTGGCAGGGATTCTGACGTTTTTGTTGTCACTTCAGGAGGGGTTTCTTCATTAAAAACGCCCGTCAACATCCATAGGCAAACCCCTAATGCAAGCCCGATAGCGAGGCCTTGACCTGACTTAAACTGAAGCATGTTAATCCCTTAATGAATGCAACGGCTTTGGGTGCTCCATGTTAGGGACTAAAACGTTAATTGAAAAGCGCTGTTATTCTGAGAATGTGCTTTAAAAGAGCACATCCCTCGTAATAGACGAGGGAGAGACCATCTCTTAATGGAGTTTAAAGGATGCAACCGCTTGTTGTAATTGATGCGCTTGTTTAGCAACTTCATTACTGGTTTGCGCATTTTGCTCCACTTGATCACTGGAAGAAGACATAATTTGCCTTATCTGATCAACGTTACGATTAATGTCCGTTGCAGTCGCGACTTGCGACTCTATTGCATGAGCAACCGCGGTCGTCATTTCGACTATTTTTGATGCGCCGTCTGTTATCTCTTGCAAAGCAACCAAACTTTTTTCAGCGTCTTCAACACTTTGTTTACTTTGACTTACAGATTCAATCATCATCGTTGATACCTCATCGGTTCGCCGCTGTAAATCCGTAATCATTTCTTCAATCTGCCCAGCTGAGTCCTGCGAACGCACGGCCAAATCTCGAACTTCGTCTGCAACCACCGCAAACCCGCGACCGTGCTCTCCAGCCCTGGCCGCTTCAATCGAAGCATTTAATGCAAGCAAGTTCGTTTGCTCAGCGATGCTTTTGATCACTTCAAGAACCGACCCAATACGATCACTGTCGCCTTTTAGCTGTTGAACCACGGCCGCTGTTTTTTCCGCTCTATCGGCTAACTGCCCCACATTTTGAATAGAGCCTTGTATGATTAAACGACTCTGATCGGCAGAGGTTTCACTTTGTTTAGCGGTCTCAGCAGTTGCTTCTGTATTTTGATTCACGCTTTCCATACCCGAAGCCATATGCTGCACCGCATCGGCCACCATGCTGACTTCATTTTGCTGGTGTTCAAGGCCACCTGACGTTTCTTTTGTGATCGAAGACAGCTCTTCTGATGCTGCGCTAAGCAGTTCAGCGCTTTTAGTGACTTCCTCCAACAACGCCTGGAAAGCATCCATCATGGAGTTAAAATCGTGTCCCATTGAAGCCACTTCATCTTTGTTCAATGTATGAAAGCGCAATGTTAAATCTTTCTGATCACGTGCTGACTTCATCACACCTGCTAATGAATTAATCGGTGTCAAAACCGAGCGAGCGATCGTTGTTGCCCCCACTGCGACCAAGAAGCCCAATATCAGCGCAATACCCAAAGGGATGTACTGCATTTGCTGTGTTTTTTCTTCAAGGACCAGCTGAATCGTTTCGGCTAAGGCCTCCATCACCACCATAGAATCATCCACACTGACTTGCATTTCCCCCAGCAATCCTTTTCCGGGCTCAAGCCCTAATCGTTCCATGGAGTCAATGACTTTCATAAAGTCTGATTGATAACCTTTTAATTTTTTGAGGGTGTCTTGCTTGGTAGACTCTTCAGGGAATTCTATGTCATCTAACAAAACTAAGGTTTTATCAAATTGGGTGTTGAATTTCGCTTTGTATTTTAACAACCCTCTTAATAAAAAATCTTTTTCAGCACGCCGAAGCTGCAATACGCTGGCTAACACTTTTGGTTCATCGATCGCCTTGATACGATCCTCAGCATCATGCACAGCACCCCGTAATTGCCCTCTAAGGCCCTTATCGTGAGATAATCCTATTTGCTCTTTTAACTGAATCACTTCTTCAAACTTTTGTTTGTAAAGGCTTAATTTAGCTTTCACATCAACCGTTGAAGCGCCTACAATCCCTTCACTCAACAACAATCGATCTAGACGATCCGTTTCAGATACAAAAGCGGCATAGTTCTCATCAAATTTATCACGGTAAACCAAGTCACTGCGGGCTAAAAAATCTTTCTCATTTCGCCTCAAATTAAGCAAATGCGTTTCCATCGTTAATACCGATATTTCAGCATCTCGTATTGCATTGGAAGTCGATAGAGCAAATAACTGAAGGGCATACATAGCACCAATCGCAAGCAGAGCAAGGCAAACCAAAAACGCTAATTTTACTTTTAAAGACATGAGCCCTCCGCTTACGTCGATGAGGCATCGTACTCGCTTCTTTTAAGGCGAACACACACTCACATTATTCGATGGGGATACAGAGTAATTGTAGTGGGGGATGGCTCAAAGAGCCTTAAATCAAGGTGGCATAGTTACAATATATCTGATGTGGATTCTTAGGTAACTCTTTATCTTTCAGCCACTTAGTTTTTTCGACTCAAATCAGAAAGCTGGACACCCTCTTTTACTTGTTTAAGAAGGTTAATTTGGGTTTTGTAAGCATTCGATGCCGTTAAGACAGACCGTTTCTTCTTAACACCCTGAGTAAAAACAAAGACATGCTGATGGTTTGCGCGATAAGCAAAGGGGTTTATCTCAACCTGAATGGCTTCTGAGGCAGAATCGGGGTTCAATTTCACTCTGTAAAAAAGGGTTACCGAGTGGCCATCTTGCTGATTTTGATCATGAATCAACGTCAAAGGCTTCCCCTTATGCTTCAGGTTTATATGTTGCTCCATGTGTTGATGCAACCATGCCATCAGCTCTACTGGCTTAACCGATTGTGCGGGTAACAACCCTTCATGATGACGGAATGCACTTAGCAAGGTTGAATAGGCCAAGGAGATCTTTAACTGCAAATGATCTTGAATAACAGACATTTTATAAAAGCTTATGCTGCCAGAATGCGCTTGAACCTGAGCACTTTTCAGCAAAACCGCCACCAATAGGAAAAATAATGCACTAAGTTTCGTTACCCTTTTCTTGTTCATTTTCTGAGCCGCCTTAAAGGGAGTTATTCCCTCGCTGTCTATTTAAGAGATTCACCTTCAGAGGTGTTTGTTTTAACAATCAACGGCGTTTTAGCAACCACCCCTTTTAAACAAGCTGGAATATTTACAATGGTGTCGGATCGCACATGATAATGGTATATCCCCATCGGGAAGTCATGGGTCGGGCCATAATGACCATTGCACTCATCCAAGCGTTTAGGGATATAACCACCGGATTCAAATGCACCATAAATTGGAAACCCATCCATGGCCAAAGCAAACAATGCATCTTTAGGATATTGCTGCAATGATGAGCAAGCTACTTCATCAATCCCAAGCGATAATAGCTGCTGATTGATGGATTCAGCAAAAAGGTGTGAATGATAAAACCCTTCATTCTGGTGCCCCCCACAAGGATCTAATGCCGGCAAATTTCCTGCACCGACTCCATCCCCATGAACCCCATCAGCAATACTGGGAGGCTGTCCATTGATAGGGACACCAGAGAATGCCAGCCCTACAATATCCAAGGCATCGTCCATAGGGTTTGGTTTTAGATCAAACTGAGGAAAGAACGGCATTAAATACTTCAACTCTATGCCTTCAATTTTTTTCACTTCGATACACACCGACACGTCTGTTGGAATGGGAGGGGGTTCCCCCGAACCAAAATCCAATTCCAACACTCTTACCTTTCCCTGTTCGTCGAGAATATCGTACCCATCGCTTTCCATATCCTGAAAAAACGCATCGTTTAATACTCTTAAGCCTGGGTTCGTTTGCCCGTCATAAGGGTAGATGCCGCCCGTTTCCCCGATCGCTCTCGGGCAGTAGGGTCCATCCTTAAAGGGTGTACCCTTTACCCGAATGGCAACGCATAGGGATTCACTATTATTGGATAATTCACAAGGTACTATTTCTGGTTGGCTTATCAGTGATGCAACCCTGAACTTTGTCAGGACATGATCTTCTTGACTCAAAAGCATCTGACTGATGAAGAGTAACATCAAGCATCTTATCTGAAAGAGAATACGCATAAGAGTGACTCCTGCAGAGTAGGTCGGATTAAGTGCCTGTAAAATTCCTGAACTCAGAAAATTTAATCGGTCTCTTCTTGGTAAACGGTAAATTGTCCCATCATGCCAATGTCTTCGTGATGCAATTTATGGCAGTGATACATATAAGGGATATGCTTTTCCACATCGTAACGATGGGGGTATTCTGCACGTTCCTCTTCTACCAGCAAAGACCGTTCCTTTGATTCGTCTGAGTGCTGGTGCCAACAGAAAAGAGCACTTTTCAAATCACTTTCATCTCGATAGGTATCGTAATTAAATTTCACCAAAATTTTTGCAATTTTAACCTCCCCATCATTATCTCGATCAGGAACAGGCACCACCACCGAATCTTTCCAACCTCTGACTTCCAACCCTGGCGGCTTACCATCGACTTCTAACACGAGAAAAGAGCAACCATGAACATGAAAAGGATGATTGCCTACAATCGAAATCACTTCCCACACTTCATACTTACCGAGTGGCACGGCTTCATTAACCACTTTCATATCAAACATCTGATCGTTAATATAACCTTTGGTTGAACCTCGATCTAAGCTCATTGCAAGTGTACGGCTAATGGGCGGCGCATTATTAACGGCCGACTCCCAATCAAGCCAACTTTCTCTCAATAAGGGAGGAATTATTGCCGGAATAGTATGCCCATGATGAACCGCGATTTTCATAACCGGCAGTACAAAATCCTCATTACCTGGTTCACGCCCCAAGGTAATCGCTTGCAAGTCCAGCACCTCGCCTTTACTTCCAGTAAAATCAACGATGATTTCAGCACGCTCGCCTGCGTATAACGCTAGCTTATTCATTTCGACAGGTTCATTGAGGAACCCCCCATCGCCAGCAATGACCTTGAAAGAACGACCATCTTTAAAATGCAATTCAAACTGCCGATCATTCGCTGCATTCAGAATTCGAAATCGTATAAGGCTCGGGGAAACGGCGACAAAAGCGTTTACAACGCCATTGATACAAGCGTGATCACCTAGAAATATCGGGCCGCCTCTTAAGTCGTAGTACTGTTCGCCGGCATCATTCAATAATTTGTCTTGTAAAATAATGGGAATATCATTAATGCCATATTGATCAGGCAAACCTAAAGATAAGGAGTTATTGTCTTCAATAATGAATAACCCTGCATGCCCAAAGTACACTTGCTCAGCTGTTCTTCCACAGGTATGAGAGTGGTACCAACAGGACGATGCTTCCTGTTGAATGGGCAGCGTAACCTGCCATTCTTGCCCAGGCTGTATCACTTGGTGCGGTCCACCATCCAAACGTCCTGGTATATGCAAGCCATGCCAATGATTGGTCACAACTTCTTTTCTTTGATTAACCAGTGAAAAATGAACGAGGTCACCTCTTTTGACTCGAACAGTTGGGCCTAAATAGGTTGAACGGTGGAAGAGCGTTGATAAACTGGTTGAGATAGAGGGCTTATCATCGAGAAAACAATGTTCATCATCACGGATATAAATGGTTGGGAAGCGATATTTTCTAGAGAGGGGCTCCTGAATAATGGGCGGAATATTAATAGCCCTGTAATCAGATAGTCGATTGATTTGTTCAGAACTCAACCATTCCATTTCGTGAGCTTTAGCTGCATAGCCCCTAGGCAACCAAAGCCCTCCATAAGCTGCTAACGCTAATTTACTAAATAGGCGACGATCCATCTACACCTCCAGCTGTTTATAGGCATTCCATAAGCGCCTATTCATACACTGGAACAGCATTGTGAAAAAAAAATGTTTTTTCACAATCATTCATAACTTGAAGCAGGTCACATCAACGTTTACTTGAATCAAAAATAAAAAAATATGGCTTCTTCTGACTGCATTCGATATTTTTAAACTGGAAAGCGACAACGGTGTTGAACACCAAGATTTTAGTGCATCAACAGCCAACTTACTTAACCAACATCTGCAGAAAATAGATGCCTCACCCCTTTCAGAGTTAACCGAAGACAATCAGTGGGATCTTTGGGCACAAAGGCTGTCTGTCACACTAAACGAGCCAGAGTTTGAAACCGCTATTACAGAAAGAGGAAAAACTGACCCGGACATCGGCATTCGTGTCTGAACAGCCACAATAATAAAAAAGAACAAACCTATTCAGGTCATATATCAGGAGACCAAGACCAACGGCAACACCAACCACCGAAACAGGTGTTGCTGACACTCATCCCTATAATGCTTCAACTATAAGCATCAATCTTTTTTGATCACAAGCAATCAGGATCAGGCAAACAATTAGGATCAGGGAGCTCCAAAGGGATCTTTTCTGGGTTGTCTTTTATTAATTTATCAGATTCTTTATAAACACAGCCGGTATTATTAACGTCTCTATCTTCTTCTATATCCCTATTCGCATCAAAAAATTCTTGTGAAACACAAGCCATCAGCAACGTTACCATAGATAATTCAAATAAGCGCCTACGCAGCCCCACCGCAATCCACCCTTATTATTTATTCGATACATATAAAAAAGATTCAATGAATCATTTAATTGACTCCTTAAACAGCTTACTTTGTCTAAGTAAAATGAATCCAGTAAAACAACACCCCTAGCGATCCATGCAAGCACCTACCAACCACCAGAAGCACTAAAACCCAACAAGTTTTCTGAAATGCATTCCACTACGTGATCAAAATTCCATATTTCCTGCACACTTAATGGTCATTACTCGCCACTTCCAATCCGATTTTTATGAAAATCTACTACCACAGGTTTCAATCATGCTCATTAACATTCAGAGAATTATATTATTATCAGTTTTTTCTGTTCTACCTGGATGCATTGGCGACATAAAATCTTCGTCATCCACACCAACAAAAAGAAAAGCCCAAGTGCATTGCACACACAACCAATCAATTATTAATCAAAAATTCAATGTCACTTCGGGCGATGTCAAGCTTTCCAATGTCTGTGTAAGCCAAGCTTTCGTTGGTATCAATAAAGGCATCATTGGCGCCAAAGCGATGCCCGACACCCTTATAAAAATCGAATTCCCAAAAGCACATCATAAGAAACTTGCTATTGAGTATTTAGAAAAAAGATCTGCTAATGAGCCCAACTTTATCCCATCAAACCACACACCAGACACTTACACAGACGAATTGATGAAATTGAAATCTTTCTCAATACAATTTAAAGCGGAGTATAAATTAGATAACACGTCCTCAACTTCAAAAGAGTGGACCACCAACAAACAAGAAAACTTCTATGACCTGGAATTCAAAACACCTAAGAAAATAAAAGATTTCTCTTTTGTGTACGTTAAAGCAAACCTACTTTTCAATGGTGTACCAATCAAAAAAGATTACAGACCTAAAAGTTTTTATAAGCAACTGGCTATTGAAGTGACAACCCTATAAATACCATTTGCAACATTTATTTTGGCTGGCACAAAGCTACAACATGAACGATCACATTACCAAATAGGATCAATGCATGTATAAGTGTCAGCCCACTATTCAATCGTTAATCAAACTGAAATGCTCGAATGATTGCTGAAACCCCACGTTCTTATCGACCAGCCCTCTGGTCACAAAACAAGCAAGGATAACATTCGCCCGCTGACGGAACGCATCCAGGTAAAAAATCCCTATTGTCATACGCCTGTCATATCCAACTGTACAATATCGGCCTGTTGATTCTGTGAATTCTAAAAGAGCTGTAGATTCTCATGCCGGTGATCCCTAACAACATAACTGCACTTCGCCCGGTGTTTTATTTGCCTGAGACACCGACCTCAAGCGCACCACAATCACCCCAACCGGCGGCTCACATAACAGTAGCTCAACACCCCAGGTTAACTCGCTCCAAAAGCCCAAGCCCTTTGAGGGATCTCAATGATTTGCGATCTTATTCCCTATCAACCGCTGGGCAAGATCCTGAGAAAAACAAAGAATTAGTACTGCTCATGCCACCCCCTAGATCCCCCCAAGGTCTATACCATCATCTGCTTGATTGCAAAACAGTATTAGAATCAAAAACCGCACATTTCATGGACACTCATGCACGCCCAAGAAAAGGCGAACTTCAGTGGTTAACCCCCTTCTCTGCACGCATGAAAAAAGCGATTCAGCATTGGCAGCAAGGCAGTGAGAACCTTCTCATTCGCGCCCGCATGGACGAAGTGATGGATCAGGTTGCAACACTTAAGTTACAGCTTGAGCGCATGCAAGTGGCCGGTCAAAAAGGAAACCCACACATCATGGGTGCGGTTCACGCACTGACAACTTTACAGCAGAGCTGGCGCCAAGCTCGTTACCAACAAGCGGCTACCCATACCCAAATAAATAGCTGGTTATCACAAACTTCTAGCCTATTGCATAAATCTCATGCTTCCGCACTGACAAAAAATCCGCTAAAGCCCGGCTTTGAGTGGAAATCCTCCCCCTCAGCCCTCAAAGAACTGATTGACCTCAAAACGCAGCTTGCGGAGTGCTTAACGCTAGGGGGAGAAGTATCTGAACAAAAGTTAGGCTCATTACATTTGCAAACCTTAGAAAAACGATTAAAACAACAAGGCATTCAAATCCGCTTAACATCTGAACCACCACAGTCATTTGAAGAATTGGCAGACAACCACGCTTATCAAAACCTTGTTTTTCTTTTAAGTGCAGCACAAGAAACACTTAATCTCCCGAGCAGCTTGCGAGGTAATGCCCAGTCACTAATAGAACGCGGTGAAAAAGCCATAGCCGAACTCAAACAGCCAAAGCCCCATTGCTTTCTCAACCGAGTGCGTACACTGGCAGGCAAACCCATACAGTCGTCCCAATCTGTACACCGAAAACGATTACTGCGCGAAATACGTGAAGATAACCTCAACACTCAAACAGCGGATCTCATCAAGGAAAAAGCTAAAATGGGGCGTGGTGTTCAACGCACCCAAGAAAGGCCGGCTTTAGAGTCGGCCCAAGACTGGGAAGCTGGGCAATGGTCTGCTTCTCTTGCACCCGATGCCCTTGGTTTTACCGAAGCCATCGCTGGCTTAAGAAGCTGCATACACAAAAGCAAAAAAACCTTATCAAGCATTCGACAGATTTCAAAAGACAAAGATATCCGTGAACAAGCTCGTCACGATTTACAGGCTTTTTGTAAAAAACCCTTGAACGAACAAATTCAAAACCTTCCCAGTTTTTACGCCGGCCTCAAGCAAACGGAAAAAGGAAAATTAAAAGGAGCAGGCCTCTATAACCTCGCCGTTGAGGCTAGCGATGCATTCTTAGGCAGCGTACGCTACAGCACAAACATTGCCGTGAATGGAACTCGAATTGGGAATACCCTTTTGAGTGCAGCCTCTCATACAGGTCCAGCCTTGTCCGTTGCAGAAGGCATCGCTACCGCCGCAACCGCTTCATCGGCTCTTGCCATGGGGTTATCGACGGCCAAAGCCAGCAAAGCAGGCTTGGCGTTAAAGCGTCAGATAAATACATTAGAAGCATACAAAGCAAAAAGAGACTCTTCCCAGCAGTCACATTCTGAGACACTTTTAAATTACGCAATTGATAAGCAACACAAAATCTTCCCGAAATCGGTTGATCTTGTTAAAGAAAGTTTGTCTGCAAGCGCCTATGCTGTCTCCACAGGCGTTGGCATAGCAAGCATTGCTACCACCGGCACCGCTGTAGGACTCACTGTCGCCACAGGCGTAGGAGCAGGAGCAGCTGCAACCGCTGCAGCAACCTCATTAGGTGCTGTTGCCTACCATCAAGGGCGCCTTTGGGCAAAAAACAAGCATGCCACCCAATTGGCGATGAACTTTGTGAAGGATGCTCAACATTCAGAAAAGCTGACATCAGAACTCCTCAAACGCTTACCCAATATTGTCGCCGAACAATTGGTGTTTGATTTAAAACGCGACATATCCGCCGATCGTCTCAGTGATGCTCGTGGTGATTACTTGGCATTATTTGAACGTTTATCAAGTGCGACAAATACCATCACAGACACTCAATCAATGAAGTCTTTTATACAGCAGTGGGTCAATGCAATCCGCTCAAAAGACATACAATTTGAAGCCATTTTAAAAGAATCTGCCGCTGCACAATGCCTCCTTAAGATCGGGATGGAACCCTCCGTTGTATTAGGGATAGCACTTTCATCCGACAACGAGCAGCAAGATGAGTTAAGTAGGCAGTTAATCCTAAAAGCGGCAGGCATACCGATTATAAAAGGTAAGCCTCTTAATTCTGAAGCGCTCAAGCGAATCGATAAAACGCTTTCAGACGTAGCCTAAAGGCATCAATTGGGTGCCTGGCTCATCAACTTTTAAAATATCACCAAGTTGCGCCCATTAGGTCGATTTTTGCAACAGTAATGCCTCTAAAATGGTGTTTTTCGATCGATTCTTAATGGTTAAAGTAGGCCTCGTTTTCAGACATCACACAACGAGGAAAAAGTCATGTTAAAGAAGATTTCAGCAATTGGCGCTGGTTTGTTATTGGCCACTAACATGGTCGCCGCTCAAGGAAATACTAAAGCAGACCTGCCAGAAAAAGTTCGCACATCTGCAGCGCTAGCACCGCTTCAATTTGAGGTGTATAACCCTCAGGAAAAATCCATGTTTCCTGTGACCTCAACCCTTATTACAGGCCCCAAAGAAGCCATATTGTTTGATGCTCAGTTCCAAAAAAACGATGCGAACAACCTAGTTAAAATAGTGAAATCAAGCGGCAAACAACTAAAAGCGATTTACATCAGCCATTTCGACCCAGACTTCTACTTTGGTTTGGATGTCTTAACAGACGCGTTTCCAACAGCAGAGGTATTAGCTACCCCCGCTACGGTTAATAAAATGAAATCAGCTATGGAAGGTAAGAAAAAATATTGGGGGCCAATCTTAAAGGAGAACGCACCTGAAAGGTTGGTACTTCCAAAGCCTTTAACAACCGATCAACTCTTTGTCGATGGAACACCGATCAACATCATTGGAATGAAGGGACATGACCCGCTACGTACCTTTGGCTGGGTAGCCTCTGAAAAAACCGTTGTCGGTGGTGGCGTATTGTACGAAGGTCAACACGTGTGGATGGCTGACAATCAAAGCAGTGAGTCTCGTAAAAGCTGGTTGAAAACCTTACACATTATGAAAAAGTTAAACCCGAAGCGCGTTATTGCTGGTCATTTTCTAGGCAAATCAGCTGAAGACACCAGCGTTATTGACTTCACTAAGCGGTATGTCAAAACCTTTGACAAGGTAAACACCCAAACAGCAACTGCCGATGATCAAGTTAAAGAAATGATCAAGCGCTTTCCAAATCTAAAAGAAGTTGGAACGCTAGAGCTAAGTGCGAAAGTGATCAAAGGCGATATGAAGTGGCCTCAATAAATCGCGTGCTCTAACGCTAAACAGAAAACCACTGAAGCAAAAGAGAGGGTATCCCCCTCTCTTTTCAATGACAAAATACATTAGGCTTCAATGCCAACCACCATCCAAGGCGAGTCTGCTTGAGCCGTATCACGCTCTAGATACCAAGTATCGTATATCCCATCCTGAGAACGCTCCAACGGGTCTCGGCAAGAACCTTTAAACAGTAAAGTGATTTGAGCAATACTGCCCTCGCGCTGTGCGCTTAACATCTCAACCTCTAGATCTAATATCTCAGTTTTTGGTGGAACCTTCATACGACTACGTTCTTGTTCCAACGCATCAGCCAGCTCTGCTGCAACAAAGGTTTTGATAAGAGCCATATCGCCGTCATTCCAAGCATTTTGCAAACTGTGATAATGCTGAACAGCGTCGCGTAAGAAAGCTTCCTCATCAAAACCCGGTGGTAAGTCCTTTGATCGCCCCATAGCGGCACTATGCTGATATCCTTGTTCGCTTGTCGTATGATGCGGCGCCTCCTGATGATAAACAGAGCGAGATTGTGGCTCATTCATGGGCGGCATACCGGCGTATTGGGGCTGCGACTTTCTAGACATCATCTTAAATACTTTGAATGCCAAAAAGGCCAGCAGTCCAATGATGATAAAGTCCATCATTTGAAAACCTTCAAATCCTTCCCCACTCAACAGTGCAGCGATCAACCCACCAGCCAACAGACCACCTAACAAGCCACCCATAAACCCACTTTTCTTTTGGGTTTTTTGCATGGTTTGAGGGGCTGTATTTCCCGCGCTATCCGTCTTTTTCTGGGGTTGATGAGTTGTTGATTTATGGGTTTTCCCAAACCCGCCTTTCCCCATCCGTTTAGCATAGGTGCCTTCTGCCACTCCAAAGGTCAATACCATCATAGAGAGCAGTGCAACAAAAAGCCTCATTCATTCGTCCTTTCTTAGGTCATGGAAGGTGCATAATAGGGGATCAGATAATAAAAGTTAAGCCTGCCTGAAACGGTAGAGTATATTTATTATTGGCAATGCCCGATCTAATGATCGTTATCGAGATACTGCGTACGCTAGCATCTCGATAATTCGCAGGCATGAATAGAAACAAGTGACAGGCTAATCTTAAAAATCGTAGTAGTAATTCAGACTGAATGTACGTCCCTTTCCAGCAAATAAGTAATCCTTATGATTCCTAATCTGGCTAAAGTAATTAATATAGTATTCGTTAAAGACATTCTCAATTGCAAAACCAATACGGCCATATTGATTGAAATTTTTATTTAGACCCAAATCCACTAATTGATACCCCTTAAATACCTGCTCTTTGCCAGAAGCACTTTCCTTTTTCTTCCGACTAAAAAGATAATTGTGCTGAATATAAGTAGAAAGGGTATCAGTGAAATCATAACTAAGAGAGGTCATCACTCTATCAGGGTTAAGGTTTTTAAGATCCATTTCAGTATCAACCTTACCATCTTGGTCGCTATCAATTTTTCCTTCCACATGCGAATATAGAGCTTTAATATGCGAGTTATCGCTAGGATCCAGCGAAGCTTCCAATTCATACCCATAGATTTCTGTCTTTTTACGCTCAACGTCATAGGTTCCAGAAGAGTTAAGTTTTAAATGATTACCCTTATTAGATCGTGAAGTAAAAATACTCCCACCTATTGAATAACGATCCTGCTTATAGTCTAACCCCATTTCATAATTATCCGTAACAATGGGTTCTATTGATGGCATATCCGAGAATTTAATGGATCGATCAGAAGGTGTTGATGTTGCAGGTTTGTTGCCTAACCATTGTCCTCTTAAAGCTCGCCCTATATCTGGCAAGCCATACCCTTGATTATATGACATAAAGCTTGAAAGGCTGGGAAGAATATCATGCGTTAAACCGATATTGAAAACAGGCATCGAAAAGTGTCGATTACCTCCTTTAATGTTAACTGCATGCTGGCCATCCATTCCAAAACCGTAAAGGGTTATAGAATCTTCAACATGCACCCTAGTGGTCTCATACCTTACACCAGAGGATAAATACCAATCATCAGTCAACTCAATCGTGCCCTGAATGAAAGGAGCAAGACTGCTATATTTCATATGAGGGGTAACATTTTTATTAGTGTGCGCCAACCGCTGAACTGATTCTTCTTCAATTCCATCCAGTCCAACAATCAACATGCTATCTGTATCGTAAATATCTTCAATTATGTAGTCAATTTTTATGCCTTTTTTTTCTACTTTAATGACCCCCTGATCTTCTTTTACTGATTCAGTAGGCCACCACTCAGCCATCCCATAAGTTGCTTGATAATTCTGAATAAAAAACTGTGCATTCAAATAACCAACCGGCAATCCATCATGTTGGTAACGCAGATTATAGAAGTTCGCTTCATTTTTCACTGGCTTCCCAGCAGGCTTCCCTTTCTCAGTCGTACCTGGTGTTCCCGATTCTAAATCGCCAGGCGTTGCAATATAGTTTTGACCGCTCTCCAGCTCATAAGAGTTTATTGTAAGCTCTAACCTCTGCATTTGATCAGAAAAATTACCACCCCCCTTTAAAAAAAGGTTTTGATTGGCAGAATCCTGCAACTCTCCTTGCACTTCATTCATCCCAACATTCTCACCACGCGCATCATGGTAAATACCCGATTTTTTGGCTGAGTATTCCGCTAAAAAATCATACTGAGATTCATAATGGCTTATTCTATACAAAGCTTTTTGGTCTAAACCATCTCGTTCCAGGCTAGAAGAGATGCCTGTTCCAACAGTGCTTTTCCAATGATCCCCTGGCTTGGCGGTTCGTGTAACATAATTTATAATACCTCCAGTTGCACCAACCCCCTGAAGGGCGCTCGCACCTCGAATCACTTCAACATTTTCAATGATGGTCGGTGAAAACGTATGGGCATAACGATTTCCATTTCGAAGCGCGTTATTTTGAGGAATCCCATCCACTAACAATAGAGCTGTACGGCCTCTGAAATTCTCTCCTTGGTTTGAAAGTTTTTGTCGGCTAGGCGTCATACCCGGCACTAAATTCGATGTCACTGCAGTAATATCATCCGATATTTGAAGCTGTTTTTGCAGCTGCTGGGAATCGATGGTCGTGATTGAGCCTGCCAACTTGTTCCTAGATTTTGGTTCCCGAGCCCCCACAACCGTTAAGTTTTCTATGCTGATTTCCTCAACAGTCGTGTCACTTCCGAGCACTGATGGCGCTGACAAACAGACACCTATCACAAACCGATACTTCATTATACTCTGCCATTGTTAATGAGTTTAAAGGGCATCCAACCACAATTACTGTCATTCAGTAAGCGTTCCGAAAGGCGCGCCATCATCAGTCAAATTAATCTAGAATAAATAGTGGTTTATTTGAAAGGGAATCATAAACGGTTCTCGATTTAACGCCATAAACACCGTCAATTCTATCAACGGTCATAACATCATTAGGAACCCCAAAATCAATTAGCGAGCCCATTTTAACAATGCCGACGTTATCACTGATCTGACATGCCTGATTGATATCATGCAATACCACCACCAGAGTTTTCCCAAGCGATTTCAGCAACAATAGCAATTTCATTAGCTCTGCTTGATGTGCTATATCAAGATAAGAGGTCGGCTCATCCATCAAAATAATTTTTGTATCTTGAGCAAGCAACATCGCTATCCAAGCACGTTGCTGCTGTCCCCCTGAAAGGGATTCTAGAGGTTGTTCTCCTAACGAAGTCAAATCAAGCGCATCAATCGCAAACTGGATCTTATTGTGATCTTGTTTTTTTAATCGCCCCCATTGTTTTACATAGGGGTACCTCCCATACTCAACCAGCCGGCGCACACTTAACCCTGCGGGCATCGATAACATTTGGGGAAGGTAAGACACTGTTTTCGCTAATTCACGATGCTTGTATTGTTTAACTGACTTATTATAAAGCGTGATCACCCCATCAAACTTAATAAGGTTGGCTATGCTTTTGATAAGCGTTGACTTCCCGCTCCCATTAGGCCCTATGATCGATGTTATTTCATTTTCAGGAATCATCATATTAAACTGGTCGATAATTAGCTTATCATTATAACGCACGTTCAAATTGCTTATTGCTATCATAATAAACTTCCAGCTTTGCGTAATACCAAGAGAAAAAACAAAGATCCGATAATTGAAGTGATAATCCCTGCAGGCAATTCAAGAGGAGAAAATGCATGTTGCGCCAACAAATCTGATGAGATCAGGATTAATGAGCCCACTAGCGCCGACGGTATAAACAATTCATGATTACGCTTGAAAAGCAATCTTGATAAGTTGGGCGCCATCAATCCAATAAAACTGAATATTCCACATATCGATATACTGATACCCGTCAGCGCTATAACCATCAACATGGTTATGTTCCTTGTTTTTATAGGACTTATCCCAAGCGCTGAAGCCGCGTCATGTCCTAATCCATAAATACTCAACCGCCATGACATTTTTGCAACGATGGGAATGGTCACAACGAGGGCTATTAACAATAAGGGAATATTTTGCCAACCTTTAGCCCAAAGGCTCCCTGTCAACCATATAATGGCAGACTGGTTATGCGAGGGGTTGACTGCCAACAATATATCAACCCCTGCCATCAAACTGGAAGCTATTGCAATTCCGATCAGGACTAAACGGCGTGGACATATGTGCTGGAAATTTGATAATCCTATTACCAAGCCTCCCGTAATTAGGCCACCGATCACTGAGGCTATTGAAATGTCAATCGCTTGAGCAAGAGGCAGATAAAGAAGTATCAAGACAACAGCTAAGCCAGAACCTGCACTCACTCCCAGGATATCAGGAGACACTAAATGGTTATGTATTATTGTCTGTATTAATGTACCGGCCAAACCTAATGCGATACCAACCAAAACCCCCAAAATCAGCCTTGGCAAGCGATAATCTATTATAGATTGCAGAGATTCCTGATATTGAGGTATGGCATTGTGGGTCAGTAAGTTTTCAAAATGCCCCAAACCTAAACTTAGGATTGAAACCAAAATGAGTGAAATAGAGAGGACACAATACTTTATATTCACTTAGCTTTAACCCCAAAGACTAACCCTAGAAAGCCAACCCCCCCTACCAAGGCAACCAAGATCCCTGCAGGCGTTTCTGCTGGAAACTGAACAAGGCGTGAAAAAGTATCTGCCAGCAAGAGTGAACAAGCTCCAACAAATGCACATACAGGGATCAGGGTTAATTGATTTTCACCAACAAAGCACCTAGCAATGTGTGGAATAATCAATCCTAAAAAGGCTATGGGGCCTGCTATTGAAGTACTCACTGCAACGAGTAAGAGTGACGTTAGAAATGCAATCACATAGGTTGCACTGACATTCACGCCCAATTTAAGAGCAGCATCCTCTCCCAAAGCCAGCAAGTTTATATTTTTTGCAACAAGCAAAGCTCCCAGATACCCCAACATACTCAATTGCCAAAGCAGATCCCAATGCCCCCAATTCAAATTCGAAAATGAACCAACAAGCCATTTCATTAATCCATAAGACGATTCATCAGAAATAATGATAAATGCACGGGTGATACTAACAAGCAATCCATTCACCGCTATACCAGCAAGAACGATTTTTAACATTGAGTCTTTTCGTGAAAAGAATCCTCCTACCATTAAGGTCAACAAGCCCCCAAAAAAACCGCCTACCGCCGAAAGGAGAAAGGGTGCTCCTCCAAAATGAAAGAAACCACTGCTTGATATCGCCATGATCGCAGCACAACCTGCATTCACCCCAAAGAGCGTTGGGGAGGCAAGCGGATTACGAGTAATGCCTTGAAGAATTGCACCAGTTATGGATATATTGGCACCAATCAATACCACACAGAGTGTACGGGGCAACCGAATATCAAGGAGGACTTGGTGTTTAATGTTAGACTCATTATAGCTAATTAGCGTGCCTACCAGATCAATCCATTGCAGGTTAAATCCTGAAAATAGCGTTAGTGAAAACACAAGGCAAACACAAAGAAAAGCACTTAACAGAATACTGCTTAAAATGATCCTATGCATCATTTGCTACAACTTGTATTAATTCTTTAGCTATCTCTTCAGCTGCAATGATACCCCTAGAAAATGACCACAGAGAAGGGGAAACATTTACAATTTGGTTTTTATTTTTTGCTGACATCAAATCAAAAATGGGTAAGTTAGCCCAATCATTAAAAACAGTATTATCACTGTAATGACTTATAAAAAGCCAGTCTGGGTTGGTGCTCAACATGTATTCCAGATTAACTTCTAACTGCGGTATCGACTTATATCTTGTGGATATATTGACGTTATTGAGACCAAGTTTTTTCAAAACACTTCCCGCATAGGAAGCTTCAGTATGCAACCAAACGCCACTGCTTGTTGAAACGGCAAACTGAATATTGTCATGGGTCATTAGTAAGTCTTTATAATGCTTCATCCTCAAAGAGTGAGCCCGTAAAGATTCATCCATCTCCGAACCATAAGATAATGCCGCACCTATCCTGCGAGCTGATTCAATGATGTCCTCGTATTTTGCTCCCAAACTATCCAGAAGCAGAGTAGGTGCAATACTATTTAACTCATCAAAAATAAATGAATGGCGCTTGCTATCAGCAAGAATAATATCTGGCTTAACTTTGGATATAAGCTCTAAATTTGGCTGAGAGCGTAATCCCACTGACACCCAAGGAGATAGATGTTGCCGTATCTGGGGTAAAATTCTATCGGGTTGATTATCATCAGCGATCGCTATGGGTGATATACCTATTAATTGGAGCGCATCGATAAACGAGTACTCCAACACAACTACACGTATCTTTTTAGATTCAGACGTCTGAACGTCCGAAGCATCAAAGGAAGCTGAAAAAAGCTGCGCGCTCCAAAGAAGAAGTACTGCTGTAATGTGTTGCTTAAACATACCACGCATTGTCTTTAAAACAACCAACCTGATGGCGCAATATGGTAACCTCGAGAGAAATGAGAATCAATATCAATCTCAACTTAATCCATTCACCTTGCCGCACTATGGCCAACAATAAGACAAAAAGAGGATCTCAATAGGAAGCCTTATTTTGTATAAAGATGGTTAATTCAGGCTATTTAAAGGGTGAAATGCTTGACGGCTATAGACCAAAGGCGCTTTTTATACGCATCAGTTGCGGGGATGGGCATTTAAAGCTTATGAGAACTCTTTCACAGAGTAATGCAAACACAATTAGATCACATATTACTGGTAACCCAATCAACCCAGAACTAGCCTATCTATATCTGCTTTATATAGATTCCAAGGATGCAAAGAACCTCACCTCATCAACCCCGACCAAAGGCTTATACGCGCTTGAATTCCATTTCAAGCATGCACCCCACCATCAAAGTATGGTTTTTAGCCATTATCATCCTATTTAGCCATCATTTTATGGCGCAACCAGCCTTTGGTAGCCAAATTTTATCTGCCACTGGATGTGATATCAGTAAAAAAGCCTATTTACAAAAGGCCTTATTAACCTATGCGAAAGATAAAAAAATCACCCCCAGACTGTCTGGAGGCGGCGCAACCAGAGGTATCCGACTTGCCGCAAATAAGCAGATTGATATAGGGGCTACATGCCGCCAACGCTTAACGGATATTGGTGGGAATATTTACGAAAAAGAACGAGACGTTCGCTTAGTTCATATAGGCTGGGATGCGATAGTGATCATTGCACACCCAAATATCCAGCTGCAAAGTATTAGCAAAGAAGCTGTAAAGGCCGTATTCTCTGGGGAAATAAACAACTGGACACAGCTAGGCGCAAAAGATTCTCTCGAACTCAAACCCATGGCTAGAAAAGGGAAGCTTTCTGGTGTGGGCTATACAGCTCGGTTACTCATATTCAATGACCCTAAGTATGAGTTCAAACACCTAGCAAGGGAATTCAAATCAACAGGGCCACTAGAAAAATCGGTTGCAACAATCCCAGGAGCTATCGCACTTGACGGTGTTAGCTCAGCACGAAAAGTTAAAGTAGGTTTGGGTGGATTAACCGATCATCAAGGGGTAAAGATTCTAGGGATAGATGGCTTTCTTCCGACAAAAGAGCACATTGCTAAAGCCAACTACCCCTTTTTCAGGCCTTTATTTGTTGCGATCAATAAACACAATAAAAACCCCACCGTATTAGGCTTCATTGATTTTCTGTTAGGCCCTAAAGGCCAAAAAATTATTTCAGACGAGGGTACGGTTAACTTAGAAGAAGGAAAACTATTGAACATGCTATGGGAAGCCAAAATGGCTAAACTGGGTCGCTTTTGGCAAGAAAAACTGGGGCCTTACCCACGAAAGAAACCCTAACACACTATAAATGTCCTCACTTATTATTTCTGCATGCTTCTTTGTAAATACCCAAAACACCAGAAACTTTATAAGCCTACCAAGCCACAATACAGAGTAATTGTTTTCAATTAAAAACAAGCATTCAACAGCGCACCCTTCATCGCCTATTCGTTCTGTTCACAAAGGAGATCCTTTTACCGATCATTTATGCACTTTATCAGAGTGATGATCTAAAAATTTTTTTAATTTAGGTGCCACCACCATTTGACAATAACGGTTAGCTGGGTTTTCGACAAAATAATTTTGATGGTAATCCTCAGCCTTATAAAACACCCCGATGGCGTCTATTTGAGTGACGACAGGGTCTGGCCAACGCCCTTCTTCTGTGAGTTGCTTTATATAGGCCTTTGCAGCTTCTGCCTGAATATCAGAGTGATAAAAAATTGCAGACCGATATTGTGAGCCTACATCCGCTCCTTGTCGGTTGAGCGTTGTTGGGTCATGCAAATCAAAAAAAAGTGCTAATAAATCGACATACTCTATAACGTCTGGATCAAACTGAAGTTGCACCACTTCTGCGTGCCCGGTTTGCCCAGTACACACGGTATCATAGCTTGGGGCTTCCATATGGCCACCGGTATAACCGCTTTCTACTTTGAGAACGCCTTTTACTCTCTGGAATGCACCCTCTAAGCACCAAAAGCATCCGCCTCCAAAGGTCGCTTTTTCAACTCCCATAAAACACCTCGCGTGTTATTACTCATTTAATGGTTAGTTCTCAAAGCCATTTCTTACTGCCACAAACGATCTCGCAATCCAGAGTTTCGAAGGATCACTTTATTTATCGCATCCATTAAGGCTACTGTTGAGGTAGCAATATTGAGTTTTGATTTGGCCCGAGTGATCCCGGTGTACACTAATTCACGCGTCAAGACGGGGGAACTTTCCTCAGGCAACACGAGCATCACTTCTTCAAACTCAGACCCTTGGCTCTTGTGTACCGTCATCGCAAAAACGGTCTCATGATGAGGCAGGCGACTGGGGAGTACCGCTCTGACTTCACCCGCTTGCGCTTCAAAAAAGACCCGCAAACGATCTGAATGATCAGAAGAAGGCAAACAAATACCGATATCACCGTTAAACAGCTGTTGCCGATAATCATTCGCGGTTACCATCACTGGGCGGCCTATGTACCACTGATCTTGAGTAACGGGTAATAAACCACGATGGCGCCATTGCTGTTCTAAAGCTTTGTTAATACCCTGCACACCGCGATCACCTTCTCGATGAGCCGTTAATATTTGAAACTGCTGAAATGCACGTAAAACATCAATAGGCGCCTTACCCTGATTGATAGCCTGAAGATAGGCCTGGTAACCCCGTTGAATATGATCCAATAACCAAGACCAATAAGCATGGGGATCAAAACAGGTCAACACATCCGAATATGGCTCATGCCCAGTGGATGCTTGCTGAACCCACTGCTGCACAAACCCCAGCTGCTTTTGCTGCATGGCTTTCGCTAATACACCAATGCCCGAGTTGGATTTAAAACGGTAGCTTTGTCTTAGTTCAAACACACTGTCAGCCATCTTTTGAGGCTCAATTGACGCCTGATCATTTGCAGCTGGCAAAGTCAAACCAAGATCAGCCAAATATTGCTGCAATTCTATTGAGTACGGGTGATCTCGCCCGGTATCGCATAAATCACCTAAAACGCTGCCGGCTTCAACACTGGCTAACTGATGTCGATCACCGATTAATATCAGTCCAGCACCTTCCTTTAATGCTTGCATCAGATTCGCCATCATTGGCAAATCCACCATAGAAGCTTCGTCTACCAACACCCAATCAAAATGCAAGGGGTTTTCCTGATTGTGATAAAAACCTTCGGTATTCGAGCGCACCCCTAACAATCGATGCAAGGTTGAGCTTTCTTCCGGAATAGCATTCACAATCGCTTCTGGAATGTGTAATCGTTGCTTTGCTTGCTGAATGGATTCAGTCAATCTCGCCGCCGCTTTCCCCGTTGGTGCTGCGAGCGCAATACGAGGCATTTGCTCAGGATTGTTTTCCTGATCCATAGATTTCCAAATAATGGCTGCCAGCAATTTTGCAACGGTTGTGGTTTTACCCGTTCCTGGGCCCCCACTGATGATCACAAATCGTTTTCGAATGGCTCCTGCAACAGCAACGCGCTGCCAATCTAGGTTTTCGGATACAGGACCAAACAGTTGATCCAAAATTGGGGCTATATGGCTAACATCAACAGATTGCTCTCGCAAACGCGCCAACACTCCTTTAGCTACCTGTTTTTCGTATTCATGATAACGAGATAAATAAAGCTTATTCCGCTCTAACACCAAAGGCCGACCCCGTTCCTTTTCAGTGGAATCGAGGCTATCGGTTGAACTGATATCTAAAACTGCTTTGGTTTGAGCTAAGCATTGTTGCCATTCAACATCTGTTCTTGTATTTAATGGTGTCGGCAATCGATTTAAATGCACGCATGTGTGCCCTTGCCCCAGTCGATAGCTCACCCAAGAAAATAATGACAACGTCAAATCATCAACGACTTGAAAAGCTTCTTTAACAAAAGAAGCGAAATGACGATCTAAAGATCTTAGCTGAGCATTAAATTCTGACATATTACTCTAATGCCCTCCAAGCACAGAGGGTGCCGCCCTCAATGCTTTGTCCAACGACAAGATCAGTGCTTTTGTTGGTCGAGCAAAAAAGTGCCCTGCTGCCATCGGAAGACCTCTCAGAAAAAGATAGTGCCCTCCCCCCATGTGTTGATCATAATCATAATCTGGAAGCCGTTGCTCTAAATACCGGTGTAACGCCAAGGTATACAGCAATAGCTGCACATCGTAGCGATGAGAAGCCATAGCATTCTCGAGAGATGCGCCTCGATAATCTTCAGCCTGGTAACCCAAAAAATTCGATTTATAATCTAGAACGTAGTATCGACCGCCCCACTCAAACACCAAATCAATAAACCCTTTCAACATTCCTTGAATCGTCGGAAACTGGACTTCTGGCACGTCACAAGACAACAACGGATACTGCTGGCAAAGCGCCATAAAGTCACGGGCATTTAATTCATCTAAGGCCAAATAAAATTCCATTTCGACCACTGCCTGATGCGGTTTGAGTTGATCTAATTGACAAGGATCAGCGTCCATCGGTGCTGATATAGGAAAGCGCAAAATACACTGCAACCAATCTAAAACAGGTTGTGCCCAAACACTTTCAAATCCATGTTGCTGCAACAGCCATTCAACCTTTTCTAGATCAATGCCTACAGCAGAATAATCCTCCAAAGCCGCTTCTAATAGCGCATGCAGTGCATTACCGGCACGCGCGCCTTTAGGAAAATTAAGCGCGGTCTCCGTGGTTGGCTGAACCGATTCTGTGTTAGAAAATTCTTCCCTACGGGTACGCTGATGACCAACATCCAACGAACGTGTCAATGCTGAATAACTGCTGACCACCCAGTTTCTTTGAATCTTACCCGAGAAGGTTTTTGAAACAGAACGAACGGCATTAGCCGAATGCCCTGAGTCTTCAGAGGTTGAGCACAATACGTTTTCTGAGTCGAGCATTTGCATGGATTCTGAGGCTTCAATCAATGTTTTCAGACGATCCAAATCTGGCTTATCGGTAGAATGACTTTCCGCTATTTTTTTACTAGACGACAGCAAATAGTGCACCGCACTTTGACCAGGCGAGCCACGCGTTAAAGCCCCAAAACCCGCCAGCGTAAAGGTTTTTGCTCGAGTCAAGGCAACGTATAACAGACGTATATCCTCTGCCAAACGCTCCGTTTCTGCTTGCTGCATAGCGGCATCAGACGCCGCTAAATCAAATACCAAACCTTTTTCTTTTGAATGATATATTGGCTCACGTGCTTTATTGGCGTACCAAATAAAAGGCAAACACACGATGGGGTATTCCAATCCTTTACTTCGATGAATGGTCACCACTTGAATTAAGTTTTGGTCTGACTCTAAGCGTAATAATTGGTGATCGGCTGCTTGAGTATCCGATTGCAACTCAGTCGCAAACTGATCCAACAACCCCTGCAACCCTTGCACCTGTTGCGTTTGTATTTGCAAATGCTCGGCTAAATGCAATACGTTGGTGAGCCGCCGTTCCCCTTGGTGAGGGTCTTTAAGCCATTGCGCGGGCAAACCCCGCTCGTGCAGAACATGCATTAAGGTACTCAGAATACCTTCTTTCATCCACTGACGGTGATAGGCTCGAAATTTCAACCACTCTTGCTCCCAAACGCGTTCATTTAAGTACAAGGCCTCTAGCGCATCAGGTGTTAATCCCATGAGTTCAGTTGCCAACGCTGCTCGGACTTTTGTTTCATGATTGGGGTGCGCCATGGCATCGAGCCAAAAATACAATTGTGCAGCTTCTTGGGTTTGATATAAGTTGTCTCGTCTTAAAAATACCGACCTAAGCCCTCTTAATCGCAGTGCTTTTTGAATATACGCCGCTTCGTTTCGGTCACGCACAAGCACCGCAATGTCTCCACCAGAACGATTCGACGCCGAATCATTCACAACCGATTCGATCCACTTTGCAAACTGATCACTGATCCAAGTGTAAGCATCGTTTTTGGTTGAGAATGTATTCTCGGGTAAGGGTATCCAACCCAGTCCCATCTTGGCTTGTAAACCTGGCAAGGCTGTAGAGCTTAAAGTGTCTTTTTCCAACTTGGCTGCCGATACTGGATGATAATCAATCCCTTCAAACACAAAGGGTCGAGCCGATTGTTTAAATAGATGATTAACGGCAGAAATCACCTCTGGCTCAGAGCGATAATTATGAGTCAATGTATAACGGTGCTCGCCTACCCCCTGGCTGGCTTTTAAATAAGTGAAAATATCTGCACCGCGAAATTTATAAATGGCCTGTTTGGGGTCACCAATCATCAACAAAGCATTTAATGAAGGCTCTTCCCGCTCAGCATAAATCGTTGAAAAAATACGGTACTGAATCGCATCGGTATCTTGAAACTCATCAATCATCGCCAGAGGGTAGCGTCTTGAGATTCGGTCCGCTAAGGTTTGCCCTTGAGGGCCTAATAATCCTCGATCCAATCGCACCAACAAATCATCCGCGGACGTTAGCGCACGGCGAGATTTAATATGTGCGATTTGCGCTGTTACCGCATTGAAAGCTTTCAGCAACCACTCCTGGCGTTTCACTTCAAGCTGATCGGCCAGTGCGCTGCTGTTTTCCCATAAAGAGTGCAATAAATGTAAGCTGGATACACCCAGGTTATTATCTAACGCCTGAATAAAATCAGTATTGTGTTTGGCGGCTTTGCAAACCGATTCGTACCCTAAATATTGTACTTTTTGAAAATCAGAATTTTTTTGACGATGTTTTGCTAACGCAGCAATTGGGCGTTTAAATACAGCGTCCATTGCGGCTAAGCGTGAGTTCAGATAACGCAGATAACCCTTTCCTAGGTATCCACTTTCTTCAAGCAATGGCTTTAATGCAGCTTTGTGCTGAGGCCAATATTGGCGATGTTTGAACCACTTCTCTAGCAAGGATTCTAGAGATTCGCTTTTAAGCTTTTCTTTTTGTTCGAATTTCACGTCAGCAAGATTGAGTAAAGGTTTTAGGCTTTGGTACAAAGCATCGGGGTCCTGCCACCATTGCGTCAGTTGCCAGTAGCCATCTTCATCCAAGGTGACGACATGACGACGCCAAAAATCTTGCACAGCTTCAAGCCTTAATGACTCCTGCTGCTCTAAATATCGCCATTCAAACAGCTGGCCTGATTCAACGGAAAACTCATGCAATACTTTTTGGCAAAAACCGTGAATCGTATGAATAGACGCATCGTCCATCCAATGACGAGCGACTTCAAGGCGTAACCGAGCCGCTTCAATATCTTGAATCCATTCGCTCCAGGGAGCCGGTAAATCATCTAACTGACGCTGTAGCTCTACAATACGCTGACGAACACGCTCACGCAGTTCTTCCGTCGCAGCCCGAGTAAAGGTCACCACCAGAATCTCTTTTGGCGTGCGCGGCTCACAACCGATCCCTAATAACGCCCGCAAATACAAGGTCGCAATGGTGTACGTTTTTCCTGTGCCAGCACTGGCTTCAACCAGCACTCGAGGTGCAAAAGGCAAAGTCATAGGATCTAAGTGCTTCATGACACCTGCTCCCACCACTCTAATAAAGGCCCGTATAGCTTCTGCGCTAACTGCTCAGCGTTATGTAACCATTCTTCCATTTCATTCGAAGAAAAAACCCGCGTCAAATAATATTCTTGGGGATGTTCGTAGCGCTCTAACCAACGTTGCTGAGCTTTTATTAACCGCTTAGAAGCGTCTTTTATGCTTGGATCAATGAAATCGAAACTTAAAGCGTCCATAAAAGGCTGCGGTGCTTCCAAAGCATTGCGTAACACGTCATAACAGATATTGAGATAGTCACGTGCATCTGACAAGGCAATCGGAGGCAACCGCCACTGCTGCTCTAATCCGAACCAACGACTTTCTTGAAGGGAATCGGACTCAGAGGCACACAGCATCATATGCTTTAATGCCCACTGAAAGAGTGCTTTTCGATGATCTTTACCAGGGTATAAATCCACAAAAACCGATGTGTTCTGATGGCTGAGCCAACCTTCTATTCGGCCACCGTCTTGACATTGGATCTGTATTTCACGTTGAACGCTGGTCTCACCAATGCTCGGTTCTAGCCAAGGCAACGCGCTAGACCACATAGGTTCCAGGTCTGCCTGGATGATATCAATTTGAGCCTTACCGACGGTTCCTTTAGGAATCAAGCCACTGTATTGCCAACGTTCTAACAAAAGCGTTTCATTTTCACCCGCCAACCGTGCCCGTAACAAGGCTTGCCTTAATTGCCAAGATTTCAAGGGATTTAACCCAAAAGGCTCGATTGAATCGGGTGCTTCTTCAGGTGGAAACCAATGCACACCAAAACGTTCTTGCATAAAATATCGGGGTAAATGGCGAAAAGCCCTTAAAAAACCATCTAAATTCCATTGCGCTTTTTGCTCTAATAACACTCCAGCACTTGACCAATTGATTTTTTCTACAGGCATTTTATCATCAGCGATTAACCACTGTGACTGGTAACTCGCAAGCGTTTTTTCTGGATTAAAGTAATCAGGGTGGAAAGGCTGCAAGGGGTGATCAACATAAAGGCTTGCCGAGAAACTGACTGAGGAAGTATTTTTTTCTGCATTTGCTAAATCACAAGCCGACTCACGATAAAAAGCTTCATCGCAGTAATCCATTAATTCTGATAATAAAACCGAAGGAGCCAGCGCAGAATTATCGCGGATATTCCGGTGCCGATAACTTAAAATAAACTGCTGACGCGCCGACAATATGGCTTCCAAGAACAAGTAACGGTCGTCTTCTCTGCGAGAACGATCGCCTTTGCGATAATACTGGTTCAATAAATCCAAATGTAAGGGAGTAACGCTTCTTGGGTAATCGCTGTCATTCATTCCCAACAAGCAAACGATTTTAAAAGGAATGCTCCGCATGGGCATCAAGGTGCAAAAATTTACATAACCTACAAAGAAACGCTGTGCACTGCGTTCTGATTGAACAAGGCTTTTTAATGCGTCAAATAGCACCCAATGATCAACGACAGGGTCCTCACCACTGGTCAGTAATTCTTGCATGAGTCGCTGCAACGCATTACGAATATGCGCTAACGCTTCACTGGTTGAATCGGTATCGGCAAATAACCGTTCTAAAAGCTCGAACCAATATGCCACCCATTCGGTGACCGTATGAGGCGATTTTAAATAGGCTAAGTGATGATCCAAAGCTTCCAACCAATCTGCCAACGCACCAATCGCCTCGACCTGAATCCCTTCAATTTGGGCCAAAGGAACCAAGCCTTCCTCTAAATTCGGGGTTTTAGTGGCGTATCCCATCAACATTCGCCTAAGCGTGTAATGCCAACTGAATTGATCATCACCAGGCACATCAAAGCTGGCTTTGTGCTGGGCATTTAAACCCCAACATAAATGGCTGGCTTGAACCCATTCACGTAATTGTTCAACATCCTCGGTCGATAGTTCTAATCGGGCTTGAACGGCATCCAACTCCAGCCAGCGGAAAAGCTCTGTTAAAGTCAACCGTTGCTCTGTAAGCAGAAGCAGTTCCATAAAGCATTCAATGAGCGGGTGTTCTGCCTCTTGTGGCCGATCAGAAATCGACCAGGGAATGCGGCGATCTTCAGGTGCATTCCCAAAGACCGCTTCAATAAAGGGAGCGTAGGCCACCACATCTGGAATCATTACGATGACATCACGGGGGCGGAGTTCAGGGTCTCTTTCAAAAGCCTCCAACAAAGCATCGTATAAGACTTCTACCTCTCGTAAAGGGCTATAGCATCGATGGATAACCAATGAATGATCATCCATTCCAATCGATTCAGGTGACTTCCGACCATCTTCTAGATTAAGTATTTGATGCTGAATTCGATGGAGTAACGCGCCATTTTGTCTGTCATGGGATGAAGAGAACAAGGCCTCTTCTTCATGCGCCATGTCAAACAGAGCATCTAAGTAATCACGGCCCTGCTTACCCATCGAAGCCAACAAAGGCTGAGGACACTGCAAAAGCCTATCTTCTAATGAGGGCTCATTTGGTTCATCATCACTGAAATCCAACGCTAACTGATTAACGTCATGAGCCTTAGTTTTATGTGTAGCCGCTTTAGCTTGACTGAGACGCTTTTCATCTTGAATATCTCCCCAGTACTGCTCGCAGGGATTTAACACAAACCAATGCACCTCAGTCCATTGAGCCAATTGCTCAAAAACGTCCATCATAGAAGGCGGCATGGATGACAACCCAAACAAAAATAGCCGCGGTGGCAAAATGGCTTGCATTTGCTCTGGTGTTGCTTGTTTAAGAGTGTCTTGCCAAATTTCGGTGCGGTGCAAAGCATCATCGACACCACGTTGCTCTAGACATTCAAGCGTATGACGCCACAGCTTTCCTTGCCACTGATGCTCAGGTTCAACCGTATTGTACTGGCACCTTTCCCATTGCTGAATCCAGTCTGGACGAAACACTGTGTACTGATCAAAGACATCCGCTAATTGAACGGCCAATTGAAACTGAGCTCTGGGAGAAGGCGTGTCACGGGAGCCTTGATAGGCATAGGCTTTCAAAAACGCAAAATCAGGTTGCTCCCAAACCGACGGCAAAAAGCTGAACAAAAACCACCCGAGAGGGCCTTTATCAAGAGGACTGATCTCCGGCAGGGATGGATTCAATTGACGCAACAGGCGCCAGGTGAAGCTGGATGGCAAGGGGTATTGAATATTGGCCGCTATTCCAAATAACTCAGCCAACTGGATATTAAGCCAATGCGCCATTCCAGGGTTTTGAACTAAAAGAACTTCTGGTCGCAAGGCTATCTCGACAGGCTGTGTCAGCTCTGCCGCCAATCGGGCTAATAAGATCTCCGTTTTATTTGAGTGATACAGGTGCAACATGATAGATGATCAAACAGCCAATGCTCTGGATGGATTCACAGTGTAACGAAAACTGGAAGCCCAGCATACTCCTTGAACCCACAAACTTGGTTTAGAAATCCAGGTGCTTGTCAAAGGAGGCTTTCATGACTTTTTCAATTTCCCCACTTTTTTTCATTTTATATAGCTGAACATTTCTATCATCATAAATGACTGTTTTTATTATATTTTTTATTATTGCGGGTCAATTATGTACACATGCTTGTACACATTGATTAGGGCTGCAAAACAACCATCAAGCCACGAATCCAGAAACCAAGCTCGTTTTAAACCCACCCCTCTCAAGGCTATGCTCGACCTGATTGACTAGCCACTCACCGTCAACGTGGTTTCTGACTCCTTCTATTATTAGCTTCCGTTCTGCTCGGATATTGGCTTGCCCGGGTAGGCTAACTGATGGGGTTCGCTCTGATCTTTGTCCTTTGTCGAGTTCCGCTTGGGCGGCTTCCTTTGCACTGGCTTCATCAGCGTATTGGTGCTTGAGTCGTCTAACGGGTTCACCCTCACCGATGACCACTTCAACGTCCTTCGCTTGTTTAAGGTCTCGATAGACTGCTACTACCGAAGCAGCAGGTTCTCGCTTTCGAATGTTCAGTCGCCAGTTAGTAATCTCAGAACCTTTTAAAGTGATGGGCTTGAGGTCTTGGCCTCGGGTACTTTTGGATTCCGCTCGTTTGGTGACAACCAGTTTTCCTGCAACGGGTTTTACCAATGCGTCGTAGTCTTTAGCGATACGTGTGAGCAGATTAATATCCGACTCGTTGACCTGATCGATGTGGGGTAAGGTGATTGACTTGAGCGACTGACCCACCGCAGGTTCTAACCCATGCTCATTGGCAATCTGACCGACCAAGGTTTGCAGCGTTGTACCGGCTTCCCATGAGCGGGTCTTTTGGGTTCTTAAGCTGGTTTTACCTTTGGGTGTTTCATCTTGAGGGGCTGCTTTGGCTTGAATACGGATTTGATTGGGTGGCCCAGATAACTCTAACGCATCGACGATGTAGGTGCCCATGTTGAAAAGTGCGTTTTCATATCCTAGTTTTAATTGAAGCTCGGCGCCTGTGGTTGGAAGTGCAAGAGACTTTAACGGGTCAGAGTCATCGAGCACAATTTCCAAGGCGTCTGACTCCCATCCTGATTGATCCGTGACTCGCAAATTAATCAAACGCTTCTGAATCGCTTCGGTGATGTCTTTATCATTGGCCGTGATCTCAAAAGCGGGCTTCAATCCCATAACTGTTCTTCCTCGATCACGTTGGAGACTTCCAGCTTAGGCAGTTTGACTTTAGTGCCCAATGGCAGAACATCGAGTGCTAACAAGTGTGTATTGAGCCGCATCACTTGTAACAGCAGCTCACCTGAGCATTGCCCGTAGTGGTTTAGTATCAATTGGTCGAGTACGTCGCCCTGAATACAGGTGTATTCCTCAGTCTCCATAACGCTTTAATTCCAGCTTGAAGGTTTGCTTGAGTGGCATGCCGATGGGGTTAAAGGTGCTTTGGGTTTCTTCGACTGAGAGGATGACCCATTGACCGTACACCAACCCCATACCGTCGACCAGAATTAATGCCTCACCCAAAGCAGCTTGCTCGCGAAGGGTTTCAATCTGACGCGCCCCTCCTTTGTGCTGGGGATAGATCACCCCATCAAGCTGTAAGCTCTCTTGAGGTTTTGCGGTGTACTGCCAGACACTGTGATTATTCAGTCGATCTTGGCTTTGCCAGGCATACTGGGTTTTACGCTGCAAACTCTGATAAGCCGCTGAAGCAATCGAAAATTGAAACTCACCGAGCTGCATCATCACAAAAGCAACGTCGATAAAGTACGGCGAGTTGGGATTGAACCGTGCGTTAAACTCCAACATTCAAATCCCCTAAATCATAAAGTGCACGATCTTGTTTTTCACGTTGGCGCCTTTCCATTTCATCGATGAGGTCTTGGGCGCTTTGGCCAGGTTGCTGATTGATGGTTATATGATTCGTCGGTGAATGGTTGATCGTGTTTTGCTGAACGTTTTTGCTGGCTTTAGATGCAACAGGTGGCAGCGATGAAGATAAACCCAGGCTTTCATTGTTTGAGGTTTGATTTTCTCTCGCCGCCAAGACTTTGCCAGGTTGTACAGCTATTTGTTCCTCGTCATCCCCAAACCCAAAAAGTTGTTTTAATTCCTGGTAAGCATCCCCCACAAAGTTGATCTTCTCACTGAACCAGTCAAAGAAAGGTTTGCACGCTTCGTAAACGTTGTCCCAGATGCCTTTAAACCAACTTCCAATCGGCGCCCACTTTTCTGAGATGGCATCCCACATCGTGAGGAAGAACTCTCTAGCCGGTTGCCAATAAGCGATTAAAGCCGTGGCCGCTAAACCTATTGCACTGATCGCAATGCCAATGGGATTGGTGGCAAGTGCTAATCCGACTGCTCGAATCCCGAGCGCCATTAACTTCATAGCACCGAGCACTCGTTGTGAAATTAAAACCGTCTTAAGTAATGCGCCTTTAAAAAAAGTCATCGCATAGCCACCGGCAATGGCCGCGATCTTAAAACCGATCAATCCAAAGGTGACACCAACAACCACCTTGGTCAGGGCTGGGTATTCAGAAGAGGCTTCAACGACTTTGCCGATCAAAAGCGCGGTGTGCTCTGCAGCCGAGGCTAAGGGTGGTAACAAAATCATGCCGATGGTAATGCCTGCAGACTCCAGCGCAGAACCTAAACGCTTAGTGGAGCCAAAAAAGGTATCGTTTTGTTCTTTGGCTACTCTCGCAGCGCTGCCGGTTTCTTTGAGCTTTTCAGTATAGGCTTGCAGTGATCCAGAACCTGCGTGTTTCAGTAATACCGTTGCAGCACTCGCCGCTTCTAATCCAAATACGGTGCTGGTCATTTCCGCTCGGGTTGCAGAACCAAACCCTGACATGGCTTGGTTTAAATCTTTCAGAATGTCGGAGACGTTTCTCAAATTGCCGTTGGCATCTTGGGTTTTAATTCCCAGTTGCTCAAAGACCTGTGCAGAATCATTGGTGGGTGCTGCCAATCGATTAATGATAGCCCGCAATGCAGTACCCGCTTGACTGGCCTGAATACCGCTGTCACCTAATTTACCGGCCATAGCAGCCGCTTGTTCTAAACCCACACCCGTCGATGCTGCTACAGGTGCTACGTACTTCATGGTTTCACCGAGCATGGATAGATTGGTATTAGAACTGGTGAAGGTATTCGTAAGTACATCGCCTAAGCGACCCATCTCACCGGCTTCTAAATTAAAACCGCTTAAAATGTTTGAGGCAATGTCGGCTGCCTGACCCAAATCGATATGACCGGCACTCGCAAGGTTCAACATCCCGGGCATGCTGGTCACGGTTTCTTGTGCAGAGAACCCGGCCATTGAAAGGTACTGCATTCCCTCAGCGGCCTGGCTTGCTGACCAGTTGGTTTTGGCGCCCAGCTCCCTTGCCGTTGAAGTCATTTTTTTCAAATCAGAATCGCTGGCTCTTGAGATGGCACCCACCTTAGCCATGGCTTGTTCAAAATTAGCGGCCGCCATAATAGGCGCGGTAAACACAGAACCCAATGCCACTGCATCAAACAACTGGCCGCGTTTTTCTTTACGGTTGGCTTTATTCGTTTCTAAAGATTTTAACGTGCTTTTAATTCGCTGCTGTCGTTTTAACTCACGATTGACGCGATTTATTTCGCAGTGATACTTCGAGGCGTCACGACCCATCTTTTCCCAATGAGCAGCCACTTTGCCTAAACGCTGTTGACGTTGGTTTAATTCACGAATGGAAGCACCAACACCCTTAAGCTGTTTTTGTGTCGAGCCAAGAGTGTTTTTAAAGCTGGATTGGAGTGCACCCCCAATGGTGATGAGGGTGCTTAAGCGTTGTTTAGTCGCCATGCTTCGGGAGTCCTTCGAGCCAAAACAGTAGCTCGCTTAAACTGAGGTTTTTTAATTCGTCCAGCGACCAATGGGTATGGCTGGCTAGTGCAAGTAGGGCTGTTCTAAGCTCGGTTGCGGCAAACCAATAAACCCCAAAAAAGCTTGGGTCAGTCTCCCGTAATCACCCAACGAAAGATTTTCGAGTTCATCGTTCGTCACATTGCAAAGATTGGCTAAGAGCGTGATTTCTCGCTTTTCTTCGTCTTTGATTTTGCTGACGTTTAAATTGTCGCGCACGCAGGGTTCACGCATTTCGACATAGTCGCGCTCTTGATTCCCGAGTGTGTAAGCTTTAGAGAGCTGAATGCGTTTCATGTTTTGGTTTTCCTTAATGAATAGCCAGTAAAGAGTTTTAAAGTTTTAGTGCTTCACGCACACCCGCGAGTACGTCTTGCCCATCGATGTTACGAATCATGTTTTCGGCGTCGATCTCAATCACCACTTCACCGTCATGCTCTTCTTTAAAGGCTGTCAGTTTGGCAGTGATTTCTAGTATGGCTCTATCATTGGGTTTCCATGTGCCTGACCCTATTTTGGTGATCATACCGCGCATGGTTTGGGTGACGGCGATGACTTCCCCAGTGGCACTGTCTTCTGCTCCACCTCTTGCAACGAGTGGAATCGATTTATCTTTAAAGCGGGTTAATAAGGTCTTGTTGTAATCGAATAATTTAAAGGTGACTTCCATGGGTTCCATCCCAAGCTCAACGGGCACCGCGATGTCCATCCCACCGGCTCTAAAATCTTCGGTTATTTTTGCAAACTCGGGTGGGGTGTATTCCTCAAGTCTTCCCGCTTGGCCATGACCATCTACTGAGAGTGTGAAGTTTTTCAAAACACGGCGATTCATCAGACGATTTCCTCTAAATAATCGTTAACCATGCGGCTACGAAAGGTGATGTGTTCGGCAGGTGACGGCGAAGTAAAATCAAAGTCAAAGGTGGCTTTGCCATCCGCAATATCTGTCGGCGTGTTTAATTCAGCAGGCGCCCAACACTGCCCCCCTAGAATGGCACCGCGTGCTTTTAACTGAGATAAAAAGTTGTTCACGCCTTCGGTGACGTCTTGGTAATAGGTTTTGGTGATGGGTCGATCAACCGCCCATAAATGCGAAGCCTGTAATGCATCGTTGATCACATCGGCCGTGCGACGTTGACATAAGAAGGCCCACTTAGGATCACTCGAAAGACTACGGTTGCCCCAAAGCCTAAACCCGTCTTCACGAATAATGGTGGCGACGTTTTTAGCATTCAGCATATTTGCACGACAACTGCGGTCCCCCATTTTGAAATCAACGGGCCTTGAGGTACCGACAATGCCGAAAATATTTTGATTCGAAGGCGACCACCAAAACCCTCTGGCACTGTCCATGCGGGCAATGACTCCAGCCACTCGAGAAGAGGGCGGTTCATCCACAAGGCTGCCATCAGGGCCTAAGACTTTTACCCAAGGGTCAACCAAGTAAACCCGAGCACTACCAAAATCACCGGCGTATCCAATCGCCGCTGGGTCTTTGGTGTTGGGTCCATCCGCAATGATGACGGCGCGCAATCGATCGGCGATACCTTGTAACTCAGCCACAACTGGATTAGCGAAATAACTGCCGGGGTTGTCGGCATCTTCTGGGCGTTGGTGTGTAAAACCAGGAGCAATTAAAAGTCGAGGTGAAAAACCCACCACGGATTGAGCACCCAGCAAAGCTTGCACGCCCTCATAAGCACCAGTCTCAGCATTCACACCACCAATCACATTGGCCAGGGTTTCCGATTCGTTTTCCCCTTCAGCTACTCGAACCACAATCACCACCGCGCCGGTTTGATCGAAGATGCCGTCTAGAGCGCTAGGAAGCGTACCTTGTTTTTGATCGGTTAAATCCAGCTTGGCCGCTTCAATGCGACTGCCTGCAATCAAGGTTGGGGTATTTAAAGGAAAGGCCGCTTCATCGGCGTTGGGCGCAGTGCCCACAATACCAATCACCGCGGTGGGGGAGATGCGAATAGGTCGAGGCCCAGAATCCAGTTCCAGCACCTCCACCCCATGCAG
>CANMOZ010000013.1 GCA_947499545.1 uncultured Saccharospirillaceae bacterium
GACGTTGCGTTCGTGATGATGCAGCTTGGTGAGTTTCAGTTTTCCATTGCGTCGGCGGCTTATCAAAGTTTGCAGCGTAAAACCCAGTACGCCTGGCAAAGCCAAGATCGACTCAATAATCACAGCGCCTGGCAGTACACCGCAAAACCTCAAGAGAGCTTGCAGCTTGATGGGGTGATTTATCCCCAGCACAAAGGAGGGGCGCGTCAGATTGAAACCCTACGCGAGCAGGCGGCTTTGGGTGAACCACTGATTCTGGTCGACGGCATGGGGTTGGTGCATGGCCAGTGGGTCATCCTCTCAGTCGAAGAAACCCAAAGCACCTTTAATCCCATTGGCATGCCGCTCAAGCAAACCTTCAAGCTGGAATTAAAACGTTATGGAGACTGAGGAATACACATGCATTCAAGGCGACGTGCTCGACCAAGTGATTTTAAACCACTACGGGCAATGCTCGGGTGAGCTGCTGCTACAAGTGATGCGGCTCAACACCCACTTGTTAGCACTCGATGTTCTGCCACTGGGCACCAAGGTCAAACTGCCCAAGCTGGAAATCTCTAATGTGATCGAAGAGGAACAGCTATGGGATTGAAGCCTGCTTTTGAGATCACTGCCAACGACAAGGATATTACCGAAGCCATTCAGAAGCGTTTGATTAGTTTGCGAGTCACGGATCAATCAGGATGGGAGTCAGACGCCTTGGAGGTGGTGCTAAGCGACGAGAACTGTGGAACGCCTCTAGCCCTGCCAACTACAGGCGCCGAACTCAATTTAAAGTTAGGTTATGAAAGCGCCTTGCACCGTTTCGGTTTGTATATTGTTGATGCGATTGAGTTAAGCGGCCCACCGAATCAAATCCGTATCCAAGCCAAAGCAGCCCCGCAGGATGCTACACCCAAAGGCAAAACCAGCTTAAGAACTCAAAAGACCCGCTCATGGGAAGCCGGTACAACGCTGCAAACCTTGGTCGGTCAGATTGCCAATGAGCATGGGTTAGAACCTGCGGTAGGCCAGTCACTCAAAGCAATCACCTTACCTCACATCGATCAGGTCAATGAGTCGGATATAAATCTGCTTACCCGCATCACCAAAGATTACGACGCTCTAGTAAAGCCTGTCGCCGGGAAACTGGTTGTCACCAAGCGAGCAGAATCGAAAAGCACCCGAGGCCAAGACCTCAAGCCCATCACCTTAAAGGGCTCTGAGATTACTAATTGGCGCCTCAATATCCGAAAGCGTGAACCCGCTACTTCTGTGGTTGCTGTTTATCGAGACCTTAAGCAAGCCAAAGACGTTGAAGTGGTCATTGGGGATGGCGAACCCGTAAGACGACTCAAGCATCAATACGCCGACGAAGCCAGTGCAAAAGAAGCCGCGCAAGCGGAACTCGACAAAGGGCAAAGATCAGAGCGGACCCTATCAATTAGTCTACCCGGCCAAGCCAATATCCGAGCAGAACGGAAGCTAATAATAGAAGGAGTCAGAAACCACGTTGACGGTGAGTGGCTAGTCAATCAGGTCGAGCATAGCCTTGAGAGGGGTGGGTTTAAAACCAAGTTTACAAGTAGAAAACAGTGATAAGTTCTCAATTGTACTTAATTTTAGAAAACCGCTTTATGGTCTCGTCAAGACCATGACGATGAATACTCTCCGAAATAATAGCACGATTATTTTTAACTAAACCCTTTCCACCTATCATGGCATCATACATATACCATGAGCCATCTCGCTTCTTGTAGAACATAAAATTCAACTCTACTTGTGACCCATCGTGTATATCAATAGTATGGGAATACACCCGTGCTTTGCTTCCTTTCTTATTATACTGTGTCCTTGATACCGTCACTCCTTTATTAGGAGACATGAATACCCTTGAAAGAAGGTCTACATATTGACTTGCTAAAATAATGGTAAGTTCTTCTTTTTGTTGAGGGCTTGCTGACTCCCAAGATTTTTTTCCTATAGATAGCTTTGCAAACAATTCTTTATCTAATGGAGGTAGCATATATTCACTTGCTAGCTCAAACGGATCTCTACGGCTCTCATATTCAGCGTCCTCGATTTTAGCTATGTTGCTTATCAATCCGTCAGTGGCGTATTTAATTATTTTATCTGGAGCCATGTTACGTATATCTTTAAGTGATTTTCGATATATTTCTGTATCCCAGAATTTTTTATTGTTTTTTTCTTTTAGATTTTCATCTACCAATGATAGGTCCATTTCATCTTCATGAGTTTCTGTCGAAACTGTTGCATTGCTAACGTCGTAGCTTTTTGAAACCGACTGGGAGTCATTAGGGTTAGATAGTGCTTTTTGTATAATTTTCTTTTTGAAGCTCTTTGCATTGTTGTCAGGTTTCGAGTCAATGGGCTCTGGGTTTGGCCACTGCCCATTTTCATTTGAGCTGAGTTCGACACTCACTTCTTCGATAGACTCATCATCAGCATAATCTAATATCATTGAAAGCAATAGAGAGCCAACAATAATAAAAAGACACATTGCAGACATAGTCTGAATGGTTAAAAGAACTCTCATAAAATGTAACCTTCTAGACTGACTAATTCCGATTGAAAGTGAAAGTATTTGCCAACCAACTTTTGCCTGCTACCAAATCCAGCTACATATACTATCCATTATTGCCTTAATTTTCTCATGATTTATAAAAACTTTGTATGCAAACACATACAATACATTGAGTAGGTCAAAGAGTCGGATATTATTCTGCTCACCCGAGTCACCAAAGAATACGACGCTCTAGTCAAACCCGTCGCCGAGAAAGCCAATATCCGAGCAGAACGAAAGCTCAAAATAGAAGGGGTCAGAAACCACGTTGACGGTGAGTGGATAGTCACTCAGGTCGAGCATAGCCTTGAGAGGGGTGGGTTCAAAACGAGCTTGGTTTCTGGGTTCGTGGCTTGATGGTTGGTGTGCAGCCCTAATCAATGTGTACAAGTATGTGTACATAATTCACATCAATTTATATAAATGCAATAAAAACAAGTACTTATAAATGTAAAAATGTCATGATCAGTGACATTACCTCTACGGAATTATTACCAAACGTCAACATTGGTGATCGTTTCCACGTGCAGCATGAAAGCCTAGCCAGCAAAGTAGAACCCAATGAATGCTTTCGGGTGGCGGATGTTGAACACCACTATGTCGCAACATTCGCGCAGGAAGGGGATGAAAAGCCGTCCGTTTCAGGTTACGTTTATTTACTGGTCGTGACGCTCGAAAAACGACAAAAGTGAATCGCAGCACGGTATCCATATTCGTCAATACCGATAAATACTGAATATCTGTTCACAGAAGCGATGCAAACCTGAATGGACTGAAACAAGGCGGTGGGAATTCTAACAACCGTCCTACAATTCTTAGTGTGAATATCGTCTAGACGGTTCTAGTCTTTTCTAAGCGAATGGCGGATAGCATTCCAAGAGGCTAGCAATGTATTCATCTGCTCAAAATTTAGTAAAAAAACTACACGATGAAGAAGCCGACCACCCTAGTGTTCTGGAAGAACACCTTATTGAGCCAACCTTTGGACAGCAGCATCGAACTTCATTTAGGGAATTGGCGCTCAAATACTACATGTCAGGGAACGAATCAATTTATAGGGTGATTAATCGCAGCAAGGAAGAAGAATACATTGCTAGCTTTCGTTCAGCTTGTTACTTGTACCAATTGTGTATCGAGTTAAAGCTTAAGCACATTTTAAATGAGTATATCTATCAACATCATACTCATGATTTCAGGCAAATGATCCTTGGTCTGCAGCAGCTATGGGATTCTGTTAGAGACCAAATTCACGAAGAGCATTTTGATTATCGGTTAAGCGATCATGAACAGCGCTTTATTACCTCTTTTATGCATCGTTTGGATCGAGTGCGAGAAGAATTAGAAAAAGCAGAGAACCCAGAAGATTATAAGCGTTGGGTCGGCTTTGAAGGGAATTTTTTTCGAGAAGCTAGTGTGATGAAAAACCATATGGAACAGGTATGGCATTTCCTTAGTCGCTGATTATTACCCCTTTTTCATTGTAGTGACTGCATACCAACTTCAAAAATTCAATAAAACCCTAAACTATTATTGAAACCATTGGTGTTGATGAGCATGTCATATTACAGCAAAGGGTTCACCCTTATTGAACTCATCATTGTGATTATAATTCTTGGTGTTTTGGCTGCTGTCGCCATTCCACGGCTATGGGATGGTAGCAGCGCCGCCTATCGAGCCACCATTGAAGGCGCCGTGGGTTCTATTCGCACAGCCGCAGAGATATTTAAATCCAATATGCGCGTCAATGGGATTCCAATTCAGCAAGAGGTCACACTAGACGGTATTACAGGTGGCTGGGGGCAACCCTACGCCGCAAGTATGAATCCAGGTGTTAGCATGGGATACTCAACCCCACCTGAGATATTTAAAGCCGCAGGATTAGTCGCCGATGATTGGGCGTATCGTATTTACGTTTTGGCCACGTACCGAGTGGTTGCAACTCCAAAAGGTAAATTGGATCAGGCACAGCCCTCTCAAACGGCCGTCTTTGCAACCAACTGTTATTTTCACTACATTTGGAATTCATCCGACCTTACTTACAGTCCAGTGATTGAAGTTGAACTCTCAGGGTGTTAGAGTTCCTAACTAACTAACTTTCTTGAAGGCTGTGAGCAAAAAGAACGCTTCGATAAGTTTCTACAAACAAAAAGCATCAGATCGTAATACAGTGTTGAGTAGGTAAAATAATTAATGGTTAATATAAATAGTACGTATGCACAAGCAATTACATTTAACAAGCGAATTCGTTTTCTCGTGCTGCATTATACAGCCCAAAATTTTGAAACGTCATTAGAGCTGCTTACAAAACGGGTCAGCGCTCATTACCTTGTTTCATTAAATAGAGATGATGATCCTAGCTATCCTTTTGAACAAGCGCAGATTTTCAATCTCGTTGATGAACAAGATCGAGCATGGCATGCTGGTGTAAGCAACTTTGGAGGTCGGTCTAATCTGAATGACACATCAATCGGTATCGAAATCGTTAATTTAGTTCAAAGTACCGACCACTTTCTACCTTATCCAGATTATCAAGTACACTTGGTGTCTGACCTTTGCAAAGATATCTTGAAACGAAATCCCGACATTACGCCCGATCGAGTCTTGGGTCATTCTGATATAGCCCTTGGCCGTAAGTCAGACCCAGGTCCTTTGTTTCCATGGAAAGCACTTTATGATCGGGGTGTTGGCGCCTGGTTTGAGCAATCCGATGTCGATTTCTATCAAAACCTGATAGAAGCAGGGCGGCTCAATAAAGTCGATGCCCTAAAGAAAATAGAGGAGTACGGTTATCCTTTGGTCGATACGGAATCCAATGATCAGGCATTAGAAACAGTCAATAAGAAAATGATTGAAGCATTTCAGATGCATTTCAGAGCATCTTCATACAATGGAATACTGGATCATGAAACGGCAGCGATTATGTTTGCGCTCTATGTGAAATACAAAGCAAAGCCAGATGATGCTCTGGTACGACTGAAAAACCAATAATAGGATTGTAGCTACCTTTCCAACTCAGGTTGCTAATCATATGGATCGTGTTTTTCTTTGCCGAAAAAGGCTTCTTTTTCTTTTAAAGAAGCCTAATGAAAACCCTTGGGCACTGAGCTTGCTTATCCAATGTTCACTTTGTTAAAAACATTGGGGGATAAACATGCGACCAATACTATTGGTGGCCTGCTGTATTGCGCTCAGCGCTTGTCGGTTACCTGGTGAATTTCCAACACCAGAAAACAAATGCCATTTTGATGCTGAATTAGAAACCAGACGACAACTCTCTGCAATCACTGAATCGACGCCGCTCATTGAGTCTATTTTTGTGAATGGTGAATTACGTTGGCAAGCAGACCATCCAACGTCTTTACAGCTCCAGCCAGAAGATGAAATCACGCTTATTGGTCAGCACTTTGGGCAAGGTCCCCATATTGATTTTTCTAAGATTATGATTGGCAATGCACGAGTACTCGAAGAAGATTTAAAAATGTACGTGCAAAAAATGGCTATTAAGGAACAGGTCAATTATGAAACACCAGAATTACATGATGAATGGCTTAGTGATATTCAAGAATGGCATGATAATCGAGTACGCTTTAAAGTGCCTTTGCATGCGCAAACGGGGTCTCTAAGATTACAAGTTCAAAAAAGGATTCGTTACAACAAATCACTTATGGATCAACAGCAACCACACCTAGTCGTCGACGCACAAGAAAAACGTGTGATTGACGCAGATGACCAATTCGAATACGAATGCGATGTTGTTTCGGTCTTGGGTGAACCTCGCTGGACACAAGCCATTCCAGTAAAGATCAACAACCCCAAGTTACCTGATTTAATTGCACAAGGTGAAGCCGCATTTTGGGCCTACGATTACAACATCGGCCTTGCCCATAGTGTTCGAAGGCTGGATTGGAACGCTATCTTTGCAAAAAAAAGCTATGACCCTGTTACCAAAACTATGGCAACCGATTTAAAAACCTTATTTGGTGCCTTTGCTACCTTGCCAGGAGAAGTGCCTGAGGTAGCCGTTAAACCCTATTATTTTGCACCCTATCCAATGCCTAACCCCATTCCTGGTCATTTAACACGAACGCCCCAAAAACGTTCGGGTATGACTCGTAACTCCGGGTACGCAGGCTATCGTTCAGCAGAATCCAGCCACCCTTACCAAGGCGATGGTGAATGGATTGGTTTTAATTGTGCCTCCTGTCACGGTTATCGTATTCAATACGAATCCGCTCCTGGACAAATGACTACTAAAATATTCCCTGGTTTACCTAACCCTTATTGGTCGATGAAGTGGTCTGTTTTACAAAACAATAATGAGGCTTTTGTGGGTATTTATGGCAATGAACCGGCTCCAGAATGGGCACCGATGCCTGGCAGAATTGCTAAAGATATGCTGATTTATCACATTCCGAACGGCGTTGGTGAACATAACATTGTGCGGAATAATGGCGAGGGCAGCTTAACGGACAATGACTATCAATTTTCGCCCATTGCCATTCCTAACGTCACTTACCATTTACCCATTCGTCGATCTCTCTCTCATACGGAAAGTTACGTTGGTTTCGAGGGTTCTTATATCCATTCAGAAGAACCCGATGGAGCGATGGGGAGCATGAAAGCCGACTGGTTAAAGGCCTTAACGGCTTACATGAGCGTACTTGATCAAGATGATGGTCTCTTACAACGCATTGGCATGTATCGAGATTTACATGCACGCCAGCGTTTCTCGACTTATGGCATACCCAACAGCATTCAAGAGGGGCACTTCGTGCAATTTGGGTGGCAACAGTTTCCAAAGTTGGTTACTCAGGTGAAAACGGGCAAAGCTATTTTTAAGCGTGACTGTGCCAGCTGTCACAATGATGGTTTTAACGCTTACACTAACGAGCAGATGTATCCTTTATCTGAAGTGGGGCGTTTCTTTTCTCCTACGATTTACCAGCGTGAAACTCAATCCATTCGTGTTGCATATTTGCGTAACCTTTACTGGTTGCAACACCGAGGCTTACTCAGTGATGGGCACGTGGCAACTCTAGGGGATTTAGTCAACCCTGAACGTTGCAGCCCCGGGTCGGATCTTTACAAAGCTTACTATGAACTGCACCCATCAACCCCACCTGCTTGGCGCCCTGATTTTCCATCCCCATACCCTTCGACGAATACACGTGGCGATGTGTTTAGAGTACCTAAATCGCCGATTACAACGGCTTTAGGGCGTGAACGTAATCGCTTTATTGAGCGCCATCCGTACTTCACGGAAGTCTCTTGGGATAAAGAGCATTATTATTGGGATTATCAAAAAATGCGTGCAGCGCTTGGGCCTAAAGAGCTTAAGACCGATAACCCCATTGGTTTGCCTGCCACACCACATCCTTGGTGCGCAAAAAAGTCTGAAGACGTAGAAGCGCTGGTCGCCTATCTGTTAACGCTTTAACCCCGTTGATGTATGCGTTCAAAGCGTTTAAAGGCTTCCACTCGAAGCCTTTAAACGTTCATGGCGAATGAAGAATGACATAACAAACTTGAACATCATTATCTAAATGAAAAAATAAGCGTTCTTTCGATTAGATTTTTTTCAAAGGCGTCGCTAATTGCTCTTGGTGTTTCAGCGAGTGAGGATTACAAGAAACATAGCAGACTCGATTTCGCCCTGAGCCTTTGGCGGCATACAAAGCATCATCCGCGGTTCGTATGAGGTTTTCAGATTGACTTAAGCGCACCATTTCACAAGTTGATACTCCCACACTCACCGTGACCACTTCATTTTTAGGGTTTGTCGCACTGGCAATATTTAATGCCCGTACAGCCTCACGCATGTCTTCTCCGATCCGTACTGCACCGCCCATATCCGTCGTCGGCAACATCGCAATAAACTCTTCTCCTCCAAATCGACCTAATAAATCTGCTGGCCGCTTCAGTGCTGTTTGCAATGCGCCGGCAATCGCGTGCAAACAACGATCACCTTCTGGGTGCCCGTAGGTATCGTTGTAGGATTTAAAGTGATCTACATCGATCATGATCACTGACATAGGCATTTCTTCACGGGCGCAGATTCGCCATTGCACTTCGAATTGGTTTAAAAACCCTAAGCGATTATGCACTTGAGTTAAGGGGTCCGTAATACTGCTTTGGAATAACTCAAGATTCATGGTTTCTAGCTCTTGTTGTAAGTCAGCGACTCGAGCAAAAGCACGCATTTTGGCAAGCAGTAGGTTTGTCGGAACAGGCTTCGTGAGAAAGTCGTCGCCCCCTGCTTCTAATGCTTGGCAAATAAGGGTTTCATCTTCTTTTGTGGACAAATAAATGATGGGGAACCAATGTTTAGGGTGTGCCCGACGCATACGCTTTACGGTATCCAACCCATCCAGCATTGGCATTACAACATCCATCAAAACCAGGTGAATTGGGCGTTGAGAGGTGCGCTCCACTAACTGAATGGCTTCACGACCCGACTCTGCTTCTAATACTTGGTAACCATCTCCTTCAAGGATGGATCTCAAGTAAGTCCGATCAAGCTCGTTATCGTCAACAACCAGTACGGTAAACATGCCAATCCTAAGTGGTTTCAGACGAGTACACTCGTTCTGATAGGGGCCTCGGGGGCACTTCAATGCCCGGTATTCACTCCCTATAGCATAGCCGTCAGCGTCTCATTTTGTGCTGTTTTCATCCAACATGCCTATGCTTTAAGGAGGTTTTTCCTCTGAAACCAAAATAGGCTCTCTTAACTTACGCTGCCCTGTATGCACCTAGTGTCTTCAATCACTTGCAGTATTTTCACAAATGAGTATCATTCTCAAGTAGAGACATTTTGGGAATCGACTCCACATTACAAGGATTTCTATGAATAAACCGCTGAACCCTGTGACGTTTTCAAGCGCATCAGAATTAGTAAATACTTACAAGAAATTAAAAAAAGAACAGCCAAAAGCCCGTGTGCGTGATTTAACCACTCAAATGGGGATCGGCGAAGGTGTGTTGCTGGCTGCCAGAGTTGGGGAAAATGTCACTCGCTTAAGGGCAGAACCTGAACAGATTCTAAAAGCACTAAAACCTCTAGGCAAATTAATGGCACTGACTCGAAATGAAGAGGTTGTCCATGAGCGAAAAGGGGTTTATGACAACCTATCTTTTAATCGCCAAGGGAACATGTACATCGGATTGGCGTTGAATCCAGATATCGATCTACGACTCTTCTTGCATCACTGGAAACATGCGTTTGCAGTTATGGATGAAGCCAGAGGAAAAACCCTTAGAAGCCTTCAGTTCTTTAATGCATCTGGGGTAGCCATCCATAAAATTTATTGTACGGACGATTCTGACATTGCGGCTTATGAAGCCTTGGTGCAAAACTTTAAGGATGAAGATCAATCGCCAGCGTTATTGGCAGCTTCTCCTATTCCTAAACCTGAACCCATTCAGGTTCTGTCTGATGAAGACGCTGAGACTTTTAGGCAAGCTTGGCGTGACCTCAAAGACGTTCATGACTTCCACCCATTATTAAGGCGCTTTAAATTAGATCGTCAACAAGCTTTTAATCTGGTTCAAGGGGAATACACCCAACCGGTTGCACCCAAAGCCTTGCAACAGGTGTTGGAGGCTGCTCGTGACCAAAAATGCGATATCATGGTGTTTGTGGGTAATTCTGGTTGCATCCAGATCCATACGGGCCCCGTTGATAACCTGATGGAAATGCAAGACTGGTTTAATGTCATGGACCCCGACTTCAACTTGCACGCCAACACCAGTGGCATCACTTCTGCTTGGGTGGTGCGGAAGCCATCAACAGATGGCATCATTACTTCAGTTGAGCTATTTAATGCCGCTGGAGAATCGGTTGTTACCTTTTTTGGCAAACGTAAACCAGGTATTCCTGAACTCGCTTTGTGGCGCACAATCGTAAGTGATATTGAGTCGCAACTAAGCCTGGAGACCCTCTGATTTGGAAATCCAATCATGATAAGAATCTCATCTTCTTTCACTCAGCAGGCGTTCGTGCGCCTGAGCTGTTTATTGGCATTCAGTTTTGCCACAGCGGTTTCGCACGCAGCTGCCAACAAGGAGCGCATTGTCGCTGTTGGTGGGGGCGTGACTGAAATCGTCTTCGCTTTAGGGAAAGGGCGTTCAGTGGTGGCCACTGACACATCCAGTTACTTTCCTAAAAAAGCCGCCGAGTTACCCAAGGTTGGTTATCAACGCAATTTAGCCGCTGAAGGCATTTTGTCACACCAACCCACGCTGGTGCTGGCCGCAGAGGAAGCAGGTCCGCCTGCTGTTCTTCGTCAGTTGAAATCTGCTGGCGTACGCATTGAAACCTTAAATACCTCTCCTACAGTGGAAGGTTTGGTACAGCGCATCAAGCGTTTGGGGGAGTTATTGAACGAACCCGAGCGGGCAGCTGTCCTTGCGAGCGATATTAAGGCCTCTTTTCGAGACATTAAAAAACAGCAAAAACAGCTAACGCAAGACCCTAGACGCGTCCTCTTTATCATGCAGCACAAAGGAAGTGCTCCCAGAGTCGCTGGCGCCGATACCAATATCGACACCCTCATTCGATTAAGCGGTGCCACAAATGCAGCAGCCGAACTGAGCGGCTTCCGCACCCTCAGCACGGAAGCTATGGTATCACTCAACCCCGATGTCATCTTAACGACGTCTCAATCATTAGAAGCCATGGGTGGCGAAGCCAGGCTTTGGGGTATCCCCGGCATCAGCCGCACAACCGCAGGTAGAGAACGCCAGGTGATTGCCATGGATGCATTGTTGTTGATGGGGTTCAGCGTACGTTCACCTGTTGCCACTCGCCGTTTATTAACCGCATGGCAATCGCTAGAGCCTGCCCAACATTCGGTCTCGGCTCAAACAAATTGAACCATTTGTGTATTTAACGTCACAAGACACTTAACTTTGTGAAGGCTTAACGGGGCCTACTTAAGGCCCTTCTAGCAGTAACAGTGAGCGCAGTATGCGAAGCCAGCCTACCGATCAATATTCCTCTGCTTCTCCTAAACCGGATGGTCAGCTCCTCCAAAAGACACTAAAAGAGGGCGCTGTAGAGTGCATCTCTCGTCATCGCTTACGGGACTTTACGCCGTTGCAGTTGAGCCTGTTGATGCTGACTTTGCTCTTCCTGGCAGCCATTTGGAGCAGCACTCAAGGGGCCTATCCCATCAACGTAGGTGAATTGCTGCAAGGCAAACTTACCGAACAAGCTCAATTGGTCTTTACGGAAATACGTCTTCCTAGAATTCTGCTCAGTGTTTTCATCGGTGCCGCTTTAGGGCTAAGTGGTGCATTACTCCAAGCAAATCTACGTAACCCTTTAGCCGATCCACAAATCATTGGTGTTTCATCAGGCGCTGCTGTTGCCGTCGGTCTGTGCATGCTGTTTAACGTCAGCAGCATAGGTAATTATGGTTTATACATCTTACCGATAGCGGCTTTTTTAGGCGGCATCTCCGTTTGTGCATTTATGTTGATGATTGCTCAAGGACACCGTGGGTTTGACCCCGCTCAGTTGATTCTCATTGGCGTGGCTTTCAATGCCATCGCCGCAGCCGCAATCGGCATGGTGCAATACCTGAGTGACGATCAACAATTACGCTCGTTTGCATTCTGGATGTTAGGAAGCCTAAGTGGAGCACAATGGTGGCAGGTGGTTATTCTGAGCAGTATTTTAATGATTGGGGTTGTCGTTGCATTGCACCATAGACGCGGCTTGGATTTATTAGCTCTTGGAGAAACCGAAGCTGAATACGCAGGCATAAATACCCGAACCTTAAAAACCCATAGCATTATCGTGGTCGCATTAATGGTAGGGGTCAGCGTAGCTTTCAGTGGCATCATCGGGTTTGTCGGCCTGGTCATTCCCCATTTTATTCGTTTGGTATTAGGCGCCTCACAAACATTTTTAATTCCCTTAAGTGTTCTGCTTGGCAGCCTATTTTTGGTCGTTGCTGATACTGCTGCGAGAACCATTGTCAGCCCAGAAGAACTCCCCATTGGTATTTTAACCAGCTTGATCGGCGGGCCTTTCTTTTTATGGCTGCTAGTGAAAAGAGGAAGAAGCCTATGATCCGTACAGAATCCGTTAGTCTAACGATTGCAGGCAAAACCCTTTTACAGGCATGCAGCTGTACCTTTGAAACCGGTACTTTTTCAGTATTATTAGGCCCCAATGGGGCTGGCAAATCGACGCTATTAAAAACGATTTCGGGAGATTTCCCTCATCTTGCCTCACAGGTTTACTACGATCAAACGCCCTTATCGAAGATTCCTGTCAAGCATCGTGCGCAGCGACGTGCCGTATTGTCACAACACTGGCATTTACCTTTTAATTATCGAGTCCGTGAAGTCATCGAAATGGCTAGACCCGGCATCAAACCGGAAGAATATTTTTCTCTTTCAGAAACGTTGGGGCTTACCGCATTATTAGAACGCGACTACACAACCTTATCGGGTGGTGAACAGCAAAGAGTTCAATTGGTTAGAACCTTAAGTCAATTATCAAAACATCCTATTCAACAAACGGCTTTATTGCTAGATGAACCTTTATCTGCGCAGGATTTAAAATATCAAATACGTATTATGCAATTACTGGAGCAGCAAAGTCGGCTAGGGCGGACCATTATTGCCATCATGCACGATTTACAATGGGCAGCCCTCTTTGCAGATCAAGCCTTACTGATTAAAACCGGTGAAATTCAACAAGCAGGCAAACCCAGTGCGGTACTGAAACCTGATGTATTAGAGCGTATTTTCGAAGTGAATATGACCACATCGGTTCACCCTACCACTCAACAGGAATACCCAGTCGTTGCGCTGTCATAGAAGAATCAAAAAAATTAACGCAGAATTTGAAATAACCCATATTTTCATACGCATCACATACTTCTCTATGAGTTCATTTCGCTGTGTGTGCTATGCAGCTCGTTACTACGGTTTCAGAACTTAGACGAAAGCGTATTCAATCACGAGTGTATAAACGTAAGGGTTTTGGATATCGGTTAGAAGTAAAAATCCGGAAGTGGCATTTTGATCAGTCAAATGCCACCCGGAAGAGAGATTTGTATATTCATGTTCAAGTAAGTGAAACAGCCCGAGCATAAATGCTCGAGCGATAAACAGTTAATTTTTTGTCATTTTGAATATATATAAATACAAAGGGTTGTCGCCGGTTGTGCCAGATCCTAAGGGAGTTAGCTCTGGATCGTCATCCCAGCGAAATAATACTTCCATCCTAACGGCTTCTCCCTTTTCAAGCTTGGCAGTCAGCTTCAATGTGTTGGTGTTTAGCCCTGGTGTTAAGCCTGAAATAGTCGTAACGCCAGCTGTTCTGTTTTCAAAGAACCATTGAACTCTAGTGGGGTTAGCCTTAACAAAAGCTTCCGTTATAGTAGGATCAATGGCGGGGCCATCCGTTGGAACCGTTGTAAATTTTTTATTAAGTTTATACGCAGCAATATCCAGCCATCTGTCTTTTAGCGTAGTTGTAAAATTTAAAGCGAACGTTTGCCCTGCTTCTACCCCGATGACATAATCTTTCAATTCTCTGCCAACAGAGGTGGGGTTCAAGAAACACGCTTGCTTAGTATCTGTTTCTAAAGCTTCATCTTTTAAAAAACTTTTAATCCACCCAACGTCTCTACGTTCTGCGGCTAGGGCAGATACATCTCCTGCGTAGTTGGGATTGCTCTCATCTGGTATTGTTATACAATCACTCCTTTTAGGTAGGGTGGCGGGCTGTACCAGAATCTCACCCTCATTTGGATCTTCTTCTTCTTCTTCGTCTTCGTCTTCATCTTCATCACCAGTGTCCGGTGTGGTTGTACTGGAATCACCGGACTCAGTTTCTCTCTCAGCGGTAATTTCATTTCTTAGCTTATTATCGTCTTTGGGGAAGCACCCTGTGATCAATATTGCCATTAATGCGCATATAAGCGGAAAGCCATACTTGCTCATAATCAATCTCTCTTAAGTGAATATGCACACACGAGAAGCGTTCTATTCCAGTATGTCCATATTGTTGTTAATTTTCAGTCCCTGATCATACCGTTCGTGTGCACTTTTTGTACACTTGTGTGTTTAGGGTAGTTCACAGTTTTAACTTATTAAATGATGGAAGAATTTTTATGGGATGTGTAAGCCTAAACGTATGTAAGTGTTTGAGTATGTAAGTATAGATTAGTATTAGTGCTACAAATGTGAATGCTAACTTTAATCGGGTGCCAATAGTAAGCCTTTGAAATAAAATGCATCTGAAAAGTAAACTTTATTATGTTTATGTAAAGCTTTCTTTACTCAGTATGCAGTTTTGTAAGCCATAATTCGATAGAAACGTAACTATTTGAATTTATAGCACGATTATTATTTACTAAGTAAAAAATCGAATGGTTTTGGCCAGGTTGTTCCGTTTGATTGTATATTTAATAAAGTTATTTCAAAGCGCTTTGCCTTACTCATATGAGTCGATTGGCGAGCATTTTTGTAAGCTGAAAATGACTATCAATATTTGAAAGGCCGGTCTAGCGTGAGTCAAAACCCGCCGTAGGTGGATTAAATTATCCTTCTAACCCTGTGTTGGTAATTTGGTTCTACGACTTCTTGTGGGGATAGAGGTTGAATTAGCCTGTCAGGATTTTTAAATAATATTTTGGTGAGTGACGATAATAAAATTTCTTGGTTTTCATCAATATTATTATGTATCCACCTATAACAATTACTTATTAATTTCCTTTCGCCAAAGATCCAGCTCATGAATAAGTTCTGACGAAATACTTGAGTACGTCTGGCCTTCCCCCATCTTATCAATGGCTTCTTGTAAGCTACCTGATAGAGCAAGCTGAACGATGTGTGCTGCAGCAATATGAAACTTTGAATGCAAGTCTTTTACTCTTAAATAATGACCATTTAATTTTTCTTCAGCAGCAATCTCATTATTCAACCACCAACCGAAAGCACAATTGTCTTCTGCTTTTATAAGCTCGGGTGTTACGAGACAGTTGCCTGTATCGATTACCTCTAGCAGTTTTGTTTTCCAAGCTAAATGCGATTCAATGGCATTGTTAATTTCATCACGTATTGCCATTCATACCTCACCTTGGGGTTGGTGTTATGCGGCTTCCAGTAATATTGAAGCGATATAATCAAAAATAAACCTAAGTCGCCTTGCTCAGTAAAAAACGTAGATGGCTCCTTGGAGGAAAGTATAGCTAAGTTGCCGTCGTATATTTTACATATTCAGTTAAAAGACCTAGAATAGGCTCGTCATTGTTGCAACAATAGATCTAATCTTGCATGGATAAACTACAAGCTTCTCGTGTTTTCATAGAGATTGTCGAAAGAGGCAGTCAGACAGCTGCTGCAGAATCTCTGGGAGTCTCACGTTCGATGGTCACGCGCTACCTGAATGAGCTTGAAGATTGGTTAAGTGTGCGCCTACTTCACAGATCGACTCGACGCTTAAGTCTGACATTTGCAGGTGAGGTAGCACTTGAGCGGTGTCGGCAGATGGTCAACATTGCCGATTCGTTGAGCCTTGAGCTAGAAAACCCTACAGATGAACCAAAAGGGCATTTAAGAATTGGGAGCTCTGTTTATGCGGCTGAGCAAATGCTGATCCCAATGCTTCAGCAGTATATGATGGCATACCCTAAAGTTACGGTTGAGCTGCAACTGTCAAGCACCATAGCGGATTTAGTGCATGAAAGGATGGATGCGACCATTAGGATTGCACAGACTCTTGATCCTAATCTTATTGCGAGAAAAGTTGGGAACTGCCCTTCAGTTTTATGTGCGTCCAGTGATTATTTAAGTGCAAATGGTACTCCTAATACATTGGATGATCTTAAGCATCACCCTTGCTTGATCTACTCCAGCCAAGGGAGTAATGGCATGTGGGAATTTAATCAAGAAGATGAACCATGCTCTGTCCTTGTTCAAGGTAAATTGGCAGCCAATGATTCGGGTGTTTTATTAGAGGCTGTGAGATCCCATATGGGGATCAGTTATTTGCCCTTGATAGGAATGCAGCATTTGTTTGATTCAGGTGAATTGGTAGAAATTCTTCCGAACTATAAGCCAATAGACCTAGGCATATATTGTGTTTATCGTTCAAGGGAAAACATGCCAAAGCATCTTAGGTTGCTTATCAATGTGCTTGCTGACGGTTTCAGAAGCCAAGAAAATATATAGATGAATGCCTTTACTTTTGAAGGCAGTCTACCCCTGATTTAGAAATTGGGCTTTCGTTTGCTTGTTTTTCTTTGAAAGCGGATTTAAAACTGAATTCGTAAAGCACAATCGCAAACAATATGATCGCTCCACCGACAAGCTGAGTAAGCGTAGAAAGCTGACCTAGAAAGACAAACGAGAACAAAATAGCAAAGACAGGCTCTGTGAGTTCTATGAGCTGTACAGATTGACTTTTGATTAAACTCAATGCTTTGAGTGTGCAATAGAACCCGCCTATGGTTGGCAAAATGGCTAGTAGGGTAATGGTGGGTAAAGCTTTAATGCTCATTAACTCTAACCCATTGAACGCAAATGGAATAAAAAGATAAATGCAACCAAAGGCCAGCAACAAGGTGAGCGTACCCATGTTTGATCCCACTTCAAACTTTTTCGATAAGGTTAAAAATACACCATATCCAATCCCAGATATTACAGCATAATATAGCCCCATGTTGTTTGATTGAGATTCATTAGGGCTGAAGATCAACGCAAGCCCTACCACTGCTAGAAGTGATGAAAGTAATTCCTTAAGGTACAGGAATCTTTTTTCGAGGATTGCATTTAAGAGAAATGTAGTAATCGTTGATGCGCCAAAGAGAAGAAATACGACCACAGCAACATTCACTGTTCTATAGGCTGCTGTCTCAAAAAAATAAAGGCAAAACAGTCCGAAAAATAAACAAATCGATATCGATAGGCATTTGTTTTTGGCAAGCGTTTTTAATTCGTTGAATTTGAATAAGAATGTATATGATAAAAGAATCACCAGAGCAATTAGGCACTTATAAAAAGCGACGGAAGCGGGTTTCATCCCAATTTCAAAAAGTGAAACACTAATGATTCCAACGGTTGCATTTAAGATCGCAGCTAAGACAGCAAGAAGAGCACCTAGTATAAATTTATTATTCATCATTTGAAATCAAGTTGTCGTTAATTCTTTCTATTAATAGGTATGACTGGTTTAATTTTGGTAGGTTATATCAAGCCACATAAGTATGCAAGAAATGAAAGTCTGTTTATCTTTGTAACACTTCCTAGCAATAGCTCAACTCAAATTCAATATGGAAGCTCAGTTAAATGAGATGCGTACAGCTAATCTGAACAAAAGTAGCCGATTGCAAAGAGCGTTGTAAATGAACATTTGTGATGAATTAGATCGAGCCATTGAATCGCACTTAGCCTGGAAAAATAAGTTGAAGGATGTCATTGAGTCAGGCAGTAGCCGTTTTACACCTGAATTTTTAAGTTCTGATCAGAACTGCGCTTTTGGATGGTGGTTGATCAATAAAATACCTGCGAAAGATCAATGCGGTCCCTATTATAAAAAAGTTAGAAAGATGCATGCGCAATTCCATATAGTAGCGGGTAAAGTTATGGCAGAAGCGCTTTTAGGTAGCAAGCAGGAAGCTAAGCACATGATGGCCGATGGTAGTGAATATGCCATGCTCTCAACAAAGCTTATTAATGAATTGAGATTTTGGAAAGCCCATTTGAAATCAGCAGCCTGACTGCTGATGGTTTCAGGCTAAGTGAGCCTTATATGAAATCAATAAGGAATGTTGGGTTTATAAGGTATCAAAATAAAGACCAATTGTTTTTACAGTTGTTGCAAACCATTTTTTTTGGGAGTTCTTTAAAAGGGTAACCCATCAGAGGTAATAGCCAAAGCAGAGTTAACCAACGTTTTCGTTCAACGACATCGGTCGATTGGCACTTTGGGCATCGGTATGAAGGTAAATGATCCGTTTGGTATAGCCCCTGATCCATTTTTTTCAGTATTTCATATGCCTTTTGAGTTTGATGGGTGGGGCTCATGAGTTTTACGCCGCCTAAACCGATAGACATATACCAAGCATTGGTTACAAGGTGCTCATCCCCTAGCTTGGCAGGTATTCCCTCCGATTCTAGTAAGCCTTTCGCAATGCTTGCTTGAATTATATCGGGGTAGGCGGCAACAACTGTCCAAGATCCATTTTCCATTGACATGTTTAGGATTCGTTTTGGTTGTTGGGTAATAATGTATTGATTTTTATGAAAAAACAGAGTAAATGGCTCATTAGCAGCTAATCCCGCTATAGTTACAGTGCTACTCTATTTGTACTGTATCATATTAAAACACAGTTGCTACCAGTGGTTGTGTTGATGATTCTTTGAAGCCGGCTAACGCTGAAATTGGATCGGGTAGGCCTATCTAATATGAAGAAGCAAGATTACAGTATTCAGCTAATATCCTGTTCTGTCGTCACGTTAACGATGTTAACCGCTTGCTTTGAGCCCGATCATAGTGAGGTGTTTAAACAACGGGTCAAGTCTTCTCTTAAAGATAAGCCGGCTGTCGTATCGCCTCTTAAACCATTCATTGATAAGCAGTGGAAAAAAGCTTGTGTGTATCAAGATCCTTTGCACATGTTCGATGTGGCTGCATGGATTAACTTTATTGATGAAAGCGGAGACAATACTCGGGTAGATTTACTCGTGCATGATTTTATTATTGAACCCGAAATAAAACCGAACTCTCCAGATAAACGTTGTTTTTCACCTAAACAAGCGCTTGTGTTCAGAAGCATCAAAATAAATGGCCAGAAACGCATTCTCGTAACCGTTGCACCGCCCCAATCCTATGCTGGCAAATCGGTTCAATAATCTTTTATAAAGGTGATTGTTACTTCGATCAAGAAATGTAGTTCAGTAGGGAATCCACTGGAAATGCTCAGTGCTGAAGGAACATGTATGTCTAATGTGTTCCTTCAGCAGGTAGGGTTAGGTTAGTTTAAGTTTGTTAGTTTAAAGGGAGTGTTGTTGAATCTCGGTAGATCGTTACAAAGATCTTTATTAGCTTTCCACCAAGGGATTAGAGACATCTCAACCCAGTTTTTAAAGTCGTCTGAACGATGAGCAATTAATGCCTTTAAGATACGGTTTGTACTGTCTACAGCCATCTCTCGGTTTGGATTACGCATTGCGCTTGCAAATTTCCGCCACACTTCGCTTAACCCTCTTTCATTCATATAGCGATGTACAGAATAGGACCAAGAATAAATCATAGCAGTTGTGTCGCTATACGTTAGATAAAGAATACTTTGTAATGAAGGGATGGTACCTGACTGTTCAATTTCATCAAGACCTCTTGCAAAGCACTGGCCATTCGCTAAGTATTCGGCAACGCCTTCAGACCACCAGGTAGTACGGTTTTCAGGGTAATGACCAAAAGCTCCGTATTGATTAAAACGACCGTCAAGGTAATGGGTGTATTCATGTTTTAGGTTCCAAACTTCAAATTCATCCTTCCAGGTAGCGAGATGAGCAAAAAAACGTGCTTGGTTGTCTTCTCTTGCAGGGTCTCCTTCAATGTAAATGCCACCATTATTGGTGGAAACATTGAATAAGTAACTTCCATAAAGTCGCCAGTCATCTGGGCTTGCAAAAATAATTAACTCTAAATCGGCATTATAATCATCTTCGACAGGCAAATTTTGAGTTCTCATTGCATGATGGAAGCGTTTTTCTTGCTCACCTAAATCAAAACAAATCTTGTTTTTTTGAGCTTGAGAAACACTGTCTTTTTGGATACGCATTTTTAGCGTTTCAGAGCATTTGTAAGTTGGTTCAAATAATTCATCCATAGTGAGCGCTTTACAATATTGACCAAAGACACCTTCGCCACATAATACTTCAGGGGTTCTGCGTGTTAGATTGGCATAGGTATCTGAAATAGCGATCCATAGAGAGATCTTATATTGCTCATCAAAATCACTATTATCGATTCTTAGATCATGCCAAGTTAATATCTCGAGCAGTGTTTGATCTGCTTTGGGCAAGTAGGCATCAGCTTGAGATTCTTTACCCGACCAGTAATACAGATAGAAGGGTCTAGATAAAGCATCAATGACATTGTTCAAAACAAAAGCATCCATATCACCGTTTGAATCCCACAGTGATAATGAACTCTGACCTAGACTTTTTAAATTGTTGAGTATCTGCTTTTCATAGCGTCCAATGGTATTGGCAACGATATCTAATTCAGATTGGTATGACATATAATCAAGAATATTGAGCGTTTCAAAGATAGCACTTCCAAAGTAATAATTACCGGATATGTTATCAGCATTCCAAGTATAAAGATTTAACAGCCATAGAGTTGCTGCTAAGTGGCTATCAATATTGTGAGATACAAAATAACGGAAGGGTCCAAACATTTGCCCCTGTAACGCGACGGCATAGCCGCTGTAAACCTTGGCCGCAGAGTCGCTTATCAACCCAAAGCTAGGCATGTTTGTGATATCGAGCATTCCTTTGGACAGAGCGACAGAAGCAGGCTTGGTTTGGAGATAACCCACTTCCGTGTATTTGTAGTAGTTGTGAGCTCTAATGTAATCAAATAAAAGTGCAATGGCAGGATCTTCTATGTTTACTGACTTTGCTAATTGCGTTAGTGATTGACCCACGTCTTGCAATAAAGAATCGGTATGGTCAAACGTCGTTTTCCAATACATTCTTTTACTGGCATGAATATCTAATTCAGTCAGAAGATTTTGGACAGGTCCAGGCAAATCATCATAGTCTTTGCCTGGCTTTGGTTTTTCATCAGGACCCTTTCCTAACGTTGGGCAGGTATTTTGGTGCTGGCATATCAATGGTGATGCATGTCGTTCCATAACAACAATATCTGACTCAATAATGTCTCCTTTTTCTAATATTGTGCCTGTTGGTATGAATAGCTGACATTTTTTTACTTGATATGAATGTTTTGATATCTGAATGTTTGAATCAAAACAACGTTCCTTAATTTTTCCTTTTTCTATGTTGTTAATATTCCACTTTTGGGTGTTTTTTGCATCTGAAAGAAGATTGATACCTTGGTATAAATTCGACTGTGTATGCGAGACATTTGGGCTATGAGCAATGGCTAGGTTTATTGTGTTTGGAAAAATAGATGCCAGAAGAATGATGTTAAATAGACTTTTCATGTAACCTCCTTGTTATGGGTACTGCGCCTATTTATTTGGGCTTCATTTGAGGTTAGCACTTGCCACGGTTTTGTCTCCCAATGTCAGGCCTTAATAGAATTGAAATATTTTCTTGACTACTTTGATCCAAATGACTTAATAATTTCATTAGTCAATGATCTGTCTGTCGTTAAAATGCATTGACTGAATTTCACAAGTCATTCACCGTGAATTTGCTTGAAAAATTATTGGAAATGAAAATGTTTAATAAAAAAATAAAGCGCAGACAATTTTTGAACCGTGCGATTCAAACCGCAGGGCTTTCTGTCATGGGTTCAACACTGTTGCCTTTATCCATCGGAGCCCACACACAACAAGGTTTGCCTTTTTTTCGGGACCTTTCTGACTTAGGCCCATTGCTGCCAGCGAACGAATTGGGATTACGATTACCTCGGGGATTTAGCGCGCGTGTCATAGCTGAAACAGGTCAAAGTGTTAAATGTGACGTGGGAGAACATCAAGACACAGGCTTTTATTGGCATATGTTCCCTGATGGTGGGGCAACTTTTGAGACCGACGACGGGGGTTGGATATATGTGTCTAACAGTGAAATTCGTTATCTAGGAGGAGTCAATGCTATCCGTTTTGATGCCGAAGGCCGTATTGTGGATGCGTACTCCATTTTAAAACGAACCAATCGAAATTGTGCCGGTGGCCCCACACCATGGAAGACTTGGCTTTCCTGTGAGGAAGTCTCAGGTGGCTATGTATTCGAATGCGATCCATGGGGAAACAATAGAGCCATAAGACGCCCAGCATTGGGACGATTCAATCACGAAGCCGTTGCCGTTGACCCTCAAACCATGGATTTGTATTTAACAGAAGACAAAAAAGATGGGTGCTTGTATCGCTTTCAGGCCGATTACTTTAATGATGAGGGTTTCCCTGACTTAAGTTCTGGGCAATTAAGCGTGGCGGAATTGGATGCTCAAGGATTTGTTACTTGGCATTTGATTGAAAACCCAACTCCAGGAGAAGACGACACTCAAACCCGTCACCAGGTACCTCAAAGCTCATCTTTTAATGGGGGGGAAGGTATTTGGCATCATGAAGGTGTGATGTATTTTACAACGAAGGGTGACAATCGGGTTTGGACTTTGGATTTAGAGCTTGCCCAAATTCGCTGTCTTTACGATGAAGCCACGTCATCTTCACCGATCCTGAGTGGAGTAGACAATGTAACCGTCTCAAGTGGAGGCCATGTTTTGGTGGCCGAAGACGGTGGGGATATGCAAATCGTGGTATTGGATCAAACAGGTCATCCAACACCTTTACTACAAATTGTCGGGCAAGATCATTCAGAAATCACAGGGCCGGCCTTTAATCCTAAAGGCGATCGGCTGTATTTCAGCTCTCAAAGAGGGAATAGTCGTCTCACAAATGCAGGCATTACCTATGAAGTGACAGGGCCCTTTTTAGCCCACGCTTAGCCTCTGGTAATGTATAAGGCAAACATTCACCTCTTAACATGTTCCGTTAAGAGGTGAAGTAAAGTGATGATAGGGTTACTGACGAGGCGGATAGGTTGGGTAATGAACGCCAACCATGTGCTGAGCAAGGCGCACTACTTGGCGGCTATAGCCGTACTCATTGTCATACCAGACGTAGAGGTTAACGCGATTGCCACTGACAATAGTGGCTTGGCCATCAACAATGGCTGCGTGGCGGTTACCCACAAAGTCAGAGGAAACCACTTCAGGCGAATCGACAAACTCGATTTGACGCTGTAGAGGGCCTTCTAATGACGTTTGGCGCAAGAACTCATTGACTTCTTCCTTAGCCACTTCTTTCTCAAGCGTTAGACTCAGAATTGCCATAGAGACATTAGGGGTTGGTACTCGAATGGCGTTACCTGTCAGTTTGCCAGCCATTTCAGGCAATACGCGAGTCACCGCTTTGGCAGCGCCAGTTTCGGTGATGACCATGTTGAGCGCAGCTGCACGACCACGGCGATCTTTGGGGTGGTAGTTATCAATCAAGTTCTGATCGTTGGTATAAGAGTGTACGGTTTCAACGTGCCCGGAAACGAGGCCGTAGCGTTCGCTGATCACTTTGAGAACGGGTGAAATAGCATTAGTAGTACAAGAAGCCGCTGTGACGATTTGGTCTTGTTGAGAAACGATGCTTTGGTTTAGACCGTAAACAATATTTTTCAAATCGCCTTTGCCTGGTGCCGTAAGTAGAACACGTGCGACCCCTTTGGCCTTAAGATGTAAAGAAAGGCCTTCTTCATCACGCCAGATACCCGTGTTATCAATGACCAATGCTTCACGAATACCATGAGCTTCATAATCAACGCTTTCCGGAGCATTTGAGTAAATGATTTGGACAGGGTTACCGTTCAAGATCAGCAGATTGTTTTCTTCATCTGTTTGAATAGAACCCTTAAATGTGCCGTGAATAGAGTCGCGGAGTAAAAGGCTAGAGCGCTTCAAGAGGTCGTTGCCTTTGCCCTTACGTACAACAATTGCACGAAGACGCAGAGCACCGGAGCTGGCTTTTTCCGTTAGAATGCGCGCCAAAAGGCGGCCAATGCGGCCAAAGCCATACAGCACCACATCCCGACTAACATCAGCACCTGATGCGTCTTGAGCAAGAAGGCCTTCAAGCTCTTGACGAATGAATGAGTCAACATCCTTACCTTGCCCTTGATCGCGGAATTTAACCGAGAGTTTCCCGAGGTCAATATGGCAGTTTTTGATATCAAGCTTTGACAGTGCTTCAAGTACGGGGAAACTGTCGTGAACAGAGAGTTCTTCTGTGGCCACGTGGCGGACAAAGCGATGGGCTTTAATGACGTCGATGACTGAGCGGTTGATGATGGGGCGGCCGTAGAGGGAAAGGACAATGTTTTTGCGTCGGTACATGCTGCCAATAATGGGGATCATGGATTCAGCAATGGACTCTCGCTCTAACCATTCCTGCAAACTGGCGTCGCGTTGATCTGGAGACACGTCGGATTACCTTTTGATGGCTACACTCAAGGCGGTTATTATGCCGTCAATTGCAGGATGACTCAATTTAGAATCAGAGTATTCGCACAAAGCTTTTAACTGAACGCTTGTGCGTTTTGCAAATCCTGTTAGTGTGCATTTGCATGGAAGCGTCATTAACGTTTTCTCTGTCTTCAATTCCGTTTGTTAATCGTAGAGTAGGTTAAGCCACCGCTTGGGTTCTATTCGAAGACAGACTTGTTTAGACTGTAACCACTCTGGGTCTTGGACGTTCCTGGCACACACATGTATCTTTCTTCTTCAGCATTAATCCCAACAAAACCTGGCGATCGGAAACTTTGGGGGCAGGTCAACACGACCTTAATAAGCCTGGAAGTGGTGCAACTGATCAAGACACTGGATGCCCCAGTATTGATTGTTGCTGAAGATGCCAATGAAGCTTCTCAACTACAAGATTTATTTAAATACCTAGATTCTGATGTGCCTACGGTGGTCTTTCCTGATTGGGAAACTTTGCCGTATGACTTTTTCTCACCGCATCAAGACATTATTTCTGAGCGACTTTCTACGCTGGCGGCGTTACCCAGAATGGAGCAAGGCGTGGTCATCGCGACGGTGAAGACCTTGTGCCAAAGACTGTGCCCACAGCAATTCGTCGACAGCACCAGTTTCTTGCTTAAAACACAAGAACGCATTCGCATCAGTGAATTTAGACAGCGCTTGGTTCAAGCCGGTTATCAGTCGGTGGATACGGTGTATGAGCATGGGGAGTTTGCATTAAGAGGGGCATTGATGGACCTCTTCCCAATGGGCAGTGATCTTCCTGTCAGGATTGAGTTGTTTGACGATGAAGTTGAGTCACTGAGGTACTTCGACCCTGAATCGCAACGATCGCTTGATAAGGTCGATGCAATCCAACTATTGCCAGCGACTGAGTATCCGATGACCAAGGATGGGAGAGCTGGGTTTGTTGATCGTTGGTTTGATCACTTCGGAATTGAAACCGCTGAGAGTCCAGTATTAACCGATATGGAGCGAGGACTGCCTACCGGTGGGATTGAGTATTATCTACCGCTCTTTTTTGATGAAACAGCGACTTTGTTGAATTACTTGCCTGAGCACGCTTTGGTTGTGCATCACCGGTCATTGGAGGAGAGCATTCAACAGTATTGGCAAGACATTGAGCAGCGTTATGAATCCAGGCGTCATGATCGATTACGCCCCATATTGCCACCCAACAAAGTTTTTTTGCCAGCCAATGAATTATTTTCGGGATTGAAACCAAAAGCTCGCATTCTGACGTCTAAAGACGTTGCTCAAGGGGCAGGGGCTTATAACTTTGGCCAGCATTGGATCGAATCATCACTGAATGTTGATCACAAAGCAAAAGAGCCGATGCAGCGTTTGGTCGATTATCTTGATGAACATCAAGATGACGCTTTTATTTTTTGTGCAGAAAGTGCTGGTCGAAGAGAAGCATTAACAGAACTATTGAATGAAGCCGGCGTTGCAATCAATAAAGGTTTAAACTGGCATGAGGCAATGCAGCTGAATCATCAGTACACGGTACTGGTTGCACCCTTTACAGAAGCCATTCTGTGGGATGTCCCTGATCACGATGCTTTCAAACGTATTCACCTCATCAGTGAAGAACAGATCTTGGGTCGGCGTGTTGCTCAAGAAAGGCGACGTGTTGCAAAAGAATCAAATGAAAGCGGAATTCGTGACCTCGCAGAATTAAGAATAGGGCAACCGGTTGTTCATTTTGATCATGGCGTGGGTCGCTATCAAGGTTTGACCTCATTTGATATTGATGGTCAAACAAATGAATTTTTATGCATTGAGTATGCAGCTCAAGCAAAGCTTTATGTCCCTGTTGGCTCTTTGCATTTGATTTCACGGTACTCTGGTAATGAAGATGCCTTAGCGCCATTGCATAAGTTGGGCAGTGATAAATGGACGGCAGCAAAACGCAAAGCTGCTGAAAAAATTCGCGATACAGCAGCAGAACTGTTAGACGTTTATGCAAAACGAGAAGCTCAGAAAGGGTTTGCTTACGGGAAGCCTTCTTCGGATTATTGGCAATTTGCTTCGCAATTTCCTTTTGAAGAAACACCTGATCAAGCAGATGCCATTCATGCAGTGCTAGAAGATATGCACAATGAGCGACCAATGGATCGCTTGGTCTGTGGTGACGTTGGTTTTGGAAAAACGGAAGTGGCTTTAAGAGCCGCTTTTATGGCGGTCTCTCAAGGCAAGCAAGTAGCGATACTGGTACCGACAACATTGCTTGCTCAACAACACTACGAAACCTTTCGAGATCGTTTTGCCGAGTGGCCTTATCAAGTTGAGGTGTTGTCTCGCTTTAAATCGACAAAAGAACAACAAAAAGCCCTAGAGCAGCTGGCGGCAGGCAGTGCTGATATTGTTGTTGGTACTCATAAACTGTTGCAGTCTGACATTCAATTCAATAATTTGGGATTATTAATCATTGATGAAGAGCACCGCTTTGGTGTCACACAAAAAGAAAAAATTAAAGCGTTGCGTGCGAACGTCGATATTTTAACGATGACGGCTACGCCTATTCCCAGAACGTTGAACATGGCGATGTCAGGCATTCGAGATATTTCTATCATTGCAACGCCACCTGCACGTCGATTGTCTGTCAAAACCTTTGTGCATCAACGAGATGATGCGCTGATTAGAGAAGCCGTGCTGCGTGAAGTGTTGCGTGGTGGGCAAGTCTATTTTCTTCATAATGAAGTTAAAACGATGGAGAAGGCGCAAGCCGATTTGCAAAAGTTAGTGCCAGAAGCACGGATTGGCATGGCTCATGGGCAAATGTCTGAACGTGAACTTGAGCGAGTGATGTCAGACTTTTATCACAAGCGTTATAATTTACTATTGTGTTCGACGATTATTGAAACGGGCATTGATGTGCCTTCTGCCAATACCATTTTAATTGAGCGTGCGGATAAATTTGGTTTAGCTCAATTACACCAATTACGTGGGCGTGTGGGTCGTTCGCATCACCAAGCCTACGCCTATTTATTAACGCCTCCGAAAGAGCGTCTGACAACGGATGCTGAAAAACGTTTGGAAGCCATTGCTGAAGCTCAAGATTTAGGAGCGGGCTTCATGCTGGCGACTCAAGACCTTGAAATTCGTGGAGCAGGCGAGTTATTGGGGGAAGAACAAAGCGGACATTTGCACACAATTGGCTTTAGTTTGTTTATGGAAATGCTACAGCGTGCGGTAAAAGCCATTAAATCTGGGCAGCTCATTGATTTAGAGCAAGCACAAGGGGCCAGTACTGAGGTTAATCTCAGAATCCCTGCTTTGATACCTGATGAGTACTTGCCGGATGTTAATACTCGATTAATGTTGTATAAACGTATTGCCAGTGCAGCAAGCTCAGATGGGCTTAGAGAACTGCAAGTTGAAATGATTGATCGCTTTGGCTTGCTGCCTGAACCAACAAAAAACTTATTCAAACAAAGCGAATTAAAGTTAGAATTGGAATCCATTGGAATTGCGAAGTGTGATGCGGGCCCGCAAGGAGGCCGGTTTGAGTTTTCAAAGGCCCCTAATATAGACCCGTTCCGCATGGTGCAGATGGTGCAGAGTCGGCCAATGACCTATCAGTTGGATGGTGCACAAGCACTGAAGTTTCAAATGCCCATGGAAACCGTCGACCAACGTTTAGGTGGTGTTCGACAGGTCATTAAAGAATTGCAGCAAAAGGCATGATGATGAACAAAATAGGCTTATTGAAGCTGAGTGCGGTTGCATTGCTGATGTGCACTTCCTTACACGTCTCTGCAAAGCTCTATATGGTAGATGTGGTACTGTTTACTCCCAAATCGACGGGATGGCTTAAAGAAGAAAGTTTTGGGTCAGAGCTGCCAGATGCTTGGAATTGGATAAATTTAGCTTTTCCCCCAGCATCATCCAATACAGAAGATTCATTGGAAGCGCCTAATGGCAGTTACAATCCATTGCCAAAAGCAGAGCATCTTAATCAGCATAGTGGGGCCGTTAAACAGCGACTATTGGCAAATGCCGAAAGCAGATTGGTTAACTCTGGTCAATACAGAGTGTTATACCAGGCAGCCTTTGTTCAGAGCTTTAAAGATTTGAGTCAATCTACTCGTTACTGGGTGCAATCCGACGCTATGGTCAACGGACAACCAGAAATGGCCGGTTGGTTTACATTCTATCGTGGCAGGTTTTTGCATGTTAAAGCCGATATTCTGCTTTCAAAAGGCAGTTGGCAGGCTCAAGTGAGTGAACCATTGCCAGAAGTGGATACCTCTTCACAGGCAGCAGAAGACAAGCAACCTAAATCAACATTTTTGGTTCAAAGAATACCTGTCGAGCATCGCCAAAAATTGAAAAGCGGTGAAACTTACTATTTAGACCATCCTGGCATTGGCATACTAATAAAGTTAACCCCACTAGGGACTTAACAGCAGGCTAGGCAATAAAACCCTGCTTTGAATGCTGAATACAGCGTACTGTGCCCGCAAAGATCGCACCAAAGCTGCTATTCTCAACGTTGTGATATTGAAGTAGAGACGAAAACCCTTGGCAATGATTCAGTCTGCGATTGAAGTTTGTGGCGACTGGCCGACGTTAGCCAACCAATCCATCCAATCGCTGGTTCTACAAGAGTTCTGGTACCAAGGCACGCTTGAAGATGAGGCTATGGTGTGCTGGATTCGCGTCAAGCACCGTTGGTATCGTATTTACTTCGATATGGGAGTGGCTTATTGTCAGCTAAGCTACGAAGCACCTCATGCTGATCTTTCCCCTGATGATTTATGTGACTGTCGATTTAACGATTTAAGCCATTTACTCGGTTTGCAAAATGCTCGCGTTCGTCAGGTGAGTATTGATGATGCGCCGTCTGGGATGTGTTTTACCCTTGAGTTTGATTCAGGTGTACGTTTTCAACTTAAGCATACGAGATTACGAACAGAGTATACGTTGCAAGTAACTCACTAAACTGTACTATAACAGTGATGGATAATAAGCGCCATGCTGGGATACACTGGGTGAAACGTTTCTAAGAAAGAAATACCTGGGTCGTGGTGTGGTTGTATGAATGAGCTTGAGTTAAGGCAACATTTAGATGAGTATTTAAAAGAACCCACACCTTTTGGTTGTTTGCTTATTAAAGGCCACTGGGGATCAGGTAAAACCTACTTCATAACCAATTATCTTGAAGAACAGTTTCGTCAAGGGTTAGGGCGGCCCTTTGAAAACCATTATTTATACATAAGCTTATACAGTATTCACAGTAAAAAGGACCTATTTCAAAGCCTAGGTTCTAAAATTATTAATGCCAAAAAGAAAGATCCCGATAAAATCATGAGCGGTAAAAACTTATTTGCGATAGCAAATCTGTTTTTTTCGAATCACATGTCAACTGCACCGAGTATGGTCGAAGCTTATTTCTGCAAGCATAACCCTATTATCGTCTTGGATGATGTTGAGCGCTCAGGTCTCTCTGCAGTGGAATGCATGAGCCTGGCAAACCTATTAAACGAAGTCTATTCGCTGCATGTGATTTTAATTTCAAACGAGAAAGAAATTTCTAATAGTCAGGAATACTATAGAATCAAGGAAAAAACGGTTAGTCAGACACTGATTTATACGCCAGACATTAACAAGATTTTTCGTCCTTTAGTCTTCTCAATGGTTTCTGATCAGGGACAAAGAAACTTGATATTGTTAGCAGAGAATGAGTTGGTGCGTTATATATCGGCTTGTGAATCCATAAATTTTAGGTCATTAAGAAGAGCAATACGATTGGTGAAGGCTTTGTTAAACCATGTTCGAATCATGAACCTGGATTTCGAAGTAAAAACCCAAGTCATCAAAGAAGTGATAGTGGTTGTTTTAGAAGTCGATTGTAACGAAAGAAGCATCTACAGTTTGATGACTTTTGATGCGATGCATCGAACCATGGCATATCGGCAAAGCCCGGTGGAACTGGAAATACGGCCTCTGTATAAGACATATGAAGAAAACCCTATTATCCTTTTGAATGAAGTGGCTATGATTGAGCTTGCCAATCGAGAAGCAACCAATATAGATCTAATTGCAAAAGTGATTGTGGACAGTGCACCCATTTTAAAAGGGGAAGCCATACCATCGAAAGTGTTGATGCAAGGCTTGGAATGTTCTGATAGAGATTTTCATTATGGTTACCATGTTCTGATGGAGTGTATTAATAACAAAACCTATAAGCAAGCAGACACCATCATGAAAGCCTTTCATTTATTGCTGTACCTGAGTCACTTAGAAATGATCCAGGAGTCACAAGATGAAATTATATTAAGTTGTAGAGAATATGTTAAAGAGTTGGTGTCAAAAAATGAACTAAGAGATTCTGCTAAACCACAGAACTCATTAATGACCACTTTCTTCCATTTGAGAGAAACGCTTCAAAATCATCAGGTAGAACATGTTTATGTTGAGGAGCTGTATGACCTGATTGAAAAAGGGTTGGCTGAATCAGTCAAATACGAGTTTGAGCTTTATTCAAAAGAAATTATACATGCTTTAAAACACAATCATTTGAAAATATATGATTTCTTTCATAGGGTTGAAAATAATCGTTATAGAAGTGATATCTTGGCTTTTATTGATCCAGACCGTTTAATAGATGCTTTTCTGGAAAGCAGTAATGCGGCTAAGAGAACGTTAATTCATGTACTCGATGACCACTTTAATCGAACGACCTACGCAAGCTTTTGCCAAAATGAAAAATATTTTGTTTGGCGTTCCATTGAACGTTTGGGTAAAGTAACACAAGGAATTAATCGCCCCTATAAGCCATCAGAAAGAGCTAAATTAGATTTTCTAAAATCATTGGTAAGTGGAAATGAAAGCTTAACGGCTGTTAAGAAACGTTAGTTTTGTTTTTTAGTGGTGATGTTGTTGTAAGTAGAGGTGCGGTCTATTGCTCTGCTTTATAATAATGAATTAAGAATGATTCCGTATTTCGCAAGGCTTTATGACCTTGACTGCATGACTTAAAATCATTTGTATAGAGTGTTTGGTAGGTTAAGTTGAGCTGGGTTGTGCGCAAACGGTAAAAGGAATGGTGCAGTTGAATCGCATCACCAATATTAAAAAAATTTTTATTCTCGTTGGGTGATGCGATGGTGCTCTATTAAACGGCAAATCTCACAACGTTTGCAACAACGTAAGCAGATGCTGTAAGAGCCGTAGAAATTACAATGACCTTTGAAAATACGCTAACGTTACTTTTTTTCTGCGTTTTCGTGACTCGGGCAGAGCGACGCTTAGACGCATAATTATCAACCATAAATGCTACTTCGCGATCGTTAGATTGCTTTGGTTGGTAGTTTGTGAAAGTCGTACGGCTTTTTGATTCAATATCAATAGGGCTAAGTTCAAAGGTGCGCTGTAAATCAGCCTTTTCAGGTGAAATGAAAGCCTTTTTTAAATCCAAGTGTTCATCTGGAAATGCTTTGCATGAAGGACATAAAGATGAATATCTGCTAGGCAACTCAAAACCACAATGTATACAATTCTTTTTCATACTAAACCAGTAAAAAATAATGAAAAAGCGTTCCGTGCAAGTAAGTAGAAACCAACAAAATGCATCAGTTTGTGACGCAATTCACGCTGTACATTTAATTACAAACCTTTAACGTCAGCAACAAAAAATGAGTTGAATATAAGAATTATATTTTATGAAAAAAAATTGTTTTATATATCTTATTGAAATGATGTAGGTTTTTAATGTAAGTATATAAATACTCCTATACGATTTTATAAAAACTATTACGAGAATAGTTATTTTCTATGAACTTTTTCTTTTTAATAGGCGTATCTATTTTAATGGTGACATTGCTACGAGTTTTGTGAGTATTTACTTTTTAGCTCATCCAGCGCCCTATCAATGATAGGAGCAGCGATCACTCAGATTGTTAATGAAACCACGGATTAAGCACTGTTTTATTGCACTGGCTTGTTCTTTTTATGCCTGTGCTAGCCACACTTGAAATTACGAGTATATGGCAAGTGTATGAACGACCTTCTGTCTGATGTTGTGTTTAAATCCTATAAAACAGTATTCCGTATGATAGTGGTTTTTATGGTGTGGATTTTTACCAGCTCCCGACTTACACATTTTGAAAACGACGAAGATTGGTTGGTACTCTTTTGGAGGTGTCGATCTCTGCAGGCAGGCAATAATTCCCTTGCAAGGCTCCCCAAAACGTATAGATAATCTCGCGATAGAGGGGAATACTTATTCTATCGTGATGTCTTTGCTCATATTTGATTTTCGCTATAGGATCACAAATCAAGCATGTGTGCAAAGGAACGCTTATTGCGTGCTGAAAGCACGGGCGCGATTTTATGCATTAATATTTATTTTGAAATGATAATGATATATGGATTCAATAAACTTATTAAATAAACACTTGGAGTATTTTGATCATTGGTTGGGCAGTGAGTATTGTGATTCACTGTTTTCAGAATTGCAAAAAAACGTCCTTTGGAGCCAGCCTGAGATCCAGTTGTACGGGAAGACGCATGTCATCCCACGTCAACATGCTTGGTATGGCCCTCAACCCTATACCTATTCCGGTATGACTTTGCCTGCAGAACCATTGCCAGCAGTATTGGTTCATGTCATTGAGCAGCTAAACGCCACTTTTTGTTGTACTTTTGACTCAGTGCTATTGAATCTCTACCAAGATGGCCATCATAGCATGGGGTGGCATTCAGATAACGAACCTGAATTGGGGAAGGACCCTGCTGTTGCGATACTGTCATTAGGTGCTGGCCGTGAGATTGCTTTTAGACGAATGACGGAGACACGTACACTAGCAACGCTTTTGTTAACGCACGGCAGTTTACTGTTTATGAAACCAAAGACACAATCGCTTTTTCAACATGCGATTCCAAAACGAAAAAAAATATCAGAATCGCGTATTAGTCTAACTTTTCGGCGCTTATGCATTTAGAATGTTAGATAATCCAGAGAGAGGTAAATGCTGGGTTGGTGCACATAATCTTCTTCACGAGGAAAATCTAAGCCAGGTCTGATTTCAAAATAAACGAAATCTTGATAAATGCGTTTTCGCCATGAGTAAAATAAAAAGAAGTTGTTATCCTTCCACCCCTTTTCATTATCAAGCGTAACGCCTGCACTGAGTCTCATCGATATACTCGAAGAATACAGGTGAGTCAGACGCCAACTGTGTCCGGTATTCCAATAGCCATCGTCTTTTAAGATTTCACCATCAAAACTGGTTGATAATCCCCATCTTGGCCCCAAGGGTCTAGATAAATCCCAACTAGCATCATAGCCTTGCCCCTTAATATTTTCCCAAAAGACTCGCTGTACGAAACGTGAGTGCCACGTAGTGAACTGACGTTTATAGCGAACCCTAAACTGCGTAAATGCTCTGAAACCACCTCGCCAGCGAACGCCGTTATCAAAACTGGTTTTCCATCGATTGTTTTCGTTGAATATTAATCGAAGAGCAGCCGAGACATCATTTTCCGGTTCATCATTATCGATAAGGCCTCCGTCTTGTTCTTCATCTTCATCGCTGGTTAAAACCAGCTTGAGGCGCTCATTTGTATTCGCGAGTACCAGTTTTAAGTTAACACCTATACCGACATTGGTTTTATTAGGACGTATATCATGCCGTGTATAGAGTCGGATTAAGCTGGTACTGCCTGAATCTTCATCAACATCGATTTGGTCTCCCCAAAAGCTTTCTGTAAAAAAAACGTCAAGACTGTCATTGAGTCCTTCCACTCCTTTAGCAACCCAGGCCCTTGATTCATCTAAAATGCCAATTCTATCTTCTGAGGGGCTGTGAGATTCCCAAATGTCGTAATTCAATGTGGGGTGTACTGGGAATAATACCGGGTACTCTGAGTAGGGTCGAAAGCCATAGGGTTGTGCAATTTCTTCCTCTGTGAGAGGTTCAGATGCAATGCTTATAGAGGCGCCAAATACAAAAGAGAGTAGAGCGGCCAGGCAGGACAACTTATTCGTAGAGTTTAATCTAACGAACTGAAGAATAAAGGAATCAATACTCCGAGAGTATGAAAACAAAACCATCCGAAAATATTCCCTGCTGCCAAGTAATCCTCTTGTGGACAAAATATACCTCAGATACTGGCTGACGCAATTGATTACATCACAAAGGGTCGTGGTGAATGGTTATTTGTAGATTAGGAAATTCTTGTTGTAAACGTGCGACAAGTCGTTCACCCGTATCATGAGCACTCTTCAGAGATAAATGACCATCAAATTCTAAGTGGATTTGTGCGAAGAGCTGTGGGCCTGCCCGACGTGTACGGATATCATGGACGCCTTTACAATCTGGGATGGTTGCCACGGCTTTGCGTATAGCCAGTTCGATTTCAGGTCCTACTTCTTCATCCATTAAAGAAGCTAATGCTTGGCGTGCGATTTTAAACACACCATAAGCGAGAAAAGCAGCAATGCCCAAGCCCACTAATGGGTCAACCCATAGAAGGCCAAAGTTTGCCAAAATAAGGGCCAGTAACACAGCACCATTGAGCGCTAAATCGCCGGTGTAGTGGAGTGCATCTGCCTGAATGGCCTCAGAATGTACTCGTCTAATGACGTATTGTTGATAGGCAACCAACCCGAAGGTTAGAACTATACTGAAAAGGGTGACGCCAATGCCGATCAGCGGCTCTGAGAGTGTGTGCTTGCTGCCTATGATGCGGTCAGCGCTCTGGAGCGCCAACATCATGGCAGACCCCGCCACGAAGGCTGCTTGTGCTAATGCTGCTAAAGGTTCAGCTTTACCATGACCGAATCGATGATTGTCATCGGGTGGTTGTAAAGCGAGTCGAACGGCAAAGAAACTGATGCCCGATGCCAGTAAGTCCATAACGGAATCCAATAGTGAAGCAAGCAAGCTGATGGACCCAGTAACGAACCAGGCGTATAGCTTGATCAAAATCAAAGTAGAAGCAACCAGCACGGAAGCCCAGGTGGAAATGGTTACAAGGCGTTTGCGTTGATTTGAATGCATAAATTACCACAGCGAATCATTTGGGAGTTGTCTGTGCAACTTTTGAGAAAGTACTACTGGGATTTTAACCAAGCATGGGTACTTAACCATGTGAATTTCCATGATAATTTGTGTCGCATTGTCTTCCATGTAAGACGCAGTGTGATTCGTTCGTCAAGGCCCAGGCTTGCTACTTGCTCCCTTTTTATGATTACGCATACACTTGCATAAGGGCTAGAATTGACTTTATAGGTCAATTGCCATTCATAAATGAGATAGGTTTCTTTAAAGCGTTGTGAGATAGCTCGCTGGTATAGCGCTTTTTGGAGCATGCTGATCGTTTTAAGGCAATGGTGATGAGGATATCTATTGTGGGAGGCGGAGCATGGCGTTGCAGCACGCGCTAGTCGTCGACGATTCAAGGTCGGCGCGGAAGGTACTTCAGCGAATGCTCGAGAAGGAGAAGCTCTCTGCTGATTCTGTTGAAAGTGCCGAAGAAGCGTTTGAATACCTCAAAACTCGTCGTCCAGATATCATATTTATGGACCACATGATGCCTGGCATGGATGGTTTGTCAGCCACCTTGGCCATTCAGCGCAACCCTGAAACGTCCGGTATACCGACCTTTATGTACACGTCTAAGGAAGGGGAAGAATATGTTGAGGAAGCTAAGTCTCATGGGGCTTTAGGCGTTCTGCCAAAACCTGCGACAGGTGTAGCCTTGCAAAAAGTGCTGGATGACTTGAGAGCCATTAATGCGGCCAAAGCACCAGCAGTAGAAGAAGTGAGCGTGTCGGCGCCTGCTGTGCAAGCCGCTGCGTCCCAGCAAGAGCAGGGGGTGCCGCCGGTTTATTTGCGTGAAATTGAATTAATTGTCAAACAACATACTCAAAAAGGCTTAGAGCAAGTTCAAAATCAACTGCAAGATGAGATGCGTCAACAACTCGCATCATTGCGTAAAGAAGTTCAGTTGCAGATTGATGATATGCGACAGGTTGTGGACGCAAAGATTCAAACGCTAAACTCCCAACTCGATCAAAAGACACAGCCGTCTGCTTTGGTCACGGCTATTCGTACAACGGTTCATAAATTAGCCATACACGCATCACAGAAAACCATTACCGAAAAGTTAAACCCTGTTGAAGAAAAAATGGAAAGACATCTTCAGCAACGAATTAATGAGGTAAAAGGCCAAGTCAGCGATGTAGAATCCAAAATTCAGATAGCGCAGAATAGTGCTAAGCAGGGCTCGACGGTGGCGTTTGTGGGAATCGTCATAGCGATCATAGCCATCGTCTTACCATTTGTAATGAAGTAGTCTTGAAACCGTCTCTGGTCGTCGCTTGGTGGAGAGTTTATAAGCTTGACTGTAAGCGAATGGATTCAAGTTGCTCAAGCGTTTTATCAACATCAGGGTTTTCTAAAAAAGCCTTGAATACACTGACGTAATCTCCCTCCATGTTTTGTGGTGCATCACGATCAAAATACTGAGCGAACCCTTTGCTGCGTCGCAAATGCTCAGCTGCGTCAACCTGAAAGCGTTGACTGCCTGCAAAAGCATCTGTGTGCACAGGCACCATTTTTAACCCTTGTCCTAGGGATGCTTGAGTTTCTGGTAGTGATAAATGCTCAAGAAACGCTAACGCTGCGGGGTTGTTGGCTGCCTGTCTATGTAAAATGAACACATCGGTTGGTGCATCCTCAAAATAGGCAAACTCCGGCCGTATTGCGGGGAAACGCAGGAAACGTAAATCTTGGCGCAGCTCAGGCTTGAGCTCGGTAAATTGCGTTTCGGCAAAATGACCGATAAGTGTAAAACCAACTTCCTTGCGATATAAAAAAGGAAAAATATGATTCCAGTTAAAATTTCTAGCACCTGGCAAAAAATATTCTTTATCAAGCAATGACTTCCAAAATACAAAGACTTGGCGAACCTTGGCTTGTTTGTAAGACTGTTCTCCTTTGACCAGTGCTCGATGAAAGCTGAGTCCATTCATACGCATATTTAAATAGTCAAACCAACCTGCTGCTGGCCAGGTTTCTTTGGTTCCGACACCAAAACAGTAACGGTCTTGGGCTTTTAGCCATTGACAAATAGGCAGCAATTGATCCCAGGTTACAGGAGGGGCAATGTTAAGAGATTTTAATAATGACGCTCGATAATACATGCCCCAAGGGTAGTACACAAAAGGAATGGCGTAGGGGGCTCCATCGTTGAAAACAACCTCCCGAATCCCTTGAGGGAAAGCCTGAGTTAGCTGGTGCTCTTTCCAAAATGTATTTAAATCAGCAATTTGGCCAAGTCGGACGTAATGATTTAAACGTTCTCCTGCTTGCCACCATAATACGTCAGGTGCCTTTCCTTTAAAATCTTTCGCTAACCATCTTTTGATGTGCTTTTTATAGGTCTCCACATAAGTGACATCGAAGATCACTTTGTATTTAGGGTGTTTGTATTCAAAGAGCGCTATGACCTGGTCGTAACTTTTACGCTCTTCACCGGTAGGGGAAAGCATGCCAACAGCAAAACGCACGCTATCCTCTTCAGATAACGCATGGTTGGGAAGCAATAAACTGAGGCACAAAAGACCGTAACGAAAAGGCATCATCTCACGATTAATCCAATCTCTATTCCTATCGCGCGGTTAATATAATCAATCCTGTATATAGACTAGTCAATGGATGAGGTATCGCTTGATGGCGTGGCTGATAGCGTCATCTGCGTTCAATAAGCATGATTATGGGCTCCGTATCATCAGAGTTGAGATGGCAATATCTGACATTCTTTCGACAAAAAACGTTTCCCTAGAATCTCTGTAGGACTATTGATGAATGCTCAAAAGTAAACATAACCAATATGAAGATTTCTGAAGTGCATCGCATTGATGTTTTAGACTTACAAGAGGATTAGATCGTTATTCAATTCATTTGAATTATAAATGATATCTTGAGCTCGCATTGATGCTCTTAATATAAATCTTTAAATGATATCCATGAAATGGATGCGTTGCTTTCGAGGCTGTCACGTTTTTTTGTTTTAGGAAATAGGTGTATATTTTTTGAGAATGTATGATGTGGATGTTTTCTTTTGAAAAAATTATGAATTGAGAAAGGGTTAACAAAAATATTCATCCGTAAGAATGAGGATGGTTGGGTTTTTTAAAAAATTTGTTTCGCTTTGAGCATATCGATAACCTAATACCCTTTTTTTATAAATGATGATGTTGATATGCGTATCCACGCTGATTTAATACTGAAGCATGAAATATGAAAAATTGATTGCATATTGCAACTTGTTCCGCATAAAAATGATTCGCTTTCTGTCTAAATGGTTGCCTCATTAGAAACGCATGATTCGCATGATTATGGGTTTTTATCTATAGAGGAATTTAGGGGAGTGTTATGAATCATTTACCGGTTAATGCCATTGCATTAACAGCAGTCGTTATGTTGATGTCTGCTGATATACATGCCCGTACTACGGTAGGAAGTGGCTCGTTTAATGAATCGACATCCGTTAGCTGGCTTGATGATAACGATCAGGGGCATATAAAGGATTACAGTTACTTATCATCTTGGGTAGCGGGCTTACTCAATGATGCATATAAGAAAACGCGAGAACGTTATTACGCCACGGAAAATTTTTACTATACAGATAGAGGGTTGTTAGATGTTTCTCTGGCATTAAAAGCGATTGCTGAGCGAAATGATATCAATGATGTAGCCATTGAAGTGCTGCTTGAATACATTGGGTTTCACAATTCAAGGGTTTATAGTGATTCAAGCTACTGGCAATCAGATGCGACTTCTGAAGCGCTCTATGAAGCAGTGATAGCCCTTTCGAATATGTCTGGCTTTTATGATAACACACCTAGGACAGCCCGTATTCATGCTGATATAGCAAGAGCTATATCATCGCAAATAGATGAAAAACATCATTTTAGAAAACAATATCGCCAACTGTTACCATTGGTGCATAGGGTTCTAGGTCATTACCAATGGAATAGCTCATGGATAGCTCAAGAACCTGAATTTGAAACAGCAACAATATATTGGTTGCAAGTCCTTTATTACTCATATGGTGCCTATGGAGATAAAGAGCATGTTGAGTATTTAAGCCGCAATCTACAATCTACCTTAAATGTACTTAAATCTCTTGCAAAGCAAGATTTGGTGATTTGGAAGAATAAGTGGGGTGATGAGAGTATCCGTGTTTATGAAAATTTAATGGGTGTTCTTTCACATATGTACGGTATTATGGAGCATTATTATTACTTAACACCCGATCTTCCAAAGAGGATGCTGTCGGATCAAATTGATCCAACCGTTGTCGATATTGCACGTCAATTAAACTTGAGGGCCAATAATCACGCTATATCGCCGAACTTACTCACGAAAATGCGTTTGCAAATTAGCGCTAACTTTGCAAAGGGAACACGCCGAGACAGTAAAGAGCTTTGCGATAAAGGTCAATTCAAACCCTATTGTGATAGCTTTGAAGAAGCAGATTTCTTTGATTCCATGGTCACCTGCCCAGGCTACTCTAAGGTGAAAATAAAAGCGGCAAGAGGGCTTTTAAATGATTCAAGACGAGCAAGCCTCTGTCAAACGCTAAAGGATACTGAAGATCGATTTCATAGAACAATGCAAACGAACCCATACAGTGCGGTTTATAACGACTGGAATGATACTATAGAAGTTATTATCTCAAAGGATCGAGATCAGTGGCAGACTTATGGTTACGCGTTGTTTGATGCCATTACCGATAATGGAGGTGTTTATTTAGAAGGCAATCCAAGCAAAAAGGATAACCAGGCTCGTTTGTTTGTTTATCAGAAAAAAGATTATGATGGACATGACATTGTATGGAATTTGGCACATGAATACACTCATTATCTAGACGGTCGTTATAATAAGTTTGGTGATTTTCATGCTCATAGCAATATTGATACCGTATGGTGGGCCGAAGGATTGGCGGAATATGTAGCCTATGGGAAATGTAATCCGCATCCTAGAAAAAAATTATATTTACATGAAATTGTAAACCCACCTTCATTGAAGAAAATTTTTAATGCTTCATATAATGGAGATTTTAAAACCATCTATACCTGGTCGTATCTTGCTCACCTGTATTTCTATGATACTCATCAAGAAAATCACATGCTGCGTCTTGCGTCTGCACTCAGATCTCATGATGTTCAGTACGGTGAAAATGACTATCGATATATGATTCGTTACTTGTCTGATAATTACGACAGACAATTTCAAGATTGGGTTAAGGATGATTACCTTGCATGGTTGCAATCAAAAGATGGATATAGGACTGAGTGTAGGAATTGATGCTTTGAAAGGATAAAAATAATCTATGAAACAGGGATTGTCTCATAGATTATTTAAAGTACTGCTTTATTTGAGTATGTATCTGATAGCCACAGCCTGAAATTCAAATGGTCAGGCTGTGGTTGTGATAGTTCCTTTTATTTTATTAGAAGCGCTTTCACAAATACCTTTTCGTTAAAATCATAAAAGCGCCTAGCCCCAAAAAAGGCTGGAAATTCTTATAATCAAAGCGATTAATCAATTTTCGAAGGTTATGAAACTAGGCAAATAGGCGCTTTATCTTCCATCGCCCTTGATAACGCCTCAATGAACGACCGTCTTGAATCACTGCTTTTCTTCGATTCGCTTTATGTGGGGCGATTAATTCAACACCGATCTCTTTGCGCGGCTGATACAACACGTTACTGTCATAGGCCTTATCACTAATGAGCCTACAAGGTTGCGCTAACGTTGTTCTCGCTTCCAATGTTGATAACACGAGTTTGACTTCATGAGGAGTCGCTGATGTTGCTAAGACTGAGATCGGATAACCCTTAGCATCTGCGATGGCCATTACTTTAGAGCCCTTGCCCCGCTTGATTTTGCCAACGTCGGCGCTTATTTTTTACAGCACCGAAACTTTCGTCGATGTAACATTCGTGAAGCTGAACAGGATGTGAAAATCAAAATCTTGAGTAAATGTAAATTTGTTTTTCATGGCTGGTTGAGTAGCGGAGACGATTTGTCCGGTTTACTTTTTAAACATCAATGAAACTCATTTTAAATTCTTGTTGTTGCTCGAGTATAGATCAAAATAAACGCTGATCTTGCTTACATAAGAAGCACGCCTATGATTGGTAGTGCTTCTTTTGGCTATGGCGTTAATTGTTCTCGTTAATGCATAATGGCATGGCAGATAATACCCCTTCTTCTGGAATTAATTGTTGTTGCTGATCGGTGCTGATAATTGAATATGACTGAATGCTTTTGTCTTGACCAATCAGCCAGTAGCGACCGGATAAGAATCTGTGGTGATCAATGTGTTCGTTTACCCAAGCCTCGGTGGCTGGCTTCCATTCGGTTTTAAGGCCATATTCTAAAGTGGAAAGGTCATCGCAAATTTCGAAAAATTGATTTTTACGAATCCATGCATAAGGCAAGTTATCTGCTTGGTTTTTCCATGAGTAATCATAGGGCGATACTTGAGTTTCTTTTTGGTCAGATAGATAACGAAACTGCAAGTAGCTGGGAATGGCAGCACTACTGTTGTAATTTGATTCAGTCGTTTCTACAAAGGACGCCTGAGCTGAGGTGTTGATTAAAAGCGTAACAGCAAGCCAAGTATTTTTATTCATTGCTTTCTTAAACCATTTCTTATCCTTTATTAATGGGAATGAGACTATACCCGTATAAGCGCAATGAGTCTGTGTTTTAGATCAATGTTACAAGGTGAATCAGTACTCGGATGGCTTTTTGATTAAGAGCTCTGCTCGATCCATGTCATTCGCCAAAGGTTTACAGCTAAGGCATGCATGATTCATGAAATGCAGCAGAATTAAAAATATTTGAATTCTGCTGCGGCTATTACAATGTCTCTTAGGCTATTGTTTCAGAAAAATCATATATAACCTTAATTGAGTCGCTTGATTCCCGTAATATGAGGGGGGCCGTTCAATGGAACGTATATGGATACCATAGTCGGGTAGGTAGGAGCGTTTGGGTAAACCTCGCGTGTATTGCAAAAGAAACGATAATGAGTGCCTGCAACCACTTGTGATGAAACCGCTATGGGCCTGTAGACCACCCCAACGTGTCCATAAAATGCAAGAGAGAAGCTTTCAATGGCTTCTTCGCTGATGTCGGTTCTAAAAGAGGTCCAGCCTCCGGGTATAGTCTCGTCATCGTTTAGGTTTGCAGAAGCCTCTATGGTGTTTGCTGTCGATAGGTTTACAAATGCAATGAGGGGTAACAGGCAACAAGTAATGAGTAATTTTTTCATAAGTACGAACGGAACTCCTGTTTAAGTAGTGATAATGCTATTCAATGAACGGCATGAGTTTCTATGCAGTTGTTGGGAACGCTAGAGTACGTTTTATTGTAGATTCCTTTAAATACTCGAACAGTGATCTCAGGTTAAAGTAAAGCAGCCTGAGAGGTTTTTGTTATTATCATGGACTTTTAGCTGTATGGGCGTCACTTCGTAACGATCAGGGCAGAGGATGATCGCAGATATGACAAAACGTACTTTAAAGCGTTTTAATAGACCTTTGGCGGCTGAAGGCATTTTAAATTGATTTAGATCATGAAATTCGGACGAATAGATCGTGCCTATCAGCAGTTGCACAGCAATGAGTTGGCCCAACCGCTAGCGATGAGAGTGTTTTTTGATGCAATAAGTTGCTTTCTTGAAGCAACTTATTAGGTTGCAAATTTTGGATTCGCTTTTAATAGGGCTCGAATATCATCGGCTGCAACTGGGCGACTAAACAAATACCCTTGAATTTCTTCGCATCCAAGTGATACCAGAAACGCTTTTTGTTCAGCGGTTTCAACGCCTTCAGCGACCACGCCTAGCTTGAGGTTGCGAGCCATAGCAATAATGGTGCGGGTGATTTGTTCATCGGCGGCTTTGCCAGGAATATTGCAGACAAAGCTTCGATCAATCTTTAAATGATCAACCGGGAATTTATTGAGGTAACTTAATGAAGAATAGCCTGTGCCAAAGTCATCTATGGAAATTTTAACACCCATGCGTTTAATGGCTTTTAAAATAGAAAGCGTACGTTCAACGTCGTCAATCAAGATGCTTTCGGTTAATTCAATGACTAACGCGGATGGGTGTATTTTAGAACGGTCCAAGGCCCTACTGATTTTTTCGACCAGCAAGTGATCTTGAAACTGGCGTGCCGATAAGTTAATGGAAATGCGTTCAAGTTCATGCCCTTCACGTTGCCAGCGGGCCATTTGCAAGCAGGCATTGGTGATGACCCATTCACCAACCGGGACGATTAAACCAGTGTCTTCAATGATCGGTATGAATTTGTCGGGTGAAACAACTCCGTACATAGGACGACGCCAACGAATCAAAGCTTCTACTGCCGAAATGCGTTGCTGCTTTGCATTCCAAATGGGTTGATAAAAAATATCAAACTCACGATTCTCCAGTGCCTTGTGGAGGCTGTGTTCGAGCTCCAAACGTTCTACAGCCAATACGTTCATTTCTTGCGCGTAAAATTGGAAGTTGTTTTTACCCATACTCTTAGCATGGTACATCGCGGTGTCGGCGTTTTTGAACAGTTCTTTAGCGTTTTCGGAATCCTGTGGATACAGTGCAATGCCGATGCTGGCACTGATGTAAACTTGGCGTTCGCCTAGCATAAAAGGCTTCATCAGTTGATGCAGAATATGTTCACTGGCTTCAATGGCTTCAGCCTGGGCCTCTGCCTGGTTTTCAAAACCGGGTAGAATGACGGCAAATTCATCGCCTCCTAAACGGGCAATGTAATCGTGTGGCCTTAGAGTGCTTTCAACCCGGCGAGCCACTTCTTTTAGAACCTCGTCGCCGAAGCTATGACCCAAAGAATCATTGATGGGTTTAAAGCGATCAAGATCAATAAATAAAAGGGCAACGCCCTGATAGGTTGATTGCAAAATTTTATCGAGGGTTTCGGTGAGCTGACTGCGATTGGGTAGGCCTGTTAACGGGTCGTAAAATGCTAGTTTTTGAATACGCTCTTCGCTGGCTTTTCGGTCACTGATATCAGAGCTGATGATGATGTGACTTTGGATGCGGTCATCGGGTCCTTTGATGGCGGTGATGCCAGTCCAGGATGGTTTAAGTTCACCACTTCGCATTTTACAAAGTAACTCGCCTTGCCAACTGCCATCATTGATGAGGCTATCGCGAATGGTGGTCGCAAAACGAGATTCTTCTTGTCGAGGTATCATGACGTCGATTTCACGCCCCATGATCTCGGCATCGCTGTAACCGGTGATATTTCGGAATGCCTGATTGACCTTGCGGATGAACCCGCGGTAATCGGTGATGACGATGCTCTCCGAACTGCCCTCAAAGACTTCTGCAGCGAGTTGTAGTTCGGCTTCGAGATGACGCTTGGCCGTTACATCTCGAGCGATGGCCAGTACTCCGGATACTTTTTTTCTATCCCAGAGGATGGAGGTGTGAACCTCTAAAATAATGCGCTGGCCAGAGGCATTGTAAGCGTCTAAATCCAAGCCCCGAACTCGCCTAAAGTTGCGCAGTTTTTCCGGTGTGTAATGGGCTTCATGGAGATCTTTACGCATCAGTGCTTTGAGCTGATCATGATCTTCTTCGCTTAAGAATGCCATTAAACCCGCGCGTTTGATGCGCTCGGGAGAAAAGCCTAAGACCCTTTCGACCGACGGGCTTATGAACGTAAGCTCTAGATCTTTGGTAAGGGTGAAAATAATGTCGCTAATGCCTTCGGCAAGAATGCGGTAACGGTGCTCGGAATCAGCAATGCTTTGTTTAGCAGCCACGTCATCAGAAATATCGCGTCCAGTTCCAACAAAAAGACGTGGTTCGCCATTATTATCGCAAGTTAAAATCGAATTTTTGAATCGCATTACGTGCCATTGACCATCCGGGTCTTGCATGCGGCACTCAACTTCTTTGATATCGCCTGGGTGCATACGCTTCATGGCGTCAATTGACTGATTGACTTTGGGGAGGTCCTCCTCGTGAACCAAGCTTTTCCAATGTCGAATATGATTAACAGTTTCATCGGAATAGCCGATCAAGGAAGCCACATGACGACTGGCGTACAAAGTTCTTTTTTCAACTAAATCATTCACATAAACCGTATCGGGAAGGGCCCTTAAAATGCTGGACCAAAAAGATTCGCTGTAACGAAGAGCTTGAATTTGTTGAACCTGCTCAGTACTGTCTTTGAGCACCCAGACCACGCCTTGAGATTTTTTATTGGCGTTGATCATGAAGTGCGTTTGTTCGATGTGAATGGTGTCATTGCCAATAGAAACGGCGAGCTCATGAGGTTGCCCTTCGGTACTGGCCCACTCATCAACGCTCATGTCGAGCATCCATCCAGACCCTTCAAGCGGCAGTACTTTATTAAGGTAGTGCCCTAAAACCTCTTGCTTGCGAAACCGCTGTATTAAATCGAATGCCGCCAAATTGCAGTAAGTGATTTGGCCTTTAAGGTTCGTGGTGATGACCGCTTCTTGGATGACCCCCATGGCACTGTCGGCCAACGATTTGGTCAAAAGACTCTGTTGTAGCTCTCGCTCGTAAGATTGGTGGCGCTGGTGAGCCATGGCAAGAAAGAGAAGATTCAGGACCAATAAAAACCCAAAGGCCACCATGTGCCCCGTGGTAATATCAATGGCCATGAGATTAGGATCTTTGTGTGCCAGCCAGCTTAGCAAGACAAAACCTGCAATTAGCAGGCAGCCAAGCAAGGCAGGTATGATCATGCTGAACCTTGAGGGCTCATTCGTACTACTCAATGGGCCTCCGATTGTAGTGCGCGCCGACTTCCATCACTATCCGGAAAGTATAGCTCTGACTGCGTTATATCCCGTTCACCCAAAGGTCTCATTTTTCGCCATCTGAGCGGCTCATTTGAAATTGCTGAAAACGGACGCAGCTTGTCGTTATGATTGCCTTTAGCGGCTAAATTCGTTAGCGTTGCCGCCCAATACTGAAGCAAAAAAACACTCAATTAGGATTGGCATGGCTCAATACGTATACACCATGAATCGCGTAGGCAAAATTGTGCCACCCAAACGCGAAATTTTAAAAGACATTTCCCTTTCATTTTTTCCTGGTGCAAAGATAGGTGTATTAGGCCTAAACGGCGCTGGTAAGTCCAGTCTTTTGCGTATTATGGCGGGAGTGGACACAGACATTATTGGTGAAGCGAGACCTCAGCCAGGTATTAACATTGGGTATCTAGAGCAAGAACCGGAACTGGATCCCAATAAAGATGTTCGTGGCAATGTGGAAGACGGCGTACGCGACATCATCAATGCAAAAGCAGAGCTTGAACAAGTCTATGCTGCATACGCTGAAGAAAACGCTGATTTCGATGCGCTTGCCAAGCAGCAAGCAAAACTTGAAAGTTTCATCGAAGCCAATGAAGGGCATGATCTGGACCGTCGCCTGGAAGTGGCGGCAGATGCACTCAGATTGCCGGCATGGGATGCGGACGTTACGAAACTCTCTGGGGGTGAGCGTCGTCGTGTAGCCCTTTGCCGATTATTAATGTCTAAGCCTGACATGCTGTTGTTAGACGAACCAACGAACCATCTGGATGCAGAATCTGTCGGATGGCTGGAGAAATTCCTCGAAGAGTACCCTGGCACTGTAGTGGCCATTACGCACGATCGTTATTTCTTGGATAACTGTGCTGAGTGGATTCTTGAGTTGGACCGTGGTCGTGGGATTCCATTCAAAGGCAATTACAGTTCTTGGCTAGAACAAAAAGAAGAGCGTTTGGCCCAAGAAGAGCGCTCCCAAGCGGCCCGAGAACGAGCCATTAAGCACGAGTTGGAGTGGGTTCGTAGCAACCCTAAAGGGCGTCAAGCGAAAAGCAAAGCGCGTATGCAGCGATTTGAAGAGCTAAACAGTCAAGATTTTCAAACCCGTAATGAAACCAATGAAATTTACATCCCACCTGGCCCCCGTTTGGGAGATGTGGTGGTGGATATTGAAAATGTATCCAAAGGATACAGTGATCGTGTATTGATTGATCAGCTGTCGGCCAGTATTCCTCCTGGGGCCATCGTGGGTGTGATCGGTGGCAACGGTGCTGGTAAATCGACTTTGTTCAAAATGATCGCGGGTATGGAGCAGCCGGATAGCGGTGAAGTTCGTCTTGGCGACACGGTCAAAGTGGCCTATGTGGATCAGTCGCGTGATTTAAGCAGCGATAAAAATGTCTGGGAAGAAGTCTCAGATGGTCAAGACATTATGCAAATTGGCAACTACCAAGTGCCATCACGTGCTTATTTGGGTCGTTTCAACTTCAAGGGCAGTGACCAGCAGAAGTTTGTGAAGGATTTATCTGGCGGTGAGCGCAACCGTCTGCATCTGGCTAAATTGCTGAAGCAAGGCGCCAACTTATTGCTGCTTGATGAGCCGACCAACGATTTGGATGTGGAAACCATCCGGGCACTTGAAGAGGCGCTTTTGAACTTCCCTGGCTGTGCTATTGTTATTTCGCACGACCGTTGGTTTTTGGACCGGGTTGCGACGCATATTTTGGCGTACGAAGACGATAGTCGTGTCGTCTTCCATGAAGGTAACTACAGCGAGTACGAAGAAGATCGTAAGCGTCGTTTGGGAGATCAAGCGCAACCTAAGCGTGTGAAACATAAGCGTTTGGCCTAAGGTTCGCAGGCTCAATAAGGCTGTCAGGGAAGACAGCCTGACGCAGCTGATTTTGGGAAAGCTCAGCTTTAATGAAAAGAAGCGGTTATGAAAACCGCTGCATGCTCAGCATAAGGAGATGCCAGTCATGAGTGAACATGAGCGCCGTTACACCCGCATATCCTTTGATGCTACGACCCACCTCGAACAGTTTGGCCACGATTGGAAAGTGGACTTAATGGATATTTCCCTCAGAGGCGCGCTGATTAAGCAACCCAATGATTGGCACATTAATCCAGGTAAGCCTCTTATTTTATCGGTCAAGCTTTCTGCTGATCACCAAATCCATATTAAATGCCACATTGTGCATGTTTCACCGGATACCATTGGCTGTGAGTTTGACCAAATCGATTTGGATTCTCTGTCTGAATTAAAGCGGTTGCTCGAATTAAATATGGGGTCTGAAGAACAACTGCATCGCGAATTAACTCAACTGTTACAGCTGGGTCTTGGCAAAGCCAGTTAAATTTTGATATCGTTTTTAGCCCTGTTGCTGCGTTTTAATATCCTCTCTTGTAGCCGTAACGGCTTGCTTAACTGCATTCAGGTGGTAGGCAAAGGTTTTTTAATGATTTTTCATTTGATTGTTATCGGTGCTCGTTGTTATCAACAATAACCGTGCTTGGCTTTCTCGGCGATGAATATGAATAGCTCGATTATAGAAACACCAAGATTGCGAGTGCGTTCTTGGACGGATGAAGATTTACCTTTTTTTATCGCGCTTAATCAAGACCCTGAGGTCATGCGCTATTACCCCAGCTGTTTATCAGCAGAGCAATCGACCCATTTGTTTAACAAAATCAGGGAACACTTTCGGGTTGAGGGGTTTGGGTTTTATGCACTTGAACGAAAAGACACACAAGTGACTATCGGCATGCTTGGTTTGCAACGAGTGAGCACTGAGTTGCCTTTTGCCCCAGCGGTTGAAATCGGTTGGCGATTGGCCAGTGATCAATGGAAGCAGGGGTTTGCTACAGAAGCTGCACAAGCCGTATTGGATTACGGTACTAGAGAACTCGAGCTAAACAATATTTTAAGCTTTACCAGTAAGCCTAATGTGCCTTCGCAGCGCGTTATGGAAAAAATCGGATTAACTCATTGCCCAAAAGAGGATTTTAATCATCCAGCATTAGAAGCGGGTAGCGTTTTAGCACCTCACCTACTGTTTCGTTATAAACAGCAATGAGCTTTATCATATGAAGGGAACGTTTATTCGGACTCAAGTTTTTTGATAAACGCCTCTCTGAAATGTGCGTTGCTTAGAAACTGAGCAAGAGGATCGCTCATAATCTTATTGATTTTTGTAAGTGCAAATCGTTTGTCAGCTTTGCTTGCATAAGGGATAAGATTTAGTGCATCTTCATAAAGACCACCCATAAAACAAATTTTAAAACAGGCTCCAAGGTTGTGTTTTGCACTATTATTAACATTTGGTTCGTTGCTTTGGAGTAAGGGCGTCATTTTAGATATCAGCTTCAAAGTCACTTGAAACACTTTCTCATTCTTTAAATGTTTTTTTATGCTGTCTTCAAGTTCATATAGAAAATTGCTGCTGATTAATGTTAAACCAATGTAGTCTGTTTCAGGGTCTCCAGGGAAGTCTATTTTCTCAACTAAATCAGCAAGGGTATTAATATCATAATTATTTCGTTGGTTATGATCCATATCTCTAAGCAGTATATATTCTTCAAGCGATAAGTTTAACTCTTGTGCAAGTTCTCGATCATCTTCTTCTTGAAAATCTGGGCTTATGAGTGCTTCATCGTTTTCAGAGATTTCTGGTTTGTTGAGAGTGCAAAAACGGCTTTGTTCAAATGTATCCTGAAGTACATCTGACCACTCTAGCGCTTTCTTATGACAGTCTAATACAACGGTTAGGAACTCAGCCAGAGATGCAGCAATGACATATGAGCATGATGAATCAGATGCTCCAGAGATAATTTGTCCTAGATCACCTTGTGGTGAAGGATCCATATCAATATAAAGAGCGTACTCTCCCAAAGTGCAAAAGCCAATGGGAATCCACCTTTTATTAGCATGCGCATGCTTTAGGCGGGTATCTTCAATTTCAATGGAGTCGATGCTATTTAACTCCTCCGCAAACTTTATATCCTCTTTATAGTGCGTAAGAATAGACTCTGCAGAAAGATGTAAATGTGTTTCCCACCCTGGATCTTGTTCGTCGATGTCGTCGTCATCTTCATCCTCAAAAAAGTTACCGCCTAACCAGATAGCGCTGGTGCACTCTTTGGGGTAAGCCATCCTTAGCCATTCTATTAATTCATCACCAATGGGGTAGCCTAACGCTTGCACGAGTTCATGGATTTCACTCATGGTGCAGGCGCTTTTTCCGCCATCCATGACATCTATCTCTACCCCTTGCTGAATTAATTCAGAGTAGTAATCCATTAAGTTCGTATAAGATTCAAGTAGTTTGCTCATTCTGATTCTCGTAAGTAATTACTTTTTAAATATCGATATTCAGGCGATTTTTTAAGTCTAGGTCTTACTTCCAAAGAGTAAACACCAGGCTATGCTGTCATATGTTGATGTAATATAAGCTTTATTTGATGCATAATGAGATGCGAAGCATACTTTTAGTAGTACTAAATAAAAATTTATAGTGACCTTTTCAAAATATTACCGAATGAGTACAAGATACAAATACCCGAGAACGCCCCACTTGCCTTGGTCGCCAGGAGTGGCTTGTGACGATATCAAAGGCAACGCTATGTCTGAATGGGTTGGGCGCGAGGTCGTCATTACCGAAAAAATGGACGGCGAAAATACCACATTGTATCGAGATGGCTTGCATGCTCGATCTTTGGACAGTCGTCATCACCCTTCAAGAAATTGGGTTAAACAACGACATGGAGAAATTGCGTATTTAATTCCAGATGGCTGGCGGATTTGCGGCGAAAATCTCTATGCTAAACATTCAATTTTTTATAATACATTACCCAGTTACTTTTTAATGTTTTCGATATGGAATGCTGAAAACGCTTGTCTGTCATGGGAAGAAACGCTTTGCTGGGCAAAACATCTTAATTTACATACGCCTAAGGTTTTATATCAAGGTGTTTGGGATGAAATTTTAATCAAACAATTGCATGTTGATACTGAAATATCAGAAGGGTATGTCGTACGTTCAGTCGATCGATTTGAGTACACTGATTTTGTACATCACGTAGCCAAATGGGTTCGGCCTGCACATGTGCAGACGCAGCAGCACTGGATGCATGCAGCAGTAATTCCCAATCAGTTGGAAAACGCTTCATGAAACATACACAATCATTTTTAGAGGCTTTAAAGGTCGATGCAACGCCCAGTATTGAAGCTTTTGTGCAGACTCTCCGCCACGCATTTCCATTATTAAGTGAGATGGGAGAAACACCACAAGATCCAGAATGGCATGCAGAAGGCAATGTGTGCATTCATACGGGTATGGTGTTGGATTCGTTGTATCAATTATTAAAAACAGAAGCTCAACATATTGTTGGGGAGCATCGACAAGCACTTATTTTGGGAGCTTTATTTCATGATATTGCTAAACCGCTTTGTACTCGAGCGTCAGATGTAAGAGGTATACGACGAATCATAGCACCACGACATGAAGCGCTGGGCCGTTCTTACCTTGCTTCAAGAATTGTAGGGCTTGGATTAAGCGATTGGGTTGTGGGTACTGTGATGAATTTAGTGGGCGAACATCATATGCCGGTTAGGTTAATAAAAGCTCCCAGTAACATTCGTGATTTTGTACGTCTCTCTCGGCAAGCGGATTGTGAATTGTTGTACTGGCTTGAGAAAGCGGACATGCTTGGGCGTGTTTGTATCGATCAAGCTGAACAAGTTGAATACGTTGAGTTATTTAAAGAACTATGCGAAAGCCATGGTGTTTGGAGCGGAGGCGTTTGGAAGCCATACCTGGAATGGGAAGAGCGTATACATTCAGAGTTGCAACAATATCCATTAAATACACGTCTAATGGTGTTGGCCAAAGCTCGTGATGACTTTGAAGCTGGTCGGATTTCAACACTTGAAGAAGCCATTGCAAAGTCTTATGGCTATCGGGACGAACACGCTGAGTTAGTTATTCTCTGCGGGCCTTCGGGGTCTGGAAAATCGACATGGACTCAGCAACAGGCGAATGATTATGAAGTGATTTCTTTAGATGCGTTAAGGCAAGAAATAACAGACGATCGTCAAGATCAATCCGCTAATCGAAAGGTTGTTCATGTTGGGAAAACACGTTTAAAGCAGCATTTAGGTAAACGTCGAAAAGTCATATGGGATGCAACCAGTATTCGATTTGAACATCGGCAACACTTAATTGAATTAGGTAAGGCTTATCAGGCATTTGTGACACTGGTGGTTTTCCAAAAACCTTACCAATGGTTGTTGGATAATAATCGAAAGCGGGATTTTGCTGTACCTGATGCCGTGCTGGAAGCGCAAATTAAGAAATGGGAGTGGCCCGCTCGCAACGAAGCACATCAATATTTGCTGGTCAGCTGAAGGGAAAGGTAGCTCACTTATGTGAGCTACCGAAGCTACCTATTAATTTCAAGAATAACATGATTTTATAGGTAGGGTTATCATCAAAGCGTTGTTTGCTTACTGAACGCTGATTAAAGCATCGGTGCAGCTTTTTACACGCTTAGAAACCCCTCCCTTGGTACCGGTAGTGAAAGAGGTCATAACATATCCGTTGACTTCTCGACCTTTAGACCCTGCAAGGTGGGCATAGCTCCAATTTCCATTCTCTTTCTCAAAGAAATCATTGACGCACGCATTGCCCTCTGAATTAGCCCCTTTTTGCCAATCCCATATAGTAGGCATTTTATCTTTATCTTCCCAAATGGCTGCGATACGTGCACCATTTGCATTGTAACAATCTTGTATGCTTTTCCCTACACCACCATCAATAATACCAACCGTTAATCTTGAATCTTTGTCATTAATATGATCCCAGTTATTTAGTTTGCACCCTTGATCATATTTCGTGTCGTTACCAACAAATGTACAACTATCGGTATTACCATTTTTTCCGTCGACATAAGAAATTTTAAATTTGCAGGCAGATGGAAATTTCTTTTTATCGCATCTTGGGCAATTGTGGGAACTTAAGTAAATATTGGCATCGGTTGCGCCAGCCTCTGGGCTGATCATTCCGAATCCAAACCCAATGACGGGTAGGGTTATGCTGAGAGGAATAAAAGCTTTTTGGATGGCTTTTCTGATCATGTTAAATGTCTCTTTTTATTGTCGGAATTGATTGCCTTTGATAAAGACTTTTTGTGAGAATCTTGTCTTTCAAAGAGCCAATGGCATAGTCTATATTTCTAACTTCATTGTCAAATACGAGTTGCGGGTGGGTACGATAGTGCCGAAATATTAAATGTTTCGATGGGGGTAAGAGGTATGACATTAAAATTTATGAATCTCATTGTATCGACCGCTCTTTTTCAATAATGCAAGCCCTTCGTTATACGTTTTTATCAGTTTGAGTGCATTCGTTGATTTTTTAGAAATGAGTAAGTGATACTCAGCAGTAATGATTGGTTTAGGGTGGTAGGTGATGGGTAGTTGACTTTCATGGTAGCGTTTATTTAAGAGGTTGAGTACCACTTCTCTTGATCCTGGGAATAAATCGATTCTTTTTGCCACGAGCTTATCAATAGCAAGTCGTTCATTTGCTGATTCGTCTGTTGTAAAAAGATTCGCTTTTATAGATTTTTCAAATGCTTCTCCATAAAAATAGCCTCGTGCGATTCCGATTTTGTAACCTTTTAGATCTCCGATTTCATTCCAATCAAATAGCATGGATTTTCTATGAAAGAAATGCTCTGAAACAGTAATTGTTGGGTCGCTGAAATAAAAATCCTTGGATCTCTGGTCACTTTTTTTCCATATGATAGTGCCACTCCACTTGGGGTTGCCTTTTGCTTCACTGTAAGCTCTGGGCCAAGGGTAAAAGCCATAAACGACTTCTATGCCTTTTAATTTAAAAGCTTCGGTGACAATTTGGGAGACGAACCCATAGTGGGGCAGTTTTTCAGATAAGTAAGGCGTCCATTCTCCGTTGGTCAGGTAAATGCTGTTTGTCGCTGTTTCGTTTTTTGCTTGGATAGATAAGCTTGATACGATGACTAATACGCTCATTGCGATTTTGTGCCAGTAGAGTCGAGAGTATAAGCAATGGTTCTTCTTCATCGTGGAAGTGTCGCTTAATGGGTTATTCTGAAGTAGCGGTTTTTTTAGAAATCATTATTGTAATCACTCACTATAGGTCATCCTCAGTTGTGCTGCAAATCGTGACTAGGTGTTGATAGGCGCGTTAGCTTGTGCTGGAAATAAAAAGAATGTTTTGGTAACAAAAAAGTATTTGTTGTGTTTATTTTCTCCTTTTGAAGGTGGACGTAGCGGGGCTATTTAAGCAACAATACGCCATGTAGTCTTATCAGAGGAATGTCAATCCACAGCGTTTTTTGGGGGCGGGGGCTACATCAGCTGACCAGAAACATCTTTTATTACCTGAAATATTTAGTTATGTCTTTCAATGACGTGAGTTTTTTAAAAGCAGTGCAATTGAAGCACCAGAAAGAGCTTCGGTATGATGTGTATCCTCTTAGCTTACCTTGCATTCAGCAGTTAGAAAGTATTGATTTACACCCTCGAGTTACTTTCTTTGTGGGAGAAAACGGTTCTGGTAAGTCTACCCTACTAGAAGCCATTGCTGTTGCCTATGGGTTTAATGCGGAAGGGGGGAGTCGACATTTTAAGTTTCAAACAAAAGCCACTCACTCACAGTTGTGGGAATATCTTCGACTGATAAAGTCCCATAAGCGCCCTAAAGATGGTTTCTTTTTGCGCGCTGAAAGTTTTTATAATGTCGCAACGGATGTTGAACAATTAAATGCAGGCTCTTCGCCCTCTCAATTTTTAGATGGGTATGGTGGAAAGTCTTTGCATGAACAATCTCATGGTGAATCATTCCTCAATTTAATGTTGCATCGCTTTCGTGGAGAGGGTCTTTACATTCTGGACGAGCCTGAAGCGGCGTTATCGCCCTCAAGACAGTTATCAATGCTAACGGCGCTTGATGATCAAGTAAAAGGAGGGTCTCAATTTATTATTGCAACCCACTCTCCAATACTATTGGCGTATCCAAATGCCAAAATCATCAGCTTTGATCAAGGTGTTTTGAAGGATGTTCTTTATGAAGAAACTGAACATTACAGTCTCACAAAGTACTTTTTGAATAATTATAAGGGGATGCTTGAACGGCTATTGGATACTGTTGATTGAGAGATTTGACTTATAAGCTAGCCTTTATGTTCAACCAGTAAAGTTTGAAGATATCTTTGAGTTGGCCCGGTTGGGTGTTGGCCAACGTTTTTTGGGCTTCTTCAACTTTTTTTGCTTGAAGCTGCAGCTTGGCAAGTTTTAGTTGATATGGCGCTAATTCCGATTGAGTTAAAAAATGTGTCAGTCTTTCGACTTTAAGCGTTTGAACGTCTAATTTTTGTTCACGATTAAAGCCTTTTTGGGTTAATCCTTCAGGTAAGTATTCCAATACTTTTGTATCGATATCTAATAGAATCATATCTGAATATTGAGACAGCCCCACAAAAAAATACCATTCTTCTGAATTTTTAAATCGTTCTGTAAAGCGGGTATTTCCTATGACATCTGTATGGAAGCAATGAGTGAAATCACCACGTATTTGTCGGCTTAGCATGTAATCTTTCAGATAATTAAGCGTTGTCTTAGTTGTATTGATTTCGCCTAAACGTTTTCCTTGAGGGTATACACCGTAGGAAATGAACCATTTCCCTTTAGGGTGTTTTTGTATTTCGTTAGTCAGTTTTAAAAGAGCATCCTCTTTGAGGTAGTCGTCATCATCTAAAATCATCACGAAACCAGGATTATTGCCGCTTAATATTTCTTGGAGCAATTGATTGCGTGTGCGGTTACAACCACCGTTTTCGGTGAAGCGAATGTTGTGGACTCGAGGATCGGTATTCAATTGCTCCCAGAACGATTCATCGATATTGGTAGAGGCATCATCACCAACCCACCATTCCCAGCTGCCCTGTTGCTTGAGGAGGCTTTCATAGCAACGTTTCACTAAATCAGGGCGATTGTAAGAAGCGGTTAAAATATGGAAATGAATTGGGTTGTCCACGGTGAAATCCTATATGCGTTTATCGGTTTAACATTAATCAGATAAAGGGCCTATATCGATTTTGCCCCAACCTATAAATCAGGCGTAATAGGTTGATGGACAATAGAGTTAGATAAGTCACCGTCTTTAAAATGCAGGTCACGCCACAAACGATAGCAACCTCGCCCAAAGGAAATAGCCTTTCTAGGTAATGCCAATGGATCATGCGACGAAGTGGCGGCGCCTTTTACGATGGTTGTGGCGACTTGGTAGCCAGCCTCACGCGCCAGTGTAACGGTTTCTTCGCTATGATCTCCGTAGGGATAACAAAAGTGATCAAAGGGTAGGGAAAAGGTATCTTCTAATTGTTTTTTAGAGTCGCTCAGTTCTGATAACGCTTTAGCAGCATTTAACGTTGATAACCTTGGGTGGGTCACGGAGTGTGCTCCGAACTCAATCCCTTGCTTCATCATGTCTTGCACTTGTGCGGTCGATAATAGCGTTGCCGGGGCAATGTTTGCTTCCGTCAGCCAGTTTGCTTTGCCGCTGAGTTGACTTGAAACCAAATACACCATAGCTGAAAAACCATGCTGGGCTAAAATGGGCAGTGCGTATTGATGCAGATTTTCGTAACCGTCATCAAAAGTGATGGCGACGACGTGCTGCTCGTCAGGCAAATACTCACCTTTAAGGAAGGCAAGCACCTGCGACATGGGAATGACTTTGTAGCGAAATAGAGCGAGAAAAGCCATGTGCCGCTTGAAATCTTTTACGTGACAATAGTTCGCGCGTAGGCGCTTAACGTTGTCAAATTCACCAACTTGGTGATACATCAGTATTGAGACTTTTTTCACGGACCTGTCTTTCACTGTTTGAGTTTCAATTGCCTTGAAAGGGTGCTCTATGCCGTCCAGCGGCCGATTAAGAACCAGGCAATCCAGGTTGCAATCAGCATGATGAGCAGCCATTGACGTCTTTTACGGCGCTGGCTTCGCCCACCATTCACTTTTTGGTCGGCAACGCGACGGCTGGCTTGGAAATGCTCTACAAAAGGTTGAACATCGTCTTTGTCGAAAATTTTGACGTATGTGACGGGTAAATTAAAAAACTCAATCTCGGAGTGTTTTTGATATGCCCGTTCAAAGCTGTCTTGGTCATTCAGTTCGAGATGGTCCCCTTGCTCTTGAATCCAAGCTTTTAGAAAAGCGTGCGTTCGTTCGTTATTGCGAAGATAGATGCTGCCGGTTCGAATGCGATGAGAGGCCTTTTTACCGCCGCACTCATTGAAGTGCAGACCTATATCTCCTTTGAATTGATCAAAGCCTTCCAGGGGGCGACGGATAAAGGAATCTGCATCTAAATAAAACAAGTCTTTGCCTGGATGCTTTTGTAAGAGTTCCAACAAGATTTTGGGTTTTAAGCCTGTGGTGGCTTCCCAAGTTTCAAGTGGTTCAACCTCAAGGTAATCGTATTCAATACCAAAGAGCTTGAGCGAGATTTCCAAACGCTCAAAATCATTGCGATAAGATGGGGTGTAAAAACCACAGACAACAAAGTCAGTCATACTAGGCAGATGCCTCACAGAATTTCTCAGTTCATTTAGCCGCTTTTCCTTCGACTAATACGAAGTTTCTCGTCGACCAAAACACCGATACTCTAGCATAGATAGACTCTTGGCTATATACCTTAGGGGTGACGGAAAGACCTGAGAGTGAACTGGTAATACCCAATAAAAATGTGATTACACGCTTCGAAACAATAGATTGCTTTAGTCGCGTTGAACTTTGCCATTGCCAGGGAGTATGTTCGTGTTGGCGCATAATAGACCAGTCTCGTTGATGTTCTATTGTTTTAGTGGTGACTGAAAAGGAAGACCTCAAGGATGTGGATCATAGAAATCAAAACCCAACGGAATCACCCTGCACTGTTGAATCAGGTACTTGATGGGCAGAAACGTGCTTGGGATCGTTTTGTACGAAATAATCAAATGATTGGGGTTTTAGATCAAAAAATTCATCAAGAAGGGTTTTTAGTCTGCGCTTTTCATGCGTCCACTGGGGAGCTGGTTGGTGGTTTGCGTGGGTATTACCGTGCTCGAGCAAAACGCAAATTACCTATTGAGATGCCAGGCACTTACTTGCCAGAGGAGCATTTGCCAAAGCTTGCCTGTTGGGAGTCGTTAGCTGAGCTGCGAGGGCTTTGGATTGATGAGGCCTTTGCCAGTCAAGGGCTGTCGATGGCATTGGCAAATGCAGGTATTCAGCACTGCTACGCTGTGGGTTCTGAGGCGATCGTGGGGGTTGCTTATTCCGTGTTCTACGAAAAGCTCTATAAGCGCATCGGCTTTGAAATGGATGAAACCATTGAGGCATTCCCGATGCCGGGTGATGCGCAGTTAGCCGTTGTCGGTTGGCATAAGGCCGCTTCAGAGTTCAAATTGGTCCAAGTGGTTTAAAAAAGCAGTTTTGTCCAGTTCCCCGACGATGCGAGCATCGGCTATTTCCTCGCCATTGAAGCCAAAAAACAAGAATGCGGGCGGTCCAAATAACTGATATTGCGCAAGGAAGGCTTTGTGGTCGTCGTTAAAATCGGTCATGTCGAATTTGAGCCAGTACAGGTTCGACAGTTTGCTGGAAACCTCGGGTGTATACAGCACTCGATTTTCCATTTCTTTGCAGGCAATACACCAATCGGCATAAAGATCGACCATCACCAGTTTGTGCTCGTCCTGCGCTTTGGTTAGGTATTTTTGAAGCATTTGCTGACTGTTGATGACGATCGCTTGTTGCTTAGCCGTCGGTTGTGCGAATGTCGTGTTCGAAGCGACACTCGTAGATTGAGAGCCTTGGGGTAAAGGTGGCCATAGGGCCTTATGCCCTTGCGCTGCACCCACAAATAAGAGGACCGCATAGAGTAATAGAAACAAGCCGATGCCTTTAAAGGTCTTTTGCCAGCCAGTGGTGGCTGCTTCAAAAGCACCTAAATGAACGCCGTAAATACCGATCAATAGCGCCCAAAGCACTAAACCCAGTTGTTGGGGGATCAGTCTTTCAAGCAGAACCAAGGCGACCCCTAACAGCAAAACGCCAAAGAAGTGTTTTACTTTGTCCATCCATGTGCCGGCTTTGGGAAGCACTTTCGCTCCCGTGGTGCCAATGATCAAAAGCGGGGTGCCCATGCCCAATCCTAGGGCTAAAAGTCCTAACCCACCCAGTAACGCATTTCCGGTGGTGCTGATATAGGCCAGTGCACCAGCCAAAGGCGCTGATACACAGGGTGAAACGACCAAGGCGGATAAAGCCCCAATAAAGAAGACGCTGACGAGTTGGCCGCCTTTTAATTGTGAGCTGGTACTGGTGAGTTTATCGCGTAACGATTCAGGCAATTGCAGCTCGTAAAATCCGAACATCGCAAAGGCCAGTGCAACAAAAATCAGTACGAAGGGAATCAAAACCCAAGGTGACTGCATATAAATTTGCAGGTTAAACTGAGCACCTAAAAGCCCAGCAAGGACGCCAGCCCCAGCAAAGGTGAGCGCCATGCCTAAGACATAACTTAGAGACAATATGAGGCCGCGTAGGGCCCCACTTTGATGGCTGCGTTGAGCGTCTCCTAACACAATGGTGCTTAAAATAGGGACCATTGGCAGTACACAAGGCGTAAAGGTCAGCAGTAGACCGCCTAAGAAAAATAAAAAGACGAGCGTTGCTAGACTGGCTTCAGATAAGAGGCGTTGCCAATCTTGAGTGCTTTGTGGGGAATTACTTTGCTGAACGCCTTTCTTCTCTGCGCCTGTGTTTGAAGCTCCTTTGGCACTGGAAGATGCCTGAAAAGCATAAGTGGCGTATTGGGGAGGGTAACAGAGGCCAGCCTCGGCACAGCCTTGATAGCGCACTTTTACTTCATCGATGCCTTGAGGGATTAACGCTTTAGGAAGTGATAGGCTTGCCTGTTGGTAATACACATCGACTTTACCAAAATCAGGATCGTCAACCGGCACTGTGCCTTCGCTGAGCGTGAACCCAGTAATGGCTTGGTTATCCAGCGTCGTAACAGAAAAGCGCTTTTTGTATAGGTAATAACCGGGTTCAATTTGCCAGCGCCATTGGATGCTTTGATCATCTTCTTGGACGTCGTAGGTGAAGGCAATCTCTGGATCAAGAAATTCAGGGGGTTGGCTTAAATTGCTGGATGCAAAAGAGGGTGCCTTATCGGTCGAGTCGGATTCGAATACGCCTTCCGCAGAAGAGAGTGCTGAAAATAGACTTATGCCTAAGGCCACTGCAATGATCCAACGAGCCAAGAGAAACCTCCCTACTTGCCATATCACATGGCAGCTTGATTCTGGTTGCTGATGAGCACCGACTCACCGCCAGTAAGACAAATGAGTTTACGTAGGTGAGGGGGGTGGGTCTACTGATTATGGATTCTGATATAGCAGTGTTGCACGATCAGATGCCAAAACTGTCATCCTCAGAGTCCTCATCCCTAGCGTGTTATCGGTCACGATTGACTGCGATTTGAGCCAGTGCCATCAATGCTTCTTTGGCAGTTGATGGGGCTAAAGGTTCCAATGCTGCTAACGCTGCTGCTGCATGTTGTTGTGCCTTGGCCTGGGTGTAGGTTAAAGCACCGGTTACTTCTATTACGTTCAAGACTTCTTCAATTTGATCGCGTCCACCCTTGCGGATGCATTGACGAATCAGTTGTTGCTGCTCTGAACTTCCTACCGCCATTGCTTGAATCAGTGGAAGCGTGGGCTTACCTTCCGCCAAATCGTCACCCAGGTTTTTCCCAAGCGCTTCGGCGTCTCCAGCGTAATCGAGATAATCATCAATCAATTGAAAAGCAAGTCCTAGTTCTGAACCATAGGTTTTCAATGCTTGTATGGCTGTTTCATCTTCGGAGGCGAGTTGAGCCGCTGCGTGAGTCGAGGCTTCAAACAGCATGGCCGTTTTACCATGGATGACCTGCATGTATTGAGCTTCGGTAATGTCAGGGTTACGCACATTGGTCAGCTGCATGACCTCGCCCTCGGCAATCACGCAAGTCGCTTGAGATAAGATGTTCATGACCTCTAAACTGCCGATTTCAACCATCATCTGAAAGGCACGCGAGTACAGAAAATCACCAACTAGTACGGAGGGGGCATTGCCCCAATTGACGTTTGCGGTGGGCCTGCCGCGTCTAAGGTCAGAAGTGTCTACCACATCGTCATGCAGTAAGGTCGCTGTGTGTAGAAACTCGATCACAGCGGCAAGCAAGCGAGTGGGTTGATCAACGGAGGCTTGCAGCGACCTTGTGCTTAATAGAACCAGCAAAGGCCTCAGTCGTTTGCCACCGCTGTCGATGATGTATTGGCCTATCTGTTCAACCAGAGGGACCTCGGAATGCAATTGCTCGAAGATGCCGTGATTGACAGCATTAAAGTCTTGCTCGACAAGTTTGAAGATGTCTTGGAGGTTCATAAGTGATTACTAGGACCGATTGATTACAGGCTAATGCACGCGACCATGCCGTCAAACGCCCGATAGTCTACCGGTTTTTGTTAGGTGTTGCTTGCTGTTTTTGCATAATATAAGTGGAATGCAAAGGCTAGGCCTGCCAGTAGGTTGTTGAGCTTTGGGATGGAATTGGGTAGAATGCTCGGCCCTACTTGTCCGCACGCTCCCTATCATATGGGTAAATTAAGCTAACTTTGGTTAGTGACGTTTCAGCCGAGTAAGGCGCCCAATAGAAGTAGGCGTGAGTAGCGGATCTGGACAGGTCTATTGGAGAACAACATGTACGCAGTGGTCGTAACCGGCGGTAAGCAATACCGTGTGGAAGAGGGTCAAACCCTTAAAGTTGAAAAGCTCGAAGTGGCTACTGGTGAGTCAGTAGAACTTGAGAAAGTGTTGCTGGTAGGCAACGGCGACGACGTAAAAGTTGGCGCGCCCGTTGTTGCAGGTGCCAAGGTGACTGCAGAAGTGGTAACTCACGGTCGTCACAAGAAAGTGAAAATCTTGAAATTCAAGCGCCGTAAGCATCACATGAAGCAAATGGGTCATCGTCAGTGGTTCACTGAAATCAAAATCACTGGTATTTCTGCGTAATTCTGGAGGTAACTGACTATGGCTCACAAGAAGGCCGGTGGTAGTACTCGTAATGGTCGCGACTCGCAGTCGAAACGCCTTGGTGTAAAAGCTTTTGGTGGTGAAGCGGTGTCTGCTGGCTCAATCATCGTTCGTCAGCGCGGTACTAAAGTACGTGCAGGCGTTAACGTTGGCGTAGGTAAAGATCATACTTTGTTTGCGAAAATCGATGGTCACGTTAAGTTCGAGACCAAAGACAATCGTAAGCAAGTAAGCATCGAACCCGTTGCGTCTTAATCAATTACCTACCGACTCGTCGATCTGATCGATGCTTGGTGGTTATTGAGCAATAGAAAGCTCCGCCTCCCAGCGGGGCTTTTTTTATATGGGTTTTGAGGTAAAACATGAAGTTCGTAGATGAAGCAACCATTCGCGTAGAGGCTGGTAAAGGCGGTAATGGCTGCTTAAGTTTTCGCCGTGAAAAATTTATCCCCAAAGGTGGCCCAGACGGTGGCGACGGTGGGGAAGGCGGCTCGGTTTACCTCGAAGCCAGTGAATCGACCAATACATTGGTGGATTATCGCTACGTACGCCATTACAAGGCTCAAAACGGCGAACCTGGAAAGGGCCGTGAAATGTACGGTAAAAAGGGCGAAGACCTTGTGCTAAAGGTCCCCGTTGGAACGACAGTGATTGACGTTGATTTGGACGAAGTTGTTGGCGATTTAACGCAAGCTGGTCAGCGCTTGTTAATTGCACAAGGCGGGCGTAAAGGCCTTGGTAACGTGCATTTCAAATCGTCCGTTAATAGGGCGCCTCGTAAAACGGTTCCAGGCAGTGAAGGCGAATTCAGAAATCTCCGTTTAGAATTAAAAGTCATTGCTGATGTAGGCCTTTTGGGGTTACCAAATGCTGGTAAATCTACGTTTATTCGATCGTTGTCTGCTGCGAAACCTAAGGTTGCGGACTATCCCTTTACGACGTTGGTACCTAACTTGGGTGTGGTGCGCATAGAAACGGATCGTAGTTTCGTCATTGCGGATATCCCAGGCATCATTGAAGGCGCTTCTGAAGGGGCAGGTTTAGGGATACGTTTTCTCAAACACTTGGTTAGAACACGAGTGCTGTTGCACTTGGTCGATGTTGCGCCTTGGGATGAAACGGATCCTGCTGAGAGCGCTCAGGTGATCATGGACGAGTTGCAGAAATTCAGCCCAAAGCTGGCGGAACGAGAGCGTTGGTTGGTGTTGAACAAAGTCGATATGCTTCCAGAAGAAGAGCGTGATGCCCGTTGTGATGCGATTCTCGAGAAACTGAATTGGCAAGGGCCCGTTTTTAAAGTCTCTGCCTTGCAGAAGCAAGGAACGGATGCCATTGCCTACGCTTTGATGGAGCATCTTGAAGCTCAGGCTGCGGCAGAAGCAGAGAATCCAGAACTAATTGAAGCCGCAGACATTCATCGGGCTCAAGTAGAACAAGAAGCCCGTGAACGTATTGAGATGTTGCAGCAAGCGCGTCGTCAAGCGCGAGCAGCGAGCAAAGCGGCTGATGAAGACGATGATGATTGGGACGACGGAGATGTTGAAGTCGTTTGGACACACGAATAAGTCTGAACCATCCATTTGCATTGATTAGTGGACTTGTCACTCAATGAATCAAGAGAAGTCATCCACCCGGAAACAGCGCTGGGTCATTAAAATTGGCAGTGCATTGTTAACCAATGACGGCACGGCGCTCAATCATGCAGGCATTAAGCTTTGGGTTCAGCAGATGGCTGAACTGAAACGGCAAGGGATTGAGATTTTATTGGTGTCTTCCGGTGCGGTTGCAGCGGGGGTCGCTCGAATGGGGTGGTCGCAACGACCAAGCTCCCTTCCTGACATTCAAGCAGCAGCAGCCATTGGCCAAATGGGGTTAATGCAAACCTACGACCGTGCTTTCGCTGCTCAGGATTGTGTCGCTTCCCAAGTGCTTTTGACGCACGATGATTTAAGCAATCGCCAGCGTTATTTAAATGCTCGTAATACGTTAACGGCCTTGTTAAAGGTGGGTGTTGTGCCCATTATCAATGAAAACGACACGGTCATTACTGACGAAATTAAGTTTGGTGATAATGACACTTTAGGCGCCTTAGTCGCGAATTTAATTGAAGCGGATCGCTTAATTATTTTAACGGATCAAGATGGTTTGTTTACGGCTGATCCTCGAAAAACGCCAGATGCTCGCCTAATTGAATGCGCGAAAGCCACGGATGAGGAAATTGTGAAAGTAGCCGGTGGTGCCGCTACTTTTGGCCGTGGCGGAATGATTACAAAAGTCCGAGCAGCGCAATTGGCGGCGCGCTCGGGTGCTCATACCTATATTGTCGGTGGACGGCTTTCTCAAGTGCTGCTGCGTTTAGCTAAGGGTGAAGCATTAGGCTCTTTATTGGAAGCCGATGAAACGCCGCTGGTGGCTCGCAAGCGTTGGATTGCTGGACATTTGCAAGCCAGTGGCTCTGTCGTCATTGATGAAGGGGCGGTGGCTGCGTTGGTTTCTAATGGTAAAAGCCTACTTGCTGCGGGTATTCAAAGTGTGCAGGGGCAGTTCACAGCGGGTGCACTGATTCGATGCCATAACCTAACAGGGAAAGTCATTGCGAAAGGCTTCGTAAATTATTCGACTGACGAAATAGAAAAAATCAAAGGCTTGAAAACGGCTGAGTTAGCCAACATATTGGGTTATGAAGGACCAACGGAAGTGATTCACCGCGATAATTTGGTCATCGTCTAACGAGATACAATGTCTTCACGTCTAGGGTAATGGAAACATGGATACGCAAACGATAGAGTCCGTTCAGCTAAGCACTGGAAAGGTTAGCAACTCTGCACCTTTTGTGCTCTTTGGCGGCATGAATGTATTGGAATCACGTGATTTAGCGTTGAAAATTTGTGAGCACTACGTTGAGGTGACACAAAAATTAAAGATTCCTTATGTGTTTAAAGCGTCTTTCGATAAAGCGAACCGCTCCTCTATGCACTCCTATCGTGGACCTGGCTTAGACGCAGGGCTAAAGATTTTCGAGGAAATCAAAAAGACCTTTAACGTACCCGTGATTACGGATGTGCATGAGCCCTATCAGGCAGCGCCTGTTGCCGAAGTGGTTGATGTGTTGCAATTACCTGCCTTTCTCGCTCGTCAAACGGATTTAGTGGTGGCACTCGGTCAAACGAAAAAGCCGATCAACGTTAAAAAGCCACAGTTTTTGGCACCACATGAAATGCGTCATATCATCGCGAAGTTTAAAGAAGCGGGGAATGAGCAAATCATGCTTTGTGAGCGTGGCTCTGCCTTCGGTTACAATAACTTGGTTGTGGATATGCTAGGCATGGATGATATGCGTTCAATGGCGCCTGTCATCTTTGATGCGACCCATGCTTTGCAGCGCCCTGGCGGCCGAGCTGATTCAGCTGACGGGCGCCGTCAGCAAGCATTTGCCTTGGCCCGCTCCGGAATGGCATTAGGTCTAGCTGGTTTATTTTTGGAAGCCCACCCGGACCCGAGTCAAGCGAAGTGTGATGGCCCTTGTGCACTGCCATTGGATAAACTAGAGCCTTATTTACTGCAAATCAAAGCCATTGATGAATTGGTTAAAGGATTTGAAACGGTTGAGATTGACTGATTTTTATCAGTGTTTGTTAGAGAAAAAGCCTGGGCTGTTAACCCGGGCTTTTTTATGTACGCAGTAAACATCTTGCTGCATATTGATGAACGTTCATTTTTAAACGCGTTGATCCATCGCAGCGGGTTTTAAAGGCACCTTGTGTTGTTTGGCAAGGGTGACCAGTGTATCCAGTTGTTCTGGCGTTTGTACCAGTTCAGTGTTCCTGGATTGCCTCATGGCACGGACAATCTCCAAGACACTCCGTTGAAGCTGAGCGTGATCGCGTATCGCCATGCTGCCTATGACTTGCCCTGTACGCCCAACACCGGCTCGACAATGAATCCAGGGCGGACTTTGACTGGCTTTTTTATCCGCAATCGCACTGATTAATTTCGAGAGTTGTTCTGTTCCTTTTGCACTGAGTGCCGTTCTATCTTTCCAGTTTTGTACATGAATGACTTCCACTTCGTGAGCATTCAGTGTTTTACCTTCTGGGCGTTTAATAATCATGCGATAGCGTTGGGCTTGAATCTTATCATCCAGAGCAATGTTTCCATTACGCGTATGAGGCAATACCAGTGTGCTTAAATGTTTGTACTGTTGTGAACGCGCGAAGTAATCTGGCATGTCGTAATCGGGAACGTCAACTTCAGCTTGAGAGGCAAGTACCACTAAAACGGGTGTTTTTTTATCGAGCATGCAATCTAAATACTGCTCAACCTGAACGCTAGCAGGGTATTGGCTAGCTATGGCAACCGGTTGACGATGAATACGAATCTCATTGGCATTGAGTTCGTAATGCCCAGGTCGTGAAAGATTCGTTGCTGCGGCAGTGGGGATGGTTTCCCAGCGGTCGCGGCTTGGTCTATGAGGCAGTACCTCGGTAGGGCGGGCGTTTCGAATGTGATCCAGCTCCTCCCACAGCGACCGGGTTTCGGGTTTTACATGACTAAGAGGTTTTCTCGTTGAGCGCATTGGGTTTAAAAGCGCTTCAAAGGGCATTTTCTTGCTGACGTCGTCACCCAATGCAATTCCATATTTTCGTTCACTGCGATTGACACCCATAGGGGCATCAAAAACCGGCAGTTCCAATGGCGGCAGCTCAAGCGGTGCTAAATCAAAGTTTGAGGCTTGTTTAACAGATCGATTGTTGAACGTGTTCGTTGCGTCGCATGAATTGGATTCAACATGAAAGACGCTGGGCGGTGTCTCCTCTTCTTCAACATTATTTCGGTGCTGTGAATCTGTATACGAAGACCTCTGAAGGGTTGGAAGTGGGGTCAAAGCAGGTAATGGCATAGGGTCCTCAAAACTGCGAATGAAAAAGAGATACGCCTTTGTGATAAGCATCATAGCCAGATAGGCGCTTTAAAGGGAACTGAATGGCGATCAGTCTAAGCAAATAAGGGGGTTCTTAGAGGCTTAATTGGTTAGACCTTTGAGCTCATTTATCCGTTGCTCTGAACGAAAACAACTTCTCAGGGTCATTAGGGTTCGGTAAGCTATAGGGCAAATGTTCGTTGAGCCCAAATGAGGTAGTAATGAAAACCATGCGCATCACGCTGGCAGCTTTAACCCTGGCAGCTAGCGGCCTGAATACCGCCCAAGCTGGGGTTCTGTGGGTCGGCTATGGAAAGTCCAACCAAGCCAAGCAAGGTGACGTTGAGGGTCGTGGTTACGATATCGAGGATTATTCAAAGAGTTTCAACACCTATTCAGGTTCGGTATTTTTGAATGATGCTGCCGGTGTCAGTGGATATGTCGATCAAAACGATGACAATGATGTGATTGGTTATCGCGGTACCCTGAGAGTTGCCACCCATGCCCTTGAGTGGGAACGGGGTTGGCAAAAAGGGCAATTAGAATTCGAGGATCAGTTATTTAACTATCGAAGCGACTTCATGAAAGCGGGTATTTTTGAGTACGCAGAGGACGCAGAAGGGCTCGAAGTTGGCTTAGTTTACCACCGTAAAACCAAACCAACGATGTTGAAAGCGGATGGTGCTACACAGTCGGGTGCATATCTGGATGATGAAAAATGGATAGATCCAGAAATGAAGTATGAGTTGTATGGGTTTGAATTACGTTACGACAGTGTTCGCAATACCATGGATAAGCTCGTGGCAACTGGGAAAAGTGTTTCTTCTGCTGATTGGTACTTCTCGTTTACACACATACAAGGCATAGGACACATAAGAACTTCAAAAAGTGTGCGTAATAAGCCTCAATCGAGTGATCAGTATAAAGGTGATGAGGAATGGTGGGGCTTTTTAGCTGCTCAGGGTCGATATCAATTTGGACTGGCTTATATTAAAGCGGCTCCTGGCTGGGCGTTATCTTTAGATGCGGGTGTTTTTGCCGATTTGAGTTTGCCGTTAGGGCTGCACAAAGATATGTTTTCCAAAGATAAGAATGTTCCTCAGCAAGAACGTTTTAGTACTGGTTGGGAAGCACGAGCAGGCTTGTTGTTTTAAGGAAAACAGCACGGGGTTTAAAACATTTAAACCCCTAAGCTTTGTCGCGATTTAAAATGCGTTGCCAACTTTGGTGCCAATGCAAAATGTCCTTGAGATCTTTGGGCTCTGAAATAGCGAAACCTTGGAAGCACACAGGGTAGCCAATATCATCGAAAAAGTTAACATCGCTCTGAGCTTCTATGCCTTCTACCACAACATCCAAGCTCAGTTCACTGAAAATGCCAAATAGCGATTCTGAAATCACGCGTGTTAATTTATCTTTGCAGACATTGTGAGCTAGGCTGCGGTCTAACTTGACTTCGTTATAAGGGAGATCTCGGAGTTGGTGAATGTTGGTATAGCCAGTACCAAAATCATCTAATGAAAGCCCAAAGCCTTTGATGCGCAGGCGATTAAGAGTATCGAGTTGAGATGGGTTTTCAATCGCGACGCTTTCGGTGACTTCAATAATAAACTCAGAAGGTTTTGCCTTGTAGTAATCGAGTAGGTCGGAAAGCTGTAGTGGAAGATCGCCATTAAGCAGATCTTTTGGAGAAATGTTGACGGCTATGATGATGTCTTTTCCAAACTCTTGTCGAATGGCTGGCATATCTTTTAACGTTTGTTCCAAAACAGCCATTAGAAGGTGATGAGACAAGTTACTTTCTTCCACAATGGTAATAAATTCACTTGCAGGGAAAACATCCAGTTCCAAACCGTTAGGCTTCCGAATCCGCGCCAGGACTTCCAGCCCTTTAACGGTATTGTTTTTGAGGTTCACCTTCGGCTGATAGTAAGGAATGATACCGGTGTGGTTGAGTGCGTCAGTGACGTACTCTAATGGAATTTGCTTGCAATAATGTCCAGAAGCGGAAGGAAGTTGATATTGAAGTACGTGATCCAGCATTGATTCAATTTTGTTGGGATCAATGGGTTTTTCAAGACATCCTGCTAACTTTAGTCCATATTCGCCAGCCAGTGAAGCCGCTATCTTAATGACTTTGGCGTCAAGTGAAGACAGAATGACGACGCTGCCTGGAAATCGATAGCCTGCTAAAAACTGCAGCAGTTGCATGCCATCCAGTACAGGCATGTTAAGGTCAACAAAAATAAGATCGTATTCCACCTGCTGATCGCGAATGCGGACAATGGCTTCCTCTCCTGTATGGGCGATAGCGTGATGAGCTGTACCCATACTGGATAGAGTGTTGGACATTAGCTGACAAATAGTCCTTGAATCGTCGACCACTAATACTCTGAGAGGAAACCTCATATCAATGCGTATCCGTTTGCGAACACCACGTAGCACGCGAGGGAAATAGCCCCCCTCTAAGTATCTTAGTACGAAAGACATCAAATACAGAGTGTGTAGCGTTAGGCTGGTCGAAGCCTTTTCGTAGAAAAAAGGTTTGTTTTTCTTGAGGTTAAATCGGATGAGGGGCCTGCATATCAGAGTTTGCATCATCCAATATGCAGGCGAAGATTCATTAAGCTTAAATGGATAGTGATCGCTCACCTCTGGCGATGCCAGATACCCCTGTACGGACAGTTTCAATAACGGATTTTGGCCCGATCGCATCTATGAAGGCATCCAGTTTATCGGAAGTACCTGTTAGTTGTACGGTGTAGGTTGAAGTGGTCACGTCCACAATTTGTCCGCGGAAAATGTCGGATGTGCGCTTGATTTCAGAGCGCAGAGTTCCTGTTGCACGCACCTTGATCAACATAAGCTCGCGCTCGATGTGAGAGCCTTCCGATAGATCAACCACCTTGATGACTTCTATCAGCTTATTTAGCTGCTTGGTGATTTGCTCAATCACACGATCATCACCTTTGGTCGTGATACTGACACGAGAGATGCTTTCGTCTTCAGTCGGTGCAACGGTTAGGGTTTCGATATTAAAGCTACGCTGCGCAAAAAGCCCTATTACGCGAGACAACCCACCTGGTTCGTTTTCCATCAATACTGAAATGATACGTCTCATGATCAGGTGCGCTCCGTTTTATTAATCCACATATCGCGCATGGAGCCCATGGGGATCTGCATGGGGTACACGTGTTCTTCTGGATCCACTGCGACGTCTAGGAAAACCAGACGGTCTTTGTATTTTCCAAAGCAATCGTCTAAAGCGGCTTGTAGCTCATGGCGAGAGTTCACTTTTATGCCTACATGACCGTAAGCCTCAGCCAGCTTGACGAAATCCGGTAATGAATCCAGATAAGAGTGAGAATGACGGCCTTCATAATTCATGTCTTGCCACTGTCTCACCATGCCGAGATAGCCGTTGTTGAGACAGAAAATCTTCACAGGCAGGTTGTACTGCAAGCAGGTTGATAATTCCTGAATATTCATCTGGATGGAACCTTCTCCGGTCACGCAGACAACATCCTCTTCAGGAAAATTCAGTTTGACGCCCATGGCCGCTGGAAAACCAAATCCCATGGTGCCAAGACCTCCTGAGTTGATCCATTGGTTGGGGCGATCGAATTTGTAGTACTGAGCAGTGAACATTTGATGCTGACCAACATCGGATGTGATGTACGCTTGGCCTTTGGTCGCAGTCCAAAGGGCTTCTAAGGCTTCTTGGGGTTTTAAGAGATCGCTGTCATTGGTTTGATAACCTAGAGGGTGACGTTGTCGCCATTCTTGAATCTGCTTCCACCAGCTGCTCCGATCCATTGGATCATCATCATCTTTATCCGCAAGTTTAAGAAAATCTTTGAGTACTGATTTAGCAGAACCCACGATGGGGATGTCGGCCACTACGTTTTTGGAGATGGATGAAGGATCAATGTCGATGTGAATAATGTCTGCATCTGGACAGAATTTTGGAGTGGCGTTGGTCACTCGGTCATCAAAGCGAGCGCCAATAGCAAGAATGACATCTGAATGATGCATGGCCATATTCGCTACGTAATGCCCATGCATGCCAAGCATACCTAGGAACCGTTCATGGGTGGCGGGATAGGCGCCAAGCCCCATTAAAGTGCTGGTAATGGGTAGATCCAATTGATCGACCAGTGTTCTGAGTTCTTGCGATGCGTGGCTGAGGATGACACCACCACCCGAATACACAATAGGACGTTTGGCGTTTTTGAGGCGCTCGAAAGCTCGTTTTATTTGGCCCGCATGTCCTTTAATGGTAGGCGTATACGAGCGCATCTTGACTTGCTGAGGGTAGCTGTATTCAAACTTCTCGTGAGGCAGCGTCATGTCTTTGGGGACATCAATCACAACGGGTCCGGGGCGACCCGATTCAGCAATGTAGAAGGCTTTTTTAACGATACTTGGAATATCTTTAGGGTCTCGAACTGCAAAGCTGTGTTTGACGATCGGGCGTGATAAACCCAGCATGTCCGTTTCTTGGAAAGCATCATCGCCAATAAGGTAACTCATGACCTGACCGGAGATGATCACCATTGGAATCGAGTCGGTATAGGCAGTTGCGATGCCGGTTATCGTGTTAGTCGCACCAGGCCCTGAAGTGACCATCACAACCCCAGCTTTGCCGGTTGCGCGGGCGTAGCCATCGGCCATGTGGGCAGCTGCCTGCTCATGACGAGTCAGGATATGTTTGACTCGGTCTTGCTTGTAGATTGCATCGTATATATGCAGCAGGGACCCTCCCGGGTACCCGTAGATGTATTCCACGCCCTCGTCGGCAAGCGCGCGTATTAACATTTCACCACCAGAAAGTAATTCCACCGTTTTCATCCTCATTAAGAGCGGCATATTTCGTTGTTTTTTCTATGACCTCTGGGGAGTGTGCGTAATTTCCGTCTATACTAGGGCCAGATTGGTTGGCTTTAGTGAGTAATTCCTGACTCAGTAATCCCAGGGTTGCCCGTTTTTTGGGGCTGAGGTTCTCATTCTGGCGACTCAAGGCGGGGAACGTCAATAGCCGATTGTAATCCAAAACCTGGGGAGCCGCGCAAAACTCCAATGTGAACCAAAGCATGGTCCCAAAGCGCTGGTTCTAGGACAATAGTCAGGTCATTAGCTATACCTACAGTAAGGTAGAGGAGGGAGTACTTATGGTGCGTACATTGGTTATTGGACTGTTTTTGTCTTTTGGTATGTTTGGGGTTGCTCAGGCTGCTCAAATTTATACCTGGGTGGATGAAAACGGTCAAAAGCACTACTCCGCCACCCCACCAAAAGATGGGAAGTCTAAAGCTGAATCGCTCACCGTTAGAGCGCCGCAGTCAACAGGTACCAGCGAGCAATCAAATAAAGCGAAGGAAGATGCTCTCAATAACCTTGGCGATAAGGTTGATGAAAACAACGACGCTCGCAAAGAAAGTGATGCTGATGTTGCCAAACGTAATGATGAAATGACTCAAGACGCTTGTATGAAGTCACAAGAGCGCTTAAAAGCGTTAAGAACAACTCCGCGTTTGTATACCAAAAAGGAAAATGGTGAGCATCACTGGTATACCGATGAAGAGAAAAAACAACTGATCAAAGAGGCAACGCGTGAAGCAAAAGAGTTTTGTAAACCTAAAGCTTCGTGATACGCCACTGAGCACTAAAAATGCCGGCTTAATGCCGGTATTTTTTTGCGCATGATTCATAGTTAGTTATTTCACATTATCCGCCATTCTTATCTCATCAATTGACTTGATTTTATCCCTAATAGTATTTTCTTTTGACCAAAGTTGCCTCATAGCGCTGACCAAATAATAAAGCAGGCATTCAATTGATGAAAAAAATAGTAAAAGTGCTTGATAAGCTTTTTGTTTTTCCCATGATTTATAAATCCATTAAGAAAAGAAAAATGAAAGAAAGGTGGAGGCAGGCACTTAAAAATCATGATGCCGAATGGATTTTTACTCGAATTTTTAAAGATAATCATTGGGGAAGCAATGATTCAGTCTCAGGGCATGGGTCGGATGCTTATCAAACCCAAATCATTGCTCGTGCTATTCCAGAAGTGATAGATGCATTTGGTATTACGTCAATGCTGGATCTACCTTGTGGCGATTTTCACTGGATGCAAGCTGTCGATTTACAAGGCGTTCAATACATAGGCGCTGACATTGTGGAGGATCTGATTAAAAAGAATCAGCTTCATTTTGCGAATACTAATGTTGAGTTTAAAAAACTGAATATCATTGCAGATGATATTCCTGATGTAGATCTTGTTTTTTGTCGAGATTGTTTGGTTCATCTTTCAACGGAAGATGTTTTCCACGCCTTGAATACGATAGTAAATAGCAAGGCCAAGTACTTGTTGACGACAACATTCTCTGAGAGAGCAAGCAATCCAAATATTTTGACGGGGCAATGGCGAGCCTTAAATTTAGAAGCAGCACCCTTTCATCTACCTAAACCTATCCGTTTGATCAACGAGGGTTGCACTCAAGACAGTGGCAAGTTCTTCGATAAAGCGATGGGGCTTTGGAAAGTAGAAGAGATCAGGGCAGCGTTAAACAGTCACTCAAATCAACCATCGGAAGCGCTTCCTTAACTGAAGCCTTGTATTAGAGGTTTTGGGGTGACAGCCATATCAATGATGCCATTCTCCCTGTGGAATGATCTCTACGGTAGGAGTACCAGTGAGTTGGGTCGGAATAAGAGCAGTATTCACCGCCATACAGGTGTTGAATCCCGATGTTTTGGAAACGCTGCTTGGCTAATTCGTATAGGTTTGCCAAAAACTTGCCTTTAGTGGAGCTTATTCGAAAGGCAGAAGCGCTTCCGTTATCTCGTTGAGTAAAAGCATCATAGACGTCCTGCCCGACTTCAAAGTGATTCGGGCCTATGGCCGGGCCGAGCCAGACAAGCCACTCATGATGGGATAAAGGGTGCGCACCCTTTATTAATGCAGCAACGGATGCTTCGATGATGCCGTTCAATAGCCCACGCCACCCCGCATGAATGGCTGCGACCTGGGTGCCTTCTTGATTGCAGATAAGGATAGGCAAGCAGTCCGCGGTCATTACCGTGCAAGCAAGGTAGGGTTGTTTTGTCCAAGCTGCGTCAGCATCTAAGGGTTCCGTAGAAACGGATTCAAGCTGTTCTATTTGGGTGCTGTGTGTTTGATGCAACCACTGAATAGATGCATTGATTTGAGCGCCTAACCAGTTACGGTTTTGTTGTACGCTCTCAAGATTGTCACCTACGTGAGCGCCAAGGTTTAATCCAGCGAATGGCCCTTGACTGACACCCCCTTTTCGAGTCGTGCACATTGCATGTACAGTGGCCGGGGCAGGCCAGTTAGGCAGTATCCAAGCATCAGAAGCGTTCTGCGTCATGATCAACCTGCAATTGTTGTAAAAGGCCTGAGAAATCTTCAGGTAAGGGAGATTCAAATGTCAGAGGCTGTTGCGTTATTGGATGGATAAGGCCTAATGCACGAGCGTGTAATGCTTGTCTTTTAAAGTTCAATAACGCGTCTTCCAAGGTTTTTGTACAGCCTTTCGGAAGACGCAATTTGCCGAGATACACCGGATCTCCAACCAGTGGGTACCCTAGATGGCTCATATGCACACGAATTTGATGGGTTCGACCGGTTTCCAATTTTACGCGTATGTGAGCATGGTGATCGAAGGGGGTGATGGTGCGGTAGTGTGTGATGGCCTCTTTTCCTTGGTGTCCAGTGACCACTGCCATTTTCGTGCGTTGTGATGGATGGCGACCGATGGGGGCATCAATCCGACCAGAATTGGGTGTGGGGATGCCTTGAGTAATGGCATCATATTCTCTGGAAACGGTGCGTGCCTGTAATTGCTGCACCAAGTTCAACTGAGCTTCAGGGGTTTTTGCGACCACCATCAAGCCGGATGTGTCTTTATCCAACCGGTGTACAATGCCCGCTCGAGGGACCAACTCAATGCTTGGGTAATGGTGCAGCAACGCATTTAACAAGGTTCCACTCCAATTGCCTGCCGCCGGGTGCACCACTAACCCTGCAGGCTTATTCAAGACAATAATGTGCTCATCCTCAAAGAGGATGTTGAGCGGTATGTCCTCTGGTAGATACTCATCTTGAGCGCTGTAGGCAGCTTTAAGCATCAGTTGATCACCAGCCATGAGTTTGTCTTTTGGCTTTCTTATGGCACCATTGACGGTCAACTCACCTGCTTTAATCCAGCCTTGGAGGCGCGCACGTGAGAATTGCGGGAACACCTGACTGGCAATCAGGTCAAAGCGTTGCTGCCCCATCTCGGGGGGGACAATTGCTGTCTCAGAAATGGGATTTGACATTAAACCTCATACTTCGCTGGGATTCACCCTTGACCCTGTGATTAAATAGGCCACCGAGCACAACATTATACCTGGAAACTTTCATGCGGACATTATGGACACTTCTATTAATGGCGGCACTGGCAGTAGCCGTGGGCTGCTCTAGCAATCGCGAGAAGCGAGAATTAAGCGAATCTGAGCTCTACGAGAAAGCTCAAGAATCCTTAGACTCTGAGAATTATACGCGTGCCATTGAGACCCTCAAAAAGCTAGAGAGCCGATACCCCTATGGCCCCTTTGCCGAACATGCACAGCTGGAACTTATCTATGCCTACTTTCAGCTGGATAGATATGATGAATCTCTATCAACAGCTGAGCGCTTTATACGTCTGAATCCGAACCACTCAAAAGTTGATTATGCCTACTACATGAAGGGGATCAATACCTATTACATGGGGTTAAGTTTGGTTGAGCGTTATCTAGACGATGAAACAGCGGTTAGAGATGCGGAGCCAGCGAAAGATGCTTTTGCAGCTTTTTCGGATTTATTGCTACGGCACCCAGACAGTCAATATGTACCCGACGCGCGTCAACGCATGATCTATTTACGTAATTACATTGCTGAGTTTGAAAATAACGTGGCTCGTTACTATCTGCAACGGCACGCGTTTGTCGCCGCATCTAACCGAGCGCTGTACGTGATTCAGGAATACCCCAAAACGCCTGCTTCGCGAGATGCGATGGCCATTGCTATCGAGGCTTATGATGCAATGGGATTAGAGGAAAACAAAGCGCGCATGTTGGCGGCGTTGCGATTGAATGCTCCTGATCACGCTCAACTTAACGAAGATGGCACTTTCAAACCCAGCGGTCTTATTAAGAAAGGTCATGGCAGTTTCTGGAACGTCGTGACCTTCGGTTTGATTGATTAATCTACAAAAAAAACTTCATGTGAATGACATCTCACAGCTGCCCCGTGTTCAGGCCGCTGTGAGAGGATTCTCTTGCTACTGCCTAACGGCAGAGCGCTTCGCAAGGAATGCCGTCACCGTCTCCATCCAAACTCTGCAATCCACAGTGTTTTAGATAATGCACTGCTTCCTCACAACTTGTCATGTGTCGGCAATAACTTTTAGTTGAGTCACAATCCATCGGTGGTTGGATGTCTTCGGGGTTAGGGGAGCTGCTTGAAGCCAGCTCAGTAGCTTTATCCGTGGCCGTACAGGAAAGATCTAAATGCTGACCTTTTAATTGATAAGTTTCTAGTAAACTCTGCCACTTCTGCTTGTACCAGCAGCGGTTTTTGGGGGGTAGCCAGGTATCCGGTGCTGATGCTCCTTTTTGATGATTCAGATCATCTTCCACAATCAACAGATTACGTGGGTCATTAGCGAACGCTTCACGTTGTGTTTTACTCCAATGGGCGCCGCCATGTTCGTGTGCCCATTTCAATGGAATGATGTGGTCAATATCGACATCAGAAGCTCTGTACCAAACTTTTCCCGTGTAAGGGTCTGTCCAACGGCCACGAATGACGTGGCAATGATCGCGAGGTTTGTGTTTAACCTCAGCCTCACTGCGTTCTTGTAACAGCTCATGTCTTGTGTTTAAGCAGTCATGGTCGAGGTCGCTCCAATGACGCCAGTCTGAACGTTGATATTTATTCAGTGCATAGGCAGAAGGGATGACACTGGAACAACTGAAAACCACCAGAGCTAGCCAAGAAGGCAATTGCCGAGACATATTCTATTCCTATCGGGTTTATTGCGACTGGAATAGTTTAGTTGTCAATTAAGGCGTTTGTATTAAGAAAACATTCAAAGGTTTTGAAATAAAACTCATCTTTCATACTTAGAACGAGAAAAATAGCAGTAATACGAAAGTATGAGTGTCTATCAATAAAGGGACGTGCTACGCGAAAGGAGGGTGTGGCAATGAATGCCTGGTTAACCAGGCATTCTAGTCATCCGAAAGAGATGATATTGAAGTGTATTACAGGCCTATACGAGCAGCTAATACGTGGGCATGAATGTCATTCCCTTTAACTGCAAAAGCATCGTAGCCATAGTAATAACGGTAACCAAACTCTAGGTAATCGTTAGCTCGCCACATGATACCAGGGAAGGTGGTGATGTAGCGGTTGCGGCCCTCGAAAGCGCCGTTTGTATTATCTTTGTCTTTTTTACGGCGATCGGCACCAAAGTCGTAATCAAACCAGCCATCAAAGACGAAAGATTGATCGTACAAGCCAAAAGGCGCTGCCCAGGCAAGAGCCAGTTTGTATCCATCCCAACCGCGATCAATATCACCGTCTTTTTCCAAGAGAGTCTTATTGATAGAGGCACGGAAAAACACAAATCCAGGAACATCGAAGTCAGAGCGTACGCCAAAATAATTGTAACGAGCGTTGTAGCCGCTTTCCCCTGATATGGTGGTGATGTAATTCAAGGCTACGTTTTTAATGGGGCCGTAAGAGAGGTCTTGATCTGTGACTTTACCGATGTCTAAGCCAACCTCGCTTTTAAAGAAGAGGCCATTACTGTCGTTAGAATCATCTTTATCGGCTGAAGCGCTGGGTGCAAAGTAACTTTTTTGGTCGATGAACATGTAGAAGGAACCCCAGTCGGTATCGCTTCCGTATTCAAAGCTTAAGTAGGTTTCACTTTTATCCCCGTCGGTGAACTTGTCTGCTCCCCAGCTTTCAGAATGAAAGACGTTCAATTTGGCAAAGTTGAAGTTGTTGGTTTCCTCTTCGGCATGAGCGCTGAAGGAGAGAATGGCAGCCATTGCAACTACGGCCTGTTTCATGGTGGTGGGCCCCCTTGGTGAACTTGGGGCGCTTTTTACCATGTTTATGCATCTATTCACAGAACAAATGCGAAAAAAGTCCGATTTTTTATGTTTGCGTGCGCCTACAAGAAATTGGGTTGCAAACGCATGTGATGAAAATGGCTTATATAACAGTGGTTTATGTCGTTATTCTGCAGCATTGGATAATCGATTTAATTTTCCCTTGGAAAGATGATAAAGATCTAAATCTTTTGCCAAAAACAAAGCCCCTTGATAGGACTCTTGAGCTTCTTCCAAGAGCTCTCGAACTTTATTGCCGCCATAACGAGAGCTGAAATGCGTCATAATGAGGTGAGGCATGTTCACCGATTGTGCAAATTTGGCTAGTTGAGTGGCGGATGTATGCATAGGCGTAGGCCCCACCTTATCACTGATAGCTTGGGAATAAGTGGCTTCGTGAATCAAAACATCCACTTGATCGCAATGGTCTCGTAACAAGTCAGGTTGGTCGTTATCGCCACCGACAATCAAAGAAACGGTCTCACGTTGAGTTTCAATAAAATCAGCCGACATGAGTCGATCGCCATTGGGTAGTTCGATGGAGTCCGACCTTAATATCTGCCCCCAAAGGGGCCCTTGAGGGACATCCGCGTGCAGGAGTTTATCCGTCTTTAAACGTGACTCGATCCGTTCATGCTGTATTTTAAACGCATGAGAGGGTACCCGATGAGAGAGCTCAATGGCCTCAATTCGATATTGTTTGGTTTCCCTGCCATTGAATTGTTCATTCAGTGGGATCCACTCAATGTCAAAAGAGAGATAGCTGTCCGTCAGAGCCAGACAACTCGTTACCCATTGTTGAACATCAGTGGGTGCAATGATGGTGATCGGGTGTTTACGACCAAACATACTGCTGCTTGCTAATAAACCGGGTAAACCAAGGCAGTGGTCGCCATGCACGTGGGTAATGCAGATGGTTTCTAAATCCAACAAGCCAAAACCCGAGTGCAAAAGACGGTGCTGTGTCCCCTCTCCGCAGTCGATTAATACCCAGTGTTTAGAAGGACTGGGCTGAACTGCTAGCCCAGTGACATTACGTTCTTTGGTCGGAATACCAGCTGAGGTTCCAAGAAATTGAAATAACATACTTTCAGCTTTAAGCCATTTCTAATAGGGCTTGCACCAGGCGGCTGATGCCACGATCCGCTTCGCTGATGCGTTGTGCCAGCATGTAAGCGGGTGTAGTAACAAGCTTGTGTTCGGTGTCGACGATTATATCATCCACCGAGCAGTTTTTATGGGTTGCTCCTAAAGACTCAATAACAGCAGCGGTTTCAGCGTCAGTGCCAATGGTGCACACAACGGGTTTTTGGTAGATGGCGGCTGCCATGGCCGGTGCAATACAAATTAAGCCAATAGGCTTTGAAGTTTTGGCAAAGGCTTGAGCTTTTTCAAGCAGCAGAGGTAAGACGTTCATCTTGCTGCCTTCCATTGCGAAGTCCGACAAGTTCTTTGCGGCGCCAAAGCCACCCGGTAAAATGAGCGCGTCAAAGGCTTCAGGTTCCAGCGCCTCTAAAGGCTGAATAGCGCCCCGAGTAATTCTCGCTGCTTCTGTTAACAGATTGCGGCTTTCAGACGTGGGTTCGCCATTGATGTGATCGACGACATGCAGTTGTGGTTGGTTTGGCGCAAAGCTAGAGACCTGAGCTTGAGCTTTGTCGAGATGCAAATAGGTTAATACTGCTTCATTGATTTCAGCGCCATCAAGATACCCACAACCGGATAGAACTACTGCGATTTTTTTACTCATATAAGCCGCCTGATTCATGTGTTGTGCAAATAGGGGAGGTCTAATTGTGGTCGAAGCGGTAATAGAAAGTAAATGCAGGTATTAGAAATGAAATGAACGGGCCCCATCATGATGCTGGGCCCGTCAGCGAACATGCTAGTTATTCGCGTGCAAAGCTTCGTTCAATTGAATGCTGTTGGATTTTGGCAATGCCTCGATCGCACCATTGGTGGAGTTACGGCGGAACAGGACATCGGGAACGCCGGCTAGATCCTTGCCTTTCACCGATTTTTCTACTTTGCCATCGGTATTCAACAGTTGAATTTTGCTAGAAGCGGTGACGTATAAACCGGCTTCGATGACACAGCGATCGCCCAAAGGAATCCCCGTCCCCGCGTTAGCCCCAATCAAACAATCTTTACCCACAGAAATAACGATGTTACCGCCCCCGGAAAGGGTTCCCATGGTAGAGCAGCCACCTCCCAGGTCTGAGCCGGCTCCCACAAATACGCCTGCTGATATGCGGCCTTCCACCATGGATGGGCCTTCAGTACCCGCATTAAAGTTTACAAAACCTTCATGCATGATGGTGGTGCCTTCGCCGATGTAAGCACCGAGACGAACGCGAGCTGTGTCCGCAATTCGAACGCCACGGGGTACAACGTAATCCGTCATTTTAGGGAATTTATCAACGCTGGCAACGTCAAGTGCTTGGTTTTGCATGCGAGCTTGCAGCTGGCGGTTGGGCAACTCTTCTAAATCAATAGCACCCTCATTGGTCCACGCGTTATTGGGTAAGAGCCCGAACATGCCATCCAACACAAGGCCGTGGGGTTTAACCAGACGATGAGAAATGAGGTGCAGCTTGAGATAAGCCTCAGGAGTGGAACTGGGCTTTTGGTCTGCTTCAATGAGGGTGAGCACAACAGGGCGCTGGCTGCTTTGCAATTGTTTGGCTAAAGCGGCCTGCTCCGTTTCACCCGCGGCTTGAAGTGCTTGCTCAATAGAGGTAAGGGCTTCTTGAGACAATGCATCTTCACTGGCGAAAGGCTTGACAGCGTCAACCAGCGACTCGGATGGGCTGAGTAAGGGGTGTTGATAGAAGACTTCTAGCCACTGGCCCTTTTCATTTTGGGTGCCAACGCCCAAGCCGTATGCGAATGCCATGTTGCTGCTCCTCAATTTGGGTCTGGTCGTAACTCTGTAAGCGTTTGAGTGAATCAGTCTAACACAAAAGAATGAGTCTGAGCCTGTAACATTAGGAGAAGAAAGCCTGGTAGTCGGCTTCTTTGAATCCTAATAAGTGTTGCTTACCGTCAATCAATACGGGTCGTTTGATGATGGATGGTTGTTCCATCATGGTGCTGATGGCCAACGATGGATTCATTGCATCTTTGATATCGTCACTGAGTTTGCGCCAAGTGGTGCCGCGTTTGTTGATTAATTCATCCCAGGGCCAATGCTTCAACCAAGTTTTAAGCAATGCTTCGGTGGGAGGTGATTTTTTAAAGTCGATGAATTCATAGTCTACACCCTGAGCATCCAGCCATTTGCGGGCTTTCTTGACTGTATCGCAGTTGGGTATGCCGTACACTTTAACCATTAATGAACCTCTTTGAATCAGCCTTGCGCCTCCGTAAAAGACACTTTTGCAACGTTTTAGGCTTGTGCTTCGATATGGCTGTTGAGCGCTTGTTGTAACCGCTCTTGCAATTGCTTACTGATATCCGCTGTTAGGCCGCGATCAGCAGTTTTTCGAATGAAGAAAATATCTTCGACCCTTTCACCTTCGGTTAGAATTTTAGCGCCTTGGATATCAATCGGAAATTCTGCCACAACTCGGCCTATGTGCGCCAACAGGCCAGGTCGATCGGCACAACGAATCTCCAATAGATCGTAGGCGCGGTTGGGGTCTTGAATCAGATTGACTTCGGTTTTAACAGGAAAAGCTCGAAGTTGTCTGGGCGTTCGACGATTCACGGGGGTGTTTTGAATGTTCGAATCTTCAAGAGCTTTTTCGAAGGTTCGGACAATGCGATTGCCGAGTACGGAATTGGGTTGAATGCTTTTGCGCTGATCATCCAGTACGATAAAGGTATCCAGTGCATACCCCAATTGCGATGTCATAATTTGTGCTTCGAGCACCACCAAGTTCAGCTGATCCAAAATGGAGGCTAAACGAGCAAATAAGTGGGGTTCGTCTTGAGTGTACACAAAAATCGATGTTGCGCCTTCGAGCTGGCGATCACTGGTATCACTGATGGAAATTAATGGGCCAGTCGAATGGTGGGTCAACACCGCCCAAGTTTGATGCGCTAAAGCGTTTGCTGGGAATTCTAAAAAATACTGGGCGTCCAGAGTACTCCAAAACCGCCTAGCCGCCTCGGCTTCTATGCCTGTCTCTTCCAGTATCTTGAGCGCTTGTTGCTTTTTGTCTTTTATCCAAGCCTTGGGGTCAGCCGGTGAGTGGAGTCCATAATCAATGGCCTTAGCAATGGCATTGTACGCTTGACGCATCTGCTGCGCGCGCCAACCGGTCCATAAAGATGGGTTGGTGCTGACGATGTCGGCAACCGATAAGACATATAAATAATCCAAATACAGTCGGTCACGGATTTGAATGGCCAATCGGTGTGCAACTTCCGGGTCCATCAAGTTTTCACGCTGTGCGCTGTGTGAAAGCAGCAAATGATTGCGGACCAGCCAGGTCAGTAAAAGCGACTCGCGCCTGGGCAGCTTATAGCGACGGCAAATTCTTTTGACGAGGCGTGCTCCTTTGATTTCGTGAGCGCCTTCTTCTGCTTTGCCGATGTCGTGCAAGAGAGCTGCTAGGTATAAAACGCTTTTTTGTGGCAGTCGCTGGATGATGCGGCTGGCAATAGGGAATCGTTCTTTTTCTTCGCCTCGGCGAATGGCACGTATCAGGCGCAGTGTTCTTAATGAATGTTCATCGAAGGTGAAAACATGAAAGAGGTCGTGTTGCATGCGGCCAATGATGCGCCCAAACTCAGGAATGTAATTTCCCAAGATGCCGTATCGCATCATGCGATTACATTCTCGTACAACGTTATCTTCACCTTTTAGCAAGCCTAAAAAGAGTTCTGCATGCTCTGCATTATTTCGAAAGTTTTCATCAATGAGGTGTCGGTAATTACGCAGAGCGCGAATAGTCGTGCTGCGAATACCTTGGATGTCAGGGTGTTGCACCATTAAATAAAACGCTTCTAGCAGCAAACGAGGCTTTTCTTCAATGCGCTCAGGTGATTTGATAGCGAGGGCTTGATCAATTAATTGGAAGTCATCGTTGAGAGGTTGCACAGCGGGTGTTTGGCGGCCAGCTCGATGACGTTCCCGAAGTTGGGTGAAAATAAGGTCGTTCAACTCAATGACTTCATGCTGGATGCGGTAAAACTGCTGCATAAAATGCTCTACCGCCATGCCGGTTGCGTTGCTTTCGTATCCCAATAGTTCAGCTACTTGCCTTTGGAAATGGAACAGTAAACGGTTTTCTTCACGGCCAGCCAACATGTGGAGTGCGTATCGCACTTGCCATAAAAATCGACGACTGTGCTCCAGCGCTTGATACTCTTCAGTGTTTAATAATTGGCTCTCTTTTAATACCTTTAAACTGCTCGTGCCTAAATGACGCTGGCAAACCCAGCCAATCACATGCAGGTCGCGAAGGCCTCCAGGTGAGCCTTTGATGTTGGGCTCTAGGTTATGTTCGTCCGTTTGATATTTATTATGACGGGCTTCTTGTTCATCCCATTTGGCTAAGAAGAAGGTTTCCGTTGGCCAAAGTTCAGGATCGTTTAGATAAGGCGTGAGCGCTTGGAAAAGCGCTTTATCGCCACTGACGAGTCGACGTTCCAGTAAGTTGGTCATGATGCTTAAATCATGACCAGCTTCTGAGTGGCATTCCGCTAGGGTTCTTACGCTGTGCCCGACGTTTAATTTGATGTCCCATAAAAAGGTGATAAAAGTTTGCAAGGACTCTCGGTAACAGTCCATGCCAAGATCATTGTTCAATAAAACCAACAGATCAATATCGGAATGTGGGTGCAGCTCACCTCTGCCATAACCGCCTACGGCAACCAAGGCAATTTGGGGGGTGTCTGGATCTAATGCGAGTTGAGCGTTAACGGGTTTACTTTCAGTGGCTGTTGGGATGTGCAATGCCCAGGCCTGGGTCAATAAAAAATCAATGCATTTCGATCGGGCTCGTACGAGTACATCAGCGTCCAACTCTTTGGAAAACTGTTGATTGAGCGCTTGTGATAAACGTACTTGGTAAGATTTGAATACCGGGATGGGGGAGGGAGAGGCGTCCAAGGCTGCTTGAAAGGCAGCCTCGTCTAAAAACTCTGCTTGGAGGTGAAAGTCCCCCTCTTTCATGCATTACTCCCAGGTATGCATTATTCCCAAGGAAACACCTCGTCACTGCGCCTGGTTAAGACTTCAACGCCATCAGCGGTGACCAATACGGTGTGTTCAAATTGAGCGGACAGCTTACGGTCTTTGGTGACCACCGTCCAGCCATCACGTTTGACTTTGCATTGATAGGTGCCGAGATTAATCATGGGCTCAATGGTAAAGGTCATCCCTTCTTGCAGTTCCATGCCTCTTCCAGGAGGGCCGACGTGAACAATTTGAGGTTCTTCGTGGAAGTTGCGACCAATTCCGTGACCACAATAATCCCGCACTACTGAATAATAGTTGTTTTCTGCGTGTTGCTGAATGGCGTGACCAATATCACCCAGTTGCACGCCCGGTTTCACCAAGCCGATCCCTTTAATGGTGCATTCATGTGTCACTTGAACCAATCGCTTGGCTGCCGGTGGTACATCCCCCACCATGAACATGTTACTGGTATCCCCATGAAAGCCATCCTTGATGACGGTCACGTCGATATTCAGAATATCGCCCTTTTTAAGGATTTTGCCTTCGCTAGGAATGCCGTGGCAAACCACATCATTGATGGAAGTGCAGATGGATTTTGGGAAAGGAGGAACACCCCGTCCACCACCGTATCCCAAGCACGCCGGAATGGCTTTTTGCTTATTGACAATGTGGTCATGACAAATACGATCAATTTCACCGGTTGAGATGCCGGGTTCCACGTAGGATGCAATCATTTCGAGAACTTCAGCAGCAAGGCGGCCTGCCTCGCGCATTTTTTCAATTTCGTCTGGCGTCTTAATGGATACTGCCATGGTGATCGGCTCGCTCCTGTTAGATCTGTGTCGATGGCGGCCCCTGTTTAACGCTGCGTTAAATTGGTATAGGAGCGAAGCCACATTAAGTCATATTTATGCTGTATTCTACGCAGAAAGTCGTGCCCAAGAAACCACAGTCGTCAGACTTTGATTGATGGCATAAAATAAGGGTAGGCATTGTCTGTGATGAATTTAAAATCCTTTGCACTCAATGAGCGAGTAACTGTTTACGCAGTAAGACTATTCAAAGGGCTGCCTCATGTCATTGAGTGAGGGGCCAAGTCTTCGAAATGTAGGTATTTGCTCTCCATTTTTGGGCCCCCAAGCAACTGATTTGAGTCCCAATGAATGGGTTCTGGCTTCAGTTTAAGTCCTAACTGTGGTATAAAGCGCGCGCTTGTTTTAATAGGCTTCTACTTTTTGCCTTCAGACTTTATCGAGGGCCAAAGCAATAGAAGCTTGAAACAAAGCCATAAACACACACACACATCGGCACGAGGTCCGGGGTGCTTGGTTCGTCCAAGTCGGTCGTCGGGATGTGTGGAGGTTTAACCCCAACGTTTATTTAAGGTCGTAAAATGGCATCTGTATCTATGCGTGACCTGCTAAAAGCAGGCGTACACTTCGGTCACCAAACACGTTACTGGAACCCTAAAATGGGTAAGTACATCTTTGGTGCTCGTAACCGCATCCACATCATCAACCTTGAGCACACTGTACCTGCATTGAATGATGCATTGCGCCTCGTAGAAGACATGGCTTCTAAGAAGAAGCGTGTACTTTTCGTAGGTACCAAGCGTGCTGCGAGCAAAATCATTCAAGAACAAGCTGAGCGTTCTGGCATGCCTTTCGTAGCGCATCGCTGGTTGGGCGGCATGTTGACCAACTACAAAACCATTCGTCAGTCTATCCGTCGTTTCCGCGACCTTGAAGCTCAAAAAGCTGATGGCACTTTCGAAAAGCTCACTAAGAAAGAAGCGCTAATGCGTACTCGTGAAATGGAAAAGCTTGAGCGTTCCATTGGCGGTATTAAAGATATGGGCGGTCTTCCTGAAGTGCTTTTCGTTGTTGACGTTGAGCATGAGCGCATCGCGGTTCAAGAAGCCAACAAATTGGGTATCCCTGTTATCGGAATCGTAGACACCAACAGCGATCCTGATGGCGTTGATTACGTAATTCCAGGCAACGACGACGCTATTCGCGCTATTGAAATTTACACTCGCGCAATGGCTGATGCGGTTTTGGACGGCAAACAAGCAGGCGGCGGCAAAGACGAGTTCGTTGAAGTTGCAGAAGAGAAGCAAGAAGAGCCTGCCCCAGCGCCTGCAGCGGAGTAATCCGACAGTCGGGTTGGGTGTTTTAAACACTTGATTCTCACAAAAGAGGGGCTTAGCCCCTCTTTTTGGGTAGCGAATTCTGATGATATCAGAGTAAGAGGATAAAACGATGGCAGCAATTTCTGCAGCAATGGTTAAAGAACTGCGCGAGCTGACGGGCTTGGGCATGCTTGAGTGCAAAAAAGCACTGGCAGAAGCAGACGGTGATGTGAATAAAGCCGTTGAAGATCTTCGTAAAAAATCGGGTTTGAAAGCGGCAAAGAAAGCGGGTCGTACCGCAGCTGAAGGTGTCGTTGCGCTTCAAGTTGCCGATGACAACAGCTCCGCAGTATTGGTTGAGATAAACTCTGAAACAGACTTCGTTGCACGCGATGCTGGTTTCTTAGCGTTTACTCAAGAAGTGTTGAAAAAAGCAGTTGAGACAGGTGAAGCTGACGTTGCTAAGTTGATGGAAGGCGAACTTGAAGAAGCGCGTCAAGGCTTAGTACAGAAAATCGGTGAGAACATTGGCGTTCGTCGTGTTGCGATCGTTAAAGGCACAATGGTTTCTGGCTACATTCACTCCAACAACCGTGTTGCAACGATCGTTGAGTTGAGCGGCGGTGATGCTGATACAGCACGCGACGTTGCGATGCACGTAACGGCTGTAAGCCCTCGTGTTGTTCGCCCAGACGATATGCCTGCTGAACTTTTGGAAAAAGAGAAAGACATCATTCGCTCTCAGCCCGATATGGCCGGCAAGCCAGAAGAGATTGTTGAGAAAATGATGACAGGCCGTATCAACAAGTTCTTGAAAGAGAACAGCTTGGTTGAGCAGCCATTTGTTAAAGACCCAGATCAAAAAGTGGGTCAATTAGTAAAAGCGCAAGGCGCTGAAGTGGTATCTTTCACTCGATACGAAGTTGGTGAAGGTATTGAAGTCGAGAAAAAAGACTTCGCCGCTGAAGTGGCAGAGCAGCTGAAAGGCTAATCGCCACGCTAAGATGCCGGGTTTAGCCCGGCTTTTTTTTTGAACCCCTTATTTCCAATTGGTATACGGAGAACCCTATATGCCTCCAGGTGAAAAAAGCCCTAAATACAAGCGTGTCTTGTTGAAGCTCAGTGGTGAAGCCTTGATGGGTAGAGGTGAGTTTGGTATTGATCCTAAAGTACTGGATCGTATGGCTCTTGAAGTGGGGCAGCTCATCGGCATAGGCGTTCAGGTTGGATTGGTCATAGGGGGAGGAAATCTATTTCGCGGTGCAGCGCTCAACGAAGCTGGGCTTGATCGTGTAACGGGTGACCATATGGGGATGTTGGCAACGGTGATGAATGCCTTGGCGATGCGCGACGCATTGGAGCGGGCCAACATTCGTACACGTGTTATGTCAGCCATTCCTATGAGTGGTATTACCGAGCATTATGATCGTCGGCACGCTATCCGTTATTTGAATTCAGGCGATGTGGTGATTTTTTCTGCAGGTACAGGGAATCCTTTTTTTACAACGGATTCAGCAGCCTGTTTGCGAGGCATTGAAATCGAAGCGGATGTTGTGTTGAAAGCGACGAATGTTGATGGTGTGTATAATGCGGATCCTAAGAAGCACCCTGATGCAACCAAGTACGATAAGTTAACGTACGATGAGGTGCTTGAGAAACAGCTAGGGGTAATGGATTTAACGGCCATTTGTCTTGCCCGTGATCACAATATGCCGGTTAGGGTGTTTGATATGCACAAACCCGGTATCATGGGGCAGATCATGGTGAGTGGTAACGACGGTACCCTAATCGTCAGAGAGGATTGAAAGCGTGATTAACGAGATCAAGCAAGACGCTCAAGAGCGCATGCAGAAAAGCATTCACTCATTGGCAGAAGCCTTTAAAAAGATTCGTACGGGCAGAGCGTCACCCGCTATTTTGGAAGGCGTAAAAGTACCTTATTACGGTTCTGACATGCCCCTTCAGCAGGTTGCTAATGTGATGATAGAAGATGGTCGCACCTTGGCGATTGTCCCTTGGGAAAAACCTATGGTTCCTCAAATTGAGAAAGCCATATTGAAATCGGATTTGGGTTTAAACCCAATGACATCAGGCGATACGATTCGTATTTCAATGCCGCCTTTGACTGAAGAAACGCGAAAAGAATTTATTAAAGCCGCTCGCGCTGAAGCTGAGAAAAGCCGTGTCTCGTTGCGAAACATTCGTCGTGATGCGAATGCAGACATTAAAGAGCTGCTTAAAGAGAAAGAAATCAGCGAAGACGAAGAGCGTTCAGGTCAAGATCAAATACAAAAAGTAACCGATAAATTTGTTTCAGAAGTGGATAAACTGCTGTCTGAAAAAGAAAAGGATTTGATGGAAGTCTAAAGGCTACGTGTAAATGAGATTGAGTAAGGAACGTTGAGGTTCCTTCTCAGTCTATGTTGGCCTCATTACTTCCTATGCATAAGAGGTTACTTGATGTCTGCCCCTCTCCCTGAATTGGATCAGTTACCCAAGCATGTTGCCATTATCATGGATGGTAATAATCGGTGGGCCGCTAAGCGACATTTGCCCGGAGTGTCTGGTCATAAGCGTGGGGTGAAGGCTGTTCGTAAGGTCATTGAGGCGGCAGCCAGGTTAGAGATTAAGGCACTTACACTCTTTGCATTTAGCAGTGAAAATTGGCAACGACCCGCCGCCGAAGTGTCTGCATTAATGAAGTTGTTTTTGACAGCGTTGAAGCGTGAATCTCAGAAAATTCACGAGCATAATATGCGCCTTCGGGTGATTGGGGATCTAAGCGCGTTTTCAGTCGAGATAAGGGAATATATACAAAAAGCCGAGGCCTTGACGGTTGACAATACAGGGTTGCAATTAAATATAGCCGCTAACTATGGCGGACGTTGGGATATCGTAAACGCAGCCCAACAAGCGATAAAAGACGCTATGGAAGGGCGGCTACAACCTGATGATTTGGATGAAGCGCTGTTCCAACGTTATACCGCTTTAAGCGAACTGCCACCTCCGGACTTATGCATTCGAACCAGTGGTGAGCGTCGGATCAGCAACTTTTTGCTTTGGCAAATGGCTTATACAGAGTTTTATTTTACCCCTGTTCTGTGGCCAGATTTCACTGAAGCAACCTTTTATGAAGCCCTTTCTGACTACAGTGTGCGGACACGTCGATTTGGCCGAACTGACCAGCAGTTACAGGAAACCCCATCCAGTGCTTAAGCAACGATTTTTAACCGGTATCATTTTAGCTCCGCTTGTTTTGGCGGCAATTTTTTTATTGCCATCGACGGGTTTTCTGTTATTCATTGGTGGCGTGATAGCGCTGGGTGCTTGGGAATGGGCCCGTATGTCAGGATTGACATCTGTGGTTGGTCAAATCAGCTTTTCAGTTGTCTTAGTGACAATTCTGGCGGGATTATATTGGATGTTGCCCCCCTCCATTTTACCGTTACTCCTTGGAGGATTAATACTGGGTTGGCTCTTGGCTTTTCTGTTGGTTGTGTCTTATCCCAACAGTAGCGTTTATTGGAAGCCGATTGCAGTTCGTTTAGCAATGGGGTGTTGGGTATTGGGGACTTTTTGGCTGTCACTGGTTTTATTAGAAAGTATGAACGTAAACCTGACGTCGACTGATCATGCTCTAACTTTTCGTGGAGCGTCAGTGCTCAGTATTTTATTGATTATTTGGAGCGCTGATACCGGCGCTTACTTTTCAGGAAAAGCCCTTGGAAAGCGTAAGTTGGCGCCTAAAGTTAGTCCTGGTAAGTCTTGGGAAGGGGTTGTAGGCGGCTTGATTGCTTCAGGTGTAACAGCCACTTTGTTGCACTATAGCTTGGGAAGTACGCTAAAAATTGCTGATACAGGCCTATTGCTGGTTATTTTAGCAGTCCTTTTTATTACCGCGCTTTCTGTTCTTGGTGATCTATTTGAATCCATGTTTAAACGGCAGTCTGGCTTTAAAGACAGTAGCCAGTTACTGCCTGGTCATGGCGGAATACTTGATCGAATTGATAGTTTAACGGCCGCAGTTCCTGTTTTTGTGATCTGTCTTTGGGCCTCTGTTTAGGCTGATGCCGTTATGAGAACAGATACGAATAAACCTGTGTCCCTGTGCGTCTTGGGTGCAACAGGATCCATTGGTCAAAGCACTTTAGATATCATTCGTCGAAACCCACATCAATATCGTCTGGCCTCTGCCAGTGGGTTTTCGAATATGAAGCTGATGGCAGATATTTGTCTCGAGTTTCGTCCCAAAACGATTGTCGTTGGATCTAACAGCAACGCAGCTCAATTAAAAGCGTCATTACCTTCAGATGTGTTGCCGAACATCATGGTCGGTAACGATGCTTTGGACGAATTGGCAGCTGACCCTAGGACGAGTACTTTAGTTGCTGCCATCGTCGGGGCGGCTGGTCTTTCCTCAACCTTGAGTGCCGTTAGGGCAGGCAAACGTGTTTTGCTAGCCAATAAGGAAGCCCTTGTCATGAGTGGCGCTTTATTGATGGAAGCAGCAAAAGAGTCAGGCGCTACCTTATTGCCGATTGACAGCGAACATAACGCCATCTTCCAGTGTTTGAGTGACCATCGACAACGTCATTGTGATTTAAGTGAAGCCAGTGAAATTAAGAAAGTCCTGTTAACAGCTTCAGGAGGGCCTTTCAGGGGTAAAAGTCGAGAAGAGCTGCTGCAGGTGACGCCCAGCCAAGCATTAGATCACCCAAACTGGTCAATGGGGCCTAAAATCTCTATTGATTCTGCCACCATGATGAACAAGGGGCTTGAATTGATAGAAGCTTGTTGGCTGTTCAATCTTCAAGCACATCAAGTAGAAGTTGTGATACACCCTCAAAGCTTCATTCATTCCATGGTTGAATACATTGATGGCTCTGTGATTGCTCAGATGGGCTTGCCAGATATGCGAACACCCATTGCTCATGCTTTGGCCTGGCCAGAGCGCATACTGAGCGGGGTGAAATCACCGATTTGGTCCCAGCTTGGTCCGTTGACCTTTGAAGCCCCCGACTTGGAAGCTTTTCCTTGTTTGAAGTTGGCTATAGAGGCTTTGTCGGCTGGAGGCATTGCACCAACAGTATTAAATGCGGTGAATGAAGTGGCGGTTGAAGCATTCATTGCGGAACAAATCTCATTTATGAGTATCCCAGATTTGGTGTCAGAAGCGTTGGCAGCGACTGAAAACCGCAGTGCTGTTTCGGTTGAAGCCATCATGGAAGCGGACTCTTGGGCGCGAGCCTGGGCACGTCAACACTTAAAATGACCTTGCTTTAAATTCAGAGCTGAATTCATCATTGATGGGTGTGCCATCCGATGGTGTGTGGTATGGTCTTGCGCGTCAAGCTTAAGGAATGTGGATCTATCTATGTGGGATCTGTTTATCACAGTTGCTTCCTTTGTGGTAACCATCGGGCTGTTAGTGACGGTTCATGAATTTGGACATTTTTGGGTTGCTCGTCGTTGTGGTGTAAAAGTACTGACGTTCTCAATTGGGTTTGGGAAAGCGCTGTGGCGCCGCAAAGATAAACAAGGTACGGAATATGTGATCGCCAGTATCCCATTGGGCGGTTACGTGAAGATGCTTGATGCCCGAGAGGTCGAGCATGTTCCAGTGGATTTACAGCACCAAGAATTTACACAAAAATCTGTCCTGCAGCGTATTGCCATCGTGTCTGCTGGCCCAATAGCGAATTTTCTATTTGCCATCTTTGCGTATTGGTTGATGTTTATGGCGGGCATTACTCAAATACGCCCAGACATTGGCCAGATCACTCCTGATTCTATTGCTAGCAAGGCCGGTTTGGTTTCTGATACTGGCAAAATCCATTCGATAGATGCGACGCCTGTAGAAAGCTGGTCTGATGTTGGATTGCAACTGCTGAAACGTATTGGAGAAACGGGCGAGATCTCGTTGAGTGTAGAATCCGGTGGTGCGATCGAAAACTATCAACTAGCTATTTCAGATTGGTTAAGTGATGCAGAACAACCGAATCCACTGAGTGATTTGGGTATTTCTCCCAAAAGACCGAGTACCCCCGCCATATTGGCTGGTGTCATTGAAGGCGGAGCTGGCCAAAAAGCAGGGTTGCAGCCCGGTGATGAAATCATAGAAGCGGCAGGTGAGCCTATCCAGCACTGGATGGATTTGGTTGATAAAATCCAACGCAGTCCAAATATTCCGCTCCCCATTAGGATTGAACGTCAAAACCAACAGCTGGATTTGATCCTTGTGCCGCAGTCCCACTCAGAATCAGGTAAAACCATTGGGCTGGCCGGTATTCAAGTCAAGCAACAGCCCTTGCCAGACGGTTGGCTAGTGGTAAAACGGCTGGGGCCGATAGACGCGCTATTCGCAGGTGTCGAACGAACCTGGGATGTATCAATCGCAGTATTGGATGGCATTAAGAAACTTATATTGGGGTCGCTTTCTGTTAAAAACTTGAGCGGACCTATCACCATTGCTAAAGTAGCCGGCGATCAAGCGCAGCAGGGACCCGAAGCCTTTATTGGTTTTTTGGCTTACATCAGTATCATGCTTGGTATCATGAATCTTCTCCCTGTTCCGGTATTGGATGGCGGACACCTAATGTTTTATTTGGTAGAAGCTGTGCGCGGCAAGCCATTGTCGGATCGTGTACAGCAGCTCAGCTTGAGTTTAGGGATTGCCGTTTTGCTTGGGGTTATGACCATCGCCATCGTCAATGACATCAGCCGGCTATAAAACAGTTATCAATGAGATTGGCAGTAGACAACCTTATGGTTAAACAACTTTGTGCGTTGCTCGCTGTGGTGAGTGCTTCAAGTGCCTGGGCCGAAGCTTTTCGTGTATCTGATATACGAGTAGAAGGGCTGCAGCGTATTTCGGCTGGGAGTGTCTTTGGATCTTTCCCTGTTAATGTTGGCGATCAAGTCAATGATGAACAAATCGCCCAAGCAACGCATCAGCTGTATCAAAGCGGCTACTTTAATGACATTGAAATTTTCCGTGATGGAAATGCTTTGGTCATCGCGGTTGTTGAGCTGCCTTCCATTGCCAAGCTGGAAATTGAAGGTAACAAATCGATCGACACCGATACGTTGAAAAGCGGTTTGAAAAAGGCAGGGCTAGCAGAAGGTGATATTTTCAAGCGTTCAACCTTGGATCGTCTTGGTTTAGAGTTGGAGCGCCAATATGTCGCTCAAGGACGTTATGACGCAAAAATAGAAACAGAAGTCGAATCCTTGCCGCGCAATAGAATCAGCCTTTTAATCAATATTGAAGAAGGCAATCCTGCCAGTATTAAGCGCATTAACATCGTTGGTAACGATCGTTTTCCTAAGAAAGAGCTATTAAAAGTATTTGAGTTAAGTAATGGCCATTTTTGGTCTTTTTACTCTAAAGATGATAAATACGTCCGTGAAAAATTATCAGGTGACTTGGAACGATTAAGGTCATATTACCTTGATCGAGGCCATGTTCGTTTTGAGATTGAATCAACTCAAGTAGCTCTTGCGCCTGCCAAAGATGATGTGTTTGTAACCATTAATGTTCATGAAGGGGATATATATTCCATTAATTCAGTGAAGTTGGCCGGTAAATTCGAAGTGCCTGAGAAAGATCTGCAACGTCTGATACTTATGAAAGAGGGTGATACCTACTCCAGGCAAGAGATCACTTTAACGTCTGAACTGATTACCAAACGCTTAGGGAATGATGGGTTTGCATTTGCCAAAGTAAAAGGCATTCCAAAAATTAATGACGACGATAAAACGGTCGATTTAACTTTTTTTGTAGATCCTGGTCGTAGAACTTATGTTCGTCGTATTAACTTTGAAGGCAATGCTGGAACCTTGGATGAAGTATTGCGGCGTGAAATGAGACAAATGGAAGGGGGGTGGGCATCAACTGAACTGATCGAGGCCTCCAAAACTCGTCTAGAACGTTTACCTTATATTAAAGGCGTCAATGTTGAAACGACGCCAGTACCAGGAACGGATGATCAGGTTGATGTTAACTTTAAGGTTGAAGAGCAGCACAGTGGCAGCGTCCAGTTCAGTGTAGGGTACTCTCAACAGCAAGGCACAATTCTTGGATTGAGTGCGAGTCAAAATAACTTTCTTGGGACAGGTAAGAAAGTATCGGCAAAAGCAACGCGAAATAAAATCAGCAACAATTATGAATTTGGATATTTGAACCCTTATTACACGGTTGATGGTGTCAGTCGCGGCTATAATCTCTACTTCCAAGAAACAAACTTTAAGGAAATTAAAAACTACAGTGATTATTCTGTTGATCGGTATGGGGTAACCAATACGTTTGGATTGCCAATCGATCAAAACCAACGCCTAACCTTTGAATTGGATTTAAGTAGAACGGATGTTGATGCTAGGGAAAATGGCATCGTTGAAGAAATTCGAGAATTCGTTGAGGATAAAGGGGATGGGTTTACTGAGTTAACTGGTTCCGCTGCTTGGCGTTACTCCACATTGAATCGAGGTATATTTCCAACAAAAGGTAACTCTGTTGTATTAAAATCTGAGGTTTCAGTCCCTGGAAGTGAATTAGAGTACTACAAACTGATATCCCAAACGCAAAACTACTTTTCAATCACCGATGACTGGGGTTTTCGTTTTAGAACAGAGCTGGGTTACGGTGATAGTTATGATGATACCCGCGGGTTACCCTTTTTCAGGAATTTCTCTGCAGGAGGGGTGGGTTCAATTAGAGGGTATAGTCGCTCAAGCCTTGGTCCGAAGGGTGTAGAAATAAAAGATGGGCAGTACGTGGAAGGCGATACGTTAGGTGGGAACCTGTTGACTGAAGCCAGTGTGGAATTCTTCTTCCCATTACCCTTTATTGAAGATCAGCGCTCGGTTAGAGCCGCCCTGTTTTTAGATGCTGGTAACGCCTTTACAACAGAGTGTATAGAGTTAGATGACAATATACCTGTTACCTCTGTGAAAAAAGACAAGCCCAGTTGTAAGGAAGGTTTTGTTGCCGAGGAAGTTCGGTTTGGAACGGGTTTAAGCGTAACTTGGATTACAGCTATTGCTCCTCTTACTTTTACCTTCGGCCGAGCATTAAACCCTGAAAAGGATGACGACACTGAAGGATTTGAGTTCTCTTTAGGTCAGGTTTTCTGATGTAAAAGAGACAGGGGTAAGGAAAACGAACGCTGGGTTTTAGTGTCGTTTTGAAAAATACTGGTATTTAATTGAAATGGTTATTTGGAGAATGAATATGAAATTTTTAATTCCGCGATTGTTTATGCTGCTTGCAGTATTACCCCTAGCTGCGTCAGCGACAGCAGAAATGAAAATTGCGGTGATTGATTTTCAAAAAGCACTGATGATGACTGATGCCGCTAAGGCAGTGCGAGATAAAATTCAAAAGGAAGTGAAAATTGATCAAGGTAAGGCTCAGTCACTGCAAAGTGAGTTAAAAGAGCTTAATGATAAATTACAGAAAGATGGCGCTATTATGAGCGCTGATGAGAAGAAAAAACTCAATGGTCAGTTCCAAGAAAAGAAAAGTGAACTCCAATTTTACGCGGGTAAAATGCAAAAAACGGCTCAGAAGATGGAGCAAGAGTTTTTGATGGAGTATGGCCCAACGGCAGAAAAAGTGGCTCAAGAGTTAATTAAAGAAAAAGGTTATGACATGGTGTTGAATCGTAATGCTGTTGCCCATGCTTTACCTGAGCATGACTTGACCAAAGAGCTGCTGGATAAATTGAATAAAGCCTTGAAGTAATATTGATAATTAGGGTAATGCAGAACCCCTGCTTGTCGATTATTTATGCCGGTGGAGACGTCTCGCGCTCTAGCCGGAAGTTTTTTAGGTAGCTGCTGATTTTGAGATGCCTTCCCTTACGGTAAATGAAAAACAGTAGTACATTAGAGTTGATGGTTGTTATAGAGACAATGCTATGACGCGAGAGCAAGTGAGTCACCCATTATCTGCAAGTCAACTGGCCGCCGAGCTTGGTGGTCATCTCCAAGGCAAGCCCGAAGCACTTGGAAAGCGTATAATGCCAATTGATCGAGCCGTTGCTGGTGATCTGACGTTTGCGGTTGGTGAGAAACAAAAACCCCAGTTGATGACAAGTCAGGCAGACATTATTTTGCTGCCTCCTTCTTTATTAAGCTGTGCCCCTCAAACGGCAACCCTCATTGTGGTTGAAGATGCTTACGCAGCCTATGCGCAGGTATCACGATTATATGAAACACGCCTTGAATCGGAACCGAGTATTCATTCAAGCGCTGTTATAGATCCATCTGCTTCTGTGGCTCCAGATGCTTATATTGGCCCAAACGTTGTGATTGAGGCCGATGCAATAATAGGTAAAAACACCTATGTTGGGGCTAATACCTATGTGGGTGCTCGCGTAATGATTGGCAAAGCGTGCCTAATTCACCCAAATGTGACCCTTTATCATGATGTTCGGATGGGTGACCGTGTTATCATTCACAGCTCTGTTGTAATTGGTGGTGACGGTTTTGGTTTCGCACATACTGCTTCTGGATGGGTAAAAATCCATCAAATTGGTGGTGTTCAAATAGGCGATGATGTTGAGGTCGGTGCTGGCACGACTATAGATCGTGGAGCGCTGCAAGACACTATCATTGAATCTGGCGTTAAACTCGATAATCAGATTCAAATCGCCCATAACGTCCATATCAAAGAAGGCTGTGCACTGGCAGCCTGTGTTGGAATTGCCGGAAGTACTACAATTGGGAGTGGTTGTACCGTAGCCGGAGGCGTGGGCATTGGTGGTCATTTAGAGATCGCTGATGGCGTACATTTTTCAGGGAATACAACCGTAACCAAATCGATTCGTGAGCCTGGGAGTTACTCCTCTGGTACTGTCGTGGAACCTTCTGGGCAGTGGCGGAAGAATGCGGCGCGATTTAGGAGTTTGGACGAGTTGTTTAGGCGCGTACGAACCCTTGAAAAAAAGTTATCTTAAAGTGGTGGAATACATCCATGTCTGAAATGGATATACAAGCAATATCTGAAATCCTTCCTCATCGTTACCCTTTCTTATTAGTTGATCGGGTAACTGAATTAAATGAGGGAGAAAGTGTTAGTGGCTTTAAGAATGTCACGATTAATGAAGAGTTTTTCCAAGGGCATTTCCCAGGCCATCCTATTATGCCTGGCGTATTGATTTTGGAAGCCCTGGCTCAGCTCGCAGGGGTGCTAGGCCTCATATCAATGGGTGATCGAAGAACGCCGCAAACCTTGTATTATTTTGCTGGCGCAGACAAAGTGCGATTCAAGCGACCTGTATTTCCTGGAGATCGACTTGAAATGAAAGCGACATTAAAAGCTGCAAAGCGAGCCCTTTGGGTATTTGATTGCGAAGCTTATGTTGATGGAAAGCTCGCTTGCCAGGCTGAAATTAAATGTGCTGAAAAGGAAACGACCTCTTGATAGACGCAAGTGCTCGAATTGACCCTAAGGCTGAAATAGCCAGCGATGTCAAAATTGGGCCTTGGACCTACATTGGAGCAGATGTAGAGATTGGGCCAGGTACTGAAATTGGGCCGCATGTTGTTATTCGTGGCCCTACGCGTATTGGTGCAAAAAATCGCATATTCCAATTCGCGACGATAGGAGAAGAGTGTCAAGATAGGAAATACAACCAAGAAAAGACACATCTAGAAATTGGTGACAATAACACCTTCCGTGAAGCCTGCACGGTGCATAGAGGCACCATTCAAGATCAAGGGCTAACAAAAATTGGTAACGACAACTTATTTATGGTCAATGTGCATGTCGCTCATGATTGTGTGATTGGCAATCACTGTGTGCTGGCAAATGATACCAATTTAGCAGGTCACGTGCGCTTGGGCGATTACGCAATTTTAGGTGGTGCAACTCAAGTACATCAATTTTGTCAAATTGGTGCTCACAGTATGTGTGGTACTGGCAGCATTGTATTGAAAGATGTACCTGCTTACGTGATTGCGAATGGTAATACTGCTGAGCCTCACGGAATCAACAGTGAAGGATTAAAAAGACGAGGGATGTCAGTTGAATCGATTCAAGCACTTAGAAAAGCGTACAAAGTACTTTACCGTAATAACTTAACGTTAAAAGAAGCCATTGTTGAGCTTGAAAAAATGGCGCAGCAAATACCAGAAATTTCTATTTTGCTGTCAAGTTTAATTCAGGGAAGTGGTCGAGGCATTATCCGATAGTTAAGCGTTTAGTTGGTTTGAATTTGTCGTTTGGGGTAAAGGCATGGGCCTAACAATCGCAATTGTAGCGGGGGAAGCCTCGGGGGATGTTCTAGGCGCAGGCTTAATTGAGCGCTTAAGACAAGAATACCCTGAAGCGTCCTTTGTTGGTATCGGTGGACCTCAAATGTTAGCGGTAGGTTTTGAATCTTGGGAGCCAATGGAAAGGCTCTCGGTCATGGGCCTCGTAGAAGTACTCGGACGATTGCCAGAGCTACTAGCGCTTCGTAAGCGACTAATTCAACGTTTATTGGAAGCTAAACCGGCCATTTTTATCGGTATCGACAGCCCTGATTTTAACCTGCCTGTTGCTGCGCGTCTGAAAGCTCAGAGCATCAAAACGGCCCACTATGTCAGCCCATCCGTTTGGGCTTGGCGACCAAAACGGATTCAAAAAATTATTGAATCCGTTGATCTTATGTTGACACTTTTCCCTTTCGAAGCGGCTTTTTATAAAGATTATCCTATTAGTGTTGCTTTTGTCGGGCATCGATTGGCCGATTTGATCCCTGTTGATGAAACACCTACTGATCAAGCAAAGAGGTTGTTTTCGCTACCTGGCGATAGCCCAGTCATCGCTTTAGTCCCAGGAAGTCGGTCAGGTGAGTTGAAGCGCATGGGGCCGCTTTTCTTTGAAGCAGCTGCCATTATGCTTAGATCGCAGCCAAACTTACACTTTGTTGTGCCGGCCGCAAATGAGTTGAGGGAACAGGAAATTAACCAACAGTTGTATCATCATCCTGAATTGATTGGAAAAGTGATCGTTAAGTGTGGAGCCTTGCAGTCGATGGTGACAGCGGCCGATGCGGTACTCATCGCTTCTGGTACAGCGACACTGGAAACGTTGTTGCTAAAAAAACCCATGGTGGTTTCTTATCGGGTAGCAACACTAACAGCTTGCATGATGAAACGGTTATTATTAAAGCCTTTTATTTCATTGCCAAATTTATTAGCACAACGGAAATTAGTCCCCGAAATTTTACAAAATGCTGCAACTCCTAAGCGACTAGCGCGATACACTTTACAACAAATGACAGATACGACAAACCGACAAGCATTAAAAAAAGCCTATAAAGACATCCATCTGACTTTAAAAAGGGATGCGGATACCCAAGCAGCAGCAGCGATCATTGAGGTATTGGGTCGTTAGCATTGTTCCCAAGCTCACAACATAATTGATTTTAAAATACAGGTTTATCTATTGACTATGTTACCCATAGAAGAATCTTTGGTTTGTAAAAACATGATTTATTGCGGTGTTGATGAAGCTGGAGCAGGCCCTTTGTGTGGGGATGTAGTCGCCGCAGCCGTTATTCTGCCTCAAGACGTTACCCTTGAAGGGCTCACGGACAGTAAAAAATTAACCGAGAAGAAACGAGAAGCTCTTTTTGAAATGATCATTAACACCGCAATAGCATATGGAATTGCTAGAGCGACGGTTGAAGAAATTGATCAGATTAATATTCTTCAAGCGCGAATGCTGGCAATGTCGAGAGCAGTGACATTATTAAATCCAGCACCTCAGTTTGCTTTGATAGACGGAAACCGGTTGCCCGACCAATTGCCTTGTGAAGCCAGTAGTGTTGTGAAAGGGGATGCGCTCGTTCAGTCCATCGCTGCCGCTTCTGTATTGGCAAAGGTAACTCGCGATCGTGAAATGATAGCAATGGACCAACAGTACCCTGAATATGGATTTGCCAAGCATAAAGGCTATGGCACCAAAGCGCATTTAATGGCATTAGAAACGCATGGACCCAGTCCGATTCATCGACGTTCTTATGCCCCCATTCGCGCCCTTTTGGAAGAAAATTAAACGTATCCTCGAAAATTTAATTTAAATCATTATAGCATTGGGGAGCGTTGGTTTAGGTCAATACTAACGCTTCATTCAATGTGACTCCAAGGAGATGGGGAATGATGAAGAATCGGACGCATACCATCATGGCAAGTATCTTCACGCTGCCATTTTTTATCGTTTTATCAGTACTTGGCCGTGATAAGCTAAATACACCCATCATTATTTCGTCTCAGATAGAAACTCAGGCTTTTTTCGAAGATGCCAGTGATCAATTTGCAGATGCCGATGACCCTGCTATTTGGATACACCCCTTTAATGATCGAAAATCCCTTGTTGTAGGAACGCTCAAAGAAGGTGGGTTGGCTGTATTTGATTTGAAAGGAAAGCTTATACAGCGTATTGAGGTTATGCCTGAATTAGAAGGCACACCAAAATCCCGCTTTAATAATGTGGATATTATTCAATTGGATGATTGGACAGCCGTATTTGCTGTATCAGATCGAGGGCGTGATCAAATTCGTTTCTTCGAAATTAACCCTTGGTATTTTTTATCAAAAACACCCCCTCTTAAGGATGTAACCGATACACAAGTGCCCTGGGTTTTTTCTAAATCAAATGCAGAGCTTCAAACCCAAAACACAGCCTATGGATTAGCGTCTGGGTTTGATCATAAAACGGGATCATGGATCACCTGGGTAACTCAACGAAATAGACTGAATATTCAAGCGGTAAAGGTGATTAAAGAAGAGCGATATATTCGCTACGAAACGTTACTGCCCAGTATTTCACTGCCCGATACGTTTCATTTAAATAATGGCAAACTTTGGTCGCCTTGTTTAGATGATGATGAGACGTTACCCGGTGCGGAAGGACTGTTTTTTGATGTACCTGAACGGCAACTTTATATTGCACAAGAATTGGTGGGTATTTGGTCCTATGGTTTGGATGATCAGACATTAACGTTAATCGATAAAGTTAAAAATTACGGAATTCCCTACACTCGCACGTGGAATCCTGAAGAGCAAGAATATGAATGTGAATTTCATTACGATCAGAGCTCGGGAGAGGAAGGCCAATATTTGGAAGCGGATGTTGAAGGTCTAACGGTATATCGAAAAGAAGGGCAGCAAGACGCAATACTAATGGCATCAAGCCAGGGCAGCAGTGAACTGATTGCCTATCATTTAAAACAGGTTGCCGGCAGTTCTCTAAAAGCTAAACGCTTTCAAATTGTACATATGGAAGATCGGGTTATGAAAACAGATGGATTGATGGCTGTTTCTAACCCTATGACATCATTGTATCCCAGTGGTTTGTTGGTTATCCATGATGGGAAAAACCAAGACGTCAGTGAAGAAGAAAGCACGAATTTTAAATGGGTCGATATGCAAAATTTACTGCCTTACTTGGATATTGATGCAAATTAAATAATTTCTCATGCCAATAAAAAATGAGCGTGACCAGTCTATTTACAAAGTATTTATGGTCGCGCTAAATAGCACGTGCCGCTCTGTTGTATCTGCGGACATTAACCATTTAGAACAGGGGGATATTATGAAAGCAATGATGACTGCATTAGTAATGGGGCTTTCTTTAGGAACAGCAAGCGCTGTTAGTGCTGATGCCAACACACAGCAAGCTTCAGCTGCAATGGAGCATGCGGCTGCGAGTATTCGTGAAGCTTATGCCTTAGCACCAGCTGAAATGACCATGCATTGTGGGCATGCGCTTGAACAAGCGGCTGCTACTTATCCTGGTTCACTCGATATTGAAGCGGTAAAAGCTGCTTTGTGTTCACCTGCTTCAGAAGTGAATCTGCGGATGATGATGTTGACCGTTGCGAAGATGCTTGAAGAGTAAAAAAGTTAAATGCACTCCTCAAGCTTGTCATAGAGGAGTGCTTCGCCATGATTATTTTTTACTTAAGAATCTCAATTTTAATATCAATCCAGCTTAAATGTGAATTTTCAGGCCCACCTTTTGCTACTGGTGTAATTTTAAAGCCTCCCCAGTGATCAGTATAGGATTGGTTTATTAGTAAAGCCGAATCAGTTTGATCATCTCCCCACCAACCTGGTGTAAGTGAGCCTGGCGTCATATCTAGTAAGTTTGAGCTAGTTCGCCAAAAAGTAGGATCGGTTTCTCTTTCTGCATAATTTTCAAGGTTTATAAGTATTCCCTGGGTTGAATTTTTAGCATGGTTTCCATGCGTTCTATGCTCTAACCAATAAGTATATTTATTATTTCCGGATTTGAGTCTTAAGCCAATAGGACCTTGTGACTTTATTCCATGATCAAATCCATATATACGATAGGTGCCTGAAGTTTCAACCAATGGAACATCACGTTTTTTATCTAGCCAGCCAAAGAAGCTTTTGTAGACTAAATTAAACTCTTCAAGCCCGCTTGCTCCCATTCCCATCATACTATATACATTGCCGTAGTTTTGAATATAGCCGTCATTGAAAGTATTTCTACATTCTGTAAAACGTGCCTCGCTTTCTGGGGTCCGAGCACTTCGATTTAGCATAACATCACGGCATTTAAAATGGTCGAGTGGATCCTCATCAAAACCAATGATTTTATTGCCTGCTTCTACAGCCATGGCATGCCTTAACCCCATTGCATGACCAAGTTCGTGGACTATTGTTCCTGCATCATGGTGGTACATATTCATCCATGAAGAACCCGCGGTTGAATTATAATGTCCATATTGTGGTTCGCGAAGTTTTGAGGTTGCGACTGCCATAACCACCTTATTGCCACCAGGTTTGTCAGGATTTACTCCGCTCTTTTTTATATGAGATTTTTGTATCTCACTCCACTCCCTCTTTCCTACTTCTTTACCTGTACCTGAGCCAAATTTTTCAATTGAGGTATCTATATTGATTTCATCAACGAATTCCCAGGTGAGACCAAATTTACAATAAGATTGCTCCTGAAAATTCTCTCTGGCTTTTTCCATGTCTTTTTGGATCTGATCATAACTCCACTCTAGAGGAGCACCATTTATATTAAATCGGTAAATTAAAATGTGTGCTGACCTATACGGATATCCATCAGTACGTACATTGGTGCCTTCGATTGGGCCCCCTTCCGTATTAAAATCGAAGCACGTGTCTTTATCGCCGTCGCCTTTATCGCCGTCGCCTTTATCGTCGTCGCCTTTATCGTCGTCGCCTTTATCGTCGTCGCCTTTATCGCCGTCGCCTTTATCGCCGTCGCCTTTATCGCCGTCGCCTTTATCGCCGTCGCCTTTATCGCCGTCTACATCGCTTTCATTTTGACCAGAATTTTCTTTTTTAGAGAGGGGATCATCTGATCCACTGCTGCCGCCACTACAGGCAGTGAGAGAAGCCAATATCAATAGAAACAAGAGCCTTTGTTTCATAAAATTCCTTAAAGAATGCTTTAAATGGAGTGTAAAGAGGCAGGCGAGACTACTGAACTTTATCGCCTTAAAAGGTGACATGGTTTGGGTATTTTTGATGTCTATTTCTTTTTTGTTGTTTCCATGTGAAAAGCATCACAAAGATAATTGAACCTTTAACTAAAAACGGAATGGTAAAAAAACGACATTTTGCGTTTATCGTTTGGCTGTTGAACCTCAACAGGTTAACGTTGACTGTGCTATGGCTATTTCAAAAAAGGACGTGATCATGCATGAAATAACAATAGAGCCACTGGATCAAGATAAAAAAAGAGCCCAAAGAAGTTTACAGGAATACCAGCAGTGGTACTTGGAGTCTATTCATAATCCAACGGCCTTTTGGCAAGAGCAATCAAAAAGGGTGGATTGGATAAGCCCTCCATCGAAGATTAAGTCGGTTAATTATCAAGCAGATCAACTGTCGATCCGTTGGTATGAAGATGGCCAGCTGAATTTATGCTTCAACTGTGTTGATCGCCATTTAGCCAGTAAAGCCGATCATCCGGCATTGCTGTGGGAGGGGGATGCGCCTTCGGAGAGTAAAGTCATCACCTTTCAACAGCTATACGATTCAGTCAATCGATTTGCCAATGTCCTTAAAACACTGGGTGTCACTAAAGGGGATGTAGTGACCTTATACATGCCCATGATTCCAGAAGCCGCTTACGCCATGTTGGCCTGTGCGCGTATTGGGGCGGTCCATTCTGTCGTCTTTGGTGGCTTCTCTCCAGAGGCACTGGCTGGGCGCATTGAAGATGGTCAATCCAAATTTGTGATAACGGCCGATGAAGGGCTGCGTGGCGGAAAAGTTATTCCCCTTAAAGCCAACGTCAATGACGCTTTGACGAGACCTGGCGCGGCCTCTATTGAAAAGGTGTTGGTCGTGCAGAGAACCGGGGTCGATGTTCCAATGGATCAGAAGCGTGATCATTGGCTGCACGATCATTGGGATCAAGTAGAAGCAGAATGCCCTTGTGAGCCCATGAACGCAGAAGACCCGCTTTTCATTTTGTACACATCCGGTTCAACGGGTAAGCCAAAAGGGGTTTTGCATACAACGGGTGGTTATGCTGTTTACACAACCTTCACTTTCCAATTGTTATTTAATCCTCAAGAGAACGATCGATATTGGTGCACTGCCGATGTGGGGTGGATTACTGGCCACAGTTATATGGTGTATGGACCCCTATCGAACGGAGTAACAACGTTGCTGTTTGAAGGTGCGCCCAATTACCCGAGCATAGCTCGATTCGGTGAAGTCATTGATAAACAGCAGATCAGTATTTTTTATACGGCGCCAACGGCAATTCGCACCTTGATGGCGCAAGGTGATGCTTCACTGTCGACGAGCCAAAGAACATCCTTGCGATTAATGGGAACGGTTGGAGAGCCTATTAACCCTGAAGCATGGCGCTGGTACTTTGAAGATTTTGGTAAAGGCCGCTGTAGCATTATTGACACCTGGTGGCAAACTGAAACGGGAGGGGTTTTGATTTCACCCATTCCAGGTATTACACCCATGAAAGCAGGTTCTGCAACCTTGCCTTTGCCTGGGATACAACCGGCTTTGGTTAATGCCAAAGGAGACGTTTTAGAAGGCGAAGCTAAGGGTAATCTGGTGTTGTTGGACAGTTGGCCAGGGCAAATGCGAACCGTTTATGGAAATCATGAGCGTTTTGCAGAAACCTACTTTAAGACCTATCCGGGTAAGTATTTTACTGGAGATGGTGCCTATCGTGACGCTGATGGTTTTTATTGGATTACTGGGCGAGTTGACGATGTGATTAATGTTTCAGGCCATCGGCTGGGAACAGCGGAAATTGAAAGTGCGCTGGTTGCTCATGATCATGTGGCTGAAGCGGCGGCGGTGGGTTATCCCCATGATGTTAAAGGTCAGGGTATTTATGTATATGTCAGTCTTTACTCTGGCATGTCAGATGATGAAGGGCTCTCAAATGAGCTTAAAGCCTGGGTACGAAAAGAAATTGGACCTTTAGCGACCCCTGATTTCATACAAGTCGCCCCGGGGTTGCCAAAAACCCGTTCAGGAAAAATCATGCGACGAATTCTTAGAAAAATAGCAGAAGATGACTGCAATGCTTTGGGGGATATTTCAACATTGGCGGACCCGGCTGTTGTGGCGCATTTGATTGAAAACCGCTTGCGAAAGGCTTCAAATGAATAGCGATGTTTTTGCTGTGTTATCTGAAACCAGTATCAGTTGATTGCCTCGCTCTTGCGTGTAAGTGAAAACCATCCTTCAATAACACAACTTTGAAGGGTGGTTTTGGCCTGTTCGAGAATGGGATAAATGATCATCTTAGAACCCTTCTAAATAAATCAAATACTTATAAAAGTATCCCCTTCAATAAATTGACGTAAATCAAAAAAATGCCTGATCCTATTGGGGTAGCCTTGAAACTCCTTTTATCGGACTTATATCCATTAGCGTACTGAATAAAAAAACCGTTGGAGGTTATCATGAATTTGACACACTGGGACCCTATCCGTGAGCTAGAGCATTTCTTTGATCGTTACCGTGAGCACGGTACTCAAGTGCCGGAGCGCCGTCGCCTGGATGATTTGGCTGCAGCAGACTGGATGCCAAAAGTTGATATTGTTGAAACAGAAGAATCTTTTGAAATTCATGCGGAATTACCAGGCGTAGAAAAAGATAACATTAAAGTAGCTGTTCACGATGGTATTCTCACCCTTAAAGGTCATAGAGAATCTAAAAAAGAGGAAAAAACCAAAAAATACCATCGAATAGAACGCTCCGTAGGCAGTTTCTCTAGAAGTTTTGCTTTACCTGAAAGTGTGAATGAAGAGCAAATCCATGCGGACTTTAAACACGGCATTTTAACGTTATTGCTTCCAAAAACATCGAAGCCAGTACCAAAATCGATAGAAGTAAAAGTAAAGGATTAATTTAATCCTGAACTGAGAATAATGCATGAAAGCAACGGTTGTTGCTTCCATGCATTCGTCATTTTCAAATTATATTAAATGCCTTTTTGATAGAAAGGCGTTTAGCTGTAGTTTTTGTTGTTTGGTATCAGTAGGCTCGAGCCCGTTATTAAAAAAGAGTTACTACCTTTTTTGAATTCTTTGCTGGGAATTTTTTCTAAGATGGGTAATCCCATTAATATGAAAAGGCCATATTACTGACGGTTGCATCCACTGCTGGTATTGAAAGATCGCTCAGATAAAACGTCGCTACTTGAATTCCGAAAATATGAGTGTCAACTGCTTGCAGTGTAGCCCTATAAACAGTTAGCGGGTTTTGGTAAACCGGCCAGTTTAGCCAATCGTTTTGCTGGACTTTCGGGGAATAATGATAATAAATATAAGCTATTGCCTTTCTCTTCACCGAGTTGTTGTTTTACAGCTTTAACGAGAGGACGCATGGCTGGTGAAAGATCATATTCTTCATAGAATGCACGGACTAAATGAATTAACTCCCAGTGGGCCTCTGTCAGGGTGATGCCCTCAGATTCAGCAAGCTGAATAGTGACTTCAGGGGTCCAAAGAGAAGGGTCTTTAAGGAACCCCTCTTCATCAACGGCAATATCCACGTAACTCTCTCATTTAACTATCTGGTAGGGTGAGGCTTAAAACCAGCTGATTACTTTTTCAGCTTTAGCACAAAATGTCACCCATTCTTGATCATCAATGGGTTCGAGTAAGTGCTGGTAATTTTGAGTGGTAAACCCTTGGGAGGCTAGATCCTCAATTAATCCATAACATTGTAGGTGCTTGAGATTAGCCAATACTTGTAACTCAGAACAAGCATTCCCCATAAGCAGTAGTTTATCTTGCTGGGAGCAGATTGTCTTGAGCGTTGACCACTGTTCTGGATCGAGCGGTGCTTGGATGAGATGCAGGTGCATGGGGTGGTTCTCATTAAGGGTTTCAATCAATGATGCTATAAGCTGATGGTACGATCATGCTGATTGATCAAAGTTTGTATTTGATCAACAAAGACGGCTGTGCCCGTTAATGCTTCTGTCGTAAAGCCTTCAGGGTTAAGGTAGTACACATGCTTAATCCCATAAAGACTCAATGCTTTAAGGTTTTTCCTAAGGTCGCGTGCGCCTTGCGCGGATGCATCAAACCCTGCTCGAAGCACTCGACTGGCTTGTTGAGAAAAAAGAAGGCTTACGTCTTGTCCCATTGCGCTCATGGCTAGTGCCATATCCAAACCTTCTTGCAGTTGCAATGGTGAGCTAGGGCTACTAACGAAGTAGAGAAGGTGTTTGAGTGGTAGCCTCTCATCTCTTTGAGCATTATCATTCATCTCGTTTTAACTCTTTTTTCTATTCGTCCATACGCAATCGTTCAGGTCGTCATGGCGGTTGGGGGTTAACCTCCAAACGTTAGAGTCTGATCGCTTTCGGAGCAAGCGGCTGAAAAACTTCCTAATCCACAGAGTTCGAAGCCGTGGGCAAGGTTGCCTTGGTTTCCTTTCTCATGGCGATTAGCCTCTTCGTCGCTTAGCACACCTCGACGAATACTAGCAGCAATGCAGACCTGCAAAGGCAGATCAAGAGAGGCGCCTAATGCTTGCCAATCCGTTTGAATGTTTTGCTCTTTTGAAGGCATATAGATCAAGCGGTTTGCGATCAGTACGGCGTCTTCATAAAAAAAGACCTGGCGAATTTGATGCCCATTCGCGTGTGCAGTCTGTGCGAATCTAAGAGCACTCTGGCATGCACGTGTCGAAAAGGGGGACCCCTTAATCAGTAGGTTAAAGATCATGGTCTCAGTTACTCAATGCTGTCTTGAACGCTTAGCACATAAAAAAAGGGGCACTGAATGCCCCTTTGATATGCAGGTTTGATGTGCGAATGATCAATCGTCGCCCATCACTCCTAGAATCTGAAGCAGGCTGACAAAGATGTTATAGAGAGATACATACAATGTCACGGTTGCGCTGATGTAATTCGTTTCTCCGCCACGAACAATTTGATTGGTTTGATACAAGATCAAAAATGAACTCAATACTGCAAACATGGCTGAAATTGCTAAATGTAGAGCTGGAATTTGTAGGAACAGGTTCGCAATTGAAGCGACGAAAGCAATTAAGATTCCAGCAAACAAGAAACCGCTCATGAAGCTGAAATCACGCTTAGTAACCATCGCGTAGCCCGACATACCCACAAAAATGATGCCTGTACCTGCTAACGCTTGCATGACAATGCTGGCACCAGCGGGTGTAGCTAGGTAATAGCTGAGCATCGGCCCTAGCCCTGCACCTAAAAGGCCTGTCATAGCAAATACCCAGAAAATGCCAGCAGAAGAATGCTGAGTTCTTGGGATCACAAACCAAATCAAAGCAAGAGCAGCGATGGAACAAATCATCGAACCGCCACGAGGCATACCAACAGCCATCGATACGCCAGCTGCAAGAGCTGAAAAGAGTAGTGTCATACTTAGCAATGCATAGGTGTTTCTTAACACCTTGTTTGTTGCTAAAACACCCGAGACACTCTGTGTAGAGCTCATTTTTTGTGTGTCGTACATAACCGCTCCTCAGTAAGGATTCCTTTACCACTATGATATAGTCACTACGAGCAAGTTCAAGGGGTAGACTAATTAAATGCGAAATTAACTTCGTATGTATTTTGTACATCCCGCTTCTTTTATTAGCTAATCCTATGATTTTTCAGAAAAAATAGTTGACATCCACTCGCTCTGAGGTATTATACGCACCGACCGCAGCGGAGGAGTGGCTGAGCGGTTGAAAGCACCGGTCTTGAAAACCGGCGAAGGTTAATAGCCTTCCGTGAGTTCGAATCTCACCTCCTCCGCCATATACTTCAAGGGCTTCCGGGTTAGGAAGTACCAACAAAATAGCCAAAAATACCCCGTTTTACCCCCATTTCGCGCACTTTTGACACCAAGATGACACCAAAAAGTCTCGCTTAAGATACTGAAAATCGTCATTTATTTGCTCCCTATTAATATTTAGTTTCAAGTGAAACGTGGCAAAATGACACCACAAATAGCTTATTCCTATTGTTTTTCTATTTCTTATTGAAAAGTTCTACAGCTTTCATTCCTAACTCTGATTCACAACTGGGTATCCACTTGGCGTAGGTAGAGGCTGTAATGATGACGGTTGAGTGCCCCATCTGTTTTGATACCCATGCTAAGGGCTCACCAGCCGACAACATCATCGACGCATATGTGTGCCGAGTTTGGTATGGGTAGCGGTATCTGACGCCAGCTTTCTTTAAGCCTGGTTTCCACATGTACTCTCGAACGTCTTGGTCATCTTTCCAGGGCCGTTTTTGCCTTGGATTATGGAAGATGGTTCTGTCTTCAAGTTCACCTGTGAATTCTAATTGCCTCTCCAGGGCCTCTTGAGCTGGAGGGAGTAGGGTAACCTCTCTAACCCCTGCTTTTGTCTTAGGGGGCTCAGGGGCATCGGCTGCAAAGGTTTTAGCCTTGTTGACATGAATCCTCTTCCGATCAAAGTCAATGTCATCCCAGGTGAGGGCAATCTGCTCTGAAATTCTAAGCCCTGTCCATAAGGCAAATTGGACAAAGTTCCTCGCTTGTTCATTTAGCGCCTCCAATATGGCCCGCTGCTCCTTAGCAGTAAAAGGGTCGATTTTGCTTTGTTTAGGCGGCTCATACTTCTTGTATTGCCACCCCTTTAATACATTGGTTTCGAGTAAGTCATCCTGAACAGCCTCCTGAAGAGCACACCTTAACGGACTTACTATGTTTGAAATCTGTTTGTTTGATATATCTAATTGGCTTACCCAGTCCCGAACATCACTTCTACGTAGGTCTTTTAATCGAATCATGCCTAGCTGAGGAATGATTTGGTTCTCAATGATGGCTCTGTAAACTCTATAGGTGCTGCTTTTAAGTTCTAGCTCCTTCTTATCAAGCCACATTCTCATATAATCCATGATGAATGGGTCATTAAGGTCGACTTGTCTAGGCATCAGCCTTGCGTTCTTGCTGCCTGGAAATGAGACAGCATAATCAAAAGTGCCTTGCTTGATAGCCTCAACCACTTGAGCCCTGAATAGAGAGGCCCTTCTTAGATTATTGGGCGTGGGCTCAAGCTTGAGGCATTCCCGACACCTCTTTCCTTGGTATTGGAAACTAATTTGAATACTGGTGTTCCGCTTCGGTTCGACACCGGGGTATTTTCTGCCCATTTTTCGTAACCCTCTAAATTAATTAATACATGGCCATCAGGTGCTTTTGTATAGTGAACTCCTAGTACCCATTGTTTCTTTGCTATCTTGTGTCGAACGGCATACGTTGAATAACCGGTTAACTCCACAAATTTATTTATTCGTACAAACTTCGTTGACATACTTCCTATATTTTCTGTTGACATAATTCACCCCCACCGATGGTCAGTGTTGTTTTTAATCGTGTTAAATCGGTTGAGTGGTTAGCTACTGGAAAAATGTTCTAAGGCTTGGAGAGCACTTGAGAACATAGCCGGGCTAAAGTGTGCGTACTTCAGCGTGGTTTCAATTGAGTTGTGACCCATCCATTCTTTAACGGTGTAGATGGGAATGCCTGCTCTAATCATTCGAGTGCAGCAGGTGTGTCGTAAGGTGTAGGGTGTCACTCGCTCGGTTGGGGGCAAGTGATCATCATTCAAGCCCATTTGTTTTTTAATGCTTTGCATGAATGATAGTGATTGATGGTTGGAGCTAACGGTTTTGAACAATTTATCGCTCTCGTCTGCCTGGTGTTCCCATAGCGGTTGAATGCTTTTGGGAATTGGCAAATGGGTTTCATTGTAAGCACCTCGCTTTTTTCCTCTGAGAATACGTAGAGCCATGGTCTTGGGTTTGAAGTCTTCTTTGTTCAAAGACCAAAGCTCATGAGGCCTCATTCCCATATGAAGCAAGGTGGCAAAGTAGGTTTGCACTTCAGGGGTTTGTTCTTTGAGTACGGTCTCAAAGGTTTTAATTTCCTCGTCTGAGAGAATACGAGTACGGCCTCCATTGTTCTCTTGTAGAGTAAACCCCTTGGCAGACAGCGTATCTTCTGGTCTGTAGAGACCAAGCATGACGCCAATGTCGGTAAGGGTTTGGAGCGCACAGAGTTTTT
>CANMOZ010000014.1 GCA_947499545.1 uncultured Saccharospirillaceae bacterium
GCCTCTCAAATAATTTCAATGAAATCAATGAGTTACTGCGGCTGTCCCGTCGAAGTGGCTGTGCATTATATAGGGATCAGTTCTTCTGTCAACAGATTTTTCAGTCTAGACAAAATCTTTTTCTTTACCAGTTTGTGAAAGCTCGTTTTTTCTCGCCGTCTCTATCCAGGGCTTCATATCCGGCCATACCAGTCGAAATTATCTCACGATCACGGATTGCCTGCATGAGGTGTTGGTGATTGATGAATTAAGGGCGCCTTAGGCGCCCTTAATTCATCAATGAAACTACTCAGAGATAAGCATTTTTAATAGATGGGTCGGCTGTTCGGTATTCAACAAACTCCCATTCAAGATTATTGTCATCAAGAAAGTAGCGCCGCTCTCGTGCTTTTGTAGACTCTTTGTCTGAAGACTCAACGTATCCCGCTTGTGTTAGACGCTCAACAACCGACTCTACATCCTCGACCACAATAGCCGTATGCCCAAGCCCCAAATGATGGTGGTCTGTAGTGAATAGTGGCATGCCCTCGTTTTCGGGGCATTCACCTAGAGATAAGTAGAAATCATCATCGCCAAAGTGCACCCATTTTTTTCTACCTGTATCACCTCCGCCTCTAACCCACCAATCAGGTAAAGCGATTTTGAGTAGATTAAGTGTATTGTCTAGTTTTGGAACCGTAATGTTCATGTGTTCTATATAAGCTTTCATAGTTGAAAAACTCCCTCTTCGCAGTTGCGTGCTTCATTCATGCTCTTGGCGACCGCTTAATGCATTTGCAGTCGCCGGCGTTCGTGTTATTTTGTCAACAAATACGTTTATAAATTAAAGCCCCAATCTCTTATTTTGTAAACATTAATGCTTATAAAATAATATGATCATCTTGATAGAAATGGCCTATGTCTAAAAACAAAGTACGAACGAAAGACCTGCTTCTTAAACTCTTGAAAGAACAGGGGCCGGTCAGCGCGCAAGATGCAGCGCAAGAGCTGGGGATGACGAGCATGGGAGCACGACAGCCGCTTGAACTCTTAATTGAGGAGGGGCTGGTTGAGTATTTGGATGTTAAGACACCCGGTAAAGGAAGGCCGAAACGGTTATTTTGTTTAACCGATACAGGGCACCGACAATTTGGTGATCAACATTCCCGTTTAACGCTTGAACTCATAGAGCATGTCCAAGTGCTTTTTGGTGATGAAGGTTTAGAAAAAGTCATTGCTGAACGTGAAAAACACGCAGAACAACAATACCTGAAAGCTTTAGAAAACAAACAAGGGTGGCAAGACATTCTGAATACACTGGCCACAATTCGCACCGAAGAAGGGTACATGGCTGAGGCGCTCATTGAGCCTAAGGGTGGGTATCTCGTTGAACAGCATTGCCCTATATGCGATGCAGCAAGACATTGCCAAGGGTTTTGCCGCAGTGAATTATCATTGTTTCAAACGTGTTTTGCAGATGTTGCAAACGTCGAGCGCACAGAGCATATGATGGATAATGCTCAGCGCTGCTGTTATAAAATCACTCCGTTAAATGATTAAGGGAGTGATTTTAACATTAGGATATGGAGAATCTTGGAATTAACGTTTTGCCAAAATTCGATCCAGATGATTTGAGAACGCTTGTTTTTCTTTTGAGCCCAAAGGGGGTGGGCCACCGGTATGAACGCCACTGGAACGCATGACGTCCATAAAGTCACGAATATTTAAACGGCTGCGCACATTATTCTCTGTAAAGAGCTCCCCTCTCGGGCTTAACGCCAAAGCCCCCTTTTGAATCACTTCTGCCGCTAAAGGGATATCCGCGGTAATGATGAGATCACCCGCTTCAGCGCGTTTTACGATTTCATCATCTGCGACATCAAAACCGGATTGAACTTGGACCATAGAGATGTAAGGGGACTTTGGCACCGGTATGGGTTGATTAGCCATTAACGTTAACAACGTTTGCGTTCGATTGCTGGCTCGAAATAAGATTTCTCGTATAACAACGGGACAAGCATCCCCATCCACCCAAATTTTCATGCAAGGTTGCTCTTAGTCCAGTTCTTAATCCGTTTCGAGTAAATCTCGATGACACAGTCCATCACGCTTTAATATGCCTTTTTTTACACGATCTAATGGCTCGTAAACAAGGTGTCAATATCACCTTGATCAAACGCATAGTGCTGACCACAAAATTGGCAATCGATAGATACCTTCCCCTGCTCTTGAATGATGTCATCCAGTTCAGATTTGCCTAATTGAATCAATGCCAAACCAATCCTCGGTTTTGAGCAGCTACAATGGAATCTCAATGACAAGGGGTCGTACAACCGAACCGACTCTTCATGAAACAAGCGGTGTAAAATGCGCTCATTACTCAAATGCAATAGTTCATCTTCCCGCAAGGTATCGGCCAGTATGACTAAGCGATCCCAGGCATCTGGATCGTGCTGCTCTGATTTTGGAAGCTGCTGCAAGACCAATGCACTCAGTTTGGTTTCAGAGCGCGCCATCCATATGCGAGTCGGTAATTGTTCAGACTGCTGAAAATATGTCTCTATGGCTTGCTCCAATGACCCTTGATGCATCGACACAATGCCTTGGTAACGCTGCCCCTGATCCGGTTCTAGCGTAATCACAAGACGTGCATCATGCGGCCATCGCTCAGCTTGCACATTCTCCCAAGAAGTACCCGGATCTTTGCTGGCATAAGCTCTCAAATCGGTATTATTGGTTACTTCCGCCATTAGCATTTTCATGGGACCATCGGACTGCACTTGCAAACTTAAGCGGCCTTTCAACTTCACCATGGACGATAGTAGGGATGCGCCAGCCATCAACTCGGCTAGTTTCACTTTCACCAACTGAGGATAAGGTTGACGCTCTAAAGCTTTGTGAATACTGGCTTCTAATCCTAATAACTCACCACGAACATCGGTGCCATCAAAAGTAAAGCGTTGAAGGGCGTCGGAAATACTCATATAGCTACTCGATTGGGCCTCTGTTCGTTCATTCTGTGAGCATTATACGTTGATAGTCCAAAAACGCCTACTGATGCTCTTCTTTGAAACGATGTATCTGGCGACGTTCTTTTTTGTTTGGTCGGTGAGCCTGCATCGGGTTAGCGTCTTTAAACTGTTTGCGTTTATCGGCCGCATCCATTCGACGCTTGATGCTTTCTGGAGTCTCTTCGTACAACATTTGCGCTTCTGGTGCACCACGCCTCTGGTCAGACAAGCCTTTCACGATTACCTCACGTTCATCAAAGCCTTGGCGAATACGAAGTTCAGCACCTATTTCAACCATTTTACTGACTTTTGAACGCTGTCCATTGTAGTGGACTTTCCCCCCTTCTACCGCCTGCTTTGCTAATGCTCGCGTCCTGAAAAAGCGTGCAGCCCATAACCATTTATCCAGACGTACACTTATATTGGTTTTTAAATCCTGATCGCTCATTACGTCACTGTCTCACATTACTTCAGTATCACAGGGATTTAGAATTAGGCAGCTCAGCAAAGGGATGGTTTCCCGATGGAACCTCTGAATCCTTGAACTCTCTCACAATCATGTTTGATATAGGGCCCTTTCATCAAGGTATTAAGCAGAACATGACCTTGATCTGAGGTAGACCTTTTCGGGCGAATTAGCTTTCATCAAAATCAAACGAGTAGCGATGACGGTATGGAACTGGCAGTATGTGCCAACTACAAGTCATCTTTACACAACACCATAGCGAGCGCACAGCCGATGACCAAGCCAAAGATTATTGCTCGAAGAGTGGCTGCTGAAACACAGTTGTTCAAAGTTGAATCCATTGACTTAGAATTTAAGACCGGCGTCAAACGTACCTATGAACGTCTAGTGCCCGGAGGGGCTGGGGCGGTCATGATGATTGCAATCAACGAACATGACGAAATTCTGCTTGTCCGTGAATACGCAGTGGGCGTCGAAGACTATGTGTTAACCCTACCGGGCGGCAAAATTGATCTCGGAGAAACACCTGAACAAGCGGCTGATCGAGAATTAAAAGAAGAAGTGGGTTTTGGCGCTAAAAACATCGAAATTTTGCGAAAAATAAATTTAAATCCTCGCTATGCGAGCAATGGCATAACCGTAGCCCTTGCTTATGATCTCTACCCAGCCACACTGGAGGGTGATGAGCCAGAACCCTTGGAGATCGTCAAGTGGCCTATCGCTAAACTCGATGAACTCCTTTGGCAGGAAGATTTTAATGAGGGACGAGCGATGGCAGCGGCTATTCTTGCGGTAAACCGCTATCAATCACTCTCTCGCTGACAACACCTTCACACGGAGGGGTAGGCATGAGCGCACTGGATGAATTCCAACCGCAGGAACTGATTGAATGCCTATACGGCATCTGTGAGCAAGCGGGGTCCGCCATCATGCGCGTTTATCATCAGCATTCCATTGATGTCTCAGCCAAATCAGATAATAGCCCTGTTACAGAAGCCGACTTAGCCAGTCACAGCCAGTGCCTAAAAGCGCTGACCGCTCTGACACCCAATGTGCCCATTATTTCGGAAGAAGACGACCACCCAAACCCTGGTTCACGGACACATTGGTCAGAATGTTGGATGCTTGATCCACTGGATGGCACCGCTGAGTTTTTGGACAGGACCGATGAATTCACCATCAATTTAGCCTTTATTCGAGGAACAGAAGCCATCTTAGGGGTCGTCTATCATCCGCCCAGCGGTCAGTGTTATATAGGAGGCTCTTGGTTAGAAGGAGCCTGGCGTTACGAAGAACAGCAACTCACGCCTCTGGGCATTACACCCATGTCAGCTCGCATCAAAGGCAATCAACCGCTCCGGCTTTTGGGTAGCAGACGCCACGGATTGCAGCATTGGGACAGCATGATCGAAACACTCGAAAACCAGCTTCTACCCGTTGAACATATACGCTGTGGCAGTGCGCTCAAATTCTGCCGTTTAGCCGAAGGCAACGCGGATTTATATGTACGTTTTGGCCCCACCAGCGAGTGGGACACCGCCGCTGGCCAAGCTATCTTGGAGGCAGCGGGTGGTCAGGTGGTGACTCATAATTTCGATGAACTGCGTTACAACGCAAAGGCGTCCATCATCAACCCTGAGTTTTTTGCATACGCTGATGGTGGGTTTGACTGGCGACCTTTCTTGTTAGGCTCCTTAGCCAACGCCCAACGAGAGTAACCTCAGCCATAGACCTAGGTTTCATCAATCAAGGGTGTGCAATCACCTATTAGGTCGAAGCTTGGTAGTTCGTTCTGCTTAAATATAACGAAACCATTGATCTGCAACAGAACGTAACCCAGTGTCACAAAGTTAAGCTGTGACTTTTAGGCATCCAGTCCTAACCTGGTACTGAGTACCCCCAAGCGCTTAGGAGTTGCTATGATCGTACGTCGTCAAATCCGCCAGCTCGAGCAAGAGATTCAATCTCTACAGGAGAAGATCAAAACCGTAGAGGCCCGTTTTGGATACGGTCATGAGGATGTCGTTTCGGATTATCGTAAGATGCTTGTGGAGCGTAAAGCGCTATTACAGAAACTCAAAAACCATAAAGAATCCGCTTAACTTAAAAGGAAAGGGGTGCAAATAAAGCACCCCATCAACCTAACAATAAGGGGATGATGAGCGCACAGAGCACCCCCATAAAACTCATAGACAAAGCCGCGATCGCCCCCGTTTCAGCCCCTTCCTCAAACGCCTGTTGAGTGCCAATGGCGTGTGCACAAAGACCGTATGCCATACCTCTTGCACCGGGATCATGTATCCGGCCCAGGTTTAAAAGCCAGGGGCCAAGTACCCCACCAAAAATGCCCGTTACCAAAATCACGAGAGCAGATAATGGCGCAATGCCGCCGATCGCATTCGCGATTTCCATACCGATGGCCGAGGTGACCGACTTCGTGGTAAGTGTCAGCTGCGTCGCCTTCGACAAGCCCAGTACATAAGCGAACCCCACCGCAGACGACAGCGTCACCAATCCGCCCACGAGGAGGCTCACCAAAATGGGAATTGCTTGTTGACGAATTAAAGGCAGGTTATCCAACAATGGGATGGCCAGTGCCACCACAATTGGCCCCATTAAAAAGCTCAACACACTGCCGCCATTCCAAAAATCCGCAAAGGGAATATTCCCCACACTGAGGACAAATATAATGATCAATACCCCGAGCATTACCGGGTGCACCCAAGCTTTTTTTCCACTGAATTGATGCACGGCAACGCCTGCAGCATAGGCTACAACAGTAAGAAAAACGCCAAAAACAGGCATCGATTGAAAAGCTGACATTACTGCCCCTTAGTCTGTTGTTTGGGGCGGGTTTGCGGACTGATGCGACTCATCCATTGATAAGTCCAGCCCGTTGCCCACATGCCCAAGATAAGACTTAGGATCAACACCAACAGTAGGCTAAGCCCTTCAGTTTTAAGTAACGATAAATGATTTAAGATACCCGCACTGGCAGGCATGATGGCGAGTGATAAAAAAGGGATGATACCCAAACTGACAGAGCGAATCGACGTACGCCAATTGCCTTTCAAGAAGAAGCTAAAGACGAGCAATAGGATCATACCTAAGATAGAGCCCGGGATCGGCCATGGTAACTTTTGTGCACAAAGCTCTCCTACCCACAAGCAACCCAGAATTGTCGCCCACCCGAGAATCCATTGCTGTTCCTGCCTCATACTTTATCGCTCCTTGCATGTTCATAAACAGCCAAACATTGGTAGCTTTCGCATGGCATTTCGGTAAACTCGAATGTCTAATCATGCTCATGAGGCGAGTTGTTACCTAACATGCGAGCGTTGTATGCCTGAGTTACCTGAAGTGGAAACCACTCGTCGCGGTATTCTGCCACACCTAAAGTCGAATGTGATTCTTGAGTGCAAAGTGCATCAGCCAAGATTGCGCTGGCCCATTCCAAGGGATTTACCCAAGCAATTGAAAGGACAGCAAGTTCAAGACGTTGAAAGGCGAGGCAAATATCTTCTGATTCGATTCAAACACGGAACCTTGATTGCACATTTAGGGATGTCAGGCCGTTTTTATCTTGCTGATACATCAACCTCCTGTGAAAAACACACGCACTTTGAAGCAACACTCGACTCGGGGAAAAGTTTGAGATTTGTTGATCCGAGACGATTTGGTGCGCTCCTGTGGACGGACGAGCCCCCAGAGTCTTACCCTCTCATACAATCTCTTGGACCAGAGCCGTTGTCGAGTGAATTTGACGGCGACTATTTATTTGAGGCTTCTCGTAAACGCACCAAAGCCGTCAAATTATTTATCATGGACAGTAAAATCGTGGTCGGAGTTGGCAACATCTATGCAAATGAAGCTTTGTATCGAGCCGGTATTCGTCCAGAACGAACAGCCGGACGCATCAGCCGACAACGCTATTTGCTTTTGGCTAAGCACATTCAATCCATTTTGTGTGAAGCCATTGAGCAAGGAGGCACAACGTTGAAAGATTTTTACAACGGCAGCAATCAACCCGGCTATTTTAAACAGTCGCTTGCAGTCTATGGCCGAGGGGGGTTGCCTTGCCTAGAGTGTGGTAGAAGGCTAAAAGAAATTCGGCTTGGTCAGCGTCAAACTGTTTTTTGCGGCCACTGTCAAAGCTGAGACAACGAAGTCGGTGTACACTTAGAACAATTTGAAGTGGTAGAGTACCTTGCTTTGCCGACATTGACCGGTGCGCTGACCCATAACGACGAAGAGGATGTCCGAACATGCGCGGATTAAGAAGCAGATGCCTGAATAAGATTGTTGCTTTTATCGCAACGTTAACCCTGGTCTGTTTACCATTACAGGGGCAGGCTCGAGTTATCGATGAAGATCCTTCTGCATTGGAAATGATGTTTGATGGGCTTGTTGGCCGCCCCATCACATTGGTTGCCACGGTTGGTGGCGCTGCCGTTTGGCTAGTGACCCTTCCATTTTCTCTATTAGGTGGTAACGCCGGAGATGCTGCTGACAAGTTGATTCTATACCCAGCAAAAGCAACTTTTGTTCGTTGCCTGGGTTGCAAACAACCTGGCCGTAAAGTGGATTATGCCGACGAACTCGAAGACATTGATGAAGAAAACTACGACGACGATTTTGACAGAGGTGAAAGTGAAGTCGCTGATAACGATCCATACGCTGTCGAAGGCGAAGAAGATTTTACAGCCGATTTAGAAATGCCAGCGGATGATTCTTCAACGCTGTCTTATGACGAAACCGGTGATGATGCTCTCTTCGACGAAGGAGCAGCAGAAGATGACGGCGGCTTCTTCGATTTTGAAGACGAAGCCGGTGGTGATTCCTCCGATGAAAGCAGTGATGATCTTTTTGAAGACGAGGGTGGAGAGGAAGTTGAGGACTACGGTTTTTAAAACCCTCTGACAAACAAACCACTAAGACAAAAAAAGCCCTCTAGATGAGGGCTTTTTTTTGTCGATCTATTTACCAAAGATTCCGGCTCAGTCAAACTCTTCAAGTGCGTTTATCCGTATTCTTTTGGTTATTTTGTGACGATATTTTACGCCATACATAGACATTCTATAACGCATCCTTAGGCCGCCCTGATCAGTCTTAGGACTCAGATTTTATAAGCTACAACAGATTACAAAACACTCACTCCGCGTCCAATTTGCTTGTCTAATATTGAAGCAAGCGCATTATTCTTTGTGAGATTTGTATGCTTATGCCTCATCTATGTAGCCGACTCATTATCACGCTTGGGCTTTTGCTCTGTGTCAATTTCTCATTCGCTGCGGAAAAATCCTATATCTATTTAGGTGGTAAAGTCGGCTGGAATTATTACCAATTTGCCTGTCGTGACGAAGCCAAGTCCTGTGATGATAACGATTTTGCATGGGGACTTTTTGGTGGGTTTACTCATAAATCCGGTTTCGGCATCGAAGGCGGGTACGTCGATTTGGGGCATGCCGTCGCAAAGCAGCCGCACATAAAACTAGATGGCACCATGACCACTTGGGAGCTGGCTTTAACATACAACTATCGTTTCGCGAGGCGTTGGTATGTACTTGGGAAGATCGGTGCTGCTAATTGGCACGGAGAAATTGACAGTAACGCAAGTTATGAGGCGAAAGGTGACGGCACCGCTGTATTGCTTGGGGGTGGAATAGAGTATCGCATTACAGAAGGTTTAACTTCACGCGTTGAATACGACTACATTGAAGGCGTGGGAAATGGCACACTTGATAAAGCCAATACCCATAGTTTATTTGCAGGCCTCCACTATCGCTTTAGCTTTGGTGGAAGCAAACCGAAACCTCCCGCACCCAAGCCTGCGCCCAAGCCAAAACCCAAACCTAAGCCAATCGTAATACCTCCCCCTGAGCCACCACCACCGCCACCAAAACCCGTGGACCCTCAGGGTGAACTACTGCTCAGTCTGGCGAATTTTGCCTCGGATAACTCAGTCCCCTATCAGGACGAGAAATTACGCAAGACCGTTAATATCATCGCTGAATCTGATCCCAATTTAAAAGTCCGGGTACTCGGTCATACAGATAGTCAGGGTGCAACAGCCTATAACCAGGCACTCAGTGAAAAGCGTGCCCAACAAGTCGCTGACATGTTGATTAAACGGGGCGTTGATCCTGCTCGCATCAGTACCGTCGGTTACGGCGAAACACAGCCTATTGCTCCCAATAACACACCCGCAGGACGCGCACAAAACCGACGTGTTGAAATTCGATTAGGGGGTGACTCATGATCATGGCCTCTCGATTCCTTCAAACACTGTTGCATGCCATTGGGTGTGGCAGTTTATTGGTTGTTTTTTTGGCTGGCTGCTCAGAACAGCATGATGAGTTCCCAGGCCTTCCTGACGCTGAGGCTGCGGCGTTAAACCCAATCCCTTCAGCAAGCAACCTAGGAGGTAAGCCCACTACCATCAGTGGTACTACGGTCTTAAAAGGTGATTATACTTTTACAGATCCAGCTGATTTGGATGACATCAGCACCTACTACTGGTTGGCGGATGGTGAAATCATCAAGGATGAAACAACCACTACACTCGATATTACTAAACCTCTTATCACAACGGGCGGCAATTTGGTTGACATAACAAAGGATGAAATTAAATTCTGTGTTAGGCCCACCAACAGCATCGGCAATTCAGGTAAACCCGTTTGTTCAGATCCATTCGATATTAAACCTCCTGATGGCGGTGATGGCGGTGATGGCGGTGATGGCGGTGATGGCGGTGGTGATAGTATTTTACCACCAACAGCAACCAACCTTACTTATACACCCGCTGCCGGACCTGTCCTAAACGGTGCCTATACCTTTACTGATCCGCAGTCGTTGAGCGATGCGAGTTCTTATTACTGGCTTGCAGACGGAGTCCCCATAACGGGTGCGACACAAACCACTCTGGATGTTTCTGGCACTCTAACCAATAAAGATGGTGACGCCGTTGATTTAACCACCCAAGCCATCAAATTTTGTGTGCGTCCAATTAACAGTGGCAGTGCAATTGGTACTGATGCATGCTCTCCACCTATCGTTGCGGTGCCATCTGCAACGAACCTAAGTTACACCCCAACCCCAGTCACACCAGGGGCAACGCTGACAGGCAGCTACACCTTTAACGATACCTTCGGTTTAGCGGATGACAGTGATTTTTACTGGCTAGCAGATGGCGTCATCATAAACGGTGCAAATCTACAAACCCTCGATACCAGTGTTGCTTTAACAGATGCCAATGGTGATCCGGTTATTCCTTCACTCGCAATCTTTTCATTTTGCGTCACGCCAAAAAATACATTAGGTATAACTGGCGCCCCTGTCTGCGTCAGCCCTCCAACAGCATCAGGTCTTGGTATCATCATTGGATCTGGCGCAGCCAAGGTTCCACCCATCGAGGGCGAAACGCTCACCCCTTTCTATACTTACACGCCCGGTATGGACGGTTCTCCCAATGGAAATTCCGTTGGGGTATGGAAAATTGATGGAACAGCTTCGACGACTTGCACACCTGCGTCTTCCAGTTGCACTCACACCATTGCAAGTACAGACATAGGAAAAACCATTGAGTTTTGTGTATCTCCAGTCAGCCAGTCTGGAATGATCGGGCCAGAAGTATGCAGCCCCCAACAAATTAAAGGGGTGGAAATTAAAATGATTGGCCAGTTGGTTTATACTCGAACGCTGACAGCCACCATACGAGGTTACGACTTTACAAAGTCTTATTGGCAAATGGACCTTGATGATACCACCGGCCCTCTCTCAGACGATAATCCAGTGGAACTTGTAGACGGTACCAACACTCCTCCCGCCCCTATACCTGTAAACAGTCATGGTCTTATTACTGGCCTTAATACAGCGAACTCATCCTTTACCATTGGCACACAAGTTATGATCAGTGCAGCGAGCTTTGGAGGAGCTGACGGTTTTGTTGATGATTTCGATTGGTATGGGGGCGGCTTCGCACAACCTGTACTCAATGCAAACCACTATGTTGGCAAAGACATTGAGTTTTGCGTTGAGACGGTAAATTATGGGCTCCAGTGTGTATCAGCTGCTGAGTCACAAGCCGCCGATGGGACTGCCTGCACTGATCAGACTCAGTGTGTATTTGGCGGAATTTATTACGGCAACTCACTCACCTCAAGAGGGGTCGAGCCAAGAAGGTTAGCAACCAGAACTTCTGGTACCTGGGTTGCTGTAAGCCGCCCGATAACATCTGCTGAAATCGCGCTATCCAATGCTGGCGATCTACCATTTGGGACCTCACTGCCAACGGCAGACAGCACCACAATAATTGCTGGCATTGAATACCCACTATACACTCACACAGCCCCAAGCAGCATCAGTAAAGCAGTGACTTTGTGCCTAAATTTTAGCTGGTATGATCATATTTCTAAGACAGTAAGTAGTGATTGGGGTCTGCCTGTTCCATCAAACTCTACTCCCGACGCTTATATCGGAGCCCCCAACAATAACGTAGCCCCTACAGCGAGTGCTGTTACCCTAGCAAATTTTGCAACAGGCACCTATCGTAGAGACCCAGGCAATACACTTGATCTATCCGCTGCCCTCGGATTTCCTTTAAGTGTTCCCGTATGGAATGCTGACTCAACGGGCACAATTCAGAATCGTACTGACTTGGGCTTATCAGCAACGAATGTTTCAGGTTCTGGGCCAGCAGCGCCCAACGATATGTATTTAGTGAGCTGCTCTTGGGATACCGGGTTATTAAATCCAGCGCCATAAAGAAATAACAGTTAAGCCCTTGATTTAATATACAGGGCTTAACTCATCTTATTATATTGCACTATGTTATGTAACATTCTGTAATTTATACATTTCTCTGATGCCTTTACAAAAATCCCCCCATTTTTGGTGATAAGTTTTTGCGTTTACAATTTTCTTTTACCCTCAAACCACACAACTGCTTGTTTTTTAAACCACCAACTTTCTTCGTTACAATCAAAACCTACAAAAATTACAATTAAGATCTAGTCTGGGCTATACACGCCATTCTGTGTGAGTTTTGTATGTTTATGCCCACATTGTGTAGCCGCTCCTTTATCGTTCTAGGGCTTCTCATTTTCACTACCCTTTCACATGCAGCCGAAAAATCCTATCTCTACCTGGGGGGAAAAGCCGGGTGGAATTACTATCAGTTCGCCTGCCGAGATGAGGCCAAATCCTGTGATGACAACGATTTTGCTTGGGGTCTATTCGGTGGATTTACACACAGTTCAGGCTTTGGTCTTGAAGGCGGCTACCTCGACTTGGGTCATGCCATCGCCAAGCAACACAGTGTTAAGCTAGATGGCAAGATGGATGCTTGGGAGCTGGCTTTTACCTACAACCATCGTTTAGAAAAGCGCTGGTATGCGTTTGGAAAACTCGGCGCAGCCAATTGGCACGGTGAAATTGACAGCAATATTGACTACGAGAAAAAAGGCAGCGGTACCAGTGTCTTGCTGGGCGGAGGTTTAGAGTATCGAGTCACAAAAGGGTTAACCTCTCGGTTAGAATATGACTACATCGAAGGCGTTGGGAATGGCTCCCTTGATAAAGCCAATACCCACAGCCTGTTTCTGGGGCTTCATTACCGTTTCAGTTTTGGCGAAAGCAAACGAAAACCGCCTGTTAAAAAACCAAAACCCAGACCCAAGCCTAAACCCGTTGTTGTACCTCCTCCAGAGCCACCGCCGCCCCCTAAACCTGTTGACCCCCAAGGCGAGCTACTGTTGAGCTTGGCTAACTTTGCGACCGACAACTCAGTGCCTTATCAAGATGAGAAACTTCGCAAAACCGTGAATATCATCGCCGAGTCTGACCCAAGCTTAAAGGTCCGTGTCATTGGGCATACCGACAACCAAGGCGCAACCGCTTACAACCAAAGTCTCAGTGAAAAACGCGCTCAGCAAGTAGCTGACATGCTGATTAAACGGGGGGTTGACCCTGCTCGCATCAGCACCGTGGGTTACGGCGAAACTCAGCCCATCGCGCCCAATAGTACACCTGAAGGACGCGCTCAAAACCGTCGTGTTGAAATTCGGTTAGGGGGTGACTCATGAATATTCTCGTTCATTTAAAAGCCATGAAGCAGTCTGCCATTTGCTTTCTTCTTTTGCTTGGTTTGCTTGGTGGCTGTTCTGAACACAACGATGAGTTTCCTGGGCTTCCTGAGTCAATTCCGCAAGCCATCAGCCTCGTATACTCCCCCAGTCCGGTTACAGCTGGGTCAACATTAACAGGGAGCTATACCTTTGTTGAATCTCTCGGGCTAGGCGATGCAAGTACGTACAGTTGGCTTGCTGATGGCGTTGTTATCAATGGGGCCACTTCAACAACCTTAGATTTGAGCCAACCGCTTACCAATGAAAATGGAAGTGCCATTAATGTGACAACCGCTACCTTTGCCTTTTGCGTATTACCCATCAATTCCATAGGCACCATTGGTCAGCAAGTGTGTGTAACCCCACCTTCGGTTAGCCCAATACCTGCGGTCACGGTCGGTACTGATAACACGAGTCCCCCAGCAGAAGGAGAAACGCTGACAGGCACCTATACCTATGTTCCAGGCATGGATGTGTCACCAGAATCAGGGTCTACGGGCGTTTGGAAAGTGGGTGGCACTAACACAGGTACAACTTGCTCCCCTTCCAATGGCTGTACTTACACCGTTCAACCAGCGGATATTGGCCAAACAGTCGAGTTTTGCGTTACCCCTACCAGCGCATCTGGGATGAATGGCCCAGAAGTGTGCAGCACAATCTTTAACGCCTACAACCTAACCATCACCGGATCTCTAGAATACCGTCAAACCTTAACGGGAACAATTACGGGTGGCCCAACGTTTACAGCTTCGTATTGGAAAGTTGATGTTGATGACACAACAGGCCCTGTCGCTGATGATAATCCCATCAAAATGGATAACAATGTCCATGGCATTATTACAGGTGAGAATACAGTCACTTCAACTTTTCAAATCGGTACACTGGCAACGATAACGCCAGGGCCTCCTAACGATACAAACTCAACATTCCTAATTGACGATCACGATTGGTATTCAGGATCCTTTTCTCAGCCAGCTCTTGATGCCAATCAATTCATCGGTAAAAATATCGCTTTCTGCGCAAATACGGCGGTACATGGCGAACAATGTGTATGGGCTTCTGATATTCAAAATGCCGATGGCAGTGCTTGTACCGATTCCAATATTTGTGTCACGAGTGGTATTTATTATGATTTTCCAGACCTTACTAAACGTGGCATAGCACCCATTGAATCAATTAGTGCTACCGAACCCCCAAGCTCAAGCACTAGGCTCATTCGCCCCTACACAACAGACGAAATCGATTTTGCACGAGCTGGAACTCTCTCATATGGTACAGGTTTGCCTATTCCCGATGGAACAGTCGTTATCAATGGAATAGAGTACGCTCTTTATAATCATGGTGATCCTACAGCCTCTCGAAAGCCTGTGGTTTTTTGTTCTGAATTGATCGCCAGAGGAGAAAGTGACTGGAGCCTCTCCGTGGCTTCAAATACCAACCTTGTGGATGGATACACAACTGCTGCTTCCGGTGGAACAAACAACAACACAGCGCCAATCATTTCAGGTCAAAACATCGGATTCTACTCTAGAGCCGTAATGCGAAGAGACCCTCCGGCTGCATTCGATCTATCAGCCATCATGGGTTGGCCCTTGACCATTCCTTATTGGAACGCTCGCTTTGACTCAGGAAATATCCATGCAACGGACATGAGCGCTTCAACCGATGGAGAGACTGTCGCAAACGCAACTGACCAAAATTTAGTGAGCTGTATTAGACTAATTTAAAAGCACAGGCCTCAATCCAGATTGCAGGGAATCAATCTGGGTATCCTCACACATCCCTACCACACAATTGGCACAGAGTGGACTGTCTATGTATAAACCACCCTTCTCAACCAAGGTTCACTTAACTTTTTCCCCTTTCTTATCATTTATAACGATTCTTTTTACTTCAGTTAGGATTACAACCACTGATCACACAGCAATATTTCACCTGGCTCTTTAGCATCCGCTATTGGAATGCTCGTTTCGACACTGTTGACGACGGTTTAAGTCAAACAGAGGCCTCAGGGGCAGATAATTTTATGGGATGCATCCGCTTGCAGGGATCTATAATCAACCTGTCATTTGAAAGGGCATGAAACATGAAAAATCCTGGATACGTCCTACTGCATGCAGTGATACGCGTTTTTTTGTCGATGAGTTTGCTTGGGTTCAGCACCTTAAAGGCGTTGGCTGAAGACAATAAAGTTCTGATTATCGAAAGTTACCATGCAGCTTTTCCTTGGGATGCTAGTTATCTAGAAGGTATTACTGAAACTCTGTCAACAGGGTATACACTTAACACGTTCGAAATGGACACCAAGCGCCTTCCTGCAGACCAATTTCAGAAACAAGCCGATGCTGCTTGGGCAGTATACCAAAAAGACCAACCCAACCTGGTCATTATTGGTGACGATAACGCCTTGAAATTTTTAGGGCCTAAATTTTCCAAAACCCAAACGCCAGTCGTTTATTTAGGCATCAATAACAACCCTCGTGCTTATGGCGTCGCTAATCTACCCAACTTTACAGGCGTTCTAGAACGCCCTTTCATTAAACGCTCCATGCAACAAATCTCCAGCATCATTCCCATGAAAAAAGTCTTAGTGGTATTTGATGACAGTACGACAGCACAGGTCGTTAAATCGGAAATATTCCGCAGCCAAGAGAAACTGACCGTGGGTGGCATACAGGTTGATTTAAAACTCATCGGTCAATTTGATGCCATTAAAGCACTGATAGAAAAAGAAAAAACCAATAAAACGTACGATGCCGTTTTTATTGGTTTATACCACACAGTAAAAAACTCAGATCAATCGCGTGTACCTGCTAACGATGTTTTGGAATGGGTTGCTCACAACTCTCCTGTACCCTTATTTGCATTTTGGGACTTCTCTGTAGGCAACAACAAAGCCGCTGGCGGGTATGTTCTATTTGGAAAAGAGCAAGGTTTAATGGCGGGGGAACTCGCGCTTAAGATGCTAGGCAAAAGTAAAGACGAAGTCATCCCACCCGCATTAGGCAAAAAAGGACGTTATCTGTTTAGTAAAAGCCAGCTTTTAAAATGGAACATTAAGTTACCTGAGAACATAAAAAAAACTGCAACTCTATTGGATTAACCAATCAACTCCTTACTTAGGTAAAGGTTGATTAACTATGCTTACCTTTGAAGCGCTCACTTTAATACGGCCAATAGCCATGCCTAATAAGCGCTTATAGGGAGGCACATAAAAGCCATGACTCATGTTACTCGTCAGCGAACACCGTCTATTAAAGGCAAGTTGGCTTCAAAGGCGGTTTCATTTTTCATTTATATCTGGCTAGGCATCCATACAGCGACCATTTTCGCCCAGTGTGGTAATAGCAATAAATTTATGGTGATTCACAGTTATCATCCTGAGTTCCCATGGGTACAAAGTTACTCACGAGGCATCGAACAAAACCTTGAACAGCCTTTTAGCCTTACACACTTCTACATGGATACCAAACGGAAACCAGCCAGTGCATTTAACAACATCTCCGAACAAGCGTGGCAATACTTTCTTAGTCAAAAACCAAGAGCCGTTATTTTAAGTGATGATAACGCTCTTAGGTTATTAGGGCCTAAATTCGTGAAAACTAACTGCAACATTGTTTACCTTGGCATCAACAATAATCCAAGAAATTATGGCATGCTAAATCACAACAATGTCAGCGGTGTCTTAGAGCGCCCTCTCATTAAGCGTTCGATGTTATTGATGAATCATTTCTTGCCCATTAGAAAAGCCTTAGTTTTATTTGACAACAGCGTCACCGCCCAAGTCGTTCAACAAGATATATTTAACCATCAAAGCAATATGATTATGGGAATAACCAGTTTAGACATCTATTTAATCGATTCTTTTACTACTTGGAAAGAAGTCGTCAGCATGAAATATGAAGGTGACCAAGCTTACGATGCAATTTTCATTGGGCTCTATCACACGCTCACAAATGAGTTTGGCCAGCACGTTCCTGCGAATACCGTTCTAAACTGGACATCAGAGAATGTTAAAGTTCCTTTATTTGCTTTTTGGGATTTTTCTATTGGCCAAGGCAAAGCATTGGGCGGCTATGTTTTATATGGTGAAGATCAAGGAAAAGCCGCTGCTAAACAACTCATAAATATGCTAACGAAATCTAAAGACACACACCTCAACCCAGCAACCGGCGACACCGGGCGTTATTTATTCAGTCGCTCCGAATTAAAACGCTGGTCGCTTAAAGTTCCAGAGAAACTGGACAAACAAATCAATTGGATTCCCTGATTTTTCTATCATTACTATGTTCGTTATATACAATGCTAAGCCAACCGTCAGAACTTCCTCTTTGCGTAACTCTTAGCTCATTGATCGATCTTGTCATCTAAAGATACAAATAGCACTGCAGAGTGCAACCAATCGAGGATAGACATGATGAATTCTTAATCGAAATTTGTGTTAGCCTGTATAAATGGTAAATTTTTGTTTGAATTTAGGTATCGTTCAAAAATTTCAAATTGAATTGAAACAGTTTCTAGGAAAAACTCTCGAAACGACATGCTTTGATGGTTTCTATAGTTTATTTATTAAAGGTGATGATTCTATTGAAATAGCTACAAAAGACTCGAGATCAGAATGCAACCCATAACGATTGTCTAGCCAATGGTTCCTGCACAGGCCCACTGGGAGGCACTCAGTTTATGGCCTTCCCTGTGTTTAACACACTCTCTAACAACGACGTCTCTTCAACCCCAACATAAGCATTAGGAGCAACATTAGCAGTTCAGTACTAGTGGCACCGCCACCTCCCCCACCGCTGCTACCCCCACTTGAAGTTGCTGGAGTATCTGTAGAGTCTTCTGTGTCTGTGACGGGGTCAGGATCTGTAACGGGATCTGTGACGGGATCTGTGACGGGATCTGTGACGGGATCAGAATCATCACTCCCATTAAATCGTTCATCAATATCGGTCGCCAGTGTTAGGGTTCCAACTTTGCTTTGAATCCAGCTGATCAACTGGCTGGTATTCGTATACACACCAGGATACCCGGGTAATGCACAGCCAAACCCATTGCTCACAATACCCACCTGAACGTAGGTGTCGCCATCTTGCCCCATGATAGGGCCACCGCTGTCGCCCTGGCAGGAATCTGTTCCTCCATCAGGGACACCCGCGCATATAGCGGGCGAAGAAATGCTGCCATAGTTGTAATCACTTCCAGTACATTCTGCCTCTGTAATGAGAGGCACATCCACCGATCTCAATAATCTTGAAGCACTGCCGCCGCTGGAAGTCGTTCCCCACCCCATCACCGTCAACAGAGGGCCTTCTCCATTCAAATCGGCATCTAAGGTTTCTTGGAAGTCTGTTTGATTAATTAAGTTGATAATGGAGCCTGCCGAATTAGGGACAGGTGTTGAAAGCTCTATCACTGCGATATCAAAATCGTAGGTGCTTGAATTGTAGTTTTCATGAGAGATAAGGGTCGTGGCTGTATATCGATTAGCATTCAATTCAACGCTGTTTTGAATGTCGTAAACGCCAACGAAGGCTTGAACATCGGAGGCAGAGAACCCATCAACACAGTGAGCGGCTGTTAAAACCCAAGTATCATTAATTAAAGAACCGCCACATAGAAAGCTTCCTATTTGTAAATAAACCATCCAAGGGTAACCTGTCTCCGTTACGGAGCCGCCCACAATTTTTGCGATATAATCAGGCTCGTCGACTCGAAATTCAGACGCATGAATGATCGTTGTTTGAAATACAACACCCAAAACCACAGACACAACCAGTCTGCGGCCAAATAGAGTAAGTGCTCGCATAAGGAAGGTGCTCGACTTTCAGCTTGCCCTCCTTATAGAATATGCGTGACGTTATTTTTCTTAGTAAATCTTTAGCAGCATTTCATTAAAGCATGATGGCATTTTACTCGTTTATGTAAACCTTCATAACAAAACATCACGTTAAAGGTTTGCAATGATGAAATTCCAATCCATCCGCATTATTTTTGAAATAGGCGTTTGAAACGGGTAAATGCAAATCCTTAGTATTTTAATTTAATGAGTCAACGCATCAGACAACGGCAAATGAGATTCTATTTGATTTAAATAACCTGCAATACCTTTAGCAGCCTGTTGCCCTTCCCAAATGGCCGTCACAACCAGATCAGAGCCCCTTACCATATCACCACCGGCAAAAATTTTGGGGTGATCGGTCTGAAACGGATAAGGCTGGTGTTCAGGTGCAATGACACGCCCTTTAGCGTCCACCCGAATGCCCAGATTTGAAAACCAATTAGCAGGGCTAGCATTAAAGCCAAAGGCTAGCAATACGATATCCGCGGGTATTATTTCTTCACTGCCTTCAATATGAACTATACGCCCTCGGGTATTGTTTGCATCTTGAACGAGTTGCGTTTTAATTAATTCAACACCTTCGACATGGTCCTCTCCCTTTAGAGCAAGAGGCTGTCGATGATATAAAAAGCGAACACCTTCCTCTTGAGCATTTGTGACTTCTCGTCGTGAGCCCGGCATGCTTTCCTTATCACGACGGTAGACGCATGTGACCGAGCGTGCTCCTAAGCGAATGGCACTTCGGTTGCAATCCATGGCCGTATCACCACCACCCAAAACAACGACGTTTTTATCTTTAAAATCTGGCAAGTTGATTTCTGAAAACCCCATCAACTGCTTGGTGTTATCAATTAAAAAAGGTAATGCTTGAAGCACACCTCTATGCTTTTCTCCAGGCAAATTTCCTGAAATCGAATCGTAAGTGCCTAATCCAAGAAAAATGGCATCGTAAGTATCAATCAATTCATCAATAGAGATATCTTCACCCACATTGACGTTTAAGCGAAATTCAATGCCCATGGATTCTAGAATCTCTCGCCGTTTCTGAATGACTGATTTTTCTAGTTTAAATGCCGGTATACCGAAGGTGAGTAAACCACCAATTTCAGGATATCGATCATACACAACCGATTTAATGCCCATACGAGCTAACCGATCTGCACAGGCAATACCGGCTGGGCCCGCTCCTACAATGCCAACTTTGAGGTGGGAAATGGGTGATGGTACTTTAGGTTTCCAACCCAAAGACAAAGCAGTATCGGTGATGTATTTTTCTATTTGACCGATGGTAACCGCTTCGAAGTCTTCATTTATAGTACAAGCGCCCTCGCAAAGCCGGTCTTGAGGACAAACCCGCCCGCACACTTCCGGCAGGCTGTTTGTCATATGGCTCAATTCTGCAGCTTCAAACAATTGCCCTTGCCGTATAAGTTCAAGCCAATTGGGAATGTAATTGTGAACAGGGCATTTCCATTCACAATAAGGGTTACCACAATCTAAACATCTTGACGCTTGCGAAGCTGCAGACACGCCATTGAATGAATCATAAATTTCCACAAACTTTTTTTTACGTTCGACGATTTTTTTCTTTTGTGGCTCTTCTCTTTCAACTTGTACAAACCCAAACGGATCTTTCTCTTTCATCATACCAATACCCAAAACAAGTTAACCGATGCTTTCACCCTACTCTGGTCGAGCACGAGTGGTTTCAAGGAGAGAATGCAAATTCGATGCTTTTGGTTTTACGAGCCAAAATTTCGGTAAAAATCGCTCAAAATCAGCTAACAGCTCTTCTCCCCATGGGCTTTTTGTTTTGGCTACATGCTCTCTAATAATCTCTCTTAAATGATAACGATGCGCTTCTGTTTCTTCATTGGTGATTCGAACGACATCAATTAGCTCTCGATTATACTTATCAACAAAACTTCGATCTAAATCCAATACATAGGCCAATCCGCCTGTCATCCCGGCTCCAAAATTGTAACCCGTTCTTCCTAAAACCGTGATAACGCCTCGGGTCATATATTCACAGCAATGGTCTCCTGCCCCTTCAACGACCGCAATAGCGCCTGAATTACGCACGCCAAAGCGTTCACCGGCACGACCAGCAACGTAAAGAAAACCGCCCGTCGCACCGTATAAGCAAGTATTGCCGATCAATGACATTTCATAGGAGGGTTGAGAGGGCAGATAGTGGAATGGGCAAATAACCACCTCTCCTCCCGTCATACCTTTACCGACATAATCATTTGCGGCCCCTGTCAGAGTCAAGTTTTGTCCGGCCAAATTCCATGCACCAAAGCTTTGCCCAGCGTGTCCCTTAAAGCTGAATCTTAATGGGGTGGCAGCCATACCAGAGTTACCCCACTTTTTTGCAATGACACCCGCTGTACGTGCACCAATTGCTCGGTCAGAATTTTTTATGTTGTAATGAACGTGCTGGCCTTTACCCATTTCAATCCACTTGTGTGAGTCTCTTACCATACGTTCAGACAATTGAATGCTATTTCGTTTATGCTCTTTAAATCGTGGAATTTGTACGTTTTCTGGCTTTTCTAATAATTTATACAGGTCTAATTGGTGATACTGAGGATCTGATTGAACCCCTTGTGAGATAGTTAAAGCTTCAACTCTACCCCTTAATTCTGATAATGACGCCACACCAATTTCAAACAATCGTTTTCGAGTATCTTCAGCAAGGCATCTAAAAAAAGTCATCACCTCATCAACAGCCCCCCGATAATAATGCTGCCTTAAATGAAGGTCTTGCGTCGCAACCCCTGTCGCACAATTATTTAAATGACAAATGCGTAAATATTTGCAGCCCAATGCAACCATAGGTGCTGTTCCAAACCCAAATGAATCAGCGCCTAAAATCGTTGCTTTGATAACGTCATCTGCTGTTTTTAACCCTCCATCTATTTGGAGGATCACTCGATCACGAAAACCATTGAGGGTTAATGCCTGATGCGCTTCAACTAAACCTAATTCCCAAGCAGAACCCGCGTGCTTGATAGACGAAATAGGTGAAGCTGCTGTCCCCCCGTCATACCCTGAAATAGTGATTAAATCAGCACCCGCTTTGGCGACACCTGAAGCAATGGTGCCAACTCCTGGTGACGAAACCAGTTTGACAGAAACCAGTGCTTCCGGATTCACTTCTTTTAAATCGTAAATAAGTTCAGCTAAGTCTTCGATTGAGTAAATATCATGATGCGGTGGAGGCGAAATCAAAGTGACACCCGGATTGGCATAACGAAGCCGAGCGATCAATTCATTTACTTTAGCACCGGGCAACTGACCGCCTTCACCGGGTTTAGCGCCTTGAGCAATTTTAATCTGAAGCACTTCAGCGTTGACTAAATATTCCGCTGTAACGCCAAATCGACCAGAGGCAATTTGTTTAATTTTCGAATTCTTTAAACTGTTGTAACGGGCCGGATCTTCTCCCCCTTCCCCGGAGTTAGAACGCCCACCTAATCGATTCATCGCTTCCGCTAGTGCTTCATGTGCTTCTGGTGACAACGCGCCCAAAGACATAGCTGCAGTATCAAACCTCTTGTAAATCGACTCACAAGGTTCGACTTCATCTATGTTTGAAAGTGCTTTATCCGACAACGATTGGATTTGAAATAAATCTCTTAAGTGAGCCGCGGGTCGCTCATTTACAGTAGTTTTATAAGCAGTATAATCGTCACCTGAGCCTGTTTTGGTGAAGGTTTGCAGTCGCGTGACCACATCAGGGTTAAAGCAGTGGTATTCTCCACCGTACATATATTTAACTGCACCTGCTGTCTGTACACCATAAGAACCAGACCATGCTCGATTCGCCAACTGTAATTGTCGTAGGTCTAAATCATGAAAGCTCAATCCGCCCAACTGGTTAGGCATGGAAGGAAAGCATACCGATGTGACGTCATAACCCAACCCTAATACTTCAAACAACTGCGCACCGCGATATGAAGCAATGGTGGAAATACCCATTTTAGATAGAATTTTATAAATGCCTTTCCGAATGCCTTGCCGGTACTGTTTAAATGCAATAAAAGGCTCAACCATAATAGCGCCTTGTTGGCACTGCGCATGAATAATTTCATAACTTAACCATGGATAAATGGCCGTCGCTCCTAGGCTGATTAACGCGGCAAATTGATGAGCATCTCGTGCTTGCCCGGTTTCCAATAAAATATTACAGGCACAGCGTTTACCTAATTGCGTAAGCGCTTGATGCAATGCTCCCACTGCCAATGCTGCTGGAATCAGTTTCTCGTTTTTTTGAACAATTCTGTCCGACAATATAATGAGTAGCGTTCCTTCATCAACAGCGACTGCGACTTGATCAATGAGTTTTTGAAGACCCGCATGCAGTGTTTCATCAGGACTTAATCCTAAACTGATCTTTGTAAAGGGAAATCCTAAATCACTCCGTTGCAAAATGGCCTGATACTTAACGGTCGATAAAACAGGTGTATTCAATAAAATTCGTTGTGCATGCTCGGCTGTTTCTTCAAATGCATTTTGCTCTGGGCCCAGACAGGTTTCCAGAGACATCACGATGGATTCTCTTAATGAATCTATAGGCGGGTTGGTTACCTGTGCAAACTGTTGTCTGAGATAGTCGGTGATTAATTTATCTTGTCGGGACAAAGCCGCTAAAGGAGTGTCATCTCCCATTGATCCCGTTGCTTCTTGCCCCTTTACTGCAAGCAAATTAATCAGTGATTTCTTTTCTTCAAAAGTTACCAAATGTAAGCGTTCATGAATAGCAAGTTGCTCAGGTGAACAAAATTCATCTTTTGTTTTGACCGACTCTAAACGCGATTCAATTCGAATACTGTGATCTCTTAACCAAGCACGATAAGGATTGCGTTTAACCAAGGATTGATCGACATCATCCGCTGAGAAAATTCGATGTTCCTTAGTATCAATCGCAAAAATATCCCCTGGGCGCACTCTTCCCATTTTAATAATGTCGTCTGGGTGGTATCCCCACACACCGATTTCAGAAGCAACGGTGATCCAACCATTACGTGTTTCAACCCATCGTGCAGGTCTTAATCCATTGCGATCTAATGCACATATTGCAACATCACCATCGGTTAGCACTATACCCGCTGGGCCATCCCAAGGTTCCATATGCATGGATTGATATTCATAAAACGCACGTAAATCTGGATCAATTATCTCAACATTTTGCCAAGCAGGTGGTATCAGCAATCGTAATGCTCGGCAAATATTCATCCCCCCTGCGACTAAATATTCCAACATATTATCAAGGCTTTGAGAATCCGACCCCGATTCAGAAACGATGACACCCAATTCTGAAAGCTCAGGTAATAATGGACTTTTCAATATGGGCAAACGTGCTTTTGCCCACTGACGATTGCCTCTTATCGTGTTGATTTCACCATTATGAGCGAGAAAACGAAAGGGCTGTGCCAGTGACCACTGAGGCTGAGTATTTGTAGAAAAGCGTTGATGAAAGACACATATTGAAGCTTCGAACGTTGGATCTTGCAAATCTAGATAAAATTTTTCTATATCATTGGGTAGGAATAAACCTTTATAAACGATTGTTTTGCTTGAAATCGAGCCACAATAAAATAACTCATGATCGCACAGTTGTTTTTCTATCTTTTTACGAACGACATATAACCGTTTATTTTCTTCTTCACTGGTGACATGCGTTAAATCCAAAAAAAATTGACTAACAAACGGTGTGCTTTGACCGGCTATAAACCCCAGCACACTTGGATCAACAGGAACTTCTCGCCAGACTTTAAGAGGTGTTGAGTTTTCTTTCGCAACGGACTCTATTGCTTTAATCTGCGATGCTCTTTGTTGGAGGTCTGATGATAGAAAAACCATTCCAACTGCAAAGCGTTTTGGAAGTGTTATTTTTTGTTCTTTCAGTTTTGCTCTAAAATATTCAGGAGAATAACGAATTAAAAGACCACAGCCATCACCCGTTTTACCATCAGCAGCCACGCCGCCTCGGTGCAGTAAACAACCCAGAGCTTCAAGAGAACGTTTAAGCAACTCATTGGAATATTGACCTGCTGGATCTGCAATTAAACCAAAGCCACAATTATCCCGGCTGTCTTCGGTTGAATACAGCATACATCCTCCCAATCTTAAAGACACCGCCGTTTTTCAAACAATAGACTGCTATATGGAGTAGCCTATTTGCAGCATGATAAAAATACCCTTAGTTATTCAGATTAGGGAGTTTCATCAAAGTGTCGCTTGCTAAATCATTACTTATTTGAGACTTGTATAAATGACTTAGGTATAAAATGTCAACAAATGGCCTTAATTTTCTATAAATCTCCCACTTTATCCATAATCATTCTCAATTGCAGACTCTCTGTAAATAGGGTTTACTCAAAACCATTCTATTCACATGAGATAAATTGCTATTGAGAACGAATTTCTTTTTGTATAGATTCAAATTTTCTCAACCAAGGCTTTTGACTCTGCAAAGATTTCGGGAAGGTATTTTTTACTTTTTCTGCTTCTATTTTTGTTTTAAATTGCCCGTAAAGCACAACATGCCATGGAGAACCTTTGAACATGCCACGATAGACCCACCAATCATTACCAAGAGACTTATATTTCTTTATGAATCGATCAGCATTTTCTCGACTACGCGTTCCTAAAAGCTGATAAGTGTAGTGCTGAGAAGGCAATGTTAGAAGAGAATCTTTAGCATTTTGATTATAACTAACCCGCTCAACTGCTTCAGACTTCTTCTCATAAGAAGTGATTTCAGATGATTTTTGTTGCTCTTGTGAAACTTTTTTCTCAGTTTTTTCCTTTTCTTTTTTTATCGGGGTATTCGGTTTTTTCTGTGCTAACCATTGTTCTAAGGCATCCTGACGTTTCGGACTATTTTCATTATCATTTTTTTCAAGTCTGCTAACGCTTTCTGTGGCTTTCTTATCAGTTGGCAAAATTATTTCGCTAGCTTTTGCCCCTTCAGTCACTTGCTCTTTCTTTTTAACTTGCGACAGATTTTTGTCTGCCCCTGTTAAGGCTTCCCCTGTTAAGGCTTCCCCGGTTGAGGTAGGCACTTGAGGGGTACGAGCTTGAATCAAGCGCTCCAACGGGTCAATGATCGGTGAAGGTGTCTTGTTATTAACAATCGCTTCGTCTGAAGGTTGTTGCTGTTCAATCTGAAACTGAAAGTACAGCGCTATGCCCAAACTGACTAATATACACCCAAGCGCTAATATATGCCCTCTCGGCAAACGCTGCGACCAAGAAGGTCGTCTTTTCTGGGGCTTGGGATTGGTGAGATCGCCCGGCCATACCGCCGCAGGGACAGCACTTTGTTCACCATATACTTTCTTCCAACAGCTGCGGGCCTGCTCTTTCGGTAATGGATTTAATTGAATTTGATGTAGGCGAGTATCTAAGTGACCAATGTTATGATTTTTCCGTGTGGTTAACAGCAACCTAGGGGCACCTGCTGTCAACCAACTTTCTACCAATTGCCAATCATCGGTATCCAGTGCGTCCGCGTTGTCTAGAACCAACATATGTATGGCTTTACTGCGTGACTCAGTCAACTGTTCGTAGTGAACATCCAGAGGCTGCTGGAGCGTGCGGGCATCCACCCAAGCAACCCATCCAAGATCTTGCCCCATGCGGTTGAGAGCCCGCTTGACGATTTCGGTTTTACCTGAACCTTCCGCCCCGTCAATGCATACAGATAAATCGCTGTAGGTAAGCAGGTGTAATAAGAAATCGAATTGCTGCTGACGCTCTGGCCACCAAAGAAAACTTAAGGGCTCCGTTTGAACCGCTTGAGCACTGGACATAGCGCCTCCTTGCCAATCCAGCTCTTCATATCCCTATGAGGCTGCTTTTTTAATGAGTGTTGGTAACACAAAAATGCGTCAAGCATTCCTGCAATTTGGATTCCGGGACTTGATCGCTGATCTCGGCCTGACCTAGCTGAGCCAATAACACTAAGCGCATCTGTGTGGAATTCATTTTTTTATCACGTTTCATGTGTTCAATGAAGTGATCTGCCGACATCCCACTGGGTGGCCTTACGGGCAAATGAAATTGATCCAACAAGACATTGGTATCACTGACCACATGAGCGGGCACTTGACCCAACCGCCAGCTCAAATCCAACGCCATGCGGATACCCACAGACACAGCTTCTCCGTGTCGCCACCCTTGATAACCAACATGAGCTTCAATGGCATGCCCAAAGGTGTGTCCAAGATTCAGTATGGCGCGCTTACCCTGCTCAGTTTCATCGGCCTGAACCACCTGGGCTTTGAGTTCACAGCAACGCTGAATAATGCTCGTCATCAAAGGGGCTTCTTCCGCTCCCTGCTGCAATCCTTTGAATTCCTCTAACAAGGCTTCCGATTGGTTCTGCAGATGTTTAAAGAAAGCAGCGTCTTGAATCAGTCCATACTTGATAACTTCCGCCATCCCCGCGGAAAACTCTTCCTTTGGAAGGGTTTTAAAGGTAGATAAATCGGCAACGACTAACTGAGGCTGATGAAAGGCCCCGATCATGTTTTTTCCAAGAGGGTGATTCACAGCGGTTTTCCCACCGACGGATGAGTCGACTTGAGACAGCAGGGTGGTTGGTACCTGGATAAAAGGCACTCCTCTTTGATAAGTCGCAGCGACAAAGCCCGTTAGATCACCAATCACGCCTCCGCCTAACGCGATCAAGGTAGCATTTCGACGAAAACCGGCCTCTAACAAGGCGCTCCATAACTGATCCGCTGACGTCAGCGATTTGTGCTGCTCACCTTCTTCAATCATGACGACCAGAGGCTCTACGCCAATCACACTCTTCAACTGCTCCAAGTAATGACTGGCAATTTCATCATTGGTAACCACGCAAACCTGTTCTGAAACCAGATAGTGAGACCAATCAACGCTTTGCATAGCACCAGGACCAATCACAATAGGGTATTGGTGATTTCCCAGATCGACCTTTAACTGAGACAAGGATGCGTTTTGGATTTTATGGTCTTGATCTGACACGTTTGACTCTCTCATGATTTGGCAGTAGCGTTTTTTAGCGCTATTTTCAACGATTCAGGTAAGGTAGGGTAAATGAAGTCCGCACAATAGCAAAGGGAGTGATGCGCAAATGATGCGCGGTTCATTCACTCCATTCAGGCTGCTCTACAAGGAGTTTGACTATTTTCCTCGCAACTTCCTTTGGGTGCTGCCCATCTGTTTCTACAACCCAATCAGACACGCCTTCATAAAAGCTTGCCCGCTCTTGCGCTAAGGATTCAAGTACATGCCGCGGATTATCGGTTTGAAGCAAGGGACGGTTTTTATCTTTTAGAGTGCGCTCAAGTTGCTGCTCTACGGTAACGTTGAGGTAGAAGACCCAACCACTTTGCCTCAGGAGTTTGCGATTTTCAGGTAGAAGAACGGTTCCGCCGCCCGTTGCAATCACCAGCCGGCATTGCTCACAAAGCTGCTGTAGAACCTCACGTTCACGGGCTCTAAAGCCTTTCTCGCCTTCAACATCAAAAATCCAAGGGATATTGGCGCCTGTACGCGCTTCAATTTGACGATCGGTATCATAGAACTCGAGACCCAGGGTCTCAGCAAGCAAACGGCCGATGGTGCTCTTTCCAGCGCCCATCGGCCCAACCAAAATTATATTTTGAGGCATCAATCACCGTGCTGTGAGCTGATCACTAAACAACTTAGGTGTGATGAATATTAACAGCTCTGTACGCACATCGGAAAATTCCTTTTTACGAAAGAGGTTTCCAATAATTGGCATATCACCAAGGAAGGGCGTTTTAACCACAGACTCGGTATGTTCTGTCTGGAAAATACCTCCCAGTACAATTGTCTCTCCATTGCCTACCAGTACTTTGGTCTGTACTTCATTTTTATCAATGGCTGGCCCCGCCGTGGTTAGCGCACCCTGAGCATCCTGATTCACAACCAGCTCCATTAAGACGCGATCGTCAGGCGTAATCCGAGGCGTTACTTTCAACGAAAGAACCGCTTCTTTAAAAGTAATAGAGGTCGCACCACTGGAGCTTGCCACTTCATAGGGAATCTCAGTACCCGATTTGATCGTAGCTTCTTGACCATCAGCCGTGATGACACGAGGCTGTGCAACCACTTCTCCTTCTCCCTCTTCTTCAATTGCCGATAACTCTAGGTTTAGGAAAAACTTGTTTTTTCCAAGGATGTCCATATACCCAACGTTAAAGGAGGTCGCTTGTGCATCATCAATATCAAGGTCGACAATTCTTTCGTTTGGTTGAAGAAGTTCGAAGGGCTCTCCCCTGGAACCTGCTGACTGCCAAGCATTACTTTGTTCAATGCTGCCGGAAAAATCGTATCCTTCTCCCCGGCGGATTGTATCCTCGCTGTCTCTAAAGTATTTGGTCTCAAGACCACCGACCCCACCCCAAGCAATACCTATTTTTTCACTAAGATTACTACGAGCTCTAACTATCCTAGCTTCAACTAATACCTGCCGTACCGGAATATCCAAAGTTGAAATAGCTCTTCGAAACTTTTCAATAGCCAGTGCAGTGTCTTGAATTAAAATATTATTAGTCCGTTCATCGACTATGGCGGTCCCTCTTGGGCTTAGCAACCCCCCTTCAGCCCCTAGCATTTCCGCTATTTTACTCGCCTCAGCGTATCGAATTTGTACAAACTCGGTCTCTAAGGGTGCAAGCTCTTCAACCTGCTTGTTCGCCTCTAACTCTTGACGCTCTTTTTCCGCCATGACGGCTGCTGGCGCCACCATCAACACATTACCTTGTAAGCGTTTCGCTAGGCCTTTCGCTTTCAAAATAATGTCTAACGCTTGATCCCAAGGCACATTTTTCAAACGAAGAGTGATGTTACCCTGGACATCATCGCTGACAACCAGGTTAAAATTAGTGAAATCGGCAATAATCTGCAGAACTGTACGAACAGCAATGTTTTGGAAATCTAAAGAAAGCTTTTCACCGACATACTGAAAACGATCTTTTTTCGCGGCTTCTTGCTCTTCTTTTGTTAATGCTTTGACGCTGACCGTTAGCTTGTTATCGGTCTGATAAGCAAGATAGTCGTAAGCAGGCTGAGTAGGTTCAATTAAAACAATGCTTTTACCGTCTTCAACATAAACTTCAATCATACCCACAACGGTTGCGAAGTCCATGACGTCCAAACGTCGTTGCAAGGACTGAGGCAAACGAGACTTAGGTAGCTCAACTCGCAGCTTCCCGGTAGTACGAGTGATGTTCACAGGTGTTGCTGGATTAGCAAGATAAAGCTCAACAAGGCCTTCTCCCTTAACACCTCGACGGAAATCAATTTTAGTGATTTTATCTTCACCAGCCGCCGCAGCGGTATTTTGTGCTTGTGATGCATGCCCAACCGTTAGAAACAGTTTATCACCGGCTACTCGCGTACTGTGTGTTGCAATGCGATCTAACTTGAGGACAACCCTGGTTTTGTCTTTTGTCGAAACAACAGTAGCACCACGTGTATTACCGGCATTGATCTCAAAATATTTCTTTTCAAGTCCACTGCGTACACCGGATAAATCCAATGTGATGCGAGCCGGATTTTCAATGCTGTAACTTTCCGCTTGTGGGGCTGGACCATCAAACTGCATTTGAACCTCAACACCCCCACCAGGTAGGGTCGCAAAACTGAGGTCTTCTAACACTCGAGCATTGGCATTTAGCCCCAGCAACATCAGCAGGCTTAAGACCGTTACCCATATATATCCAAAGAATTTTTTATTCATTGTCATACACCCGCTTTTTTACTTGGCTGCTTCTACGAGAGTGAGAACTCGGGGTCTCTCTAACCAGCCCCCAGTTCCATTCGGAACAATTTCCACTATGTCAACTTGATACTCGTTTAGAGCCACTACCCGACCGTGGTCTTTGCCCAAGTACCTTCCTTCCGTAATCCGATGGACAGTACCATCAGAGGCGGCAATTAAGGCACCGAACCCTTTTTTGTCATTTTCAAGTGAACCCACCATGCTGAGTTCGCCAATGTCATAACCTTCCAAAATATCACGTTCACGTGTTAAATCCGGCTCTACATCAGACTGTGCAGCCAACTGAGCTTTTAACGCTTCAATCGCCAAAGGGGACTGAAAAGGAGAACGAAATTGGGTCGCGCTATACACAAAGGTTTCGTGTGGAGCAAAAACTGGCATTTCAGGCAATCTACCGCCTGGTTTTGCTAAAGTTTCGTTAACAAATGCCTGCAAGTCTGAGTCAACTCCACCACACCCGGAGAGCATCAGAGCAGGAATCGCTAGGAGTATTGCAGTCTTTTTCATGACTCACCCTCCTCCTGGCCAGCTTCTTTGTACCGATATGTTTTAGCCGTAATGGCCAACTTTAAGCTTTCCTCAACTGAACCGCTCTTTTGCTGGCTTTCTGTACTGATCACGAAATCATGCAAAGTCACAATCCTAGGCAGTGCAGCAACACCGCTCACAAAAGCACCGAAATCGTGGTAACCGCCCGTTACTTCAATATTGATGGGTAACTCAATGTAATACTCTGTTGGAACTTCTTGGGCGAGTTTTATGCCTTGAATAGTCAAGCCTGAATCAATGGCCACGTTGGTAATGTCTTCCAATAAACTTGGAACCTCCGTGTCTCTGGGCAACTGCTTCAGCATCTCAGCAAAAGCTTCTTCCATTTGAACCAACTGTTCTTTGAGTTGTTCTAAATTAGCAGCCTGAAAAGCTTTTCTCTCAAAGTTTTCCTTCAATGTAATTTCTTCTTGCTGCATCCCTTCTAATTGCTTTATCTTTTCTTCTATATCAAAAAAGTAACCCAAAATGATCACGATCACGATTAAAAGAAGCCAAATAATGGCTTTAACTAGGAATGGCCACTGCCCTGCACTATTGGGATCATTAAGGTCGGATATATCAAAATTCTTGAGCCTATCCATTTGATCTTGAAAGCTCACGATGCATCCTCCTCATCTTCACCCTCAGTTTTGGGCGTTACTTCCTGCACCGTCATGGTGAATTCGCTGTAGGGATTTGCAGGGTCTTTGCTGGCGGAGACATCAATCAAAACAGGTTTAGTAAACCATTCAGCCGCATCAAAATTCCGCATCAGCTCGGCAATTTGACTGTTCGCTTCCGAGTAACCTTTAATGGCCATAGACTTTCCAGTCTTTTTGATCTCTCCCAGATACAAGTCATCTGGGACAGACCGAGTAATACCATCAAATACTCTTACGATAACGGGCCGGTTCCCCTGTAAATTTTGGATCAACTCCATTCGCTCAACCAACTCTTGCCGGCGTTTTTGGAGATCTCTAACGGCCGCAATTTTCTCATCCAGCTTACTGGTTTCAGCTTTCAGATAAGTGTTTCGGCCATCTTGTTTATCAATTCTCCCTTGCATCACGCCATGCACTGCAAACCAAACAACAGCCCCGGCGATCAATGCGGCTACGCATACCACCAAGAACTCTTGTTGTTCTTGCTCCCGCTTTTCTTCACGCCACGGGCGTAGGTTGATATTTGCCATTAGTCAAAACTCCTCATCGCCAGACCGCAAGCGACCATCAAGCCTGGTGCATCGTTTTGGGCTTTCGCGGCATTCACTTTTCGGGTGATTTTCATATCTGCAAATGGGTTGGCAGTTACTGCGCGCGCACCAAGATTCTCTTCCACCTGTCTAGATAGCCCATTGATGGAGGCTGTGCCACCTGCGAGAACAATTGCATCAACCGTATTGAATTGGCTAGAAGAGAAGAAGAACTGAAGCGCTCTGGATATTTGTTGGACGATATTATCCTTGAAGGGGTTCAAAATCTCCGCTTGATAATCAGCAGGTAAACCACCTTCTACTTTATCTCGTTCTGCCTCAACCTGGGAAAGCCCGTAACGCCTTTGAATTTCTTCAGTAAGTAATTGACCACCAAAAGATTGATCTCTGGTATAGACGATATTGCCCCGCTCAAGCACACTCAACGTCGTGTTGTACGCACCAATATCCACCAAAGCAACCAAGCTAGAGCCTCCTGGAAGCTGCGGTTCAATCAAACCGAAGGCCCGCTCAAGCGCAAACGCCTCAACATCAATGATCGATACCGTGTCAGCTTTGTACATATTTACGGCATCTTCTCTACGGTCCACCGTCTCACGACGACAGGCCGCAATCATGACATCAATCAATTCTGTACTGGTTTGAGAAGGCCCCATAACTTCGAAGTCAAGGGCCACTTCGTCGATAGGGTAAGGAATATGCTGGTCTGCTTCGATATGCAGTTGGTTTTCAACATCGAACTCGCTTAGGCCTGCCGGCAACTGAATCACCTTGGTGATGACAGCCGAACCAGCCACGGCAATTGCAGCCTGCTTGCAGTTCGTCCTGGACTTAGCGAAGACTTTTTTGATAACTTCGCTAACGGCCGCTTCGTCGGCCACGCTTTGTTCAACCACAGCACCTTGAGGTAGCGGCTCGGCGGCATAGGCCTCAAGCTGGTAGCGGTTGCCACTGCGAGAAAGCTCGACCAGCTTCACTGAATGTGAGCTGATGTCGATACCGACTACGGCTTTGCTTTTTTTCTGAAATAGATTGCCTAGCACTGCGATATCCCGTCGTCTTCAGAGAGTCATTATGTCCACGAACAAGTCCGATGTCCTACGCAAAAGATTATAAGCACAACTTAGGAAAACCGACACTAAGCGCTTATAATTTGAGCCGGACCGGCCTTGCTGTTAAAAGTTTAGTATCACTTATTTAAATATGAAAAAAAGCCAACTCATTCTCCGTTTCGTCATCTTTTTACCAATTGGTGGAATTCTCGCCATATTGGTGGGTTTTTTAGGCCTTTATCTCTATTTAGCGCCAAGTTTGCCTGCAATTGACGAATTAAGAAACACTCAACTCCAAGTTCCATTGCGTGTTTATTCTAAAGATCAAAAATTAATCGCAGAATTTGGCGAAAAAAGACGTACCCCAATTCAATATGACGAAGTGCCTCCCCTTTTTATTGATGCAATAAAGGCGGCCGAAGACGATAATTTTGAAGATCATATTGGCATCGACATTAAAGGATTGGCACGCGCCGCCATAGAACTCGTACTGACTGGCGAAAAAAGATCAGGTGGCAGTACGATTACTATGCAGGTGGCGAAGAATTATTTTTTAACGCCAGAAAGAACGTTCAAGCGTAAATTTATTGAAATTATGTTGGCGCTCCATATTGAGCAAGCTTTAAGCAAAACTGAGATTATGGAACTATACATAAACAAAATTTATTTGGGTAAACGCGCTTATGGGATCGAAGCCGCCGCCAATATTTATTATGGGAAATCCATTAACGAATTAAACTTGCCGCAACTGGCCATGATTGCAGGCCTACCAAAAGCCCCTTCGGCTCTCAACCCAATTAACAATCCAGATCGCGCCATTCGCCGTCGGAATTATGTTCTGAGCCGCATGTACAGGCTCGATAAGATTGATCAAGAAACTTACGAAACCGCCATTGATGCGCCTATCAGCGCACAGGTGTATCGCGTCAAGACTGAATTAGAAGCTGGGTATATTGCTGAGCTCGTTCGTGCTGAAATGCTTGAGCGTTTTCCAGAAGATGCTTACACCAGTGGCTATCAAGTGATTACAACCGTTAATTCGGGCTATCAATCGGTGGCAAATACAACCCTACAACAGGGACTGCTCGATTTCGACCAAAAGCATGGCTTTCGTGGACCCTGGCCAAAACTTGAAACACGGATGCTGGAGCGTTTGGAAAAACCAGACTTGGGCTTTTGGTTAAATCAACTTAAGAAAAAACCAAATGTAGGGCCGTTAGTGCCAGCCGCTGTCACTGAGGTTAAAGAAAAATCATTTACTGCTTTGCTGAAAACAGGGACCTTTGTCGAAGTCAATGACTATAAATGGGCTCGTGAATTCAAAACCATCAATCGTCGAGGCCCAAGTATAAGTTCAGCAGATCAAATCGTCGCCATTGGGGATCAAGTCTGGCTTGCCCCCATGGTTAAACTTTCTAAACCGAAAAAAGAAACGGAAGGGGAGCCAGAAGAACCTAGCGAACCATTAGTTGAGTGGCGCTTATCACAAATTCCCAATATTCAAGGCGCACTGGTATCCGTTGACCCAAATAACGGCGCTATTCGATCCATGGTAGGGGGGTTTGATTTCCATAACAGTAAGTTTAATCGTGCAGTGCAAGCCGACCGCCAACCTGGCTCCAGCTTCAAACCTTTTGTTTATTCCGCTGCGTTAAATGCTGGCTTAACACCAGCCACCTTAATCAACGACGCGCCCGTTGTGTTTGAAGACGCGAATTTAGAGGATACCTGGCGCCCTAATAACGATTCTGGAAAGTTTTACGGCCCTACTCGCCTCAGAAAGGCACTTTATAAATCAAGAAATTTGGTGACAATACGCGTTATGCAGCGAATAGGTGTGCAGCAAGTTGCCGATTTCGCAACCCAATTAGGCTTTCCTGAATCCAAAATTAACAAGAACTTGTCCTTAGCTTTAGGCGCTTCTGCATTCACGCCTCTTGAGGTCGCAACAGGCTACTCCACTTTGGCTAACTCCGGCTACCGAGTAAAGCCCTACCTCATTGATAAAATTTTGGATCACAATGGCAACGTTATTTACGAACATCCCCCCGTTGTGTTGTGCGATGAATGCGCATCACCCGAACTTCAAGATACCCATACGCTGCCTGAGCAAATAGAAGCACCTCGCGTGATGGATCCGAAGGTCAATTACCTTATATACACCATGATGCAGGATGTCATAAAACGTGGAACCGGGCGTCGCGCAAGAGTACTGAATCGTTCTGACTTAGCCGGCAAAACCGGAACCACGAACGATCAACGAGATGCTTGGTTCTCAGGCTTTACACCCGATCTTGTCACAACCGTTTGGGTCGGATTTGATGAGTATGATCCTCTGGGAAGAAATGCCTACGGCAGTACCGTCGCGTTACCGATATGGATCGATTTCATGAGAGAAGCATTGAAATCCGTTCCTGAACGTTTTCCTGCTCGCCCGGAAGGTTTGGTTAATGTTCGGATAGATCCAGAGTCAGGTTTGAAAGCCCCTCCTGAACAATCCAATGCTGTCTTTGAGTTGTTCCGAGAAGAACATGTACCTACTGAATATGCGACCCTAAGACCAGAAATTCGGCGCGACCCTGAAACAGGTGAAGTTGCGAAAGACTCTGATGCCGTACTACCGGAGCAGCTCTTTTAACTAAAGCGTTTGTGTCCCATACCATCAAGGCCATGCTATGGCCTTGATAAACTCTATATCAAGTCGCCATCTAACACATACACCCGCGTAATCAATAAACACGTAGCACAATAGAGGATTCAGTCAACGTGAAAAATGGCTTCAAAAGGCGGTTTTTGAAGCCAAAGGAACGAAAGGGTGATTCTGATTTTTATGGTTTTACCGTTAATTTACAATCAACGTTTTACTGAAATCGTCGAACTCTCTCAATTCAGTTTTGAAATTTTCATCTCGCAAATCCATTATGTCTATTTTATCCCCATTCGAAATAACTACATCATGCAATTCTTTTCCTTTTAGTAAAACTGTTCTTTCAAAACTGTCTTTGTTACCCAATTCACAGCCATTGTTGTGGAAATCTGTTTTTAATTTAAACTTCAAGCTGAAACGTCCAGCGGCTGAGGGGGTAATATTAATATCGTAAAGATCCTTTCCTGCATTTTCACTGCCAATCGGCGTACCATGTCCATGTTCATCAATTAGATAGAGCTCGCTTTTAAGACATGGCATGTACTTCTCGGATCTCAAATAAAGATTCTCTTTAAAATCTGAAAAGCCTTTAGCTGCCTTCACCCCCTTTGAAAGCTCCTTACAATCAACTGATTCTGGATTTTTTTTACACCCATGCGCAGTGAAATTTTTTCCTGCTTCCAATAAAAATTTTTCAGCGCCACTACTTTCCTTATTAAAATCCACCCCATACTGTTTAAAAATGTAGGCAAACAATGCACCGACACTGCGGGCACCACTTACGCTATAAAAACGTGTAGTGTAATCATCTAAATCAATCGTTACGTTATCATTAGCTTTTACATACACCACAAGCGCTTTTTTAGCGCTGCTATCAATGCAATAATCTCCTGCGGTTTTTATTGCTAAGCTGTTAAAACTATTTTCTCTATGAATTTCTTCTAAATTAAATAAGAAAAGATCACTTTTAGAGCCATCTGATGCTCGGCAATCTTTTTTCACAATTTCTGGTTTTGGTTCAGGTTTCATATCTGGCTTTGGCTCAGGTTTCGTATCAGCTACCGAAGGCTTTGGTGCTGAAGAACCACCCCCACCACCACCTCGGCTACAACCCGTCAACCCTAATGAGAGAATGATAAAACTGGCTATTATCGCTTTTGTCATAACAACACCTTCAATTGAACACTCAATATTAGTTAGATGAACTAACTTATCAATAGAGGCTGATTTTACCTATCTCGATCAGAATTAAAATACTTTTTTGATTGTTTTTTGAGCGGCAGTGCTCGTAAATGGAACAACTAAGGCTATGTAAGCACTCTCACACCCCGCTGGATGGCTCTCACAAAAATAGAGAGTGCTCACATTTGTTTTCTCGGCTTCGTTGCAAAAGTTTTTCGCGGCTTTCGGTCTGCTGTTTACCAGGAGTTGGACGCTCCTAGAGACGCTCATCTCTTCTGTGCAGCTTTTTGATTTCGAGTCACTGGGAGGGAGAAAACCCACCGCCGGAATGCCATGTTCATTCAGCATCTCGGCCAATTCTCGATTGCTGATTCCCTACTAACAATAATCAGCGAACGACCCAACGATTGATGCAGTCCATACAGCACCTCTATTTCCTAAAGTTTAGTTTTCACACCCCGATACCCTGTATTAAACCCTAATGATTGAGAAGGGGTGCTAATACCCAATTTGGTGCAAGTGTTTAACTTTTAGAAAGCGGGAAATTGCTCATGGATATTAGTCACTTAAAGAATGGGCCGAGACTAGTCAATGGCACTTCTAGCGGTTTAAATGTACAAAGCGCGGTGTCTCATAGCCCAGAAAATCTCCATAAAAATACTTCTTCTGAAACACCTGAAAGCCGTGGGATGACGGTAATGTCCTATCAATTTGAATCCCTGACCGCTGCTGAATTCGATGAAGCTCAAAAGCAAAGATTTAAGGTTTCTTATGAGATTTCTAACCCAATGGAATCATTGGTAAAACCCTATCAACAGGTGATGAATCAATTATCTAAGACGAATCCTACGATAGCCTATAAAGACTGGGAACTAGGAATAAACAAGAGTAACGAGGTTGTTATTCATTCCGGAAATAATCCCCTCTCATCTGAAAACATCAACGTGCTAACGCATGCTTTCGATAAGCCTGTATTCAAAAAGCTATTCAAGGCATTTAGTGATGCCGTTATTTCTGCCAGCACAGGCGATTTTCGATACGACAAAGTCCCTGGATCGGTAGCCCACTATAATCTCAATCAAGACAACATAAGTGATGTAATAAGACTAAGGGAATTCATTGTCCAAGAAAGTAAGCATCAATTTAATAGCTTTACGTCTTTACGCGATCAGCTTTTAGAACGCGGAGCTGACTTTCTTAAACCAGAAGCAGCTGATATGAAACTCGTTGATGTCTTTGCTTGAAAACACTGCTCACATGAAAACATGATTTCAATCGTTCATGAAAGTCTACTCTAATTTCTTTAAATGGCATGAGTCTGATGGGCTGTTGACCTGCTCCATAAACGGTGGGGTTTTCACAGCACCATGTGTTGACCAGATACCTATTCTCTTGTGAATCTATTAGCAGAAACGTGCCGTTTTATTGGTACAGATCATATTGAACCCGACCAATGAGAGTGGCCGGGTTTGGTGAATGAATACAGCTATTCGCATTGGGGAGTTTGAGAGATGGGTTCAAGCGTTAGGAGCTTTACGATCCAGTACACGAAAACAACAAGCAGGGCGTTCTGGTGCTGAATAGGGCAGGTGCGCTTCTTCAATAACCTGCCAATCTCCTCTGCTCCATTTTGGGAAAAAGACATCGGCGCTCGGCACTTCCGTTTCCACTTCCGTCACATACATGCGATCAACTAGCGGGAAGGCTTCTTGATAAATCTGCCCTCCTCCCATGATCATACATTCAGAAGCACCATCAATGAGTGCAACATCACTGGCTAAACGAATGGCATCTGCCAATGAGTGCACCACTTTTACACCCGGAGCACACCACTCGGCGTTGCGAGTGATGACAATATTGGTGCGCCCTGGAAGCGGGCGTCCAATGGATTCGTAAGTGTTACGTCCCATTATGATGGGCTTTCCCATGGTCACTCGCTTGAAAAATTTTAGGTCTTCAGGGATGTACCAAGGCAAAGCGTTTTGAACCCCAATGGCGTAATCGCTAGCATGAGCGACAATCAACGCTATTTTCATTTGCTCAGACTCCACAATGATTCCTCTCTAGGCTTTAAACCGCGACCGGTGCTTTGATCCGCGGATGAGGCTCGTAGTCTAGGATTTCAAAATCATCGTACTGGTAATCAAAAATAGAGTCCGGCTTTCGCTTTATTAACAGTTTGGGTTTCGATTTGGGAGTTCGTTCCAATTGTAAATGTGCCTGTTCCAAGTGATTGGTGTAAAGGTGGACATCGCCGCCAGTCCACACAAAATCACCTACTTCTAAGTCGCATTGCTGCGCCACCATATGAGTAAGTAACGCATAGGAAGCAATGTTAAAAGGGACGCCAAGAAAAACATCTGCACTGCGTTGATACAATTGGCAGCTGAGTTTTCCTTGAGCCACATAGAATTGAAAAAACGCATGGCAAGGTGGTAACGCCATATCGTCAAGTGACCCGACATTCCAGGCACTCACAATATGCCGACGCGAATCGGGCTGTTCTTTGATAGAGCGTACAACCTCTTGGATTTGATCTACGGCAGAGCCATCTGGCTTTGGCCAAGAGCGCCACTGATGACCATAAACGGGCCCTAAATTACCCGCTTCATCCGCCCATTCATCCCAAATACGAACGCCATTTTCTTTGAGGTAAGCGATGTTGGTACTGCCTTGGAGGAACCACAACAGCTCATGGATAATCGATCTAAGGTGCAACGTTTTCGTGGTCACCAAAGGGAAACCTTCTGACAAATCGAAGCGCATTTGATACCCAAAGACGCTTAACGTACCCGTACCTGTACGGTCACTTTTTTCAACGCCTTCCTTGAGCACATGCTCCATCATCGCCAAATAATTGTTCATTTTGGTGACTATACCCTTAAATCAAAATCCAAATAATCGGTCAAATCGTTACTTTTGAGACGGCTCAACGGATGCACCAGGCCTAGGTGCACACACGAATGCCCACACCATCAGACATACCCCTGCGATGATCATCGGCAACGAAAGGATCTGACCGCGTGTCATCCAGTTGAACAAATCGAATCCAATATGCGCATCGGGTTCGCGGAAAAACTCAACAAAGAACCTAAAGCTACCGTAACCCGCTAAAAATAAGCCTGCGACGGCTCCTCTCGGGCGGGGCTTGGATGAGAACCACCACACCAGTAGAAAGAGTGTCAGTCCTTCAAGAGCTGCTTCGTACAGTTGCGATGGGTGTCTGGGTTGGCCGCCGGGTTCAAACACGACTCCCCAGGCAACGTCTGTAGGCCGACCCCATAACTCACCATTGATGAAATTGCCAATGCGCCCTGTCAGCAAGCCTAAGGGTACTAAAGGAGAGGCGATATCCCCAATGTCCAACACATGCTTTTTCTGTTTCCAAGCAAAAAACACGATGGCGGCAATCACACCCAAAAGGCCGCCATGAAACGACATGCCCCCGGTCCAAATTTTAAAGAGCCAAATCGGGTCCGCTAGAAACTGGCCAAAATTATAAAAAAGAACATAGCCGGTACGCCCGCCGACGATGACACCCACCATCCCGAAAAACAGTAAGTCGGACACTTGTTGTTCTGTCCAACCTGAATTCGGTTGGCGCGCACGATAAGTCCCCAGGAACCATGCGGCAACAAATCCAACAAGGTACATCAGACCGTACCAATGAATGCTCAGTGGCCCAATCGAAATGGCAACTGGATCAATATCGGGGTATGGAATCATGAGCAGCCATCCATCGTGGTTAGTCAAAGGGCATCAGTGTAACGAATCCCTCGCGTTGGCTCTAGTTTTCTCTGATGAATGAATGGGTTAGAAACGCGTATTTGTTAAGCAGGCCCAGCGAACTCCCGCTACGGCTAAAGTGGGACATTCTGCCTTAATTGAAAAAAATAAATCTCGCACCCACGATGATTAGGAAACCAGCAAAGATCTGCTTTAACCGATTTTCTGGAAAATGACTGGCACAACGTGCTCCCAAGCGCGCAAAAGGGACACTGAAGCAGGCTAAGGCAAGAATCGCTGGCCAAAAAAGATAGCCCGTTGCTCCCTCCGGCAACCCTGCTTCTGACCACCCCACCCAGGCATTGGTCAGCGCTCCACCAAAAGCCACGGGGAATCCACAGGTTGCGGCTGTTCCTATCGCCCGAACTGCAGGCATTCTCCAGCCTGTTAACAAAGGCACCATCAGCGTTCCACCTCCAATCCCAAACCAAGAGGCTACCCAGCCAACCCCAACACCGGCCCCTAAGAGCTTGGGCGCATTTGGATAAGGAGTCAGTTTTGGCTTGAGTTTAATGACGACCTTCAATGCCATGAGCCACGCGTAAACCCCAATGATGAGCTGCAAATATTCTGAGCTCACTTGCGCCACCATGTATACACCTACAGAAGTGCCTAGCAAAATGCCCATGCTCATGGGCTTCACGGTATCCCATTCAATATTTTTGAATTGATGATGTGTCCAAATAGAAGAGAGTGATGTAAACAAAATCACGCCAAATGAGCTGCCAATGGCTAAATGCGTAGCGATTTCAGGGCTTAGTTGCATCCATGAAAAAACAATAAGGAGCGCGGGGACCAAAATCAAACCACCGCCGATCCCCAGCAACCCTCCTAGGAAACCAGAGAGTATTCCGGCAACTGCGTATATTATCCAATCCATCTGCGTACTGCCTTTGCTACAAACTCATGGTGCAGCAGCCATCCTAAGGGAAAAGTGTTTCAGTGCCCAGAAAAGTTACACCCGTTTTCTCTCGTCCCAGCTTGTTTACACAAACCCCATAGTGAGGCATTGCAATCATTTTGATCTATTGCGTATTGAGTCTATAACCCTTTGATAGGACCACACGACTGGCTGGATGCCATAATATTGTGTATGGACGCAGTAACCTCGCGCAGTCGAAGCAGTCAGGCGTTGGTTGTCTTCTTAGGGCTTAGTTGCATGGTCATGCTGTACTACGCTCTGAACGCATCAGCCCATACAACGCCAAATCTACCCCCTGCCGTTGCTCAGGAATATATCGAGTATTGGCTGCACGAAGCCCGTGGCCAGGTCGCAGGAAACGCTCAACTAAAGCATGTGGAACAGCTGGAAACGCTCTACCGCGATAACGAATTTGGTCTCATTTGGGTCAAAAACTACCAGCTGACACCAGCAGGATCAGCCTTGCTTCAAGCGCTTAAAGAGACTGCTGGCGACCACTGGCGTATCTATCAATATCGCGTGTCCAAGTTAGAAAACGAGATTCAACGTTTGGCACACTTGCCTAAAAAAGCCACCGCCATTGATGTGCTGTTGTCTGACGCTTTTATCAGTTTCGCCATGCAGGTGGGTAATCGCCAACTCCTTCCTGACACCGAAGAGTTAAGCCACCCAAGCATTAAGAAAGTTAAAGCCCGATACAATTTGAAAACCCCCAATGAAATATCCAAGCATTTGCTTGAAACCATTGAATTGAACAATCTGGAATCCTTGGTTCATTCCATGGTTCCACAACAGCCTTCATATAAAGCCTTGAGCAAAGAGCTAGACCGCTATCATCGCCTTGCCGAATCGGGAGAGTGGTTTCCATTGCCTCCAACCAGAACACTGGAGCTGGGGGACGAAGACCCTAATATTCCCATCGCGCGATGGATGTTAATGAAATACGGTGATTTTCCTCAAGGCCAATACACCTGGAACACCAACCAAGGCCGAGAAGGATACAATCCCTATGTTGCGGCTCGCCAATATCGAGTAGGTGGGGACAATGCTCTCTACGAATTTGATATTGGAATGTTAAAAGCCATACAGCGGTTTCAACGCCGTAACAAATTACCCATTTCAGGTAAGCTCGACCCCGCGACTCAAAATCACATGAACGTATCGCCTCACGTCATTGCAAAACGAATCGCCATGAATTTAAAGCGCTGGCGGTACCTTCCAGATGATTTAGGTGAGCGTTATGTACTGGTCAATATGGCTGATTTTCATTTAGACCTCATTGAAAATGGCCGCTCGGTGTTAGACATGAAAGTCATCATCGGAACCAAGTACCGAAAAACGCCTGTCATGACGGACAAGATCAGCAGCATAGTACTCGCTCCCAAATGGAATGTCCCATACCGAATTGCGATGACCAACATCGCTACCGCCGTTAAGCGTGACCCTAATTACCTGAAACGAAAAAATTTTATTCTGGTCGAAGGCTGGACCAACAAAGCGAAAAAGATTCCTCTCGCTTCACTGGATTGGCGTAAATTCCGCGGCGCTAAACCACAACGGCTCGTGCAATTACCAGGCAAATCAAATGCTTTAGGCACAATGAAGTTTGTATTCCCTAACGATTACTCGGTCTATCTGCACGACACCTCTCAACCAAAACTGTTTAATAAAGAAATACGAGCATTTAGTTCAGGTTGCGTCAGGGTGTCAAAACCCACTGAGCTTGCTTTAGCGTTACTGAAGCACCAGCCTAGCTGGGATGAAGAGCGCATTAAGCAGCACACGAAAGACTACCAAACCAAACATGTCACCCTAAGGCACCCAGTTCCCATATACCTGATGTATTGGACAACTTGGGTAGACGAAGAAGGCTTGCTGCATATTCGCAATGATATTTATGACAGAGATAAGGTCGACGCTTCAAGCTCCACCTTAGACTCTCGAGTGCTCTGATCTCCTTCTAGAGTTTTTCTTTCCTAGTGTATTTAATTTACTTTTATATTTAATGTTTACAATTGATCATATGTATCTATAACGACTCGCAATCGCATTCCAGTGCCTTTTTCATTCATGCTTTTGATGCGGCAAACCCGTCCATTCAAAACAGATGTTAAATTAATAAATACTTACTACAAAAAATATCGTCAACCTCGTTATCATATTTTTACAAACAGTCACTTGTTGTAAATAATTTTGCTCTATCGCTTCAATAGAATATTCGTCAGATTCTGAGGAAGATTTCTCGTTTTACCTGCTGTAGACGTCCTTTTCAAGCAGCTTTACGCCGCCTTTCTGTGAACCAACGCCTATTTACGAATTTGATCAACTGTTAATCTTTGTGGCACACTGCTCAACCTTTGAAACCTAACACCAAACGAAAGAGCTTGAGTACGTCATGACAGATCAAAGGTCAATGAGCCGCCGTAAGCTATTAAAATGGGCTGCTGGCACTACTGCTGCATCACTGATCACACCTCAAGCGTTTGCATCAACACAAGAGTTGGCCATCCCGCTCCCTGATGCAAAATCCATTAAATTAATAAACACTCACACCGGAGAAAAAACATCGGTCACGTTTTGGGAAGGTGGTCGTTACCACATGGAAGCTCTCGCAGAAATCAATAAAATTTTAAGAGACCATCGCCAAAATGAAATCACTGAAATGGACATCAAGCTGATTGACAAAGTCCATGAAGTCACCTCACTGCTTGATACAAACCACTGGGTACAGGTTATTTCTGGGTACCGCAGTCCCAAGACCAATGCCATGCTGCAAGCCGCTGGAAGAAATGTAGCAACAAACAGCATGCATACTGTGGGTAAGGCCATCGACATCTGGATACCTGGTTTCGATATCAATCAATTGCACAAAGCAGCATTAAAAACACGCTGCGGCGGTGTTGGAAAATACTCACGAAGTCAATTTGTTCATATGGATACTGGCAGAGTACGTACTTGGGGCGCTTAAAAGCGCTCAGATAAACTTATCCAACTAGGCTTGCTAAAAGCCTTGTTAAACGCTCACTCTTTTCTTTTTCGATCAAACCCTACCCACCATTATAAGAAAATATACATCTCATTCAGACTAAATGGTAAAGACCGACTTACAAACACTTTAAAGTAGAAAAAATTAAGCACATTACGAATCTCATAAAAAACGTTTATTATCAAACAGTAATGGAATTGCAAATAATTGCTAACCTTTACAACACGTTCAAAATTGTTTTCTTTTGAAAAGAAATCCACTTCATCACATTTTATATAAGCCTATTTATTTAAATTGCTGACTGTTTAAAGACATTCAGCGCGGGTTTAATGATGAAGCAATCACTACTATTTATCTTTTTACTGTTCAGTTTGGCTGCCTGTGAAGGAGGCTCGTCCGACAATAAAGATAATTCAAATGGATCGAACACAACCGAAAACGGAAACACCAATGGCGGTGATGTTGACGGGAGTGGTGATACTGACGGCGGTGATACTGACGGCGGTGATACTGACGGTGGTGATACTGACGGTGGTGATACTGACGGCGGCACAACTGCAAAATGCTTCAACTATGAGAAAGAAGGTGGCCCAGTTGACGGTTCCATGGATCGCATCGAAAATTACCCTTTCAATTCCGCGCACGTTTTAGTTTACAAATTTAATTTCTCCGACGAACCGGTAGGCTGGTCTGATTCTGAAATTAATACTGCAATGGAAGAAGTAAAGGAATATTACAATACGCAATCATACTGTCAGTTTGGTACAACGTGGGAAATTGCGGCAAATATTAATTTGACAGCACGTATTGCTGATTACACGCAAGGCAGTCAATTGTGTACGGATTGGTGGCAAGTAGCAAAAGCAGAGATCGAAAGTACGAATACTGTGAATTATGACGAGCCAGGTGGTAATAGAATCATCATGATTTTAGGGCCAGAAAAGTTTTCAACGACAGAATCTTGTTACCGTAATTCAACTGCTGGCTATTCGCGCATGAATATCTATCATCACAAGCCAGGTACTATTGCTCATGAAATGGGACACGCCATGGGTCTGCATCATGCAAAAGCCGTTGACGGTGGCGATGCGCATATTCCTTTCTATGAAGACCCAATGGAAAAACCAGAATACAACTGCCAAGGGTTAACAGGCTCTGCTTATCAAGACTGTAATGATCGCTTAGGAAAGATATTAATTGATTACGGCAACATTCATTCAATGATGGGTATGGGCGCACATACTTTAGAAGAGTACAACTTACTATACAAACACTTCTACGGATGGTTAGACCTGAAAACAGATGTACCTCTGATTGAAAAGTCGGGCAAATATAGAATCAACGCCTTCGGTCATGGTGATAAATCAAAAGGCCAAGTAGGATTGCGCTTGAAATCAGGTCACGACAAGTATACGTACTGGGTAGAATTCAGAACCAGCGGCACAACGGCTAATCAAACCAATGAAGGCGTTATGCTAAACCTTCAAGGCTATGCCGAGAAAAGCAACCCACATAAGTCTTGGTGGAAAACCATTTCTTATCTGGTGGACACAACGCCTGGTTCTTTCACCGCTGACAAGTGGTGGGGCGATGACCAAAAAGACTCCGTACTTAAAGTAGGAAAGTCTTACAAAGATTACTGGGGTGGATTTGAGATCACGGTTCTTGAACGCAGTGTTGTAGAAACCGGAGCGGACGCTTGGATTGATGTACAAATTGATATGCTAAAATAAGCGCCACACCAACAACCAAAGGCCCTTTCACTGAATGATATTCGTGAGAGGGCTTTTTTAATTAATGCATGACTATAATCGTTTAGTTGGATTCAGTAATCGTCCAAGACCTGCTTTTTCAAACGCAAGTTCTACCGTACTTCGAATCAAAGGGGCATTGTCTAACGTCATAATGTTAGCCAACAATTCTTTTGACCAAGCTAAAGAGACCTGCCTAATAACGGATTTAACCCAGAGCAAATGGGTTGCATTCATCGACAGCATGTCATATCCCATTGCCATTAAAATAACCGCGCTTGCAGGGTTCCCGGCCATTTCACCACAAACACTTACCGGTCGACCCACTTCATGGGCACTTCGCACAATCGCATCCAATGCAATTAAAACCGATGGGTGTAACGAATCATAAACATCAGCAACCCTAGGGTTGTTACGGTCGACGGCTAATAAATATTGTGTTAAATCATTGCTACCCACCGATAGAAAATCCACTCGCTCGGCAATGGCTTTAATCTGATAAACAGCCGCTGGGACTTCTACCATCACCCCGACTTTGGGCATTTGAATGTCATAACCCTCATCCGTGACTTCTTTATAGGCACGAAAAATCAGATGAGAAGCTTCTTCAATTTCAGTGACATTCGAAACCATCGGTAACATCACGTGCAAATTATTGAGCCCATTACTGGCTTTCAACATGGCCCGCACTTGCTGAAGAAACAGTTCAGGGTGATCCAAAGTAACCCTAATGCCTCGCCACCCCAAAAAAGGGTTGTCCTCGTTAATTGGAAAATAGCTCAGCGCTTTATCTCCCCCAACATCGAGGGTTCTCATGGTTACCGGATCAGGTGCAAAGGTCGCTAAATGTTGTCGATAAATATCACGCTGCTCTTCCTCACTGGGAAAGCGATCCATCATCATAAAAGGCACTTCTGTTCGATAAAGCCCAACGCCTTCAGCACCACGCTCTCTTGAACGCACAGAATCCGTCGTTAACCCCGTATTCACAAACAAGGGTAAGCGATGCCCATCTGTGGTTTCGCTAGGCAGTTTTTTGAGGGATTCAAAACCACGCAGCATCGCCTGCTCTTCTTTCGCTAAACGACGATATTGCATCAAGAGTTCACTGCCAGGGTCGGTGTACAAACGCCCTTGATAGCCATCAACAATGACTTGCACGCCATCTAATTGCATGCAGGGTAGATCAACCACTCCCATGACCGTTGGAATGCCTCGCGCCCTGGCAAGAATGGCTGCGTGCGAATTCGCAGAACCCCTCACCGAAATGAGGCCCCGCAGCTTTTCTTCGGGAACTTCGGCAAACATGGCGGGGGATATTTCTTCGGCAACCAGCACCGTGTCATCGGGGAAATTGTATTCCACTGAGGTGCTTTGCAATTTAGCCAGTACCCTCACACCCAAATCGCGAATATCCGTTGCACGTTCACGCAAATAACTGTCTTCGATCATTTCAAAGTGCTGAACATAGCCCAAGATGACTTGTCTTAACGCACCTTGCGCCCATTGCCCATCACGAATCTTGCTGATGACTTCATTGCCCAAGGTGTCGTCATTGAGCATCTGTACATAGACATCAAACAACGCACGCTCTTCCGGCCTTAAATCCTTCGACATGCGTTTACCGACCTGCTGAATTTCCGTACGGGTCGCATGAATAGCATCTTTAAACGCTTGAATGTCTTCTTCGATATTATCTGCAACTCGATCTGGTACGGATTCCAGATGCGCTTTAGGTGACATGACGACAGCCGTTCCAATAGCCACACCCGGGGCAGCGCCAGCACCTGAAAAGTAAAGTGGACCACCGCCCGTATGCGCCACCGCTGCATTTAAACGGCCCGTGGCTTCAGCATGCGCCATGACAGCCGCTAGCTGAGCTGAAAGGGTTACCAGAAAGGCTTCATCTTCTTCACTGAATCGGCGTTGAGTGCTTTGCTGAACAACCAGCACCCCCATGACTCGGCGGTGATGGACAATAGGAACACCCAGAAAAGATTTGAAACGCTCTTCGCCAGTGGCGGCAATGTAGTGAAAACGAGGGTGGCTGGCTGCATCCTCTAAGTTGATTGGCTCTTCTCGACTGCCGACCAAACCCACCAACCCCTGTGTATAAGGGATTTCAACACCAACAGCGGCTTGATTTAAGCCTCGGGTAGCCATCAGCACGTATTGATGTGTCTCACGATCAAAGACAAACACAGAGCACACTTCTGTGCTCAGCGCTTCACGCACACGATCAACCAACAACGACAGCGCTTCTTCGAAGTCAGCTGCTGCATTGACTTCCTGCACGATTCGTTTAAGGGTGTTTAACATTTGTCCTGTCGCATACATGACGCTGCAGTCCCACCACTTTTGGCGCTAACTCTTTTAACGCCCGGCGATACACATCTCGTTTAAAGGGCACAACTTGCCCCAGCGAATACCAGTAACTCACCCAGCGCCAATCATCAAATTCAGGACGAGGCCCATGATTAAACTGTATGTTTTCCGACGGCCCAACTAAGCGTAGTAAAAACCACTTTTGCTTTTGACCAATACAAAGCGGTTGGCTGCCTTGCCGAACCATGCGCTTAGGCAATCGGTACCTTAACCAGCCTTTGGTGCAACCCAGAATCTCAACGTCTTCTTGGGTTAAACCAATTTCTTCATGGAGCTCTCGAAATAAAGCTGCCTCTGAGGATTCACCTTCGTTGATGCCGCCTTGAGGAAACTGCCATGCATCTTGCCCGATGCGTCTTGCCCATAAAACCTGACCTTTTTGATTGGCTAGGATGATGCCTACATTTGGTCTAAAACCATCTGCATCTATCACTTAACCCTACCTAATACTTCTCTATTGCTTTGCATTTTTCCACAACGCCCTCTCAGGCACAAACGGCTTTTCTACTCCTTTTGGGCCTTGATTAGCCGACCTGAGTAATCTTTGCCCAATTCACCTTTCTTTTTTTCTCTCTTAATTGATTCTCATGCAGGATTAAGCGAGCATAAGCGTTACTCTGAACGTTGACGGTCTTTAACGACATTAAAACCATGCTGCCAGCCCACTCCCTTCAAAGCTTCAAAGCCGCGTTACTCTTGCTTTTTATAAGCCTTGCAGGCTGTGAACAACCAACAGAGTCTGTTGACAACAGCATCACTCACTCAGAGCCTTCAAACCGTCCATTCCCAAGCAGCGATCACCATCAAACCCCTTGGAAACAACTGGTTAAAACTCTTGATCATCTCAGATTGAGCCTAGCTCAACTCGCCAACGCTCCGACAGAAAAACATTTGGCCAGCTCAAGAAAATTGTGGTTAAAGGCATTTGAACAGTATCAACGGCTGTCAGCCTGGCGAATTTTGTTGTCATCTCACTATCAAGATCAGGAGCCAAATGCTCTATTGGAGCAACGTATCGCTCCCTGGCCAATTGCCCCTGGGTATGTTGATCGCTTACCTGAATACCCGCACTCTGGCATTATTTCAGACCATACTGTAATGCTGTCGCTTGAATCATTAGTGCAGCAACACCAGCTTTTTCACGAAGAAGATGCCGTCCTTGGTTTTCATGCGATCGCGACCGTGCTTTGGGCAGCAAACACGGCCAATGAAGACATCAGTCTATCCCAGTTACAAACAAGCCCCGACCTGCATGACAACAACGCCACGCCCATTCATCAGCGCCGCTTAGCCTATTTAAAGCTGGCTGGGGAACAATTGCATTTGGATGTCAAAAAACAACGCCAGTTAGCACTGGCCATTCACCAGCAGGCAGACAATTTGTCCTATTTGGATTGGCAAAAAACGGTGACAACCATTGCTAATGATTTGATTAAAATCAGCGTTGCGAACACGGGCCAAAACGATTCCTTTGTTTACCCTGCTTGCGACCCAGCACCCTGCAATGAACAGGTACCGGTATGGTTTATTGAAGGATTAGAACAGCTAGCCACGGCCTTAAGAGTTGATGTGCAAAACTGGAAAGCCCTGCAGAACCTGCAAAAGTCTCACTTTCCTAAAGACCTAAAGGAGCGCCTAGTGGCACTGGCAGCATTGCATCACAAGCCGCCGGTGCCTCCAAGAGAGCCTGTTTCCGAAAATATTGCGGTTAACGCAAAAGCCGAATAAACGCGTTTAATCAGCCGCGGCGCAGATGATTAACACGCACCAGCAAGCTTTTAATATATTCCGTTTCAGGGATTGCAGGGTGAATAGGATGATCCATGCCTTGATGGCCAATTTCCACGAACTGTAATTGACGATCCACTTCACGCCCCGCGGCACGAATCAAATCACGCAGACGATCGTACCCTAGATGCATTGAGCAAGAAGCAGAAAACAACCAGCCCCCCGAATTCAACAAACGCAGCGCAGCTTGATTCCATGCGTAGTAAGCCGACTCACCTGCCTTAATGTCTTTGCGGCGCGCAATCAACGCTGGAGGATCTACCACAACCACGTCAAAGCGCTCGCCTTCGGCCTGAAGCTGTTGCATCACTTTGAAGGCATCCCCTTTGATCGTTTGCACTCGATCAGAGGCTTGATTCAGCGCGGCATTGTGCTCAACGTAACGAAGTGCTTCAGCAGAAGCATCGACACAGACCACTTCTGTCGCACCGGCCGCTGCCGCTTGAATGCCCCAACCACCGACGTAACTGCAAATGTCTAAGACTCTCTTACCTTTGACCAATTGCTGCAAACGTTGGCGATTAGGGCGGTGATCATAAAACCAACCTGTTTTTTGCCCTGTGATAAAAGGGACTTCAAAGGTCACACCGTTTTCACTTAACCTAAGACTGTCAGGCAATTCCCCTTTAGCAGCCCGTACGTATTCTTCTAACCCTTCAGTGCTGCGCATTTTGCCGTCATTTTTCAGCAAAATCCGTTCTGGCTGAACGACCGTATCCAGAGCTTGAATCAAAGGCTCAAGCAACGCTTCCATTCCCGCCGAGGAGATTTGAACAACCAAGGTATCGCCAAATCGATCCACAACCACACCAGGAAGCTGATCTGAATCACCGTAAATGAGGCGGTAATAAGGCTCATTAAACAGCGCCTCTCGTAACGACAAGGCCAACTCGACCCGGCCTTTGAAGAAGGTTTCGTTGATCTTTGCATCCGCATTTCGAGTGAGTATTCGCCCACATATCAAATGGTTGGGGTTTAACGTCATAACCCCTAATGGCTGTCCGCTGGCGCTTTGCAACGAAACAAGCGCACCTACTGGCATACCTTTCAGAGGGGTCGCTTTGACATCGACCTCATTGCTGTACACCCACAAATGCCCTTGCCTGAGACGCTTATCCTCGCGAGGCTTAAGCCTAATTACAGGTAAATGCTCACTGTTTGAATGTGAAGATGACATGGCTGCTCACGGCTCAATGGCTGAAGAAAGTTTGGGGAGATTATACGGTCTTTTAAGCCCTAATGTGTGTTCAGTGCACTGCAAAGGAGGATGAGGTCAAATAGGCCCTGTATCAGCGGTTACAGATTTGTGCTTAATTTCCTCAAATTGGAGGGGTTCAAGGGTATACACTCATAGATTAGGAACGCAGCTCGGGGCCCATAATGGCTGAGTTGACCGAAGACCAGGTGAAGGACATCCTGCAGGGTATCTCCATCCCTTCCCAACCTCAAATAATGGTGGATCTCCAGCTAGAAGAGATCATGCCAGACCCGGATATTGCTCGAATTGCAGAGTTAATCAGCCAAGATGTCGGACTCTCCGGCACCATTTTAAAAGTCGTGAATTCCCCTAGCTTTGCTGCCGAGGAGCCCATCTTATCTGTTGAGGAAGGGGTAAAGCGGCTGGGTATTAACACCATCATTAACATCACCAATGGCTTATCCATCAAGGGTGAAATGAGCGATGAGCTCATCCGTTCTATGAATCGCTTCTGGGACAGCGCCAATGATATCGCAACCGTTGCTTCCACCTTAGCGCAAAAGCTTGAATACCCGAAACCGGAAGAAGCTTATGTCTTAGGTCTCTTTCACAACTGCGGTGTGCCTTTATTATTAAAACGATTTTCGAATTATATGGATGTCTTGGCAACCTCTTATTCAGGAAAATATGCACGCATTATTGATCATGAAAATGAACAATTGAAAACCGACCATGCAGTACTGGGTTACATCACAGCCAAGGCTTGGAAATTACCTCTTCACCTTTGCAAGATTATCGAAATCCACCACAGCGCTAAATCCATGTTTACCGAGCATAAAGACACAACCAACGACGATAAAACGCTCATGGCCATTTTAAAGATGTCTGAGCACATTGCAGGCACCTATTGGATATTAGGGCAACAAGACGACGACCCTGAATGGATCGATTTTGGTCCTGACGTATTGGAGTATCTTGGGCTCAGTGAACTTGATTTAGATAACCTAAAAGATGAATTTTCGGAGCAAGGCATAGGCCCAACCAATTATGGCATGTGACCCAAAAGCCTTGTCGCTTTTTGACCTATGTTAAATCGGTAAAATTGCAGATACTGGCAACTTCATTCAATCAATAAGAAGAAGTATGTAATGCCCGTTCTACAACTTGATCACCCACTGATTCAACACAAACTCGGATTAATGCGCGAAGCCAATATTTCTACTCGAGATTTCCGGCAGTTAACCCATGAATTAGGGGCATTGCTTACCTATGAGGCTACTCGTGATTTGTCGCTTATACCCGCCGACATTCAAACCTGGCAAGGTACAGCAACCATCCAGCAAGTAGAGGGTAAGAAATTAACCTTAGTTCCAATATTACGTGCGGGACTTGGAATGCTGAATGGTGTATTAGAGCTTATTCCAAACGCAAAAGTCAGTGTCGTTGGGCTTTACCGAGATAAGGAAACCCTAGAACCCGTTCCCTATTACGAAAAACTTGCAACGGATTTACCCAAAAGATCAGCATTGGTCTTGGATCCTATCTTAGCGACCGGTGGCTCCATGATTGCAGCCATTGATTTATTAAAACGGGCGGGCTGTCAATCCATTAAAGCATTGGTGATTATTGCATCTGAAGCCGGCATCCAATCCGTACTCGATGCCCATCCTGATGTGCATATCTACACTGCGTCTATTGACCCAACGCTGACCGATAAGGGGTATGTATTGCCTGGATTAGGGGATGCTGGCGACAAAATTTTTGGGACCAAATAAACCCATCGAAAAGCTTTTTGCACGCCAACACTAAATTTTCATAAGATAACTATGGCTCTCAACAATAAAAACACCTGAGAGCCATAAGATGAAATTTAGATCATTCACATTTATCCATTGGGAATATTATGAGCCGTTTATCCCCCGTACATTGTGCTCTCTTATGCATAGTCGCTTGGAGTTTTTTACCGGTTGCTTCAAGAGCAGGGCAGTCGCAACTGGACAGCTTTCAATTTTTATTTTGGACCAATGTCCTTTCTGCTCTTGCAGTTGGCTGTACTTTAAAGTGGCGGTCTGTTTTAAGGACCTTACCGATTCCAGGAAGCCTATGGTTAAGCAGTGCTGGCTTAGGGTTTTTGGGCTGTTTCTTTTATTATCTATGCCTGTATTATGGCTATTCGAAAACCTCGGCAACCGAAGTACTGATTATCCAATATCTCTGGCCCGCTATGACAGCAGGGCTAGCGATTCTCATTTTAAAAGAACCTCTCAATCGCTACAAAGGATTCGGTGTGCTGTTTGGTCTTATTGCAGCATTGACTGTTATTACACGAGGAGAGTTCAATAAAATACAAGCTGAAGCGCCTGACATATTAGCCATTGTGTTCATTGGCGCTTTGAGTTTCTCTTTGTTTTCAGTCTTATCAAAAAAAGAAAAGCAGCTATTTCCGAGCTTCAATGTGTTTCTATATTTCTTTTGGGCAGCTATTTTTTCTGCTATTGCCCAACACATATGGAGTGATTTTAGTTGGCCATCAAGCACTGAACTAATTCCTTTAGGCTTGAATGGAACTTTGATTAATGGAATATCCTATATACTATGGATTCATGCACTCAACAAAACAGAGGCTTCAAAAATTGCGCCATTGGTGTATTTAGCCCCCGTTTTATCGGTCATTTGGATCACAGTATTTTTCCAAGAACCCTTCCACTCATCTTATGCAATCGCCATAGGGCTTGCCATTGTTTCTGGTTTGTTGGTATCAAAAAGCCCTGTTTCTCAATCAGAAACGTCTGAAGATTCACACTTACACACAGAAACGGCAAAAGGGTAAAAAGCTTGAAACTTTGCATTATAGTTTTTTTCTGATTGGATAGAGCCACCTTAACCAGTGGCTTATACACTACTTTTTGCACGATTATAAATTTTAAAGGATGGGATAGCCGCCGCTATGAGCGCTGACAACACGATGATAGCAATTAACAATAGGTTACTTTTTGTAAGAAAATTTATATCAATATAAAGACCGAATTGAGTGGTCAAGTAACCATCAAACACCAGCAAACTGCTATACAGTATGCTCATTCCTACACCGATACTCAGCAAGCTTATAAGCAGCGCTTCAATTTCGATAAGAAAGAAAAGAAATCTCGGAGGTGCCCCAATCACTCGCAACAGATGGATTTCATGACTGCGCTCTCGTATTGAGGCAAGCAACATCGCACTTAATCCTAGTAGCGCAGCGAGTAACACCAGTGCCGAAATCAGTCGGAGTGTATTCTCAAGCATACCGATCATTTGCCACAATTCAGATAGAGTAATGCCTGGTAAAATCGCAATTAAAGGCTCCTGTTGGAACTCATTAATCATTCTTTGCGTTTGAAACACCTTCATTTTTGATTTCAGACCCAGCATAAATGCCGTGATGCTTTTCGGTGTCAGGTTATTCATCTCATCAAGTGTCATCGGTTTATCTGAGTTAGCCGAATGCACGCCTTCTTTCCAATCAACATGAATCGCTTCTATGCCTTGCAGGCTTACATGAAGCGTTTGATCAACGGGTGTTCCTGTTGGCGATAAAATCCCAACAACTTGAAAGGGCTTATCTTCATGCAAGCTAAAACTGGTTGCGGCCATTCCATGAGCTAAGACGATTTTATCGCCCAATTGATAACCGAGCTTAGCAGCAACTTCGGCTCCTAACACCACATCAAACACCTGATCAAAGGCCACACCTTGCTGCATCGTTAATCGATGCTGTTTGCCGTAACTAAAATGGGTAAAGTATTCCTTGGTCGTGCCCAACACTCGATACCCTTTATGAGAATCACCCAGTGAAATAGGAATAACCCATGCAGCATCCGATTTTTTTTGAATGTTCTTGAAGGTATTCCAACTTATATTGTTGGTAGGGGCTCCAATACGAAAGACCGAATACAGCAATAGGTTCAAGCTCCCTGTTCTAGCACCGACGATCAAATCGACGCCCGACACTGTATTAGAAAAGCTTTCTTTGGCCTGATAACGAACGTGCTCAACTCCCAAAAGTACGAATATACTCACAGACATAGCCAGAATAGTGAGCAATACAGAGCCTTTTCGATTAACCAAGCTTTTACTTGCTAATGTTAAGAACATTGATCATCACCCTTTGCCACAAGATTAAGATCGGACAATGCTTCAATTCGATTAAAATAGTTTGAAATACTCAAATCATGACTTACCAAAATCAGAGTGATTTTATGAGCTTCAATAAGATCAAAAAGGACTGCCATAAAATCTTCACAGTTACGTTTATCTAGTGAAGATGTTGGCTCATCGGCAATCAGTAATTCCGGTTTATTAATCAATGCCCTTGCAATCGCAACCCGTTGCTGTTGCCCAATACTCAACTTTGAAACAGGCTTACTCCAATTGTCAGCAGGGATATTTAATGATGTTAAAAGCTCGGTTGCATAATGACTAACATCGACTTTCTCTCCATCCTTATGAAAGTGAGCAGCCAACTTTATATTATCCACAGCATCCAAATAGGGGATTAAATTAAACTGTTGGAAAACATAACCTATATGATCTGCTCGGAACTGATCTCTCTGCCGGTTATTCATTTTATGCAAAGGATGCCCAAAGACATCGATACTCCCTTCATGAGTAAACAGCATGCCGCTTAAAAGATTGAGAAACGTTGATTTACCTCCACCTGAGGGGCCATGAATAAAGATTTTTTCTTCTTTTGATAGCGACCACTCTGGAATATCCAACACACATTTAGTCGGTGCGTCTGGGTAAGTAAAACGTACGTTTTGTATTTGAATGGCCATAAAGTGAACTCGTTAGGGTTTTACAAACAATAGTTTGCCATACTCAATTGATATAACATATCATTCTAGAGAATGTCTTTGAGTGCTGGCCATTTACAATGATCAAACAAACCAAGTTCATTTTCATTTTAGCCTTGTGTTCCACACTTATTGCTTGCAGCCCTGAATCGAAAGACCAGCAAGCTGCATCTGATTCAAAAGAAACGGCTGCAGCAAAGAAAAAAATTGAATACAAAACAATAGATTGGAAAGATCTGATACCAGCACAACCACCCACTCCCACGAATTTGGTGGGGACTGATGAGAGCGGCTCTCCACATATCCCTATTTCTGAAATGGTTGTGTCAGGCTTTGATGGCCAAGCCATTAAAATGCCTGGATTTATTGTTCCTTTGGAATTTAAAGAGGAGCAAGTCACCACTCAGTTTTTCCTGGTTCCCTTTTTTGGCGCTTGCATTCATGTGCCACCACCACCCCCCAATCAGGTGGTATTTGTAAACTATCCTAAGGGTCTAAAGCTTAATGCACTGTATGACCCCCACTGGATTTCAGGGATCATGAAGCTCAAAGTCACCGAGAATGATGTTGCAACATCCGCCTATACGCTGGAAGCACATGAATATGAGCTATATCAGCGCTGACTTTCGAATGAAGTGTAACTGGAGCTCTCATTTAAAACTTCAATAACACATACCCACTCGAATTAGGTTACAGACAGTGGTTACAAAGCCCTTTCATTTCGAGTTGCTTCTGTTTTAATTGAAAACCGTTCACTTTTAGGTTGTTCGCTAATCGATTAAACGTCTCTTGATCAATCGATTCTTCTTTTACCGAAAGACAGCGCTCACAAATCAAAAACTGAGGGGCTTTATGCACGTGATCACACAGGATATGCGTACAAGCAACGTATTTATTTTCAGTATTCAGTTTATGAGCAAGCTCTTTTTCTTCTAAAAAGGTCAGTATTCTATACACTGACATGGCTGGCATGCGCATAGCGGCTACCTGATTCACTCGCTCCATAATTTCATAGGCTGAGAGTGCAATCGGTGATCGCAACAACTCGGCCAGTACCAATTTTCGTTTTGTGGTCAATCTTGCTCCCTGCTCCATGCAGAGATTAGCAGCACTATTAAGCGTTTGGGTAATGTTATCCATCGTTACTTGAAGTTAATGGTTGCCTTATTTTTACTTAATTCTACTGCACCTTGCTGATCTTCTGTTACCCACTGAGCATTTATTTTTTCTATACCAGAAAATTGTTCAAACAGAAGCACTTTTAATTCGGTCAACTTTTCATTAGAAGAGCAGTTAAATGAGTAACTCGCCTTTATTTCACTATGAGCAGCCTTATGTTCATCCCCTTTATCATGCTCGTTATGCTCATCATCATGTTCAGCATGATCTTTGTCATGATCCTCATGTGTATCTTCCTCAGCCATAAGAGCAGACACATTCACATCGGCTTTCGCTAATGTACAGCTAAGACCTTTAATCTGAAAAAGTTTGTCTGGTGATTCAAGCACTTGCTTCGCAGAGGCTACCTTCTTTCGATCATCTTCTGAATGTGCTTGATGCTCAAAACCGACCAAGTTTGCGGCGGGCGATTCAAACTGAATTTGAAGTTTATTTTTCTCTGATGAGATGAGAAGCTCAGCCAAACCGTGCACATGAGGGTCTTCTGAGTGATGCTCATGTTCTTCAGCTGCACTTAGGGAGCCCGCAAAGGCGTAGATACAAACCGAAGCGGCAATCAAAGATCGCTTTAAAACCGTCGCCATAACACCCCTCACCTATTTCATCCGAAAAAATCATTGATAATTGCCCTGAAGCATAGCATTCAAGCCATCAGCGGAGACTGAACACAAGGGCAGCTCTCTCATAAATTAAGCTCATTCCCCATGAAAGATACACTGTATCATTTTGTACGTGAACGCAACAACTAACACTCACCCCTTAGTTTTATTCAGCAAGGAGTAGTCCCCAAAATCATAGGATTTTTACGATTAAATTCAATAACCCTGCACGTCAGTACAATGTCAAACTGGAATAACAGGCAAAAATATTCGTCAGCCCAGCTTGTAGTATCAGCGTGATTTGAAATCGCTACGGCGGGTTAAATAAATGACAGGGATAAGGCTTAAGGCTACCAGTAGAAGTGCCGGCATCGCTGCGCGTTCCCACTCACCTTCAGCGGTTAATTCGTACACTTTTACGGCTAAGGTTTCCCAACCAAAGGGGCGCAATAAAAGCGTAGCTGGCATTTCTTTCATAACATCAATGGCAACCATGATGAAAGCCATCAAACAGGTTGGACTGAACAGCGGTAAGTAGAGCCTCCAAATCAGTCCTTTTTCAGGCACGCCTAAGCTTCTCGCCGCTTCAGGCAATGAGGGGGTGAGGGAATAAAAAGCAGCGTGCAAGGGGTTGTGCGCTACCGAAAAAAAACGAATCCAATAAGCGAGAATTAATCCAAATAATGAGCCTGCCAAAACCCAGGGTTCCCATCCCAAGGATTCCATTATGGGGGCGATGATCACCTGATCGGTTCCAATAAGTATCAGCATGATCCCAACGGCTAATACAGACCCCGGCAAAGCATAGCCCGCTGTCATCATGCGGCCGAATAAAGTCACCGTTCTATGGGGATGCTGGTGACGATACCAAGCTAATAAAAAACCCGTTATCACCAAACAACCGCCCGCAATCGACCCGAGTGCTAGGGAATTTAATATGAACCCAAGAAACCGCATATCCAGTTCAGTGGGGTAATCAATGCTCCAGATGATCAAGCGGATCAAAGGCAAGCCAAACGCAATGATTAATAGGCTGCATAAAAATAAGGTGAGGCACCAGCCTCGACATAGATTTAAATGGCGACGTTCGCGCCGCTCCGTGCGACCACAGGATACAGGATGTTTACGTGCCTGGATTTCCAACCATGCCACCAACGCCACCATTATTAACAGTAGGCTGGCCAACTGTGCAGCAGCTTCTAAATTAAAAAATCCGTACCAAGCTTTATAAATGGCCGTTGTGAACGTATCGAAATTAAAGACGGCGACTGCACCAAAATCTGCAAGCGTTTCCATCATCACTAAAGACAGACCGACCAACACACCTGGCTTGGCCATGGGTAAGCCCACATGCAAAAAGGTCCGCCAGCTATTCATGCCCAGCAGCCTTGCGGCTTCCAACTGGCTGTTACCCAAACGGTAAAACGCCGCTCTGGAAGTCAGGTAAACGTAGGGGTACAACACCAATGACAGTACAATGGAGACACCGACCGTACCGCGCATATTGATGTATTGAAACTCAGGATAAATGGCTTTGATGCTTTGCTGTATCGGCCCACTAAAATCCCAAATCCCAAGAAAAACAAAAGCCATCACATACGGGGGAATCGCTAACGGCAACATCAGTGCCCATTCGATCCAGCGTCGCCCTGGAAATTCGTAGTGCGTCACGCACCAGGCAGACAATACACCGATAAAGGTAACGCCCACGCCAACCCCCACCAACAACGAAAGCGTATTGCCAATTAAACGTGGAAGTTGTGTTTGCCACAGATGTGACCAGACCTCAGGCTGACTGTGAGCCCAAGACATCAACAGCGCTCCAATGGGGAGCAAAACGATCAGCGTGCCCAACAACAAAGCCGAGTAACCCAATGGGCTTACTCGGCTTTCTGTAGAACGCTGCATCAAAAAAGAAATCAATTAACGATAGCCTGCACGATCCATCAATTGAATCGCCTGTTGCTGACGCTTGCCAGCCACTTCGATGGCAACAGAGTCTTCTTTGAACGTGCCCCATGCTTGAACTTCTTTAGAAGAAGGGACTTCTGGGTTAGCCGGAAATTCTTGGTTGAGATTCGCAAACATGGCTTGAGCTTCGCCTTGAGACAACCAAGTTAAAAAAGCTTGTGCTTCAGCTTTGTGTTGACTGGCTTGAGTGATCCCCGCACCTGACACATTCACGTGAACACCGCGGTCTTGTTGATTCGGCCAGAAAATCGCTAATTTTATGTTGGGATTTGCTTTTTGCAGACGCCCAAAATAATAGGTGTTAACGATGGTCACATCACACTGCCCTGCCATCACAGCTTCCATCGCTTTCGTATCATTTGAAAACACGTCGGTTGCTAAGTTATCGACCCAGCCTTTTACAATGGCCTCTGCTTTTTTCTCACCATGCGTTTCAATCAAGGTCGCAACTAAGGATTGGTTATAAACCTTTTTCGAGGTGCGCAAGCAAAGACGGCCTCTCCATTTTTTATCCGCCAAATCTTCGTAGGTCGACAACTCTTCAGGCTTCACCCGATCGGTAGCATAGACGATGGTACGGGCACGTTTGGTAAACGCAAACCAACGGTTTTGCGCATCTTGCAAATGACTCGGGATGCTGCTTTCTAAAATAGGAGAATCAATCGGGGCCAAAATATTTTGGCTCGCGGCATACCAAAGGTTACCGGCATCGACTGTCATCAATATATCCGCCGGCGACTTCTTGCCTTCACGCTTTAGACGAGTGATCAGCGGTCCGGCTTCTCCGGTAATGTATTCAATCTTCACACCCTTTTCTTTTTCATAGCGATCGAACAACGGCTTTATCAGGTGCTCTTTACGAGAGGAATAAACGACAAGCTTATCTGCTTTCGCTGAAGATTCGGCCTGAGACACAGTGGGCACAACCAGTGACCATGTTGCAGCCAAGGCGGCTAAAGAGACTTGCAACCAACTGCTTGCTCGTAGGGACATAACTGCAAACCTTTCTCATTTTCAGAATTCAAAACGGATGATAATCATTCTTATTTATAAATCAAGGCGTGGAAAGCCTAAATTTTGTGTTTTTAGGACGGCCGGAACATCTCCAGAGAACCCTAACGCCGTCAGCATGCTGTGCTGCTTCACCCATGGCAAGCGATTTACGCCCTTCATGCCACAACTGCGCAGCAAAACAAAAGGCAATGCTGACTGCCCAAATAGACGCTTAAAACCTTCCATCGCAGCCATTGCGGCTAAATTTTCAGGCATCCGACGTCTTTCGTACGCCATCAACACCGAAGCTTCCCCCGCCGACAACCCTTTTTTAAAGCCTTTGATCAATTCTTCTGCTAACACTGCGGCATCCATAAACCCGAGATTTACCCCCTGCCCCGCCAAAGGGTGAATGCTGTGCGCGGCGTCGCCAATCAACAGAATACGTTGATGCCAATAGCGCTTCGCGTGTGACTGAACCAACGGAAACACAGCCCTTTCGCTGATGGACATAACCTCACCCAATTGGTATTCCATGCCCAGCCCCAAGTGCTTTCGAAGCTCTTGCGCTTCAAGCGATTCAATCTCTTCCATTTGATCAGAATCTAATGACCACACGATGGAACTCAAATTTGGTTGAGATAAAGGCAAATACGCTAAGGGGCCAGATGCACGAAAGCACTGATAGGCCGTTTGATTGTGTGGCTTTTGGGTTTCGATCGTGGCAACCAGAGCACGCTGCTCATAAGACCACTGTCGCACTGGGATATTAGCCAATTGACGAACCTGCGAACGGGCGCCGTCGGCGGCCACCAACAATTTCGTTCGAATCGCATCGCCAGACGCTAGGGTTAATTCAGCGCCCTCTGAGTCCGATTCAAGCCCAACCAAACTCTGTGCTAGCCAGCAAATGTGAGGGTTTTCATCAATAAGATCTCTAAGCGCTCGCACAATGTGATCATTTTCAACAATGTGTCCCAAGGCATCGAGGTACAAGTCGGCTGCATTAAATTCAATATGACCGCTGGATTCCGCGTCCCACACTTGCATACAACGGTAACTGGATAACCTTTCTGCCGGGATGCGCTTCCAAGCGCCCAAGTGTTCCAAAAATCGCTGACTGGCTAATGAAATGGCACTGACACGAGCACGTACATCTTCTACCCGCTCAGGCGTAAACATCAAGGGTTGCGGTAAAGGTTGCGGATCGATCACTGCGATGCGCAATGGGCTTTGCGTTTGTGCGTGTGACCCCGTCACCAAAGCCAACGCCAGGCTTGCACCAACTAAGCCGCCACCGACGATCGTAATGTCAAAGGTTTGATGCACCGCTATACCTCACCACGTACGTGCTTCCGCCATGCCCATCATTTGCTTAGCAAATAAATATTTGCTGGTGGGAGACAAATTTAAAACAGACAACATGCCTGACCGCGCTTGTGTGACCCCCCAACAGGATGACTCAAAGACTTTGGGCAGCCAATGACTTATCTCAATGGTTTTGGTTTGATCCCAAGCTGTCGCTTGCTGATACTGATGCAAAGCGGTATTTAGACGCTGATGCTGTTTGAAAGGTTGATCAGGGCATGCTGTTAATAATTGCTCTAAAGCATCAACCAATAACGAGACTTCTCGCAGGGCCAAATTAAACCCCTGCCCCGCAACAGGGTGGAGTAAATGCGCAGCATTGCCCAGTACCGCTAACCGATGCCGAATGGGTTCTTTAACTATGGCTTTCACTAAGGGGTAATGCGCGACATTGCCCACTTGCAACACTTCTCCCAAGCCCGTGCGAAGCCTCTGTTGCATGAGCTGTTTTACCCATGTTGACTGCTCAGTGTGGTCCTGGATTACCCTGAAATCATCAAGCGCTGCTCGATTCAATGTCATCACCAGCGCCATGTGTTTTGGGTGAGCAAGTGGAAGCAGTGCTAACGGCCCTTGGCGTGTAAATCGTTCATACGCCCAATGTTCATGAGATTGAGAGAATTCAAGATTAGCAATCAGTGCAAATTGATCGTATTGGGTGGTTTGGTGCTCAATGCCCAGAGCCCTGCAGCTAAACGAAGGAAATCCATCTGCAATGAGTAACAACCCTGTGTTCAGAATTTTGCCTGAGGCTAATAAGACCTGATACCCGTCCGCTATCGGATCAATGCTTGTAATGGCATCCCCAAGGTGAAGCTGCAAGCCAGATTGTGGTGTTAACCCCGACCAAAGCGCTCGCCCCAATGCCGGATTCGGCACGACCCAACCGAGGGCATCAATGCCGTATTCATTCGCATTTAATCGTGTTTTTCCCCACTGACCTTGGCTGGAAACATCAATGTGGTGAATAGGGCCCGCATGAGGTGCGATATGCTTCCAAAGCCCAAGATGGTCAAGTAACGAGTGGCTTGCAAAAGAGATCGCCGTTGAACGCTCATCAAAGCTGGGGTGTTCTGGCCAATCGGGGGCTTTTGCATCCACAATGGCCAGTGTCATTTGCTTGGCTTGAAGACTGGGCAACAGGCGGTTGGCTAACGCACTGCCAACCAACCCGCCACCGACGACGAGAATATCAACCCAGGTGTGTTCACTCATGCTGTTCCGACTAATGCCTCAATCTCGGAAACGCTTTTTGGCACCGATTTACTTAAAATTCGGTGTCCCTCTTTGGTGATGACGACATCGTCTTCAATTCGAACCCCAATGCCACGCCATTTTTCATCTACAGAAGCATCGTCCGGCGCAATATAAATACCCGGTTCAACTGTAATGACCATGCCTTCTTTCAGAGGACGCCATTCACCTTCCAATTTATAACGCCCGACATCATGGACATCCATGCCAATCCAGTGACCAACGCCATGCATATAAAAACGCTTATACGCATTGTCTTTAATTAAGGTTTCGACATTGCCTTTTAGTAATCCAAGCTCAACCAACCCTTCGGTAATCACTCTTGCAGCCGTTTCTTGCAGCTTGTCATAAGGCAATCCTGGCTTAATGATTTCGATGGCGGCTAACTGAGCGTTTAACACCAGCTCGTAAATGGCTTTTTGTTCTGTCGAGAAACGACCGTTAGCAGGGAAGGTACGTGTAATATCGGAAGCGTAATGATCAAGCTCACACCCCGCGTCAATTAAGATCAAATCCCCGTCTTGAATCTGCGAGTTGTTTTCAATGTAATGCAAGATGCACGCATTAGCGCCGGCTCCGACAATCGACGTATACGCCGGCGCACGGCTGCCGCTGTGCATAAAATGATGCAACAACTCGGCTTCTAGTTGGTATTCGTACATGCCTGGCTTAACGGCTTTCATTGCCCGAACGTGTGCTTGAGCAGAAATCTCAGCCGCCGCAAACATATGTTCAATTTCAGCTTCGCTTTTAATTAAGCGCATCTCATGCACCAAAGCATCTAAATTCTGCATTTCGTCGGGCACTTTGACGCCACGGCGCACGAGGCGTTTTAATTTACCCATCCAGCCAATCAGGCGCTGATCAAATTCGCCATGCACACCCAAGCTGTAGTAAACCGCATCGCGTCCATCCAGCAGTTTCAGCATTTGCTCGTCTAGCTCTTGAATACTGAAAGCTTGCTCCATTCCGAATTCTGAAATCGCCCCTTCAGGCCCAGCACGATAACCGTCCCAGACTTCCTCTTCGCGATTACGCGGACGACAGAACAGTACGGTCTCACCTTCTTTGCGGCCGGGGATCAACACCAATACCGCTGACTCTTCTGTAAAACCGGTTAAATAATAAAAATCGCTGTCTTGTCGATAAGGAAAATCGGCATCGTTATTGCGATTTTTTACTTTTGCAGCCGGCAAAATCGCAATGCTGTTTTTAGGCAGTTGCTTAAGCAAACGCTCACGGCGTTTACCGTACTCTTCTTTTGGTAACAGAGTTGTTAGTTCTTGCTTCATGATCTTCCCTCTCAACATGAATACCCACAGCTTACGCCATTTTGAACACCCTGTTAATGCCGTAAAACCTTGCCCTTTTATGAACGCCTAGCCACTGTCATCCCTTAAGATTAATGCTCGGCGGCTGGTTGTCCATACTCAAAAAAAAGCGTGAGAGCGCCTACTTTTGCGTGCTCCAAAAGCTCTTCTAAAAGTCGGTCATTTTCAGCGGGTGTTAATTCATCATCGTAACTGGCTTGCGTAAAGGCTGCGAAAATATTCAGCAATTCTTGCGCATCGCCACTTAACTGCTCTTGCGTTACTCGACCGGATTGTCCAAAGCCTTGCAAAAAACCTTCGCACCAAACACGAAAGCCTTCAATGCGGAGTTCAACGTCTTCTTCATCTTCTTCTGGCAAATAAACGAAAAAGCCCATGTCATCCGCCACTAACTGGGCAAAGGTACGATCAAATATACGGGCTAATTTACGTAACAATTTCTCGTTGGGTGTTTGCGTTAAATCCAAAAATTCAACCGCTTCTGAAACCCAAGCATTTTCGTTGGGACGTGCCCCTGTTGCCAATAATCCAACCAGCCAACCTTGCAACATGGATGGACTTATTTGGCTGCCATGCTCAAGGCATAAATTGGCTACTTTTTCAAAATTTGGCAATTCAGATTTAGGCATTAGGCTAGCTTCAGGGTATGATTGGAGGTTTGAAAATGCTCTAATGCTAGCATTAGTCGCCCGGTTTCGGATAGCGTTAACCCGAGGGAAATGCCCTCGACGTTGATTGCGACCCTTGTCCGGCTCTTATATAGTGTGTTTTTAACTAGGTATGGCTTGATTTATGGAAGAACAAGACGAACTTTCCGTCCTATTCGAACAAGTTGAGCAGCTCATTGAGAGCAACCGTCAACTTCGTCAAGAAATAGCTCAGCTCAAAAGAGCCGCCAGCGAATCTCAAAGCGAGCGTGAACGTTTATTGCAACACAATGAACTCGCCCGTAAGAAAGTGTCTGAGATGATTGCACGCTTGAAGGCCATGGAGCACGAGCATGGATAAACCCTCGACGGTTAAAGTCACGATTCTTGATAAAGAGTATCGTGTCGCCTGTCCTGAGGATTCCAGATATGAACTGGAATCCGCAGCCCGTTTTCTCGATAACAAGATGCGCGAGATTAAAGCCAGCGGAAGAGTCTTTGGTTTAGATCGAATTGCCGTAATGGCTGCGCTTAACCTAGCTCATCGGTCTTTAATCCAAGACAACCAACACAACGCAGACTTAGAGCGTATCAAGCAAATGAATACTCGCTTGGAAGCAACGCTGGAGCAACAGCCTGCGATGGACACCATAACAACTGCAACGGATGCCTAATACGAAGCTCTAACACCAGGGTCTCAATTAGACGTATACCTAAATTCTGAAATGTCAACGCTGTATTTTTTTTTGCCTTTTGTATAATTAGGGTTGGCTTGCTGAGGTGCGCGCCAGTCGTCAAAAGACCTCGAGCCTATGTCCACATTATTGGAGGTTTCTCGTGATTGATGGAGTGCAGGTCCTCCCCGTAGAGGAAAGCCCGATTCTTTCCAGAAATTTCCACCTTGAACCGCAGGGTTCAAGGGCTTCTGATGGCAGCGGCATTTTCGGTAAGCCTTTTATCAGCACAGCAGAGCGAGTGGCTCTGTGACATCCTCGCCCAACAACCAAAGCAAACAGCAGCTTCGCCAATTCATGCGCGCTCAGCGCAAAGCGCTCACACCTGAACAACAAAGCGCTTCAAGCTTAGCGTTGGCACAAAAGCTCCGTGAAGATGACAACATTCAAGCCGCGTCCAGCATCGCCTTATACCTGTCTCAAGACGGCGAACCCGATTTGATGCCTTTTATTCAGTGGGCTTGGGCTCAAGGGAAGACACTGGCTTTACCGAGAGTAGACCCTCAGCAACAAGGCATCATGAGTTTTTACACCTATCAACCAAACACACTTTTACAGCCCAATCGTTACGGCATTCTAGAACCCGATCAACATCAAACCCAAACAATAGATGAGACGTTAGACGTCTTATTGATTCCATTGGTCGCGTTTGATCTTGAAGGAAAACGCTTAGGTATGGGAGGCGGCTATTACGATCGCGCGTTGGCTCGATTACACAATTTAGGTGTGACGCCCACTCTGTATGGCATCGCTCATGCTTTCCAACAGGTCGAATCACTTGCGTGTGAACCTTGGGATATTCCTATGCAGAAAATATTCACAGGATCAGACAATTAGTAACAGCAAGCTATTTAGGGCTAAGCGAGGGAAACTGAAAACGGCAAGACATTGCCGCTACCATGGGCAACCCTTTACCGCTGAACCAGGCGACCACGAGAAACGTAGCCGACCAAGTATAAGGTGTGTTAACGTAAAATATGCTGAGACACTTTGACTTCAGGTTTCGTCTCAGTAGAGCTTGCACTGATGCTAGTAACAGCTGCACCAAAAGCAAAAGCCAATGATACAATAACAACTAAATCTGGGCGGCGTATCGACATACCACAGTCCTCAACTAGCTCGGTTACACTGGAAACCATTTTACGGATTGCGGCCTATTAGGCCAGTAACTGCATCACAGTCCGCTTTGAGCTAGGCATTTATTCTTGAATTGCGTCATAAAAGTTCAACAGGGCGATACATAAAGCAAAAAGCGTGCACAAACATATCAAAACAGTGTGCCATCGTAAAGTTATGGCTCACTTTTATTAAGCGAGTTTACTTTATGCCAGCAGAGAGTTACTGGCTCATGAAATCTGAGCCTGACGAGTACAGCATTGAAGATTTAAAACGTGATCAAGAAACTTGGTGGGACGGCATCCGTAACCATCAAGCGAAGCAGTTTATGCAGTCGATGAAAACAGGCGACAGAGTGCTTTTTTATCACTCGAGTTGCAAACCGCCAGGCATTGCTGGCGTGATGCGAGTGCTCGGCCAAGCTGAGACCGATCCTGCCGCCATGGACCCCTCTGCCGACTACTCAGACCCAAAAGCCATCCAAAAGGGGATCAACCCCTGGCTTCGAATTCGAGTTGCTTATGAGCGCAACCTCACTTTTATTGATCGCTCAACATTAAAATCTGCACAGTGCTTCAACGATTCACCACTGTTTAAGCAAAGCAGGCTTTCCATCATGCCGATCACCCCCGAGCAGTTTAAGTGGGCGATGCAACACAAAAAATAGGCGTTGGGTTCCATGAATGGAATGCGCTCATGGGCACTTGAGCGCATTCTGGATTCTCCAACTCTTAGGCGCTAAGTCCTGTCCATTTTAGGCGCTATCTGATGTTTAGGGATTTTCAACAAAAACCGAGTGCCTTGCCCCGGTTGACTGACGCATTCAACCTCACCTCCCAAGCTGCGTGTCACCAATGAGTGCACGATATGAGTCCCGAGCCCACTGCCACCACGATCTCTGGCTGTGGTGACAAAAGCATCAAATAATCGATCCTTGATGGAGGGATCAATCCCTTTACCATCATCAGCGTAATCGACGACAAGATTGTCGCCCTCCCAGTAAGCCGCTATACGAATGCGCCCCTGCTGATCGGCTTCAAAGGCGTGCGAAACGGAGTTGATCACCAGATTGGTCACAATTTGCGAGAAAACGCCCGGGTAGCTTTGAATCTCTATGGCGTCGTCCATGATGATATCAATGTCAATCGCGGTGCGTTTTAAGGTTGGCTTTAACGAGGTGATCACACTGGTGACGTAATCTTTGAGGTTGAAAATTCTCGCTGCGTCGCTGCTTTGATCAATGGCCACTACCTTGAAGCTTCGAATTTGCTCAGCAGCCCGCTCCAAATTCGACTGAATCATGGTGCAGGATTCCGTCAAGGTTTCCATGGTATCGATGAACTTATGCTTGGTTAAAGAGCCCGATTCAAAGGCTTGTCTTAATATATCCAGCTGCTCTCTTAAATGGCTGCCCGCGGTTAGACCAATCCCAATCGGTGTATTCACTTCATGCGTTAAGCCTGCGACCAAGCCTCCAAGTGAGGCCAGCTTTTCCTGCTCGACCATTTGCTCTTGAGTCTCTTTCAAATGCTCAATACTGCGCTCCAGTTCTTGGGTTCTTTGAGCCACCCGATCTTCAAGTACGGCATTCAATTCGACGATTTCGCGCTCTTTGCTTTCACGAATTTCTTCGTAGTCTTCCAAGCGCGAGACAAAGGTATTCAAACTCCGTGTTAAGTCTGAAATTTCGTCATGCCCTTCGACCGGAGCACGCCTCGAATAATCACGACTATCGGCAATATCCTGCATAAAATCATCAAGTCGGGCCAATGGTCGAATTAAGTACCCTTTGATCCAGCGGGTAAACATCACCATTAACAACGTTCCTGCGAACCAAGCAATCATCGCCCAGCGCATGCTGGTATAGGCAGCTTCTTTAACAGAGCGATTGCTCAGGAAGAGTTTGATTTGTCCGATGTTCTGGAATTCGAGCTCAATGGCTTCCGTGACTTCTACCACTTCACTGGGCTGTAATGCGCGGACATCTTCCAATGTCTCTGGCACTGAATCCATACGGGAAAAGTAGGCGTAGAGATAAAGTTGGCCATCGAATTGATCCAGTTTAAGCACCACGGCTGATAGCACCCTCGGGTCAGCTTCCAGTGCACTGAGCAAATCGTCAATTTGGCCTTTTTGCTCAAAATACAAATGACTGGCGATCGATTGAGATAGCCATTTGGCATTTAATTGACTGCTTTCAATTAATAAGTCTGACAGGCGCTCACGCTGTTGCAAAGCAATCGGCAACAGAGCAACCGTGAGCGCTATGACACTGGCAATACAGGCCAGAAGCACCCACTGATGACCGAATCCCAGTCGATGGAACCCATCAATGATCCGTCTCAGCAAAGACATAAGGGGAGTGTGCCCAACATCCCTACAACATTCCTTTTTAGCCTAGCAGAGGCATACCAACTACACTGATCAGTAGATTTGGGGACGTTCTGAATCAGCCAGACGACTGATTTCAGCTAAACTTGCCCCACCAGTCATCAGCGGAAATGCAGTCTCTATGAGCGATACTCTGGTATTTGCCGACGAATCAGAAGACGAATTGCCTCCCAGCCCACCGGTAATGGGTGAAGCATGGAAGGTGCTGGTGGTCGATGATGAGAAAGAAGTCCACTCTGTCACCGAACTGGTGCTGAAGAACTTTGAGTTTGAGAACCGCCCCATCAAGTTGGTTCATGCTTACTCAGCTAAAGAAGCGAAAGCCGTCTTAGAGAAAGACAAAAATTTCTCCATTGGGCTCATTGACGTCGTAATGGAATCCGACCATGCCGGCCTGGATTTAGTCCAAGCCATTCGCGAAGAACTGGATCAACAAAAAATTCGTTTGGTATTGCGCACAGGTCAACCTGGGCAAGCTCCCGAGGAAACGGTTATTTCTCGATACGATATTAATGATTACAAAGAGAAAACCGAATTAACGAATACCAAATTAAAAACCTTGATGTATTCCACGCTGAGAGCCTATCGCGATCTGGACATCATTGACCGCAGTCGTCGGGGCCTTGGGGAAGTGATTCGTTCAACGGGACAAATCGCTGAAACCTTCAATTTAAATCGCTTTGCATCAGCCGTACTAGAGCAGATATCGCACCTTCTCAGCCTGGGTAACGAGGCGCTTTACTGTCAGCTCAATCCAGAGTTGGAAGCCCTGGCCGCAGAGCATTATCAACCACCGAATGAATTCACGATTCTAGCGGCGACCCAAGCCATCCGAAATCGTATTCCAGGCCAACGCGTCAATGATCAAGAGCTGCCTAAAGAGGTGTTAGATCTGTTTGAGCGCGCGATGAAAAAGAAAAGCAGCGTGTTCGATGAAGGTCGTTACGTCGGTTATTATCGAACGCTCAGCGAGCGTGAGAACCTGCTTTACGTAGCCCCTCGACACCCATTAACGCCGCTTGATTTGCACTTGCTGGACATTTTTTCTTCCAGTGTGGGCATTTTGCATGAACGCCTCCTGCATCAAGATGACGTGAATCGCACTAAACGCGAGCTGATGTATGTGTTGGGTGAAGCCGTTGAACAACGCGGTCAAATTCATGGGAACCACGTCCGCAGGGTTGCTCATTACGCCCATATTATTGCCCTGCAAATGGGACTCGGCGATACCATGGCCGAATTAATGAATTTTGCGGCCCCCTTGCATGACATCGGCAAAGTAGCCATTCCCGACTTACTACTCACCAAACCGGGTGAACTGTCAGAAGATGAATGGACGTTGATGAAAACCCACGCTGGGATTGGCGAGGAAATTCTGTCCTACTCCAATAAACCCATCATCAAACTGGCTTCCAAAGTGGCCGGCCAACATCACGAACATTGGGACGGACAGGGCTACCCCCGAGGTTTAAAAGGAAAGGACATCCACATCGCCGCGCGCATCGTTGGTTTTGCCGATTTCTTTGATGGCGTGTCCTTTGATCGCTGTTATGGGAAAGCCTGGCCTTTGGATAAAATCAAATCCTGGACAAAAGAGCAGTCTGGTAAGAAGTTTGACCCGGCTGTCGTAGAAGCCGTTGAAGCCATTTGGGACGATTTAGTTGCCACTCAAGACAGTTATCCAAACGAAGGGCCTAAATCCGACCCATCCGCTTAACCTCTGTCATTGCGCAGAATGACGTTCCATTTCAACGCCCCCCACAAGATGACGCAAAATTGGCATTTTTATGGTTGACCCCGATCAGGATTCCTCCAATGATAAGGGTCGACCTGACAATGAGGCGAATGTCATGAGCGCCCCTGTGCATCAATTTCAAGAGCACCAAGAACCGACCAAAGAGCACATGAATCGTGTACTGCATTTGCAGCAAGGTTCCTTTTCTCAAATGCCCTTTCCACCTTTGGATTTACGTCTGAGTTTCTTGGATGCACTGCGTTCAGCTTTAGTCGAACACCAAGAAACCTTTTTCGAAGCCATTCATCAGGATTACGGAATTCGCAGCCGTGATGAAACCCGTTTAGCTGAAATCCTAACCAGTGTCAGTGGCATCCGTTATCTACAACAACATTTACCCGATTGGATTAAACCCAAAAAACGGTCCGTTTCACTTGAATTTCAACCCGCTCAAAACTCGGTGGTTCATCAACCGAAAGGGGTTGTGGGTATTATCGTGCCTTGGAATTACCCATTGTATCTTGCCGTTGAACCTTTAGCGTCGGCATTGGCCGCGGGTAACCGCGTGATGCTGAAAATGTCAGAATACACCCCTCATTTGAACGCACAACTAAAAGACGTGCTAAGCACCATTTTCACCGACGATTGGGTGTGCCTATTTGAAGGTGGTCCTGATGAAAGCGCTCATTTTTCTTCGTTGCCTTTTGATCATCTATTTTTTACCGGATCAGGTGCTGTTGGAAAGAAAATCATGGCGGCCGCCAGCGAACACCTAACGCCTGTTACCTTGGAGCTCGGAGGAAAATCGCCCTGCATCGTCACTCAACATGCGGATATTCCTTTGGCGGCTGAGCGTATTCTCTTTGGGAAAGCTGTCAATGCTGGGCAAACCTGTGTTGCACCGGACTATATTTTGGTGGAGCCATCCGTTAAACCGGCTCTCATTGAGGCGCTTACCCTAGCGCATGAGCGATGCTACGGCACGGATATTCGTCGTAACGATCAATACACCAGCATCATCAATGAACAACAACGAAATCGTTTACAACAAATCTTGCAGGATGCTCAAGACAAAGGCGCAACCCTCACACCATTGGCGGAAGGGGATGGTGATCTACGACGCTTGCCTGTCACACTGATCACGGATGTCAACGATGATATGCGGGTGATGCAAGAAGAAATATTTGGCCCTTGGCTGCCCATCGTTGACATTTGCGACTTACGACAAGCCATGCATGATATTACCGAACGACCCAGGCCTTTGGCCCTTTACCTTTTTTCATTAGACCGCAAAGAACAGGAGTGGATTCAACAACATTCCCACAGTGGAGGTCTATGCATTAACGATACACTGGTTCACTTAGCTCAAGATGATTTGCCTTTTGGTGGCATTGGCCCATCTGGGATGGGGCAATATCATGGAGAAGAAGGGTTTAAAACCTTTAGCCATATTAAAGGAATTCACAAAAAAGGACGCTTTAACTCTGGTAGCTTTATCATGCCGCCATACGGTAAAGCCATTCATCGTTTTTTGTATCGCTGGTTGATTCGATAACAGAAGCTTCATCAACCCATAGCCAAGACAGGCGTTAATGCAGGTCATTCTAGAGGCAGTTGCTAGAGGTCATATAACATGAATCGTCGTCGTTTTTTGCTTTGGAGCAGTGCCAGCGTCACCGTTATCAGCGGAGGATTGTATTGGTCATCCCCCGCATTGCAAGACCCCACCGGTCGCTACAGCACTTCGACTTTAGCAGCACTTAATGCCATTACGCCTCTCATATTACCCTCGTTGAGAAACGATCCCCAAGCCACTCAAGCCTTCGTGCAAGTATTCATAGAAGGCATTAAAACGTTATCCGCTTCGCAGCAAAAAGCCTTTGATGCGCTATTCCAACTATTGATTCATCCCGCGAGCAAACGTTTTATTTGTGGCATTTGGTCTGACTGGGAAGTTGCCTCACCTGAAACAATTGAGCGCATGCTCAGCCGTTGGCGAAACAGCCGCTGGGCATTGCTAAACCAAGCGTACAATGGCTTAGTTCAGTTGACAGCAGCCCTCTATTATGGACATCCTAACCAATGGGCACTGGCCCATTATTCTGGACCGCCTGCCCAAGTTCGTGCAGCTTTAGGTCGATAAAAAACGGCTTTTTCAACATCATGGCATGAGAGAGGGCGTCACCGTGCCTCAGCAACCTCCCTGGCAACAGCCGCATTGGCAAGTGTTCGATGCACGTGAACTTCACTCCGATTCACTGAAATCCGACGTCATTGTCATTGGCAGTGGTGCAGGGGGCGCCGTCACAGCGAATGTGCTGGCCCAATCGGGTTTGAAAGTGACGTTGATTGAAGAAGGCTCTCTGAAAACCAGTGCCGATTTTCAGATGGAGGAACTGCCCGCGTATCGCGATTTATATCAAGACTCGGGCAGTCGCATGACAGAAGACGGCGCCATTCATATTTTTCAGGGAAAAGCCGTCGGCGGCACGACTCTAGTCAACTGGACCTCTTCTTTTCGCACCCCCAAGCAAACCTTGGATCATTGGCATCAGGAATGGGATTTCGATGCTAACGCTCAAGCCATGCAAATCTATTTTGAGCGCATGGAAAAACGCTTAAACATTTCTCCCTGGCGGGTACCTCCTAATGCCAACAATGATGTTTTAAAACGTGGGTGTGAAGTACTGAGCCTGAAACACGACGTTATTCCAAGAAATGTTCAAGCTTGCTGGAACCTGGGGTACTGTGGAATGGGCTGCCCCACCAATGCAAAACAAAGCATGCTGGTAACCGAAATTCCGCAAGCACTCGACAAAGGGGCAACGCTGGTGACAAATGGCCAGGCGGTTGCTTTTACGCATAAAAACGGTTTGATCCAATCACTTGTTGTGAAACCCACTCACTCAAGCTCAACCTCCAGTATTCACTTAAGTGCTCAACATTATGTGGTCGCTGGCGGTGCGATCAACTCACCAGCTCTGTTGCTTCGATCACATTTTCCGGACCCTTATCAGCGTTTGGGTAAACGCACCTTTTTACACCCTGTCAATGCCAGTGCGGCCTTATTTAATGAGCGCATTGACGCTTTTTATGGCGCCCCTCAATCTATTTACAGCGATGCATTTCAATGGCAAATGGGCACCACAGGGCCTGTGGGGTTTAAGTTGGAGGTTCCCCCTATCCACCCAGCGTTGGCGGCACAAATGCTCGGGGTGCATGGCGATACCCTTCAAGCTTATATGAAACGCTTGCCTCATATTCATGCCTGTATCGCTTTGTTGCGCGATGGTTTTCATGAGGAAAGCCTGGGTGGCGAGGTACGGTTACGTGATGATTTAACCCCTGGGCTGCATTACCCCGTTACAGAGTATTTATGGGAAGGATTTAACCGAGCCTACCTGGCGATGGCTGAAATTCAATTCGCAGCAGGTGCCAGCGCCGTCATGCCTTTACACCATGATGCTGGCCAATATTGGAATTGGTCGCAAGCGAAAGAAGCCATTAAGCAGCTCCCCCAACGCATTCACCGTGCACGACTGCTTTCCGCTCACGTGATGGGCGGCTGCACGGCGTCTCAAGATCCACGAAAAGGCGTTGTGGATAGTTATGGTCAACACCATCAAATTCGCAATTGCCATGTCATTGATGGGTCTCTATTCCCCACCAGTGTTGGGGCCAACCCTCAGCTTTCCATTTATGCCTTTGCGTTAAGAAATGCAGAGCGTTTAGCGCATCAGCTTACGAGTTAAATGACGGCCGATATCACCGGCTGTCTACTCTATGGAGAACCCTTTCTCCACTTGCGCCCCGTTATTACAAAAAAAGTCGGCATCCATTAAAGGCTTTATCACTTCAATTGTTTAAACATTGTACCTTATGGCAAAATGGTAATATCACGACATCTATTTCCTACAACTCACTAGGCAGTTTTTATGAAATACTCTGCTATCCCCTTGCTTGGGTTAATGGCTTTTGCTTCTCAAGTATCTGCTGAAGACCATTTTATTGGGCTTGAAGCTTCTTTACCTAACATGAAGTATCAAGGCAAGTTTTCAGGCGATGATGGGTCACATACTTCAAATGAACGTTTTAACAAAGATGCTTTTGGGATTCATCTAAAAGCGGGATTTGAAAGAGATTTCTATAGAATCTATGGCTTATATGCTTATGATAAAGCGAACTATAAAAAAGACAATGTTAAAGCCAACATTAATATCAAATCCATCGCGTTAGGCGTTGATTGGATTTATAAACCTCAAAAAAACATTGGTCTATTTGTAGGGCCGCACATCGGCTTCGGGCAAGCACAGTTTGAAGCAAACGTTAAAGTAGAAGGAAAAAAGAACAAATTAAAAGAAGAGTCATCTCTTGGTTTCATTTATGGTGGGCAAGCTGGCGCGCTGGTCAACTGTGGCAAATATTTGCAATTCGAAGCGGGTTACCGAGCCAGTTGGATGCAGTTAAATGCTACCAAGAAATATGACAATGGCGATAAGCTAACAATGAAAGCAACGCACATGCAAGGCCCTTATGCGGCTGCAACCTTTAAGTTCTAAGCTTGGTTTAAAGCAGGTTTCAGATATTGATTTTATAACAAAGGGAAGCGAATAGGCTTCCCTTTGTTATGGCTCGTAATTTAATTCAACCTATAGGTTTTTCAGCAACGTATTAGCTACTTTTTCACCCATTTGATCTGCCAAGTCCTTGACGGCATAGTTCTCAGCCAATTCAGCATAACCAGAAGCACCCTTTACCTTTGTATTCAAGGCAGAGAGGATTTTTCCTTGGTCATCCAGAATGTTGACATAGCCATCAGCAAATACGTAATGCGTTCCATTCTTTTCTACATCCCGGAATTCGGCATTGTAACTGATGCGTAAGTCCGGTGATTGATTGGGGTCGACCCTAAATCCTTTTTGTGTCAGTTGTGACACTAACCGATCCTGTATCCGTTGGTTGGCTTGTACGCTGGGTTCAACCTGAATCACCAGAGAGTCTATCAACTCATAAATGCGTGCTTTTAGCTCTTGTAAACTGGGATCCAACGGAGCGTTGTTACCTGTAGGTGAAACCAGCTGTAAGCGTTCTGCAAGCGCATCTAGCTGATGAAATTTACCCAGTGCCGGCATGAGCTGTTGGATTTGTTCAAGCTTTGTGCCGGTCGTAGGAACCGTTTTCATCGCTTCCAGTTCAAATTCAATGTTCGTCATTTCTCGACGAATTTTCGCTGATGCCTGATTTCGATCGAGATGTGCCAAGGCATAAGCAATATTGGCTGATTCATCTACGTAAGATTCTGCTATTTCAATGTCATCCAATTGAACTTCCGGGATTTTACTGCTCACCTGCTGGTTCAGCTCTTGAATGAGTTCCGTTTCCTTCCCACCAACACGCTTTGAATAGGTACCTTGGGACACCTCACCCGTCATGGTGACTCTCAACTTTTGAATCATAGCCACACGCGCTTGATCCCCAGCACGATTGATAGCATCCACTTTATCGACATAGACCTGAGCAGATCCAAGGCCATACACATGCCCGGGAGCTGTTGGTGTCTGGTTTAACCAAGCCGGCGTTCCACTTTCTTTCGTTGACTGTGTTGCACAGCCCACCATGAAAGCAGTCACCAGCAGCAATGCTGCTGGTTTTTTAAACACTTTAAAGGATTGCGTTAACATGGGGTCGCCTTTTCCTTACCAAGCAAAGCTCGAACGCTCAGAAAACTTTTTGATTTTCTTCTGACCATTCCAGACTTCAATGTTGGATTCCATATCCACGAGTTTCAAATCGACTTGATAGAAGGTTACGCGATCACCATCTGCTTGGTCGACAATAGAGTTTATGCTGCCAGACAATGCATAATCGGAGGCTTTTTCATTGGCTTGACGCTTAGCATCTCGTGCATTGAGTTCTTGGTCTGCACGTTCGCCACGAATATCCAAACGCTCATCGCCGCCGGCGACAAAGTTCGCTTTACCTGAACGAATAATGGCTCGCTTTATGTCGTTGGTAAACGTATCCACCGCAATATGTTCGTGAGATTTATTTCGAACGTTTAAGACGATAATAGTCGGTTTTTTACCCGCATTTTGAGCATTGAAGTCACGCGCCCAAGGAAACGACAACATGTCCTGAATCATTTCGTTCGCAACTAAACGGGAATCTTCGTCATTCCACTTATCGGTTAACGCTATTTCTTTATTAGCATCAACACGCTGAACTTTTTGGGTGCTACAGCCTGCCAACGAAAGAGCCGCTGCAACTCCGATCAAAGTCACGGCTTTTCCCCATGTAGAGGCCTGAAATGCAGAACCTATCGTGTTACTCATGTTTGTCTCCAATGATTTAGTAAGCTTGCTCTAAAGCTTTCGTATTTTGCTGAAAAGTCCTAAATTCCACTAGGCCCAACTGACCAGGCCTCACCTGTATTTGTTTCGTCTTTAACTGATTCATTTTTACACTATGCTGGCCTGCCGGAAGTGCGATCCGACGTATGCGAATATCATATGGCATGCTAAGCCAAGAACGCGTATCCGCTGAAGAGGTTATGGATGAACCAAGCGAAATGAGACCACCGATAAGCGCGCCAGTTCCCTCTTCTGACAGGCCGGCTGTTGCTTGAAAGGTCGTAATTTGCTGAAGTGATTCTCTTACAAGTGCGGCATTTAAGTCAGCACCTGCTTTAAGTAATTGGTGCTGAAGCGCCAACATTGCCGGAGAGTCAGCGGTTTTCATTGCATACGACTGACCATTAACGTACACCCGGGAGCCTTTAGGCATTACTTTATTGATGGGTCCATAATAGGGCACTGTTACCCTAATACCAAATTTATCAGCTGCCGCAATGAGCCCCAAATCTGCAGCCGTTTCCCACAAAGGACCCAAGCCCACACGCTTCTCTTGGGCAAATCGAGTGAGCACATCGTATAAGCCACCCTCACGGTATTGTTTGACCAAATTCAATAAGCCTTTATCGGCATATAGCATATAGAACCAAGCAAATTGATTACGCTGCTGTTCAATTGAACCCGTTAGTATTGGTCTCAGTACCAATTCTTGGGTATCCATATCCACTGTTAAGTAAAAATTAAGCTCACCTAACCTCGGTGCCAGACCTGCGTGCTCAATGATGATAACTTCTCCCAATGTCTGACGGTTATCCGTGTAGCGTTTCAGTTCTGTACGATTTTCAACGGACAATTTCGTGTCCGTTATGCGTGTCACTTCATTTCGGTATCCACCTGCCTTTAACATGGCACGTGCTGTATCTAACCATGCTTGCTCTGTTATGCCTTGATCTAACCCTAATTGTTCAGCGTAACCCGCTTCATACAGCTGTGCGGCTTTTTGATAGCTAATTCGTGCGTCATCCCATTCACCGTAACGCTCATAAATCACGCCCGAAAGATAGTTCGCGTACGCGCTCTGACGAAACACCAGTTTATCTTTTTCTAATGTGTTTCCATTTAGCAATTCAAAAATTCTGAGCAGCTGTGCAAACGTTGTTTCACTACGTTTTTTGGCTTCTTCGTAGGTCCCTTCTTGTTTTTCAATAACACGCAGTTTTAAATCGATTCGTCTCGCTTCGACACGCGCTTGGTCCAACAGGGTTTTTTTCTCTTTTTTTGTTCTTGCTTTTTCGGATAATTGCAAATAATTCAGCGCTTTGAAGTAATTGTAATAAAGGTGTTCAACAGGTGTGCCCAAGTAGTTTGTGTTACTTGAACTGGTGAACATGGATTTCAATACTTCACTGACTCTAAGGGTATAGCCGTCTTCAGCTAAATCTTCAGCTTTTGATAATAACTGGTTACTTTTAGAATAATCACCTGACAAATGATGCAATAACCCCAATTCTGCATAATACAGCAAGGCATCATTACCTTCGGGTTTTAGATTTTTCTTAAATTCTGTTTCAGCTTCTTGATAGTTTTCCGTTTCTATTTGTGTTAAAGCTTCTTTAACACTCCCTCCGTACGAGGTACAACCACTGACCAGTAACACCCCTAATGCGATGACAACTGTTCGTATAGATTGAGCACTCACCTTTTGTTGTCGCAAAAAACAGTCTATAAAAAAATTATTGCACAGGGTCATTCGTTAATACCAAACACGTTAAAAGCACTGCATTATATTTGAGAGAGTAAAAAACTAGGCGTCGCCTAACCACGCATCCAAAGTAGCCCAAAGAAGCTTGTCCAATTCGGGCGTTTCATTTAAACCGTGATGCCCAGCCTTTTCTATGGTTTTTATGTCTGCGTTGGGGAAGACTTTATGAATCCAATCTAAATTGTACTTCCAGTCGACGGTTTGATCAGAAGTCCCTTGAACGACATGTATGTGTTCACTTAAAGATTGATAACAGCCATCCTGTAGTACAGCTTCCATAGCATGTGACCATTCTAACATGGCTTTGACCCATTGTGCTGTAAGCCATTTCGACTGCAATGGGTCTTGCTCGCGTACAAAATCAAGAAATTCTTGATGACCCGAGTTTGGCTGAAAGTTCCGTTTCACATCCGTAACGAAGTGCTTCAAAATTGCATACATACCCTTAATCCGAGCATGGTGCGCAGGCCGAACCAGAGGGGAAAACAACAGCAGCTCATCAACCGGTGGTTTCTTTAATTGGTGCTGAACCATGTGATTAATCCAAATAGCCCCTCCTGTGCTTTGACCCGCGCCAATCCACCGCCCTTCTGAAAAAACTTCTCGTAAATTTAATATTTTAGTCAGGACATCCTCATACTCTTGAAAGCTGCGAATAGAGGCCATTTGCCCCGTTGATAATCCATGCCCAGGCAAATCGATCAATACAAGGTCATAACCGCGTTCTAACCAACAACGAAAAGCGTGCCCAAAGAGCCCAATATGATCAAACAATCCATGCAAGAACAGTACGGTGCCCTTATTTTGATTCACGCCTACCTGGTGCCGAACATAATGCAAATGAATTTGATAACCATCGACAGACAACTGGGACGTAAAATGATCGACTTTAAATAAGCGAGCAAAATCGATGTCATAAAAATTCAGATAAGCTTGTTGAATCCCATGCTGAGGCGGCAGCATTTCTGGAAACTGCGGTGTTTGAATTAAAATCTCTCCTGGGCTCCAGTCCAAATTAGGATTGGTTAATGGCGCTAACATGAGATTCCTCTACCCCAGGTTATGAGCGGGCAAATGCCCGCTGGTGGGATTATTGAATTTTAGCTTTCAGTTCTCCAGCTGCATAACGATCTGTCATGTCAGCCAAAGATAAGGATTTTATTTTAGATGCCTGCCCAGCCGTTCCAAAAGCTTCATAACGATCCATACAAATCGTTTTCATTGCCTTCATGGTTTCTTTGAGGAATTTTCTTGGGTCAAACTCCGAAGGATTATGCGCAAGAAAACGTCTCACGGCGCCTGTGGATGCTAAACGAAGGTCGGTATCAATATTGACCTTACGCACACCATGCTTAATTCCCTCAACAATTTGTTCAACGGGAACGCCATAAGTTTCCGGGATTTTGCCGCCAAACTCATTAATCACTGCCAACCACTCTTGTGGCACCGAAGAAGATCCATGCATCACTAAATGGGTATTGGGGATACGCTTGTGAATATCACGTATGCGGCCAATATCCAAAATGTCACCTGTCGGCGGACGGGTAAATTTATACGCGCCATGGGAAGTACCACAAGCAATCGCCAAAGCATCAACTTGAGTTGCTTTAACAAATTCCGCTGCTTCTTCAGGATCGGTTAGCAGTTGCGAGTGATCCAAAATGCCTTCCGCACCGATCCCATCTTCTTCCCCTGCTTGCCCAGTTTCTAAAGACCCTAAACAACCCAGTTCGCCTTCCACGGACACACCACAGGCATGAGCCATTTCAACCGTCCGCTTCGTCACGTCAACATTGTATTCATAAGAAGCAGGCGTTTTACCGTCTTCTCGTAAAGAGCCATCCATCATCACCGAGCTAAATCCCAGCTGGATCGATTGCTGACAAACCGCTGGAGAGGTTCCGTGATCCTGGTGCATCACCACAGGAATATGAGGGAATTCTTCAATGGCAGCCAAAATCATGTGACGCAGAAACGGGGCTCCGGCGTACTTTCTCGCGCCTGCCGACGCTTGAACAATAACGGGGGAATCCGTCGCATCAGCGGCCTCCATAATCGCCCGCATCTGTTCTAGATTATTGACGTTGAATGCGGGTACTCCGTATTGGTGTTCCGCTGCGTGATCCAACAGTTGACGTAAGCTGATGAGTGCCATGTGCGCTCCTCTAACCTCTACTTGCTTGATGCGAACATCAGTGAATTCCGATGATAGCGACGATTTCTAGCAAACTCATTGGAAACCGTCGTATGTTCTATACCCAAACGTTCTATGGGCTACCCTAACGCAAAGGATTTAGGCTTTTGCTGCCCTCTGCTTCAGGGCTTCAACGGCCGGCAACGCTTTTCCTTCCACAAATTCTAAAAACACGCCGCCGCCAGTGGAGATGTAGGACACTTGATCACGAATACCAAATTGATCAATCGCCGCTAAAGTGTCACCACCGCCTGCAATTGAAAAAGCCGTTGACGTCGCAATAGCTTCTGATAGCACCTTGGTGCCCTGACTAAAGGCTTCAAATTCAAATACCCCAACAGGGCCATTCCAAATAATGGTGCCCGCTTTATGAAGGCGCTCGGCAATGGCTTTGGCGGATTCTGGGCCTATATCCAAAATCATATCGTCATCGGCTACTTCCTGGATGGGCTTCAACACAGCTTCAGCGTCTTCAGCAAATCGTTTCGCACAAACCACGTCGACCGGGATAGGGATCTGCACTTTTTCCAGCAAAGCTTTAGCCGTGGGAATCAAATCTGATTCGTACAGCGACTGCCCAACAGAGTGGCCAGCAGCAGCGATGAAAGTATTCGCAATACCACCGCCGACGATAATCTCGTCTGCAACCTCAGCTAGTCGTTCAAGTACTGACAACTTTGTGGATACTTTCGAACCGCCGACCACCGCTACCAATGGTTTTTTAGGGGCTTCTAGCGCTTGTGCCAAAGCCTCTAACTCAGCACTCAGCAGCGGTCCTGCACAAGCCACGGGTGCATGCAAGGCAACGCCATGAGTTGAGGCTTGCGCTCGATGCGCTGTGCCGAATGCATCCATCACAAAAACATCACAAAGGGCTGCATATTGCTTCGCTAGCGCTTCATCGTTTTTCTTTTCACCGCGATTAAAGCGTACATTTTCTAACAGAGCACATTGCCCATTCTGCAGTGCCACCGGTTCGTCAAGGTTACTCACCAAAGAAACCTTTTGCCCTAAGGCGTCTGAAAGGTACTGAGCAACGGGCAGAAGACTCAATGCATCATCATACTCGCCTTCTACAGGGCGACCCAGGTGAGACATGATCAAGACCTTTGCTCCGGCCTTTAAAGCAAATTCAATGCTAGGAAGAGCTGCTTGCAAGCGCGCGTCAGAGGTAATCTTGCCTTCTCGAATGGGTACATTAAGGTCTTCACGAATCAGTACCCGCTGCCCAGACAAAGGCAGATCGGTCATTTTCAATATATCGGTCATAGCCAAATTACTGTCCTGGCACTAAAGAGTTTCGGTCTAATATTTTGAGCGCAACATCGATCATACGATTCGCAAAACCCCACTCATTATCAAACCAAACAAAGAGTTTAAGCAGGTGATCATGGCTGACTCGAGTCTGTGTCGCATCCACAATCCCCGATCGCGGATCATGATTAAAATCCACGGAGGCGTGGGGTTCAGTGCTGTAGCCAATAAGGTGCGGCATGCTATCAGACAATTGTTTCAAGCGTTGATTCACCTGATCCTGGTTGACAGCGGAGCGCAACTGTAAGCTCAGATCCATCACCGACACATTGAGTGTCGGCACCCGCACGTGCAAACTTTCAAAACGATCTTCCAGGTGCTGAAGCAAGCGGCCAATGCCCTTGGGAAGCTGAGTATCAACCGGAATAATGGATGATACGGCTGCACGCGTTTGCCTAAGATTCGAGTGGTAAGCATCAATCACGGGCTGATCATTCATCGCGGAATGGATCGTCGTTGTTACACCCCGCTCAATACCAAAGGCTTGATCCAGGGTATGCAATATCGGAATGACGCAGTTCGTGGAGCAAGAACCCGCGGATAGAATGTGCTCTCGTCCTGTCAGTTGATCGTCGTTGAAACCAACGATACAGGTAGCATCAACATCCGCCTGAGCAGGGTGTGAAAACAAAACTTTACCAGCCCCTTGGCTTAACTGACGGTCAGCCGTAGCACGATCACTGTAACTGCCCGAACATTCCAGCAGCACGTCTAATTTATAAGGATGCCAGTCAATGGCATCCAAATTGGGTTGATTTAAAACCTCAATAGGCTTTCCATCCACATGTAACTGCTTCCCTTTCACTTCAAGCGTTCCGGGGAAACGGCCATGCGTACTGTCGTACTGAGCGACGTATTTCAGCGTAGCAAGGTCCGTTGGCTCATTGATCACCACAACTTGCAACTGCGATTCTAATTGACGTTCGTGGATCGCTCGAAGTACACAGCGTCCAATCCGCCCAAAACCGTTGATGCCAATACGGGCTTTCATAAAGGATTATGCCAACGCCTCAACCTGTTGAAGTAAGTTTTCTAAATGAAAACCAAAGTGCTGAAATAAATCCCCAGCCGGCGCCGATTCCCCGAAGGTTTTCATGCCCACGACCGCACCATTTAAACCCACATACTTGTACCAGAAGTCCTGTTGGCTGGCTTCAATGGCAATGCGTTTTGTCACGGCGCTCGGCAATACAGACTCTCGATAATCACGACTTTGCGCATCAAAACGCTCGGTACAAGGCATGGATACCACTCGAGTTTCAACACCGGTCGCATTTAAATGCTCAGCCGCTTGAATAGCCAACGCCACTTCAGATCCGGTTGCGATCAAAATCACTTCGGGGGCTTCAGAAGCACACTCTTGTAGGATGTAACCGCCCTTTTCAATGTCAGCCAACTGAGCAGGGCTGCGATTTTGATGAGGTAAATTTTGTCTACTGAACGCTAATGCACTGGGGCCGTCTTGACGTTCTAATGCCACCTTCCAGGCGACTGCCGTTTCAACCGTGTCACAAGGGCGCCATGTATCGAGATTGGGCGTCGTCCGAAGATTGGCTAATTGCTCAATCGGCTGGTGGGTCGGACCGTCTTCCCCTAATCCAATGGAGTCGTGGGTGTATACAAAAAGAGAACGTTGCTTCATCAAAGCGGCCATACGCACTGCATTGCGGGCGTACTCCATAAACATCAAGAAGGTGCCACCAAAAGGAATCAAGCCTTTGTGCAACGCAACTCCGTTCATGATGGCGCTCATGCCAAACTCACGCACGCCGTAAAAACAATAATTCCCAGATGCATCTTCAGCACTGATGCCTTTTGCATTTGGCCATAGGGTCAAATTTGAGCCCGCTAAATCGGCAGAGCCACCAAAGAGTTCTGGCAATACGTCTGCATAAGCCTCAATGGCTTGTTGGCTGGCTTTTCTTGAAGCGATGGTCTGGGCTTTTTCATGCTGAGCCTGAACAAAGGCTTTCGCTTTTTCACTAAAGTCTTCCGGAAGTTCTCCAGTGGCACGACGCTTAAATTCAGCTGCCAATTCAGGGTATTCAGCTTCATAAGCGGCGAATTTGGATGCCCACTCTGACTCAGCGGTAGCGCCTTTCTCCGTCGCATCCCAGCCTTTGTATAACTCGTCAGGTACTTCAAATGGAGGGTGGTTCCATCCCAATCGCTCACGAGTTAATTGGATTTCCTCTTCACCTAAAGGCGCGCCGTGGCAAGCTTCTTTGCCTTCTTTGTTTGGAGAACCGTAACCAATGGTGGTCTTACAAATAATTAAGGTCGGTTGTTCGGTATTTTCGCGGGCATTTTCAATCGCTGCTTGAATCTCATCGGCGTTATGGCCATCGACTTTTTGGATGACTTGCCAACCGTAGGATTCAAAACGTAGCGCCGTATCATCGGTAAACCAGCCCTCAACCTCTCCATCAATGGAAATCCCGTTGTCATCGTAAAAGGCTATGAGTTTTCCTAATCCGAGCGTGCCAGCAAGTGAGCAAACTTCGTGAGAAATACCTTCCATTAAGCAGCCGTCACCCAGAAATACATAGGTATGGTGATCGACAATTGAATGGCCTGGACGATTGAATTGCGCCGCCATCGTTCGCTCGGCTAACGCCATTCCTACTGCATTTGCCAGCCCCTGACCTAAAGGACCCGTCGTAGTTTCAACGCCTGGCGCGTAGCCGTACTCTGGATGACCCGGTGTTTTGGAGTGCAGTTGACGGAATTGTTTGAGTTCATCGATAGGGAGGTCGTAGCCAGAAAGGTGTAAAAGGGAATAAAGCAACATCGAACCGTGACCATTGGAGAGTACGAAACGGTCCCGATCCACCCAGTCTGGGTTTTTGGGATTATGCTTTAGAAAATCATTCCAAAGCACCTCAGCAATGTCCGCCATTCCCATGGGGGCTCCTGGATGCCCAGACTTAGCTTTCTGAACGGCGTCCATACTAAGGGCTCGGATGGCATGGGCAAGCTGGCTACGGGAGGTCATGCACTACTCCTGGTCACGAAAATAATCTCGCTTTTGAAATTTCGGGCTTCATTGGGCGCAGATCACGAACTGTCTCCACCCGCCCCTTGGGGTCGTCCATTTTCTTACATCTGCTCTTCACAGGCAAACGTTCTGGCACAATCAAACCAAGGAATATGCCTAAAACTCACTTTTAGGAACATTCAATTCTACTGATGCGCCAAAAGAGGTGCTTTGAGTGCCTCGCATGATCAAAAGATTTTGATTAATGATTGCTGAGGGTCTAAATTATTGTTAAATTCCGTGCCCCGCGTTGATAGCCTCGCAGAGTGCAAGGCAAAGCATTCTAGCTGGCTAAAACAGGCTATAGACGACACGCCCTAACTTGCTATTTGTGGGTGTTGTACTCCTCAAAGCCACGCATCACCGACAAAAAAGAGGTGGTCTCGGCTGGTGGGTAATAACTGTCAGAGTATCAAGAATCGTTATTTAAGGTATCAATTTGGAAACCGATACGCCTCATTCAATACAGACACCTTCGTCGCTCCATCCGACACAACCGCTGTCTACTGAGGCCGTTGCGCTTGTTTGCAAAGCCAGCGCAGACAGTTTTCGCGTGGAAATACTGCGTGTATTGCAACAAGATTCCTTCGGAGTATTAGAGTTAAGCGATATTTTCGGTGTACGCCAATCCGCCATGAGCCACCATCTAAAGATTTTGGTGCAGGCAGGACTCATTGAACACAAACGGCAGGCCAATTCGAATTTTTATCGGCGGGCGGTCATTGCACTAGATGACCCCTTACTTGACCTCAAACAACAGATTTTAGCCGCCATTGATGAGACCACTCTCAGCCACGATTTATCACAAGCGATGGCGAGAATTCATCACAGTCGAGCACAACAATCCAGAGAGTTTTTTAACCGCCACGCGGGTCAATTCAGCGAGATCAATGATTTGATCGCTGGCTACGAGCATTATGCGGACATCATTGAAGCCGTCATGGAACCTTTAGAACTGCCCAATGATAGCTATGCAATGGAAGTCGGCCCAGGAGAAGGCGGTTTTTTAGCGCCACTGGCGGCTCGCTTTAAACAGATCTATGCGCTTGATAATTCCGGCCCCATGTTAGAACTGGCAAGACGTTATCTACCTGAAGACGTCACCAATGTTCGTTTTATATTGGGTGATACTCAAAGCGCATTGCGCGATGGACTTAATGTCGATTTCATCGCATATAACATGGTGATGCACCACAATCCATCACCCGAACAATTGTTCGGTGACTCAGCGGAACTGCTCAATGATCAGGGCTTTTTGTTGATTACCGAGCTTTGCCCACACGATCAACAGTGGACAATGGAAAGCTGCGGCGATTTATGGCTGGGGTTGTCACCAGAAGATATTCAAAGCTGGGGACATCAAGCAGGACTCACCCATCTGCAGCAAGTCATTACAGGGCTTAGGAATGGCTTTCAGGTGCAAGTACAGTTATTTCAAAAGTGCTCGCACTCACCCAGCCAATAGAATTGCTGATATACAAGTAGGAAGACAATACCATGAGTGAATACAACCTGTTTACTTCAGAATCCGTTTCTGAAGGGCATCCTGACAAAATTGCCGACCAAATATCCGATGCTATTTTGGACGCGATGTTAAAAGACGACCCCAACTCGCGTGTGGCCGTCGAGACGCTGATCAAAACCGGCATGGTGGTCGTGGCAGGTGAAGTCAGAACCAGCACGTACATTGATATTGAGGATTTAGTACGTGACGTTGTATTAGGCATTGGCTACAACCACAGCGATATGGGCTTTGACGGCGCTAGCTGTGCCGTTTTAAATGCGATTGGCAAACAATCCACCGATATCGCTATGGGCGTAGACGAAGGCAGCGACAAAGACCTCGGCGCTGGTGACCAAGGCCTCATGTTCGGTTACGCAACCAATGAAACCGACGTGCTCATGCCCGCCCCTATTACTTATGCGCATCGTTTGGTTAAACGCCAAGCGTACGTTCGTAAAAGCGGACTGCTTGAATGGTTGCGCCCGGATGCTAAATCCCAAGTAACCTTCCGCTACGAGAAAGGGAAACCGGTTGGGATTGATGCGGTGGTTCTATCGACACAGCACGCCGACGGTATTCGCCTTGACGATTTGCGTGAAGCCGTGACCGAGCACATTCTTGGCCCTGTTCTACCCGCAGAGTGGATCAGCAAAGACACAAAATTCTTCATTAACCCAACCGGCAATTTCGTGATCGGCGGACCTGTAGGCGATTGTGGACTGACTGGCCGAAAAATCATCGTTGATACTTACGGCGGTATGGCACGTCATGGCGGCGGCGCGTTCTCTGGGAAAGATCCCTCGAAAGTGGATCGTTCGGCTGCTTACGCGGGTCGTTACGTTGCAAAAAATATTGTTGCCGCTGGCTTGGCCAATCGTTGTGAAATTCAAGTGTCTTACGCCATTGGCGTCTCTGAACCGACTTCTATTTCCATCAACACCTTTGGTACCAACCAGATTGATGAGAAAAAAATCGCTGATCTTGTTCGCGAATACTTCGACTTGACGCCTGCCGGCCTCATTAAAATGCTCGATCTTAAGCGCCCCATATACCAACCAACCTCTGCGTATGGGCATTTTGGCCGCGAAGAAACGAACTTCACATGGGAAAACACTGACAAAGCTGACGTGTTAAAAAATGCCGCTGGTCGTGCATAACGCCAAGCGAACAAGCCAACAGGGGAGAGTTGCTTAATGAATGCTGATACCGCACAAAACTTAGTCGTTGATGCCAAAGTTGCTGATATGAGTTTGGCCAAGTGGGGCCGACAGGAAATTGAAATAGCCGAGACGGAAATGCCAGCATTAATGGCCATCCGTCGCGCCTATAAGGCTTCTCAGCCTTTAAAAGGGGCCAAAATCATTGGCTGCTTGCACATGACCATTCAAACCGCCGTTTTAATTGAAACGCTGTTAGAGCTGGGCGCAGAAGTGCGCTGGTCTTCGTGCAATATCTTTTCAACTCAAGATCATGCAGCAGCGGCTATGGCGGCAGCCAATGTTCCGGTATTCGCTTGGAAAGGCGAAACCGAAGAAGAGTTTTGGTGGTGCATTGAGCAAACATGCCGCACCCCTACTGGCGAGTTATGGGACGCCAACATGATTTTGGATGATGGTGGCGACCTAACCGGTTACATTCACGATAAATACCCCGAAATGCTAACGAAGATTCACGGCATTTCTGAGGAAACCACCACAGGTGTACACCGCCTTCTGGAAATGATGCAAGATGGCTCATTAAAAGTTCCAGCCATTAACGTCAATGATTCCGTTACAAAATCCAAAAATGATAATAAGTATGGCTGCCGACATTCACTTAATGATGCGATTAAGCGTGCAACAGACCACTTGCTATCAGGTAAAAAAGCGCTTGTCGTAGGCTATGGTGATGTTGGTAAGGGTTCTGCTGCCAGTCTAAGACAAGAAGGCATGATCGTTAGAGTCGCAGAAATTGATCCTATTTGTGCGATGCAAGCTTGTATGGATGGGTATGAAGTCGTTTCGCCTTATCAAAAGGGCGTCAACACTGGCAAAATTGAAGATATTAATAAAGCCCTTTTGTCTCAAACCGATCTCGTGGTGACCACCACAGGCAACGTGAATGTATGCGATAAAGCCATGCTTCAGTCTCTTAAAGTGGGGGCAGTTGTTTGTAATATTGGTCACTTTGATAATGAGATTGATACAGCCTATTTGCGTGAAAATTGCTCTTGGGAAGAAATCAAACCTCAGGTGCACAAAATATATCGTGATAAAGCAAATCAAGACTTTTTGATATTGCTATCAGAAGGACGCTTGGTTAACTTGGGCAATGCAACAGGACACCCTAGCCGTATCATGGATGGTTCTTTTGCAAACCAAGTATTGGCTCAAATCCATTTATTCAAAGAGCAATACGCTGCCCTCAGCGAGGCGGATAAAGCCAGTAAAATTGGTGTCACCGTGTTACCTAAGAAGTTAGACGAAGAAGTCGCAGCTTATATGGTGCAAGGTTTTGGAGGCGTTATCACCCAAATGACACCAGAGCAAGCGAAGTATATTAATGTCGCCGTAGAAGGGCCTTTTAAACCCGAAAGCTATCGATATTAATCCCTTCTGACCATGACCTTATAACAACGGTTCTCGCATTCCTCTATAAAATGGAACGCGAGAACACCAATCGCAAATGGGGATGCAATGGAAGATCTGCACTTGAGTTTTGAGTTCTTTCCCACGAAAACCGAGAGTGGCGCTCAAAAACTGTTAAAAACGCGTGAAACCCTTTCACAATTTGACCCAGATTTGTTTTCCATGACCTATGGCGCAGGCGGGTCGACGCGTACAAACACACATCAGCTCGTTTCTTTATTGCACAAACAAAACGTTCCTATTGCACCACATTTGTCTTGTATTGGGCATACGAAAGTCGAAATACAGGAAATTATTAGCGACTATCAAAACCAAGGCATATCGTCATTGGTTGTTCTTCGCGGCGATCTGCCCTCTGGGCTTGGTTACGCTCAAGGAGACTTTCGCTATGCCAAAGATTTAGTTGAATACATACGCGCTATTTCAGGGGATCATTTTGAAATTTATGTGGCTGCCTACCCAGAGGTACACCCACAAGCGCGCAATTACGATCAAGATTTCGATGCTTTCATTGAAAAAGTCAATGCAGGTTCTGATTTTGCGATTACACAGTTTTTCTTTAACCCTGACAGCTTTTTTTACTTCGTTGATTCATTGCATAAACGTAATATCGACATCCCTGTTTTACCCGGTATTATGCCTATTGGTAATTTCAGCAAGCTTGCAAGATTTGCTGATGCTTGTGGCGCCGAAATACCGCGCTGGATTCGCAGACGCCTAGAATCTTACGGAGATGACAGTGCTTCTATTCGACAATTTGGCTTGGACGTCGTTACGCAACTTTGCGACGACTTGCTTGCCAACGATGCCCCAGGCCTGCATTTCTACACCCTAAATGATGCAACGCTTACTTCCGAAATCCTCAAAAATCTTGGCTGGTAATAGAATCTTAAGGGGCTTTATTGCCCCTACTGCCATCCAAAAGATGTTTATTTATTTCTGAGACTGTTATGGCAACTCGCTGGTTTTTGTGTTCAACGCCGCTTCACATATTTTCTGCTTTCGCACTTGCCGATAACTTATTTCTAAATGAAGAAAACATTTTGTTTTTAATTGATCAAATCGATATTGAGAACAATGATTATTACAACCTGATAGCGGAGCTCGAGCACAAGCCCTTTAAAAGGGTTCATATATTTCAGGGTAGAATCAAACATCCAATCAAGAAAGTAAAATCCAGACGAAAAATAACTGCTCAACTCAAAACACTCATTGACGAGCAAGCACCCGATGAAATATTCACAGGCAATGATCGGAGGATCGAATTTCAAACCGCCATGCATCTAGCAAAAGCAAAGAATCCTAACTGCTTTGGTGTTTACATGGATGAAGGAACGTTCACATACATGGGAAGAGCGGCTTCTAAATCTTGGAATGATCGCGTTGTCGATAACGTCGTCAAAAAATTAGTCTATGGGGCTTGGTGGGAGAATCCAAATACCGTTGGCGCTTCTAGCTGGATCAAGGAAGTGTATGCGGCATTCCCTGAATTAGTAGTGAAAGAACTTTCCACAAAAATCAGGAAGCCTATCAGAGCAGATTACTATCAATCAAAAGCGCCCAGTGAATTAGCTAATCACCTTTTATCGCATTATAATGTGAAAGCACACACACTGGACAATATAAAACTGTTGATTACTCTACCTCATGAATCACTCGTTGAAGCTGAGCCCAAGATAAAAGAGTATTTTCTAAGCTATGTGCGCGAACATTCATCTGAGACTGGCCTGACCGCCATCAAGTACCACCCTAGGGACTTAACTCACAACTGGCTGGATCTAGATGAAAATATAAATCTGTTCTTACCCAAAAGAGTTAACTTTGAATCTCTGCTTCCTATTTTGCCAAGAGACTGCACCATTATTGGCGATGTATCAACCACGCTTTTAACTGCGAGATGGATGCGACCCGATTTAGAGGTGATAGCACTCAAAACACCTTATACAAATCAAAATTTTCTTTCTACTATAACAAAGCTAGGTGTTAATATAGTTGATATTAAAGTTTAAATTTTTATAAAAAAGATGTAGGTGTTTATGGAGCTTCTAAAACTGACCGGAAAAGATATAAAGCCTTATATTAAAGAGTTGGCTAAGCTAAGAATTAAAATATTTCGCGAATACCCATACTTGTACGACGGCGATGCTGCCTATGAAGAAAAGTACTTACATGACTACTCAATGCATGAATCAAACGTATGCATATTACTGATTGATAACAGCCAAATAGTGGGTGCATCTACGGGGATGTGGCTAAAACACTCAGATAAAGAGTTTCAAAGCTGCTTCCTAGACAAAAACATTCCGATAGACAATATCTATTACTTCGGAGAATTTATCGTTTACAAATCCTACCGAGGAAAAGGTGCCGGACGGATGCTCCTCGAACATAGTGAAAAACACGCCATTTCGTTAGGTGCAAAAACGACAGCTTTGTGCACTATTGAAAGAAAAGAAAAACCGCTACCTGATGATTCATGCCACCCCTACAAACCACTTTGGAGAAAACTCGGTTACCAACCCAACTCTAACCTAATAATTTATTACAAATGGAAAGAAATCGATGAAGATAAAGCAAGTAGCAAACCAATGAAATTTTGGATCAAATCATGGGATACAATCACCCTGTAGAATTAATTCAATTCTATATAAATGTTTGACTGGAATTTTAGATACTCATCCTCATAATAATTTAAAAAAGGCAATTCTTTCGATTGTTCACAAGAAGCAGGCTGTAGGTTAAGTGCCAAGGTTTGCTTTAATTTTTGCTTTTCAATGTATAAAATCAGCTCTCCAGAGCACAAACCAGACTCCCTGTTAAGCGTTTCATTGATGTAACAAAACTCTACAGAAATTACATTTGGTGTTCTTATTCCAACACGGTACAACACATCAGCATTAAAAGAGAATAAAGCCACACCTTTTACATAAGATGGCCACTTAATTCTTGACAAAGCACGGGGTATAAAAGGAAGAAGCTCTTTCCTAACAATTGGTCCTGATCTAAAAAAATCCATAAGGATTGGGAAGCTTCCAAAGACAATGATCTTTTTAGATAATGCATTTGTATATTGAGAAAATTTTTCATCGATTAGTTTGCGATTTTTTATACATATATTATTGTTGTTATTATTAGGCAACCAAACCCCCCCTACAATCAGGGGAGTCAATAATACAAAGCTATATAAAGCTATTCTAGGTAGTTTCACTGGCCAAAACCTAATTTAATTTTCTGCCAGTTAGCACTGAGCTCTTGATATTGGTTTTTTGGCAACTGCAACTTCCATGGCAATTTCGATACTTTTGATTCAAAATCAATCAGCATTGATCTATACTTATCATCCGCATTAACGGGCACGCTCAAACTAGGTGAAATATAATAGCTGCTTGACATTATATCATCATGATGACTTCCATTAGAAATCAGTTCCGCAATACAACGAGAAGCTTTGGAATTAGAAGTAAGCGTCAATAGATCTTTTGATATATGAGAGAAATTTATATGGAAAGCATAACGGTAGTCTGCTTGAACAGTATCAATAACGGGCAAACGATCCGAACTAACCTGAGTCACTTTCACATGCGTTTTCGATTTATCATTTGCTTTTATATATTTTACTTTATTTTGCAATATCTCAAACTGCTCTAACACCTCGCCAGACCAAGCATACGCTACTGAGAAATCCTCATCCTGCAACAAAGAAATCAAATGATTTGAGAATATTACGTCTTTTGAATTCAAGTATTGGTCGGCTCCATAAAATTCAAGTGACCGATTTCCTAACATTTCTTTCTCTGATTTTGTTAATCCATATTCGAGCAAGCTGTAGATTTCCAATGGGTCATCCAATACAACAAATGGCTTCTTCTTTTTCTCTTTTAAAAAATCTAAAATTGACTTATAGGACTCCAATTTAATTTGCTTTTCATCCCACAAAAACATTGTACCTGCTAAAGCAAAAAACACTGTGTTTGATTTTCTCTTTTCTGAATTATATTTTTTTAGAATGATTGAGTGATACTCCTTTGTTAGATAAGCAATATCAATTGCATTATTTTCAAATTTTTTCTCTACAAGATCAGACGCTGTTTCAGAATAGATTAAGATATCATACTGACTATTCTGACTGCGTCTTGCAAATTCTTCATTGGTATAATATTCATCCACCGAGATCGCTGCATTACAAATCTCTTCCATCGATTTCATTGTTACCTGATCATCAAAATACCCCCACCAACTGATGATTTTTACTGGCTCTGCTGCTTCAATAGAAACAATCGACACCGCACTGCATGCAATCGCTGATATTATCTTATTAAACATCTCTTTACCTATCGCAAGAAAACAAAATGAATGCCAAACAAAAAATTCTAACAAAGTAAAATATCGCGCTATTTAAACTCCAATTAAAAAAACTATTTTAGCTGTATTCAAGGCTCTCTGAATCTATATGTATTTCAAATGGATACATTATTCGGTATTACTGGCTCTTTTAAATTAGTCACTCATGCCAAACTTTTAGAGAAACCAATGTTTCTTCCAATACAAGCCAAACACTTTCTTTAATCATTTATCTTAGCTACCATAAGCAACAATAGCACTGAATTAAAAATAGGTGTATAACACTAGCTACTTTAATACTTTACCTTATTGAAAATTTTTAATAACCCTACCAACCAGCAACAAAATGTGAAATTAATTCAAGAAAATACGTTATTTTAAATCATTTAATTCACCCAAACCGAGTTTCATTGTTTGCCAATAGACATCCAGCTTTTGGTATTGAGTTTTATTCAATTCTTCTTTCCAGCCTATATCTTTAACTTTCGAGTTGAAATCTCCAAGCATTGCCTTATACTCATTATCAGCGTTTGCAGGCAATCTCAAAGTGGGTGACATATAATAATTGCTTGACATTACCTCATCATGAAACCTACCACTAGCAATTGATTCAACCACACACCGAGCTGCTCTAGAGTTAGAATTTAGCGTCATAAGATCTTTTGAGACATGAGAAAAATTTTTATGGAACCCATATCGATAATCTGCATTCGTTGAATTAATTTTTGCTTCATCGTTATCTGAGGCACCTGCATTTTGTGTAGGTGTATTTAAGGGCCTTTGCTGCTGCAAAGTCTCAACCTTTTCTTTTATACGCCGATAATGTTTAATACCTTCCCCTGTCCAAGCATAAGAAACTGAAAAATCTAATGTTTTTAGAATGTAATGAAAATGGTTTGAAAACACCACCTCTTCTGATTTAAAGTAATCCTCTATTCCATAAAACTCTAAAGGCTTGCCGCCAAGCGTTTCTTTCTCTGAATCTGAAAGCCCGTGTTTCAATATGGAATAAATTTCCAACGGATCATCTAAAAACACGACAGGCTTGCTTTTATTCAATTTTAAAACGTCTAAGATAGAATCATATCTTTGAAGCTTAACTTCATTATCATCCCATAAAAACAGCGTTCCTGATAATGCAAAAAAAACTGTATTTGATTTTCTTCTTTCAGATGAATACTTCTCCTTGATGATGGGGTGATATTCATCTGCAAGAGATGATATATCAATAGAATTATTTTCGAATTTTCTATCAATAAGGTCCGATGCCGTTTCAGAATAAATTAATATATCATATTGGTTTTGCTGGCTTCTACGAACAAATTCTCCGTTTGTAAAATAATCATCAATCGAGATAGATGCATTACAATGTTCTTCCAAAGCTGGCATATTTACAGGCTCATCAAAGTACCCCCACCAGCTAATCATTTTGACCGATTCAATCGCTTCAGCAGATACCACTAATGCGGCACTAAGTGCTAGCGATGATATTATTTTTTTTAGCATCGTATATCCCTTAGTTGGAAATAGTTTTGAGTATTATTAGTAAAGATTTCTCAATACGTTCATTTTTTAAAGCGCTTTAATTTTACGTTAGCTGCCCCATGAAATGCATTGGTTGCGTATTAAAACTATTTCAATCATCAACTAACATGCGAGCAGTCACTGACTGCCAGCATGCGTATATTACCTATACTGACGCGCCATGCAAGCAGCGAACAGAACTGGTACACTCATTGGCATCGCAATAGAGTGTGACTCACTTGTCTGATACTTGATGACGAAAATTATGCCTACCAAAACAACTCTCTTTGACCCCAAAACCTCCCCTCTCTGGCACCCATGCACACAGATGAAAGACCACGAGTGGCTTCCTCTTGTAAAAATCAAATCAGGAAGGGGGATATATCTAGAAGATTATGCTGGGAATCGCTATATTGATGCCGTCAGCTCCTGGTGGGTCAACATTCTTGGACACGCAAACCCAAGGATCAATGCTCGAATGAAAGAGCAACTGGATACACTTGAGCATGTCATTCTAGCTGGCTTTAGTCATGAGCCCGCTGAAGCCCTCGCCAGAAAATTGGTTGATATAACGCCTAAAGGGCTTTCTAGAGTATTCTACGCGGATAATGGCTCTTCAGGCATCGAAGTCGCATTAAAGATGAGCTATCACTACTGGCTTAATAATGGCCTGCCCAATAAATCGAAATTTATTACTCTAAGCAATAGCTACCACGGCGAAACTTTGGGTGCTCTCGCCGTCGGCGATGTTTCTTTATACAAGGAAACCTACAAACCTTTAATGATGGAAGTGATTACCGCACCCAGCCCCGACTGTTTTTATCGGGAGTCTGGCGAGAGTTGGCATGATTACAGCCTGCGCCAATTTGAAAAAATGGAGTCACTGCTAGCGCAACACCACACTGAAGTAAGCGCTGTCATCGTCGAACCATTGATACAGTGTGCAGGGCATATGCGCATGTATCACCCAATTTATTTAACCAAGTTACGTGAAGCTTGTGATCGATATCAGGTACACCTCATCGCTGACGAAATTGCCGTAGGGTTTGGGCGTACAGGTACTCTCTTTGCCTGTGAACAAGCGACGATTACTCCCGACTTTATGTGCCTTTCAAAAGGTTTAACGGGTGGCTATTTGCCCATGTGTGCGGTCTTAACCACAGACGATATGTATAACGCATTTTATGATAGTTATGATTCTCTGAGAGCTTTCTTGCACAGTCATTCTTATACGGGCAATCCTCTGGCTGCTGCGGCCGCTCTGGCAACGATTGATATTCTTGAAAAAGACAACATCATTGAACAAAATCAAAGCCTCATTGAATGCATGAAAACAGAAACAGCTCATTTATCAGATCACCCTCATGTTTATGAAGTACGTCAAACAGGTATGGTCTTGGCAATTGAAATGATTCAAGAAAAGGCTTCACGAACGCCCTATGACTGGAAAGAAAGGCGAGGCCTAAGAGTCTATCAACACGCTCTAACACGCGGTGCTTTATTACGACCTCTAGGGAATGTCGTATACATGATGCCACCTTACGTAATCACTCAAGATGAAATAAAGCATCTGGCAACCGTAGCAACGGAAGGGATTGATATTGCAACGGCTTAATTTTTTCTAGGGCGCTCAATTGGGCACCCTAGAATAGTTTCCTAAAACGACACTATCTTCTTTGTTGATTGATTTTACGGATACCCACCAAAACATGCGCGTTCCTAGGATATTTGTTGATACGCCTCTTCAAGCTAATACCACGCTTACCTTAGAAGGCGATCGAGCACATTATTTATTAAAAGTGCTAAGAGTTGAGTCTGGGCGATCTCTTATATTATTTAATGGCGATGGTTTTGATTACCAGGCGACTATCACTGCCACCCAGAAAAAAACGTTACAGGTAGAGGTTCATACATGTATTCCTATTCATAATGAGTCTCCAATTAGACTGCATTTGGCACAGGTCATTTCAAAAGGTGACCGTATGGAATATACCTTGCAAAAAGCGGTGGAATTAGGCATTAGTCAGGTTACCCCGCTCACCAGCGCTCGATGTGACGTTCGTTTAAAGCAAGATCGCGCTGAGAAAAAGATGGATTACTGGCAAAACATTATCATCAGTGCTTGCGAACAGTCAGGTCGAGCTAGACTTCCTTCTTTACAACCTATTCAGGCATTTGAAACGTTCATCAAACAAGTACACTCTGAAACGCATCGATGGATTTTGTCTCAAGAATTGGATTCAGACAATTTATCACGATTAGAAACACCGAAAGCGGCGATGTTGATGATTGGCCCTGAAGGGGGGTTTACAACAGAAGAAATAGAGGCCGCTCAGCAGCAAGGGTATCGCGGATTAACGCTAGGGCCCAGGGTATTGCGTACCGAAACCGCAGGTGTCGTAGCGCTGTCTATTTTGCAACATCACTTCGGTGATCTATAAGAATTTTTGTTTAAATAAAAAGAGCCCTTTGAAGGCTCTTTTTATTTTTCGGTTTTTTATTGGATCACTTCAACTTTGGCTGAACCCTCACCCCGCTTATCGGAAGCCGCTGAGAGTTCTTGTTTCGTCGCATCCCAAAAGACCGCTTGCATGTTGCCATAGGTGCCTGCTTTGGGCGCCAGTTTATGACCTCGGATTTTAAGAGCAGACTGCTCAGCAGGCGTTAACCCTTGAAATTCCCCTTTGGTTTCAAAAGTCACCGCATCCGGTAAATATTGGTGGTGGAAACGTGGGCGATTCACCCAAGCCTCAACGGGCTTGCCTTCCATATGCTCCAGCGCACCCAACAACACCATAGTGATAATACGGCTACCACCAGGCGTTCCAATCACAGCCACGCCTTTATCGCTCTCAATCATAGTGGGTGTCATGCTAGATAAAGGACGCTTACCGGCTTCAATGGCATTGGCTTCACTGCCGACCAGCCCAAAAGCATTTGGAGAACCTGGCTTGGATGAAAAGTCATCCATTTCATTGTTTAATAAAACACCGGTGCCCTCGGCAACAAAGCCTGACCCATAAGATAAATTAATACTGAGCGTCGCAGAGACACGGTTGCCTTCTTGGTCAATGATTGAAAAATGCGTCGTGTGATTTCCTTGGTTTAGAGCGTATTTTTGCCCTAATTGCTCGCTTGGCGTCGCTTTCGCCATACTGATTTTTGCCGCTAATTGCTCCGCATGTTGATTGCTGATCAGCGTTTTTACAGGCACATCCACAAAATCCGTATCACCTAAGAATTCAGCACGATCACGGTAAGCATGACGCATGGCTTCAATTAATAAATGCGTTTGGTCCACTTTATTGAGGCGGTTGTAATCTTTCTTTTCAATTGTTTTTAATATGGTTGCTAAGGCGACGCCACCTGATGAAGGTGGAGGTGCTGAGATAAAACGATATCCATCCACTTCAAATTGAATCGGTTCGCGCTCAATGACTTGGTAATTGGCTAAATCGTCTAACGTCCAAATCCCTTGATTTGCCTGAACCGATTCAACCATTTTGGTAGCTACCGTTCCTTTATAAAAGCCATCAAAACCTTTATCAGCAACCGCTCTTAACGTCTTCGCTAAGTCTTTTTGTACGATTAAATCACCTTCTTTTGGCACTTCACCATTTTTAAAGAAAATCGATTTACTTGAGGGGAATTGAATCACCCTATTTTTATTATTCTCCAGATAATTTACGTAAATATGTCCTGCATTAAAGCCATTATCCGCGTAATAAATAGCCTTTTCTAACGATTGCTTCAAAGGCAGCCTGCCATATTTTTTTGCCAAATGAGCAAAGGCTGCAGCCTGACCAGGAATGCCCGCAGCCAATGGACCGGTGGTTGCTTTGCTGCGGTCAACATCCGGCTCACCATCCCCATCGGTGTCAGCCCCTAGATACATATCGCGATGGGCACTCATGGGAGCTTTTTCGCGCGCATCAACAAAGACGTATTGGCTTTCCAACGGATTACCTTGCTTATCAAGCCCATCGGCATCATAGAGAAGCCAAAAACCGCCACCGCCTATGCCGGCGCTGTAGGGCTCTACGACCCCAAGGGTAGCTGCAACCGCTACGGCCGCATCAAAGGCATTTCCTCCATTACGCAATACTTTCATGCCAGCCTCTGTCGCATGAGGATGAGCACTTGCAATGGCTGCTTGATGCATTGACTGGGTTTTTGCAGTAGACGTCCGATTATCACTGGATGCATCTAAGGCGCATCCCACAATAAAAGCGGCCACTACGGAGCTCAACAGCGCAGGGACAAAAATGGAACGTGACGAAGCTGACTTTTTAGGAGAAGGGTGCAGTGCTTTTAGTAATAGTTTCATCTGACCGGCCTTTGAGGTTTACAAAGATGTGTAGATTTCTTTGTAAACGTCAAAGGCTGGTAGAATCAAGCCTTGCCCGTAAGATGGCGATACTTTTCCATAAGTTGATCTTTGGTTTCCGGGTTTTTATCATCCAAAAGTATACAATCGACCGGGCAAACCTGCTGGCACTGAGGCTCATCATAGTGGCCCACGCATTCAGTACATTTGCCAGGTTCGATGATATAAATCTCATCCCCCGGTGAAATTGCCTCATTTGGGCACTCAGGCTCGCATACATCACAGTTGATGCATTCATCAGTGATGAACAATGACATGACCGCTACCTATTTCTCAACTCAATCAAGCTACGGGTATTTTACCCTTTTCGATCACTTAAGCCATCTTTGAGTGCTTTAGCAACCTGAGGGTGTACAAACTTACTGACATCCCCTCCTAAGCGACTGATTTCTCGAACCAGCGAGGAAGACAGGTAAGAGTGCTGCTGAGAGGGCGTAAGAAAAATAGTATCAATTTGAGGGGCTAACTCGCGATTCATATTGGCCAACTGGAACTCGTACTCAAAATCTGAAACCGCTCGGAGCCCACGCAAGATAGTGGTGGCTTGCTGTTGCTGTGCAAATTCGATCAAGAGATTATCAAATCCACACACTTCAACATTTGGCAGATGACCTAACACAGTGCGAGCTAACGCCACCCGCTTCTCAAGCGTTAATGCGGGCTTTTTGTGTGGGCTTTCAGCAACGGCCACAATCACTTTATTGAATAGAGGGCAGGCCCTTTCAACCAGGTCTTGATGCCCATGGGTAATTGGATCAAATGTACCTGGGTATATAACCGTGCTCATGCGCTTATTGCTCCTCCAGAGCCAATACTCCTTCTATTTCAATCAAAGCACCTTTCGGCAATTCTTTCACTCCAACAGCCGCGCGAGCAGGATAAGGCTCTTCAAAATAAGTCGCCATGATTTCATTCACCGTGGCAAAGTGGCTCAGATCTGTCAGATAAATATTCACTTTCGCTAAATGATTAAGCGTGCCCCCAGAAGCTTCACACACTGCTTTCAAATTTTTAAACACTTGATGGGTTTGTTCAACAAACTCTTTTGACACAAGCGTCATGGTTTCAGGCACCAATGGAATCTGGCCCGACAAGAATACCAACGAACCCACTTTTACCGCTTGAGAGTAAGTGCCAATGGCGGCGGGCGCTTGGTCAGTCGCAATCACGGTCTTATTCATATCAAAGATTCACTTATCAGAAGAAAGGTAAGCACCACATAAAGTGGTTAATCGGCATCAATTTAACATGCCAAGGCGCCTAAAAAAACTCAGTGTCTGCCTAAGCACACAGAGTTCTTTTTTAGCGCTATCGGATGAACAGAGCGCCCTTAAGCGTTTTTAACACGCACCACTCGGTGCACGCCTGTCAAAGTACGCACTCGGCGAATAATGCGAGCTAAGTGGTTACGGCTATTAACTCTTACACGCACCGATACAACGCTCAATTGTGCATCCCGATCTTCTAAACTGATTTGATCCACATTGCCGTCCGCCATGGATAAGGTGCTGGCTAATTCAGCAATAACGCCTCGACGGTTGTTCAGTTCAATGCGCAAAGAAACGGGGAAGTCTTCGCGAATGTCGGTATCCCACTGTAAGTGCAAATATTTATCGGGGTGATCCATGATGTTTTGCACATTTTTGCAACTGGCTAAGTGCACAACCAGCCCTTTACCAGAGCTAACGTGACCTATAATCGGGTCACCTGGGATTGGGCCACAGCACTTGGCGAAACTGACCACCATCCCTTCCGTGCCCCGAATGGTAAGCGGTTTTTCTGCTGAAACGGGCTGAACGTCATCCCGTTCTGACATCATAATGCTTAAACGGCGTGCAATCGGCAGCGCCATGCGACTTCCCAGCCCAATTTCTTCTAGAAGGGCTTCTTGGTCTTTTAGCTGTAAATCATTTAACAGTTCAGCCCAATGCGATTCAGGGATTTCTTCGTAACTGTGTCCGAATGCCGTGAGAGATTTTTCAAGCAGCCGCAACCCAAGTTGATTGGATTCGGAGCGGCGTTGGTTTTTTAAGAAATGGCGAATGTTGCTGCGCGCTTTTCCCGTGGTGACAAACGAAAGCCATGCGGGGTTTGGATTGGCTCCCGGTGCGGTAATCACTTGCACGGTTTGGCCGCTTTGCAATTGACTGCTTAAAGGAGCCAAGCGACGATCAATACGGCAACCGATGCAGGCATTCCCAATGTCTGTGTGCACGGCATACGCAAAGTCTACTGCCGTCGCTCCCGCAGGGAGTTCAAGAATTTTGCCTTTCGGCGTGAAGACATATATTTCGTCTGGGAATAAATCAATTTTAACGCTTTCAATGAATTCTTGAGAATTGCCTGCGCGTTTTTGCAGCTCTAGCAAGCCTTGAACCCATTGTTTGGTGCGATAACCGCCTTCCACTTTCGCATCGTAAGGACGCTTATATAACCAATGCGCCGCGATACCATTATGAGCCATGGCATCCATTTCTTCAGTGCGAATTTGAATTTCCACGGGTACGGCATTCATACCAATCAACGTCGTGTGTAACGATTGATAACCGTTGGCTTTAGGGATGGCGATATAATCTTTGAAACGCCCTGGAATAGGTTTATATAAATTGTGCACCATGCCCAACGCACGATAACATTCATCAACAGAGCCAACGATGATGCGAAAACCGTACACGTCCATGATGTCAGCAAAGGATTTCCGACGCTCACGCATTTTGGTGTAGATGCTGTAAAGGTGTTTTTCGCGCCCAATGATGCGGGCTTTTAAACCGTCTTCCGCCAATCGATTTTGAATGGCATCGCGAATTTTTTCGACAATTTCTGAGCGATGGCCTCTGGCCTCTTTAACCGCTTTTTGAATCAACGATGAACGCATGGGATAAGTGGCTTTAAAGCACAAATCCTCAAGCTCCATACGGATATTACTGATGCCTAAACGATTTGAGATGGGCGCATAAATATCAAGCGTTTCTTTGGCAATACGGCGTTTTTTTGCACTGGGCAAGGCATCCAACGTTCGCATATTGTGCAGGCGATCAGCGAGCTTAACCAAAATGACTCGAATATCTTTCGCCATGGCCAGTGCCATTTTTTGAAAGTTTTCGGCTTGCTGCTCCGCACGGGTTTCAAACTTGATATGCGTTAATTTGCTCACCCCATCAACCAATTGGGAAACCGTATCCCCAAACTGTTCGGCCAACGCTTCTTTCGGAATGGCAGTATCTTCAATGACATCGTGCAGCATGGCTGCCATAAGGCTTTGGGCATCCATGTGCATATCCGCAAGGATGTTCGCCACAGCCAGGGGGTGGTGTATATAGGGTTCTCCGCTGCGGCGAGTTTGACCGACATGCGCCTGATCAGCATAAAAATAGGCGCGTTTGACTAAGCGGATATCGTCGGCGTCCATGTAGGTTTCTAGACGCCTTGCGAGTGATTCTATGGTGAGCACCCTACCTCCAACTGCAAACTCACATCAATGTCTCATTCCATCACAGTCAGGGTGTGGGCAGGTTTCTCTTACAAGTGTTAGTGATCGACTTCGTCTAGAGTTTCAGGTGTCACTTTGCCACTGGCGATTTCTCTTAGAGCCAAAACCGTTGGTTTGTCGTTATCTTCTGACACCAAAGGCTCCGCCCCTTCTACCGCAAGTTGACGTGAACGCTTTGCTGCAACCATGACCAGCTCAAAGCGGTTATCTACGAAATCCAAACAATCTTCAACAGTGACGCGCGCCATGTAAACCCCTTTTGTGAGAACACCAAACACTCGCAAGGCAAGCCAGTTGCCCCAACCCTTTCGGACCCGGAACCCTTACCATTTGCAGCGACTTTGTATAGACACTCTAGTGTACGAAATGCCGCCGCTTTATGACAAGAGCTTCTGAATCATCTGCATATGACGTTCCATCTGAACGTTCGCTCTAAGTCGGTTCGATTTCATAATCGCGACAAGCTCAGATAACGCCGTCTTAAAGTGGTCATTCACTACCAAGTAATCGTACTCAGAGTAATGGCTCATTTCGTTGACGGCTTGTGCCATTCGGCGATCAATGACCGCTTGATCATCCTCAGCTCGTCCTTGCAAACGCTCTTGCAGGGCTTCCCTGGAAGGCGGCAAGATGAAAATCGAGACCGCCTCTGGCATAAGTTTGCGCACTTGTTGGGCACCTTGCCAATCGATTTCGAGAATGACATCGATTGATTGGCGTAATTGCTCTTTTATCCAGTCCTGGCTGGTGCCGTAATAGTTCCCGAATACTTCTGCGTGTTCCAGAAACAGGCCCTGCTCCATCATGGTGCTGAAATCATCAACGGATACAAAGTGGTAATTCACCCCATCCTGCTCTTTGGGACGCTTGGGGCGAGTCGTGTGGGAAACGGAGACTTTCAAGTTATCCACAGACGAGAGCAAGTCCTTGACTAGACTGGTCTTACCTGTACCTGAAGCAGCAGAGATAATGTACAGAGTACCTTGCGCCATAGACTCTCACTTCTGATGTTAACCGGGGCTTAAGGTGAATAGAAATAATGCCTATAAGTATAAGGCCCTAAAACGACGCCGTCACCGCTTGCTGATTTTAAATGTCGAATTGACAATAAACGTCAATCCTATTATGAACATAGAGTCATCGATCCATGGCTGACGCGTGAAGGGTGGCGAAGGGTATGCAGGTAGAATATTTATCCCCAAAAGATTGCTCCTCTGAAGATTTATTTAAACGTACGGATCATGAACGACTTCACTTAGAGCGATGGCTTCCCTGGGTATCGAATGTCCGCTCCGCCGCCGATAGCCAAGAGACTTTGAATCGATTCCAACAAGAAGAAGTGGCGGGAAAAGCCTTACACTGGACTTTAAGTCAAAAGCACCCAGAAAATATCGTATCCCCTGTCATTGGCGTCATCAGTTTAATGATGCCCATCCACGCATTTTATCCGAAACACGACTATCCATGTGTAATCGGGTATTGGCTAGCAGAAGAAGCCCAAGGTCACGGCATCATCACCAAAGCTTGCCAAGCTTTAATGCAGGAAGGCATTAACCGATACGACACCCAGCATTTTTACATTGCTTGCAAACCTGACAATACAAAAAGCATCGCTATCCCAAAGCGCTTAGGATTCACCTATTTACACAGCACGGCCTTGGCAACATCAAGCAAACCTTTATCAATGTTTCATCTATACCGATGGTCAGTCACTCATAAGCCTTTTTAACATTTAAGCCTAGGCTAAGGATATTAAAACTTTTGACGTCATCGTTATTAATGGAGGAATCTTCCTAAGATTTATGCATTGCTTATTCAAGCATAAACTATTGCGTATATTAATATTAAGGGGCTTAATATTGAGAGCATTACTGTTAAACGCAATAATACTCTCATATAAATACACAGAGAAAAGTGTACTACACAGCCTTCCCTACAAGCTGAACAACATCAGCAGCACGATTGGCATATCCCCATTCATTATCGTACCAGCTGTATAATTTCAAGTGCGTTCCGTTGACGACCAGTGTCGATAATGCATCAACAATACTCGAACGAGAATCCGTTTTAAAATCAACAGACACTAAAGGTTTTTCTTCAAACCCTAAAATGCCTTTTAAATGAGACTCCGAAGCTTTTTTTAATGCGGCGTTTACTTCTGCAGCTGATGTCGCTTTTTCCAATTCAAAAACAGCATCGGTGAGCGATCCTTGTGTCAGCGGAACACGAACGGCATGACCGTCTAATTTACCTTTTAATTCAGGAATGATGGTCCCAATAGCGGTTGCTGCGCCTGTTTTTGTGGGGATAAGGCTATTGGCTGTTGCTCTGGCGCGTCTAAGATCTGAATGGGGCGCATCCAACAACGATTGATCATTTGTTAAAGCATGAACCGTTGTGATGGAACCATGCTTAATTCCAAAGTGTTCGTGCACGACTTTCACCAAAGGTGCCAAACAGTTTGTTGTACAGGACGCTGCCGTCACGATGGAATGAGTGTCGGGGTTAAAAACAGAATCGTTCACACCCATGACAATATTTGGAATACTTTCATCTGACAAAGGAGCCGATACCACAACACGCTTGACTCCCTGCTCAATAAAGGGCGTGAGTAATTCTTTAGAACGCATAAAGCCTGACGATTCTAAAACGACATCACATGCTGACCAATCGTTGGCTGAAACACTGCGTTCATGCGTTACATGAATGCGTTTTCCATCAATAATTAAGGTGTTTTTTTCTGCAACCGCTTCGTATTGCCAACGTCCGTGTACAGAATCAAAATTTAATAGGTGCGCTAATGTTGCAACGTCTCCACCCGGATCATTGATTTGCACAAAAGAAAAATCGTCTCGCTCCCAAGCGGCTCTCAGCACCATCCGTCCAATGCGGCCAAACCCATTAATGCCGATTTTTATTGTCATTGCAAACTCCTACTGCAATATGGCGATAGGATCACTTTACGCCAACTCTGCCCTTTTGGGAACTGCTTGCAACGATACGAAAGCACCAATAAAGATGCTTTCGTTAAATACAATAATTAATCAAGAGGGCAGACTCGAATGACATGACCATCGGGGTCTTTGAGTAAAAAGGTCAAGCCAAAGACTTCTTTGACAGGCGCTTGAATAAAGTTCAGCGTTTCATCATTACACCGTTCATCATACCATTTTTGCACATCGTCACTGCTCGGCAACATAATTCCAATTTCAGAAAACCGGGGCATTGCAGGATCAGGCGTACTCCCTCCAGACCATAGAGCAAACAAGGTATCTTGTCCGGATTTGAACGCAACGTAACGTGGCGTGATAAAACAGGGTTCTAATTGAAAAAGCTTCGTGTAAAAACGAGTGGATATTTCAATATCGGAAACATAGATAAGTTGTAAATTAGCTAAAGGCGCACTCATTGCGGATTAACCTTGAAAAAATGGTCGTTATTTTTCTAAAGAATACCCGCGACTGTATATTTATACGGGGTATCCACTTAGCTCCACTAGCTCGTTTGTGAAGACTTTCTGGTCGTAATTTCTTTGTAGGTGATTTGCTCT
>CANMOZ010000015.1 GCA_947499545.1 uncultured Saccharospirillaceae bacterium
AAACCTCAAGAGAGCTTGCAGCTTGATGGGGTGATCTATCCCCAACACAAAGGAGGGGCGCGCCAGATTGAAACCCTTCGAGAGCAAGCAGCTTTGGGTGAACCACTGATTCTGGTCGACGGCATGGGATTGGTGCACGGTCAGTGGGTCATCCTCTCAGTCGAAGAAACCCAAAGCACCTTTAACCCCATCGGTATGCCGCTCAAGCAAACCTTCAAGCTGGAACTAAAGCGTTATGGAGACTGAGGAATACACCTGCATTCAAGGCGACATTCTCGACCAAGTGATTTTAACTCATTACGGGCAATGCTCGGGTGAGCTACTGCTACAAGTGATGCGGCTCAACACGCACTTGCTGGAACTCGATGTTCTGCCATTGGGCACCAAGGTCAAACTGCCCAAGCTGGAAGTCTCCAACGTGATCGAGGAAGAACAGCTATGGGATTAAAGCCCGCTTTTGAGATCACAGCCAACGATAAAGACATCACAGAAGCGATTCAGAAGCGATTAATTAGTTTGCGAGTCACGGATCAATCGGGATGGGAGTCAGACGCCTTGGAGGTGGTGCTAAGCGACGAGAACTGTGGAACGCCTCTAGCCCTGCCAACTACAGGCGCCGAACTCAATTTAAAGTTAGGTTATGAAAGCGCCTTGCACCGTTTCGGTTTGTATATTGTTGATGCGATTGAGTTAAGCGGCCCACCGAACCAAATCCGCATCCAAGCCAAAGCAGCCCCACAGGATGCAACACCCAAAGGCAAAACCAGCTTAAGAACCCAAAAGACAAGATCGTGGGATTCCGGTACAACGCTGCAAACCTTGGTCGATCAGATGGCCAATGAACATGGGTTAGAACCTGCGGTGGGTCAGTCGCTCAAGTCAATCACCTTACCCCACATCGATCAGGTCAATGAGTCGGATATTAATCTGCTCACCCGAGTCGCCAAAGATTACGACGCTCTGGTAAAACCCGTCGCAGGGAAACTGGTTGTCACCAAACGAGCAGAATCAAAAAGTACCCGAGGCCAAGACCTCAAACCCATCACCCTACAAGGTTCTGAGATTACTAACTGGAGATTGAACATTCGAAAGCGTGAACCCGCTGCTTCGGTGGTCACAGTCTATCGAGACCTTGAACAAGCCAAGGACGTTGAAGTGGTCATCGGCGATGGTGAACCCGTAAGACGACTCAAGCACCAATATGCTGACGAAGCCAGTGCAAAAGAAGCCGCCCAAGCGGAACTCGACAAGGGACAAAGATCAGAGCGAACCTTGTCGGTTACTTTACCTGGACGGGCCAATATCCGAGCAGAACGAAAGCTCAATATAGAAGGAGTCAGAAACCACGTTGACGGTGAGTGGCTAGTCACTCAGATCGAGCATAGTCTTGAGAGGGGTGGGTTTAAAACGAGCTTAGTTTCTGGGTTCGTGGCTTGATGGTTGGTGTACAGCCCTAACTAATGTGTACAAGCATGTGTACAAATTCAATAATGAAAGATCATAAAATCTATTAAAAACAGTATGTTGTAGGTATATATTAGGCTCTAGGGGATAACTTAAACCTGAAGCGGTGAAAAAAGTCTCAATTACTGGCATTATATCCACAGATTTGATTAGAGAGCGAAGCATTAATGGACGTCACCGACCTGTTGGATGGCCTCAATGACGCACAACGAGAAGCCGTTGCAGCACCTGAGCAGCATTTGTTGGTTTTAGCCGGTGCTGGAAGTGGTAAAACACGAGTGTTGGTCCATCGGATGGCTTGGTTGCTGAGAACTGGGCAGGCCTCTGCGCATGGTATTATGGCGGTCACGTTCACCAATAAAGCCGCGCGAGAGATGCGTGACCGTGTGGAGAAACTGCTCAACGTTCCCAGTCGGCACATGTGGATAGGTACCTTCCACAGTTTGGCACACCGGTTATTACGGCATCATTGGCGTGAAGCGGGATTGCCAGAACAGTTTCAAATCATGGACAGCGATGATCAATTGCGTCTCATCAAGCGCTTGATGAAGCAAATGCAAATTGATGACACCAAATACCCTCCCAAACAAGCGCAGTGGTTTATCAATCAACAAAAAGATGAAGGCGTACGCGCGCAATACGTTCAAGGTGTCAATAATCCTTTTGAACGTACCATGGCCGGCGTCTACGACGCTTATGAAAAGGCTTGCCAACAAAGCGGCCTCGTCGATTTTGCCGAAATTTTACTGCGAAGCCACGAACTTTGGTTAAACAACCCGGATTTATTGCAACACTACCGTCAGCGTTTTCGCCACATTTTGGTAGACGAGTTTCAAGACACGAACGCTGTGCAATATGCTTGGTTGCGTATGTTGGGTGGCAGCCAGGGGCAGGCGCCTTCGGCGACCACCAATTATCTGATGGCCGTTGGGGATGATGATCAGTCAATTTATGGGTGGCGTGGCGCTCGAATCGAAAATATTCAACGATTCCCGCAAGACTTTGCCGGTGCTCACACCATTCGTCTCGAGCAAAATTACCGTTCGACGATGACCATTTTGCAGGCAGCGAATGAAGTCATTAGTCATAACAGCGGTCGTCTTGGTAAAAACCTTTGGACCGAAGGCGAGCAGGGCGATCCGATTTCATTATATGCTGGGTTTAACGAACAAGATGAAGCCCGATTCATCACCTCAAGCATTGATAGCTGGGTGAAGCAAGGGCATAAAAAAGGCTCAGTTGCAGTTCTTTATCGTTCAAACGCTCAATCGCGGGTGCTGGAAGAAGCCTTTATTCGTGAAGGCATTCCTTATCGGATTTATGGCGGTCAGCGATTCTACGAGCGACTTGAGATTAAAAACGCTCTGGCCTATTTGCGCTTAATTCAATCGCGTCACGATGATGCAGCTTTTGAGCGGGTTGTGAATGTACCGACCCGTGGCATTGGTGAACGTACCATCATGATTTTACGGGAACATGCTCGCTCACAAGGAATATCCTTGTGGCAAGCCGCCCACGAAGCTCGGGAATTAGGGTTATTGACGGCACGCGCAGCCAATTCCGTTGAGGGTTTTACTCAACTCATTGATCGTTTGTCTGCGCAAACACTTGATCAAACTTTGGATGAAACCGTCCATTACGTTGTCGAAAAAAGTGGCTTAATTGAATTCCACAAAAAAGAAAAAGGGGAAAAGGGGCAAGCGCGTGTCGAGAACTTACAGGAGTTGGTGACCGCTGCTCAGGAATTTGATGTGGGCGATTCAGAAGAGCCTCCCCTCAAAACCTTCCTGGATGAAGCAGCACTGGATGCCGGCGATGCGCAAGCCGAAGCCTTTGAAGACAGTGTCCAGCTGATGACATTACACTCGGCAAAGGGGCTGGAATTTGAGCTGGTTTTCTTGACCGGCATGGAAGACGGATTATTCCCCCATAAAATGTCACAAGACGATCCTCAGCGATTAGAGGAAGAACGGCGCCTGTGCTATGTGGGTATTACTCGCGCTGAGAAAAAACTGTATCTAATCTATGCCGAGCATCGTCGCTTGCATGGGCAAGATCATTACGGGCGTTTATCTCGCTTTGTAAAAGAAATCCCAACCACATTAGTGGAAGAAGTCCGTTTAAAATCCCAAGTCAGTCGACCCGTTTCGAGTCAGCGTGCTTATCGTGATACCGCGGCTTTAGATGATTCAGGCTTACGTTTAGGGCAGATCGTCTCTCACCCTGTTTTTGGAGAAGGTACTGTCCTGAATTTTGAAGGCAGCGGTCCTCAGGCTCGTATTCAAGTGAATTTCCGAGCAGAAGGATCGAAGTGGTTGGTGCTGGCGTATGCCAAGCTTGAAGCGGTTAATTCAGAGCGCTGTTAGGAATGTCTGTGCTGTCTCAACTCAATCCTCGTCAAAAAGAGGCCGTCAAACACATTGATGGTCCGCTGCTCGTGCTGGCGGGTGCTGGCAGTGGCAAAACGAGTGTGATCACTCGGAAAATTGCTTATCTCATTCAATCATGCGGATATTCTGCTCGGCACATTGCTGCGGTGACCTTTACAAATAAAGCCGCTAAAGAAATGAAAGAGCGGGTGGGGCAGCTGCTTCAGGGCGATCAATCGCGCGGTTTGATTGTGAGTACCTTTCACAATTTGGGACTCAACATCATTCGCAAAGAACTCAAAACCGCGGGCTATAAATCAGGCTTTTCTATTTTCGATGGCACCGACAGTCGTGCGCTTTTGAAAGAAATCTTACATAAAAACGATTTGGACGATGACCAGTTGGATTTAATTCAGCAACAGGTTTCCCAATTCAAAAATGATCTAAAAACCCCGAGCGATGCTTTGTCGATGGCCCAAAGTGAAGGCGAGCAACGCATTGCCATTATTTACGAGCATTATCAGAAATACTTGAAAGCCTATAATGCCGTTGATTTCGACGATTTGATTTTAGTGCCAACGCTTCTGTTTCGACAGCATCCCGAAGTTTTGGAAAAGTGGCGGAATCGCATCCGTTATTTACTCGTTGATGAATATCAGGATACCAACGGTTGTCAGTACGAATTAGTAAAACTACTTGTTGGAAAATTTGGGCGTTTTACTGTGGTCGGTGACGATGACCAATCCATTTATGCCTGGCGAGGCGCGCGTCCAGAAAACTTAGTGCAATTAAACGAAGATTACCCCAATTTGCAGGTCGTTAAGCTGGAGCAAAATTATCGATCGACGGGATTGATTCTAAAAGCTGCCAACCAGGTCATTGCTAACAACGACCACATTTATGAAAAGGCGTTGTGGAGCGATATGGGATTTGGTGATCCGATCAGGGTCATTAAATGCAAAACCGAAGAAGTGGAAGCAGAGCGCATTGCTACCGAGATCATCGATCAAAAACTGAAGAGTAACGCACAGTTCTTGGATTTTGCAGTGTTGTTTCGAGGGAATCATCAAGCGCGCCTGATAGAAATGAAACTCCAGCAGTTTCAAATCCCCTACAAACTGAGTGGCAGCACCTCGTTTTTCTCGCGTAATGAAATTAAAGACATCATGAGCTATTTGAAGCTCATCATGAACCCTGATGATGATACCGCTTTTTTGCGCATCATTAATGTCCCTAGAAGGCAGCTTGGCGCCCAAACCTTAGAAAAACTCGCAGGATACGCGCAAGAGCGAGGCGTTAATTTATTGGGGGCCTGTGCCGAAATGGGACTCGAAACGCTGATGCCACCCCAAGCGGTTGATAAGTTACGGCGTTTTCATCATTGGATTGAAGGACTGACACGTCGTTGTGCTGAAGAAGACCCAATCGCGACCATCAAAGAAATGATCAACGATTTGGATTACGAAGCTTGGTTGCATCAGAACTCCAACACACCTTCGCAGGCTGAAAGACGCATGAAGAACGTGTGGTATTTGGTGGACAGCATTGAAAAAATGATTAACCAAGCCGAAGAAAAAGGCGATGAATTAAGCTTTGATGATGCGGTTGCACGCCTGGTGTTACGTGATTTGCTCGAACGCCAAGCTGAAGAAGAAGAGCTGGATCAAGTTCAATTGATGACCTTACATGCTTCCAAAGGATTGGAGTTCCCCCATGTGTACATCATGGGCCTTGAAGAAGACCTGCTGCCCCACCGCAATAGCATTGATGCTGACACCATCGAAGAAGAGCGGCGCCTTATGTATGTGGGCATTACGCGAGCAAAGCGCCACTTGACTCTGACATTGGCGGGTAAGCGGCGTCAATACGGTGAAGATCAAGAGACAAGCCCTAGCCGATTTATTGAGGAATTACCGCAAGACGATCTACAATATGAAGGCTTTGGTCAAGCCAGTGTCGAGCAGCAGAAAGAACGTGGCTCTGCGGCCATTGCAGGATTAAAAAACATGATGAATATATAGTAGTCGATTGTCATGTTAACCTTGTAATACCAGCCCACTTCCCAATGAATGATGTGTCCCGTTACATGCGTCTTTTATAGTCGGATAGGATGACAGTTCATGGGTGGGCAGCCTGACTGAGTAGAATTTTTTTACCAAGGAGCGGGCCACTCTCATGTTTTATAAAAAATCTATTTTTCAAATTGATAATGAGGGGCATTTCTTAGTTGCTGTATATTTTAGTCAGTATTTAAACCTTGAGGCGACTAGAGAATCCAATCAAGCTTATTTTGCCTACGGACACATTGATGCACCCGATCAATTAACGGACCTTACTGCTTTATGTTGCCTAAGCAGAAAAGCCTGTAATGCTGAAAAAAAAATGTACTTAAAGCAAGCCGATACCCAAAAAGGCATTAAAGGGGATTACGCTGCTAAACAACATAAATTTTATCTGTATCAGGCAGAATTAGCGACCAATGAAGCTCTCTTTGTCCCAAGCTTGGTGCAATTTCAAGGCGGAAAACTTTACTTAGGATATGACATTGAAAATCATAGCGGTAGACCAATTGCATCTTTTAAAAAAGTGATGGGTCAAGCCTCGCTATTGAGGGTGATTGATATCCAAGCACAAACCCTTATTTTTGAACAAATAGAACCTTTATCGCCCAAGGCAGCGGAACTGGTCGGTATTCAAGCTTTAACAAATAATGGTAATTCAGTCATTCGGTATGGACGTCTAGCCCCTCATCGCGATAAGTATTTTGAACAAACTTTGATGGATAGGCAAACAACCCACATTTTTCCTAAAACGGACGGCAAAATAGAATTTATTCAGTTAGAAAATCAACAGCTGCTTGCTGTCAAAGAAAAATCCCTTAGTTTATATGATCATGACAGAGCCTCTACTCTTTGTGAATATAAGCTACCAAACTCTATGGACCCCTGGGACATTGCCGTTTCCAAAGATAGTCAAACCATTGCTTTGGCAGGTAATTGCGGCTTGATCATTGTTATGAATTTAGATAACGGTGAGACAAAAAAGTACTACCCACATCGAGGCTGTAAGAGAGATGACTTTGCAGAAGTGCAATTATCACAAAGCGGCCAATGGATGGCTTCAAAAATAGTCGGTGAATCTGCATTAATCATAACAGATCTAAAACAGGGGACAACATGGAAAGTAGCAGATATTGAAGGGGAAAAAATAGTTGAACGAGAAGAAGAAGGATTTGTTTTTACGACATTTGTACCATCGGCTTTTGCCTTTATTAATGACCGCTGTATCGTCAGTGATAAACTAGGTATACGCGAAATAGACTATCAAAAAATAAATGAATCAACCAAGTTCGTATCTGAACAAGGAAAGCCTGGAGCAAGAAAGCCTTTAAAGATATCGTCTAAAACGAGCATAGAAAAAATTATTCAGTTAGCTGAATTAGAACGCGTGAAAGAACACATACAACAATCCTATTTTCCAGCAGTTAAATTGATGACCAAAAAGTCCAAACAAAGCGGTTGGAAGCAGCCTGAACAAAAAGGGGCTCCATCCCTTGGAGAGAGCCGATTGGGAGGGTGGCCAGATTTAACAAGCAATACTCCTTGGCCAACTTGGGAGAATCGACCAATGAGTTTTCTTGGTCAGATTAATCTCACAGATGTACATGAGGTTCAATCTAATATCAGGCTTCCAAAAGAGGGCGTACTTTTATTTTTTCTTGGGTGTGATGATGAGGTTTCTGAATTTCCTACCCAGGGCAGATCAACCTATTTCATTCAATATTATTTTGAAGATGCCTATAAAGAAGCGCCTTGGAAAGTAGTTTATGCTTCACCAGAAGATTTGTTGAAGAGAACAATTTACGAAGGAGAAATTGCTCCTGCGCTTTTCGAACCCAGCTTAGTTAGATTATTTAAAAGTAATATGTTTCTGCCTCATGAGGAAACATCAGTGTATGAATGCTTTGATTTTACACCGGATGAGCGCGATCGTTATAATGAGGTGTTGAATGTACTGCACGAAGAAGTAGCAGAAAACCAACTGTCTGGTTATCCTAATATAATACAATCTGGGTCCATTGAAATGGAATGTGTTTTAAATGCTTCAGGTGAAAACTCAGACAACTCTAAATCTAATCATTCAAACGAGCATCAGAATAAGCTTCTTGATCAATCGCAGGATTGGGGATTATTACTGCAGCTAACAAGTGATGATAATGTTGGTTTTGGATGGGGGGAAGCAGGGCATTTATATTTCTATGGGAAAAAAGAGGAAATGGAAATAGGGTGCTTCGATAATATTTACGTATATTATGAAAATTAAAGCCTGGGAATACCCTGCTTATAAACAGGGAAACCACCCGTGTCGGGGTGGGTAGATTCCATAGCGTGGTAAATATTTTTGAAATGCGAAAAGGCTTGCGAAGGGGTTGCGTTAAGCGATTGTTTGTAGAAAACTGTTGATGATTTCAAAATCATCAACAACAACATTGATGTGGGATAAACCTACATAGTGTATTTTCATGGCACACTACTCGTTCTTTTTAATGAACCCGGATTAATCATGTTACTCGTTAAATTGGTAGTTTTAATTCCAATTGATACCCAGCCGCCGCTAAATAATCAATTTCATTTAAAAAATCGCTATAGGCAAGGGGTAAGCGTTCATCAATGGCTTCATGAAAAATCAGCTGGATGTGCTGGCCCTTAATTGAAATATCAAAGGTTGGCACTTGCCGTTCATCGTGGGCGTGATGAGCAATCACCGCGAGTCTTAAAAGAATCGCCAATCGGATGGCTTTGGGTTGATGGCTCAGGGGTAATTCAGCGGCAAGCTCTGTTGACAGTTTGCGGCGATGGACACGCACTAAAAAGGCAATTAACTGCTGCGTTTGTCGAGTGAACCCCAACATATCGGCAACGCTGATAATATAAGCGCCATGCTTGTGAAACTGGCTATGTGCAATGGCTAGCCCAATTTCATGCACGTCGGCTGCGTATTTTAAGCATTCTTCAATGTAATCACCTTGCAAACTCCAATCTTTTCGAGATTGTTCGAGTAAGGCGAGAGCAAGTGACGTGACTCGGTTTGCGTGTGCCGTATTGACATGAAACCGTTCTTGCAGCGCGCGAATGGTTCGGGTTTGAACGTCATCGTGCTCTGTTTTTCCAAGTAACTCGTAAAGAGCGCCTTCACGTAAAGCGCCTTCTGCGTAGCTCATATAGTCAAGATTCAGTGATTCAAAGCTTGCAATAAGAATAGCTAAACCTGCAGCAAGCGTTGGTTTGCGGCTGGCTTTAATTTCGGTCATTTCAAACTGATCGATATGGCCGGCTTTGATCAGGCGGCTTTTCAATTCTTTCAGGCATTCGTAACTGATGCCTTCGGTGCCGTCATCGCGATGAGCCGTGCAAACTCGCTCAATGGCTCTGACGGTTCCGGAAGATCCAATATTATATTCCCAACCAATAGCGCGGTATTCGGCTGCGATATTCAGCAGCTCTTGTTTTGCAGCGGTAATGGCTTTTTTGAAATTCTTGTCCGTTAATTTGCCATCAGGGAAATAGCGTTGCGTGAAACTCACGCAGCCCATGTGCAAACTTTCTAAAGCGATGGGTGTAAAGCCGGAGCCAATGATAAACTCGGTACTGCCGCCTCCAATATCAATGACCAAGCGCTTGCCACCTGGGTCCGCCGTGGTGTGTGCGACGCCTTTGTAAATAAGGCGAGCTTCTTCACGGCCGCTGATCACCGAAATCGGATACCCTAAAACCTTTTCAGCCTGGTCGATGAATGTTTTGCGATTGGTCGCTCGTCGAAGCGCATTGGTCGCTAGCACGCTGACGTGATCGATGGGTAATCCCGCAATGCGTGAGGCGAACAGTCGCAGGCATTCAAGGCCTCGCATTTGAGCCTCTTCTGACAGCAGGTTGTTCTCATCTAGGCCGGCGGCCAGTCGGACTTTTTCGCCACGCTTCTCAAGGGGTCGGACTTCACCGTTGTCTTCATGAGCAATCACCATGTGAAAGCTGTTTGACCCCAAATCTAAAGCGGCAATGGGGGGTACTTGGTGCACGGTCGGCGACGATGTTTCCGTTGACCTCGAAAGAAGCTCACGATCCTCGGCTGAGGAGGGAGTGCCTTGTGATTGAGACTCTGGTGGTGAGGTGGTTTGAGTCACGCGATCCCCATAAAACCTGACAGCGTTGTTAACGCCGAATACACCATTGTAGCAAGTGTACACTCTACGAAGCTGTTAACAACTAGGATTGAATTTGACGAAAAGTCCCCCATTATAAGACCATCTAGTGGTCAATTGCGCTCCTTGACGTCAAAATAGAAGCCAGTTCCCATATGAATTCCGTTCTCGCCTTTGGCGAGTGCTTGACCCGAATGTAAGGAAGAAAAGATGAGCGACAAAATTGTTCACGTAACCGACGACAGCTTTGAATCCGATGTGCTGCAATCAGATCAGCCAGTATTGGTCGATTTTTGGGCTGCTTGGTGCCAGCCTTGTAAAAATATTGCCCCAGTTTTGGACGAAATCGCTGATGAGTACGCTGGCCAGCTCAAAGTCTGCAAAGTGAACGTTGATGAAAACGAGGCGACGGCACCTAAATACAATGTGCGCGGTATTCCTACGTTGATGCTGTTCAAGGGCGGTAACTTGGAAGCGACTAAGGTTGGCCAAGTCTCTAAGTCGCAATTGGCAGCCTTTATTGACAGCCATATCTAAGTTCGAATCGCCTGCTCGCTTTCAGTAAAAACAAGGGGTGGCGGGCGCCTGATGAATCCATAGTTGGACCACTTATTGGGGACGATTATGGATTTGCCTCTTGCAAATAAAGCTTTCTAGCTAAGCCATAACTTGCCATTTCGTTCAAAGATTTGTATTTTAAGCCGGATCGTTCTATATTGCAGTCAAGCTGCATTTAATCGGGCTCTCCACGAGCTTGTGGCAACCCTTAGATATTTATACCCCTTCGTCTCGACGTATTCCATTAACAATCAAACCTAAACAAGCGCATACATGTCTTTATGAATCTTACGGAATTGAAGAAAAAGCCCATTGCTGAGCTGCTGGATCTGGCAGAGCAAATGGGCATCGAAAACATGAGTCGTTCGCGTAAGCAGGACGTTATTTTTGCCATCCTTAAACGCCATGCCCGTAGCGGTGAAGATATCTACGGCGATGGTGTTCTGGAGATTTTGCAGGACGGATTTGGCTTCCTAAGGTCGGCTGACAGCTCATATCTCGCTGGTCCCGACGACATCTACGTTTCTCCCAGCCAAATTCGCCGTTTCAACCTTCGCAAGGGCGATAAAATCGCTGGCAAAATTCGCCCACCTAAAGAAGCAGAACGCTACTTTGCCCTGCTCAAAGTGAACGAAATCAACAATGACGCTCCGGAAAATGCGAAGAACAAGATTCTTTTTGAGAACTTGACGCCGCTCTTTCCGAATGAGCGACTGCCGTTAGAACAAGGAAATGGCAGTACCGAAGATCTGAGTTCCCGTGTATTGGACTTGGTTGCCCCAATTGGAAAAGGGCAGCGTGGTCTGATCGTTGCCCCGCCAAAAGCGGGTAAAACCATGTTGCTGCAAAACATTGCTCAGTCGATCACCAAAAACAATCCTGAATGTGAGCTGATCGTTCTGTTGATTGATGAGCGTCCGGAAGAAGTAACCGAGATGCAGCGCAGCGTGCGTGGTGAAGTGGTTGCTTCGACCTTTGATGAGCCGCCAAGCCGCCACGTACAAGTTGCCGAGATGGTGCTTGAGCGGGCGAAGCGTTTGGTTGAGCACAAGCAAGACGTCGTGATCCTATTGGATTCGATTACCCGCTTGGCACGTGCCTACAACACCGTCGTGCCCTCTTCCGGTAAGGTATTAACCGGTGGTGTGGATGCTCACGCGTTGGAGCGTCCGAAACGTTTCTTTGGGGCTGCACGTAACGTTGAAGAGGGTGGTAGCTTAACCATCATCGCGACAGCACTGGTTGAAACCGGCTCTAAAATGGACGAAGTCATTTACGAAGAGTTCAAAGGTACCGGTAACCAAGAGTTGCACCTGGATCGCAAGATCACGGAAAAACGCGTTTACCCAGCCATCAACGTACGTCGCTCCGGTACTCGCCGTGAAGACATGTTGATGTCTGAAGGTGATTTGCAACGCTTGTGGATATTGCGCAAACTCTTGGCTGAAATGGAAGACATCGCAGCCATTGAGTTCCTATTGGATCGTCTGCGCACCACTAAGACAAACGAAGAGTTTTTCTTATCGATGAAGAACGGCGGTTAATAGCGGCATCCGTTCGCACTATCGCGGCAGCCTCGGCTGCCGTTTTTGTATCTAAAGAGCCCTCATGAAATACAAGGATTTACGCGATTTTATCGATCAATTAGAAGCGCAAGGCGAGTTAAAACGCATTCAGGCGCCCATTGATCCCCATCTGGAAATGACCGAAATTTGCGATCGTGTCTTACGCCAAGGTGGCCCTGCCATTCTTTTCGAAAACCCTAAAGGCTATGACATGCCCGTGTTGGCTAACCTCTTTGGTACGCCTAAACGAGTTGCTATGGGTATGGGTGAAAATAACGTCGAAGCCTTGCGCGAAGTGGGTAAATTGCTGGCGTTTTTAAAAGAACCCGATCCGCCCAAAGGCCTCAAAGATGCTTGGGAAAAACTGCCCATTTTCAAGCAAGTCTTATCAATGGCGCCCAAGGTGCTGAAGCAAGCGCCTGTTCAAGCCGTGGTGTTAGAAGGCGATGACGTTGATTTAGACAAGATTCCGATACAAACCTGTTGGCCAGGCGACGCGGGACCTTTGGTGACATGGCCGCTCGTCATTACGCGTGGGCCTGACCAAGAGAGGCAGAACCTGGGTATTTATCGCCAGCAAAAGATCGCTAAAAATCGTTTGATCATGCGGTGGCTGAGTCACCGTGGAGGCGCTTTAGATTTTCAAGCTTGGCAGAAGCGTCATCCGGGAAAACCTTTTCCAGTCGCAGTGGCCTTAGGAGCAGACCCTGCAACGATTTTGGGAGCGGTGACACCAGTACCGGATTCGCTGTCGGAATACTCATTTGCAGGACTTTTGCGCGGCACTCGTACGGAATTGGTAAATGCACAATTGAGTGATTTACAAGTGCCAGCCAGTGCCGAAATCGTATTGGAAGGCTTTATTTATCCTGATGATTATGCCGATGAGGGCCCATTTGGCGACCATACGGGCTACTACAACGAAGTGGAATCCTTTCCTGTGTTTACTGTGGAACGTATTACGCATCGCGAAAACCCTATTTACCACAGTACTTATACGGGGCGTCCGCCTGATGAGCCAGCCATTCTTGGAGTGGCATTGAACGAAGTCTTTGTTCCGATTTTGCAAAAGCAATTTCCAGAAATCGTCGATTTTTATTTACCGCCTGAAGGCTGTTCCTACCGCTTGGCGGTTGTGACCATGAAAAAACAATACCCAGGCCATGCCAAGCGCGTGATGATGGGGGTTTGGTCATTCCTGCGGCAATTCATGTACACTAAATTTGTGATTGTTACCGATGATGATGTGGATGCGCGTAATTGGCACGACGTCGTGTGGGCAATGACCACACGCATGGACCCGGCACGAGACACGCTCTTAATCGAACACACGCCCATCGATTATTTGGATTTTGCGTCGCCTGTTTCAGGACTTGGTTCAAAAATGGGAATGGACGCGACCAATAAGTGGCCAGGGGAAACCGATCGAGAGTGGGGTCGTAGCATCGAAATGAATCAACAAGTAAAAGATAAAATTGATCGTATCTGGGATGAGTTGGATTTAAACACACCCAATGAAGTAAATAAGGAAGATTGACGGTGACCAAGCCAGCATTACCCGTCGAAACCATAACCGCAACCATCAACGCCGTTGAATCACTCAGCGGCCACGTGTTTCGTGTCTTTTTAGAACTGCCGTCAAAGCCTGTTTATGACGCTGGGCAATACTTGCATCTTGTCATTGATGAACAGTCGTATCCTTTTTCCATAGCGAACGCTCCAAGTACGAATATCATTGAATTGCATATTCGACAGCTAGAAGGCCATGAAGCCGCTGAACGTATTGTGCATTATTTGCAAATTCAGGAGAGGGTGGATATTGAATTACCCTTTGGAGACGTAACTTTAAATCTCTCTGAAACTTCAGAAACCCTCATCATGGTAGCCACCAGCACGGGTTTTTCTCAATTAAAAGCGTTGATCGAAGCCGCTCAACAAAGACATTCGCAACAAGCTATCCATCTTTATTGGGCCAACGCCCATCAAGCCGATGCGTATTTAACGGATTTACCGCGTGAGTGGGCAAAGCAGTATCTGAATTTTCAATATCATCCGCTCATTAATGAAAATGTCGATGAATGGGAAGGGCGAACCGGTTTTTTGCATGATGCCATTCTCGAAGATTTTACAGATCTTTCGAATACCTGTATTTATGCCTGTGGATCACCCGCCATGGTGTACGCAACTTTGGATGGATTAAAAGCTGCAAAACAGCAATCGATTAAAATATACTCAGATGTCTTCGCTTACGCCCCAAGAAATAATTGACAGTGAATTGCCTGAATTTCCAACAAGGTTGACAGATTCGGGCGAACAAACCTGCGCCAACTGACAAAAAATATTCCTGCTTTTTCATTCGTTACAGACTGAAACAAAGTCCTCCTCTCTTTGCGAATGCGATCACGCCTTAATCAGTGGCTCAATAACGTACAGCCCTTTATCATGGCCTAAAAATCCCTATTGGTAATACGTAAGCATGACGCAACAACAAGGATTTACGCTGATTGAGGTTTTGGTATCGCTCATCATCGTGACCATCATGGCGGTGGGGGCAACGGGATACCAAATGTTTGCTTCTCAAAAAACCACTGAAGCTCAGTATCGAACCCATGCCATTTGGTTAGCAAAAAATGCGCTTGACCGGTTGGAAGTTGATTCCAATATGCGAGTACCTAATACAGAAATAGCATTAAGCACAAATGATTCGAATGGCAATGGTATTAACTGTGCCATAACAACCTGTACCCGTGCTGAAGGTTGCACCGCTGATGAATTCAAAAGTTATAACGAAGCGGATCTCCAGTGCGCCTCTTTGCAAACCTATAATAATGAATCTGTGAATGGCTTGCCTGGCGGAACACTCAATATTGCCTGTCCAGCTGCAGCAGCTGGAGCCGATAGTCAAACCTGCACCGTGACCGTTGCATGGGTCACACCCGATATGAAATTAAGAACAGATAAAAGCCAGCAGTCAGCCCGATTAGATGTCAACCAATCAGATACCAATGAAGTGAGATTATCGACGGTGATTCCTCTATGAGAACAAATAAAAAAATACAGGGTTACACACTCATAGAGTTAATGATTGCGCTTGCGATGGGCCTATTGGTGGTTTTACTGGTATACGGTTTTGCCATAGGGTTAAATCGCTCCCAGCACTTTAATCACACCAGCAGCGAACTTCAAACAAAAGCACGCTTTATATTCGATCAGGTGGGGCGCCATATAATGGCTGCAGGGTATTACGATCCGCTGCGTTCAGGTGATGCGAGTACCAGGGTCTATTTGAACTTTTCTGCTTTAACAAGTCAAGGCAACGATCCAAGTTTTAATGAATTGGTTCAAGCGCTTCCTAATGATCGCAGCAGGGTATTGCCTATTCAGGTTGTTCCAACGACAGGCATACAATCAGAAGTCATCGTCTCGCCAGATTCATATGACCCAACGCTAGAAGATTACATTACTTGTGACGGCGTAATGATCCAAGATTTAGATGAAGTACATGCAGTGTTGAATGTCTTTTGGTTGCAAGATGACAATTTATATTGCCGCTCTGCGTTCAAACGCTCACGGCGAACAGGTTATACAGATCCTTTAGAAGCAGAAAGAGTCCTATGGGTTCGATCAAGATCGGAGGAAGGTTTGGGTGGTTCATCGACAAATGACAACGCCTTCGCCAATCAAGAATGGCTTGTTGCGGAAGGTGTTCAAGATATTCAGATTGAATTATTAAAACAAATTAACGGTAGTTACCGCTACATACAGCTTGAAGATGAAGGGTTAACGAGCGCAAACCCTGGAACTGATACTTTAGGGAAACATTTGTTGGGCATCAAGGTTGCCTTCGAATTGACAAGGAAAGAGGGAGACAATGCAGGCGGGAATCTAGCCAATGACTTCACGCAAACGTTTACCAGCTTTTATAAATTCAGAAACACTACCCCTAGATTTGTAGGTAATTAGGGATGATGATGCAACCGTATTCACACAATCAATCAAAAGGTTTTATCCTAGTTGTTTGCTTAGTTATAACCATGATTGTTGGGCTAGGATCAGTCGCACTGATTCGTTATTCCAGCAGCCAGAATCATATGGCCAGCATGTCGTTTTTTCAGGAATTAGTCCGAAATGAAGCACATAAAATATCTAAAAAAATATTTTTAAATCTTCAGTCTGAATATGACGCCTCTAATAATGGCGCTGCCGGTGAAGAAAATTATCGTTGCAATGCATTGCCAAACGGGGAGACGTTAACAACTGAATGCTTCAATCGTTCAGATGATGCGAATGATGGTATCAACATAAATGGTAGTAATGATGTTATTACACCAGAAACGGTAAGAGCGACGATGCATTATTTAGGAACGGCATCTGTTCCTGGCAATCCTCAAGCAGCGTACCAACTGTACCGTATTGATGTAACGGTTGCCATATCTGACTGGTCGGTCACTCAACGTACAATTGTCAAACTGGATAGATAGGATTAATTTATGAAGTCGTTATCAATATTTAACCAGTGGCTGATGATGGGGCTTTTGCTCACAGCTTCACATACCAGTTTTTCAGCCGATGACGCGGAAAAGTTTGTTGATGATACGGAAGTTTATGACTACATCAATGATGAAGATGAAAAAGAAACCAAACCAAAACAAAGCTTAACATTTGTAATTGATAATTCGGGCAGTATGGGAACCTATACCGAAGCGACATTGCCAAAAAAGGAGTGGAATCCTGATACTTTATATCAAAGTGGTCTTGAGAAGGATGATTGTGATTTCTGTGATCACGCTAGTTATTCTGAGCATAACATGGGACTGTCCTCTCAACGAGATGAGAATACAAGAAAAATTCAGGGATTCCATGTGAAATCCAAACTTTTTTCTGACTGTCAAAGTAATGGAGGTTGTATAGAGCAAGGTGAAAACATTCAGATACTCACATCAATAGCCTGGCCTTTGGTTTATCCAAGCTTAATATTTGACGGGAAAATCGAACTTGGTTCAGCCCGATATGATGGTATATGCAAGGTTGTTATAAATGAAGTGTCTGATGGGTATCCTTATAAATATGAATTTATAAAAGATAGCAATATTCTGTCGAAAGAAGTAATTATTCCAGTTAAAGATCATCAGGAATGTGAAGGTATAAGTAAAAAGAGAATTCTAGAGCACTATCTTATACAGAAAGCATATAATACTGATACAGGATTTGATAAAAATAAAAAATTAATAGGTGAAAGTTTTAAAATTCAAAGTAGGGAATATGAGGACAAGTTTAATTGTGATGCTTTCGCTAATGAATTAGAACAGTATAAAAAAACAAGTGAAAAATTCAAGAAGTTACTAACACATTATGCTTGGTCTGAATTAAACGATTCAGACAAAAACACATTAAAAGCTAACTTTTTATTGAAAGGGGATCGTGATTATGAATTTGGTAGGCTGTATGGAAAATATGCATTATATAGAATAATGGATTTTAGAATGCATCCTTATGTCAATATTGGATATAAGAAAGACAAAGATGGCAGACTGATATTAAATGATTCAGATAAACGGATCCCGATTTATTTTAATGTGCTTGATAAGAAAAAATATGAAGGAACCCCTAGTGACTTGAATAGCTATGAAAGTACATCGAATCAATATTGCGCATTAAAACAGATAACCAATAAACACTTCATTTCGTTAAGTACATTTAATTACAGAAATTATTTGCTTTCAAAAAGCAAATCCAAAGATGGCGCCGCAGCTGCTTTATCAACAAGATACGATCTAGTCATGGCCGCTCTGGATTACACATTGCGTCATTACATTCCAGAGAATACTAAGATGCGGTTTGTAACGTATATTTCTAATGTTAAAAAGTCAGATCTGCCTGATACGGTTAAATTTAGATATCTTTCGCTTAAAAAAAGAAACCATGAGGGAAAATCAATATATGAAGTTAAAACTCATGATCGTGAATCCTTTAATTTAGGTATTGATCAATTAATGAGTGACTGTATTGGTAAATTAAATGCTGATGGCGTGAAAATTCATGATGAAAAAGAGTGTTATGATGTTGATAATCCAACGGCTCTCCAAGACAGTCTTCATAAAGTTTATGAAGTGATAAATCCAGAAGATCGAGAAGTTGTTGCTGATCAGGTTATGGCGTATCTAAAGGCACAAAGCTACGGTGGCAGTACACCAACGACAGACGCTTTATGGGCTGGTTTTCAGTTAGCGCAAAGAACGTTAGAACCCAAGTCGTCCTGCATCACGACAAACCAGATAATGCTGTTCACCGACGGTGATGCGTCAGGCATCAGTCCATTAGTCAAAACGAAAATTACCGAACTGTTTGATAAAGAAAAAGAAGATGACTCAGTAAAAGAACTGATAGAAAATTGTTCGAATTCAAAGTATAGCGCTGAGAATAGTTGCAACGAACTACTAGCGCAGCATATGGGGAATACTGAACATTCACGAATCGGCGCTTACCCTGATTCGAGTGAAAATCGTGTCATTAAAGATTCTCTTCCTATATTTGCGGTTGGCTTTAAAGGGGGGATGAGTGTTCAGGGTGAAAAAGCTCTGCATGCCTTGTCAAATAGAAATCGCGGTTCAGATGCTAAAATGGTTAGTAATTTTTCTGAATTGAAAGAAGCTTTTAAAGAAGCAGCCAAACCTGGTGAACTTCAACAAGAAATGACCGTTAGTCCAGCAGCACCACCCAGTGCTGGTGGTGGCGTATCGAAAGGCGAAACGGCTTTTTTTGGTATGTTCAAACCGTTAAATCGAACCCTCTGGAATGGCAATATTAAATGTTACAAAGTAGCTAAGACAGGTAAAGATGATAATAAAAAGCTTGTTTATCTTGATCAAAACAGTAAGCGTCTTTATTGCGCTCAGGATGTGGGTGGTAGTGACACGGATAGCTGCAAAAAGGGGCAGCTAGACCCAACAACGGTGGATTATTTTAATCCAGATAAAAATGTGGCCGATGGCAGCGATGTATTAAAAGGCGGCATTGTGCAACGCATGGCAGAGGATACAGCAGACCCTTCTGACCGAAACATAAAAAGAGCGTTTTTTGATTCGGCTATCAATGACCAGGCGATGATCAGGCACGACTCGAGTAAACGGCGTGAATTGGAAGCGGCTTTACAAGTCAGTTGGGAACAAGTGCATAGTGAAATTAATAAAACAGCACCAGAGCTGACGGATGCTCTAAAGGAACAAGCCATTACATGGCTGTCTGGTTATCGTGGAACGCCAGGCAATTTAGTGCCCAGAAAGCAGTTGGGGGATTTTATTCATTCTGAAATTGCAGTGCTGAATTACGAAACGGGCAATAAATCTGTATTGTTCGCAGGTTCTAACGATGGTTACTTTAGAGCCTTTCAAGTGAGAAAAACGGAAAACTTGAACAGTGCAAAAAACTGGGAAGATTTTGGAAAGCAAATTTACTCTTTCATTCCCCAAGAGTTATTTAACATCGTTTGGTGGAAGTTAGCGGAATCTAATGTGAAGCCTGCCCATTTTAGATCCAAGCATTATGGGTTTGATGGCTCTATCACGCCTTTGCATATAGACACGAACTTGGATGGCATCGTTAATACTGATGAGAAAGCCTACATTATTGTTGGCATGCGGCGTGGTGGAAATAGCTATTACCTTTTTGATGTGAGCAATCCTTTTGATACCAGTACGACTGAACAGACAAATTCTGAGAGCACAGGTGCTGCAACAGCCAAAAAAGGAGAAGGGAATATCCAATTTATAAGGCGCATTGCTGGGGTGGAAACGTTTCTAAATCGCCCCATTACAAAAAAATCGACGGATAGACCCAGAAATTTACCCAAAGATCTCGAGAACCCCGAGCTTGATAAGATTATTGGGGGTAAAAGAGAGAAAAAAGCTTACAGAGTGCTTGCACAAACCTGGTCAAAACCTTCCTTGGTTAAACTGCCCCTTAGCAAACGTTGGAAAGCCAAGAAGGGAGATCAAGAGATTCAACCTCCAGCAGGGTGTGATCGTAATTTCTGCTATGCGTGGATCTTTGGTGGAGGCTATAACCCCAGTGCTCGAGATCAGAGGCGAACTGTGGAAGACTATAAAAAAGAGAATCCGGATTCTGGTTCTTACGAATCCGTATATACAGAATCCAGAACGGATGTGATCGGTAACGCCGTTTACATGATTAACGCTGCAACAGGTGAATTATTGTGGTGGGGGTCTTCAGATAAAGCAGCAAAGACTGCAGAAAGAGGCAGTTTTATTGAAGAACTAGAAAGTGTACCGGGAGGCGTTACCACGATCAACGCTGGTGGTGATAATGGCAATGCAACCGATGCAGGTTTCTTTTTCGATATAGAAGGAGGCCTGTACCGTATTAATTTTCACGATTTTATGGCTAAAATTGATACTTCAAATGAAGTGAACCCACTTTGGTCAGGATTAAAGCGACCGAAGTATAAGCACACAGTAGTGTCTTTAGGAAAAATAACCAGCACGTCTAAGAAAGCGTTTACCTATTACCGACCAGCCGTTACATTTTTAAATGATGTTAACGGCGATAACTTTTTTGCGATTGGTTTTGGAACAGGATATCGCTCAAACCCTAAAAATATTACTCAAAATGATAATATCATGGGCGTCGTGTTCGACTATCCGGTTTATGATCCTAAAACAAATAATGCTAAGATATTATTTGCTGAGAACGGCGCCAGCTGCACAGGAAAAGGGAATTGCCTTGTAAATGTTACAGCTAAACTCGGTGATGATGATGAAAAATTAAAGGCACTGAAAAAGTTCAACGTGCAGGCTGGTGATAACAATAAAGTTCAAGGCTGGTATGTAAATCTTCCCGGCACAAGGGGAGCAAAAGTGATCACCGAACCCTTGATTGTTAATGGTAATCTTGTCATCGAAAGTTTTACACTGCCCCCATTAAAGAATGACAAAAAATTATGCGTTGCCAATCTCGGTGAAAGGACAGTGTGGGGTCTTAATTTAAGAACGTCCCTCGGCGCACTGGAAGGTGGTGTGCGATTTAAGCTTTCGGGCACATCATTGCCCGCCGAACGATTGGGGGTTATTAAATATAAAGGTGAATACTTCGTTACCGGAACAAAGATATCGGGCGATGATAATGATGCAGTGAAATTTGGTAAAAGCGATCAGCCAAAACTTGAAGTGGGATGGCGAGAAGCGATTGAAAACGGTTCTTTTTATTCGGTAGATAAGCTGCAACCGCTCGGTGCTCAAAATGCAAATTAACAGAGATAGGAACTTAGGTTTTACGCTTATAGAACTGATGGTTGTGATTGCGTTGGTAGGCATTATGATGACGTTGATGACGCCGTCAATGAGATCTACCGCCGATCGCAATAAAAGCGGTATGGCTTCAAAAGATTTGAAAGAAGTGCTTGTTCTTGCCAGATCCATGGCAAGAACACAGCAAAGAATAGTACATATTTGTGGAAGTGCTGATGGAGAGGGTTGTAATGCAGAAGGAAATATTTGGAATTATTTAATAGTGCATATAGAAGCCACACCTAATGCAGCCGCTGTCGGAGCGAATAACCGACTGGCCGTACGGAATTTTGATCGTCCGAGTTTGACACTTGAAGCGAATGTGGATTATATCGGTTTTGACCGATTTGGAAAGGTGGGTTTTCCACCAAATGCAGATCAATTAACGATTAATATTAACCTTGGTTCAGGCACAACGGAATCCACGCCCTGCACGTTGACAGTCCCTAGAAGTGGGCTTGTTGAGATAAGTGGAGATGGACGCTGTCGTTAACAGGCAGTGCGATTGGTTGAGTATAGCATATCTTATTTATGAAGAATGAAGCATGATGAACGCAAAATTGAAAAGTAATAGAGGTTTTACACTCATAGAATTGATGATCGTGATTGCCCTTATTGGAATTATGGCTGCTTGGGCAATTCCCTCCTATACAAACTATACCATGAGATCAGCTCGATTTGATGGCCAAGCGCTTGCAAGTCAAGTCTTGGTCGCAGTTCAGAACTATTATCTAAGATATGCCAGTTATCCCAGTAATGTAGAAGCGTTGACAAATAATGCATCAAACCAATTTGATTCAGAGAATGGTCACTTCCAAATTGAAAATGCTGGCATAAGTGCGTGTGCAAATGACGTTGCATTGAATCGATGTGTTAGAATTACCCTTTCGGCTCAAAGTGCTTTAGCTGAAAGACTTGAAGATCGATTGAATGGAATGAGCGCATTAGGTACAGATAGGTCACTCTGGATTCAAAGCAATGGGGAGACAAGCCCGGCCTGGAATGTGAGGTTATAGCTATTTTATAGTCATATTCCTGGTATACTTTTACGAGTAGATGGCTTCTCTGTAGAGAAAATATGAGAAAGCAAGGCTTCACCCTTCTCGAAATGGTGGTCGTTTTAGCGATCATCACTTTTTTAGCCCTGATGGCGATCCCCTCGCTCTTGGGGTCGTCGATGCGTAATGCATATAAAGACGGTAAAGAATCTGCTGAATTGTTGCTACAGTCAGCCATACGAGATCGAGATAAGCGAGAGCTGGCAATAACGGGGGGGAATCCTAGCATTAAAGCCGTTGAGCCTTTCGCTGGAAGCTATAAAAAGTTGGTTAGTGATCTTTCGGCGGAAGCACCACTCTCTGAAGGAGAGCATTTTAGAGTCGACTTAGAAAAGTGCCCCGCTCCTAAAAATGATTTGAAATCCTGTGTTAGAGTTTGTTTAGAATATCATTCTGACTTAGCAAAAAAAATCAAGAGGAAGTTCTCGGAAGATCCTCATAATCTTAAAGGTAAGGATTTGAAACCCTGCAAAGATTCCATGGGCGGTTACACTGATGCGTGGAACATACGTATTTAGATTTACATGCGAATCACATTGCTAAGTATTATTCACGGCCCCATATTGTCTTTCATAATTTTTTCAACATCGATTTTTTTAAGGCCTTCATTAAAGATTTTCACCCAACGCTCTCCGTCGCTATTTTTCTTAAAACAAACAAATAACTCTTTATCGACGAGAAGTTTGTCGTTCATTTTCAAAACGCCCCGGTATTTTTTGAGCTCCACTTCGTTATCCATTAGATAATTCAGAACATTCGGGTCAATGACGGCAAGGTCAATACGTTGGTGTGCCAGCTTGAGAAGGTTCTGAGCATCGTTAACGACCGGCTGAATGCTCAGCTTTTTCTCTGCTGCCATTTGATCGAATTTGGCCGTATTAACGTAGCCTTGAACGGTCCCTATCTGCACATCCTTTAAATCTTCAAGAGCGTTCCACTTAACGGGTTTATCGACATGTTCTGCAAACCCTAATGGACCGGTTCCCATGACGTCTGAAAAAATAAATTCAAGCGCAATGTCATCGGCGTAATACTCTGGGAAATACCCCATGTACTTTGACTCTTTGGATTTTGCCAATGCAACGGTACGGGCCCAGGGATAAAAATCAACGATTAACTCATGCCCCATAGCCTCGAAAGCTGCACGGGCGACGGCTATGGAAGCGCCTTGTTTATCCAGTTGAGCCCCTGAATAGGGCGGCCAATCTAACGAGGTTAGGAATATTTTCTCAGCTTGTACGGGCAAGACAATACAGACGAATAGCAAACATGCCTGTGCTAGGTGTTTAAAACTCATGGTGTCAGGCTCCGGTTGTAAGTGGGCCAGTGGTATCCAAGGGTTGCGATCAGTTTGCGTTCGCCGCGACCTTTTAAATTGCGTGAGACATCCGTGCGTGCATTTAAGCTGGTGCCTTCAGCGGCTAAAGAAAAATTCCAGGCATCCATTTGTTTGCTTAGCCTCAACCCGAAATACTGATACCGCTCGTCATTGTCCCATTTCAATTTATCGTCATCGAAAGAAGCGACGCGCCCCCCATAAAATTCTGTCATCACCCAGAAAGGAAACATCTGCCGAATTTCAATGGCAATGTTGCGAGCGTTGGTTGTACCGAGTGCATCATCGGTGTAGAAAACACTGACCTGAGTATCTTGCTGATAACTTAATTGAAAAAACCATTCGGGATAATTGCGTTCTTTGCTGCGAATATGCTCATCGTCTTTATTGTGTCCATGGTAGGTGTACCACTTCTGACCGATACGAGCGGCTATGTTGTCGGTAGGGTTTAAGCTAAGACCGAGTGCGTAATTCACCTGAAAGGTCGATTTATCTTCATCGGTAATGCGATGGACTTTATAGGCATCGACTTGAATAAATACAGGCAGTTGGTAAATGTCACTGGCCTGAACACCAATATGGTATGAAGGTGACCCTTTGGTTTGACTGATGCCACGGAAAGAATAATCAGAGAGCGCGTGCACGGCTGCCCCTGTTGCGGCTGCAATTTGCAAGCTATTGATACTGCACAAAACGCTTAACAATACCTTTGGGATGAATGTTGAGAGTGAGCGTCCAAGCATGAAAGCGTAGCTCCTATCCCTGTGTTGCAGAGGGTTACTAGGTTTTAAATCGAGCCATTAATGAGAGCAAATCCTGAGCCTGATCGAGCACTCTGCGACTGGCATCAGAGGTTCTGGAAGCGTAATCCGCTGAGGAATCCGCGACTTGAGAGATATTCACGATATTGCGATTTAATTCTTCAATCACTTCACTTTGTTCACGAGACGCCTGTGCTATTTGCGCGTTCATGCTATTGATGCTGGACACCGATCCAACGACCTCGCTAATGGAATCCCCAACTTTGGAGATTTCATCCACACTCCGCTGGGTGTATTGATGACTTTTCTGCATGACCGAGACCGCTTCATTGGTCGAGCTTTGCAAGCGCTCAATCATTTGGTTGATCTCGTTGGTGGAATCTTGGGTGCGCTGTGCGAGTGTTCTCACTTCATCGGCAACCACTGCAAAGCCACGCCCTTGCTCACCCGCACGTGCAGCTTCAATGGCTGCGTTAAGCGCCAATAGGTTGGTTTGCTCGGCGATGCCCTGAATCACGTCTGAAACAGCACCAATATTTTCACCTTCTTTTTCAAGTTGACGAATGACATCCGACACGTTGTTGATCTCGTCAGAGAGGCTATTGATGGTGGTGATGGCGCGCTCCACAATGCTTTGGCCTTCAGATGCTCTGGAACTGGCATCGGTGGCACCGTCAGCAGCAGAGTGCGCATTGTCGGCAACATTGGTGGTGGAGCTGGCCAACTCAGTACTGGCTGTTGCGACCATGTCGATTTCTTCTTTCTGCTGACGAATACCCTTATTCATCAGGTCAATTTGTTCCAAGCTTTCACGGGATTGGCCTGTGAGTGAATTGGCAGATTCGTTAACCCGTCGAATGATGTCCGAAAGGCTTTCTAGGAAGAAATTAAACTCTTCCGCCAGCAACGAGATTTCATCCCCTTTGGAAGTGTCTAGACGCTGCGTTAAATCGCCTTCGCCGTGAGCAATGTCGGCAACGGACCCGGTGATGGCTTTCAATTGCTTGATAACCGTACTGTTCAATAAGATCACGATCAAACTGACCAAGATGAGATCCAGCAGCACAATTTTAGTGACTACCCCGACAAAGTTATCTTTGATCGCCGCCTGCATAACGGAGTCGTCGACTTTGAGGAGAAGGTCTGCGACCTTTTTGGCTTCTCCCTCACCGGAGTAAAAGAGTTCGAATTGGTTCTCGCGGGTAGTAGGGATGTCCGATTCAGGCTCTTCGTTGACGCTGCCATCTTTCATTTTGGTTTTGGTATTGACGGCTTTACCGCTCTGAAGCACGATAATTTGGACAACAGAATCGGTGTTAACCAACTCGGCTTCCATGGTTTTGAGAATACTGGGGGTGTCGTAGTTCCAAATTTGAGTAGGCAGCGCTAGGCTCAAGCGCTTGCCGACCCCAACAGCCTGCGCCGTGAGTTCTTTTTCATAAAAAGATTTGGCCTTTTGGAAGTCATAAGCGCCAAAAGCCGCAAGCACGAGTGTCACGGCCAAGACGACCATGAGCGTTAATCGAAATTGGATGCTTTTAAAAGTGCGCATCTTCAGCCTCTACACATGGCACTAGATTCCCTCTTATAGGTTAGACGAGACTCTGTGCCTTGGTAGAGTGTTGGGGAATATTCCCCTGCGGATTAGGTGTTTACTTGGCTGGAAGCCAACTGTTTAGCGGCCATCGGCTGACCCGTTTTAAGGTACAGAAAAAGTAACAGCTCCTTGGCTGTTCGATTATCCGTTTGTGCAAGGCTTTCAAGGCGTTGCTGCGCTTGAGGCCATTGTTCGAGCCCCATTTCTTGTTCGGCAATTAACAATTGGAGGCTGTCAGAATTCTGTTGTTCAGCCCACTCCAGCATGGCTTTCAAATGCGATTCTGCCGGGTTGAGTTGCTTTAAAATGGGGTAAAGCGTATGAATCTGGCCTTCTAGAATCCAAGGTTTGGCTTCTTTTATGACCTGAGCGTTTAACCCTAATCGAATCAGCGCATTAAGGTACGCTTGGCGCATGTCGTTGTTTTTCTGTAACCCTGGAGGTAATTGCTTCCACCATTTTTGTGTTTGTTTTTTAAGGCTTTGTTGTTGCTCGGGATCCAACACCATCTCGGTCGTCCCACTGATTAAGCTCGCACTGCTGCTTTGTAACTGTTCAGCGAGTTGGTGACGATGCCATTCCGATTCCAGCAACTCAATTTCTGCGGCAGGTAAGCGTTTTTGCTTACGGATTTTATTGAGCCACTGTCTCGCTTGATCCCAATCTTCTTGTGATTTTGCCCATAGATACTCCAGTAAGGGTAACGTCGTGGCTTTAGGGAATTGTGCCCTTAGATGCTCTAATACCGATTGTGCGGCTTCCAATTGATCCATTTCGAATAAGCGCTGGCAGCGGAGAGCTGGCAACTCCCAGCGATCGGGGAAGCGATGTTCAGCGTCTTCAAGTTGTTTCAGGGCCTCATCTTGGCGCCCGTGCTCGACCAGGACTTCAGCATACAACAGCGCCCCCACGGGACTGTCTCCATAAGCTTCGGCCGCTTTGTCCAGCCCCTGACTGCCGAGTCCAGAACGCAGCACCAGATAATTGATAAGGCCTTGATCCAATGCCTGACGTCCCATGCGCGCTTTACGTGCTTGGCGCCACCGTTTTAATCCTTGAGGAAAGGTTAATAGGTTCAAAGACCAATGTACGAGGGTCCCTCCCAATAGTAGGACGGGCATCAGTATCCAAAATCCTAGAAAAGCCGTCATTTCGAACGACCAACTGCCATGCTGAATCATGATGTAACCCGGATCATTCCAAGCCCAGTAGCCTGACCATGCAATGACGGCGATGAGTCCGACGCAAAACCAAAATGCTTTCATTGTGATAACGCGCCTCCTTGTGCCCAAGCCTGCACCAGGTCATTTTGGCGCTGACGGATTTCAAGGAAGAGGGTTAAAGCGGCACTGATATCAGGTAGTGCAGGTTTAATCGTTTCGGCTTTAAGCGTCTCTAATTTGGCGTGTAACGTTTTCGGATGTGTGCCGGGGTAGGTTTCGAGCCAATGCATCGCTCGTTGTAATGAGGACTGATACCACTGACTGTCGCGCAGCAGGAGAGCGGTTTGAGCCTGCTCCAACAATAAAAGCAATTGTGCATTGGTGGCTTCTTGTGCCTCAGGTTTGAGTGGCCTGATAGCAGCGTGCTCTTCTAGCTGAAAGAAGACAGCACGGTTCCAGTGATGTTTGACGGTATCCAACCAGGTTCCTGTCGGTGCTTTATTGAATGCGTCAGGCGGGCTTGGCAACCGTGGTTCAGAGGCTATTTGCTCTTGTAAGCTTAATAATTGAGCCTGTAGGTCACCCAAGCGAACCGTGGGGACGGTTTGTAATTGATTCAGACTCAGCACAACGGCTTCTAACACGGGTTGATAGCTGGGGATATCCAGCGCCAGAATTTGTTGCTGGGCAGCTTCTAGCGATTGAATGGCCTTGCGAGGGGTTTGAGCAATTTCAATGTGATCGACGGCAAGGCGGAGGAGGAATTCAATTTCATTGAGACGCCACTCTTTTGCCATGGGTCTAAGTTGCTCTTCCAGCCGTTTCACCATGGCGTTTTGACTGGTTGACAGTGTATCCAGCTGCTTTTGCAAGAGTTGCTGGGTTTGAGCAAGGGTGGCGACATTTGCCTGCGTTTGCTTGAGTGCCGCCAATTCAGTGCTGAGAGCTTTTAACTGCTGTGTTTGATTATTGAGGCGAGCGTTTAAAGTTTGGGTTTTTTGATCAATTTGCTGTTTAAGTTGACCTTGCCAATTACCTGCCTGCTGAGATTGTTGCCACAGCCACCCAGATAGCCCTAATGCGGCCAGACTGAGCAAGAGAGCTAACCATCCGATTCCATTCGAGGAACGGTTTTGATGAGCGGCGGTGCTCGGCGATTCTGGTGCGGGTGATTCTGTTAGGGGCGCGTCGGTAACGGACGGAGCCTCTGTGGGTGCTGGCTTGGCCTCCTCAGGGGGCGTTTGATCATCTGCGGACATAAGCCATTCTCTGTTTGATTATTAAAAAAAGAAGTTGCTCATTAGATGCTGGCGATCGCTTTTAAGGTAGACGCATCATCTGCGCCACCGCTCAGGGTTATCCAAGAACAACCCTGTTGGCGAATATAATTGGCGATTCGGTCACTGGGCACAATGTAGTGTTTATTTTGCCATTGTGGAAGCCCCTCAACCCAGTTGTGCCATTGCTCAAAGGCTTCGTTAGACGTGATCAGTACCGTTTTGAGTTGATCCCAACATTGATCAAGCTCAGCTGGTTTTGGCAACCCAACGCGTTGATATAAAGACAAAGAATGAACGTCAAAGCTACGTGATTTCAAGGATTCTGCCAATAGCGTTCGTCCACCGACGCCTTTAAGTAAGAGTATCTTTTGATGAGGCAGTGCTTGATGAGGCGATCCCTGATGAGAAAGTGATTTTGGCAGCGCCTCGAGCAACCCCTCTGAGGTTGAGGTTTGGGGAATGCTGACGGTCAAGCCTGCCTGCTGCAAAGGGCGCGCGGCTGCATCGCCAATGGCCCAATACTGGATGCCAACGGGCCATTGCGGCCAGCACGTTTCAGCCTGCTCCAGAAAGCACTGGCTAGCCATGTCTGATAGGCTGATGACCCACTGAAAATGATCCAAGTTAAAAAGGTGCGTTCGCTCTTCTGCTGACAAGTCTATGGGGGTGCGTGTCAGCAAAGGAAATATCAATGCGTCTATGCCTTGTTGTGATAAAGACGTTTGCAAGGCTTCGTTTTTTCCAGGCGGACGCGTCAACACAACCAGGGGCTTTGAGTGTGCAACAGACATCAGTTGTAAGCCATTTGCAGTAACCGTTTCGCACCGGATTCAAGCAGCGCATCGGCTACTTTGTGCCCTAAGACTTCGGCTTGTTGTAATGCATCCGAAGGTGTTAAGGGCAAGCTCTGTTGAATGCGTAATAACTCGGAGCCATCAATGGCACCGACACGGCCTTCTAAGCTCAACTGCCCTTGCGTTAATTGCGAAAATCCGGCGATGGGCACTTGGCAGCCGCCTTCTAAACGATGATTCATGGCGCGTTCAGCGGTTACCCTGATTTGAGTCTCCAGATGATTCAAAGGCGCTAATAACGCTTGCGTATCTGTGTCTTCAATGCGCGCTTCAATGCCGACGGCGCCTTGTCCACAGGCAGGCAAACTGGTTGTAGTAGGCAGCTCGCTGCGAATGCGACTGTGCATGCCGAGTCGAATAAGCCCTGCACTGGCCAGTATCAAAGCGTCGTATTCGCCAGCGTCTAATTTGGATAGGCGGGTATTGACGTTGCCGCGGCAATCACGAATGTCTAAATCCGGGCGTAGGTGCATGAGCTGGCAGCGCCTGCGAAGGCTAGAGGTGCCGACAATGGCGCCTGTTGGAAGATCATCTAGCTTAGAGTATTGATTTGAAACCAAGGCATCACTGGGGTTTTCTCGCTCACATATGGTCACAAGGCCTAACCCTTCAGGAAAGGTCATGGGCACGTCTTTCATGGAGTGCACCGCGATGTCGGCTTTGCCTTCCAGCATGGCCACTTCGAGCTCTTTCACGAACAAGCCTTTTCCACCAATCTTAGCCAAGGGCGTGTCTAAGATTTTGTCTCCTTGGGTGGTCATGAGCACCAGTTCGACACTCAAGCCAGGATGAGCCTGTTCCAGAGCCGACTTTACGTATTCCGCTTGCCAAAGTGCTAAGGGGCTTTTGCGGGTTGCGATTCGCAGCAGAGATTTCATAGGGCCTCTTGATACTTAGGCTTCATGCTTGGGCGCTTTTGCATGAGGGATGCGATGATCGCGCTCATCAGTTAAGGGGGTATTTTAACGAGGTGATGGAGAAGATGGCAAAAACAATCAGCTCATTTGTTTGAGCCATTGCTTGATATTAGGCCAATGGCGCCTTGATACGGGGATTCGCTCGTCAATGCCTTTGATTTTTAAAAAGTGACTGCCCTCGTCACGCTCAACGGCTTCAACATATTGCCCATTCACCAGATACCCTCGATGCGTCCGCATGAACATGGGCTCTAGGCGGCTCTCTAATTCTTTCAGAGGTTCGTCGATGACGACCTCGCCTAGGCTATAAACCAGCGAAACATATTTTTGATCGGCTTTGAAAAATCGGATGTCTTCAACGGGCACTCGCACCATGCCTTTATGAGTTCGAGCTTGTAAATGCGTAATACTTGGTGACTGTAACTGGTGGAGCTGCGCGCGATTCATTTGTTTGACGCGATCTAAAGCGGTTAATAAGTCCGACTGGCGTACAGGCTTTAATAAGTAATCCAGCGCCTGAACACGAAAGGCTTCTAAGGCATGTTCATCGTGAGCGGTGCAGAAAATTAAAGCTGGCGGTGGGTCAAGGTCCAGTTGGCCAAGGCGAGCGGCGACTTCTAATCCCGTCATGTCCGGCATTTGGATGTCTAACAGGACCACGTCGGGCAATAGTCGCTGAATGGCGGTCAACGCCCCTTGGCCATCTTCTGCATCCCCGAGAATTTCATGCGGGCTGTCTTCAAGAAGTTTACGTAAGCGCTGGCGCCCTAAAGGCTCATCGTCGACGATCAGAATATTCATGGTTTCTGCTTCGCTTGGTTTTGAGGTGTACCAGCCGGATCTACGGGGGTCAGCGGTAGCCTCAGTGTACTTATATAGTAGTCGCCCACGATTTGCCCACTGATTTTACCGCGACCAGGGAATAGGGTTTCTAGACGATCACGAATGTTTTGTAAGGCCATGTGGTTGCCTTTGTCTGCGTGCACTTCTTCTTGCACCTGATCAGGGAGTGGGTTGCGCACGTCAATAAAGAGTTCACCCGCAACTGAGAAAGTGCGTATACGAATTTCTCCACCTTCCCGTCGTTTCTGTATGCCGTGAATAATGGCATTTTCGAGAAGTGGCTGGAGTGTCAGCAGGGGCATCAAATAGTGATCAGCCGGCACTTTTAACACCCAACTCACTTTTAGGCGATGACTTAAACGCAGTTTTTCGATACGCAAATAACCTTGGCACAACCTAAGTTCTCGTTCCAGAGGGACAAGAGTGCCACTCTCCTTGAGGCTTGCCCTAAAAAGCTCAGACAAATCGACGATGGCGTGCTCAGCTCTTTGGGGGTCAATATCCACAAGGCTTGCGATGCTGTTCATGCTGTTGAATAAAAAATGAGGCTGAATGCGTGATTGCAAGGCGTCGACTTTTAAACGTAATTCGGCTTGTTCTTGCTGGCGTACTCGGTATTGAACATAGAAATAATGAAGAATGAGCAAGCCCACAATAGCGGTAATCAGTTGGGTTTTAACAATCCAATGCCATTCCCAAGGTTGCTGCAAATTGCTGGATAAAAATGCCTGAGAGAGTAGGGCAACCCCGAAATGTATCAGCAAAATAACGGCGTAGGCCGACGCGTATGCTAAAAAAACGCGCATTTTCGCTAACCAAGGACGCAGTCGGCAAAGGGTCAGAGCGATGAGTAATACCACCCATTGTACATAGAAAGATCCCGTGCCAAAGGTGTCCCATGCGATGGACTCTTTAGGAGAGCTGAAGAGCACCAAGATCAACACCAGTAATTCACTGAATAGAATCAGTACAAATATTGCCTGTACTCTGCACAGGTTTGGAATGAGCTGTAAGTGTTCGTCAAGGGGTTTGTTTGCGGACACCTTTCTGAATCCTCAGGGGGATAACGGCTAGCGAGCATGGCGCTAAAGTTCATTTGAGTATTGCAATAGCCATTGTGCTAAGCAATGAGTGCATCCGGAAAATCCAGACAAGTTCACGCTTCCAGCGCTGATTTGTGTGAAACTTTCCTGGGTGCTGAACATGGATTTCAAGCTTTGTGCCTATGGCCAGAGGCATCGCATCGGTGTAAGCTGGACAGCCTTGAGTTCGATGTGATTCGTCAATGGTGCAATAGCATGCAAGAACCCATGCGCTATCGGAAATGCGCACAGATCATGGTGTTGAGTGCGAGTTGTTTGGCCCAAGTGGCTTGTGGCAATAAAGGCCCGTTAAGATGGCCGGATACACCCGAGAAAATTGATGGGGCGACAACAGAAGTCGTTGTTCCTCAAAAAAAGGTATCTGAGCAGGAAGAAGCGACTCAACAGAACTCTGCATCAGCGCCGACAGAGACATCGACCCAATAAAATTTGCTTTTACGGTCACGCACCTTTGGTGACTTCACTGTTCATCAGTCAAGCCCAGAATGAGGTGGAACCCAATGAAGCCCTAAGACCAGCAGTGACGTCATGGATTTTTTTAATTATCAACAAGGCGAATTATTTGCCGAAGGTGTTCCCGTAAAAGCCATTGCAGAGCGGTTTGGGACACCCCTGTACCTGTATTCAAAAGCGACTTTAGAACACCATTTAAAGGTGTATCAAGAAGCCTTTGAAGGACACCCTGGTTTGGTGTGTTATGCCGTCAAAGCCAACAGTAACTTGGCCGTCCTGCAGGTGTTAGCCGATAAAGGTGCAGGTTTTGATATTGTCTCGGGTGGTGAGCTGGAGCGAGTACTCCGTGCTGGCGGTGATCCTAAAAAGGTTGTTTTTTCGGGTGTCGGAAAGCAGGTTTGGGAAATTGAGCGTGCGCTGGCGCTAGGCATTAAATGCTTCAATGTCGAGTCAGAATCTGAATTGGATCGAATTCGCTCGATTGCTCAACAAAAAGGCTGTGTCGCACCCATTTCATTACGAGTCAATCCTGATGTGGATGCGAAAACACATCCTTATATTTCAACAGGGTTGAGCGAAAACAAATTTGGCATTCCAATGGAGGTTGCCGAAGCGCTTTACGTAAAATACAAAGAAGATCCAGCGCTTGATTTCCATGGAATCGATTGTCATATCGGCTCTCAAATCACGGATCAGCAGCCCTTTCTAGACGCTTTTGAACGTCTACTGATCTTGGTCGATCGCTTATCGGCTAATGGGGTTCAGTTGAAACACATTGATATTGGTGGCGGACTCGGTGTTCGTTATCAAGAGGAAACCCCGCCCTTACCAGCAGCTTATATTGCGCCGGCTTTACCAGCTCTGCGTCAAAGAGGTCTGTCTTTATTGGTAGAGCCCGGTCGTTCTATTGCGGCCAATGCTGGCCTGTTCATCACACGGGTCGAACTGCTGAAGTATAACGGTGGTAAAGGTTTTGCCGTGGTGGATGGCGCGATGAATGATCTTATACGGCCCAGTCTGTACTCGGCTTGGCAGCGTATTGAACCTGTGATACCAAGAGAAGACGGCGAACAAGCTAGCTGGGATATCGTTGGTCCTGTTTGTGAAACAGGGGATTTTCTTGGAAAAGAGCGCACGTTAAATTTGAAAGCAGGCGATGTGTTGGCGGTTCGTGGTGCAGGGGCTTACGGTTTTGTGATGGCATCCAATTATAACTCACGGCCGCGTGTGGCTGAGGTCATGGTTGATGGGGACGAGGTGCACCTTGTGAGGCAGCGTGAGACCTTTGAAAGCATGTTGCAATCTGAGTCGGTGTTGCCAAAAGGCTAAATATTATGCTGCTACGATTTTCAAAAATGCACGGACTAGGCAATGATTTTATGGTCGTTGATTTAGTCACTCAGCACTTTGCGTTTCGTCCTGAATTGATTCGACAGCTGGCGGACCGGCATCGAGGCATCGGTTTCGATCAACTGTTGGTTGTTGAGCCGCCTTACAATCCAGAAGCGGATTTTCGATACCGCATTTTTAATGCAGACGGATCGGAAGTGTCTCAATGCGGTAACGGTGCACGCTGTTTTGCGCTCTTTGTGCATACGCATCGATTAACCGGTAATAATCCGGTTCGAGTGGAAACTCGAGCAGGTTTGATGGAAATCACGTTGCATAACGATGATCAAGCGTCCGTTGTGATGGAAACGCCAGAATTTGACGTTGCTAAGGTACCGCTTGTGAATCATCAACGTCAGGACTTGTATACGTTGTCCTTGGCTGGGGATAACGTTCAGGCGTCAGCGCTTTCGTTAGGCAATCCACACGCTGTGGTTTTAGTCGATTCTGTTGCACAAGCCCCAATGGAGCGTTGGGGGAAAGCCGCAAATGAGTCGGAAGATTTCCCCGAAGGCGTTAATCTAGGTGCTGTTGAAGTCGTGGATCGACAACGTATAAAACTGCGCGTTTATGAACGAGGGGTTGGGGAAACCCAAGCCTGTGGCAGTGGCGCCTGCGCTGCTATGATTGCTTGCCATCAACGAGGATTGGTGGATGACGAAGTCGTCGTGGAGCTGCCAGGTGGTAACCTGACGGTTACTTGGCCAGGTTCTGGCAAGGTGACCTTAAAAGGGCCTGCGGTTCGTGTTTACGATGGCAAAATGCAAGTGTAACCCCTAAGTTTTATTTCTTCTTCAAACGACATTGGTAAAACAGTAGGTAGTGCCAGTATGAACGACTTAGAAGTCGAAAAGTTTTTGCTGCAAAACCCTGACTTTTTTATAGGTCGTAGTCGCCTGCTGGCGCATATTAAAGTGCCTCATGAAACGGGGGCGATTTCGCTGGTTGAAAAACAAGTACAGATATTACGTGCAAATAATCAAAGCCTTCGAAATCGTCTCAAGCACCTTACTCATAACGCCAAGAAAAATGAACGCCTATTTAGCTTATTAAGAGAGCTGGTGCTGGATGCTTTGGAAGTTCAGACGCCTTTGGCACTCAAAGAACGAGTTGAACAACATTTAAAATTGCAATTTGGCTTGGTTGCAGCTGAATTGCGTTTGGCTCCTTTTGAAGGGCACCAGCACGCACGTTATGAAGCCTTGTTTAGACGCCGTCCTTTTATCAGCGGTCCATTAGATGAAGAAGATCGTGCGTGGTTAATGCCTAATACCCCTGATGTGCAGTCGGTGGCAGTGCGATTGGTTCAACACGATTATCGCTGGTTGGGCGTGCTCTGTGTGGGGTCTGATGAACCAGATTATTTCCATCCCGCCATGGAATCCATGTTTTTGGATTATTTATCCGAAGTCATTGGCAGAATTCTTTCCCTATTGTCTCAAGAGTCTGTAGAACATGCTGTTGAAGCCCGTTCGTTGGATCAGTTTTGATGTTGACCACACGCTGTGGAATCCAGATCCGGCCTTAGTGCTTGCGAATAAAACGTTATTTAACGAATTGGAATCGATCAACCCAACGGATACTCCATTCACTCTGGACGCTTGGGAAGCGCATCGTGCCATTGAGCTAGCGGCAAAACCCAATATTCAAGTGTCTGAATTACGACTAAGGATTATTGAGCGAATATTTTCGCAATGGGGAATCACCGATGCGTCTTCAGAGTCACTTTATGAAGCCTGGTTAGCGATACGGCAGCAAGTGGAATATTACGAAGACACTCATGAAACCTTAGATGCATTAGTCCAAAAATACCCTTTAATTGCGATTACCAATGGCAATGCTTGTATGCAAGCAACGGGCGCTCATCGGTGGTTTCGTCATTGGGTCGCAGCAGATGCCATTGGTTATGCAAAACCTCACCCTGCCCCTTTTGAAAAAGCGCTCGAATTGACGAACGTTAAACCCAGCGACATTTTGCATGTGGGTGATCACCCTGTTGACGACGTGCAAGGAGCGCAGAAAATGGGCATGCAAACCGCTTGGGTTAATCGATTCGGAAAGACCTGGGAATACCCTGGAGAACCTACTCTTGAAGTCTCGACGTTGCATGAATTATTAGCACACCTATAAAACGTCTGCATTCGACCTGTCCCTTTAATAAATACCAGCTAGATTTATGGTCGCTCTTTTAAAGATCGACGATAAAGATCTCATAGAGCGAAGCAGTCACACCTTATTCCATGGACTGGAGACATAATAATGAAGATGATGACATTGTTAACGGCCGTTTTAAGCCTAGTGCTGGGGGCAAGTGTTGCGTATGCAGGGGGTACCCAGGCAGATAATGGCGTTCAAATAGAGCGTGCATTATCAAGTGATCAAATGGTGGTGATCATGGCGACCTCAGAGCTGTGTGCGCAATGTGATACCTACTCTGATCAACTGGAACGCCTGGCACCTTGGGTAGCGGATACAATATCAATAGGTGCACTGGATATCCAACATTACCCATCACTCGCTGAACAATACCGTATGCATGAACTCGGTAGTTTGTATTTGTTTAAACAGGGCAGACCTATTGGTCAGTTACCTTTGGGCTACGACGAAGCAGACATTCAATTTTGGTTAAAAGATCAATTCTCCGGCTGCCAGAGTGAGCGTTTTCTATTAATGGGTGGCTGCGATGCCCATACGTTTGAAGTCATGATGGAAGATTACAGTCAAGAAAGCATCGATGCTTTATTTGAAGCGATCCATCTGTTGGCGGAAGAATACGCGGAATACGACGTGAAAATTGAAGGCGATACCAGTGAAGGTGTGTTTTCCATGAAGGTGCCTTTGTTGGGAAGCATGGAAGGTGAATATTATGTAACTTTGCCTCAGGATCGAGAAGATTATGATGCTGAAATGGATCAGGGCGCACTTTTAAAAATGCAAGTGACCAAAAAGCCAGGCCTATTGTCGTGTAAAACCATCGATAAGTTGGTTGACACCAAAATGGGCGAGATCGGTGATTCTCTTGGGATTGTGATCAAGAGGTATGAGCCTTAATAAAAATTTTGGCGTAGTGGCTTAATAAAAAAGAGCGCTGAAGGCGCTCTTTTTTATTATGGAATGTTTCCTGAGATCTCAAAAATAAATGCGTTAATGTTGAATGATTGATGCCACTCCCAAGGTAATTCCCCAATTTTACAGCTAAAGAGTGGGTAAATATTTCTACTGCCTGCAAACGCTTTTATTTAACTGCCCGCATCCTCTTGAACAGGGTACATCGGCTGGTCGACTTCAGCATATTGAACGACATTAAGCTGTTCAAAATCACCGATGATTTGCTCGACGGGTTTTATCGTATTGACTTTAATCACGCCTCCACATTGGAGAAAATCACGCACCCAAATAATTTCATCTCCCTTGCTTAGGGTAGAGTACATTTGGTGAAGTGCTGATTGTCGCCAGTCCACTGAGCTGTTCACAAGCTCACATTGGAATTTTATGATGAGACGGTGTTGGGTGGGTTCTGCAAAGCCGGTGACGGCCAGCAACATCAGAGAGAAAATCCAATTTTTCATTTTGCTTCGTCCATACAGCGAAGACCGGCCTAAGCCGGTCTTAATCGTTTTATTTAAACTCCAACCCCCAATATTTGAGGTAACCGGTATCCTGCCTGTAATGATCACTGACTTCAAGCGACCATTCCCCGTAGGCTGATACAGTCGAAGCTTCTACAGTCCAGCTGGTCTTTAATTGCGTATCACGATCATCACTGGGTTCGGCTAAAACAACTGACTTCCCATTAGGCGCAACCAAGCGTACTTGAAGGTCACCTATGTAATCGTGCGCTATGTCAACTTTAACGGTGATACTGCCAGCATTTCCGGAGCGATTAACGAAAATGCGGCTATTAATACCTGACTCATTATTGTCAGGAATGTAGTGCCATTCGTTATTCTCAAAGACCTGTTGCTGTGTATTAGAATCGCTGTCTCCATTGTCTGAATCATTGTCTTCTGGTTTTGGCTCTTCAGGTTCAGATACATCTCCAGACGCTTTTTTCAGTAACGCAGTCGCATCCACTATACCCGCTCCACACTCGTCTTTAGAGCATTCGCGTTGTATACCGGTTGGGAAACGTCTGGCAGTAGCCTTTAATAAATTCTCAGCACGATTGGGCGTCATACTGCTATCAATGGAATAAAGTAGGGATACAACACCCGCCACGTGAGGAGCGGCCATGCTGGTGCCTTGGTAATAACCATATGAGGCTTCACCGTAATTGGCGCCGCGAGAACCGGTATTCAATGTTGAGAGAATGCCGTTATCGGAAGTCTCTTCAGAAGTTTCACCACCGGGTGCAGTAATATCGACGGAGCGACCAAAGTTCGAGTAATAAGCACGACCACCATCGCGGTTGTTCGCAGCAACCGTGATGACGCCCTCACAGTTTGCGGGTGAATAACGTGAGGCATAATCATTATCGTTACCGGCCGCAACGACAACTGTTACTCCTTGGCGGCGAGCATCATCGATGGCTTCTTGATAGGCGCGAGTACAATTGCCGTACCCACCTAGGCTTAAGTTAATGACTTTTGCGGGCGTTGGGTTGTCAGGCACTTCAGCAACGTTATAGCCAGCCGCCCAACGTATGCCATCAATGATGTCAGAAGAATACCCACCACAATGGCCGAGTGCTCGAATAGGTAATACTTTAGAATTCCAAGCGACCCCGGCGACGCCCACTCCATTATTACTCACCGCGCCAATGGTGCCTGCGACGTGTGTCCCGTGCCAGCTACTGGGGCTGCTCCACTGTGGATAACCGCCTCCACAAGAACCGGCCATGGCCCAATCGCCTTCATCCGTAGGGTCAGCATCGCGTCCGTCATTGTCGCGAGCGCGATCAGCATCACCGATAAAATCGTAACCGCCTAAAAGGTTACTGCGTAAGTCATCGTGAGGTAATACGCCGGTATCGATGACAGCCACAACCGAATCAGGCGACCCAGTGGAAATATCCCAAGCGTTGGGCAGGTTCATGCCACCCTTAGACTCATAGTAATGCCATTGTTCTGAGTAGCGTGCGTCATTGGGAACACGCTGGATTTGCATGATCAAATCAGGTTCTGCGTATTCAATATTAGGGTCCTGCTGCAGCTGCTCTAATTTTGCTTGCAGGCTGTTTAGATCTGCACGCTTATTCAACTGGTAGATAACAGCGCCAGTGCTGCTGATGCGTTCGGCGCTCCGAATATCAGCACTGATCTGCCAATCAGGTTTTAGCGCATTGGCAGGCAGGTCATTGCGGTTGACTCGATGACTCGAGCTACTACTTAATGCTGAGGTCAAATTAATCGAATAGCCCGGTTTGTATTTAACAATAATGCGATCCGTGCTTTGGTATGCACCCGGTGCGGCTCGGGTGGCTGATGAGTTGTCATGATTTTGTAATCCAACAACGGTAGAACTGGATACGGCTAACAAAGTGGCAAGAGCGGTTTTTTGTGTGTAGTTCGGCATGGCTGTTCCCTCGATCATCCCCAATCACAACCGTCCGGTAACGTCCTTTTTTTGAACCTGGGCGGCCTTTATGATTAAAACCACACTTTTTTAGCTGATACAATCATTCCATTACAAATACATTAATTTCATGATGTTAAGCACATTTACTACTCTTGAAGTCTAACTCTTTAGTATTATTTTTGATCTAATTTTGTCCACCCTCTGAGTATTACTTCCACAGTTATGAGCGCAAAGTCTGAATCCGAAGGCATGAATTTCATTCATTATGGTGACCATAAAACACGCTAATTCTAAAGGACGCAAATCTGATTAGAGCATCACAGCTTTATCAGTCACTTCAATTGAAATCTGTATTCTTGATACACACTGGGTTTTTGATCAGGGTATACTGTGATTTTTGATGACGTCGAGATTGCCCATGCGAGCAAGCGTAGAAACACGGATAGCGAACGAATTATCAGTTAAATCGGAACAAGTCACGGCAACCGTTGCTTTGCTGGATTCTGGAGCGACGGTTCCTTTTATTGCCCGGTATCGTAAAGAAGTCACGGGTGGGTTGGACGATGGGCAATTGAGGCAATTAGAAGAGCGCCTACGGTACTTGCGGGAACTGGATGATCGTCGGGAAACGGTGTTAAAAAGCATTGCCGAGCAAGACAAGCTGACGCCCGAATTAGAAACCGCTATTTGGGAAGCGGAAACGAAAAACCGATTGGAGGATTTGTATCTTCCTTTTAAACCAAAACGTCGAACGAAAGGGCAAGTTGCCATTGAAGCTGGCCTTGAGCCTTTGGCCGATACTCTTCTCTCTGATCCTACTCAGGACCCGAATGCCTTAGCGGCGAGTTTTGTTGATGCAGAAAAAAATGTCTCCGATGCAAAGTCGGCGCTCGATGGCGCTAAATACATATTAATGGAGCGCTTTGCCGAAGCCGCTGATTTGCTCGCAAAACTGAAAACGTTTCTATGGAAAGAAGGGTACGTCAGTGTGCGTGTCATTGCCGGTAAAGAGCAAGAGGGGCAAAAGTTCAAAGATTATTTTGAACACGATGAACTGATTAAAAATACGCCCAGCCATAGAGCCTTGGCTTTCTTTCGAGGCCGCAATGAAGGCTTTCTGAGCTTAACGCTTGTGCCAAATGACCCAAAACTGGAGACAGGAACGGGCGTAACAGAGCAAATGGTAGCCGAGTTTTTTGATATTGAGGATAAAGGCAGGCCTGCCGATACCTGGTTGCGGGAAGTCGTACGTTGGACCTGGCGCATTAAACTTCAGCCTCACATTGAAACGGAGTTACTCAGTCATCTAAGAGAATTGGCTGAAAAAGATGCGATCCAAGTGTTTGCCCATAACCTGAAAGATTTGTTACTGGCTGCTCCGGCGGGGACTCGCCCAACCTTAGGATTAGACCCTGGGTTTAGAACCGGTGTAAAAGTAGCGGTGGTTGATGCGACGGGAAAAGTATTGGATCACGGTGCCATTTACCCTCATGAACCCCAGCGTCAATGGAATCAGGCAATCGCTGTATTATCGGCATTAATTCAAAAATATGGCATTGAGTTAGTCGCTATTGGGAATGGCACCGCATCTCGTGAGACAGATCGACTGGTTGCTGATCTCATAAAGGCACACCCCGAACTGCGTATTACCAAGGTAATGGTCAATGAAGCCGGCGCTTCTGTTTATTCCGCTTCCGAAGCCGCTGCTCTAGAACACCCTGACTTGGATGTGACCATTCGGGGGGCGGTATCCATTGCTAGACGGTTGCAAGACCCGCTGGCTGAGCTGGTGAAAATTGATCCTAAATCCATCGGTGTGGGTCAGTATCAGCATGATGTTTCACAGGTAGAGCTAGCTAGAACCTTGGATGCAGTCGTGGAAGATTGTGTGAATGCCGTGGGTGTTGATTTGAATACCGCATCTGCACCATTACTCGCGAGAGTGTCTGGGTTAAATCTAACGGTCGCCAATAATATTGTGTCGTTCCGCGATGAGAACGGTCCTTTTGCTAATCGTAAATCCTTAAATAAAGTGCCTCGGTTGGGTGCAAAAACCTTTGAACAAGCCGCTGGTTTTTTACGCATCCGGGATGGAGAAAATCCACTGGATGCATCGGCTGTTCACCCTGAAGCCTATCAAGTTGTTGAGCGTATGGCACAAGCCAAACAAAGTGATGTTCGTTCACTGATTGGGGATGCTGCAAGCCTGAAAGCGGTTAATGCCGCTGATTTTGCTGACGAGACTTTTGGTCTACCAACGATCAAAGACATACTCTCTGAATTAGAAAAACCAGGTAGAGACCCGCGCCCTGAATTTTCGACAGCTACCTTTCAAGATGGCGTTGAAGAAATAAAAGACCTTAAAGACAACATGACATTAGAAGGTGTTGTCACCAATGTAACCAACTTTGGTGCCTTTGTGGACGTTGGCGTTCATCAAGATGGTTTGGTGCATATTTCAGCAATGTCAGATCAATTTATTTCGGACCCAAGAGCCGTCGTAAAAGCCGGTGATGTTGTGAAAGTGAAAGTGATGGAAGTGGACATCCCTCGAAAGCGAATAGCGCTTTCTATGCGGATGAATGACACTGCTGAAGAGTATCAAGCAGACAAACAATCGCCAGGACAACAGAAAGGAAAAGGAAAGCATGATCGGAAACAGAGTTATGCTAAACAGCGAACTCAATCAGCCGAACCAGAGCAAGGTACAATGGCGGCTTTGCTAAAAGCCGCATTGAATTCAAAGGAATAAATAATCACTTTTCCCATGATTTCTGCTCTTTATTAGAGCAGAAATCATATATAACGACTTTGAGACTAAGAGTCTGTTCAAAAGGATAACGATAGACTGGAAACAGTTAATAATTTGTTCATAGACTGTACAGATCGTTTCCGGCCAAATCTTTTCAAACACCCTAATGACTGTACATTTTTAGTTTTAGGTCCCTATAAGTAGCGATTTCACAGATTTTAATCCTCACCTAGAGGCTCAAGCACCTCTTAGCCTATCATTACCCTCTAAATAATAAATGGTGCTATTTATCCGAGGAGGAAAAGGATGAATAAAAGTTGGGCAATGCTGTTTTGTGCAATTATTACACAAACAAGTTTTGCAGGCATTTCTCTAGAAGAGGGACTTGCTGCTTACGATGAAAAGAATTATGCCCAAGCTGCTCAAATATTGCCCAAATATTTAGAGGGCTCTACTGAGGCTCAATGGGCGATGGTGAATTTATATGCTGAGGGGCTTGGTGTAAAACAAGACAAAGAAGCCGCTATGAAGCTTGCAAGGGATGCAGCTACGCATCGACATATTCCAGCTGCCCTGTATTTAGCGAAAGCGTATAAAGATGGAAACGGGGTAAAAGCAGATTTTCAAAGAGCGATAACTTGGTATCGTAAAGCCGCTTTATACGGTGACTTAGAGACCCAGGTGTATTTGGGTGAGCTATATGAAAATGGAGAGGGAGTTAAAAAGAACCATCGAGAGTCGCAAAAGTGGTTTTTAAAAGCAGCTGAGCAAGGGCATGCCAAAGCCCAACGAAAACTAGGTGAAATTTATGAAGAAGGCCGTGGTACGCAACAAAATCATGGAGCAGCGATCAAATGGTATTCAAAAGCTGCAGAACAAGGCGATGCTGTTGCACAATTCGCACTCGGACGCTACTACGCATCAGGCATTATTGTTGAAAAAGATTTTGCTAAAGCACTTTTATGGATGAATAAAGCATCAAAACAGGGCTTCGCCGAAGCTGAGAATGAGATTGATGGCTTAAAATCCAAATTGGCTTGTATAGAATCTTCAAAGACCAACCTATTTGGCGAACTCCTTAATTGTACTGATCGAGAAAGTTTAAGACTTAGTTTAAAAACAAAAGGTATAAAGATCTTAAAAGAAAATGATCATTTAAAAGGCGATTGGTATGACCCCAGTCGACTGGAAAAGGGAGCGGCTGAATTATACATTGAATATAGCGGGTTAGGCTTATTTACGTTTGCAAGATATAAATACCCAAGTGACAATGATCCACTCTTGGTACAGAGAGTTAAGCAAAAAATACAAAAACAGTACGGTAAACCGACCGAAACAAAAGGATTTGTACGACAAGGAAAAGTTGCGTATATATGGAATTTATCTGATGGCTTAACAATAAAAGCCTACAGATACTGGCCGGATACAACCACTTTTGTTGAATACGTAAAATCAGATACATCATCAACCATAACGAGTAATCAGTAAGCATAGCTTTTAGCTACCATCATTAAGAAGAATACGGAAAAACAATGTGTTGATATTCCGTATTCGATTAATCGAATAGCCAACCACATCTCCCACCTTAAAATCATCCGAAACAAAGCTTGTAACATCAAATTATTGTTGGTTTCACAATAGTGAGCGTTTTTTAAATTTAAAAAAACGTTCACAAAATTCTATGTCCGCTCGTCTTAATAGTAAGACGTCACCAGTAGGGTGTGAGAGCATGGAATATAAAAAGATCAAAAAGGATATTGAAGTGCTGTCGATTAATCACTCATACAGAGAGATTTTCGATGGAGTACTTAAGAAGATGTATGAAGGAGATATTCTTTGCCTTAGCAACAAGCATCCTGCTCTTAAACGAGCATTACGTTACTTGACATCGAATTTCACTGATCATATAGCGATGAAGGATATAGCATCCTATGCATGTGTCAGTCCGCCACATTTATCATATTTATTTAAAGCCTATTGCGGCGTAACGATTAGAAATATTGTCAATGGGCTTAGGATTCATGAATCGATGAATCTTATTAAAAAAAACAAATATATATCGATCACCGAAGTTAGCATAGAAGTTGGTTACCTGGATCTAGGGCATTACGAAAAAATGTTCAAGCGATTTGTAGGGGTAACGCCAAGTCAATTTAAAAAGACGTTAAATTGATATGAGTAACGATTCACTTGAAATGGTGCAGAAGTTGAATGCATTGATTTTGGAAATGTCGCCAGGTTTATCTGAAAATACCTATTATCACTCGGTATCAGATGCGCTTTCGATATCCTCACATAACGCATCAACAAATCAAAATCAGAATAATATGTTAATGCATACCGCTACTAATATTAGTATTCAGCTGATCAGTAGCGTTGCGGGAGCCTCCATGGCTCCATAAAACCTATCCTAAAGTCCAAGTTTCTACTGTGAAACTTGGTTGTAGGATAACAAAGCCCTCAAATGGGAAAATGAAAGGAGAGAGTTATGCCAGTAAATGAACAAGTTACCGATTCTGTTACCCAAGTTAACACCAAAGTCGTTGGTGAAACACCTGCAATGGCCATGGGTAATCTATTGATGTCTACCAGCCAGGCATTAGCCAATGCTGCGCATAATGCAACCATCAGTCAACAGCAAGCCAATGTTACTTGGCAAGCTGCAACTGTGCAAGGCATTAATTCTTTGATGTCAACGGGCAGTGCTGTTGTTGGTCGTAGTGCTGAAGAAATACTCGAGAAATCTTAATTGACTATTTAATTAGCCAATTCAGTATCGGAGAGATAAGTAAAGATGCCAGTAAACGAACAAGTCACTGATTCTGTTACCCAGGTAAATACCAAAGTCGTTGGTGAAACACCTGCAATGGCGATGGGTAATCTATTTACAGCTACAAGCCAAGCATTAGCTAATGCGGCTCATAGCGCGACCTATGCGAATCAGCAAGCGAGTGTCATGTCACAAGCTGCAACTGTTCAAGGTGTTAATTCCTTGATGTCGACAGGCAGTGCTGTAGTGGGGCGTAGTGCAGAAGAAGTGCTAACCAAAGGTTGATGATTAATCATCAAAAGATTAAGGATAATATATGCCAGTTAATGAGCAAATTACAGACTCTGTTACACAGGTAAACACCAAAGTAGTGGGTGAAACGCCTGCCATGGGAATGGGTAATTTATTGGTGTCAACAAGCCAAGCCATTGCTAATGCGGGCCATAATGCTACAGCGGCTGCGCAACAAGGTGCTGTTATGATGCAAGCAGCAACGGTTCAAGGCATTAATTCACTGATGTCGATAGGAACATCCATTGTTGGACGCTCTTCTGAAGATATTTTGACGCCTGATTCAGGTCGATAATGAATGAGCGCTGGGAGCTTGTCTCCCAGCGTCTTGATCAGACAAATAATGTGGAGGATGGTATGGCTGCAAGCAGTAACCCTAAGCCCAAAAAGGTCGTTGCCAAGAGAACCGGATCAAAACAACAGCAGGCAGGCACAAGTGACGATAGTTCGTCTGAAGATGCAAATGTTAGCGTAATGGGCATGACGCCAGCGATAGCTGAAGGAAATCTTATGATTTCAACAACCCATGCACTTAGTAACCAAGCACAGGACATGACAAGCGTTTCTCAAGGATCAGATTTAATGTTGCATGTCTCAACGATAGAGAACTTAAAAATATTATTTAAATAATATTTTAGATATTAACGGTTTATTGGATATCTAAATTATGGAACAAGACGAACCAGTCAATTCAGATACAAAAGAAAATGGGTTTTTAGGGAATGATGCTGTTTCATCAATTGCGCAATCATCAGCCATCGCTATATCAGATGCAACTGATAATTTAAGAAATCTAAATACGTTGAGTACTACAGCTATTGGTGTTGCCTTATCAAGGTTGATAGAAACGGGTGACTTTAAATATGCTGATATGTTACCAAAAGCTCAAAGTGTTGTAAGTGATGGTGCAAACAACTTTGAGCTTGTCAGTAATAAGGTAAAAAAATTATTTACATCGTAGATAAGCTAGGTGGTTCTACTGTAATAAATGAGGGCAGGTAAAGCATGGGTAATTCTAAAGCAGACAGTAGCAAAAGTGCTAATGATCGGTCAGAAAAGAAAATGGCATTGGAGTACTTTAATCATCAATCAACACGGTTGGTAGACGCTACTCTAGCAGAAACGCTAGGCTTGTCTATGCATAATGCTGTTAGCTCTCAGTTGAATTCTCAAATGTCAACATCAGTATCTATTACTTCTGCTTGCAATCGTTTGCTCGGATCAAGTAGGGCACCTGAAAAAAAAGCTGCAGTGACGGAATCAAAGCTTATTGAAAGTGTTGTTGAAGACAAGGTTCCAGGATTAAAGAAAAAATCTTGTTTTATCAAAAGATGGTATAAAGCCTGGAGAAGAAAACATGACTGATTCAAAGCATTCAAACAATGAATCAAGCAGCGAAATATCAAGTGAAGAAGAGTATTACAAAAGGCTCGAGAAGTATACAGATGATCAAATTAGAAAAACGGAAGAGTTGATTTCAGAAACACAGAAAAAACTTGAATCACCATCATTATTTGCAAGCATTGATAAGCCTGTTGATTTAGATAAAGAGCTTGATGATTTATATAAAGACGTAAATCAACAATTAGAAAACGCAATGAAAAAAATAAATGAACAAATTGATAAGATAATGAAGATGTAGGGAACGACATGTCTCAGCAATCGAATCAAGGTAGCCAGGTATCAGATGCATTTAGTCAAACCACATTGAATGAAACGATCAGTTTGATGATGCAAAATGCAGTCACAGCACAGCAAAATATGCAAATGGTGATGAGTACATCCGCTGCAAGTTGTTGTGCCTTGATTGTTAAGTTGGGGCAACAAGGAGCTTAATTAGCGAGCAGGGTCTAGTGTGGCTTTTGATTCATCAGCAAAGACGAATTTACAGAGAGCTGTTGCGCAGTCTGCGGCCATTGCTGTTCAAGATGCTGTGGATAATTTAAGGCATATAGAAGGTATTTCGACCACGACAATAGGAGTAGCCTTTGCAAAATTTCTAGAGACGGATGACCCTAGATATCCCAAAATCATTAAGGAAGCCAGTAAAGTCTTCGCAGAAAGCACAGAGCAGTTTGCAAAAGTAGGGAAAGCGGCAGCGGAAGTTGTAAAGAGTTTCGAATAGTAAAAATAATAGGGGGTTACAATGGATACCGCGGTTAGACAGCTTATTTATCGTAATAGACGTTGTGACGATGAATCCGCGTTGAATTTAGAAGATCTAAAAGCCATTACAAAAACATCTAAATCGGATGAGCAGCTCAGAAGATTAGAACATAAGTTGATACAAAGCGTTCAAGTCTATACTTTTGAAGACGTTATATTGAAAGTACCTGAAGCAACCATAGTGAACGCGGTAAATCCTGGTGGGTATGGGTTATTGAAGCGATCAGCACTTTGTTCTGAAACCGACAATAATGGTAAATGTTCTGTATCTCCACTTTTCAAAGATGCCGAAGATAAAAATCAGTATGGTAAGACATCAGATTCAAATAAAAAACTGATTGACACGCCACTGTTTAATTTAAAGTGGGAAAAGGAATACATTCCCAATGGAGCATCGATTCGAGAAGAAGCTAAAAGTGCACGATACTGTGATAAATTATTGTCCGATATGAGCTTGCTTATCCAGGAAATGGAAGTTTTTATGAAATGGGAGTGGCCCACCGTAGAATACGATGCGATTGAATGCCTTATTAGGATAAACAAGACAGAATATCAAGAGCTTATTTCATTGCGTGACCGTTATGGTTCTTCATTGAAGAGAGCAAATAAGCCCTACGTAAAAAATGAAGCCGAGTTTGATTCCTATCTTGATGTTTATCGATATCGAGTTGGTATCACCAATTATTTGGGTGATATAGGTGTGATGGCAGCTTTAAGAGAACTTTTCAGAGCTCATCCGCATTATGCCGTGCTACAAGACAAGGCAATTTGGTTATTGCAAGGCATTCGCAATTTATTTGTTCATATTCAACGGGTAAAACACTATAGGCAGCTTGAAAAACTGGATAAACCCTCCTTTTTTGATAAGGTTGTTGCGTCTTTCCTTGGGATATTGAAATCGATTATCGCTATTGGATCTGGGATAGCCGCTCCTTTTACATATGGTGCTAGTTCGGGTATTGCGATATTGAGTAATGTCGGACTATCCTATGCAACAAAGAAATTAATGGCTGATAATAATAATACTCTAAGAGAACTGATTGATCTTATACCTGCTATTTATGCTGTTGTTGATAATTATGTTGTGGCACGATTTGGAAATCTCTCGTTTGATACGGAGTCTCTTGAGATTGAAAATCAATGCAAGGAAATACTCAAGCAAATGGAAAGCAAGGCAGCCATCAAACAGCAAATGATGGATTTAGAAAAAGTGGATCCAAAAGCTCTCTATAAGATCACGGAATTAGCGTTATCAGATCCTGGCTTGAATGATATCATTGTCAGCGCAGTGGCTTCTGAAAAAACAAATTTCATGAAAGGTTTGCCCATTAAAAAACCTGATTCTAGTAAAAAGTAGGTGGAATAAAAGGCGATATTTCGTTGGCAAGAAACGCAAGAGCCAGTTGGCTCTTGCGTTCTAAACAGTTAATTATAATACCCTGTGAACGATTGCTTTATTTTATCTCTACCAATTTGAATGCGTTTACGAATCGTACTAGGAGTAGCGTTAAGGTAGCTAGAGATGCTTTCATAATCCATATCATCTATAAAACGTAGTTTGACACTTGTTTTTATACTTTCTGGAAAGCTTTCTATCAATTTTGATATTTTAGAGATACATTCCTCTATATAAATCGTTTCATCTAAAGGTTTGACGTATGACTGTTCGTCAATAAAGGATATGTCATCTGATTCTAAATCATCATAACTTGTATCGAAACGATACTTTTTTCTGTGAGCATCAATACAGGCATTAAAGGCGATCTTATTTACCCAAGATTTTATATCTTTCACAATGATGTCTTGTTCCAATATTTTATTAGCAATTTTTAATGCTATTTCAGACGCAGTATCTTCTGCCTCATGGTGATTATTATTTAGCCAAAAATAACACTTTTTAGTTACCCTGTCTTTGTCTTTCTCCCAATACTCCCAAAATGTTTTTACATCCATGGGCTTGTTATTTTTATTGTTGATATCCGCTAACTCGATCATTGGTGTGTCCTTTCTATCTGTGGGTTTTAGAAGGACGTTGGATGGCACTATATGTGAACTTTAATTTCGATAAAAAACGGATAAAACATGTAAAAAGACAGTTTTTTTGTGAATAAATCATCTTTATGGTCAATAAATCATGGTCGACCAAATAAGCCTATCGACAGCTAGATTAAGAGTTTCAAACAAGCTGAGTAAAAGAAAAAATGAGTATTCTAGTTAGAATGATAATTGTAAGCGGGCTTGCTCATGAAAAAGTATTTTGTAAAACCAGGAGATACTCTCAGCGCTATTGCTAAGCGCTTCTACAATAAAGCCAGCAAATGGAAAGAATTAGCAATCTTTAATAAGTTGCAAGAGCCTGATCGTTTGTCTGTTGGTGAAACACTGTTTATTCCAGAAAATGATCATCTGAATCAACCAAAGCATACGCGATCCATTCCTCTTGTAACCCGGTCACAGCTTAAATATATCCAACCTGACATCTTAGATAATGATATCAATCGGTACTTGGATCCATTAAATCAAATGATGGATCGATATGACATTACCTCATCAATTAGAAAGGCACATTTCTTAGCACAGGTATTAGAAGAAAGCATGTGTTTCAGATATACCGAAGAAAATCTTTACTACAGCCCATCAAGATTGATGCAGATTTTTGGACATCACTTTGGTTCATTATCTGAAGCAAAATCATACGCCGAAAATCCTATTAAAACAGCAAATAGGGTGTATGCAAATCGCTTAGGGAATGGCGATGAAACGACAGGAGATGGTTGGCGATACAGAGGGCGAGGTTTGATACAGCTAACAGGAAAGAATAACTATAAAGCATTCACACTGCATTCCGGTTCAAATTTCTTGAATGCACCTGATGGTGTTTCAAATGACCCTCTAATAGCAGTTCAGGTTGCAACCTGGTATTGGAAATTAGAAGGATTGAATGCTCTTTCAGATAACGACGATTTGATTGGCATAACAAAGCGCATCAATGGCGGATTGAATGGCCTTGATAAAAGAAGAAAACTTTGTGAAAAAGCAAAACATGTAATGGGAGTTAATTAATATGAATAGAAAGCAAACGCAAGATGTTTTACAAGCGCTTACAGCAGACATTTCTAACCGGTATAGCGCTGGGAAAAAATATCCAAGTGGACATATACTATCAAGTGATTTAGATAAGTATTTTGATATTGCCTTCAAATGTTTATCTGAACAAGCTATCAAAGTATTAAAAATACATTCAGAGCAAGGCAAAACCACCGAAGAAAGGGTCGATCTCATAAATTATGCACCCATTCCAGTCGATTTGTCAGGCTGGTTATTGAATGCTGGAGATAAAGGACAAGATTATCGGTTTAAACCTGGAACGGTTATCCCGCCCAAATCTGAGCTGTCTATTTATACCCTTCCAGGGCATACGTACTCATTTGATAGCCATAACCCTATTTGGAATGATTCAGGAGATACAGCTTTCTTGTTTGATAAAGAAGGCCAGCTTAGGGATACATTGTCTTATGGAATTCCGTTAGCCAATAATGTTTATATTTCAGCTATTCAGTATGATGGCATAAATGGCAAATCAGAATCCGATGAATATATAGAAATAAAAAATGATGGGGATACCTCCGTTGATATATCCAATTGGGAGATTTTTTCAAAGGGAGGGCAGAGATTTATATTTCCTCCCCTAGTGCGTTTGTTGCCAAGATCATATCTTCGTGTTTTTACGGGGTCTCCAAAAGGGTATAAGGTGGACTTTTCGTTTAATCGACAAGCAGCTGTTTGGAATAATAAAGAAGACGAAGGGTTTTTGTACGATGATCGTCACGAACTTGTTTCATGTTTGCTATATAAGGATGGAAAAGTCGTTAAATCTTGCTAAAAGAGGGGGGTACCCCTCTCTCTTTGTTGTGTATATTTTTAATTTGTGAACACTGCAAATAATAATATCATTAAGGTGAAAAATATGCCTTTTCTCTATAAGTATTGCCAAGCAGATGATGGGTTAGCTATTGTGATGCTGGCACACTCAGAAAGTCTGTCTGTGAGACTTGATGGTGTTCAATCGCTGGGGCTACCTGGTATAGGATCTAATAATCAAACGACTTCAGTTAGGGCCACTCATTGGATAGACAGTTATGAGATTAATTTTAATGAAGAGTTGCCCTTTTCGTTTCATTCATCAGAACAAACAATAAAGTGGCTTCTAGATTTAGTAGATGACTTAATTTCGGGGGTTGATATTTTTATTTTTCAAGAGGGTATGTTTGGAATAAAAAACTCCTCCTTGATTGATATGCTAGGTGAAAAATATAGAGAAACGGATTTTATTTGGTTAGCCAGTACGACGAGTGACGGTGAGCAAGCCATTGATGTCAACCAAATTTCTTTGAGCGCGTATCGAACAAATCGATATCCTGACAAGGCAAATACATCGAAGCAACTACGAATTTTTTCACTGGATGATACACTGAGTTTGCGTCAGGCAATCTTGTTTGCCAAAAATCAGCGAGAACTTGATCAATTAAGAGACGGTCATCTTGAGAAAGCATCGGGTAGCTATATTGTCTTAGAGAGAGTTGATGCAGATGAAGCTGAAAAAATCATCCGACAAAGCCTTTGCAAAATCCAGAAGGTGGGTACCCCTCAAGAAACTGAGATAAGCAGTAAGCAATTAATTGATTTTGGTCTTGATTAAGATATATCCACAAGTTTTATCCGGTAATGGTTCAGACAGGTCTCGGAGGCTCAGTGGGCGAATAACATTGAGGTCTGTTGGCTGAGGCTGAAACGAGCCCAAATGTGCTATGTAACACTCCTTTTGTTCTTTATAAATGTACTAGAAGCTTGTTCTTAAAAATAAGGCTTTTATACTGCGGCTTGTACGCACGTATTGGACAGAGGATAGCGCCTTGTGGATAGTAACGCTCATACCTGGCTGAAGAAGTACCCCTGGCTGCAAGATGACCCAGCTCGACTGGAGGTCAATCTTGGGATAGAGAAGGAGGGGCTTCGAGTTACATCAGAAGGGCAAATTGCACCCAATCGCCACCCTGAACGACTTGGGTCAACGTTGACGCATCCCTACATTACCACGGACTATTCCGAGGCCTTGCTTGAGTTTATTACCCCAGTCATGCATGACGTGGGTGAGATCACCTCTTTTGTCGAACAGCTGCATCGCTTCAGTTTGGACAACACGCCAAATGAGTGGATCTGGCCAGCCTCTATGCCGTGTCGGATTGAACGCGAATTGGACGTCCCCATTGCCGAATACGGCACTTCGAATCCAGGGTTATTAAAACATGTCTATCGGCGTGGGCTTTGGCATCGTTATGGCCGAATCATGCAATGCATTGCGGGCGTTCATTTTAATTTTTCGGTAGGGTCATCGTTTTGGCCGAATCTTGGTGCGGAAGCGCTCAAAGATGCTCAAACGCAAGACTATTTTGCAGCCATCCGGAATTTCAGACGTTACTCTTGGCTTTTGATGTACTTGTTTGGCGCCTCTCCTTGCGTGGACCGTTCGTTCATTGAAGCCTACCCCGCTAAGAAAGATGAGCTGGAACAATTAGATGCCAATACTCTGTTCAAGCCCTACGCAACCTCTTTAAGAATGAGCGGTATGGGATATCAAAGTGATGCCCAAGCGTCTCTTTTTGTGTGCTACAACCGCCTAGAAACTTACCTATCTACGCTGAAAGCGGCCATTCAAACGTCTTATGAGCCATATGAAATCATTGGTTTGAAAGATTCGCAGGGTCAATTCAATCAAATGTCAACGAATATTCTTCAAATTGAGAACGAATATTATAGTGACATTCGTCCAAAGCGTACGACCCATTCGGGGGAGAAGCCGATTCATGCACTATTTTCACGTGGAGTAGAGTATGTGGAGGTCAGGTCGCTGGATTTGAACCCTTATGCGCCATCCGGTCTGACCGAAGAGCAGATGCACTTTCTTGAGGTCTTTATGCTGTATTGTTTGCTCAAGGACAGTCCCGAAATGGGCACACGAGAATGTACCGATGCTCAGAAAAACCTGAATCTGGTTGTGAATGAGGGCCGTAGGCCGGGCCTGCAACTGGTCAATCAGAACAAAAAGATGTCCATGGTCGAGTGGGCCAATCATTTACTGGATGAAATTTTGCAGTTGGCACGATGTTTGGACAAGGTCCACGGCACGGGCTCTGTCAAGGCAGAAGCGGTTGAAAAGCAGCGTCTTCCCCTGCAAGGCAGTCAGTACACACTTTCATGGCGAGTGTTGAATGACACGACAGCTGCCGGTGGCTTTCAATCCTTTGGTATTCAGCAGTCAAAGCGCATTGCGGAATGTTTTAATTTGTTAACAGCAGAGCAACAAGCACACTTTGAGGCGATAGCGAAAACGTCTCTTGAGCAACAAAAGGCATTAGAAGCGGCACCAAGGATTGAATTTGAGACATTTTTGCGGGACTATTTGGCCGGGTTTTAGTATTCGTGCGCCATTTGTTGTGACGTGCAAATACTAAAACCGTCATGATAGGACTGGCCAATATACATATTTGCGGCACTACGTCGGCTGATTTTCGTTTTTGGCTTGCATCGGTGGCCTCGCTATGAAGAATAGCCGGCTGCTTTGTGATCAGCCGCACGGTGTGCTCGGTGCACCGAATGGCTGGACTCTCCTCGGTAACCAAACAGAGTGAGTAGGTTTTATGGAAAATTTTTTAGACGGCTTTAATAGCTTCGTCAACGCGGGTAACGGGATTGTCTGGGGATATATTCTGTTGTGGCCGCTCTTAATCATCGGTGGATATTTCACCGTTCGTTCTGGGTTTTTGCAGTTCCGTCATTTCGGACACATGTTTTCCCTCTTACGGCACAGCCGCGAAGGATCAAAACACGGTATTTCCTCGTTTCAGGCATTCAGCACTAGCTTGGCAGCTCGTGTCGGTACCGGAAACATGGCCGGTGTTGCGGTAGCTATTTATCTAGGTGGACCTGGCGCAATCTTTTGGATGTGGATGACGGCTTTGGTTGGTATGGCAACCTCTTTCGTAGAATCCACGCTGGCGCAGGCCTACAAAGTGAACCACAAAGATGACACTTTCCGTGGTGGCCCTGCTTACTACATTGAGAAAGGCTTAGGTCAGCGTTGGTTGGGTGTGCTCTTTGCGATTGCTTTGATCATTGCTTTTGGTTTGGCATTCAACGGTGTTCAGTCAAACTCTATCGCCAGCGCAATGGAAACGGCTTTTGGTGCTGAAAGCATCAACAAAATGTATGTCGGCATTGTGCTAGCCGCTATCGTTGCACCCATCATTTGTGGCGGTTTGCGTTCAGTGGCTAAGGTTGCTGAGATTGTGGTGCCATTCATGGCATTGGGATACCTCGCCGTTGCGCTGGTTGTGGTCATCATGAACATTGGTGAACTACCCGGTGTGATTGCGATGATTTTCAAAGCGGCTTTTGGTCTTGAGCAAGCAGCGGGCGGTGCCTTTGGGTATGCCGTCATGGTTGCGATCCAAAACGGTGTGAAACGTGGTCTCTTCTCAAACGAAGCGGGTATGGGGTCAGCACCCAATGCGGCAGCTACCGCTACGACTAAGCCAAACCATCCTGCGACTCAGGGTTTTGTACAAATGATGGGTGTGTTTGTTGACACCATTATCATCTGTACGGCAACCGCTGCGATCATTCTGATCTCTGGTCAGTATGAGCCTGGTAACGAATTGACCGGTGTTGCTTTGACACAACAATCGCTGGTAAGCCAAGTAGGAGACTGGGGTAAATACTTTGTAGCAATCGCAATCACATTGTTTGCGTTTACTTCGATCATTGCCAATTACTCTTATGGTGAAGCCAATATCGAATACATCTTCCACAATAAAACGGCCATTATGATCTACCGTGGCGCTGTATTGTTGATGGTCGTGGTGGGTGCATTCCAACCGTTGTCTGCGGTGTGGAACTTTGCAGATCTATCCATGGGGATTATGGCGACCATTAACTTGATTGCCATTGTTCTGTTGTCAGAATTGGCTATGTCTTTGTTGAAAGACTACGAAGATCAAGTCAAAGCGGGCAAAGAACCCACCTTTGATCGCAAGAAGTTTCCGAAGTTGGATGCTCAAATCGATAAGGATGTTTGGAAAGACTAACCCTTCATATCGATCCACATTCAAGAGCCCGACTGCCCTGAAGGGGGTGGTTGGGCTTTTTTATGTTATCCTGTTCAGTTATAGGAATTTAGTTGGTACTTACATGCTTCCTTTGCGCTGCTAGTCTTGATGCACAACCCCTTGGGCAATGTGCCCTCTGTGTTGGCCAACTCCGTCTCATTTGGTCGGAGAATGACATCCCAAAGACAGCCTAAGTAGGTTTTCTGAGTCATAAAACGTCGATGCGTTCAAATCAGTTAAGCGTTTAGATCGCTAGAGTGTACCCATTATGATTTGAAGACCGATTCGGGGTGTATTTTGAGTGAATACGAATTTGAGCAGACACTACTGGAGCGCGCCTTCCAAAGAGGTTACATGAGTGGTCGCATGGGCATGGATCTCAGAAATTGTCCTTACAAAGCTGAACCAGTGCAAGCCGCATGGCAATCTGGCTGGCGTGATGGCCGTGTCGATGCTCAACATAACCCTCCAATAGAATCCAGCACGAAAACACCCAGCTAAAGCCCTTAGTTGATGGTTGGCTTTGCGAGTCGGGCCATCACTCTAAGGCCATCAGCAATACTGCTAAATCGCTAAAAGCCTCAGTTTTGCACGACAAAATTCTGAAAATATAAATCCTCGACGAGCGGTTGCCCTTCTAGCATCACCATGGTCGCCCGCACTTCTTCCAGTGCCTGCTTTCTTAATTCTTCGCGCCCTTGGCTGGTATTGACGGTTTCGTCCGTTTGTTGGCTGAGTAAAAACACCAATTGATTGCGTAAATAAGGAGTATGATGACCGACCCTAGCGGCTGCGGCATCGCCCAGCACCCTTAAAGCAACGTCGGTGCGCAAATATTTCAGGCGTCCTTTGGGTTGGTCGCCATAGTTCAGTACAAACGCGGGTTGTAAATGCACGTATTGAGCTCGCCCGGGCGGTTGTGCGTTTTCTGCACCTTCTTCTGAAAAGGCGATGGGAGGCAGTAACCAGATCAAGGGTATACACACATACAATCCGAGACGATATAGCCAATAGGAGAGTTTAAATAACGACAGTCGGGGGAGAGGGGAACTGAGCATCACGACAACGACCTCTAACTTCCATGTGCAAGGCGAGACAGACGAGAGTTGACATGCGCGACCCTCAGGTAAATGATAGCCAACTTTGGAATTTATCGAAAAAAACACATCTAAGTGTTTCCAGCGTTCAAAAGCGAAAACTAAATCGGTCAAAAGGCAATACGCATGCAATGGATTAATTATCGAAGCCTGCACACCCTCATCTTTTTAAGCTGTGCGAGCTTATTGGGGGCGGCTTATTACTTTGAATACGTGATGTATATGGAGCCCTGCCCTCTATGCATCATGCAGCGTATTGCAACTCTGTTGATTGGGTTGGTTGGATTGGCCGCTGCTGTTCATGGCCCTTCAGGATTATTTGGGAAAAGAGTTTATGCCAGCTTGGGGTTGCTGAGTGCTGTTTTAGGCGTTGCTGTTGCAGGTCGGCATGTATGGATTCAGAGCTTACCAGCTGACCAGGTGCCAGCCTGCGGTCCATCTCTGAACTACATGTTAGAAGCTTTTCCTTGGTCGGAAGCGTTGCAGTTGATGTTAAGAGGTGATGGTAGCTGCGCCGATCAGGTCTGGTCTTTTCTATCTCTTAGCATGCCACAGTGGACGTTGATATGGTTTGTTGGGTTCTCTTTTTTCAGTCTCAGCCAACTCATTAAACCTTGGCCAACAAGCAAGTAAATAGAAACCAACGTGCATGCCTGGCCACTCCTGGCACAACCTGTGCCTTATGCTTACCAGGACGAGTCATAAAGCAACAGAGCCAACCCATTCGGTTACGCTCTGTCACTTGTTCGAGAAAGGGGCAATGCTATAGTTGGAGCACTTATCAGAGAGCCTAGACCGATGTTTGAGTGTGTCGTAAAGGGCCAGAGACGCTTTGTGTGGGGAGCAAACAACCATGCTAGAACGCTGCAAATCCGCTCAAGAACGCTGGGGAGGCGTTCATGAGATCATTGACCGTTGGTTGCAGGAGCGCCGTGAGCTGCTCGTACGTTACTGCGCGTTAAAGGACCTCAAACCCTTTACGGCAGGTACTCAACCACCTTCGGCCAAAATCCAGAGTTTTTGTCAGTTAATGATTGATTACCTTTCAGCAGGGCATTTTGAGGTTTATGAGCAACTGCTGAATGAGGCAAAAGACTTCAATGACGGCAGTGATCGCTGCATGGAAGAACTCTACCCTAGTATTCAAAAAACCACAGAAACTTGCTTGAGTTTCAATGATCGTTTTGAGTCAAAAGAGCTGTGTTTGGAAAATATGACAGAACTAACAGAAGAACTGTCAAAATTAGGCGAAGTGCTCGAAGAGCGTTTTGAACTTGAAGATCAGTTGATCGAAAAAATTCACAATATACACGCCGATGCTAATGTGGTGTCGTTATCGACGGCGAAAGGCCATTCAGCCAGTTTACGGAACTAAAAAAGCTTTTATTCGCTAGGTCAGAGCTCCCATGGAAACCCTATGGGCGCTTTAACTTAATGAATAAGGGTTTGAGAGGGAACTCATGCGGCGGATTCGATCACGCCAACAGACGGTTTGCTTTCTGACTGCAACGAGCCTTTTGCTGTGCTTCCTTTTGGTGGGTTGTGATCGTGGAGCAAGCCCCGAAGAGCGCTGGGAACTTGCCGTTCAGGGGCTATACAGCGCTGCTTTGAGTCGTGACGGGGATTTGGCACTTGTGGGCAGTATCCATCATGGCGGCAGCCTTTGGGGTAATCAAAAACACGAACGCCTATTTGATTGGAATCACCAAGCAGAAGGCTATTCAAGCATCCTCTCAACAAGCATCTCCACCGACGGAAAGCATGGCGCAACAGCAGACAAGCGCAATATTGTGATTTGGGAAGTGGTTACGGGGGATGCCGTTTGGTTCTGGAAGGCGCCCGCCGATGTGGAGGCCGTTGCCCTTTCAAATGGCGGCGGTATAGCGGCTGTTGGTATGCGTGACTATACCGTCACCTTGTTTGACAGTAAAAATGGTGGCTTACTTCGTATTTTTCGTCACGAAGGCGACGTTCAATCTGTTGATATCAGTCAGGAAGGTGATTGGGTTTTATCGGGTTCTGATGACAGCACTGCTCGTTTTTGGGACGTCAAAAAGAACAAGCAAGTCTCGAAAATTACTCATGATAATCAGGTCATGACCGTTGCTCTCAGTCGTGATGCCACCTTAGCTTTCAGCTCATCTTACCGGGGCAACTCAGTGATTTGGGAGACTCAAACGGGGAAAGTTGTGCAATCCATTCCTCACCCGAGTGGGTATTACCGATCGGCACGATTTTCCAAAGATGCTTCGACGCTATTGACGGGTACCTCAGCAGGGCATATTCAACTTTGGTCCGTGAGTGAGGGAAAAGAACTCAATATTTGGACGGCGACTCCGCGTGATCCTTGGATTTCATCCAATACACAGGTTCTGGCCGTAAGCTATGCATCGGGTGGTTATTATGCCATTGGGGCGAATGGGTATTTGTATTTTCTGAAAGGTGATTAAAGCTATTCCACTAAAATCATAGCGGCTGTGCTAGTCTTTACTTAGTGCGTCAACGTTCTGAGTGTTACCTTCATGGAATTGAAGGTTATGTAGGATCAGGGATGGCTTTGTTGTGACCACAGCGCTGTATCGAACGTCATATTTGGACCCTACGGGCATCTCTGCGCGTCGAGTCAAAGAAGCACCGCAACCTAAGCGGTTATTAATTGCTAATTCTAAAGGGGGCTGTGGCAAAACGACGCTTTCAACGAATCTAGCAACGTATTTTGCGCGACAAGATGCCAAAGCAGCCTTAATTGATTATGACCCTCAAGCGTCTTCCTATTTATGGATAAAATCACGTCACCCTTCTCTACCTCCCATTTTTTCAATTAAAGCCTTTGAAAAAGCAGCAGTAGGTGCAACCCGTACCTGGCAGTTGAAAGTACCAACCGACACGACGCATATCCTTTTGGATTCTCCGGCGGGGCTAAGTGGGCACTTGATGAATGATTTAATTCGACAAGCCGATGTGATTATTGTGCCGGTTGTTCCTTCCCCAATTGATATTCGTGCAGCTGCGCGATTTATCCAAGAAATGTTGTTAAGTCAAACCTTTAGAGCCCACCCAAAACCCATTGGCGTGGTGGCAAATCGCGTGCGTCGGAACACTTTATGCTATTCACGATTGCGCTCATTTTTATCAACGCTGCGCATTCCATTCATTACCAGTATCCGAGATACACAATATTACGTTCGTGCAGCCGAGCACGGATTAGGACTCTTTGATATGCAGCATCCGAGTCAAAGAGACGTAGTTGAATGGAACCCACTTATCGAGTGGATTGAGTTCAATCTGGCAAAATATGATAAAAAAGCCGTCAATCATTAGCATTTTTATGTATTCATTGCTAGATATTGAAATGACCCATCAGTAAAAGTTCGCTAGCGAACTGAGAGCGAGGTGTTCTGCAATGGCTGCAAAGAGAAAGACCACTGCGAGGGCGGCCACACGGAAGACGGCTACCCGTAAGACAACAGCACGGAAGTCCGTCGCTAAGAAAAAGGCGACTGCGAAGAAGACAACAGCTAAACGGAAAACAGCTGCTAAAAAGGCGACTGCACGTAAGTCAGCTGCTAAAAAAGCAACTCGTAAAACCGCAGCTAAAAAGTCTACTGCTCGCAAAGCCTCATCCCGTAAATCCACTGCCCGCAAGTCCACTGCGAAGAAAGCCACAGCGCGGAAAACCACTGCTAAAAAGGCAAGTACTCGTAAGACGACAGCTAAACGGAAGACAGCTAGAAAGAGTGCTGCTAAGAAAGCCACTACCAGGAAGACTACAGCACGGAAGTCGACTGTAAGGAAGACAACCGCTAAGAAGTCTGCTGCTGTTAAAAAGGCTATGAGTGCTGCGGATAAAATCCAGAAGCAAATGAAAACGCTGGAAGCAAAACTCAAAAAAGCCAAAAAACAGATTGAGACCCATGCTTCGAAATCAGTCAAAGACGCCACCAAGCAGGCAGCCTCTTTGAAGAAAAAAGTCGAAGCAGCCAAAAAGAAAAAGGTCGCTGCTGGTAAGAAAGCTACCAAGCTTAAAACAGCCGCTGCTAAACGCGCGAAGATGACCGCTGAGAAACAATGGAAAACTGCTCAAAAAGCAATGGCCGATGGAAAAAAAGTCCTCGACGCTGCTAAAAAAGAGCTGAAAACCATTAAAACGAAGCACACTGCTGAGCGCAAAGCATCTGCTGCTGCGAAAAAAGCGAAAAGTGCAGTTAAAAAGACCACTGCCAAAAAAACCGCTGCTAAAAAAACAGCTACTCGTAAAAAAGCGGCTGTGAAGAAAACAGCGAAAAAGGCAACGGCCAGAAAAGCTGCCAGCTCCAAAAAAGCCGCAGCGTCTAGAGCGTCAACTAAGAAACGGACTTCTTCAACCCGGAAGGTTGGCATGACGGCAAAGAGGGGAGGATCGTCCCCAAAGTCCGTCTCTCCCGGTAAATCAGTAAGCAAAGAAAAGAAGTCTGCAGCGACCGCTGAGGCTCGTTTACCCGGAGAGAAGAAATCTTCCCTTGACCCTAAAGGTGCAGTTCGCACAGATGCGAAACAAGGCAAGGAAGCCAAAGGTAAGTCCTCTGACTTCAAGGAAAAACCCATGGCCTCTGCGGTGCATAATCCGAATGCGAAGCCGGACACAGGTGCCAAACCTGCGCCCAGCACGCCAGAGCCGCAAGCCGACATTGAGCCTGCAAAACCCGGCCCGGTCCGCAGCCTCTTTGGTGGGGGTTCTGAAGACAGCAAGCACTGATGGAATCATTCACAGTATGTTGTGACAAGCGGCCCTCGGGCCGCTTTTTTTATGTCTTAACCTACTGACCAAGGCATCAGTGTAGATGACAACCTGAGGCGGTATCTGGCACACTGCGGCGCACTGAGTATGGGATAGAGCAGAGAGTCAGAGGATGTTGGTTTTTGAAGATGCGCATTTGCACCGTGGAATTAAAGTACTGCTAAGAGGTACTCACTTAAAAATATTCCCTCAGCAGAAAGTGGCTTTGATTGGTGCAAATGGATGCGGCAAGTCCAGCATTTTTCAATTGATTTTAGGCAACTTGGGCTTAGATCAAGGTCATTACGGGCACCCAAAAGGGTGGCGCATTTCCCATATGGCACAGGAAGTCGCGTCTTCTAAGCGCAGTGCGCTGGATTATGTACTGGATGGGCATAAAGAGTTTCGAGCGGCTGAAACGGCGGTTCAAGAGGCTCATACGCAAGGTGATGATCATGCGCTTGCCCATGCGCTCGCAACGCTGGATGATTTGAAGGGGTATCAACAGCCCGCCATCGCAGAGCAATTACTAGCAGGCTTGGGGTTTAAACCTGAGCAAATGTCGGCGCCAGTGTCTAGCTTTTCGGGGGGTTGGCAAATTCGATTGAACCTTGCTCAAGCGTTAATTCAGCCATCGGATTTATTATTACTTGATGAGCCAACCAACCACTTGGATTTGGATGCTGCTATGTGGCTTGAGCAATGGCTGCAGCAGTATCCAGGAACCTTATTATTAATTTCCCACGATCGGGATTTTATTGATGCTGTCAGCGACGTTATTGTGCACGTTGAACATCAGCAACTGAATCGATACACCGGAAACTATTCTGCTTTTGAGCGAGCACGAGCCGAAGCCTTGGCTTTGCAGCAACGCATGCATGAAAAACAACAACAAGAAGTTGCGCATTTAGAAGATTTTATTCGCCGTTTCCGTGCAAAAGCGTCCAAAGCGAAGCAAGCTCAAAGCCGGATCAAAGCACTTGAGCGGATGGAAATGATCAGCGCTGCTCAGGTCGATTCGCCTTTCGAATTCCGCTTCCCCTGCCATGACAAAATGTCTGATCCTTTATTGGTGAAGAATGAAGCAGTGCTTGGGTATCAAGCAGAAAAACCCATATTGCAACAGGTTCAATTTTCGTTGACGCCCGGCAGCCGCATTGGCCTTTTAGGTCACAACGGTGCCGGGAAATCGACTCTGATTAAAACCCTAGTAGGCGATCTTCCTTTATTGGAAGGTGAATGTGTTGCAGGGGAGCATTTAAAGGTCGGTTATTTTGCTCAGCACCAACTGGAAGCGTTAGATGTTAATGCGAGCCCGATGCTGCATATCCAACGCATTAGCCCCAATGCAAGAGAGCAAGAGATCCGAAATTTCTTAGGGGGTTATGGTTTTCAGGGGGATCGAGCCTTAGAAGCTTGCGGGCCTTTTTCCGGTGGGGAAAAAGCACGTTTAGCTCTGGCGTTGGTTGCTTGGCATAAACCCAATTTACTCTTATTGGATGAGCCAACGAACCACTTGGATATTGAAATGCGTCAAGCATTGATCAACGCTTTGTTGCAATTCGAAGGCGCTTTGGTGGTTATTTCTCACGATCGTCACTTATTAAATCAAACCGTTGATGAGTTTTGGTTGGTGCATGCTGGTAAGGTGTCGCTCTTTGAAGGCGATTTACAAGATTATCAATCCTGGTTGAAGCAGGAAGGTGCTGAACCGGTTTCTGGAAGTTCAGAAGGTATAGAAAATTCAGCCCCTGACACGGTCATTGAGCAAAATACTCAAGAAGCACGCAAAGCTAAAAAACAACAGGAAGCGCAACGGCGTGCGCGGTTAAGTCCATTAAAAAAACAGCTAACACAGCTGGAAAAAAAAGTTGAGCAATGTCAGCAGCGTTTGAACAGCATCGAAAATGAATTGGCTGATTCGTCTCTATATGAAGAGAGCAAGAAAGCGCAATTGAAAACCCTACTGGCAGATCAGCAAGCGATAAAATCGGATCTCGAAGCAGCAGAAATGACTTGGTTTGAATTGCATGAAGAAATGGAACGTATTGAGCATTCGGAATGATAATGAAACAGAATTCAAGCTAGCAATTGGCTAGCCTGAATTCTTTGAAAAAGCTGATATTACAACATGCTCGGTAAGTAAGTTACGAGCTCTGGCCAAACAACCACACATAATATGGCAAAAATTTGGATGCCGATAAAAGGAATAACCCCACGATAAAGCGCTTCCGTCGTTAGTGCAGGCGGCGCTACACCTCTTAAATAAAATAATGCAAATCCAAATGGCGGTGTCAAAAAAGACGTTTGCAGGTTTAGGGCTATCAGAATACCGAGCCATATGGGGTCAATTCCCATAAGGAATAAAGCGGGTGCAACGATGGGCAGTACAACAAAAGTGATTTCAATGAAATCTAGAATAAAGCCTAGCAAAAAAATGATCAGCATCACCAAGGCTAATGCCGCATAGGTTCCACCTGGTATTTCTGTGAAAAAGCTTTGAACCCACTCGTCTCCATGAAAACCACGAAACACCAACGAAAAGATTGCAGCGCCAATAAAAATAAGGAAGACCATAGCGGTGACTTTTACCGTTTCTTGCATGACAGCTGAAAGACAAGCTTTAGTGAGCGTTTTTCGCATGAATGCGAGCAGCGTTGCACCAAGAGCACCTAACCCGGCCGCTTCTGTCGGCGTTGCTATGCCCGCTAAAATAGAGCCTAAAACGAGAATAATAAGCCCTAGAGGTGGGAACAATGCTTTTGAAATTTCAACCCAGGATGTTGTTGATTGGGTAGCGCTTTTTTCAGGGAACCAGTCAGGTTTTAATCGGCTTAAGATTAAAACCCAACAGGCATATAGACAGGCTAAAAGTACGCCAGGCAGTAATGCACCGATGAATAAATCTCGCACCGAAATGGTTTTAGGATTGAAAATACCCAACTCGAGTTGAGCGTTTTGATAAGCACTGGACAAGACATCGCCCAATAAAATGAGGGCAATAGAAGGCGGAATGATTTGGCCTAGAGTGCCTGTCGCGCAAATGACACCCCCAGCAAACTCAGGTTTATAATTTTGTTTAAGCATCGCAGGCAAAGTAATGAGCCCCATGGTGACGACGGTTGCCCCGATGATTCCGGTACTGGCTGCGAGCAATGCTCCGACCAAAATAACGGATAAAGCTAACCCTCCTCGAAATCGTCCTAATGCTTGACCTAATGCCGATAATAAAGACTCTGCAACCGTGGAGCGTTCTAACATAACGCCCATAAAGACAAACAGTGGAACTGCAATTAATATTTGATTACTTAATATGCCAAATACTCGGTTGGGTGTTGCACTTAAATAGGAAGCATCAAATACACCGGTTAATATTCCAATGCCCGCAGCAGCTAATGCGACGCCAGCCAGTGTAAACGCAACAGGAAATCCTAGTAATAAAACTCCGCACAGGGTGATGACCAATAAAGCGGCAGGTAACCATTCAATCATGACGTTTAGCTCCATTGCGAAGAATGCGCACAGTACCAACGCATAATTGAATGCCTTGCAGAAGTATTAAAATGGGGCCGATGATTAATAAAGATTTGAGCCAATATAAATAAGGCAGACCGTCACCTTCAGTGGAGCGTTCATGCATGTTCCACGACAGCGAGACATAATCCCAGCTGCTGATGAGAAGAAATATTCCTGTTGGGAACAATAGTAAGAGGGTGCCGAGCAGGTCGAGAATGGCTTTTTGTTTTAAACTCCAACGACGGTAAAAAATATCCACTCGCACATGCGCATTTTCTCGAAGTGCATAGGCAACACCGAACATGATGAGTACGGCATGAGCATAAAGCACACTTTCTTGTAAGGCTGTCGATGTCACATTAAAGCCATACCTGAGACCGGCAACGAGGCAGGTCACGAGTACAATAAAAAGACTTAGCCATGCTGCAAAAATTCCGGTAGCCTGAATCACTTTATCCAGTAGGCGTATTCCGACGTAGCGAGGTGGGCTGCTGTCACTCGAACAATGGGTGGGTCTTGCAGATGCAGAACCTGAAGGTTTTTGTGTTTTCATTTTGGTTAGACTTATCGTTGATTTTTCATTGTTGTTTTGGTCTGGTTGAGTCGCATCATGATGCGTGAAATGACGCTATTAATGCAATGCTTTAAAAAAAGTAATCGTTTTTTAGGTTTAGACTTTTTGAGAAAATTCGGTTTTTGGCTAATGATTGCTGTTTTGGGATTAGCTTCGGGTAGGGTTTTCCCTGCCGTCGATCAAACTGAACATCGTGTGAGCTTAACAGGGTCAGATACCTTATCGCCCTTATTGGCGATTTGGGCTGAGCAGTTGACACGGCATGCGCCTTGGGTAACGTTAGAAATTCAAGCTTCAGGTTCTGCAACGGCGCCTATTGCGTTAGCCAAAGGCAGTGCAGTGATTGGCCCGATGAGCCGTCGTATGACGAGAGAAGAGCGTCAGCGTATTAAAGTGACGCGTGGTCGAGAACCGCTTGAATGGCCTTTGGCTCTAGATGCCGTTGCGCTTTTTGTACACCCTTCAAACCCTTTGAATGGGCTCAGCTTGCAAGAAGTCGAGCAAGTTTTTGCCGAAGTGCCCCTTTGCACCCCAAACCCCACTGTACAGAGGTGGGGTGAGCTGCCATCTTATCAACAAACCCACCACCCAAAACAAGCATGGTTTGGGCGTTTTAAACTCAGGTTAATCGGACGCAGCAGTTTATCAGGCACTCATCACCACGTGCGCAGCAAAGCGTTGTGCGGGGGGCTTTTTCGAACGGGTATGGCCGAACTGCCAAGTGCTGCTTCTGTGATTCAGGCGGTGGCTCGTGAACCCAGTGCGATTGGTTATGCCTCTTTAAGTGCTAAAGCGTCCGGTGTAAAACCATTGCACCTGGATGGCATTAAACCCGGTGCTGTCAGCATACAAAAGGGCACCTATCCTTGGTCGCGTACGCTTTATTTGTATGTGATGCCGCCAGTCTCAAAGGAGGCATCATGGCCTCAAGGGTTATGGAAGGTACTCAGTTGGATTTATGGTGAGCAAGGCCAAATGGCCTTGGTCGCGCGCGGTTTTACCCCGATTGCCGACCAAGACCTAAAACAAATCCAAAGCTTCATACAAAAACATAAACCGGTGTTTACGGTAACGCACAGGGGAGTTCAATGAACCCCATTGGTTCAGGTGAGGCTTTGCGCCTACTGTCTAAACTGCCCTTAAGCATGAGTCACCGGCGTACGTTTTTGGATGCTATTGTACGCTGGTTTATTATCACAGGCGGCATCAGTGTGTTATTTGTGGTGTTGCTTTTAGTCATTTTTTTGATGGCAAATGGCTTGCCCTTTCCGAACACCCCTGACCCTCAACCTCAGCCACAACCATTAGAAACGCAATGGTTGCCTCCTTCACCTACCTGGTATCAAACAGATGCTTCTGCGGGGTTGAGACAGATTTTAACCGTTCAAGATGGTGCCCGCTCTCTGTGGAAAGGGGGGCGTTGGCAGTTGAATGCATCGCCATTAAAGGTGCGCATCGATTATGAGTATGCGCCTGACTCAGTAACGGGAAAAAAGCGATCCATCATGGGTTCAACGCAAGAACTAGAGAGCCCCTTCATTGCAGCCTGTGCGTTGGCGCCTTATGGACGAATCATGACGATGAAAGAGGGTGGTCAGTTAGAGCAATGGGAATGGTTAGGTAATCAGGCGTTTCCTGGAAAGTGGCAAGCACGTAACACTCAGTATTGGGGCGCATGGATTGACCTTATAGATGCCGTTCAACTAGAAAAGACGCAACGGGCAACAGGCTTGAAGATGGCCTGCCATCCAGAGAAGCCATGGGTGTTGATTTGGAATCATCAGCGTTGGTGGTTGTGGTCATTGCAAACAGAGCAAGTGGAAGCTTTTCACGCGTTGTCCGGCCCTGGAGTGATGGGTTTTGGCCAGCAAAAAGATAAACTTAACTTAATGATCGGTTGGGAATCATTAAATACAGTCAAAGCAAATGGCGACTTTTCCCCCGCCCAGCAATGGTCCCTTGAAGGGATAGGCTCGCACTTATTGTCTTGGAAGCAGTTAATTGAGCCATCACAGGTGATAGGCGCTGATCAACCTCAGCAACGCTGGGCCCCTGATAATGCACAGAGTCATCCCTTTGAACATTATAATGTCCTCCCTTTGTTGGAAGGAACGGTTAAAGTTGCGTTACTGGCTCTGTTCTTAGCGACACCTTTAGCCTTAAGCGCTGCTGTTTATTCTTCTCATTTCATGTCGCCAAGCCTTAGAGGCAAAGTGAAACCGATGATTGAATTAATTGAAGCCGTACCTTCGGTTGTGCTTGGGTTTATTGCGATTATGGCGTTTGGCCCCTGGCTCGAATATCACTTATTTGGCTTTTTGTGGGTGTTGGGTGTCTTGCCATTGGTGTTTGTTTTTTCAGGTTTTGCGTGGGCAAATTTACCTCAATCTTGGCGTCGTCAATTACCTGAAGGCTGGGAAATGTTGGCCGTGTTTCCCGTCTTAATCATTGGCATATACGCTTTATTTCATCTAGGTGAATGGATAGAAATGCGCCTTTGGCCGAATGGCTTTGTCTACACACTTGACCAGTCTTATGGAGTGGATTATCAAAACCGTAATGCCCTTTTGACCAGTTTGGCGATGGGCATTGCATTGATTCCGACGTTGTATTCCATTGCGGAAGATGCTTTATACACAGTCCCTCAAACGGTTCGGGATGGCTCTCTGGCGCTGGGCGCGACCCCATGGCAAACCTTGATCAAAGTGATCTTACCGATGGCCAGCCCAGGCATTTTTGCAGCGCTAATGATTGGTTTTGGTCGTGCGTTGGGTGAAACCATGATTGTGCTGATGGCATCAGGCAACAGTGCCACGACTCATTGGAATATTTTTGAGGGGCTAAGGTCTCTGGCGGCGACGTTGGCGCTCGAAATGCCCGCAGCAGGGTTGTACAGCACACACTATCATCTTTTGTTTTTATTGGCCTTTTTATTATTTGTGTTCACTTTCTTAGTCAATAGTGGTGCGGAGTATATTCGATATCGACTGCGGGCACGATTTGGGGGTCAAGCGTGAGTCGTTTAGCTCGCAGCGCACAACAGGATGCCCCATGGGTATGGTTTCATGCAGGTGCTGTGAGTCTCTGTCTGTTTTTAATGCTGTCGTTACTTGGGTTTATTGGGTATCGGGGGTTGCAATATTTTTGGCCCAAGCCCATCGAAACCGTACTGTTAATGGAGCGTGCGGAAAGCGGCCCAAATGTTGGGCACCTGGCTTGGGGGCAGCGTTGGGTGAATCAAGAAATGCCCAGGTTACAGGCGCAAATGTTGGGATTGCCTTTGGGTACCCGGCAAACCTTATTTTATTTTGGTGATCAACCACCGGATGATTGGTTGGTGTCAGATAACACTCAGCCAAGCCTTTGGTCTCATCAAGAGTATGGATGGGTGCCGAACATTGAGCATAACACTCCTCTATCGAATAAGAGTAAAACACTGGATGTGCAGCATTTGTTAATGCTGAGATTAAAAAATCGAACCCGATTGATGGTTATGCCTGTTGGGTGGGAAAAAAGACAGCAAAACAGGGCATTAATCGACCCGACTGGGCCACCCGCTTTAGAAAAGACTGATTCACCTTTCGCCAGCCATTATGAGGGAGTTCTACTGGGTGCTACGCATTGGCAAGTTGAAGGGGCGGGTGGGCGTCAATACGCGATCCCATTGGATCAAATACACCAAGCTTATTACCCTAACCGCTTGAGCTGGCTGGATAAAAGTCGACTCTTTGCACAAAATCTGAAAGGGTTCTTAGTCGCTTCCAGTTCAGCGCATCACCAAGAAGGCGTGTTGCCTGCGATTGTGGGTACGGTTCTCATGGTTTTTCTCATGACGCTGTTGGTGACCCCATTAGGCATTTGTGCTGCAGTATATTTGCACGAATACGCGCCTCGAAATCGAATCACAAGCTTGATTCGAGTGGGCGTCAGTAATATGGCCGCGGTTCCTTCAATCGTCTATGGCGTATTTGGGTTGGGATTTTTTATTCATACCCTGGGGTCGGCGATGGATAATATGTTGGGGCATCAGCAGCCGGTGTGGGCGACACCGGGTTTGTTGTGGGCTTCATTAACCCTGGCTTTGTTAACCTTACCCGTCGTGATCATCACGACGGAAGAGGGGCTTGCACGTGTTCCACATCGGTTGCGTGAGGGCAGCTTAGCTTTGGGGGCTACCCAGGCAGAAACGCTGATTAGGGTCATATTGCCATTTGTGGCCCCCGCCATGATGACGGGCGTCATACTTGCCATTGCGCGCGCGGCAGGTGAAGTGGCACCGTTAATGTTGGTTGGCGTTGTCAAGCTGGCGCCATCATTGCCCATTGATCAGAGCTTCCCCTTTTTGCACCTTGAGAAACCTTTTATGCACTTGGGGTATCATATTTACGAGACGGCTTTATTCAACCCTAAGGCTGATGCGGCAAGACCCTTGGTATTTGCGATGGCGCTGCTGCTGGTCTTGGTGATTGCATTATTGAACGCAACAGCCATTCGAGTTCGGCAGCGATTGCGTGATCGATATAGGATCCTGGATTTGTGAGTGATCTAAAGCAACCCCCTTTTGCCAATATAGCGATCGACTCTGACGAGCGAGAAGAAGAAAGAGAGGCGACTGTTTCAGAGCCCGCTGCTCTCAAGCTGGAAGCTCAAATGTTGTCGTTGCATTATGCTGAAACCCTAGCCTTGGATAACGTCAATCTTGCAATACCCAGCAATAAAGTCACGGTCTGCATTGGACCTTCAGGGTGCGGTAAAACCACTTTATTACGGTGCTTTAATCGAATGAACGATTTGATTATTGGATGCCGTATGACGGGGCGTATTTTATTAGACGGTGAAAACATCAATAATCGTCGGGTCGACGTTGTGAGCCTGCGTCGTCGAGTGGGGATGGTGTTTCAAAAACCGAATCCTTTCCCGATGAGTATTTACGATAATGTTGCTTATGGATTGCGAATCCAAGGAACAAAATACCGCCGTATTTTAGATGAAGCGGTTGAAGCCGCACTGAACGCAGCGGCTTTATGGAATGAAGTAAAAGACCGTTTGGATCGACCTGCCGCAACCTTGTCAGGCGGTCAACAGCAGCGTTTGATGATTGCCCGGGCAATTGCCATTCAGCCGGAAGTTTTGTTGCTGGATGAGCCTGCGTCTGCCTTAGATCCCATTTCTTCTTTAAAAGTGGAAGAATTAATTCATGAGTTGCGAAAAAAGTTCACCATCGTTATGGTGACGCATAATATGCAACAAGCTGCGAGAGTCTCTGATTTTACAGCTTTTATGGATCAGGGTCGTTTGATTGAATTTGCGACTACCGATCGCCTCTTCACAAACCCACGTGAAAAGAAAACCGAAGACTATATTACTGGCCGCTACAGTTAATGAATGTCCTTGTTTTGTCACGAATCAATGCTTTTATTGTTGAAAGTAGAATGAAAAAAAGATTTTTATATCGAATGTTCAATTCACTCACGCGCCCGTTAGTTTAATAAGATAGGTATGGATTTTAAAAAAGACGCTCATACGCATCATATTTCCCAAAAATTTAATGTTGAATTGGATCAGATTCGCAATCGTTTGATGGAAATGGGAGGCATGGTCGAGCAACAAATGGATCGGGCATTGCGGGCAATTCTCCACCAAGACACTGCCTTGGCGGAAAAAGTGGTTCACGGTGATGAGCGCATTAATCGCATGGAAGTTGGGATTGAAGAAGCGTGCACTCGTATTATTGCACGTCGTCAGCCAGCGGCGAGTGATCTTCGTTTGCTTATTACCGTTTCCAAAGCCATTAATGACTTGGAACGCATCGGTGACGAAGCCTCTAAAATAGCACGCCTATCCATCACCTTAGGTGGGACCAGTCAGGCATCGCCTGGGTACGATGACCTAAAACATGTTGGTTATCGGGTTCAATCCATGACCCGGCAAGCTTTAACAGCCTTTGCTCGGTTGGATACCGACAATGCAATGGATGTTGCTCGCCAAGATAATTGGGTGGATAAACACTATCAAGAAGCGTTAGGTCGTTTAATTCAACACATGAAATCGAATGTTGATAGCATTGATGAAGTGATGGCCATCATTTGGGCGCTTAGGGCATTAGAACGCATTGGGGATCATGCCCGTAACCTGGCTGAAGATGTGATTTATTTAGTGAAAGGCGAGTACGTGCGCCACCAGCGAGTCGATGACTGGCAATCCTGTTTTGATGAGACGCCGCTGACGGATTCCGTGCAATCGAAATTAAGCCCTGGCAAGCAGACTGAAAACTAACTTCATGATTTTGCAGATAAAAAATCTTAAAAAGTACTTGACCCGTCGATCTTCATCTCATAGAATTCGTCCCAAGTTGCCGGCATAGCTCAATTGGTAGAGCAACTGACTTGTAATCAGTAGGTTCGGGGTTCAATTCCTCGTGCCGGCACCAAAATTCTAAAAACCCGACTCCGTCGGGTTTTTTTATGCCTGAAGCACTTGCTTGGTCTTCAATTATCGATTTCTGAGTCAACACAGTGCCTCTCATCTAGGGCAAAAACGTCCATAATTCGATCGAGGAAGCCCTATTTACGGAGCCATTCCCCCTCGATTTTGGTTTATCTTTGACCATCATTTAAACAAAAGAGCCATTCCCGCTATGGAGCGAACTTTTACACTGGTTATTTCTTGCCCTGATCGAGTGGGCGTCGTTGCTGAAGTCAGTCAGTTTTTAGCCCAGCACAACGGTTGGATCACGGAAGCCAATCATCACTCCGATGTTCGTGAAAACTGGTTTTTCATGCGCCATGAAATCCGGGCGGAAGGGTTTGGGTTGTCATTAGACGCATTTGTGAAAGCCTTTACTCCCATTGCAGAACGGTTTGACATGGAGTGGTATATCCATGACTCGCTACAGCCTAAGCGAGTGGTTTTGATGGTTAGCAAGCAATCACACTGCTTGGCGGATTTGCTTCACCGTTGGCAGAGTGGCGAGTTGGGGTTTGATATACCCTGCGTGATTTCCAACCATGAAGACATGCGATCGCTCGTAGAGTGGCACGGAATTCCGTATCACTGCGTACCCGTTAAAAAAGACAACAAAGAAGAAGCCTTTACACAGGTAGAGCGATTGATCGATGCTGCTGATGCAGACACCATCGTGCTTGCTCGATACATGCAGATTATTCCGCCATCACTTTGTGAAAAATATGCCCACCGAATGATTAATATTCACCACAGCTTTCTGCCGTCTTTTGTGGGAGCGATGCCCTATCATCAAGCTTTCGACCGAGGCGTAAAATTGATTGGTGCGACAAGTCATTATGTGACGCAAGATCTGGATCAAGGCCCCATTATTGAGCAAGATGTGGTTCGAGTGAGCCACCAATACGATGCTGACGATTTGGTTCGTTTGGGACGAGACGTAGAGAAGAATGTTCTCGCACGTGCTCTTAGATGGCATATCGAAGACCGAATCTTGGTGCATGGCAATAAAACCGTTGTTTTTGCGTAACCTGCCAAAGCTTAGTCTGGCCCATATCGGCCATCACTGATTTTTAAATACCCCCTAGACTGTTATTGATGCCTCATTAATAACGGAGGGGGTGTTTTGCTGTCATCAGGCTGCCCCATCAGTCATTTTCAGCGTTGTCTTAACGGCTTTTTTGGCTGCGTGCTTCCAGCACTTTTCAGCTACCTTTTTTCCTATCAATGTGAAGCAGCAACTCTGGAAATCAGCCTGGCAACTTTGCCAGATTATTCACCTTTTTGTTTTATTAAAGAAGGCCAAAAAGCGGATATAGAGGAAATCATTCCCCCAGGCAAAGATTCTGAAGCATTGCAAGGGTATAGCTGGGATGTTGTGAGAGAAAGTTATCACGCGCAGGGTTATACAATTAAGCTCAATGTTAGACCTTGGTCTCGGGCGTTTAAATCGGTTAAAGAAGGTTCTATTGATGCATTGTTTCCTGCCGGTAAAAACAAGGAACGGGAAACGTTCTTTGGATTTTCGGAAGAGCCTGTCAATCTAGTTCAATTCTTAGTGTACTTCAATCATGACCAAGATGTGGAGTGGACTGGATTGGAGAGTTTAGCAGGGAAAAAAGTCGGTGCGATGAGCGGTTATAACTATGGAGATGCATGGAACCGTGCAAATATAAAAACGTATGATGTTGTCACTCTAAAACAGGGGTTTGATCTGCTGCGTTTGAAAAGAATAGCTGGATTTGTTGGGTATGAAATCCCTTGGGATTATTACTTAAAAACCAATCAATTAACGAAACTATTTAAAAAAAGTAAACCTTTTGATGAGAGTTTAGAATACATAGCTGTGTCGAGAAAACATCCTAAATCTTATGAGTTGTTGAAGGCGTATGATACAGGTCTTGATAAGATAAAAAAATCGGGACGTATGAATATTATTCTAAGCAAGTGGCGGTGAGCGATGCGCTGGATTGCTTTAATGATTTTGATTGCTCCATGTGTTCAGTCAGATGAATTGTCAGTCAGCCTTGCTACGTTACCTGATTATCCTCCTTTTTGCTTCCTCAAACCCAATATGCAAGCAGAGATAGAGGAGATTATTAAACCCGGAATGGACTCTAAAGCATTGCAGGGGTATGCCTGGGATATCGTTAAAGAAAGTTATCATAGTCAAGGATATGTCATAAAACTGAATATTCGTCCGTGGCCAAGAGCGCTTAAATCAGTAAAAACAGGCTCTATTGATGCGCTCTTCCCAACAGGCAAGAACCAAGAGCGCGAAACGTATTTTGATTTTTCAAATAAACCTGTTACTCAGGTTAAATTTTTAGTGTACTTCAATCAAAGTCAACAGATTGACTGGAAAGGGCTGGAAAGTTTGCAAGGTTTAAAGCTAGGGGTTATGAGAGGGTATAACTATGGTAATGAATGGAATGAAGCAGGCTTAAAAACATATGAAATTAACTCAATTAAGCAAGGATTTGATTTGTTGAAATTGAAAAGAATATCAGGCTTTGTCGGTTATGAATTTATATGGGATCATTACTTAAAAATGAATAAACCAGATAACTTGTTTAAAAAAAGTCCGGCTTTCGATGCAACATTTGAATATTTGGCGGTTTCTACATCTACCCCTCTCTCGAAAAACATATTGAGAGCTTTTGATGAAGGAATCAGTCGTCTCAAACAAACAGGTCGATTGCAAGCAATTCTGAAAAAGTGGAAATAACTCTCTATTTCGGGTCTTACCAGGATAATGGCTAAAATTCAAGCGCAAACGTATAAATAAAAGACGCTATTCATCATTCACCTTCATAATTAGACATAAAGTGTTTAATTTTTCTTGTTCAATTCTTTTGGGTTGATATGCATCAAGCTGTTCCTATCAGAGTAATCGTTACTATTTTTCGATCCCGTGTTATCCAAGTAAATGATGTAAATCATAGGTAATAAATAATGCCATTATTGAGAAATATAATTGCTGTTCTTGTGCTTCTAAGTGTTCATGTTCAAGCAAGTTTACCGCAAGAGATACGCTTATTTTGTCATCATCAAGGGTTTAACGAAGATGTGTATTATAAGCCTGAAAAGAAAGTTGAAGGCGTGCCTGAATATATTGAAGTCGATGGCCAGATGCAATGGGTTGTTAATATAAGTGAGGCTGAATATGTGCGACTGCAAAATTTTTGTGAACAAGACTGGGTGCCGCAACCTCGTGTGAGTCTTTGGGGAGACTTTCTATATCTCATACCCAATAATGGAAAAATTGATGTTCAACAAGGACAAGTTGATTCTAATGTTAGGTTCGTATGTTTTAATACGCCAAGCGCTTGTTTGTAAGGGGTATATTTTATGAATCTATATGTGCGTATAATAAAATCGATATTGCTTTTGGTTGCGCTTCAGACTCTCGCACTGCACTCTGTTAATGCTGCGACCGTTGTGTGCCGTTCACTTGTAAAAGAGAAATCTTTTCCACTGCTTGATTCAACTGGAAAGGAAGTGATTTCTCCTGGCTTAACGATAAAAGCAAAAGATGAAAACGGTTGGAAAGAATTCCCTCAATTGATCTCGAAAGAAAACTATCAAACATTGGTTTCTCGATGCCATCAGGGCATTCAAGCACAGGCGATTGGGCTAGCTGAAGGAACAATGCGATTCAAAGTGATTAAATTTGACGGTACTTTTGAAATCAAGCCTGGTGTTAAGCGCTATAAACTCTCTGCCAAATGCCAATTCAGCCCAGTATCTTGTTTTTAATGGTTCGACTCTTCATGCATTAATGCCTGAACGATTTAATGCATGAAGATTCATTCAACGATTCTAGACCGAGTCATTAAAAGCCGGCAGTGTGAGTTCCTTTACCATGGAAGAAGGTGACAGTTGTCTGAAAGTATGAATGAGTTGGATGAAATCAGAAGCCGGGATACGATTCACATATTCTGACTCTGTTGCAGCGATCCCGTCTGGGTGTATAAGCGTTGTTCTCACCCCTTTGGGGCGATAATACTCACGCAAACCATGAATGGCGCCTCTTAATCCGAATTTAGAGGCAGCGTATACGGCTCTGGGTCCAGTCGAATGATCCAGTGCAGCGGTTGATCCTATGGCTAAAATGAGAGGTTGATCCCCTTTTATGAGCGAAGCCTCTAAACCAGTGGCTAACCCTAAAAAAGAGGTTAGGTTTACATCGACTATGCTTTGTATTTCAAATGTAGAGATACTTGAAAGATCTTCAGAAGTTTCCCAAGTGCCGGCACAATGTAAAAATAAATCCAATGGCTGGTCTTTAAAATCTCTCTGATAGAAGCAATCGATGACATATCGCTGAGGTCATGGCTTAAGTGATACCAATGGGTATACTTTTCAAAATCAGGTTTAGAGCGTGAAATACCCCATACCTGATGTTCAGAATCAAGAAAATGTTGTGCTAGCTTATACCCTAGTCCATGACTTACGCCTGTTATTAAAATTCTCATATATCCCTACGTTGATTTTGAATGATTATGTTGACAGACATTAATTTTTATTGATGTTTCATCCGTTGCTGATGAGAGTATATATTACTTATAACATTTTTTTGAATTTTAATGTTCGGGATGAATTTTGTAAATTATTCAGGTCTTCCCTGAAGAGCGTTGTGCTATGCTGCGTAAAAAATATGTATTGATGAATTTGTTTGATTGTAAATCAGGTAAGCAGTATTTGTTCGACGCTAAAAAATATTGACTAAATGGATGGCGTTCAACACATGCGCCAAACAGAGGGGTGTTGATTTCTATGCGAGAGTTTTATTGGTAAACAACAAGGTAAAAACGTACAGATGGTGAAGCAGACGCTGTGATAGCGGTAGAGGGGGTAGTGCTGAAACGAAATAGTGGCCCGCCCTAGAGGATTCGAACCTCTGGCCTCAGCCTCCGGAGGGCTGCGCTCTATCCAGCTGAGCTAAGGGCGGCCTGTTGAGGCGCTTTTTGGTCGTTATGGGGACTGCGGTGGAGCACGCATACGGCCCGCACCAGAGTACGTACCAAAAAGCGTGGACAATCATACACTTAAACCTAGCTGAATGCGAGCACCTTTAGACCATTTAAAGGGAGGGGTCTTTAGGGCTATAATCCGTGCGATTCGCTGCGAACTTAAGAGAGAGAACCAACGTGAGAGCAGTCTTAAAACTTGCCTATGTGGCCGTGGTCCTCGGCACTGCTGGCTTTGCAAACGCTTCCGCTGATACGAATTTGGACAAAATTGTCGAACGCATTAAACCTGTGGGAGAGGTTTGTGTGGAAGGGAACCCCTGCGCTGATGCGGTGGCAGCACCAGCAGCGTCAGGCCCGCGTGATGGCAAAACGGTCTTTGACAGTTACTGTACAGCTTGCCATACAGCGGGTGTCCTAGGTGCCCCTAAGGCTTTCGATAAAGCGGCTTGGGACGCGAAGCTTGCAAAAGGCTTTGATGAAACGCTGGCAAATGCAATTAATGGTATCAACGCCATGCCGCCAAAAGGTACCTGTGCTGATTGTTCGGATGAAGAGATTGGAGAGGCTATCAAGTATATGTCGAAGTAGTCAGCTGCTTGTTGCCTGCCACAACACCAATAGCACCGAGGGGCCAGTGAGCCCCTGTTCGGTGAGCATGTGTTAAGCGAAAGCCCAGAAAAGACTCTGGCTAACCATTTGTAGTTTATTGAGTAAGTGTATCAAGCAAGGTTCTTTGAGCGCTTATTGGGTCCTCACCCGCTTGAGGCTCGCTTTTGATGTAACGTCCATCGGGTTGAAGCACCCAGCTTTGGCAATTGTCAGCCAGATACATTTCAAGCTCTGCCCGAACGCGGTTAAGCAGCTTTTTCCCCTCTATTGGGAAACAAGTTTCAACTCGATGCAATAAATTACGTTCCATCCAATCAGCACTGGCTGCGTAGACTTGCTCTTCACCGGCATTATAAAAATAAAACACGCGAGTATGCTCTAAGAAACGCCCGATGATTGAACGCACATGAATGTTTTCAGACACGCCTGGAATACCAGGTCTTAAACGACACATCCCTCGAATGATTAAGCGTACTTCAACGCCTGCTTGAGAAGCCCGGTACAGTGCTCTAATAATTTCTGGCTCGGTTAGAGAATTAACTTTAATAATAATGCGTGCAGTTTTCTTGTGTTTTTTGTGATCAATTTCTCGCTCGATCAATTCCATCAGCGAGCGGTGTAAGGTGAAAGGCGCATGAAAAAGTTTTTTAATGCGTAATGCTTTTCCCATCCCCGTGAGCTGCTGAAATACTTTGTGCACATCCTCACAAATATCTTGATTAGCGGTTAAAAAGCTGTAATCGGTATAAAGGCGAGCATTCCCCGCATGGTAATTACCTGTTCCTAGGTGGCAGTAACGTTTTAAGCTGCCCTGTTCACGACGGACAATCATCATCATTTTTGCGTGAGTTTTATAACCCACAACCCCATAGACAATGACACAGCCCGCTTCTTGTAATCGGTTTGCCAGCTTTAAATTTTCTTCTTCATCAAATCGAGCACGTAATTCAATGACAACCGTCACTTCTTTGCCGTTACGAGCGGCTTCTACCAGTGCGTCGACAATTTTTGATTTAGATCCAGTACGATATAACGTTTGTTTAATGGCTAATACATAAGGATCTTTTGCTGCTTGACGAAGCAAATCAATAACGGGAGTAAAAGATTCAAAAGGATGCAGCAGTAATTGATCTTTATTGGAGATAGACTCAAATAAATTGTTGCTAAAATTTAAATGAGCCGGTAAGCCTGGCGTAAAAGGCGTGTAGCATAAATCAGGTCGCTGACATAATGATTGGACGGACATAAGTCGGTGCAAATTGACGGGCCCTTTTACGCGGTATAAGTCTTGTTGATTTAAATTAAACTGAGCTAATAGAAATTTTTCGAGATGCTCTGGGCAGTTGTCAGCAAGTTCTAAGCGGACTTCTTCGCCAAAATGCCGGGTGTGTAGTTCGGTTTTTAATGCGGATGCCCAGTCGGAAACGTCTTCTTCGTCAAAAGACACATCGACGTTACGGGTAACCCTAAATTGGTAACAACTTTTGGTTTTCATGCCCGGAAAAAGCTCATCGGCATGTTGGTGAATCATGGATGATAAAAAGACAAAGTGATCACCCGATTTCATGATTTCATCAGGAATGCGAATGATTCTAGGTAAAGACCGAGGAGCCGGGATGATCGCCAGCCCTGTTTCTCGGCCAAACGCATCTTTGCCTTCTAACTCAACAATAAAATTTAAACTTTTATTAACCAACCGAGGAAATGGGTGTGCAGGATCCAGTCCCAACGGACTGATGACGGGCTGAATTTTTTCTTTAAAATAGCGTTTCACCCAACGTGAAATATCATCGGTCCATTCCCGGCGTTTCCAAAAACGGACGCCTTGTTCTGCCATGGCCGGTTGCAATGTATTGTTTAGAATTTCGTATTGTAATTCGACGTACTTAGAAGCCGTTTCATGAATGCGATCTAAGGTCACTTGAGGATACTGGCCGTCGGGGCCTGCTTTTTCTCGTCCAAAGGCAAGTTGTTGTTTTAAATCGGCAACTCGGACTTCAAAAAACTCATCCAAATTGCTTGAAAAAATACACAGAAAACTGAGGCGTTCAAGTAAGGGGTGAGACTCATCTAACGCTTGTTGCAGTACTCGATAATTAAATTCAAGGTGACTTAATTCACGATTGAAGAAGAGCTCCGGTTGATTTAAATCCACGTTTTCGTCCTGTGAATGTTCGACTGCCACGGCACTGATCCTCTACATCGATGACGCCTTATGGCGTTCAAAGGCAATGACGAAAGTATATTGGGTGACAAGACCAGACCCAGGTGTGGTCTATTGTCATTCAGGCTTCAAAGCACATGCTCTATACAGTATGGGTAGACATGTGCTCGTGTGCTATTAATGCCCTTGTAACCATTGGGCTGCTTCTTTGGCGTAATAAGTCAATATGGCGTCGGCTCCGGCACGCTTAAAAGCCAATAGCGACTCCATGACGGTCGCTTGTTCTACCAACCAACCTTGTTGAGCCGCCGCTTTAAGCATGGCGTATTCGCCACTGACCTGGTATACGAAAGTGGGAACACCAAAGGCGTCTTTTACCCTGCGGACAATATCAAGATAGGGCATACCGGGTTTGATCATGACCATGTCTGCGCCTTCGGCTAAATCTAAGGCGACTTCATGAATGGCTTCATCCGAATTGGCAGGGTCCATTTGGTAGCTGTGCTTACCCGAGCCACCTAAGTTGGCGGCAGAACCCACTGCATCACGAAAAGGCCCATAGAAACTGGAGGCGTATTTTGCGCTGTAGGCCAAGATAGAGGTGTTCACTTGATGGTCGGCTTCTAATCCTTCGCGGATTTTCCCCACCCGACCGTCCATCATGTCAGAAGGTGCTACGATGTCGGCGCCTGCTTGAGCGTGTGAGACGGCTTGCTGCACGAGTACGTCAACGGTTTGATCATTGAGCACGTAACCGGCTTCGTTTGTAATGCCATCTTGTCCATGGGTTGTAAAAGGATCTAGCGCTACATCGGTAATGACCCCTAAATCGGGGCAAGCTTCTTTTAATGTGCGAATGGCTCGTTGAGCAAGTCCGTCAGCGTTATAGGCTTCTTCGGCGAGCAAACTCTTTTTCTCAGCAGGTACAACAGGAAACAGGGCAACGGCGGGTATTCCTAAATTTGCGAGGGCTTTGGCTTCTAGCACCAGCTCATCCAAGGATAGGCGTTCAACCCCGGGCATTGAACCAACGGGCTCACGGACACGCTGGCCTTCGCAAACAAAGAGAGGCATGATGAGGTCGTTGGGCGTTAAATGCGTTTCGGCGACCAATTTCCGCTTAATCTCATTGGAGCGATTGCGGCGTAAGCGGGTATGGGGAAATAAACGCTGAGCAGAAAGTGTGTTCATGGGATGCGCTCCAACAACCAATAAAAAATGCCTTAGGTTGTATGGTAAGGCGTCGTTACATGATAGCCAACCCAGATTTATGATCTTCCTGTGAGATCGGGCACTTTTTCAGTCATCTTGGGTCAGGTATAGTACGCATTTAAGTATGGGAATACATTATGTCAACGGAACGATCCCTTAGCCCTGCCGAGTTGCAGCTTGCCAAAAACTTTATTAATCAAATTCCCTTTAACCAGTATGTTGGGTTAGAGATTGTTGATATTTCAAAAGATGAAGCGCGTTTCCAATTGAGAATGCGTGATGATTTGGTCGGTAATTGGCTTCAAGGGATTTTGCACGGTGGAGTGATCGCAACTGCGTTGGATGTTGCCGGCGGCGCGATTGCGTTGGTGGGGGCTTATAATCGCTTACTTGATATCCCAGAAGTTGAGCGACCTAAAAAGCTAGCAAAACTGGGTACCATTGATATCCGTGTGGATTATTTAAGGCCTGGTAAAGGCGAAGCCTTTTTTGCCAGCGCCACCATTTTAAGAATCGGTAATAAGGTTGCCGTGACGCGAATGGAATTCAAGAACGAAAATGATGACCTGCTCGCGGTCGGTACTGGGACGTATTTGTGCGGATGACCCAAACTTATCCACATAACGCCAAGGCCCTTTTCGGCTTTGGCTGAGGGCACCTTGGATAAGTTTTGCAGGTGTTCAAAAATCAACCTATAACAATTTTATGCTTAGTTTTCATAGCTTAACAAACCAAAGAACAAAGTACCCCCAACGTTATGCACAGAAGCTGTGAATAATTGAGTGATTAAAAAACACTCAAAAATCATTGAAAATTATCACTAAAAAAATGCCCCAACATTTGCCTTCAAATGGCCCATCTTGTTTCAATTTTTGAGAGATCGTTCCCGTTTATTCGCTCGAATGAGCATCACTGTGTGCAGCGCTTGTGCTGTCAGAGAATAAAGCAAACTGAACGTGTCCAGCTTGTTTTGATTTGAGGCACTGCCAGCGTTCAGACATCGGCCATGCTGGGCCTGATTCCATTTCGGCATACAAATACCCACCAGGGAGCAGTAATTGGTATTCCTCGATGATGGCTAAGCTTGCTTCAATGCCAGATTTTCCAAAGGGCGGGTCTAAAAAAATAATATGGTAAGCCTCAGAGTGCCGCTGTAGCCATTGTAAGCTGTCCACGTGATGAACTTTTGCACGTGATGCCTCGACGCCTAAAGTATCCAAATTGCTTTTGAGGACTTCTGCGGGTTTTTTGGCTTTTTCCAAAAAAACAACTTCTGCGGCTCCACGCGATAAAGCCTCTAAGCCTAAAGCACCACTGCCTGCAAAGGCATCCAAGCAGCGGGCTTGAGGAATGTCTTGAGCCAACCAGTTAAAAACGGTTTCGCGCACTTTGTCAGTCGTGGGGCGCAGTCCATCTGAATCGGGAAAATGCAAACGTCGGCTGCGGTATTCACCGGCGATGATGCGCAGTGTGTTCGACGGTTTGGAGCGTTTGTTGCGAATGGGTTGCTTGGACTTCATACCATTGTTGCCACTGTGTTGAAACGCGTTCCTGATTCAGAGCGATCCAGCGTTGATGCCAAAACAGCAAATGTTCGCGAGGCCAACCAAACATAGCCGCTTGGCTGAGCATGGAAGCAAATGCAGGAGCATGATCAACCTTACGGGTTTGCTCTTGATGCCACGCCTGCCAATACGCATAAAGCTTTTCGATGTTGGGAGGCTGTTCAATAAGGGTGCGCAGTGTATCAAGCTTTATAGGGCGCGTCAGTTCAATCACACTCTGTAGCAAGTTGAGTTCGAGTGTCGCAGTGCTTTTTGTCATTTCGTTTAACTGTTGAGTGAGTACATACGCAGATAATAGCGAAGGGTTATTCGCTGAGGTGGTGATGATGTGTTGTTCATCGCCTAACCAGCCTTGGTTACGATGGTTGAAGACCAAGGGCTTTCCTGGCGACTGGAATTTTAATAATTGCTCAACGGCAATTTGAGCTTCTTGCTGAGTGAGTTGGCCGACTAAACCAACCCATGTATTCGCAGCAGAATATTGATGATTAGACAGTGTAGAGGGCAATGAATGGGATAATCGTTGACGCCAGGTTTGCAGCCGTTGTGCTAATAATTCTGGGGCGATTGGCAAGGTTAAATGAAGGACGACGCTGTCGCCTGTTTGTTCAAAACGACACTCTGTTGGCAGGTCGCCATTGTCTTGGCATAGCTGTTTTAAGCGAATATTGGGTTCGTCTTCTTGAGCAAACCACCGTAAAGCAAGGAATAACTGATCCACTCGCCTGGGCACAAAGCGAACCCAGGCGCCTTGTTCCGTGCGCCAACTGTGTACGCCTAAATAAACTTTTGCAGGCGGATCGGGCATGGGTTTGGTTGTGGTGTGTAAGAATGCAATGACTAAGGTGACACCCAGCATCAATAGCGTGAGTGTGCTGCGATCAAATCGAGGTTTATGTGAGGTGGTCGGTGAGTGCTTCAAGTACAGAAATCCTCCCCGAAGGGTGTTAGCATAGGCGGTTTGACTCAAAAAGCGTTCCAACCTGCGGACATCATCATGTTTGGTTTTTTCAAAAGACGTAAAGACAAAAAAGCTCAATCGCAAACGGCGAATGAAGCGGAATCTTCAGTGGTTCTCGAATCCACTCCTGTGGCAGAAGAAGAACGTGCTCAGGCGACGCCTGATCTTAATCCACCCTTGCCTGACGAGATGCCCGTCGCGTCGGAAGCGGCCGAATTACCTGCTGAAGCTGAGCCCGAAAGCGAAGTGCCGGCGCCGATATCCACACCCGTAGAACCTCCTATAGACCCTGGCGCACCTGAGCGGCCGAATGAAGTCACTCCGGTCGAAACTCAAGCGAACGTCCAGCCGCCGTCTGCTCTGGAGGTGACTCAGCCGCCTGTGGATAAGATTGAGCCTTACAGCAGCAGCCCAGAGTTGTCCCCGCTTGAAAGTGTTCAACCGCAAGAATCCGTTCAGCCATTGCCGTCAGCTCCAGAAGCTAAATCTCAACCTGTGGATAAGGAAGAAGCGGCCCCATCAGAGCCTGAACCAGAAGGCGAAGCTGTAACCGCTAGTGCTCTTAAAACAGAAAATGCACCTGCACTAGAAAATGTTGCAAAAATAGACAGCAAAAATGGGGTTGATGAACCTGAATCGCAGGTGCAACCTGAAACCCAAGAGAAGCCACGTAAAAAAGGGTTGTTTGCGCGTTTAAAAGAAGGTTTAAGTAAAACCCGTTCTGGTTTCACCGAAGGCTTGGCAAATTTGCTGCTGGGTAAAAAAACCATTGATGACGATTTACTTGAGGAATTAGAAACTCAGTTGATCATGGCTGATGTGGGCATTGAAGCCACCCAAAGCATCATCGCGTCATTAACTGAAAAAGTCTCTCGAAAAGAATTAAAAGACAGTGATGCACTTTATGCAGCGTTGAAATCAGAGTTGACCCATTTATTAACACCCGTTGAGCAGCCTTTAGACCTTAATGACAATGCGACGCCTAACGAACCTTATGTCATTTTAATGGTCGGCGTTAACGGGGTAGGTAAAACGACGACGATTGGGAAATTAGCGAAAAAATTCCAAGCGGAAGGAAAAAGCGTCATGCTGGCAGCCGGCGATACTTTCCGAGCGGCGGCGGTTGAACAATTGCAAGTGTGGGGACAGCGCAATAATGTTCCGGTTGTTGCACAACATACCGGTGCAGATAGCGCATCCGTGATTTTTGATGCGATCCAGTCGGCAAAAACCAAAGGTGTTGACGTCATTATTGCTGATACGGCTGGACGGTTGCACAACAAATCGAATTTAATGCAAGAGCTTGAAAAAGTAGTGCGGGTGATGAAGAAAATTAATTCAGCCGCGCCCCATGAAGTATTGTTGGTGCTGGACGCCTGTACGGGGCAGAACGCTTTAAATCAGGCTAAGCAGTTCCAGCAAGCCGTCGGTGTCAGTGGTTTAGCGCTGACCAAACTGGATGGTACCGCGAAGGGCGGTATTATTTTTGCGATTGCGAAACAGCTGAAATTACCCGTACGTTTTATTGGCGTAGGGGAGCGAGCAGAAGATTTACGAACTTTTCAAGCGGAAGCTTTTGTGGACGCACTTTTTGATGCGCCCGAAAACTAAGCGTGATGCTCGGCGGGCCATTCTCCGCCTTTTATCTAAGTGAGCCGAGGGTGCATGATTCAATTCAAGAACGTCAGTAAAGGATACGCTGTTAATCAGCGCGTGTTGGACGGCTTGAGTTTTCATTTAGCGCCTGGCGAGTTGGTTTTTTTAACGGGGCACTCTGGCGCCGGGAAAAGCACATTACTGAAACTTATTTCACTGATTGAACGTCCCACCACGGGTGATATTTTGGTGGGAGGGCGGCCTCTGTCAGAGGTGTCTCGGTATCAAATTCCTTATCACCGCCGTGAAATCGGCGTAGTGTTTCAAAACCATCAATTATTGATGGATCGCACCCTGTTTGAAAATGTGGCTTTGCCGTTGCAGATTCAAGGCTTCGAACCCGATGAAATTGCTCGTCGAGTGCGAGCGGCCCTTGATCGGGTCGGTTTATTAGGGCGAGAGCAAGCCATGCCTCTGGAATTATCGGGAGGAGAACAGCAGCGCGTTGGCATTGCACGCGCAGTGGTGAATCGCCCCAAAGTTTTATTGGCCGATGAACCTACAGGCAACTTAGATCCTGCCTTATCGGCAGAAGTCATGCGTTTATTTGAACGCTTCAGTCAAGTCGGCACCACGGTTTTGATCGCAACCCACGATTTGGATTTGGTTAAACGCATGGGGCATCGTCAATTAAGACTGTCTCATGGGCATTTGGTGGGAGGTTGAGATGACACAGGCGTCGCGTAAACCTTCTGTACAAGCCGTTCGTACCCATCCTTCAGAAAATAAGGCTCAGGAAAACCCTATTCATGCGCAACGAGAGCGCAATCGAGCCCCTAAACGCTGGACGCCCTATCGAGCGTGGAAAACGCATCATCAGCAAAGCGCCAAAGACAGCGTTCGGCAGATCATCGGCACACCCGTGCAGGCGTTATTTAATGCGTTGATCATTGGCATTGCGTTGGCGCTGCCTGCCGCGTTGTTTTCCATCGTTGGTCAATTGCAAGCCATGAGTGGGCATTGGCAAAAACAATCGGAAATATCCGTTTTTGTACAAAAAGCGTTGGCACCAGCGCTCTTAGATCAACTCAAGCTCACAGTGGCGCGTGACCCGGGGGTGCACCAGGTTGACGTGATTACCCCTGAAGCTGGGTTGGCCGCTCTGGGGGAAAAGGCAGGTGCCGGTGATGTGGTCGCCTTTCTCAAGCAAAACCCCTTGCCTCCGGTGTTAGCTGTTAGGCCGCAAATAGGACTGGATGCGGCGGCGTTAACCGAATTGAAAGCACGCCTTGAAAAAATGCCTCATGTCGATGAGGTGCTGTTGGATATGGAATGGATTCAGAAACTCAACGCGCTTCTGGGGTTGGGGCAACAACTGTTCTGGAGCTTGGCGGTAACCTTTGGTCTGGCCGTCATCTTAGTGGTTGGGAATACCTTGCGATTGGCCATTGAGCGCCGCCGAGAAGAAATTCAAGTACTCAAGCTTGTGGGTGGTACAGAGGCGTTCATCCGACGCCCCTTTTTGTATGCGGGAGCGGGCTATGGTGCCCTTGGGGGCTTGGCAGCGGTCTTGATTCTTTGGGGGGCATCTGCCCACATGGCACCCCACTTGATGGCCTTCGAATCTGCTTTTAACTTGACTTTAGAGTGGCAATTACTCACTTTTGGGGACGCCTTTTTCTTGTTGGTAGACGGCCTGATTCTAGGATTAATGGGTTCTTGGCTAGCAGTGAGCCGTTACTTGAAGGCGATTGAGCCTCAGTAAAATACAGTGACACTTTGGAACTTTTGAAGGTCTCGCACTCTAAGTTCGGTAGTGCTAGAATTTCAATGCCTGAATTAGGGAGTTAGAGCGGTTTTATGAGCCAATCCATGAGTTTACAACCCATTGCAGACCTGTCGCCAGGACGCAGCTTGGAAGGTTATATCCAGGCGGCTAGTGCGATTCCGCTGCTCACGGTTGACGAGGAGCGGGAATTGGCCGAACGTCTGCATCAGGAAAATGACCTAGAAGCCGCAAGGCGTTTGGTAATGGCCCACTTGCGTTTTGTGATCCACATCGCGCGTAGCTATTCAGGCTACGGTTTAGCGCAAGCGGATTTGATCCAAGAAGGCAACGTTGGCTTGATGAAAGCGGTGAAGCGATTCGACCCGACCGTCGGCGTTCGCTTGGTGTCTTTCGCAGTGCATTGGATTAAAGCCGAAATACACGAATTTATTTTACGCAACTGGCGGATCGTGAAAGTTGCAACCACCAAAGCCCAGCGCAAACTCTTTTTTAATTTGCGCAGTGCCAAAAAACGCTTGGGGTGGTTGTCACAGAGCGAAGCCGAAGGCATAGCAAAAGATTTAGGCGTTGAAACCAAAGACGTCTTTGAGATGGAAAACCGCTTGCACTCACACGATACAGCGTTTGACGTGCCGGTAGATGAAGACGATGAGCAAGCGTGGCAAGCGCCTGTCCATCAACTGGAAGATCAGCGCTTTGATCCAGCCATGCAAGTTGAGCAAGAGAATTACGAAGAGGATTCTCACGGGCGTTTAAAAGATGCCATGCAGGCGCTGGATGCTCGCAGCCAAGACATTCTTGTCCGTCGTTGGTTAGCGGAAGAAAAAGCGACGTTGCATGAGCTGGCTGCTGAATATTCTGTTTCTGCAGAGAGAATCAGACAGCTGGAAAAAAATGCGATGAATAAAATCAAGCAAGCCATGATGCCCGCTTGATATCAGCACAACAAGCAGAGTGCTGTTGAAGGTATGACGCTTGATATTGAGAAAAAGCCGCCAGTGTGCGGCTTTTTTGCGTTGAGTCGTTTTGAATAAATACCGACGCAAACAAGCCTTGATGGTGTTCAACAGTGCCAAAGGATGGTGGCGAGGAGCGTACTTGAAGCCGATTTCTTCAAAAGCCTACGCGTGGGTGTGGGTTGCGTTACTGGGTTTTTCAGCAACCTTAATGGGTGCAATGGCCGCTCACGCTAATTGGACGTTAGAGGCCGCGCAACAGGCTTCATTACACACAGGCATTCGATACCATCAGTTGTACTCCGCCCTCATACTGGCGACGCTTCTGCTGGATAAGGGAGCGACAAAAGTAAATGGGCACTGGGTTTTTTACCTCTGGAGCTTGGGGATTTTGGCTTTCAGCGGCAGTATCTACGCGTTAGTTGCCACGCCTTGGACTTGGTTATGGCCCATCACACCTATTGGGGGGTTATTGCTGATGCTCGGGTGGGGAGTGTTGGGTGTAAAAGGCTGGCAATATGCCCGATCCAACCCAATGGGCGCCAAGTAACATATTGAAAAGCCGTACCGCATCAAGGTTGTCGGCAGAGTTAAGAGTAGTTGTACATGATTGAACAAACAACAGACGAGACCATAAGCCGTTCTCAGCAGCACCTAAGACGCATCAAAAGTTTTGTCATGCGCCCTGGGAGAATGACAGAAGGACAAAAATCGGCTTTTGATCGTCACTGGAAAGCAAAAGGGCATGACTTGTCTGAGGGTATCTTTGACGCTGAGCAAGTTTACGGTCGTAAAGCCCCTTTGGTGCTGGAAATTGGTTTTGGAATGGGCCAATCTCTGATCGAGATGTGCGTGGCCCAACCGGAAACAAACTTTTTGGGTATTGAAGTGCACCTGCCAGGGGTTGGGCGTATTTTGCGTGAAGCCGAAACTCAAAACGTCCATAACCTACGGGTATACAAAGAAGATGCGGTTGAGGTGTTGGAGCAGTGCATACCTGATGAAAGTTTGGATTGCGTGCAGTTGTTTTTTCCAGATCCTTGGCACAAGAAAAAGCACCATAAACGTCGTATTGTGCAACCGGCATTTGTTGAGTTGGTTCGCCGGAAGCTGAAAGTCGGTGGGTGTTTTCATATGGCGACCGACTGGGAGAATTATGCCGAGCATATGCTTGAAGTCATGTCGGCAGCGCCTGGATACGACAATATGGCAGAAGGTTATCATCCGAGACCCGAGACGCGTCCACTGACAAAATTTGAAGCACGTGGCCACCGTTTAGGGCATGGCGTGTGGGACTTAATGTTCAAACGCAGCGGAAGTTAATAAAGAGGGCGCAGCAAAGCTTTCGCCCTAATCGAATAAATGGAATCAACAAAACAGCAGATAAGGGAGGTTATCGATGACAAAAAGGACGTTAAAAGAGGCAAAACAAGAAGAGTGGAAGCGGGAAGATTTGGAAGCCTTTTTGGTGCAAGAGTCTCAAGATGGAACGGACCCTGACTTCGAATCGTTGATGAAAGCATCAAAACACATGGTTCCCGAAGCCTTTGCTGCTTTTTTAATTTTGTTTCTCGAAGAAGGCCGTAACCTCCGAGCCACCAACCGAGCCGGTCAGACCGTTCTTGATGTCATCCGCACGCAATCCGCCAAAGGTGAATACGTGACGGCATTGTCGCAAGCCATGAGTCAAGCGAGCTAACCAAATACCCAGGTCTGAGATATGCATATGGCTCCGGATATCATCTGGAGCAATTCAAAAGCCTTAGCAAGGTCTGCACAGAGTGGCACTTTCGGTGTAAACTGAAGATTCAATCCAAGTGCAACAAGCCAACATTGATTGCTGCACTCTTTTCTATAACCAATGAGGTTTTATCATGCGTACGGTTACGACTTTGAGTTCCATTTTACTGATGAGTGCATTTTTAACGGCCTGTGGGGGTTCAAAGAAAGATGAGAACGTAAAAAAAATAAAAAGTGATGATTGCTTGAGTGAAAAACAACTAAATGAAAAAGGCGTACCCTTGAGAGCAAAAAATACGAATGGGTGTGTTACCAAAATTGATCTTGATGATGAACACATCACAATAATTGGACGTGAAGACAAAGATATTAAAATTACTTTTACAAATCCTGACAAGAATAAATTTGATTTGGCTGGTCATATGGACTTTGTAAGGAGTGAACTAAAAGAAGTCAGAAAAGGACTCAATAAAACTGATAAGGCGTGGGTTGAATATAGATGGGAGTTGACCGCTGATTCAAGCGAAGGTGGAACAACGAGCAAATATGCGAAAGACTTAGGGTTTACGTTCAAAGGTAGCCATGTTTCAAATGATATTGATTATAAAGTGAAGCTGAAAAGCATGATTAGAACACAAAAAGCAGGGTCAGAAAGAATTGATAACAGAGTCCTGCACGCAGCTCCTTCATTTAAAATCTACTTTGATTTACGAGAAGGTCTCTAGCAATTTAGAATAGAAAGCGCCCTGGTAGAGGGCAATTTTGCTACATCAACGCTTCTAATAAAGCATTCAAAAAGCGCTGCCCTAGTGGGGTGGCGCGAATGCTTTGAGAATTGATCTCTAACCATCCTTTTTGAATAATGTTATGGCACGCTTGCTCAAGCTGAGGTTGGGTTAATCCTGAATGGGCTAGTGAGCTCAGAGGAGCACCCTCTGTAAGCCTTAATGCATTCATCATGTATTCCAACACTAAATCGGATGATTCAATAGGCGTTTCAGCGCAGCGATAGGCCTTGCTGACATCCAAATAGTGTCTGGGTACCCGCGTTTTTTGAGTGCGAATAATACGTTGTTGGTCGAGCAGAGTGAGCTTGCCATGCGCCCCCGCTCCAATGCCTAAATAATCCCCGAAAGTCCAATAATTGAGGTTATGGGTTGAGCGTCGATGAGTTTGGGAGTAGGCAGAGACTTCGTACTGTTGGTAGCCGGCTTTCGCGAGCAGCGTTTGCCCTTGGTCTTGAATATCCCAAAGGTGTTCATCATCGGGTAATTGGGGAGGTTTTGAATAAAACTCTGTGTTGGGTTCAAGCGTTAATTGATACCAGCTGATGTGTGTTGGATTTAATTCAATCGCCGTTTGTACGTCTTGCATCGCTTCTGCGAGGCTTTGGTTAGGTAAACCGTGCATTAAATCCAGATTAAAATTACTAAAACCGGCTTTTTTCGCAATATTTGCAGCTTTCAAGGCTTCCTGACCGTCATGAATGCGACCAAGCCGCTTTAAGTGCTCTGATTGAAAACTCTGAATGCCGATAGACAAGCGGTTAATGCCCGCATCTCGAAAGCCTGAAAATTTATCTTGCTCAAAAGTCCCGGGGTTCGCTTCTAACGTGATTTCGCAGTGTTCGGCTAAGGGAATACGTAACTGAATGCCATGCAGCAAACGCTTAAAGCTTTTGGCTGAAAATAAACTGGGGGTACCGCCGCCAATAAAAATGGAGGTTAATGGGCGGCCTTGAGCCCAATGCAAGTCTTCGTCTAAATCATCCAGCAAGGCTTCAACATAGTCTGCTTCTGGCAGCTCGGCGTTGGCATCGCCAATGCCATGGGAATTGAAATCGCAGTAAGGGCATTTACGCACACACCAAGGGATATGCACGTAAAGACTCAGTGGCGGCAGTTGGGTCCACTCGGGAGTGACAGTGTGCGAGCTCATGAAGCGAGTTCTGCCAACAGCGATTTTAAAGCCAGCCCGCGGTGGCTGACGGCTTGTTTAGCTTCTTTACTGAGTTCAGCCGCTGCACAAGAGGATTCAGGCACCCAAAAGACTGGGTCGTACCCAAACCCACCTTCGCCTTGCGGCGCTTTCAAAATACGTCCATGCCATTGCCCCACGGCAATGACAGGCACTGGGTCGGCCGCATGCCTGACCCAAGCCAGTGCACAAATAAAACGAGCCTGACGATTGTTATCGTCAACGTTCTTTAGTTCTTGCAGAAGGTGCTCGATATTATCGGTATCCGTTGCGTCAGCACCTGCATAACGGGCGCTGTAGATGCCAGGCGCTCCTTGGAGTGCATCAACCGATAACCCAGAATCGTCCGCTAGGGCAGGTAAACCGGTCGCCTGGCTGGCATGGCGTGCTTTTATAAGCGCATTTTCAATAAAGCTAAGCCCGGTTTCTGCGGGGCTCGGTAAATCCCAATCGGACATCGGTCGGACTTGAATGCCCAAAGGTTCGAACGCGTGTTGGAACTCTTTCACTTTTCCTGCGTTGTTGCTTGCGAGCACCCAAGTATCGGTTTGATCAATTGCCTGCATAAAATCTCTGACTGAATTTCACATCCAGCGGCTCACCGCTGTCTTTTGGCGTTGTTTGAATTTCGAAGCGATACATGTCGCCGTCGTCAAACTCGAAGGTCGTGATGTAATAAACGGCGCCGGCTTCTTTTATCTCACGGAAGTTGAGCGTCCTGCTTTGGCCAATAAGATTGTATACTTTTCCGCTGATTTCAGCACCTGTTGGCTTGGGCAGCGTTTCGTTTAGGGTTTTTAACACGGAGATATTTAAGTACCCCAACGAACGGCTTCTGGGGATATTGTACAGTTTGGCAACCTCTGGTTTGAGCTCGCTGCTGGTGAGCCCAATGTAGTGAATTTCATAATCGCTGTACTTTATTTTCTGTTCAGCCTGCACCGGCAGCGCCCAACCAATCAATAAGCCGAGCAGAACACCAACTCCATTGGTGTTGGCAGCAACTTTGGCCAGAAAACTTTTCATGTAGATGTCTCCTTAGTGATTCGATAAATCGCTTGCCCACAAAAGAGGTTTGGCCACTGTTGACTTGCCCAAGAGCTGCGATTTTTTGCATTCAAAAAATGCTTATCCAATAGGGTAATACGCATTTGCTCACAGAGCAGCTCGAAATCACGCAAAGTGCATAAATGAATATTGGGAGTAGCGTACCATGGGTGAGGTAGGCTGTGGGAAACGGGCATGCGGCCTTTGTATAACAAATGGAGTCGATGCGACCAATGCCCAAAATTCGGTAAGGTGATGATTGCTTGCCGACCAATGCGCAGCATCTCTTGAAGCAAGCGGTCGGGTCGCTTAATCATTTGCAGCGCATGCGTCATCACCAACGTATCTTGGCTTTGGTCCGAGAAGCGCTCTAGGCCATGGTTTAAATTGTGCTCAATGACGGAAATGCCGCGTTTGACACAAGCTTCAATGGCGGCATGTTCTATTTCTAGACCTAGCCCCTGCGTCTGGCGTTCTTGAGATAAATACGCCAATAACTCCCCGTCTCCGCATCCAAGGTCCAATACTTTAGTGTTTTTCGGTACCCAGTCCGCAATTAAACGCCAATCAATGCGTGGATGGCTCATTGATACTCCTTAAGTAACGAGCACAGAGTGTCATTCATGTGTTGTAACCCTTTCTACAAAATGTCTTTGCTCACAACCTTGAGGTAGGAGCTGAGTAAATTCACATAACGGGGGATGGGCAATAAGAATGCATCGTGACCCGCGTCAGACTCAATGCATGCGTAGGTAACGCCTTTACCCGCAGTAATGAGTGCATCAACCAGTTCAACAGAGCGGTCTGGTGAAAAGCGCCAGTCACTGCTGAACGCTAATACCAAAAAGTTGGCTTTGGCTTGCTCAACGCAAGCAGATAAGTCGTTTTGAAACTGGGCAGCGGGGTCAAAGTAATCGAGGGCTTTGGTCATGAGCAAATATGTATTGGCGTCGAATCGACCGCAAAAGCGTTCCCCTTGGTGATGCAGATAGCGCTCGACCTCAAACTCAGGCGACAAGCGGTAATCCAAGTACTGGGTACTGGTGCGGCGACCAAATTTTGTGTTCATGCCCGCGTTGGATAAATAAGTGATGTGTCCGAGCATCCGCGCCTGTGTCAGTCCGTCTTTGGGGTAGGCCTGATGCTCTAAATAATGCCCCTCTTTAAATTCAGGGTCTCTCAAAATGCATTGGCGGGCCACTTCATTAAACGCAATGTTTTGCGGGCTAAGTTTGGGAGCTGAGGCAATGATAACCGCGTGCTTGAGTCGATCGGGGTAACGAATGGACCATTCCAGCGTTTGCATGCCACCTAAGCTCCCACCAATTACGGCTGCCCAGCACTCAATGCCTAAGCGATCCGCGAGTTGTGCTTGGGTGTTTACCCAATCGGTAACGGTGACCATTGGAAAGGTGGGCCCATAAGCTTTACCGGTTAAAGGGTTGATGCTCAAAGGGCCCGAACTGCCAGAACAGCCTCCTAAATTATTGAGTGACACCACAAAAAACTGGTCGGTATCGATTGGCTTTCCTGGGCCAATAAATTCGTCCCACCATCCAGGGCGTTCAGTGGAGTCTTGATAATAACCGGCTGCATGATGATTCCCTGTCAAAGCGTGGCAAATCAAGATGGCGTTGGTTTTTTGTGGATTCAGTTGGCCATAGGTTTCGACCATGAGGTCATATTCTGGCAGCCCTGTTCCGCTGGTCAGACGTAAAGGCCCATTGAAGTGCATGAGCTCACTTTTGACAGCACCCACTGACTTCGCTGTAGGCGGAAGAGAGTCATCGGGTTGGGGAATGGGTTCAGCAGCAGCCATGGTTAGCACCTCGCCTTAGCAAGACTTGAGATCTGAAGGATCAAATATTTTTGATTAGAGTTTGCCAAGAATAGGCAATTGCTGGGAATTAGACAAGCAAAGCATCAAAATAAATTGTTGCTTCACTGAGCGATTATTAAACGTAAAAGGGATGTCAGCGTTGTGGGCAGGGGGCTCACCTAGTCAATAGCGGTGAAAGCAGTGACTAGGTAAGCAATTTTGACTTAATTTAGTCAAACATTAGTTCTTTATATCCCAAAGATGACTTGATGGGGAACAGCAACGGACTGACCGAAGTAATCAATGAGAATACGTACAATTTGTAGGATGAGTAGAGCGATAAGCGGCGAAAGATCAATGCCACCCATATCAGGCATTCGTTTTCGAATGGGCTCCATCATAGGATTGATGATTTGATTGATCAGCATTACAGCTGGATTAGGGCTGCCGGGAGCTATCCAGCTGAGAATAACAACGAGCAACAGGCCCCAAAAGTAAACGCTAACCATCATTCCGGCAACGCCAAACAAAGACCAAACCAGCAATAGGGGCGGTTTTAATGGGCCGCCGAGAATGAGCATGATGAGGACTAAAGCAATCAGCTGAACCATGTAAGCGAGCAGCAGAGAAGAAAAGTCAATGCCACCAAACCCCGGAATGACTCTCCGCATGGGGACTAACAATGGATTGGTCGCTTTAACAATAAACTGTGAAATGGGGTTGTAGAAATCGGCTCGCACCAGTTGCAACAAAAAGCGCAACATCACTATGAGCATATAGAGCCCAAAAAGCGTTTGGATCAACAGCAGACCCACTTGGGTTAACGGAGAACTCATATTTCGACGAATCCTTTGTTTGGTTCATTCGAAGCAGCGCATGGCAAAGGTGATGCGCATAGCCACTTTAATGACAGACTGAGAAAAGCTTGTGCTGTCGATGTTCATATTGAACAAAGTTGGTTCTCAGTCTGCCGCGCCCTTAAGCTGAATGCAACGCTTCAAATGATCGTCAGCGATTAATTGATTATTGAGCGTTTATCGCTGCATTTTGTTTCTCAGCCAGCGCTTGAATACCCGACTTGGCAAGTTCTAACATGGCATTGAGGTGCGAGGTTGCAAAAGGTTCGCCTTCTGCGGTTCCCTGAATTTCAATAAAGCCACCCTCTGCGGTCATCACCACATTCATATCGGTTTCAGCGCTAGAGTCTTCAGCATAATCTAGATCCAAAACGGGAGTATCTTGATAAACCCCAACAGAAATGGCGGCGATTTGATGCTTTATTGGACTGGCTTTGAGCTTGCCATTGCGAATTAACCCATTGATGGCGTCGCACAGTGCAACATAGGCTCCGGTAATGGCTGCTGTGCGTGTACCACCGTCGGCCTGCAAGACGTCGCAATCTAAGGTAATGGTGACTTCACCGAGTGCTTCTAAATCAACCGCAGCGCGCAGTGCTCGCCCAATTAGTCGGCCGATCTCCAGCGTGCGACCGCTTTGTTTGCCGCGAGCGGCTTCTCGTTGATTACGGGTATGGGTAGACCGAGGCAGCATCCCGTACTCGGCGGTGATCCAGCCTTTGCCTTCTCCACGCAGGAAACGGGGAACGCCATCTTCGACGCTGGCCGTACAGAGCACCTGAGTGTCACCAAAGCTGATGCGAACAGACCCCTCGGCGTGCTTGGTGAAACCACGCTCAATGACAACGTCGCGGAGTTCGTTGGGCTGGCGGCCACTGGGTCGGAGAGAGTCACTCATGTGCTTGCCTTTTAATGCAGGAAAATTGGCGTTCATTATAGCGGGCCTTGGGGTGCCCTCCTCAAGCGGTAAGCGTTAGAATTTCGACATTCTTATTACAGATCAAACTGGATGTTGATATGCCACAGAGTATGACGGGCTTTGCACGCCTGGAACAGCAAAACGCCTTGGGATTTTGGAGCTGGGAGCTGCGCTCCGTAAATTCCCGATATTTAGATTTGCACCTGAGACTACCAGAGGAGTTGCGGGATCTGGAAATGAAAGTGCGCGAAATACTGCGCAAGCGCTTATCTAGGGGCAAAGTTGAGTGCACGCTTAAGTTTACGCGCAATGCTGCTGAGCAAGGGTTAAACGTTAACAGCGAGCGAGTGGACCAGGTTCTGGCTGCACTCCAGCAAGTGGAAATGCAAATGGGCCCAGGGCAGGCGACCAACCCCATCGATATTCTGCGTTGGCCTGGTGTATTGGATACAGCGGAAGTTGATTTGACGGAAACGAAAGCCCTCATGTTGGAACAGTTTGATCTAACCATCGATCAATTGATTGAGATGCGGCATCGAGAGGGTTCCGCTCTGTCAGAACAAGTGCAGGGGCGATTGGAGAAAATTGACGCTATTGTCACGGAAGTAAAAGGGTTGCTGCCTTCCATATTGGAACATCAACGAAACCACCTAAAGCATAAATTTGAGGAATTGCATTTAGAGCTGGATGCCGACCGCTTGGAACAGGAAATGGTTTTGCTGGCACAAAAAGCGGATGTTGCCGAAGAGTTAGATCGATTAAATGTGCATACGCAGGAAATTCGTCGAATTCTCCAACAGTCGGAGCCTGTAGGTCGACGTTTGGACTTTATGATGCAGGAGCTTAACCGAGAGGCCAATACATTATCCTCGAAATCGATCGTGACCGATACAACGCAAGCAGCGGTTGAGCTGAAAGTGATTATTGAACAAATGCGCGAGCAGATCCAAAACATCGAGTGATGCCATAGACAGGTGCTTTTCTTTAAATCGACGTGCAAGCCTGATTCGATCAACGCTTGCGCGGAGGGTTTCAGGAAGCGCCTTCCTCTCTTTTTTAAAATACCGAAGTCGATTTCATTAAATCTGTACCGAGCATTCTTTATTCCCCCGCAGCAAGGAAAATGAATTCACCGAATAATGGGTATTGTATAAATATATGGGGTATCCATCTAGCTCCACCAATGTATAATGTCTGGATGAATATCCAGATGATAAGCCCTGTCGCAGGA
>CANMOZ010000016.1 GCA_947499545.1 uncultured Saccharospirillaceae bacterium
AGAAGCAGGTACACCAGAAGCAGGTACACCAGAAGCAGGTACACCAGAAGCAGGTACACCAGAAGCAGGTACACCAGAAGCAGGTACACCAGCTGCGGCTTAAGAAGATAAAAAATAAGCATTTAAATAATGCTTATTTTTTCGAAAGCGGCCTTGTGCCGCTTTTTTGGTTTTACAAGAACGTTATGGATATCAGGCATTGATTGATATTGTTGAATAAAACTAGCTTTACCCTGACAATAACGCTCAAAATAGTTAGTGCCTTAGGCGCTTGCTTTTGATGCCGCTGAATCATCTTCATTTGAATGCTTATTGAGAAATAATTCAGTCGCTTTTTTCCCTGATTGCACCAATTGATCGATAACCGCTTTGGGTGTATTGAAGGTTGTACCACTCACCCCTAGATCATTGATAAATATCGTTCTTGATAGGTCGTCAGGGTGTATGTGTTCTGCGTTTGCAGTTTGAAGTAGGAAGGTCGCCAGTGACTCCCCAAAGGTTTTTAATGAACTTACTTTGATTTTATCCGCAGCAAAACTCGCACCTGATGCAAATTGCTTTTTACTTTCTAAGTAGAAGCCCAAAGTGTTTGGATTAAACACAGGCTCACACTGATCTTTCTGTGGACGGAATGCTTGAATGGGTGAATCAAAAATATCGATGGGGTAAACCCAGCTTAATCCACCATCGACGAAATATTCATGATTGATATTAAAGGGTTCGAATATGAAAGGTAAGCTAACGGAGGCCCTCACGGCCTTCCATACCGGTAGTTTTGGTGTATGTTCATAACAAAAGATTTTGGCGCGCTGCTGATGTAAATCACTGGCCACAACGTAGAGCTGCTTGAACGTTTTAGGATCTTGTTGAGACTTGTGAACCAGCTCTTCAAAGGTTAAATCAGCCTTTCCAGAATATTGTTTAATGTTTTTCTTCAGTATTTTGACTAAGGGGTCTCCACTGTGCATACCGTACTTGAAAAATATTCGATAGGCATCCCCTAAAAAGCCACCAGGGTCTTGTACAAATACGTTGAAATCGGTGTTATAAACACTTTCTTTTAAACCGGCGGGCATGGCTCCGCAGGCCAACAAGCAGGCCGTTATGGAGCCTGCTGAAGTGCCTGCTACGCGTTCAACTTGAGCATAGAGCCCTGCTTGTTCGAGCACGTCCATGCAGCCAGCATAAGCCGACCCCTTAGTGCCGCCGCCTTCAAAGACGAGATTTTTATATTGGGTAACGGCCATACTTACCTCTTATTAAGATTGAATCACTGACACCATTAATAACCGGGCCCTGTATGCAGCTCTGATGGCAGGGCCCTGAAGTAATCATAGTTATAGGCCTTCTCAACATCGTCTCTATTCCACTTCTGATTCAATGCGTAGAGCTCTGTTTGCAGTTGGTCAAAAACCTCTGCCATGGGCTGACGAAATTTAGGATCAACATCTTTCAGAAGGTAGGTAAAATCTTTTTTGTTTTCCCCAACCAAGAGAGTAAATCGAGCTTTGGCCGTCGCTAATGCAACGCTGATGAGAGAGCGCCACCCATCGACGCTGGGTGTTCCACCATCTTTGGGGACTTGTATGTCACTGATTCGAGGGTCCATCGCAGCGCGAACGCCTGTTGTTCCGTACACTTGGTGACGCACAACCATATGATGGATGGTATCGGAGGCCCAGCGGGCAACACCCTGCTTGGTTTGAAAGTCATCGTAACGAGGGGGAAGCCCTTGTAACAGCACTTCCTGTAAGCCTTGATAGAGATTTTGCAAGTATTGATCTTGGCATACTGCCTGATCATCTGAATAAATAATATCGATCAATTGGGTTGTATAATGTTGCCATATTTTGGCGTATTCCAGTTCCCACTGCATACAACTGTTGGGAAGCAACTGGCCGTTACTCATCGTCGCATTGGCGATTCGAACCTCAAAATCTTCGTCCTCACCATAATCAAACTCATGGTAACGATCATTCAAATAGTGGATGAGACTGTCGTGTGTGGTAGCAAAAACTTGACTGAACACAGCCCCTTCTTGTACCAAATGTTCGGTGGTTAATTCTTCAGCTAATTCATGCGAAAAAAAGTGTAGATACATAAAAGTGCGAAGCGGGTGGTTCCATTGCCCTTGTGCATCAAAGGCATTATGCATGGCTGCTTCGACTAAATTATACGTCATGTGGATTTCAGCCAAATGCTTTCCACTAATGACATAAAAGTACATGCTCGCAATGAATTGTCGTTCAGCATGCCGAAAGCTGGCATCGTCCGGATTGACGAGAATACTGTCTTTGGATTTAGGTGGGCAAATGGATAACAACTCAATGCACTGCTTATCATCATTAATTTTTAGATGAGCCACACCTCCGTAAGGTTCGAAATCGGGCTTGGTTTCGTATTGTTCTAAGAATCGGAAATCCATAATCAACATGCCGGGTGTTTTGCCCTTTTTCAAGAATGGATTGGCAACACCGGATTCTGCTAAAAATGCAAGCAGTTGTCCCTCTTTATAGGCTTCAATTGCAGTTTCCGGGGTGGGGTCAAGCCTTTGCCCTGGAACGGATAAACCCAATATTTTCTTACGGTATATTGCTGGAAAAACGTCTTGGCCATCACTCCAAATAGCCAAGCGTGGTTTCTGTGTAATGGCAATTTTAGTATTCGACTGGGGGAAGACATGATCCAATAAAGCGATCATTTTGAAGGTGCGTTTTACGGTTGTTAATAATGATTTAAACTGCGTCACATTTCTTTCTAACTGGGTAACAGCAGGGATGGATAATGGTTGTGGTAAAAATTCAGGGTGCTGTTGATAGTAAGGTTTCAATGTGACTGGTTTGGGTGGATTTTCTTTCGAATAAATTGCACCTAAAGCAACAGGGTTTGGAAAGCGAGGTGCACTGATAAGCAAGAAATATTGTAACGACCAAATGGCATTGCTTAAAACAGCACGTAACAGGTTATAGAGTTTTGGGTTCAGTTTAAAGGCGAGATGAATACCAAGCATACCTACCAACAACACTCCTATGATGGATAAAGGAGTGGGTTCCCATCCACTACCCATTAAGGATTCCTGCCCTGCTATATCGATCAAAGCGACATAAAGCAAAATACCCGAAACGGTACTGATTAAATGAAAAGCAGTGCTTTTCCAAGGCGTCATGGCACCTATGGTTAACGAGATGGATTGCAAGACAGCCTGCCCAACCAGCAACCCTTTAACCAATCCGGATAGATCACTGCTTAGCACGATTAGGATTTGACCCACCTGTACCAATAATAATGCAGGGGGTAGCCATGGGGTTCCTCCTAACAGCAGAGCGGTTCCAAGCAGACAAGAAACGCCGACGGTGATATATACAAGTGCCGTTAAAAGTGCAGTGTTGTCAAAACTCATCATGCATACAGCAAAGAAAATCGTGCCAGTGACAGGCGCTAAGTTTTCAAGTCTGATGCTTTGAATAAATCGATTGAACTTTGTGCGTTGTTGCTGAAAGGCATGCCCTTGAAGGACCAAATATGACTCAAATACCCAGCCGAGCGTGGCACCAAAGATGGTAAATGCGAAGGGCAGCCAAGCCCAAACGGGAATCTCTGTGGCACTGGAAATCGGTGGAAGAAAAGACGATAGCCACGTATGACCCGGAAATAGGTCTGCAGACAAACCTAAAGATGGGGTCAATTCTACAAATAAATACGCTGAGACATAAGACATAATCAGCAGGCTGAGAATCGACATCAATGAAGGGAATAGTGGGTAATCCTGCGCTTTTGGCTTTTCAAAGCGTTCCACAAAAGCAGGCTGAAACTGAATGATGCTTGGGTGTTTTGCCCGGTCTTTTTGAAAAGACCGATCTTGGCCTGGCCTTAGCTCCGTTACCCGATTATTTGTTTGCTGATCAACATCAAGCTGAGCTTTCTGCTTCCCTTGCATAATTTTCCCTACCCAGTTATTTGGCTGTTATAAGTCACAATATGCGTTCAGGAACCTTGATGGCATACTGAGTCATCAGATAAACAATAGTTGACACTGTTGTTTCCTGCTACGTTCTGTAACTTTTATAAAGAGTTAAGGGATAGAAACGAGAGGTAGTGATTGGAGTGTTATAAAATAGAGTTGACCTGTGTTGTCTGAGATGTTTTTTGACCCCTCATATCGGTAGGTCAGTTATCCATCTGAGTATTAAAATCGTCAGAGTCGTCTTAATTTAAAGATCGTCATTTTATGATTAAAAATCTCGTTAGTGACAGACACTCGATATTACGACAAGAAGATAGCGTGGATAAAAAAGCTGATCTAACCAGGTACATTGTGAACCGGTTAGATCAGCTTGGAAGGTTTGTTGCTTAATGGCTTGAATGATCTATTTCAGAACACCTTTCTTGATTATCATCCCACCACGTTTTAAGAGTGTTTTTGATCCAGTAATCATAATTGCTTGAGTGACTATAAATCAGATTTTGCATTTCGCGTTTATAATCACTAATCGCTTCTTCTCTATTTGATTTGCGTAAAGCAGAAGCCATGTCTTTCCACTGGTTGGTGAGGCCATTTTCATTCATGTATCTGTGAACCGTGTAAGACCAGCTATAAGTCATGTCATAATCGGTTGAGTAAACCATATCTAAAATTTCTTGAAGTGATGGCGTTCTACCATAGTCGTAGATATTGTTTAAACCGCGAGCAAAACATTCTTTATGAGCCATATATTCTGCTATGCCTTCAGACCACCATACGCTGCCTTTTTCTTCGTAATGACCAAAGCGACCGTACATGTTATAGCGTCCATCTAAGTAATGGGTAAATTCATGCTCTAGGTTCCACACATCGAAATTATCGCCGTATCCTGATATATAGGCATAGAAGCGTGCCTGGTTACCTTCTTTTTCAGGTTCACCCTCGATATAGATACCACCATTGTTGGAATCCATGTCAAATAATGGACCGCCATAGGTTTTCCAATCGTCGCCACTGGCAAAGATGATCAGTTCAATGGTCTCATTTTTATCGTCTGCAATAGGGCTTGATACTCCCATCGTGCTTTTGAAGTGATTCTCATGTTTTTGAAGACGGCTACATATCTCGTCTATATTCGACTGTGATACGTCAGCTGCTAATTGAATACGCATTTTAACCGTTGGGTATGATGGGCAGCTATAAGAAGCTCTAAAAACATTATCAACATTAATCGGTGTACAATAGGGTGCAAATTGACCGGATGTACACTCTTTTTCCATATCGCGATCAGTTGCTTTGATATAAGCCGTTGCAAGTTGAAGGCTAGCTTCTTCCAAGAACTTTTTATCGTACTGAGTCGAGTCGACTTTTAAATCATGCCTTTCAAGGATGCTTAAAGCCGTTGCGTCTGTATGCTCTAAATACCCATTGGCAGCGCTAACGTTTTCGCCCCACTTGAAGAGATAAAAGGGTCTGTTGAGAGTGTACATGACATTATTGAAAATAAAGGCTTCAAATTCACCCCGATTGTTTTTCCATATCGCAAGTTTCGATGTCCCCACTTCCTTTAATACCTGTGTAATTTTTTCGATATTATTCTTGAAGTAAGAAAGAGCTTTATCAGATCTGGTCATTTGACCGGCGTAGTTAATGACTTTTAACCCTTCAAAAATGGCAGTGCCATATGAAAACCTTCCCCAGAGTTCTTCATCTTTTTTAGCATAGCCTCTGAGCATCTCTAATGTTATGTCGAGATGTTCAAAATAATAGTTGTCTCTGAAATAGGCACTTAGATCATACGTTTGACCATGCAAAGCGACGAAATAGGCTGCTTGGAGATTACCATTTCGCGTTGAGACTTTGTTAAAGTCTGGCATAGCTACAATGGCTTTCAAACCCTCTGACAATTTCTTAGAAGCGCTTTCTGTTTGTTTATAACCTTCTTTTGTATACACACCTGCATTATACGCGCGAACATAATCCAACAATAATTCTATGCCTAGATCATTGATGGTTGAGCGATTAGCGAGAATTTTCATTGCCTCAGCAACGTCGGATAAAATATTGCTATTATGATCAAATCCAGGTTTCCAATAAGAGCGTTTACTTGAATGAAGATCTAGCTCTGTCATCAGTGATTGAACGCTGGTAGGTAGATCTGAATATTTTCCTTTCTCTCCAGTGTCCTTTTCATCTTCATTAGAATCCATGTCAAGATCTAAGTCTGGGTAAACCGTATCGCCACCATCGGTATCGGTTCCATCGCCACCATCGGTATCGGTTCCATCGCCACCATCGGTATCGGTTCCATCGCCACCATCGGTATCGGTTCCATCACCACCACCATTTGTACCAGTACTCGTGGAGGTATTGGTATCTGAAGAATTACCGTCTTTTTTGTTGTCGGAATTTCCACTACATGCTGCAAGTAAGGAAACTAAACAAATGATAAGTAAATGCTTATTTGACATCTTAACCGCCCAACCTTTTTAATTGAGCCGCCATATTAATTGCGCGAAACAACTGTATTGTTAAGCGAGGCAAGATAAATACAAATATCAAATTTGACGCTACAAAAAATTACTTACATAAATAAAAAACTACGGTTTTGTTGTCTGGGTTTTTTATTGAAATAAATGAGATATCAATTGCTTAAGAGCGAATCTCAGAAAAAACAAAGGTGATTATTTGCTTTGAAGTGGTTGCTTGTTCAGCCTGAAATCGGGTGCAATTTATTTTTAATAGCCGGCGTTGTGTGGCGAAAAATTGTTTTGACTAACTTGCAAAGTGAATGGTTATTAGGTGGTGAGAATATAGAGTTATCTGTTTCTTGAAAAGGGATGTTGATGTCGAAATCCGTTTTAGGTTTGATTGGGTATAAAAGGGAAGTGATCTCTATATCATATGAAAATCAACAGTTGAGTTAATGAGCATTTTCTTGTGGATAGTTAGATATCTGTTTGAGGTAACAAGCTGAAGTGAAAGTATCTTGGGTTTGGGCGGCTTCTATGGCTTTAACCATTAGGCTGCACACCTCCCATAATGCTTTTCGCCAATTTTCTTCTAGCTCCAGCGTCCAATCCTTTCGAAGGATCAGCTTCATTGCATACAGCAAGTGGAAAACAAAAGGTTCGAAATGTTTTTCCTGAATTTTGTATTTCGCATGACGAGTGCCCAGTTGCATAAAGACTTTCATCATTTCTGGATCTTGGGTGCCGTACTTAGTGTATTTTACAACTAAAGAGAGTGCCCCAACGAGCATTTGCTTTTGGGTACACCAGTCTACACCGGCAAACATGGATTCGTATTCAGGGCACTGCCTAAATAGGCCATAGTAGAATACATTGGTGAATCTGGCTTTATGCGGTGTGAGCTTCTTAAAGCTCTCTACAAGCAAACTGTGTTGTATCTTCATACCGTTCAAAATAGTTCATATGTGCCCGGGTAGTATAACGATATTAATAAAACGTCTAAGTCCGTAAAAATATGCAACCCAATGTTTAATGTCCCTGGTAGTGAACGCAAACTCTTCATAAGGTTTTGAGACTAGCGTTACATTTGTGGGTGAGTTGTCAGCCCTATTGTGACAGCGGTTGTTTAATTGCAATAAATTGAAAGTTAATCCTTTGATTATTGGAACCTGTACTAGCCTTAGGCATCTTTTGTTGAGCAAAAGCGAGCGGAGGTATGAAAGGGTATGCCTAAGAAAATTGTTCTGGAATATAAAAATTTGGGGCAGGGAAGGGAGGAAATGGTATGGGCAGGTTATTTAATGCTGGAAGACGGTACTAGAAGAAGCGTGGGCGGTACGGATAGTCATCTGGATATTGCCATTGGGATTGCAGAAACCAGTGATACAGAGGTCTCGGTTTGTTTTCAATGGAATGGAGAGGAGTATGAAGTGCCGTATGAGGTGGCAATTGATTTCTGCGCCACTGTAGAATGGATAAGGCAGCATAATTTGAAACACCTCTGTGATGCGGAATGGATATAGACGAGTTGTTTATTGGCATCAGGGGGTTAGTAGGGACATTAACAGCCTGAGGTCACCGTTGTGATCACGGCGCCTGCTGAGGGGCTGCCAGCTTCGGTGTATCGTGCTTTACAGTTTTCTGGGTCAGGAGCGTCTTTAACACGGAAGTCTATCCACTCGCCCCAGCTGGTGTTTTCTCGAACAATATCAAAGGTTTCGGCCCCATCAATCAGTGCACTGATGTCGTGACTGACAATGCCCATGGCCCCTCCGTTGGCAACGTGTGGCCAATCGTACCAGAAACTAATGAGATTTCCTGAAATATCTAAAGGGTTCTCTTTGCCCATTGCAAAGTATTGAGCCCGAGCGGTTGCAGCCGCCGCGTGTAAAGCCCCACTGACACCTTCAGCAGCCGCTATTCTAGCGTCGGTGCCAAAATCAGCCATCCGAGGCAGTGCAAAGGCTGCAAGAATGGCAAGAATGACAATGACCATTATCAGCTCAATGAGGGTGAATCCTTGCATGCAGCGCTTTATGGAATAAGCCAGAGCGTTAGGCACAGTGTTAACTCCCTTTGAAAACGCAATGGGCATTATTTAGACTAAAACACGCTAACAGAAATAACCATAAAGGGTTGAGCGCTTGATAAAGCGCTAGAGGATCATGATCTTGAAGATTAATTATTGTGACGACGATTCATGTGTAGTAGTTCAAATCCGATCTGACAGTTACCCCTTTTTAAGGTGCTTCTGTCAGATTAATTTGCGTTTAAATTCTATTCATCCCAAAGACGCTTTCCATTCAGTCGTAAGTAGATATTATTAGTCATAACCAATACTGGTTTGATGTAAGAATTGATAATGCAATAAGAAATATGGAATTTTCATTATTGTTATTGCACTATCAATATCTTGGTCAAGAGTCATGTGATCAATAAGTTTATTTTATGTCTACGACACATTTGTAACTGTAAAGCTTTGTGTACATCAAGAGTTTACATTTAATTCTATTGCTTATTAAATGAAATCAATAATTTGACACTGTCAATAATTTAATTGTTTCTCATTATAATGGAGAAGATTAAAGGTATAGAAACTCTAAGTGGCATTAAATTGATAGGGAAGAGCTGGGTGTGACAAAAGAGTAAGAAAAAAGCCCAAACTGCTTGGGCTGAAAAAGTGCAAGGTATCAGGAATTAACTTCCATGTGTGAGTAAAAAGAAGAGTCGCTATACTCTTCTCTGTCAGCTCGCTCTGCGCATCCCTGCGCTAATGGTTAATATGAAAGGTAAATATGCAAAGAGTATGATTGTTTTTGTTATGGCTGCGCCATATTTACATATACCCTTTATCGAGAAGAGCATGCAGGTCGTATAGGAATTTTTTCTCCACTGTATAAAAATCTATAAATCTATTCTTAAAATTTTACATAAGGAATAAGCAGTACAAGTGCTCCAATATAAAACACGGCCATCATGATTAAATTATAGACAATCAGGTTGTCGATTGCTTTTGAACTGATACTTGTCTGGAGCTTTATACTTTCACCTAATGCTTCTGTTCCCTTTGCATAGATCGCTTTGTATTTTTCATATTCATTGCCGAATAACAGTTTCTGAGCACTTTCAGCTTCATTCGATCTAAGAAAGTCAAACGCCATCTCTTCCATTTCTATGAGTTTTTTATTGGCTAATGCAACTTGTTCTGTTGCCATTGTCTGCTGTGTTTCGGGTGCCAGACGATTGATGCTGGATAAAGTACTATCTAGCTTTTCGGAAAACATTTTATAGCGATCATAGAGTCTATAGTTGCCATTGAGAGCCGCTACTTTTGCTGTCATTGTTAATGCTTCATCAAGATACTGTACCTGATGATACAGTGTCGTCAGGGGTAGGTCTGTTTCTCGAAAGCTGACTACATTTTCGCTGGTAATCGCTACCGTATAGAGCTGCCAAAATAGTTGTAATGTCAATAAAGCCATTAAGCTGATTGCAAGCTTTATATCATTTCTTTGATTAGAAGGCTCCATCCGTATCTGCTTACCACCCGTATCTACTTAGCATCTGTATTTAGTTAATAGTACTTATGCGGTTTTTCGCTGATGGGAGTTTAAAGGTTCCTGACATACTTGATTCCGACCATTGTTTTTTGCTTGATAAAGCAAAGTATCTGCCTGTTTGATGAAGGTTTTAATTGACTCAAGTGATTCTGGTACCACCGAAGCAATGCCGATGCTAATGGTAATGGCAAAGCGACTCGTACTAGCGTTATAAAAAGGGACTGATTCAATGTGTTTGCGAATGGATTCAGCGATGTAATAGGCACCCGCTGGGTGAGTATCTGGCAGAAGGATGCTGAATTCCTCTCCTCCAATGCGAGCTGCAAAATCAGACGGACGGTGACAGTGTTTGCATAAAACAGAGGCAATCATTTTAAGTACTTGATCGCCAATATCGTGCCCATATTGATCGTTGATAGACTTAAAATGATCCACATCTATCATGAGTAATGAGATTGGCATTTGACTACGCAAAGAACGATGCCACTCCTTTTCTATTAAACAATCAAATAAACGTCTGTTCGGTATGCCTGTTAAGCTATCGGTCATCGCCAATGTTTCGAGCTTGTCTCTTAAGATTTTATTCTCTAAATGGGACTTAACCCTGGCTTTTAAAATGGCATTTGAATAAGGCTTGGTAACAAAATCGGCACCGCCTAATTCAATACCTGTTTCTTCTAAGATGTTATCAAGAGTAGCGGTTACAAAAATAATGGGAATGGCTTGAGTCAGTGGATCATTTTTCAATGTTTTGCAGACTTCAAGTCCATTAATGTCTGGTAAGTTAATATCCAGCAAGATAAGGTCTACACCTGTACCCGCGAGTTTCAGTGCATCATGCCCATTTTTTGCAAACTTAATCCGATACAGGTGTTTAAAAAGTTCCGATAACACTTTAAGCATCGTAGGATCGTCATCAACGATGAGTATTACGCTGTTTTCTTCCATTTAGCTAATGCCTCTCGGATATGATTGACAATGGGAAGGGCAGTCTCATAAGAAAATTCAGCAATACTTCCGATTAATTCCGATCTTAGTTGGTCAAGTTGTGTGGGCAGTTCAATGTGAGTCAGGCTTTCTATTAAAGCGGCAGGTACTACCTCAGTCTTGGATAGAAACTCTTCCATTTGATCCAGTAATACAAGTAGCTCATGTGAGCTTTCATTGATGAGTGTCGTACAGGTGTTGGTGTTTTTTGCTTTGGATTGTTGAATCTGCTCCACTTTGTCATTAAGCACTGCCAGGGTAGTGGATATGGAATCAATTAACGTTGAAAGAGAGGTGTCTTGGATGCCATCTGCACTGGCCTGTATGTCTTCTTCTAAAGATAAGCAGGCATCGTATAAATCAACAGCACCTACATTGAGAGAAGAGCCTTTAATGGTGTGTACAATGGCGGCTATTCTAGCGTTATCCTGATGTTGCTGAAGTGCAATCAGTTCGTCTTTGAATTTGATCATACGGCCAATAAAGGTCTGTGTGATACTCAAAAATACTTTTGGGTCGCGTGATATTTTATTAAGGGCATCTTCAAAATCGAACCCCTTTGCTGGTTGTAAAATGATATCGGTATGTACTTTATCATAGGGTTTTAGTAAGGTTTTGGTGTGTTCTGCTCTTGCTTGCTTGTCTCGTAAAAGGTGTTTGGGGATGGTTTCCAGCAGAACCGATACCATGACATTCACGTCCAGGGGTTTGGGTATGTGTCCGTTCATGCCTGTGCTAAAAATTCTCTCTTTTTCGTGATCAAACACGGCAGCGGTCATGGCTATGATGGTTACTTGTTCCCCTCCCGGTAAAGCGCGTATGCGTTGGGTTGCCGTAAATCCGTCCATGCGGGGCATTTGGATATCCATGAAGATGAGATCATGCGAAGAGGCTTTAAATTGAGAAACGGCCTCTACGCCGTCATTTGCAATCTCACACTGTATGCCTAATTTGGCTAATAGAGCGGTTGCTACATCCTGGTTCACGTCGTTGTCTTCAACCAGCAGCGCCCTTAATCCATGCAAGGGCGCTGCTTTCTCTCTTATATCTGGAACAACGGTTTTTTCACTGTCGATGGATAAATCTCTGGCAAAAACATCAAAGAGTTTGGAAGAGGTAATCGGGCGCTGTATTAAGGTGCCTTTGGGTAAGGCTGTTTGCCAGCTCCTGTTTTTTAGCATTGGGTCAACAAGGTATATGATCTCAGGGCAAAGGTTGGGTTGCCATAGATCAAAGTCGGATTGTAGCTGGTTGATGGCGGCTGAAGAGGTTAACAGGCTGCTGTCGATGACAACCGCGTCAGGTAAAGTTCCTTCTTCGCTTAGTGCCTTAACCTCAACTGATAACGCCTCTAAGTTATGGGTGATCAAGGTTTTTGCGTGCCAAGATTCTAAATAATACCCAATCACTTTGGCTTGCTCATGATAAGGTTCGCAAACGATGACAGTATTAAATCGTGAGTGTCTCCGTTGTTGTTGTTGTTGTTGTTGTTCCGCTACTTGTTTTAAACAGAGCGTAAACCAAAAAGTACTTCCTTTGCCGCTTTCGCTGTCAACCCCAATGGTACCTGACATCAAAGAAACTAATTTTTCTGCAATGGCTAAGCCTAATCCTGTTCCGCCATACTCTCTTGTGGTGCTTTCATCGGCTTGTGTAAACATCGAGAAAATTTTGTCCTTTGCCTGATCTGAGATGCCTATTCCAGTGTCTTCAATGGAAAATTTGATCGTTACTTTTTCTTCAAAGGTTTCTAGCAACTGACAATGAATCTTGATATGGCCGCTATCGGTAAATTTAACGGCATTTCCAATGAGGTTATTAAAAATTTGGCCTATTCTAAGTGTGTCGCCTACTAACAATTGTGGTACATCGGTTTCATGATGCACCATCAGATGAATGCCTTTTTGACTGCAACTCACCGAATGCAGGTCTGCGATTTCATCAAGTAACTCTTCTAATAAAAAGGGAGCTTCATGAAGGGACAGTTTATTTGCTTCAAGTTTGGAATAGTCCAGTACTTCATTGAGAATGCTCATTAAGGCCGAAGCAGATTTGGTGATTTTCGACAGCATGCTTTGCTGTTCTGTATTGAGCGGCGTGTCCCCTAATACATTGATTAAGCCCAAAATCCCATTCATAGGTGTTCGTATTTCATGGCTAATATTGGCGACGAAATCTGATTTTGCCAGGCTAGCTTTTTCTGCTTCACGGGTTCTGGTTTCAAGCTCTTGGTTCAGTGTTAAAATATGAGCTTGCTCGTTTCGAAGGGCCGTAATGTCATTGCCGACGACGATGGCCCCTTTAATACTGGAATCTGATTTGAAATCGGGCACCATTAAGAATAAATAATGCGTTTCTTCATCCTGTTCTTGACATTGAATGTCTTCATTGCAAATTTCGCCAGAGAGTGTGGTTCTAATCAAACGAGAAAGCAATAGAGCATTTTCATGACCCAATGTATTGACAAGATCGTTGTAGGAAAACTCATTGATTTTACCAAAGTGTTTGAAAAAATTATGATTGGCATAAATGATTTTTTGGTCTTGTTGAATGTATGCAATGGGCATGGGGAGATTGCCCGTCAACGTTTCTAGAAATCGCTTAGAATCTTCGAGTTCATGCGTACGCTCAATGACTTGTTTTTCTAGGTTGGCATAACTCTGTTTTAAACGTTCCCGTAAGTCTTTTGATTCGGTTTGATCTAAAATGGAGATCATGTAAGTCGTGTCGTTATTATTAGGCATTGTGGGCGTAATGGAAACTCTCACAAATTTTAAGGAACCATCGGGTAGTTTGTAAGAAAAACCAATATTACGAGCTTCATGTAACGTAAACACATCGTGCATAATTAAGCAAAAGTCGACATGGTTGTTGCCTATGTTGGGGATGATATCCAATAATGAATCGGATTCTTCTTTTCTTGAGTGAGAGAAAATATGATGGGCCGCTAAGTTAATTTTATTAATGGTAAATTTGCTCAATGCTGTGATGCATAACATTTTGTTATCATGCAGTACCGCCTCGATTTCCCCAGGATACTTGTCTGCAAGTAAATTGAAGTAAGAAAATCCAGACTTTGTGTTGATTTCAATAAAGGGGATGGGATTGTGTTTGATGATGTTAGAGAGAACACGGTTGCTTTCGTTAAGCTTTGATTCGATTTCAACCAAGGTATCAATATTGGTATTGGTTCCAATCCATTCGATGTCATCATTTATGGTATTCGTTTTGGGCGTGCCTGAGATTTTAAACCATTGGTAATGATCGTTGTCGGTTAGCAACCTGACATTAATATCCAGTGAGATTTGGCTTGCTGATACTTCAGCCCATTTCCGATTGAAGCGTGCCTTATCGTCAGGGTGTATCGTCTGATTCCAAAGTTCTACCGTATGTTGGCTGTTAGAGCATAATTGTTTACAGGCTTCCCATTGATCGTTGACGTATCGAACAATGCCGCTTGAATTGATCAGCCATACGTGTTGTGGTAAAGCATCTATAACCCCTTTCCAGTATTGTTCTGATTTCTTACGTTCTTGGTTTTTGAGTTTTAAATCACGCGATTTTTGATATTCATGAAAGAGAGCATCCTGACTGAGGTTTTTTTGATAGGTGTTTCTTATCCATTGGCCTATAGCAATGCTGATCAAAGCAAACATGGATAGGAAGAAATAAATGGCTTTTTCGATCACGGTCGATGCAATGGTACCGTATGCTTGGTGTGCACCTTTTATCAATAACAGCCAGTTTTCATGAGAGTAAATATTTTGTTTGGTTGTTTTATTGGGATCTATCCATTGCCATGTCCAATAGGTTTCGTCTATTACTGCTGCATTATCTATTCCTTGAGTATCAATAGCAAAGGCAACTTCTGGGAATGATTTATCTAAGGTGTAATCAAAGTTATACATAAACCCCCAGGAAATTTCTGGTTGTGGATGTACCAGCCAATCAAAGTTACTGTTGGCGATGAGTATATCGGATTGCCTATCCAGAAATAGATCTTTAATGCTGCTTACTAGGTTTTTGCCATCATAGTTTAAAATCAAGTAGCCGTATTGGATATCCTTATCCTTAGCGTACAGCGGAATACCGACCCGTATGGTTGGCTTGATAGGGTCTTCAATTTTTCCGTTTTCAATATTCAAGTCAAACTTAGAAAGGTACACTTCTCCTCTGGTCAGTTTTAAAAGCTCTTTATGATAGTATCGATTTTGCTTGTTTTGCAGGTTGTCTTCGGAGGTTATGATAATTTCCTTAAGGTTTTTTTTATTTATTTTAACGCGTTCATTACCTGTGGAATCTATCCATCGGATTTGGTAAATGTTGAGATGTGACATTAGCAAGGTTTTTAATGATTCAGTTATAAAAGATGGGTTGTTTGCATTTGTTCGTATGGCTTCTTCTATTTTCATTAAAAAGAAATGGTCTTGTGAAATATTTTGAAAAATATTGGTAATGTAGGCCAGTTCGTTATTGAATTTGTTTTCTGTGTTTTTGAGAGCGATGTTGTGTTTTTCTATCAGTACACTTTGTTGATGCTTTATAGTCAATCGGCTTTCAAAAAATACAACAGTAAAGAGCAGTAAGCTGCTAAAAAGCCAAATCAAAATATGAGCTTTGTAGCGAGTTGCCGTTCGAATGTAAGTGGGCTTCACGGTCATGTCGATAGACATTTTGGAATGCCTCTGATGTGAATGAGTCTGCAAACTACCACCTTTTACGCCAATATGATGAAAGCATATAGGCATACCAAGAGCATAGACCTGAAACCCCTGAACTCTTCCATTAGAAACAATGACTCATTGGTATTGGCCTTGTAAAAAAAGTGACCATCTCTGCTGTAATGCGTGAATAAAAGTAATCTAAGTGTTATTGGAGTTTTCTAGGGACCCTATCCCTTTCCGTGGATGCTGCGAATGGATTGAATAGAGACACTGAAAATACGACTTCTTTGTTGGTTACAGCAAGCTTGAGCAGAACTCTGCCGGGTTATTGAACATGACGGTTTATTCCAGATTGACCGTCACGAATGGATGTGAGCATGAGCTTGCAGACTCTCCAAAGCGCTGAACGCCATATACTTTCGAGCTCAGCTGACCACTCATCGCCCAATAATGCCTCTAGAGCGAGCAACATGTGGGTAATAAAGGCATCAAAATGCGTTTCATCTAAAGCGAATATTGCATGCTTTGCACCAAGCTCTTTGAAATGCTTGGCTGGCTGCAAATGAGCCTCATCATAACGGGCGTATTTGACTACCATCGCCATGGCTTCGGTTAGCATTTTTTTCTGAGTATGCCAAACCACGCCACTGAATAAGCAAACGTACTCAGGGTTGGCCTCTAAGAATGACGTGTAAAAAGCATCCGCAAGCTGAGTTTTATACGGGATAATTTTTCGATAGCTTTCTTCAAGTTGTTCTAAATCTCTTTTCATGATCTAAGTATATACAGCTTTGATTTCAGTAGGTGGTGGTTTGTAAATCATCAACGGTCACCGGATGTTTAATAGAATGTTGTGCTATTGAGATTGCATTTCTTTTTTAGCAAGCCCAAGCATTAGAAAGACAATCACTGTAAAAAAGCAAGCCATGACGATTTGGTTTATATCTGCCAGACAAGCAAGGTCATAAGCCCCTTTTGAGAGGGTTGCTTTCACACTGCTTTCAAATGCGCTCGCTCCGTCACTGTAAGCTTTTTTGTACTGCTCATATTCTTGACTGGTTACAAGCGCTTGCGCTTCTTTCAACTTACCGGCTTTTACCAGTTCAAAGGCTTTAAGTTCAAGATTCACGAGAAACTCATTGGCTTTGGAGACCTGAGCTTGTGCTAAATCTTTACGGGTATCGGGGGCTATTCGGCTTATTTCTGCCAACGCTCGGTCTAATCGGTTGGCGTATTCTTGATAACGGTCATGCCAACGGATGTCGCCTGAATAAGCCGCTACCAGGGTACTCATGGTTAAAGCTTCATCGTAGTACTGAACATGATGGAAAAGTTCGCTGAGCACCAGATCACTTTCTTGAAAATGCTCGGCAATGGTTTTGACCTGATAAAAGGTGTAAGAAACCCAAATCAGTAACGTGGTGATGGTAAGAACTAAACCCAGCATTAGAAATCGGCATGGACTCATTCTAATGGGTCCCTTGCCGTTAGCGTTTTTTATTAATGTTTTTTTAATGGGCCCGTTCAAGCAGTGGGTACCTCTTGCGTAGTTAACGGCCTGAAATGCCCTTCCATTTTTCTTGTGCCGGCGTGCTTTCTACGATGAAGGCAACATTGGTAATGGGGATATAGGTGGTAGTGAGGGAGTCGCTTTCGCCCACAACCAGTAAAATGCTGTCGGGTATTTGAGGTCCCTTAGCCCCTTGGTTGGTTGAATCATGGCTGCTGCCCCAGTTGCCTGCGATGGCACCAAAAATTTTGGCGTCTTCGAGTTTGTGGCCGTTGGTAAGGTGAATGGTGACCGCAAGGTCGGGTCTAATATCGTCACAAATAAAAGGGTAGTTTTGAGTGTTTTCTAATAGCACGACGGACCTCGCCACAGAAAATGTTACATCTGCTATTCAGTATAGAGTCTGAACGACATTCATTAATCATTTTCTCAAGTTTCGGATTAGATTAGCCGTGACCTGCCGATCGACGTTTTTTGGCTATTGAAGAGGCATCCATCGTAGAAAGATGAGCGCGTGCTTTTATGAACCCCTTTATGAAGAGGAAGGTTGCCGCTAGTGAAAGGCAGGCGGTGATACCTGTTATGCATAAATCAGGCAGCCCTTGTTGAGCATCCGCACTTAATAAATTGAACAATAAATAGTAAGCATGTGTAATGAATATGCTTAACGACAAAACGATAAGATACAAGATCGATAGTTTTATAAAGTGAACCGGGCGATTCCAATTGACAATGTTTTCTAACCATTCAATGGTTTTTGCATCGGCAAGCTCTTTCCGCTGCCAGTATTCGATGAGTGAAATGAGCGTTGAAATAAAGCCGAAGTAAGATAACGCGATTCCAATCAGTGAGAGCGTTAATTTAAACAACGCTGATTCAATTTCCATTTGATCCGTACCTTACAAGCCAAAGGAGTGATTTGTGTTCTATGCAGGAAATGCTCCTAAGTTGATAGACCCTTAGAAGATGTTATGCCTGATCATAAGCAAGAGTTCGCTATACTTTTAGTTTTAATTCATTATCGAATGGTTTCGAAGGCATAGGATTTTTATATGAATGATTTGATTGACGTTTTAAAACAAAGCGTGCCTTTTGACTTGTATTTAAATAACCAAGAAAAGCCCATCAATGTAAAATATTTTCATGGTGCTTGTCAGGGGCCGGCTGGAGAGTGGCTATTGATGGTGTGTCACCCTGTTCATCATAAGCCTGTATTATTGATTCCCTACAATAATATTAAATACATTAGTATCCCGAAAGAAATCGGAAGTCTTTTGGGGGAGGAATGTAAAAAATCGGCGTAATGATTCTCCAAGTTTGTCGCTTCTGTAATGATTGGTTGCCTAAAGGTATTTGTTAAGAATAGTGTCTAGTTCGCCTGAATCCTTTAGTCGTTTAAAACCGTTGTCTAAAATATGTTTGAGCGTCTTTGCATGGTCAAATTTTCTTGAAATCAGCATGTAAAAGTTATCAGTTTTGGCTTTTTCAACCGGCAATACTACATGATGATATTCTAAAATTTTAATGCCCATGTTTTTGTTGAAACCCAGAACGGCTTCTTTACGAGCAAGCATTATGTCGCATGGCTTGCCACCAAGTTTCTTGATGGTGGAAGCGTAGTCAAGGCCTCTGAAAACCATATTAAGCGTATTCACATCGACATAGCTGTAGTTGTATCCATGCAAGCCACAGACTTTCCAGGATTGAATGTCTTTAATCGACACGCTGGTTCGGTTTTGCGTGAATTGCTTGGTGCTGACCACGGCGGGTATCGTGCCGTAGTAAGGGGCCGTCATCAGATAATCTCGGTCCCTTTCTTTACTGTAAGAGGCGGACACGGCAACTTGGACATCCCCTACGAGCACGCTCAGTTGGCATCGTTTCCAGGGTGGCATGTCGAATTCAAACGAGATATCCATCGGATCAAGTATGGCATGCAGTACATCAAGGTCATACCCTTTGGTACTGCCTTCATGCCGAAAGTGATAAGGCGGCCACTCGGCACCGTCACCGCAAATTTTCAGGGTTTTGCCTTTTAATGCGCCTGATCCGTCAGCCCAGCTCAACAAAGGAAGCAGTAACGAGAGGTGAAGAAGGATGGTTAGGGTTTGCGCCAATCGAGTCATGGCCTGCACTGTTAACGGTTGAACCTAACCAAAGTGTAGAGTAATTTTTTATAGCGTCAGTCTCTTTAGACCAGTTCTAACGCCTCGCGTACATGCTCTACGGCAACGATTTCCATGCCGGCAATGCCGCCTTTAGGAATATTGGCCGCTGGGGCAATGGCTTTTTTGAAACCATGCTTGGCGGCTTCCTTTAATCGTTCTTGACCGCTTGGAACAGGGCGAATTTCGCCTGAAAGGCCCACTTCCCCAAAGACAATCCAATCGCGAGGTACGGGGCGGTTACGAAAACTCGATAAGATGGCAAGTAATAATGCTAAGTCTGCGCTGGTTTCGGTGATGCGTACGCCGCCAACAACATTTACGAACACGTCTTGGTCGCCGGTGTGAATCCCGCCATGGCGATGCATCACGGCTAACAGCATGGATAGGCGGTTGTGGTCCAGCCCTACGGCAACCCGCCTTGGATTTCCGAAGTGGCTTTCATCGACGAGTGCCTGAAGCTCTAATAGAAGAGGGCGAGTGCCTTCCCAAATGACGGTGACTAAAGACCCGCTGGCATCGCTGTCCGATCGGCTCAAAAAAATGGAGCTGGGGTTTTTCACTTCCTTAAGGCCGGTTTCCATCATGGCGAACACGCCTAATTCATTGATGGCGCCAAAACGGTTTTTGATTCCCCTTAGGGTTCGGAAGCGGCTGTCATTGGAACCTTCGAGCATGATGGAGCAGTCAATCATGTGTTCTAAGACTTTAGGCCCTGCTAGAGAACCGTCTTTGGTAACGTGACCTACCAATAAAACGACGGTTTGGCTCTGTTTCGCAAAGCGGGTCAGGTAGGCGGCACTTTCGCGGACTTGAGAAACACTGCCAGGTGCAGATTCAATCCCTGGCGCTTGCATGACTTGAATGGAGTCGACAACCAACACTTTGGGTTGCTGCTGTTGGGCCAAACGGAGAATGGTGTCGACCTCGGTTTCAGCCAGCATGTTGACGTTATCCACAGGCAAGTTTAAGCGTTGTGCACGCATGGCGACTTGCTGTAAGGATTCCTCGCCTGTGACGTACAAAACCGACAACGATTGAGCGAGGTGACAAAGGGTTTGCAGCAACAGAGTGGATTTGCCTGCGCCGGGATGGCCTCCGATGAGGATGACAGAGCCGGGGACCAGTCCGCCGCCTAGCACGCGGTCGAATTCACCGAGCGTGCTGCTAAAGCGAGGGACTTCTTGCAAGTCGACTTGGTTGAGCGGAATGACTTCGGCTTTAGTGGCTCCGGTATAGCCGCCGCTTCCACCGCCCGGGCCCGCCTTGGATTTCGCCTGAACTTTAAACTCTTGAAGACTGTTCCAGGCTTGGCAAGCAACGCATTGACCTTGCCATTTGGCGAAATCGGAACCGCACTCGGTGCACACGTAAGCGGTTTTCACTTTGGCCATTGCTTTATCCTAAAGGCGGTTCATGACTCGTGATAGGCGGGTGACAGTTCTTGTAGCGCATCCATAAAGGCGGTCACATGATCAGGGTCTACCCATTGTTGAATGCCATGGCCGAGATTAAAGACATGACCGGTGCCCTGTCCGTATTCGGCCAATATGGCAGCAACTTCTTCACGAATGGCCTTGGCTGATCCATAAAGAACACAAGGGTCCATATTGCCTTGCAAAGCGACTCGATCGCCAACACGGGTGCGTGCATCTGTCAGAGAAGTTGTCCAATCAAGGCCCAGGGCGTCTGCACCAGTATCGGCCATGATTTCCAGCCATTGGCCGCCGCCTTTGGTGAAGAGAATAACGGGAACAGAACGACCTTCGTGTTCACGGATTAGGCCTTTTACGATTTTATCCATATAAGCCAGTGAGAATTCACGATAGGCGCGATGGCCCAGTGCGCCTCCCCAAGAATCAAATATTTGCACGGCTTGAGCGCCTGCACGAATTTGCGCATTGAGGTAATCGGTGACGGCTTCGGCCAGCTTACTCAGCAAGGCATGCAATACTTCAGGTTCACGGTACAACATGCCTTTGATGTGACGGAATTCTTTTGAAGAGCCGCCTTCGACCATATAAGTTGCCAGCGTCCAAGGGCTGCCAGAAAAGCCAATCAGAGGCACGCGCCCATTCAGCTCACGACGAATGGTGCTCACGGCGTTCATCACATAATCGAGGTCACGCTCGGCATCGGGTACAGGTAATTGATCGACATCGGCAGAAGTGGTGACGGTTTTTTTGAATTTAGGCCCCTCGCCGGTTTCGAAATACAGCCCAAGTCCCATGGCATCCGGGATCGTTAAAATATCAGAAAATAGGATTGCGGCATCGAGTGGATATCGCTCAAGGGGTTGCAATGTGACTTCGCAGGCAAAGTCAGCGTTTTTGCATAAATCCATAAAGGAGCCGGCTTGTGCACGGCTGGCCCGATATTCGGGTAAATAACGACCTGCTTGGCGCATCATCCACACGGGTGTGCGATCCACCGGTTGTCGCATCAACGCTTTTAGGAAACGATCGTTTTTCAGCTCGGTCATGGGGAGCGTCTCACTCAAACAATTAACGCCATTCTATCAGAGCTCAAGGGGGAAGCCCTAGCGCTTCGCATGCATGCACGTTTGGTATATGATCCTCGCTTGAATGAATAGAAACGAACTAAGGGTTGGAGAATAGGCATGGAATCATGGGTTGAGCGCTTAATGTATGCATCCCGTTGGATATTGGCGCCCATCTATTTAGGTTTGAGTGTGGCCTTACTCTTTTTGGGCATCAAGCTTTTTCAAGAACTCATTCATGTCGCGCCCATGATTTTAAGCATGAAAGAGTCAGAGTTGGTCCTCTTAATTTTATCCTTAATCGACATGGCTCTGGTGGGTGGATTGTTGGTAATGGTCATGCTGAGTGGCTATGAAAATTTTGTTTCTAAATTGGATATTCAAGAGGGTCAAGAGAAGCTGAGTTGGCTCGGAAAAGTGGACTCTGGCACCCTAAAAAATAAAGTGGCTGCGTCTATTGTTGCTATATCCTCTATTCATTTGTTGCGTATTTTCGTAGATGCTAACCGATATGAAAGTGAACAGTTAAAGTATTACGTGATTATTCACCTCACCTTTGTTGTCTCTGCCATTGGTATGGGCATTCTTGATAAATATACTCGCTCCCGCACCTGATTGAAAAAGGTAGGAGCGATAAAGAGCCTACTTATTTAGAAAGGTCTAAATAAGTGTCGTCATAAGCGACTATTTGATTATTCATGATAGCCGCTTTGATCTTTACGTTTCTACCGGGTTTTAATCGCCACCAGCGCGCTTTGCCTGGATAGCACAATTCCAGATCATTTTTTGTTTTTACGAGAAGTCCACAAGGGGATAGGGTGTGTTCCGATTGGATGACTTCAGCTGTGAGTAGTTGTACGTTGTTTGGCTGAATGGTATCTAACTGACCTTGTAAATAATACCGGGTTGCAGGGGTAGGCGTTAATATGCATAGGAGTAAAAGGAGGCGTGTAAGCATCTTTAAATCGGTTTCGTGCCTAATGGCGATATAATGAATATAGAAACCTATACATGCTATTCCGATAGGTAAGAGCTTAATCCAGTCATCATAAAAATCTGAATATATTGCAAACTCTGGCATGCTAGGCACGCTAAGCTTGGATTTTAGTTCGTAAAAGTCTGTAAAAATAATAAAAACATATAAGCCAAGATATTTCTCAAGTCGTTCGGTTGCTTCTTCTTTTGTCAGCATGGTGATTACTTCTTTGTCATTTTTTCAACAATGTGGTGAGGCTGTTAACTGTTATTGAGGGGTGCTAGATAATCGGCATCATAGAGGTTGAGGCCAAGCGGGTTATCGGCAATGCGAATTTTAACTGACTGCCCTTTAGTCATTAATCGGCGCCTGAGCGTTTTTTGAAAGCAGTAGGTCATGTGATCGGCCGTTGCAACTTCAATTGAGCATCGACGATGGCTGGCTTGGGTGTTTGTGATGCTAGCGTTCTCGAAGCGTATGGTTTGTGTATTAAAGAAGTGACTGTCTATCTTAAGTAAACCAGTGCTAACAGGAATGAAAAAGATCAAAAATAATAGATAAAAAGCGCGGCTCTTATAGGCTTTTGATAATACCTTTTTCGATAGAAGTTCATAGAGTAATGCCAAAGCTGTGAACAATATAATAAGCGATAGCGTAAAAAAATCCATAAAGTCTTGGGTATATATAAAGCCGCTTCCTAAGGTAGTAGTTAGGTGCTGTAGGTTAATGAATGCTGTTAAAACAGCAAATGTGATAATAAATGATCTGCGTTCTATAAAATAGACAATGGCTTTGGGTGTTATTCGTTTTCTCATGCTAATACTGCTACTACTTAATCTACTGTATGTCTAATAAAAAAGTGACGGGCCCATCATTTAGCAGCTCGACTTTCATGTCGGCACCAAATTGCCCGGTTTTGGTTGGAGTTTGAGGGTAATTGGTTTGTGCGAGCATCACTAATTGTTCAAACAGCTGTTTCCCTTGCTCAGGAGATGCGCCTTTCGAAAAAGAAGGTCGAAGCCCTTTTTGCGTATCCGCTACTAAGGTAAATTGAGAAACCAATAAGAGCTCCCCTTGGCTTTGTTGAAGATTCAGATTCATTTTTTCATTTTCATCTGAAAAAATTCGATAATGCATGAGCTTGTGTAACCCTTTGGTTAGGGTGGCTTCGGTATCAGAAGCTTCTATGCCTATAAGGGCTAAAATCCCTTTATTAATGGCACTGATGCAGTCGCCATTCACGGTAACGGAGGCATGCTGAACACGTTGAATCAATATTTTCATGTTTTGATTTTGGCAGTGAATTTTTAGAAGCGATAAGCCTACCGCAAAACGCGCTAGGCTGAAATGGTGAAAGCGGGTTTGTTGATGTGAGATAAAAGCAGTTTAGGCGTCTGCTTGTGGTTCGCCTAAACGTTCTGCCATCGTGTCAGTTGCTTTGATAAGCGCATCGGTAATGGCCGGTTCAAATGCACTGTGCCCCGCTTCTCGGACGATGTGCAATTCAGTATTTTCCCAGGCATCGTATAGATCGAGGGCATTGTCCAGCGGGCACACCATATCGTAACGCCCATGAATAATGATGGCGGGGATGTTTTTGACCTTATCTATATTTTCTAAAATTTGATCGCGTTCAATAAAGCCTTTATTAATGAAGAAATGCGCTTCTATTCGAGCCATTGCCATTGCGACATGAGGATCAGAGAAATGCGCTTTTAGTTTCGGGTTGGCTTTTAACGTTGAGCAAACGCCTTCCCAGCCAGACCAAGCCTTGGCAGCTGACATGCGTTTTAACTCATTTTGGCTGGTTAATACTTTGTAGTAGGCTTTCACCATATCATCCCGCTCGGATTCTGGGATGGGTTGCAGAAAATGTTTCCATTCATCTGGAAAAATACGGCTGGCCCCTTCTTGATAAAGCCAACGAATGTCTTTATCACGGCATAGAAAAATACCGCGAAGAATCATGCTCAGAATTTTATTGGGATGTGTTTGAGCGTATAGAAGCGCCAGTGTGCTGCCCCAAGATCCACCAAAAAGCATCCAATGGTTGATGTTTAAATGGTTGCGGATTTTTTCGATGTCGTCGACTAGGTGTTGTGACGTGTTGTTTTCAAGTTCAGCAAAGGGTTTGCTGCGTCCTGATCCTCTTTGATCAAAGCAAATAATGCGATAACGTTCTGGATCGAAAAAACGCCGCGATTGCTCATCACAACCACCGCCTGGCCCTCCATGAATAAATAGGACTGGAATGCCATTAGGGTCGCCGGATTCTTCTACGTAAATTTCGTGAACGCTGTCGACTTTAATTTGGTGCGTCGCGTACGGATGTATTTCGGCATACAAGGGGCGCATGACCGTCTCCCTGACTGAAAGCGTCTTTTTATAAGTATGGATTATTATTATGTGCAAACTAGAGCAAAGTTAAGGATATAGCAAGTTAAATGAGACCATTTGAGCTATTGCATCAATAAAAAAGCCGGCTAAATACGCCGGCTTTTTTTGTCAGATCGTTTTGGTGAAACCTAAACTATGTCTGCCTCATTACACTTTTTTATTGCGACGGCGTTCATTCTCTTTCAAGAGTTTTTTACGCAGGCGAATGTGGTTAGGTGTTACCTCTACCAGTTCGTCATCATCGATGAAGTCTAATGCTTGTTCTAACGTCATTTTGATGGGTGGCGTTAAGATGATGTTCTCATCCGTACCAGAGGCCCGAACGTTGGTTAGCTGCTTGGCTTTTGTTGGGTTAACCGTTAAATCGTTATCACGGTTGTGAATTCCGATGACCATGCCTTCGTAGACTTCAGTACTAGGGCCAATAAACATACGGCCACGATCTTGAAGGTTAAAGAGCGCATATCCGAGGGCTTTACCCGCAACCATTGAAATCAGTACGCCATTGATACGCTGACCCATTTCAACTTCTTTCACTACGCCGTAATGGTCGAAGACGTGGGTTAAAATGCCTGACCCGGAAGTCATCGTTAAGAAAGTATTACGGAAACCGATAAGGCCGCGTGCTGGCATGATGAATTCCATACGCGTACGGCCTTTGCCGTCAGGAATCATGTTTTGCATCTCTGCACGACGATTACCCATCTCTTCCATGATGGCGCCTTGGTGCGCTTCTTCAACGTCAATGACGACGAATTCGTAAGGCTCTTGGATTTTGCCATCGATCTCTTTTTGAACGACTTCAGGGCGAGATACACCCATTTCGAATCCTTCGCGGCGCATGGTTTCGATCAAGACAGAAAGATGCAGCTCACCGCGGCCGGATACGACAAATTTCTCAGGAGAGTCGCCTTCTTCAACGCGCAGGGCAACGTTGTGGAGCAGCTCTTTTTCGAGGCGTTCTTTGATATTACGGCTGGTGACGAATTTGCCGTCTTGTCCTGAGAAGGGGGAATCGTTGACCTGAAAGGTCATGCTAACGGTGGGTTCGTCAACCGTTAATGCTGGCAGCATTTCGACGTTACTGGGGTCGCAAAGGGTATCGGAAATGTTCAAAGGGTCGATCCCTGAGATACATACGATATCGCCCGCAGCGGCTTCTTCAACGTTGACCCGTTGCAAGCCGTGGAAACCTTTCACTTCCAATACACGGCCATTACGACGTTCGCCTTCACGCGTGATCAAGGTGATCGGTGTGCTGGGCTTCAAACGACCACGGGTGATACGGCCAACACCGATGACGCCAACGTAGTTGTCATAATCCAAAGAAGAGATCTGCATTTGGAAGGGACCATCCAGATCAACATCAGGAGAAGAAACACGATCAACAATCATCTGAAAGAGTGGCGTCATATCGTCAGCGAGCGCATCTGGGTCTTCGCCGGCAATGCCGTTGAGGGCTGAAGCGTAAACGACTGGGAAGTCGAGTTGCTCGTCGGTCGCACCTAAGCGATCGAAAAGATCAAAGACTTGGTCGATCACCCAATCAGGGCGAGCACCCGGACGGTCAACCTTGTTCACGACAACGATGGGCTTAAGGCCGCGCTCGAAGGCTTTTTGGGTCACAAAGCGCGTTTGTGGCATAGGGCCGTCAACGGCGTCTACCAATAGCAAAACCGAGTCAACCATAGAGAGCACTCGCTCAACTTCACCGCCGAAGTCAGCGTGCCCTGGAGTGTCGACAATGTTGATCCGGTAGTCGCCCCAACGAATGGCCGTGTTTTTGGCCAAGATAGTAATGCCGCGCTCTTTCTCTTGGTCGTTGGAGTCCATGATGCGCTCAGTGCCTTGCTCTTTGCGCTCAAGGGTGCCGGACTGCTCTAGTAGCTTATCGACGAGGGTGGTTTTACCGTGGTCGACGTGAGCAATGATGGCGATGTTGCGTAAATTCTCGATCATAGGGGTGCTCTCAAAAAACGAGCTGCGATTATAGAGCCTAGACAACTTATGGGAAACAAAGCGCCTCGATTATTCGATAATCAATTTGGTTTGCACCATAACGGTGCGCGTTGTTCGCTAATGCAATGCACCATTATAGTGCGAAACGGTCTGGGTATGAATGAGTGATGGGATGCACTTATAGAAGATTGGTCTTTAATAGGCTGATTATTCAGAATTTAATCTTTGCTTGTGCTGGATTTTATACGCATATAACCAAGATATGGCTTCCTGTCAGAATTCTGACGTATTGGTATGCATCTTGCGATGAAGTTGGTCGATGGCGAATAGCCACACACTGAATTCATGAAAAAATCCTTACCGAGGGGTAAGGTAAATACCGACTATATTAGGAGCCTCACATGTCCGATGCCGCGATTGATCTCATTAAAGATCACGATGTTAAATGGGTTGATCTTCGTTTTACGGATACCCGCGGTAAAGAGCAGCACGTCACCATCCCAGCCAGCAAGGTGGATGACGAATTCTTTGAAAGTGGGCAGATGTTTGATGGTTCTTCCATCTCCGGTTGGAAAGGGATTAATGAGTCAGACATGATCCTTATGCCAGATGAGCATTCTGCTTTTATCGACCCCTTTACCGAAGACAGCACCATGGTTTTGCGGTGCGATATCATTGAGCCGGCGACCATGCAGGGCTATGACCGCGATCCCCGTTCTATTGCTCAACGTGCAGAGGAATATCTGCGCTCGACGGGCATCGGTGATCGTGCCTTCTTCGGCCCAGAACCCGAATTTTTTATATTCGATGATGTGCGCTGGAAAAACGATATGAGCGGCTCCATGTACAGCATCGATTCAGAAGAAGCGCATTGGAATACCGGCAGAACCATAGAAGGCGGTAACCTGGGGCATCGCCCAAGAGTCAAAGGAGGGTATTTCCCTGTACCACCGGTAGACTCCTCTCATGAAGTGCGTGCCACGATGTGCAACACCTTGGAATCTGTGGGCTTACACGTTGAAGTGCATCACCATGAAGTGGCAACCTCTTGCCAAAATGAGATCGGGGTGAAATTTAATACGCTGCGTCGTAAGGCAGATGAAGTTCAGATGCTCAAATACGTGGTGCATAATGTGGCCAATGCCTACGGCAAAACAGCTACCTTCATGCCTAAGCCTTTGGTTGGCGATAACGGTTCAGGCATGCACGTGCATCAATCCATATGGAAGGGAGACTCCAACCAATTTGCGGGCGATTTATATTCTGGTTTATCAGAAACCGCTTTGTTTTATATTGGTGGCATCATTAAGCATGCTAAAGCGATCAACGCATTCAGTAATGCTTCTACCAACTCATACAAACGCTTGGTCCCTGGATTTGAAGCGCCGGTAATGTTGGCTTATTCCGCGAGAAACCGCTCTGCCTCTATACGTATTCCATACGAAGCAAGCCCTAAGGGTAAGCGTATTGAAGTGCGCTTCCCTGACCCAACGGCCAATCCATATTTAGCATTTTCAGCAATGTTAATGGCAGGCATTGATGGAATATTAAATAAAATCCATCCTGGTGATGCACTGGATAAAGATTTATACGATTTACCGCCTGAAGAAGCGCACGACATTCCAACGGTAGCCGCTACTTTTAGTGAAGCGCTTGGTGCACTGGATCGTGACCGTGAATTCTTAAAAGCGGGCGGTGTGTTCTCTGATGATATGATCAATGCTTACATTGATCTGAAGTATGAAGAAGTCGAGCGCTTGGCCATGACCACGCACCCGATTGAATTTGATATGTACTACTCCGTATAAAAATTAAAGGTTACTCCGTATAAAAAAGGCTGTTGTGAATGTCGAGCAGTCTTTGCATCAACAGAAAACAGGCTCTTATGAGCCTGTTTTCTTATTAGAATAATCATGATGAAAGTCTTTGTTCAGTAAAAAGAGCACTGACTCTAACGCAAAAATAATAAAAGGTTTTTTATGAAAAGGATTCAAAGCATTTTATGCGCCGCTGCATTGATTGGGGCACACTCCTTGAGTGCAGCAGAACCCTTATATTCAAGTATTGATTGTGGATTAACGGACATCACACCTATAGAAAAGCAAGCCGATATTGCCTCGGGGGTTGATTATCAAACAGCGATCAGGCAAGTCATTGATCATATGTTTATTCCTGCTCCTAAAGAAAGCTATGACTTTTCAATATTGCTGTCTTATCTAAATGTGATGTACGAAGACAATTTAGGTGTATCGCTCAGCGAGCGCGAGTTGGATTTAATGCTTTGTACAATGCTGAGTCGTTCTGAGGTGGAGCGTGAATTGGATTTTGATGCGGTTGGATTAGGGCGCTTCAATTCAAAAGAACATTATGTCTTTCATGGACGCTTAACGATTGAGCCGGGGTATGTGTCGCATCTGTGGTACCTTGTTGAAGCAGCTTCTGGAAACGCGCACCTGATTGCCATTGATGATTAAGGCAGGCGGCAATAGCGGTTTGTAGCCTTAAGGGTGAACTCAGTGCTCAACATTATGGCTTGGTCTGTGCTTAGCGGTGTAGTGTTAGCGAGCCCTGGTTCACAAATGGGCGGGTTGATTGAACTTGGGCTTGACCTTTGGCGTCCAACCCCTATGCTGCGGCTAGTAACACACCAGAGTTATTTTCTGGACCATCTTCTGAGGGTAAGACCATCATGCAATTGTTCAAGGTTTCAGCGCCGACCATGGCACAGGGACAACGTCAGCATGGAAAGCGAGCCATTACTCTGTTTGCTTTGATTTGGCTGATGGGAGTACCCAATCTATACGCCGATGATATTTACACTTGGGTTGATGAAAATGGCAACCGAGTGTATTCCGACGCTCCACGAGATGGCGCCAAGAAAGTAAAATTGAAGCCGGCTATGCGCATGGAGTTCCCGGAACCAAGGCAGATGACAACCTCCAGTGCTTCAACAAATAACGCTGGCTTAGATCAAGTCACTACAGGGTATTCTCAAATCAGTTGGGTGACCCCAACGACCAGCCAAAATTTTCCTGTGGGCGCAGCTGGCAATGTACCTGTTGCCATTCAGACCGTGCCAAATCTTCAGCCGGGTCATCAAGTTGAATTTTATGCCAATGGGCAAAAAGTGGGTTCCTTTGTGGGAACTGCTGGTACCTTGCAAAACATGCCTCGCGGTGAGTACTCATTGGTCGCTAAAGTTGTGAGCAAGGAAAAGGTGCTAGGGCAAACGGGATCGGTCAGGATCATTGTTCAACGTGCAAAAGTAGCCGGAAAATAAGCCAATAACCGCTGATTTTTAGCATGTGGCCACTTCGTGGCCGCCCTCACCTTCTGATTCTTCGTTCACTGATATTTCCTTCGATTGCGACAGCAGGTTACACTCCTACAGCTTTATTTGAGAGGTTGTGGCTGTATCGCCCCTTGAAAGAGAACGCCTGACATGGAGTGAGCCGTCTGTGATGAAGACCGCTGAACGCTTGTTGCATCAACTGAATACCGCGGTGCTGTGGCTAGATAGCCAACTGCAAATACGTTACCTCAATGCAGCGGCTGAGGCGCTGTTGGGCGTGAGTGCCCGTCGTGCACTCAATGTGAGCATTCATCATTTTATAACGGATCTGGAAAGTTCACCGCTTCAAAAACTGCAAATGGCGCTTGAAACGGGTCATCCTTTTAGTCAGCGAGAAGCCAAAGTCCGTTTAGCCAACCAGCAAAGCATAACGATTGACTACATGGTGTCTCATCTAACGGATGAGAAAAACCAGTCGTCATTAATCCTTGAAATGCTGCCAAGAGATCGGTTACTGCAAATCAGTCGAGAAGAAGCCTTATTGGCAAAATCGGTCACGACTCGAGCATTGGTGCGTGGGTTAGCGCATGAAATCAAAAATCCTCTGGGGGGCATTCGTGGCGCGGCCCAGTTGCTGCAAAAGGCGATGTTGAACTGGGACAGTCCTAAAGACGAATTAAACGAAGATCTAACCGAATTCACCAACGTTATTATTTCAGAAGTCGATCGGCTGCGCGATTTAGTCGATAAACTTCTTGGGCCAAGCAGACCACCTCGAAAAGACTTCGTAAACATCCATGAAATCCTAGAATACGTACGCCACTTGGTGATGGCTGAGGGCTTTCCTGGAGTGTCCGTTGTAACGGATTATGATCCCAGTATTCCTGAATTGCTGTTGGATCGAAATCAGATGATTCAGGTGATTTTGAATTTGATTAAAAATGCCTTACAAGCCTTGCATCAAGCCAGCACACCAGAAGCCACTTTGACTCTCAAAACCCGCACCGTTGCTCAATATACCATCGGGACTCAGCGATACCCTTTGGTATTGAAAGTGGAAATTTTAGATAATGGCCCTGGTATTCCAACCGCAATCCAAGATACATTGTTTTACCCAATGGTCAGTGGTCGCCCTGACGGCACTGGCTTGGGCCTTGCCATTGCACAATCCATTGTGAATCAACACCGGGGCATCATTGAGTTTGAGTCCCAACCTGGCCTAACCCGTTTTTCAGTTTTATTGCCTATGGAACGCCAACAATGAGTAAGGTATGGATCATTGATGATGATCGCAGTATGCGTTGGGTATTAGAGCGTGCCTTGCGTCATGCACAGTTTGAAGTTGAGAGCTTCAGTGAAGCCGAAAGTGCACTTGCCGCTTTGAAAACGCAATGCCCTGATGTTGTCTTAAGCGACATTCGGATGCCAGGCATTGATGGCATCACCTTCTTGAAACTCATTCAAGCAGAGCAGCCTCAGTTGCCCATCATCATCATGACGGCCCATTCCGATTTGGAAAGCGCGGTGAGTGCGTATCAAGAAGGGGCCTTTGAGTACTTACCAAAACCCTTTGATATTGACGATGCGATTCAATTGGTAGAGCGCGCTTTACAACATCGACCGGCGGCAGTGGCAGATGAACCCCCTCAAGACGCTTTGACCGAGTGGTCTGGGCAGCAACCGATTATTGGTGAAGCACCTGCTATGCAGGAAGTGTTTCGCGTTATTGGGCGCTTAGCCCATTCAAATATGAATGTTTTAATCAATGGTGAGTCGGGTACCGGAAAAGAGTTGGTTGCGCGTGCTTTACACGAACATTCTCCTCGGGCAGAGCAGCCTTTTATTGCATTAAATATGGCTGCTATTCCCAAAGATTTGGTGGAGTCCGAGCTGTTTGGGCACGACAAAGGTGCCTTTACAGGAGCGGTGCAACCCAAGCAAGGGCGCTTTGAGCAAGCCAACGGGGGCACGCTTTTTTTAGACGAAATTGGGGATATGCAAGCCGATACACAAACGCGCTTGCTGAGGGTTTTATCCAGTGGAGAATTTTTTCGAGTGGGGGGCCGAACGCCTATTAAAGTAGACGTACGCATCATTGCCGCCACGCACCAAAACTTGGAAGCTTTGGTTCAAAAAGGGCTCTTCCGAGAAGATTTGTATCACCGGTTGAACGTCATCCGCATTCACATTCCAAAGCTGGCGGATCGGCGCGAAGACATCCCTAGGTTGTTGGATTTCTTTCTAACAAAGGTGGCTGAAGAATTAAAAGTTGAAAAGAAAAACCTCTCGAAAGAAGCGCTTGAATGTTTATGTCAAAGCCCTTGGCCAGGTAACGTCCGTCAACTTGAAAATACCTGCCGTTGGTTAACGGTGATGGCTTCTGGAAGAGAAATTCTTCTGAACGACTTACCTCAAGAACTTGTGCAGCACGATGCTTCAGGGTCAACTGAATCCAAACTCAATTGGGAAAACCCTTTAAGGCTGTGGGCAACTCAGGCCTTGGCAAAGGGGGAGGATCGCTTGTTGGATATCGCCATCCCGAGGTTTGAAACCATCATGATAGAAGCAGCATTGGCACAGACGGGTGGACGCAAGCGGGATGCGGCTGAACTGCTGGGGTGGGGAAGAAACACTCTCACACGAAAACTCAAAGAACTTGATCTGCACAGTACGGATGATTAAAGCGCATCGATCTTAATAACGGGAGTACGTAACAAGCGTCAATGAGATCAATGTGCTTGGTAAAAAAACGTATTTTCTTGCAACGGCAATGGCGCCCCACTGCTGCTCTCCTACACTCCCTATTAGCGCTCGGTATTGGGTGCCTTGTGTCAGTATTAGGAGATAAAGATTATGGCTCTTGGAGACGAAATTTCCAGCATTGACTTTCAATCTATGATTGGAGGTCCATTAAATGCTGTTGTAAGAGCGCAGGCCGAATCTGCGCAAACCTCAGTTGATTTTATTAAGGCTGTGGGTTTTACAGAAGAAAACACCCCTCAAATGGTTAGCTTTCAGTACATGAAGCCCATCGAAACCAAAGATAGTGACGGCAATGTAACGATTACGCCAACTAAGTATGAGTTAACAGTGCCTTTGTTGACGATGCTACCCATTCCTTTCATTCGCGTTGAAGAAACCACCATTGATTTCAATGCGAAAATTAATTCAGTGCAAGAGTCTACGACGGCTACGTCTCATGACTTCAGTGCTGATATGTCTGCGAAAGCGGGTTGGGGACCTTTCTCTGTTAAATTGAAGGCCAGCTATAGCTTTAAGAAACAAACATCAGCTAGCAGCAAAACAGAGCGTACTTACAGCATGGCTGTGCACGTAAGAGCGGTTCAAGATGAATTGCCTGCTGGTACTGATCGTCTATTGAGTATTCTCGAAAGCAATATTCAAGAAGTACCCGCTGCTTAATAAGCGGCTTGATGAAATACATCAGGGCCAACAGGACGTTGACCCTGATTTTGTAATAAATAAAGGCCCTAATTAAAGGCCTCATTTCCAGCTTGCTTCGGTATGAATGTTGCGAGCAATGTGCATCAAAACGCCTAATAGATCGTAATAGCCGTTGATCTAAGTGACATAGGCTGCACGGTGATCATTACACAAGGAACGTGGGATTATGGCAGATTTAGGCGAAGTCATTGGTTCATTCTTAGTTTCATTGGTTCACGCTCGGCGTAAGGCCGATGAAGAAACGGCTGCGGTGGCTGAATATTATAAACAGCACCCTCTTCTTGAAGGCATGAGCCTGCCCAGAATACGCATACCTGAAATCAGCATTGATATGCCGCTAACCATTGATGCATTGGACGATGGTGAAGACGCTGAGGTGAATAACCCCAGCACAATTTCCCGTTCGTTAATTCAAGAACTCCGCCAGTTAAAACAGGATGAAGATAAAGCGGGGATGAGTCCTGAATTTGATCGTGTATTTAATCGAACATTGTTGCAGCAATTGTCTAGATTGCAGCAGGGTCAGAAAACCAAAAGCCAAACGGTGAGTCGAGAAGCCGTTGCTCGAGCTGTTGATAATGCCATTAATACAGCCATTAAGAAGGATGGGACAAAGCTCACCCCTGAAGCAAAAAAAGATCTTCAATCACACATGCGCATGCGGGCAACAGAAATTAGCTTAAAGAAAATGCCAAAGCCAGCTTCAATCGGTGCCACATTCACGTCCTCTGATATTAAAGAAAAATCGTCTCCAACCAGTAGCATTCGACTAAAACTGACGTTGCGAGAAGAGGGGCTTGAGTGGTCTAAGGCTGAGAATGACGATGGTACTGTGAGACATACTTTGCAGCCTGAATAGAGCAGGTTGACTGACACATAAAGGTGCTGTGCTATGTTAGCGTTACAGCGAGAAACGATGATTGAGCAGTTATTAAAGTTAACTCAGGTTGCGGGTCAATACTCGCAACGCGATCCTGAATTTTTACTTCGACTGGATCAATGGCTTGATCAGACACAAGAAAAGTTAAAGCCTCTGCGCTCCCCTATTGCTGGCCGAATTAGCAGTCAACGAGCTCTACTGACTTCCGTTCAAGACGGTTATCGTCATCCCCAAGTGGAAAACGCTGGGCGTTCATACCGAAAACATCAACGAGCGGTTGGCGTTTTGGTATTGGAAGAAATTGAACAAACATTACGGGAAAAAGTCGATTCAATTGATGGTGAATTAGACGTATTAAAAGAAAAAGTCGCACAATTATTGGCAATTGTCAGTCAGAAAGAGCCCATCGAAATACCAGAATTTTTAACAGCAGACGCTATGGATCGAATTTGGGCGCAATTGGGCTCAAATGAAGAAACACGTTCTATGTATTTATACATACAGGCGAAAACCGATCGCAGTGATCGCCATTATTTATTGGGTGAAATGATTACGCAAATGGTCAGTTGATAGTTCCCTAAGTTATAGACCAAAAAAATAAATAGTTATCCGCTAGACGTTTGTTGGCAGGTTGCGCCCTTTACCTAAAATTCATTTTTTTGACATAGTCAAGGGTCCCCTAAAAAACAAAAAAGGCCTCTCTTTTATGAAACGTCATTCCTTTCGTGCCTTAACACTGGCGACAGCGCTGGGCACTCTGTCACTCCCGTCTTATGCTATTGATTGGACCGAATGGGGTTGTAAGCTTGGTATTTTGCAAGCCACTCCCGCAACCATTGAAAAATGCATGCATGCCGAAGATATTTTTAAGCACTTAGAAATGTTTTCATTAATTGCTGAAACCTCAGGCGGTAATCGAGCAGCGGCTACACCCGGATATGAAAAGTCGATTAGCTATATACGCGATCAGTTGCAAGCTGTTGGGTATCAAGTGACGTTGGAGCCTTTTACCTATAGCGAATATAAAAAACTGGGCCCATCGACCTTTAATGTGATTGATCCGGTGGGAGATCAAAAAGAGTTAGTTGAAGATGCTGATTTTTCGCTGATGAGTTTTTCTGGCAAAGGAAAAGTACTCGCGCCTGTAGAAGCAATTGATGTCACACTCGGTGAAGAAAATGCATCGAGCAGTGGCTGTGAGGCAGAAGACTTTGAGGGTTTCACGGCAGGTCATATCGCATTAATTCAACGGGGTAGCTGTACGTTTAGACAAAAAGTTGAGCATGCTGAAGCGGCTGGCGCTATTGGCGCAATCATATTCAACCAGGGTGATACAGAAGAGCGTAAAGGCTTGATGAATGGGACCTTGTCTGAAGAGTATGAAGGCAGTTTGCCTACCATGTTTGCAACCTACGACATTGGTGCTGAAATGGCGGGCAATGATAAATTGCGTGTCTATCTTGATGCACAAGGTGAAACGGTAACGACACATACAGAAAACTTGGTGGCAGAGTCTCGTTGGGGAAATCCTGAATCCGTTGTGATGTCTGGCGCTCATTTAGACTCTGTAGACGATGGTGCAGGCATCAATGACAACGGTTCTGGTAGTGCTACCTTATTGCAACTGGCTTTGATCATGGCGAAGCAACCTACGTTTCAAAAGCTCAAGTTTGCTTGGTGGGGAGCAGAGGAATTGGGTTTATTAGGAAGCACCGCTTACGTTAACCAGTTAGAAGAAGGCGCTAAGCAACGCATTAAAGCCTATCTCAACTTTGACATGGTCGGTTCAACCAATGGGGTAAACTTTGTTTACGATGGCGATGGTTCTGAGTTTGGTTTGGAAGGCCCCAAAGGGTCTAAAAGCATTGAGAAACTTTTCCGTCTCTATTTCTTATTGAAAGATCAACAGTCAGAGGAAACTCAAATAAGCTTCCGATCTGACTATGCGGCTTTCTTTGAGAATGATATTGCGTTTGGAGGCCTTTTCACCGGTGCTGAAGGCAAAAAAACGGAGCGTGAGGCGCGAGTTTATGGTGGGACAGCTGGAGAATCCTACGACCCTTGTTATCACCAAAGCTGCGATACTTTAGAAAACCTTGATCTAGAGCGACTTGGATTGCATGCCGATGCCGCTGCGTTTGTCGTCAGTTGGTTATCATATTCCGTGAGCTCTATCGAAAAAGAGCGTGAAGAATCGGAGACAGAAGAAACGCTGATGGTGCCTAATATGCATCCAGCAACTTTCGATAAGCCCGAATTCCACCCAGCCAGAGAACGTTCAGGTAACATGTGGTTCCGTTAATACGTTCTCTTTTTCCTGTTCGAACACTGCCCATGGTTTCCATGGGCAGTTTCTTTAACAAAGCCCTTCATTTTTGTTCAATCTCTTGAGATATCAGTCACTTTAATATCAAAGCATTGAAATAAAGTTGCACCACGGCTTCATTTGCCTAGAATGCATGACAGGAAAAGGGGGGAGTGGATGCCTGTCATACTCGAACGGTTAACCCAGCAAGTCACAGCAGCCGATTTAATTGACCTCAATAAGGTGCTTACAGAAACAGGGCCTTTATGGCGGCAAGATCTTTCGGTTACACCGACTGACGCAGCTGCTCTTGTCCAGCACATCCCAGAGGGGTTTGAGCTTTGGGGGGCAAGATTTAATGACCATATCATTGGTTTGCTGCTTACAAAGCGAACGCTTATTGAAATCAGTCAGTCTGAGTGTACACTAGCAAACCAAATTCAGATCGAATCAAAAGCCTCCTTATCAGAGCGGGATGATGTTAGCTTGCTGGGCGTTTGTGTGCGGCCATTGACCCAAAAAAGGTCGGTTGCATCTCAAATGTTAATTCGAGTCTGTCAAATGGCGGATCAGAAGGGCTGGCGACTATTATTGTCTAAGGATAAGCTGAAACGAGTGCCATTTCTTGAGGCGGGTATCCAAAAGGCGGGATTTCGCCCTGAAACTAACGCCTGGGTTAGGCTACCAGGTTTGAATGTGTATTAGCAGAGGGTTTTCTTATGTTGCGTGTCTTTAAGGCGTTTCAAGCTTACGTTGTACTGGCTTTGTTAGCTTGTGCCAGCCTTGCGGCCAATGCCAAATCGCCAACGGAATTGGTGGAAAACGCTGCCAATGGTTTGGCAAAAGCCATCATGGCGAATAAGAAAAAGGTAAACTCAGATTCACAATTCATAGCAGAACTGATTGAGACGCATATGATCCCTATCGTTGATCAACATCTGTTTGCCAAGTTGTCACTTGGGAAGAAAAACTGGGAATCTGCAAACCCTCAACAGCAAAAAGATTTTATTGATGGCTTTAAAAAGATGTTAATTAAATCCTATGCCGGTGCTTTTAAAGCGTACAATGGCGAAAAAATGACATTTGAGGAACCCAAATATAATAAAAAACAATCCAAAGCGATGATTTTTTCAAAGATTATCCGTGAGGGAGATGAGCCAATTGAAGTTCGTTACATGTTGTACAAGAAAAATGATAAATGGTTAATGTATGATGCCATTGTTGGTGGATTGGATTTGGTTAAAACGTATCGCTCACAGCTAAGCGAACAAATTGCAAAAGATGGGCTTGATAAGACAATTAAAGAATTGAAAAATACAAAGCTCGACTGATTTAATGCCTATCACATAGCAAGCTATTACACGGCTTTGCTACAAAAAATACCCAAGTCAGACAGACTGATTTGGGTGTTTTTTTTTGCGTCAATATCGTCAGTACCCTTTTGATATTGTTCAATTTTATATAAAAACTGGCCCCAATATGACTTGACCTATTGCATTGTTGCAATGATGGGGGTTGGTGGCTTGATATGACCAATGGTAGAATTGGGCAAGAGTCATTTCAGGTTATCCCCCCTGAATAAGCGATAGCGAATGACTGAGTTATTTCACCAGGCTCCAATGCGTAAGTGAGTATTTATTTTTTTTGAGGTTGTTGATGTTGCACATTTTAAAAGCGTTTCGAGTCTATGTGCTCTTGAGTTTATTGACCTGTTCAAACCTGATGGCCACCAATGCCAAATCGCCCACAGAGGTAGTGGAACATGCTGCAAAGGGATTGGCCGCAGCCATTATGCAAAACAAGGAAACTGTAGACAGCAACGCAAGCTTTACAGCAAAGCTGATTGAGAAGCACATGCTTCCGGTTGTTGATCGGGAAGTGTTTGCCAAACTATCGCTAGGGAAAAAAGGCTGGGCTTCCATGAAGCCCGAACAACAAAAAGATTTTACTAATGGTTTAATGAATAGGTTGATTAACTCATATTCTGGCATATTCCAATATTACAACGGTGAGAAAATGACGTTCAAAGAACCAAGGTTCAATGAGAAAAAAACCAAGGCTCAGGTTCAGTCGGATATCTTCTTAAAAGAACCCGTCACAGTTCTTTACAATTTGCGTGAGAAAGATGGCAAGTGGTACATATATGACATAAAGTCGGGCGGGGTGAGTCTTGTTAGTATTTATCGTACCGAGTTTGGAGAAGCGAGAGCAAATAAGGTGCTGGATCAGAAAATTAAAGACGTGATGCACACCAAGCTAAATACCCATTAAGACAAATCTTATCAAGCTGTTCCGATTGAAATGCCCAATTCAGGCGATCTGATTTGGGCATTTTTTATTTTATTTCTCCCTAGCTGATTTTACAGGTTGTCACATTGGCTTCTGATAACGTAAAAGGTCCAATTCTAAGCTTGCTGACCTTGACTCATGCTTGCTGCCGTTTACGAGGGTGAGGTTACGCTCTGAAACTCGCCTCTAGGCGCGTGACTGCTAAAGTAATACAAGGGTCTGTGGGATTGAGTGCCAGTCTAGTCGTTATTTAACCTATTCGTTGTTTCGTTTGATGTTTGAAATCTGAGCTGGGACATCGGGGCTTATTAAAAGAAACAACTGCTGCTATCGGAAAGGCTGGGCTAGCAGAGACCTAGGCTCTCAAGGATGGAGGTTAGGAATTGCTCCATAATCGTGTAGGGCATCTAGGCAAAGTTGCTGGGATAACCTTTTGGCTATGTTTAACAGGCCTCTCAGTTCATGTTGTCAGTGCCGAAGATGATCGACTAAAAGCGGCCTATCTGTTTCAACTCAGTCGCTTTGTGCATTGGCCTGAATATGAACCTCAGTTGGCTTTCTTTTCGTTGTGCCTTTATAAAAGCGAAGCGCTTGAACCCATTTTGAGTGAAGCGCAAGGGAGGAAGGTATTAGGCCGGCCATTTCGGGTTATGCTGCTTGAATCTTTAGCAGAAATCGATCAATGCCAAATTTTGTTTGCCAGGCACCTGGATGGGAAGGCTCGTAATCAAATCATCAGCCTCGTCGGAAACAAACCGGTTTTGCTGAGCAGTGATGCGATTGGTTTTGCTAAAGCTGGAGGAACGCTCGAATTAACCGGCATACAGGATAGAAACGTAAAGATCGCCATCAATAAAGAGACCGCTGAGCGAACGGGTCTTGAAATCAGTGCCAATCTTTTGGAATTGGCGGAGACAATATACCCGCAGACGCCTACTAGCCCCACTCCCGCTGAGTCAGTACAGGGGGAGCAGCAATGAAGTGGCAACACATGCTGACTATTCGTAGCAAGTTGATGCTGGCAGCGTTTCTCACTGCCACGCTTGCGGTAACCTTCACCAGCCTGGCATCCATCAGCTACGATCAAAAGCGGGCACGAGAAGCTCTGTCTAATAAGCTTAAAGTGCTCAGTGGCGTCGTTGCCAATCGATCAACTGCGGCGGTTACCTTTGGCGATAAACGCCAGGCTAGAGCCAATTTGCTGGCATTAAAAGCAGAGCCCGATATTGAACTCGCCTGTATTTATAACATTTATGGCGAGGTGTTTACCTCGCAAAGCTTTACCAAGCAACAAATTCCCTGCCCACCTTCCCCCAATCAAGAAGGCCATTTCTTTGACACTCGCTTTCGACTTAATCAAGCCATAAGAATTGATGACAGCGTTATTGGTTGGCTTTATGTAGAAGCCAGCCTAGGCAGCTTGGCTGAACGTGCAAAGCAGTACAGCTTTTTTAACGCACTGATCTTTGGAGCCGCATTACTGTTTTCAGCAATTTTAGCAAGGTATTTACAACTGCTGGTCACCCGGCCTTTGGCGCATCTAGGGGATACATTAACGAACATCATTCGACAAAATGATTACAGTTTGCGCGCAGTAAAAGAAAATGAAGATGAGCTAGGTGTACTGGTAGATGTAACCAACCAAATGCTGGATAAAATTGAATCGGATAATTTATCTTTAATGGCCAGTGAAGATAAGTTTCGACAACTGACGTCATTATCTCCAGTCGGTATTTTTCAAGTTGATGCGCAAAATAATCTGACATACGTCAACAGCCGTTGGTGTGAAATTACAGGGATGTCCGAAGAAGATGCATCGTTAGACCATTGGCTCGATTGTTTAACCAGTACGGATCGAAGAGCATTTTTACGTGCCTGGCAATACATGACCGTTAAACAAGAGGAAATGGCCCTAGAAGTGTCAATGGAAATTGGTGGGGTGACGCAGTATTTGTTTTGTGAAGCATCGCCGATGATTGGTGAAAATGAAGAGCTTCAAGGATATCTAGGAGCACTATTGGATATCTCTGAATTAAAGCAAGCTCAAATTCAAATGGAAAACCTTGCTCAGTTCGACCCGTTAACCGGGCTTGCAAATCGCCGGCAATTTCGCAGCAAATTGGATTCGGCATTGCGTGAGGCTATTGAACATGGGCATCCAATAGCCGTTTTATTTATGGATCTGGATCAATTCAAAAGAGTGAATGACAGTTTAGGACATGATGCTGGCGATCAGTTATTGGTTGCAGTTGCTAGGCGTTTGAAAGATTGCGTCACCAATATGGATGTTGCCGCTAGGATTGGTGGTGATGAATTCACCGTATTGCTGAAACATATCGAGAACACTCACGATGTGCATTTAATCGCAGAAAGAATTTTAGCAAATTTGGCTAAACCCATTGATATAAGGGACATGGAAATTATAAATACCGTGAGTATGGGGATTACGTTGGCACCCAATGATGGCACCGATGTTAATGAATTGATGCGAAATGCAGATGTTGCGATGTATCGTGCAAAAGAAAAAGGTCGCAATAACTATCAATTTTTCTCTGCCGATATGAATGCAGAAGTGGTTGAGAGCCTAACGATAGAACGTAAACTTCGAGCTGCGATTGAAGAAGACCAATTTATTGTTTATTTCCAACCCAAAATCAGAATTGATCGTGAAAAGCCTTATGGCGCTGAGGCTTTGTTAAGGTGGCAGCCGCCTGATGGCGATATGATCCCTCCATTTCGGTTCATTCCTATAGCCGAGCAATCGGGGTTAATTGTTCCTATTGGAGATCTTGTGTTTAGAAAATCATGCGAAACGCTTGTCAATTTATTAAACGAAGGTTTATGGCAAGAAGGTGCACGCATGGCCATTAATTTATCAGCCAAACAGTTTGAAGACCCTCAGTTGATGTCAACGATTAAGCGCATTTTATCGGATACGGGTTGTCCTGCTGAGTATCTTGAATGTGAAATAACAGAAAGTACATTGATGGAAAATCTTCAAGGCGCTATTGAAGTGATGAAATGCATAAAAGATTTAGGGTTGTCACTAGCCATTGATGATTTTGGTACAGGTTATTCCAGTTTGAGCTATTTAAAACGGTTGCCCATTGATATATTGAAAGTAGATCGTTCGTTTGTGATGGATATTCCAAAGGATGTGAGTGACATGGAAATCAGCGCAGCGGTCATTGCAATGGCCCATAAATTACACCTAAAAGTGGTTGCCGAAGGGGTTGAAACAAAAGAACAGCTAAGCTTCCTTAAAGCCAATCGTTGTGAGTATGCTCAAGGGTATTTCTTTTCCAAGCCTATCCCAGAAGATGAATTTATTCAGTATTTGAAAAGCGCACTCTCTAAAACAGGTTAAACGTCTAAATAAAATGTTGTTAGCGATGTTCCCACCAAACGACTCTGCCCAATACTTCCAGTAATTTTTGCTCTTCAATATTCAGCATGTAATTTTTATAAGCTTCACCATTTGTGCGAACATTGATCTCACCCGTTGGCATGAACTGTAAACGACGAATAAGGGGAGCATCATGGATGCTAATGAGGTACAGACCGTCTCCGTGCTGAATCCCTGTGTCAATAATGATCCAAGCCCCGCGTTCAATACACAGTATTTCTGAGTCTAATGCTTGAAATGCGATGCAGCGATTGGGGTATCGACTGACGGTTGCTTGAAACCAGTGCGCTTCAAATTGAATGGGACATTGGGTATTGCTTTTGGACTCAGCATAGATAGGCACACGAATCATGGCATGTGGTTTAAAACCGATTTCGTTTAAATTTCCTTGTCCTAGAAGCAGCCATTCCAGTGAGGTTTGATCTGGATATAAGTGCTGACACAGTTTTAGCATATTAGAAAGCGTCGTATCTTTGCCTCTAATGATTCGTGAGAGAGTGGATTGGCTCATCCCTGTGCGTCTTGAGAGTTCTGCTCCTCCGCCAGCGAGTTGCGCTAGGTGTCCGACTCTTCCAGAGAATGTGGTTAGGTCGTATTGAGTACTCATCTATGCATACTCTCAGTCATCTTTACCTTACAGTATTGCCTATAAGAGACTGACAAATGTCTTTATGCATCAAACAAATGCGTTAATGCTAGAATATGAAATTAGTTAGAACAAAACGTTATAGTATTGGTTCTTTTTGTAGCCACTGCCGAATTTCCTTTCACTACAATCTAATAGATAAATCCTTATATAAAATTGGGAGCGCTAATGGATCCACTGAAGCGGATTTCCCCCTTTTCATGTTTAGCTTGTTTATTTCTATGTTTCAGTGCTTGGGTAGGTGCGGTGGAGAAGAATGTTCAAATATGCATTGGGGATGGAAGTGAATGGGCCCCTTTTACCTACTGGGAAAGAACCGCAGAAGGGGAAATTAATAAGGATAAGTTGATTGGTAGCGCGACTGAACTTGTAATCGCAGCCTTGAAGGAACTGGGTTATCAACACAGTATTCGTTATATGCCGTGGGCCAGAGTTCAAGCTGTTATGGCGGATTATAGCGAAAATCCAATTTGTGATATGTCATGGGATGCCAGTTTTAAAGAAGAGCGATTCAAAAAATATTATTACTCCATTCCTTTGTACAGAACCCATCTAGGGGTTTTTTATTCCAAAAAGAAGTTTAACTTTGGCCCGCCCATTCATCATTTGGAAGACCTAAAACATTTTGAACTGTGCGGTGTTGCTGGGTTTAATTACGATCGGTTTAAATTGGGTGATAACATTGTCAGGGTAAACAAGGTTGAACAGGTTTTAAAGCTCATTGATGGCCAACGCTGTGATCTTTTTCCAAGTGAAATTGAAACCATCTATGGTGGAGTATCGGTTGGTGCATTTACTCTTTCGCAAGATATTCAAAGTATGCGTCTGCCTGGATTATTTAAAACCTTTTACGCTATTCTTTCGAAGCAATCTCCTTTAGTAAAAGAGCTTATTGTGCCTTTCAACCAAACACTGATTCGGTTGCAAGCGATTGGAGAAACCGAAAGAATTTTCAAGAAATATTTACCAGGTGGCACGGGGTTGTAAAAAGGATCATGAGTTTAGCCAGCATTTATTTAAAGCCAGGAGAAATACTGCTTGTGCATCTGCAGGGTGACCATCAAACACCAAACGGCCCTAAACCCGTCGTTCTAGCAGCAAAAGCCATTAAACAGGCTTTTGTATCGGTTGGTGGAGAAACCATTATGGAGCTTATTCTGGCAGGCAAACATAAAAACGAAAAAAGCGTTTATCTACCTTTAAGTTCAGTGTTGTACATGGAAAAAGTAGAGCGTTCTTAACCTGTCTATCTTTTAATAGCGCACTTGCATGATGACGCCATATCCTTGGTTAGAAGATGCAACGGCGAAATCGAATTGAGTCTTTTGCGCATCGCTTTCTGAATATTGATTCCACATTAATTTGGCAGCCGTTTTCATCGCTGCTTTGACTGCTATGGAGCCTGATAAGCTGAAAGTCGCTTTATCGGAAGCGAAGAGGTCAGGTGTATTTCGGTTTGTGTGTCGTGATTCGAAATGAGCATGACCGTCTAAATGAAAGCCCTCGTTATCCACTTGAGATACCTTGGTATACTTATATTCCTCACAATCCTCGATGCTTATGTCTTGTGCATAGGCGGCTGAGGGAGCGCTGATAATGGCCGCTAAAGCAGCATACCAGCGTAGACACTTTTGCCTTTTTAAACATTGATTCAGTTGACGCTGACTAACAAGCTTCATGTCAATCAAAACCTGTCCTAGCGGCTTGGGTGGGGAAGCCTCTCTTTGTTTTAAAACGGCGGCAGACAATTGCTCTTCAGAGATAACCCCTTTGCACACAAGTATGGCGCCCAGCCTGTAAGGTATGTTGTCGTTCATAAAGCCCCCTGAGAGACATAAAGCGTCAATCCAAATATAGTCCGTAACCTTTGGAAAGCAATTGCTGCAAAGCGAATCCTTTCTAAACCTCAGGTAAAAAGAGGTGAGCACTTGTCAACTTGCGTATCAATGCGTGCCACAATATTTGCATTGCCTTACCCCAAATGAACGAGCAACCCACGAGGTGCTTATGAAGTACGGGGTGTTTTTACCAGTATCAGCCTTGGCAGCCATCAAAGAGTATCGGTTACCTGTTTCAAAAACCGACGGTCTTGCTGATCCTTTCTTGAATGCGCCAAGCGAATGTCGACTGACTGGGGCTGGTGGCATTAGTGAAGACGAGTATCATGCCTTGCTAGCCGATCAATATGAGGCACTGCCTGAGCATCTACGTGGGTTTATTAATTTTGATTACTTTTGCCAACAAGCGGAAAGTAAGAAGGCTGAAATCCAAGCAAACCATCAAGCAGCCCAACGCTGGCCACCGGTGGATAGGAAACGATACTCCGCTTTAGGCGTAATACGGTTATTTGAGCTTCATGAAAACATGGAATGGCCATGGGTGTTGCCAGGTAAAGGGCATCAATACATGATGCTGGTTCTTGAGCTAGATGATGCTCGTGTAGAACAGTGGCTGCGGGGGCAGCCCTATAAATGGGGATCGGTTTCTTATTCGACATCGCGTCCTAAAACCGATGCCAATCTTGAGTTTAAGCACCTGTTTTATCAACCGGAAAGCATGGCCATGCTGCGAGAATGGCGCATCGTTATTCCTTGGAGCATTGCCAGAGAAGGCCTTGCATTACCTGTTGATGCGTTCAAAGAGATGCACTTTGGTGCGTTATTTGACTTAGCTAAACGCCAAGCCTTTCAGCGTTACTGCCATTTCGATCAGCATTTCCGCCACATTCCTTTGTATCAAGCGGTTGTTCAGCGAGAGCAATTCTGCGTCCGCTCTCAGCCTTTGGATGCAGAATTGATGATGGCCGATAAAGCTTGAGGATCAAGCACCTCACCGTCTTCTTCCTTTAATTCCGGGTAGGGGAGTTGGTAACGCTTACAATATCTGGCTAGCTTGGGGTGTGCCCACTCAAACAACAGCCGATGGTAGGTGACGGGGTCTAGCTTGGGCTGTTCGTATAAACCCCTGGCTTCGCGTTGTCGCTGCGCTTCGCTTAAGATGATGGCGCAAGCAACGGATACATTGTAAGACTCCACCATGCCTAACATGGGGACCACTATATGCTTGTCCGCCAAAGCCGCTCCTATTGGGCTGACGCCTTCCAATTCGGAGCCCATCAGAAGAGCTGTAGGTTGGGTAAAGTCTATTGTTCGATAATCAACGGCTTCATCCGAAAGGTGGGCAGCCAACACTTGAAACCCTTGTGCTTTTTGAGACTCTATACATTCTTCAAGCGTTGGGTGGGTTTTAACGCCGACCCAGCGATGGCTTCCCCCGGCGGTACCTCGATATATACGATACAGTTCACCTGGCCATACAGCATGGATATTTGGAATGCCAACGGCATCGCAGGTCCGCAAAATAGCCGAGAAGTTGTGCGGTTTGTGGACATCATCAGTGATGACGGTTAAATCAGGCTGGCGTTTATCAAGAACGGCTCGAATTCGGGCGTATCGTTCAGGGGTCATGGAGGAACTCTGTGGATATAAAAGGCCACTATGATACCTTAGCAGGGGCGAATTCAAAGCCAATGAGTGCAAATTTTGTCTTTCGTTGATTCTATGTGAGTGGATGCTTAGAGGTTGATAGGCATCCCCAATCCACGTTTTATTGAATCTGAAGTGTTAGAGGTTGATATGTTTAAGGGCAATCCCGTTTACCCAATCAAGGCATTGATTGAAGCGGTCGGCTTGGTGTGGGCACCTGGAATTAAGCGATACGTTTGGGCTCCTTTCATCATTAATATAGGGCTGTTCGTATCACTGCTGTATGTGCTTCTGTCGAGTTTGAGTGGCTGGGTCGATGCCTTATTAGGTGAAGGCACTTGGCTTGAGTATTTGTACTATCTCATTATGCCCATTGCCTTTTTATTGTTGTTGAGCGCTTCTGCTTTTACTTTCAACTGGATAGCAACCGTCATAGCCTCACCCTTCTGTGGATTTCTTTCAGAGCAGGTTGCCGAAAAGTACTGTGGCAAACCCAAGTTAAGCCCAGAACCAACCTTGGCTGAAGTGACGAAAAGGGCTCTCAATCGTGAGCTTGAGAAAATGGCTCACTATTTACCCAGAATATTGTTGCTGTTCGCCCTGTCTTTTGTCCCTGTGATTAATCTACTGGTTCCAATTATATGGACGTTCTTTGGTGCCTGGATGTTGGCTGTGCAATACCTGGATATGCCAGCCGATAACCGCGGCCATAGCTTTAAAGACTTTATAGAAGAACTCAAACAACAGCCGCTTACGGTGTATGCATTCGGTGGGGCGCTGTTGGGACTGTTAATGATTCCTATCCTGAATTTTTTCATCATCCCGATCGCCGTGATTGCTGCAACCCTGATCTGGGAGAGACGCTGGGAAGGTGTGAGGGCATAAGGCTCAACCAATATTGGATTTATGCATGTTGGTGCTTACATGAGGCCTTTTAAGACAGCTTTGGCTAAGCTTTAGGGGTAGGTCAAAGAGAGAGCCTCATGTCTGCACTGAGTGTACTGATCGTTGATGACGCGAGCTTCATTCGGGATCTCATAAAAAAAGTACTGAGAGCCAACTTCCCTAAATGGAAAGTCGAAGAAGCCGAAGATGGCCGTAAGGCCATGGCTTCACTGAAAACTCGATCTTTTGATATGGTGCTGTGCGATTGGGAAATGCCTGAGATGAGTGGTCTCGAGCTATTGCAATGGATGCGTGAGAGTGAAGACCATAAATCCATTCCATTCGTGATGATTACCAGTCGCAGCGATCGTAAGCATGTCGTGTATGCTGTTCAGGAAGGCGTTAACGAGTACATCGGTAAACCCTTCAATAACGAGCAGCTTCTCACCAAGCTCAATAAAGTGTTACAGCGATACTTCAAAGGAGTGGCATCGGCGACCCCTGGTGGTGCTGGCGGTATGAACGACTCTGCCAGTGTATTAGCAAGCGCTTTTGGCGGTGGAACTCCGGCAGCGAGTCCAAAAAAGAAAGCCCCCGCTGCTGGGCACGACCCCGGTGGTTTGTTGATGGGAGCTTTTGGCGCTGCGCCTGCGGTTGAAAAAGCAGCCAAACCCGCGAAGGCGAGTGCTAGCAAAAAGAAAAATGCGGACAAATCCCCCAAAGATAAAAAAGCTTCTCCAGCGGATGACAACAAAAGAAGTAAGCCAAAAAGTGTTGCCACCGCACAGTTACGCCTCAGCAGTGGATTAACCACGAAATGCATCATCAAAGATTTGGATTTAAATTCTTTGCACGGCGTTATTCGGCGAGAAGATCAGCTGCCTGAAATTTGCGAGCAAGCTGTATTGGATTTAACCAAGACGGTTGATGATGGAGACGATATCGTTGCTCGAATCAATGGGTTTATAGCCAGTTTGAAAGCCATGGACAATAAATTAGATGCCGATTGGATTGATTTCGAAATTGTGTATGTCGATAAAGACCCTGAGAAGCAAGCTCAATTAACTAAATACATTGAGCTTACCTGTTAAAAAAACCGTCTCAGAGCCGGTTCTCTTATGAAAACGTTAAGTGGATTTTACATTCTCACAGGCGAAAGATCGTAACCTGCCTTGCGAAGTTTAGCCAATAGCCCTTTTTTTGTAGGGAAATGCAACGTATTGAGCGTGATGGATACCGGCCCCATTGTTTTTTGAAATTTTTCAATCACGCGTTTAGCAATCGCTGGGTTTCGGTCCGTTATTTGGGATTTGAAATACCGCTTGAATAAATCCGAATATTTAGCGTCTTTTAGTAGAGGCTGTTCCAATGCAGCTTTATATGTCGCTTCTAAATTTTGTGCGGTATAGGCATCAAAGAGTGTGCGATGTTCCCGTTGAGTGAGTTTTCGATATTGTAGAGCCAAATCAACGAGTAAATTTTGTTCCTCTGGCGAAAAGCTTTCGAAACTTTGCGCTAAGGTTTCTGGTGATTCAAGTGAGCAGGTTCGGCGTCTCATTCGTTCTGCATGTTTATAAATTAAGGCATCTGCAGGTACTTCGCCTACCCAGGGACCGTTAAGTTTATAGTAGGCTCCCCACTGAGTGAGACGCCTGACTTTAACGGTGGTCATGCCTTGTGGCTTAAAAATACTCAGTAATTCGTTGAAAATAGGCTCACCAATGAGCTTATCTAGGCGATGTCCTTTTGGCTTTTGTAAGTTGTCTTCAAGACTTGAAGCAATTTTTGGGTCGGGGATAACGGAAAAACACAATGTATCAGCCCCCTTTAAACGAGACAGAGCGTTTTGAGGCATGCGACGTAAACTGGGATGATTGACGGGAGGCGTTGCAAATAAATAGCCTTCAAGACGCCCTTGCTTTTTAACCATCCACAGCAAACCCGTGTTGGCATCTGCCATCAGCGCATAGCAGGGTAATCCGATGAGTGCTTGTGTTAATAGCACTAGAATAGGCGTAACGAGAATTCGTTTTAAAAGTGACATGAAATATCCAAACGTCTGAGTAGACGTAAATAAAGTTTTTATAGATTCCATTTTAGATGAATCGGTTGAGAGGTACATGTACCCCAGTAGATTTCAGTCTAATGACGGATAAAGACATCAAGTAGTTTAATGATTCGGCATTATATGTCCACCTCCAAAGAGGGAGGTGTATTTTATTTAAGGCATTGTATGCTTAGGTAAACGAAGGCGAAACACTGGGGTGTAACAGACGCTCTTTTGGGAAATGGCAAATAAATTCTGAGCCTTCGCCAGGGTTGCTGCGAATTTCTAAATGTCCCTGATGACGGATCAATACATGTTTCACAATAGCCAACCCCAGACCTGTCCCTCCGGTATCTAAGTTACGACTGGCGTCCACTCGATAGAAACGTTCTGTGAGTCGGGGGATGTGCACTGGGTCGATGCCTATGCCATTGTCTTTAACCGATAATTGCCCGCCTTGCTCATTGGAGTGCCAAGCAATGTTAATGGTGCCCCCTTGGGGGGTGTATTTGACGGCGTTAAACACTAAATTTGAAAAGGCGCTGCGTAATTCGCTTTCGAGACCCAATAAATCAGAATGATCAATGGACAGTTGAATGTCATGTTGCTGATCAGCGCTTAAGTCTAGAGCATCATTACGGATGCCTTCTAGGAGGGGTTTTAGTTGAACGGGATTGGGTTCTTTTGAATGCGTCGTTTCCAGCCGGGAGAGCAATAGCAAGTCCGTCACCAGGTTTTGCATGCGCCTGCCTTGGGTGCTCATTTGCTGCAATGCTCTTAACCACCGTGGTGGCACCAACGACGCTTGATCAATAAAGGTTTCTAAATAACCGGTAATCACGGTTAAGGGCGTCCGTAATTCGTGAGAAACGTTCGCAACGAAATCTTGGCGCATGGCTTCGAGCTGCTTTATTTGGGTTACATTTCTGACCAATATCAGGCGGTCTTGTTTGCCAAAAAGGGTAAGCTGGAATTCGAGTGTGATCTGTGGGTTGATCGGAGAGCTGATTTCTAAGGGAGCATCGTAATCGGTTGCCTCAAAATAACGCTTGAACGCAGGCGCTCTGACTAAGTTCATGATGGGCTGGCCCACGTCGTCAGGGTTTCTAAGGCCAAGCAGCTCCGTTGCAGATGCGTTCCACCATTCAAGAGTGCCCTGCGAATCCACCATCAGTACGCCTTCTTTTAAAGCCGCTGTTGATTCCTGAATGCGTTTGAGTACGTTTTTGAGCTTTTTCTGGCTGACTTTTTGCCGTTTCTGCAGCTGATAGACCTCATCAAAAATATGTCCCCAATAGCCTCGGCTGAGTGGGGGCTCGACATCATCGCGCTGTGAAAGCCATTGTTGAAAACGGTGTAATTGAAAGAAATTCCAAAGGGTATTGAGCCCCAACAGCAACAATAAACACCAAGGGGTGCTGCCGAGCAAAAAATCTAAACCGATGGCCAATAAAAGACACATCACCCAGCGTTGAGCGGCAACGCGCCAAGACGTAACCGGTTTCATGATAGGCGGAAGCTTGTTAGTCGACTAAGACGCTCTTGTTGAAAAACGATAGCCAGTCCCTCTCACGGTTTGAATGAGATGTTCGTGATTTTTTCCCAAAGCTTTTCGTAAACGCCGGATATGTACATCAACCGTGCGCTCTTCAACGTACACATTATTGCCCCAGACTTGGTCCAGTAGTTGAGCACGAGAGTAGGCTCGTTCAGGGTGAGTCATGAAAAATTGCAGCAAACGATATTCTGTTGGCCCCATGTTTAAGGGTTCAGAGTCTGCTGTAACACGGTGACAAGCAGGGTCCAGCGTCAGGCCCAAGACGGTAATAGGGTCTTCAACCCCTTGGGGGGTGGAGCGTCTTAGTACCGCTTTTAAACGTGCGACTAATTCTCGGGGTGAGAAAGGCTTGGTGATGTAATCGTCGGCACCGGCTTCGAGCCCTTGAACCTTGTTGTCTTCTTCACCTTTGGCCGTAAGCATAATGATGGGGATTTCGGATGTGCGGTCGTCACGTTTGAGTTTACGCGCAAATTCAACACCTGAGGTGCCTGGAAGCATCCAGTCTAAGATAATCATTAATGGCTTTTTATCAACGACTTGAGGGAGTGCTTCTTGAGCATTGCCAGCCTCAAGGCAATCGTATCCAGCCATTTCAAGGGCAATGGCGATCATCTCTCGAATCGCTGGTTCATCATCAACGATTAGGATTGTTTTGCCGGAATTTAACATTGCTCCAGTTACCTGTTTAGGTTGGCACTAGACCATTACACCCAGACATTATTGCAGGAATGTGACAGGCTGTCACAGGTGAATTAAAAGTCATCTTCAGATGTTAAATTGAGAGCCTGCCTGAATACGTGAGCACATACCTATCCATGGTTTCAGGGCATATACGAGAAGAACAGCCCTAGCCACAAGAACGCTCCAGCCCAATGCATGCGTTTGAAGGCCAAAAAACAAGCCATCGGCGCTCGGTTCTTGCTCTGATACAAGAGGGTGCTGGCCCATAAAGTGGCTGCTGTTAATCCTAACCAATATGGGGCGCTAAGGCCGAGCAAATGCCCAGAAGTCACCAATAAGATTAAGGCTGCCAGCATAAGCAACGTTGAAATAAGCCAGTCGTATTTGCCAAAGGCAATCGCGGTGGATTTGACACCAATTTTTAAATCGTCTTCCTTATCTGCCATGGCATACAGGGTGTCATAGCCAATCGTCCAGAGGAGATTTGCCATGAAGAAGAGGCCAATGATGGGATTAAGGGCGTCTGCCTCTGCCGCATAAGCCATGGGTATGCCCCATGAAAAAGCAGCTCCCAATACGCACTGAGGGTAGTGGGTGTAACGCTTCATAAAGGGGTATATAGACGCAAGTAAGAGCCCAACAAAAGACAGCTGAATGACCAGCTTCGACGTCATTAGGACAAGCGCTAGCGCCAAAACGAGTAACGCTGCGAATAGACACCAAGCGTTTTTTAATGGGAGTGCTCCTTGAGCAAGCGGACGGTTGGCTGTTCTTTGCACATGACGGTCAACGTTACGATCTGCGATGTCGTTAATAACACAGCCGGCAGAGCGCATGATCAAAACGCCGAGCGTGAATATGATGAGATTGGCTGTGCTAGGTATGCCTTCAGCTGCTATCCATAGCGCCCACCAGGTTGGCCATAAAAGCAGCAAAGAGCCGACGGGCTTGTCGAGTCGCATCAGTTGCCAATAGGCTCGCCAATTGCCTTTAGCGGTGGGGCCAGTTGAGAGGCCCATAGAAAGAGGCGCACCCTTTTTTGTATTCACTTAAGCGCCTCCAAGTTGCTTGAATGGGCTAAGGTAAGATCTGTCGTAGGCATAAGCGTCAAGATGCCAGGCAAAAAGCATTCAATGACGTCGATTGGCTCACTGTGTTCAGGGCATAATTGTGAGCGGCGAATGGGAGACTCGTTTTGAGCGAGTTGAATCTTGCTGTACAAAAAGGGTGTTCGTTTAACTTGATGTTCCACAAAGAGCCATTGCCCCAAAGGACATTGCTTTAACGGCGTAGGCCGTAACGACATGGGGATGGCAGAGCGCGCCCAAATGCAGGCTACCCCCTGTACCAGCAGCAACACTTCTCTCTCCCAAGACAGTCCGTTTGCCGAAGGGGTTTCTTGAAGCACTTCAACCTCAATGCTCTGGTTTGAACTCAGAGTTTTTAACAAAGCCGTCATTGACCCTGAATGCTCGACCAATGAATCAGGGTAAGGCATTATGGTGAGGGATTGCTTCAGCCACTCCAATTGGTGAAGTTGAGGGGGAATGCTGTGGTAATCCATGTATCAAAATGCCCAGTGCCGTAACCTGGGTGCGAATTATACATTGAGCTTCCCTTAGATGTCTTTTAGGTTGGCAAGGAAATTTGCCGGACCTGACTAAAATGCCCTTATCACTCAATGGAAGGGCAACACCTTGTGATTTTAGCGGAGCGCAAAGATGAGAAAATGGCAGTGCATCGTATGTGGCTGGATATACGACGAAGCCGCGGGAGTCCCAGAAGAAGGAATTGCACCAGGGACTGCCTGGGATGACATTCCCGACGATTGGGTATGCCCAGATTGTGGTGCCGGAAAGGATGACTTTGAAATGGTAGAAGTGGCCTAATACAAGGGGATTCTCAGTGTCTGAGCAGTACGCAAACCGTCAGCAGGTACAAGCGCCTGATCTGCCTTTGGTGATCGTGGGATCGGGTCTCGCGGGTTATACCCTTGTCAGAGAATTTCGCAAGCTCGATGCCGAGCATCCTATTATTCTGATCACCCAGAGTGACGGATCTTTTTATCCGAAGCCACAATTGTCGGCCGCACTTGGCAACCAAAAATCAGCGGATCAGTTGGTCATGAAATCGGCGGCTGAAATGGCAGACAGCCTTGGGATTGAAATCCGAACGCAGGAACGCGTGCTATCCATCGATTCAAATCGTAAGTGCCTGCACTTGACGCAAGAAGAGATCCCTTTTGGGCGCTTGGTACTGGCTATGGGAGCAGAGCCAAGAGAGCTTAAAGAAGCAATGAATGCAATTTCGGTTAATCAGCTAGCGGATTATCGACGTTTTCGTGAAACCTTAACTCAAGCGTCAGGCGTTACCATCATTGGGACGGGATTAGTTGGCTGTGAATTTGCGTATGATTTGGCTAGAAGTGGTCATTCTGTTCGGCTTTGGGGAGCTGAGGATCGTATTTTGCAGCGATTCCTCCCTGAAGAACCTGCTAGAGCCTTGGAAAAAGCACTTGAGGATTTGGGCGTTCAAATCAGTACAGCTTCCAAGCAACCCTTGGCAGATGTGGTATCAGAGGCTCAAACCGCAAACCGAATGTTATTAACATCCATTGGGTTAGAGGTAGATAAACGTCTTGCAGAAACGGCTGGTCTTCGATGCCGTAGAGGCATTTGCGTTGATCAACGGTTTCAAACATCGGTATCCGACATTTTTGCGATTGGGGATTGTGCTGAAGTAGGGAACACCTTGTATCAGTATATCCAGCCTATTACCTCGCAAGCGCGGACGTTAGCACAGATACTGTCAGGAACGGATACACATTGGGAAACTGATTGGTGGCCTGTGACCATCAAATTGCCAGGTAACCCAATGATTTTTATGCCGCCTGCAGGAGCCCAAGGCTCCTGGGAACAAGAAGGCTCGGCATTAGATTTGAAAGGCGTGTTTGTGGATGATAACGGCAAGGCTTCTGGAGCCTACTTATTGGGTCAGCATGTGAAAGAGCGCGCTTCAATACTGGCGTTGCTTAAAGAACAACAAACAGCCTAAGATTAAACCCCTAACAGAGTGCGTGAACATCGAACAGCGCACTCTTATGCCGATGCGAACAGCATCGGTCTTTCATTTATGCAAGGAGGCATACATTATGCGCAAACCGGATTTGGCTGCCGCAATCGCTGATCAGGCCGACATTTCAAAAGACAAAGCGAACGAAGTGATTAACATCTTGCTAGACTCGATTGCGGATGCGGTACGCCAAGATGATACCGTCAACCTCATAGGCTTTGGTTCTTTTGTTAGACGCGAACGTGCAGCTCGTATGGGTAAAAACCCTCAAACAGGTGAAGCGATTGAGATTGCAGCCAGCAAAACGGTTGTCTTTAAGCCAGGTAAAGCTTTAAAAGATGCTGTGAATGGGTAAGAAAAACAGACTGGTTTCTAAATAAGGATCATTTTCTTAACAGGCTGCAATTCAGTGGGAGGGTACCTCCGGAGTAGTATGCAGCCCAAAAAGTGAAGAGTTACCCCTCACAATTCCCTTTTCATTTTGGTTTTTTTATTTAATTTGCAAGCAACATGCAATCCATGACGATTGCCGGATTTCCTTTGAAGGTGTTAATTAAATTGACTGCCCTATTAACAGAAGGCGTCTTCGGGGTTATGATGCCAGCGCATTCAATCCAAATAATGCTTATTAAATGGTCATGCTAGGAGGATAGGTGATCAAACTTAAACTGATTCTTTGGTTTCTTGGACGGTTGCTATCTAAGGCGTCCAAGACTAATACAGACTTACAAGCCTACTTAGGTAATAAAGAACTGGTTTTTCAACTGCAAACCGTTTCTGGCGCTGGTAGGCGATTCTGTGTTAAGGGTCAGAGGGTCACCAGTGCAGCAGGGTTAGCGTCAGCACCCACCTTTGCGGTGGTGTTTAAAGATGCCAAGGTGGCGTGTGATATTTTAACATCGAAGGATCGCAATGCATTCTTGCGGGGCATACAGGATAAAGATGTTCAGCTTGAAGGAAATATGCAGGAAGTCATGTGGTTTCAGGGCATGATGAAATATCTAAGACCCAGGAAACCGAAAACTTAAGCGGTGTTTATAGCGATTGCGTGCTGCTTATAAGAAGCTTGTAATCGCTATAAACGCATATTGGGCCGTGCAGTGGGGGTTACCTCGTGGCAGGAGGAGTGAACGTATGAATTTAACCAAGCGCATTTTAATTGCGATGGCAGCAGCGATCGTATTGGGCGTCATTGTGAATCTGACCGCTTCAGAAGGTTCTGGGTTTCACCAGTTTATCAATGACTACTTGATCAATGGGCTGTTGTTAATCGTTGGCAAGGCATTTGTCGCAGGTTTAAAAGTGATGGTGGTGCCCTTGGTATTCGTCTCATTGGTATGTGGAACAGCATCCTTGAATGATACGAGTCGATTGGGACGATACAGCGTTAAAACGATAGGGCTGTACCTTGGAACTACCGCTGTTGCATTAGCGATTGCAGTAACAGCCGCGCTCATTATTCAACCAGGCGCCGGGATTGAAAAAACCACCGAATTGGCTTTCCAAGGGAAAGAAGCAACACCTTTTGCACAAGTGATCATTGACATGTTCCCGACCAACCCCATTCAAGCAATGGCGGACGGTAAAATGTTGCAAATTATCTTGTTCGCAATCTTGCTTGGCTTCTCTATTAGTCATTCGGGTGAACCGGGCCGCCGCGTTGCCAACACCTTTAACGATTGGAATGAAGTCGTCCTGAAACTGGTTGCAGTAATCATGCATTTCGCACCCTATGGTGTGTTTGCACTCTTGTTTAATACCGTTGCCAAAGAAGGCTTCAGCGAGATCGTTGCCCTAGGTGCTTACTTCTTCACGGTGATTGGAGTTCTGTTGGTTCATGCGTTGGTTGTTTACCCTGCTCTATTGTCTGTGATGGCGGGTGTGAATCCATTAACGTTCTTGAAAAAAGTGCGCGGAGTTCAAACATTTGCATTCAGCACGGCTTCAAGTGGCGCGACGATCCCTGTTACCTTAAGAACAGCCGAAGAACGTTTGGGTGTGAAGAACTCTTTAGCTTCCTTTACTGTTCCGTTAGGGGCAACCATCAATATGGATGGCACTGCAATCATGCAAGGGGTTGCGACGGTTTTCATCGCCCAAATGTACGGCGTGGACCTCGGCTTGATGGGTATTTTAACCGTCATCGCAACAGCTACCCTGGCTTCTGTTGGAACGGCGGGTGTGCCTTCTGCAGGCTTGGTCATGTTGTCCATGGTCCTCACTCAGGTTAATTTGCCGGTTGAAGCCATTGCATTAATCATGGGCGTTGACCGTTTGTTGGATATGACCCGTACTGCTGTAAATGTAACCGGTGATTTGGCTGTTACAACGACGGTTGCTAAGTGGGAAGGCGTATTAGATGAAGCCACTTTTAACGATCCTAAAGCGGGTGAGTTAGAAGCGGATGATGAATCCTCAGTGAAATCGAGTTAATCAACTCGAAAGTTAATTGGCCTGACATGCTCAGACCAACAAACAAACCGGGGCGGATTGTCCCGGTTTTTTTATCTAAAGAAAAGTAAAAATGTTTTAGCGTCTAATGTTAAATCCTGAAAATTTTATAGGTGATATCAGTTAATCTTGCAAATTCAACCATATAAAGATTAGCTTCCTAGCGTCGTAAGGATACGACGAATATCAACAGTTAAAGGAATACACATGAATACCTGGAAGCCATATTTATTCGCAATTCTCTTAGGTCTAAGCACCTTTGCTAGCGCTGGAAAATTTGTAACCTTAGATCAATATAAAGCTCATGCCGTGGATAGTGATGGTCACCCAAGATGCATGGATAGAGGAGCAACGGCTGAATATTGCAGTTCAGAAATCAAATATGCTTTAGAGTTAAAGTTGATTGATCAAACGACGGCTAATTGGGGAAATGCTAACGGTTACTATCCTATTATTAATCGGCATGGAGAGATTGATTCAATTTGCAAATGCGGTTGTTTTGCAGCTGATACGCTGATCAAGACAGCAACAGGTGATATTGCCGTGAATCAGCTTTCGGCTAAGGATCAGGTAATCACCTTGTCATCAGCGGCTAGAATGACAGACTTATCATTCCAAGACAGCCTTATTAAAAGCACAACATCAGGTGCAGAAGCTTCTTTGCTTTATCACTTCACTTTATCAAATGCGAGCGCACTCAAGCTAACACAGCATCATGGCGTGTTACTTTCTAATGGAAGAATGACAACGGCAAAAGAGTTAACGATAAAAGATGAACTGGTAACGGCTACAGGTGAATTCGTTCAAATTGATAGAATTGAGCGAATAAAAGCAGATGGGGCTGTATACAATTTTGAAGTTAAGAATGATTTACCTGTTGAGCATATTGTCATTGCAAATGGCATTCTGGTGGGTGAGGTTGCCTGGCAGAATCAATACACCCAATATCTAAACCAAATTACATTAAGAATGTAATGATATAAGTACAATTTAAGCATTAAGCTAAGAAAAATATAACGGATAGCTTGATGCCCTTTGCTAACAATAAATAAGGATAATTAAATGCTAAAGTTCCTCACGCTTTGTACAGCGATGACTTTGTCGGGGTGTGGTATTGCGATGTCATCGCCACCGGATGATGAATCATCGAGTTCAAATGGGGTTTATGGTCGAGCGAAATTAACCGATTTAGCGGTGCCAAACCCTCTTATCCAAGCCATGGCCAATAATATTTCGGACCAATACGTTGATCGTTTAAAAGCCGTTAATTGCCAAGATCCATCAGAGCAATATGGAAATTGCGAGTTACAAGAACGCGATTTTAATAGTGGTCAGTTTGACGCTGAAAAGGGTAATAAAGAAAGAGTATTGATCTGGGATCTTGCTGGGATTGAATATAAAGCCGTTGCTCGTTATAGAAGTCGTGTGAAAGGCTTGTATGAAATTGAAGCGGGGCAGGGCGTTGTCGAATGGAACCCAAGGGTAACATTACCTAAGATTGTTTGGGAGTTATTAGATCATATTGATAGCAATGATTTTATGCCAGCTGCGGCGTTTGAGCGTTTGGATTCGGCATTAATAAATGCAGCTGGAGATTTTATTGATTCGACAGGTCACGGGGGTATGGTTGCCAATTATTTGTTTGAATATAATCCAAATGCACAATTTGTTTACTTGCGTGGATTTGATTTAGAAAACAAATTTGCAGACTCTTTTTGCGAGGACAGAGATGCATTTCATCAAGACATGAATTTGGTTGCCAATCAGTTAAGTCACATATTGCAAAAACATTCGATCCGCTATGTTAATATATCGGGTGGCCATACTCTGTCAGGTATGAGAGATTTTTGGAGGAAAAATTGCGCTGGTGCTTCCCAGGAATATGAACTGAAAAATCGATTGAGTGCAATTAAACAAGTTTATGATGTGTTAATGAATTCCGACGGGGTCATGGCGTTCCAAGCGAGTGCTGATATTTCATCAAGAAGTGAATATCCCATTGAGACCAGTAATGGTTATAATAATCGATTGTTGGTGGGTCATTTAGCTGTTTTGGATGCTAACGTTGATGAAAATGGCTATCCGCTTGATGCCAATAAAGTAGTAGCATTGCCGAGTTTGTATTACCAATCTGAGCCATGGACGGATGTCTTTATAAATTCTGGGGTTGAGCCATCAAGACCGCATGATTTTAATAAAACCCCTTTAATGCAAACCAGTCAGGCTGGATTTTCATTTTTCCCGATAACCCGAAGTTACCCATCTTGGATGACCCCTATAGCTTTGTCTACGGCTATTTATATTAGAAAACATGATTTTAGTCATCTGCCTTTTGATAATAACCTTATCCAGAAAATAAAAAACAAATTAGTCCCTGATGGTTGTAATCGATTCAGTTCAGGCAAATGCAAGATCCAAGATCCATTGAGATATAAAAAGCAAGATTTGTTTTTTGAGAACTATTTGATTAGTCCTTGAATAATTAATCTGTTGTAAAAATATGAGTAAGGGAAATGTTGATTAGCATGGAAGCTAGAAACAAATGAAAAGAAAGTGCAAACAATCTTGTGCGTTTATTATTGCTATGAGTGTGATGATGAGTGCCGCTGCATACGAAGATGGGCCCTATGGGAGTGGCGGTTGGAGATATAAGTTTAAAGCATCCGATTTAGAAATAATGAATGACAGAGCCCATTTTGATGGGACCTGGATTCAGGTGCCACGAGAGCCCTGGTACTACGGTCGTTGTGTTATCAAGGCGCCTGATATACCTATTTTCCATGATGATGGAAAAGCAGATGTATTTATTCAAGTAAGCTCTCAGTGGGTTGGGTTTATTGATCTCAATGCAGAATCTGATGTAGAGCTATTTAGAGTAAGAGCCTATACCCCTTCCGATCAATATGCGAAGTTTGAATACATGCATACTGGATTAATGAAGAAAACCATTGATTACTATTCTGAGGAAGGTATTCCACACTACTATGCACGTACGATGGGTACTTACACCTTGCCAATGATGCAAATCGATGTTCGTCAAGGTGAGGTATTAGGTGTGGAAATATGCCGAATCGCAGCAGGGGGCACGAATACGATAAAATCCATTCAAGTTCACACTTACCCGACTGAGTAAAATAAAAAAGGGCTAACTTATTTCAAGCTAGCCCTTAATCATACAATATTAAACGCTTCCCTTGTTAGGTACGATCCATCTGAATCACCATCGCATTAAGTGCCTCTTCATTTTCTTGAAGTTTCTCAAGTGCATTTTCGATGGTCCCTTCAGGTAACTGCAACTCGTCGTATGCGTCTTCATTTGCAATGACAGCCATACCATCGCCGATACCAATGGATTGTAATTGACATAAAGACAGATTCAGAAGTTTTGACAGGATGGCATGCTCCCCATCGTAATAAGGGTGGTTTTGGTAACGGAGTGCAACACATAGTGGCTGAGGTAGGTGCCACTGTTTAAACAGCCCGCTGGCCAGTTGCTCCCGAGTAATGCCCAAAAGGTGCTTTTCTAAACAGGCGCGTGGTACGCACGGATTGGCTTCAATATGTCGGCACAGCATGTCGAACATAGGAGGGAAGACATGAGCCAGCACCAGATAGCCAAAATTATGCAATAAACCGCTTAGATAACAGAGCCCGGGTGGAGGCCTAACAGAGCTTGGAATTTTTTTGCCAATCTCGGACGCCAAGTGCGCCATGTAAACGGCTTTTTTCCAATAGGGTGTGTAACCATAAGGGCCGTCTCGAGGAACACTCAAGTCTCTACCGAGCGCCAACCCGAGCGAAAGATTAATCACTAAATCAAACCCTAATACTCTAATCACGGCATCTTGAATGGATTCAATGGAGCTGGAAACGCCGTAGTAGGGCGAATTAGCCCAGCTGATGACTTGTGCTGCAAGAGAAGGATCTCGTTCTATGATGCCGGCAAGCTGTCTTGTCTCTGCATCAGGCTTCATGCGTAAATGAATGATTTCATTTGCAATTTCTGGAAGCGGTGGCACATCAAGCGTTTCATCCAGACGTTGTTTGATTCGCATAGACGTAAATCGACTCACGCTGTTATTCACCATTTTCAAATCAGCTTCTTGCCAATGATCAATGGGGATGCTGAGTTCTGGTAGCGGAGTGGCAATCTTTTTTATTTCGCTGTCTTTGATGAGCTTGCGGAAATCTTCTTGGCTGACTTCCAATAGATGTTCGCCATCAAGATGAAGGGACACTCTCTCGGGTTTTAGTAGCTGTTCGTCAATCCAGGTTTCGAATCCCGTTAACTGAGGCAATGCAGGCAGGCTCTCAATGTCGGGGGCAATTTTTTTGGCAATACCTTTTAACACACTGGGCTCTAGTGCTTGAAAGTGCCTTTTGGTGACTTGGAAAAGCTGTTGAAGATCAATAAACCCATTGGAAGGCACCATGAACTGCAATCGTTCCCGCCCATCCGTCAGGATGATAAGTTGCGCTTCATTATCTTTACCTAAATTGGTTACTTGGCGCTGCTTGACGTTAATGGTCGAAACATCCACCTCATTTGCGATGAGTACTGCTTCTACTGGATGTGGAATACTCATGTCCTCTCCTTTATCCATGTTTCGACCTTTCCCTGAATCATTGTCAATTACACAACCGAGTTCATTATTATTGAGTTTTGCTCCTAAATTCGCACGGTGGCGCATTTAGCTCAGTTGATAAAGCATGATTTCCCTTGTTTACAGTGTTCCTCTAGATACTATAGATGAGCTGGCTTAGGCTAGCTTTTTAATCACTGCGTATATGTACAAAGGCGGGTATTGGCGTTATTGCTTGTCATGATTTGGATCGCAGCCGCTGTCTTAGTATTAGACGTATTTGCTACATAGAGGGTGGTTTGAGCGTGTAACTAGGCTGGATTTGTGAAAAAAATAGAATCAAATGCTTATGTATTTAGGCTTGTGCAAAGCGTTCGGCTTGCCTTAACCAGCGATCGACGATTGCATCAATGCGTTCGGGGTCTTGGGAGCGGACTTGGTCTGACACCTGGGCGACTTGTTCTAAGAGTGGCTGGTCTCTTAAAAGGTCGGCTATGCGAAACTGAGCTAGCCCTGTTTGACGTGTTCCCATCACTTCGCCAGGGCCTCTGATTTCTAAGTCTTTTTCAGCGATCATAAACCCATCCTGCGTTTCACGCATCACTTCTAAACGAGCGCGACCTTGTCGGCTTAGTGGATTTTGGTAAAGCAAAAGACAGTAGCTCGCAGCGGTGCCTCGACCGACGCGACCTCTTAATTGATGCAGTTGCGCTAATCCCAAACGTTCAGGGTTCTCAATGATCATTATGTTTGCGTTTGGCACATCAACACCCACTTCAATCACGGTTGTGGCGACCAAAAGATGAATAAGACCCGCTTTAAATGCCGCCATCACCTCCGCTTTTTCTTGAGGTTTTAAGCGCCCATGCACCAAGCCAACATTGAGGTCAGGAAGAGCTTCTGTCAGGAGTTGTGCACAGTCCTCTGCGGCTTGGCATTGTAGGTTTTCCGACTCTTCTATGAGCGTACAAACCCAATATGCTTGCTGCCCGGTTGCACAGTGGTCGCGCAGCCGTTCAATGACGTCATCTCGGCGTCCACTGGGCATAACGAGCGTTTGAATGGGCTTGCGTCCAGGAGGGAGTTCATCAATCACCGAGCAATCAAGATCTGCGTAAGCACTCATGGCAAGGGTTCTGGGTATAGGGGTGGCGGTCATGATTAATTGATGAGGAAAACGCCCGCGGCCTTTTTCGCGGAGCGCAAGCCTTTGATGAACGCCAAAACGGTGTTGCTCATCAATAATGGTTAATCCCAGTTCCTGGTAGACAACGTCGTCCTGAAACAAAGCGTGGGTGCCAATGGCAATACGTGCTTGGCCAGATGCCAATGCGTCTAAGGCTTGTGCCCTGGCTTTCCCTTTTACTTTTCCGCTGAGCCAAGCGATGTCGATGCCCATTGGGTTCAGCCAATTGAGGAAACTATGATAATGCTGTTCGGCCAGTATTTCCGTTGGCGCCATCAGTGCGACCTGATAGCCCGCTTCGATGCACTGCAAAGCCGCCATGGCTGCCACAAGGGTTTTGCCAGACCCTACATCACCTTGTACCAAGCGCAACATCGGCTGTGTGTGCTGCATATCTGCTGCAATTTCTGAACAAACCTTCTGTTGAGCGCCGGTTAGGGTAAAGCTCAGTTGATTTATCAAATCGGCTTGGAGCTTTTGGCTGGCTGGGCAGGCCGGGGCTACCTGCGCTTGTGTTTGATCCCGTAATTTTTTAAGACTGAGCTGATGTGCGACCAGTTCTTCGAACGCAAGACGTTGAATCGCAGGGTGTAAACCTTCAAGCAGAGCATGCGTATCTGTGCCTGGTGGAGGCTGATGCACAAAGGCCAGCGCTTGGTTTAATGGTATTTGCAGGGTAGGCGGGAGGTAGCTTTCACGGAGCAATGGCGTGACCGATTGTTGTTTCAAATAGCTCAGGCACTGCCCCACTATTTGGCGAAGCCGTTGCTGAGACAGCCCATCGGTTGCTGGATAAATAGGTGTTAAGCAGCTTTCTTCTGTTGCTTGAACTTGATCAGGTCGCTGATATTCCGGGTGGTACATTTCGAGCCCCGAGCTACCAGGTCGCGCTTCACCAAAGACCCGAACCTCTGCTCCTTTCTCAAAAAACTGCTTTAACGCCTGACTGACAAAATAAAATCTCAACCCGATGGTGCCTGAAGTGTCTCGCAGTCGTACGAGAAAACTTCGCTTACGCCCCATCATGACCTGAGCATTGATGACTTCCCCCTGAATAACAGCATCTTGAAAGGGTTGGAGTTGTCCGATGCTTTGAATACGGGTTCGATCTTGATATCGAAGGGGTAAATGCAACAAGGCATCTTGCACAGATTCAATGTTTAACTTTGCGAGTTTTTCAGCCAGCCCTGGGCCAACTCGCCCGACCTGCGTAATCGCAAGACGGTGCAAGGGAGTTGATGAGGTTTGTTTCGAGGTGGCCACAACCATGATTTAAAATAGGCGACACATCGAAGAGGATTGGACCAACATGTCGATGGCTTTTGGTCGCGTAAAGCTTGCCCGCCAAGCAATGCCAATGTTTCGATACGCGCGATGCCCACTGAAGGGACGAGTGACAAGTGTGCCTTCAGGGTATTGAGAGACTTGAGCGGCTGACTTAGGCAGCACGCTGATGCCTAAGCCACTGGCCACCATATGTTTAAGCGTTTCTAAAGAACTGCCTTTGGCGACTGAGTGCAGATGTGAATTTGAGCGCTGAGCCAAGTTGGGGCAAATATCCAATACTTGATCTCTGAAGCAATGCCCTTCTCCCAATAGCAAAACGTCTTCCGACATAATCTCTTCGGGCTCAATAGCCGATTTCGCAGCTAAAGGGTGGTTGCTGTTCATGACAACGACAAAGGGTTCATCGTAGAGAGGCTTAGTCAGCACGTCAGGCTCGGTAAAGGGTAGGGCGACAATGATCGCATCCAAATCACCACTTCTTAACTGTTTGCGCAGTTCAGCCGTGTAGTTTTCCTCTACAAATAAAGGCATCCCCGGAGCAGACTGGTGCATTTGAACCACTAAGTGAGGCAATAAATAGGGGCCAACGGTTAATATTGCACCAAGTCTAAGGGGGCTGCGCAATTGATCTTTTCCATATCGTGCCAGGGACTCGATGCTTTTGACCTCTTCGAGAACCCGTTGCGCTTTTTCGACGATTTCAGCCCCAATGGGGGTAACATTGACGGAGTTTTTCGAACGCTCAAACAAATCCACACCAAGCTCTTGTTCGAGCTTTTTGATGGCGACACTTAAAGTAGGCTGACTGACAGCGCTGTGATCTGCTGCTCGACCAAAGTGGCGTTCTTTTGCAAGAGAGATGATGTATTTCAGCTCGGTCAATGTCATGGTATACCCTAGTCGTACAAGCCATGGTAAAGGGAATAGAATACCTATGAGTGGGCAAGAAGAGAAGCCATTAAACACCAGCATGCCGCTAACCCGCCCAAGCTCCATTCTTATTGTAGGCTGTGGGGATTTAGGACTCGCTATCGCTGAAATGTTAAGGCCTCAGGGCCATCAATTGTATGGGCTAAGGCGACAAACCCCGTCTTCTAGTGATGTAAACTGGATTTCAGCTGACGTCACTCAACCTTTAAGTGAACCTCTGCCACCAGTTGAACAAGTGGTCTTTTGTATTGCACCGAGTGTGTACAATGAAACGGCTTATCAAGCCGTGTATGTTGAAGGGCTTAAGCATGTGCTGACGGCGCTTGCAGTGCCACCCAAGCATCTGTGGGTTGTTTCTTCAACCGGGGTTTATGGCAGTGCTTCTGGCCTCTTGGATGAAACCTCAAGTCCTTTGCCGGATTCACCCATGAATCAAGCGTTGATTGAGATGGAAGCGGTGGCTTCGGAACAACCATTCCCAACGACCATCGTTCGATTAGCAGGCATTTATGGTCCAGGCCGTACGGCGTTATTGCAGAAGGCTCACGAGGGTATTGACCCACAAGCTTTAACGGATATTTGGACCAATCGCATACACCGAGACGATGCAGCACGGTTACTTGGGCATTTAATGGAAAGGCGGGCTGATGGCCAGGCAGTAGAATCCCTATATTTGGGGGTGGATGATGAGCCTGCACGTTTAAGCGATGTCATGGATTGGTTGCGACATCAGCTTGGAGTGACACACAAAGATGATTCAGTTGTTATGCGCCGGCAAAGCACGAAGCAATTGAGTAATAAACGACTTAAAGCGACCGGCTTTCAGTTCCAATACCCTACGTATCGTGAAGGCTATTTGGCAGTGATCGCCAATCATCCTGAATTTAAGCGAGAGACTGTGAAATCTTCATAAACATAAAAAATGGGGGCGCCTGAATGCCTTTACTGGGCGAGTACAACGGAATAGGTGCTCCTACACGAATTGGTTGATGGAATCTGTATTGTATGACGTATCAAGCCACCAAAGTTTACCGCACCCAAATATTGAGCTTTCAACAAGATCCAGGGTATGTCCCTTTGGAGCAGGCGGTTGATTTTATTTCTGATGCACTGCTGGTATTGAGTAATGGCAAGGTAGAACAAGTAGGGCCATTCGAAGCTTTAAAGCCTCAAGTGGATGCCATGGGTGTCACGATTGATGCGACCTTCCAGGACAGTTTAATGCTTCCAGGATTTGTGGATACCCATATCCACTTTCCACAGATCGAAATGATGGGAGCTTACGGTGAGCACTTGTTGTCTTGGCTCGAAAAATATGTTTTTCCTACCGAGCAAAAGTTTGCAGACCCCGAGTATGCAGCGCAAATGGCTGAGCTGTTTTTGGATACGTTGATAGCAAAAGGCACAACCACAGCATTGGTGTTTGGCAGTGTACACGCTTGTGCGACTGATGCACTCTTTGCCGGTGCTTATCAACGCAATATGCGTTTGATCACAGGTAAGGTCATGATGGACAGGCACGCTCCCCAGGCGCTGCTGGATACCCCAGAAACCAGTTACCAGTCTTCGAAATCCCTGATTGAACGCTGGCATGGAAAAGGCCGCTTAGGCTACAGCGTTACGCCACGTTTTGCCCCCACCTCTACTCCGAAGCAGTTGCAGCAAGCCCGCCGGTTGCTACAGGAATACCCTGACGTTTTGTTGCAAACCCACTTAAGTGAAAACCTGCATGAGTTGGAATGGGTAAAATCATTATTTCCAGATTGCTCGGATTATCTTGGTGTCTATGAAGCTTTTGATTTGGCGACTGACCGAAGTGTGTTTGCACACGGTATTTATTTAAGTGATTCTGAAATTAACAGAATTGGACAACATCGTTCTGCCATTTCATTTTGCCCCACATCCAACCTATTTTTGGGGAGCGGTTTGCTTAAATGGTCAAAATTGCGTTGCCCGAATCATCCTATCTCATTGGGGTTGGGAACCGACGTCGGAGCAGGCACCTGCTTTAACCTTTTAACGACATTAAATGAAGCCTATAAAGTCACGATGCTTGGCCGCCTGGAGCGGCCAGAGCAGCAACCGCTGACGGCTTTTGAAGCCTTTTATTTGGCAACTTTAGGGGGGGCGAAAACACTCAAAATAGATCACTGCGTTGGCCGTATTGCGCCTGGTTATGAGGCAGATCTTGTGGCTTTGAACTGGACACCCAGCCCACTCCAGAAAATGCGTCAATCAAAAATACAACAGCCTTTTGGCTCCTTAGAAGCGCTTCAAGAAAAACTCTTTGCACTCATGATGATGGGTGATGACCGTAATGTGCAATGTACCTGGGTTGCTGGTGTTCCCTATGCTTGTGGGGGTAATGAGCCATAGGCTTTTCCAGCTCTACCTACAGCTGGATTGACTAAGCTCTATTTTGAGGTTCAAAAAGGAGCGTCATCCATGCGATTGTCAGCCAGTTTGTTAGGGGTTTGGTTGATGGCAGTAGCCGTTACGACCTTAGGCAGCACGAAATCACTTCCCACGTTTCAATTTCTGACAGAAGAGTGGCGCCCTTACAATTTTACAAAAGACAATGTCCCTCAAGGCATTGCGGTTGATATGTTGATCCGCATGTTAGATAAAGTGGGTTCTAAGCAAGGGCGCTTAGATATTAAAGTATACCCTTGGGCGAGAGCTTATGATTTAGCTTTACATACAGAAAACGCCATTCTTTTTACGACAACCAGGAATAAAGCACGTGAAGAATTATTCAAGTGGGTTGGCCCTATTTTTAAAAATACTTTGCATCTTTATGCCCTAAAAAAAAATAAAATTAAAATAAATGAAGCAACGGATTTGCATCGCTATAAGATCGCGACCTATATTGATGATGCAGCAGAGCACACGCTGATCAATCTGTATGGGTTTAATATCAATAATCTTAACCGAAGCGGGCAGCAAGTCGATGGCATTAAACGTGTGTATTATGGCCGAAATGACTTGTTCGCTGCGGGCCCTGATACCTTAAATAATTTATCTAAAGAAATAGGCGTTGATCGTGGTGAATTTGAATCAGTGTTCTTGCTCAGCAGTAATGATATGAGTTATGCATTTCATTCAGCGATACCCGATGAATATGTTCAAATCTTTCAAAAGGCGTTCGATGAATTGAAGTCGGAAGGGGTCTTGGATGAACTTTTCGAGAAATATCTTGAATTATGATGATCGTGAAGGTTCGAGATGTTTTTTTGAAGTATTGGCTTTTTCTTCGATAAAAGAAAAAGCCAATAGGTAGACAGTTACAGCGTTAAACGTTAAAACGAAAATGCATAACATCGCCGTCTTTTACGATGTAATCCTTTCCTTCTAAACGCCATTTGCCTGCATCTTTAGCACCGTTCTCACCGTTATATTCGATGAAATCATCGTAGCCAACAACCTCAGCACGGATGAATCCTTTTTCGAAGTCGGTGTGGATGACGCCTGCGGCTTGTGGGGCAGTCGCACCGATTTTAACGGTCCATGCGCGAACTTCTTTGACACCTGCGGTGAAATAAGTTTGTAAGCCCAAGAGTTCATAACCTGCGCGAATCACACGATCCAAGCCAGGCTCTTCCATGCCCATTGCTTCGAGAAACTCATCGCGTTCTTCATCTTCCAGCTCAGAGATTTCAGCCTCGATTTTATTGCAGATCACAACGATTTGAGCATTTTCTTCTGCGGCAATGGCTTTTACGGCTTCAAGGTGTGGATTATTGTCAAACCCTTCTTCGTGTACGTTGGCAATGTACAAAGTGGGTTTGGTCGTAATCATATGGAAACGCTTGAGGCGCAACAATTGATCATCGTTGGCTTTGAGTGCTCTGGCAGGTAAGCCCTCGCCTAAATGTTCAACCAGTATTTCGAGCACCGCTTTATCAGCGACGGCTTCTTTATCACCGCCTTTGGCGACTCGTTGAATGCGCTGCAGCTGTTTTTCAGCTGATTCAAGGTCGGCCAAAATCAGTTCTGTATTAATGATTTCAATATCAGAAGCGGGATCAACTTTGTTGGCTACGTGAATGACGTTGTCATCTTCAAAGCAACGTACAACGTGAGCGATGGCATCGGTCTCACGGATGTTAGCCAAAAACTGGTTGCCTAATCCTTCGCCTTTAGAAGCGCCGGCTACTAAACCTGCGATGTCCACGAATTCCATTGTGGTAGGAATGACGCGTTCAGGATTGACGATGGCTGCCAGCTTGTCGAGTCGTGGGTCAGGCATAGGAACAATACCTGAGTTCGGCTCGATGGTACAAAACGGGAAGTTTTCTGCACCGATACCAGCTTTGGTCAGCGCGTTAAAGAGAGTCGACTTTCCCACATTTGGAAGGCCTACGATGCCACATTTAAAACCCATATTGGATGATTCCTACTGTTTAGACTCTGTCTTATCCGAACGGATGATGAATGCCGATCAGAAAATCGATTACGCTTTGACGCTGTGTAATCGATTCATGGCCGTTGCCCAGTCTCCTGCAATCGCATTGGGGAGTTCAGAAACGGCAGCATCTATGGCTTGTTCGATTTGTTGAGCCTGTGCTTTGGGTGCTTTACCCAGCACATAATTGGTTACCAAGTGTTTATCGCCAGGATGACCAATACCAATGCGTAAGCGATAAAAACCGTTTTGGTTTCCAAGAGCACGGATGATGTCTTTTAAGCCATTTTGGCCACCATGCCCACCGCCTTGCTTGAATTTAGCAACGCCAGGAGGCAAATCCAATTCATCATGTATCACAAGGATGTTCTGGGGAGGTATTTTGTAGAACTGTGCGAGTGCACCCACCGCTTGACCGCTGCGGTTCATATAGGTGGTTGGGTATAAACACCAAACGTCCTGTTGACCAATGCGTCCTTTACCCGCCAACCCAAAAAATTTCTTTTCAGGTTTTAGGGTAATGCCAGAAGCCCTGGCAAGGGCTTCTAAGCATTGAACGCCGGCATTGTGACGAGTCTGTTCGTACTCGGGCCCTGGATTACCAAGGCCAACAATAAGTTGTATTGTATCTTTCACAATGAAAGCGCCTAATGTTGAGCGTTATGCTTAGGCTTCGCCTTCTGACTCGCCTTCTTCCTCAGTATCGCCACCTTTCGGTGCTTCTACTGCAACAACTGGGGTTTCAAGGTCGCCGCCCTGAACCGCAACTTGCAATTGAACGCCTGCTGGTAGTTTCAGTTCGCTAAGGTGCAGAATGTCGCCAGCGTTCATGCTTTCAATGTCAACTTCGATAAACTCAGGCAAGTTGCTCGCAGTACAAACGACGTCAACTTCAGTCATGTTGTGGTGAACTTTACCGCCTTGTTGCTTAACGCCAACGCAGCTTTCTTCGTTGATAAAGTGCAAAGGTACGTGCGCTTTAATCTTGGTATCAGCAGAAACGCGTTGGAAATCAGCGTGCATGATGAAAGGCTTTGAAGGGTGACGTTGAAGATCTTTCAAGATCACTTGCTGGCTGCTGCCGCTCACATTCAAAGTAACAACGTGAGAGTAGAAAGCTTCGTTCTCTAGCGCTTTCACTAGATCTTTGTGAGGAAGAGAGATGTTGGCAGGTGCTTCTTTACCACCGTAAATGATAGCAGGTACCAAACCTTCTTCACGACGCAGGCGGCGGCTCGCACCTTTGCCCTGGTCATTACGCACTTCAGCGTTCAGAGTATACAAATCAGACATGATAAAACCTCATGATAACAAATAAACTTTGAACACCCGCGACCAAGTGCCCAAAGACGAAAAAGACCGGTCTCAACGAGAGCGGCCTTTCACCTCTTGCTCAGCAAGCCAAGCAAGTAAAAAAAGGTCTAACGAAACATCGCGCTAATGGATTCTTCGTTATTGACGCGGCGAATCGCTTCAGCCAGCAAACCCGATATGGTTAATACGCGTATGCGATCACAAGCTTTGGCTTCGGTGCTGAGGGGAACGGTATCGGTAACAACGATCTCGTCCAGAACCGAAGAGCGGATATTATCCACCGCGGGCCCGGATAGTACAGGATGTGTACAGTAGGCGACAACCTTTTTTGCACCAAATTCTTTCAAGGCTTGAGCGGCTTTGCACAGGGTGCCGGCGGTATCGACCATATCGTCCACAATCAGACAGGTGCGGTCTTTCACATCTCCAATGATGTTCATTACCTGAGCTTCGTTAGCCTTAGGGCGACGTTTGTCAATGATTGCTAACTCAGCGTTCATTTGCTTGGCAATTGCGCGCGCTCTCACCACGCCACCGACGTCAGGTGATACCACGACTAAGTCTTTAAATTTTTTGCGTTCAATATCATCTAGCAACACCGGGGAACCATACACGTTATCAACAGTGATGGAGAAAAAGCCCTGAATCTGGTCTGCGTGCAGGTCCATTGTGAGGACGCGGTCAATGCCGACGCTGGTGATCATGTCTGCGATGACCTTCGCACTGATGGGCACGCGAGCTGAACGGACTCGTCGATCTTGTCTAGCGTAACCAAAGTAGGGAATAACGGCGGTGATTCGGGTGGCGGAAGCTCTTCTTAAAGCATCTGCGAGGAGGAGGAGTTCTAGGAGGTTGTCGTTGGTGGGAGAGCAAGTGGGCTGGATGATGAAGACGTCTTTACCGCGTACATTTTCTTCAATTTCAACGGTAATTTCCCCATCGCTGAACTTGCTGACTGTGGCATCCCCCAGCGGTATGTCCAGTCGGTCGATAATCTTGTTGGCGAGTTCCGGGTTCGCATTTCCGGAGAAGACCATGAGTTTCGACACGCGAAAATCCTCTTGTGGAAAAGGTGCAAGCTTTGTAGGCAGATTGTAGAAGAAATTGGCAGGGGTGGCTGGATTCGAACCAACGCATGACGGGATCAAAACCCGTTGCCTTACCACTTGGCGACACCCCTGTTACTTGGGACTGACTGACAACGCTTTGTGAACAGGTGAAATATTAACACCTTTCGCCAAAAAAACGCGAATATCAGTTGGTAGATCGTTCAGAGCAGCTTCTGCTTCTATCTGAGTTGAAAACTCACAGAAAACGCAGGAACCTGTGCCAGTCATCCTGGCTTGGCCGAACTTATCCAGCAAGACTAAGGCTTCATCAATTTCTTTATAAAGCGATCTTGCAACCCCTTCACAGTCGTTATTGAACGTACTGTAAAAGTTAGGTTTTCGGCTCTTGCCCCGAAGAGCGGTGCCTATTTTGCATCGAGGGGTATTTCGTGTCAACCCCTTGTTATTAAAAATTTTTTTGGTTTCCACCTGGCAGGAAGGGACAATCACAAGGAACCAATTTTCGGGAAGATTGGGCAGTGGGCTCAGTTGCTCTCCGATGCCCTCAGCCCAAGCACTTTGTCCTTTAACGAAAACTGGAACATCAGCACCTAAAGATAGGCCTATATCCGTCAAGGCATCAAGGCTCAATTGCAGATCCCACAAGTGATTCAGCGCCAGTAATGTGGTTGCAGCATTGGAACTGCCTCCTCCTAATCCGCCTCCCATGGGCAGCACTTTGTCGATGCTGATCGAAATGTTTGGGGCGGAGTAACCTTGTCGTTGTTTGAGTTCTAGATGTGGCTGAAGCGCATCCGCCGCTCGAATAATCAGGTTTTGCTTTTCGGGCACGTTAGCGATAGGCGTTTTCAAGCGAACATGTGGGGCTGAAGAAGTTGGTAGCACTTCGAAGTGCATAAAATCGCCGTATTCCAAAAGCTGGAAGGCACTTTGTAATTCATGGTAACCATCAGCACGTTGCCCCAAAATATGCAAAAAAAGATTTAACTTTGCAGGCGACAGTAACGTCAAAGTGTCATTAATTCTGTTCATATCAACTGTAAGACTGTGGGCGAAGGCATTAGGTGGTTAATGCCTTCGCATTTCAATGAGCAACCTTTGGAAAGATGTATCTTTGGGGCTAATTAGCAGAGCTAATGATCTTCCAGGGTCCACTCCTTAATAATGAGAATAAAGCGCCAATCCGGGCGCCGTATGACGATCTTGTGAGGCAAATGATACCCTTTAACTTGAGCATAATGCGATAGATCCACTTGCCAATTGGCTTGCGAAAATCCCGTCACGCCACCTTGCTCATCTTGTTGCCATTGTGATGCATGGTTAGGATCAGGGAGTCCTTTCACCCAGTAACGCAAATGTTGAACAGGGAAGTCCCACCCAAGGTGCGTGAGCAGCAGTTGCCGTGCACTGGTGTCGGTAAATTGGCCTTGAGGGGTTGTTAACGTGACTTGCTGTTCTGACCCCTCGATTTCTGTACTGCCACGACCTAATGGGCCAGCGACCCATAAATGGTATCGGTCAGGTGTTTCTTCCCAAGTCAGCAAGCCAGAACCACCGCCGGATGGTGTTCTGGCGCCGAGTTTTCCCTGAATGGACCAAGTGTTTAGTGCATAGAGAGGCTGTAATTCATTCGGTTTGGGTTGTAAGAACGAGCAGGCCTGTAGCAATAAGCTCGACAGCAATAGCGCTAATCGAGGAAATGTCAGCGCTTTAAAAGGTGGCCGGGTGTAACATTGCATGGCAGCCCTTCGGGTCATGGTATCATCCATATCAAACAAAAAAGCCTTATCGCTAAGGATAAGGCTTCTAAGGTCATTAATCTAAAGCTTAGTCAGGCAGTTTATCTGATCCGAGTAGGCGTAAAAAAGTGTCTCGTAAAATCGGGCTTTGAGGGTTCATCTCGAGCCCTTCTGACCACACGGTTTTTGCTTTATCCTGATCACCCATCATCCAAAGCACTTCTCCTAAATGCGCGGCGACCTCGTGGTCTGGGAAGGATTCGTAGGCCTCTTTGAGCAAAGTAACGGCTTTAGGTAAGTTGCCCAATCGATAATAGACCCACCCGAGACTGTCTATGATGGCGGGGTCTTTAGGGTCAAGGTCGCGTGCACGTTGAATCAGTTGTAGCGCTTCCTGGCTGCGTTCTGTTCGGTCTGCAAGGGTGTACCCCAGCGCGTTGAGCGCAGCGGCATTCTTAGGGTTGCGTTCAATGATGACCCTTAAATCCGTTTCGAGAACGTCAAGGCGGTCGATCTTTTCGGCCAACATCGCTCGAGTGTATCGAAGGTCTATATGCTCGGGCGATTGCTTAAGTGCGTCTCCCAACAAATTAAAAGCCTCGGTTTTTTGACCGCTGCGGCTTAGGACGTCGGCTTCGATGATATACAACGTGGGAGCGTGCTTGGGATGCTGGCTGCGCATATGAGACAAATGCAGTCGCGCTTGTGGGACTTTTCCCTGGCTTTCCAGAATTTGAGCAATGAGGTTTTGAGCCGGTAGAAACTCTTTACCGTCCATCACTAAAAACAAAAAGTGAAGTGCCTCATTTTTCTTGCCTTCTTCGTTAAGCAATTGCCCCATGTAGTAATTGGCTTCATCAAGGCGCTGGTTCATGTCAATGAGGGCTTGAAAAGCTTCTTTTGCACCTGCGTAGTGTTTGCGTTCCATGTAGAGGAGGCCAAGCGACAGGCGGAAGCTGCTGTCTCTGGGGTGTAATTCTGCAAGGCGTTTGAAGACCTTCTCGGCTTGGTCGTACTTTTTGGTTTTAATCAATAACCGCGCATAAAGCACATTCAAAGCTTTGTTGTCTTGAAAGCGTTGTTTAAGCGTTTTCTTAAGAAAAGCGATGGCTTCTTCGGGGGATTGCAATGCCAGAAGGCGCGCTTTAAATAAATGACTTGGGTAGTGTTCCGGCTCAATTTTGAGCAAGCGGTCGATTTGGGCTAGAGCTTCATCGGGTTTGTTCGCACGTTGCAGCAAATGCGCTAACACAAACATCAGCTCAGGTTGAGTGGGGTGTTCGCTTTGAATCTTGATGAGGGATTGCTGTAATTCCGTTTGCTGGTCAGCATTAAGGGCCTGTAAATCACCCAAAACAAAATCCATTCGAATGTCGGGGTCAAGCTCTAGCATGCGGTCCATCGCGGTTTCAAATTTTGGCCAGTCTTGCAAGTGGTAGCCAATTTCCGCATCGGAGTGGTAAACATAGGGGTTTTCTGGGTCTAGGCGCTTCCATAGGTCGACTGACTTGAGGGCATTTTCATAGTCTTGTCGATAGAGCGCAATACGGGTGGCGCGAGCGGCTATGCTTGGATCCTGAGTCACTTCCGCTTGGGCGGCGTATTTTTCTTGAGCAACGTCGTAGACCTGGCGCTTGCCCGCGATTTCAGCCACCAATAAATCGTAAAGGGTATCACGGCTGATTTTGGTGGCATCTGTTGTTTCGTCAGGCTTGGAAGAGGCTTGATCGGGTTGAGGCGTGGTGGCTCCATCGTTCTCAGCCAGCTGTTGAGTATTGGTTGTCGATGTGGCGTGTGGCGCAGCACTTTGTTGAGAGGGGGCGCTGCCTTGGGTGCTGGCATTGAGCGTGGTGCAGCCGCTGAGGCTGATTAGGCTAACCAGTAAAGGTAAGCTCCAGACACTTTTGTGTTTGGCCATATGTGACTGACCGTTTGCTAACATAAGGTGAATCGTCGATATCAACATAAAACCTAGCTTAAGTTTAAGGCTACTCGTCTTTTCTCAATGCGTCTAATGTTACATTGTTATTCAGGGGCATCACATTAGGGGTAAGTTTGCACAAAAGGTTCCGAAGCCCTTTACCTTTTGCTTCACAAGCACACGCAATCGTTAGCTGCTTTTGATCTTATCTCTCTCTCGCTATTTCACATTGAAAATATTTTCAGCTAGCTTCGTAAAAGGAGGCGAAGAAATAGGCATTTAACGATATAATGCGCGCTTTAAGCTAAAACGTAAAATGACATAACGGCAAAACAATAGATGGCAATACTGGCGCTGGGCATTAACCATAAGACGGCTCCGGTTGCTGTAAGAGAGAGAGTTGCGTTTTCGCCCGACAGGGCGGAGCTTGTGCTTGCTGACTTGATGAGCGACAAAATGGCCTCAGAAGCGGCGATTTTGTCTACCTGCAATCGTACCGAAGTTTACTGCTCTATGGCGGATGCAATAGAGGAGCGAGCCTTGGTTGATTGGTTGTGCGCACACCATAATATGCCAGCCAAGCAATTGCTCCCTTGTCTTTACAGTCACTGGAATGAAGCGGCTGCTGCACACGTGATGCGTGTGGCCAGCGGCTTGGATTCTATGGTGTTGGGCGAACCTCAAATATTTGGCCAGTTAAAACGAGCCTACGGTATCGCTCAGAAAGCTTCCAGCATGGGTCCGGAATTGGGGCGCTTGTTTCGACAGGCGTTTACTGTTGCCAAACGCGTTCGCACTCAGACAGGCATTGGGGCCAGCCCCGTTTCTGTTGCCTCGGCAGCGGTTACTCTTGCTCATAACATTTTCAGTGAAGTGCGCAACACCCACGCCTTATTAATTGGGGCTGGGGAAACCATTGACTTAGCTGCGCGCCACTTGCGCTCTGCGGGCGTGACCCGGATGACCGTTGCGAACCGGACGCTCAGTAAGGCCCAGACCTTAGCGACGGAAATGGAAGCAACCGCCATTCGTCTTGAAGCCATACCCGATGCTTTACTCAAAGCCGATATCGTCATTTCGTCTACCGGCAGCCCCCTGCCCATCTTAGGAAAGGGCGCTGTCGAGAAAGCGATTAAAGCACGCAAACACCGCCCCATCTTCATGGTCGACATTGCTGTACCGCGAGATATTGAGCCTGAGGTAGGGCGTTTGGCGGATGTTTACCTCTACACGGTAGATGATTTAAAAGAGATCATTGACGAGAACGTCCGCTCTCGCCAAGATGCAGCTCAGGACGCCGAGGCCATCGTCTCTGCCGGTGCTGCTGAGTTTATGCGTGAACTGAAAGCCTTAGAGGCGGTATCGACTCTGAAAGCCTTTCGATCTCAGACCGAGCGTTTGAAACAGCTGGAAATGCAGCGTGCTTTGAGCGCTTTGAAAGCAGGTGAAGACCCAGAGGCTGTGCTGCAACTGCTGGCCCATAACCTGACGAATAAGTGGCTTCACACCCCTTCTGTTAGAATGCGCGAAGCGTCCGCAGAAGGACGCCCCGAAGTGCTCGATCTTGTACAGGAGCTCTTTGGTTTAAACGATTTTGATGTGGCAGATAAAGAATGAAAGACTCAATCAGAGCCCGCCTGGAATCTCTGACCGAACGATACGAAGAACTGGCGGCTTTACTCTCTGATCCAGGTGTCATTGGGGATCAAGATAAATTCAAGCGCTTCTCGAAAGAGTACTCTGAGCTTGAAGACGTTGTGAAATCCTTTAAAACCTTTACCGATGCTGAAGCCGATCTTGAAGAGGCTCAGAGTATGGCGAAGGACGCAGACCCTGAAATCCGGGCAATGGCCGACGATGAAATCCCCGTTCTGCGAAAGCAAATAGAGTCTTTAGAAGACGAATTGCAAATTTTATTACTGCCTAAAGACCCTGACGATCATTGCAACGTCTATCTTGAGATTCGTGCTGGTACGGGCGGTGATGAAGCAGCCATTTTTTCGGGTGATCTTTTCAAAATGTATCACCGCTATGCAGAAGCCCTCGGCTGGCGAGTCGAAGTGATCAGTGCTAACGAAGGCGAGCATGGCGGCTACAAAGAAGTCATTACACGTGTCACCGGGCAAGATGTTTACAGCCGTCTTAAGTTTGAATCAGGCGCGCATCGTGTTCAGCGTGTGCCTGAAACTGAATCTCAAGGGCGTATTCATACCTCGGCTTGTACGGTTGCTGTGATGCCAGAAGTCGAGGACGAGTCGGATATCAATATCGATAAGTCTGATTTGAGAGTGGATACCTATCGAGCATCAGGCGCTGGCGGACAGCACGTAAACCGAACCGATTCAGCGATCCGTATTACCCACCTACCTTCAGGCATTGTGGTTGAGTGTCAGGAAGAGCGTTCCCAGCATAAAAACCGTGCAAAAGCGATGTCACTCCTAGCGACAAAACTCAAGGATGCCGCCGTTCAAAAGCAACAAACCGAGCAGGCTGCTCAGCGTAAATCGCTGGTAGGGTCAGGGGATCGCAGTGAGCGAATCCGAACCTATAACTTCCCTCAAGGCCGTGTGACAGACCATCGTATAAACCTAACCTTGTACAAGCTGGATGAAATCATTGCTGGGGATCTCGACCCTGTGATTCAGCCATTAATGCTTGAGCAGCAAGCCGCCCTGCTGGCTGAGATGGGAGAGGCCTAGCCTTTCTATGGCGTCCCTTCAAACATGGTTGTTAGCCAGTAGTGTCCGCTTAGCTCAGGCTTACCCGAGCAATGAGCCAGAGCCCGAAGAACGGGCTCAGCGTGAGCTCCAGTGGTTGCTAGAAGCGAGGCTAGGCATAAGCCTTTCTACACTCCGCTATGGCCCTGAGCGAGTGCTGGAAGAAGGAGAGCAAGTTACGTTAGAAAAAGATCTGCAACGGCTTTGTGAGGGCGTTCCTTTGGCCTATGTTCTAGGAGAACAACCCTTTTGGACGTTGATACTTAAGGTGTCAGAACACACCTTGATCCCCAGGGCTGATACAGAAACCTTGGTTGAAAGAGCGTTAAACCTGCCTCTCCCAGAAGCCGCTGAGGTGCTGGATTTGGGGACGGGGACTGGCGCCATTGCATTAGCTCTGGCAGTGGAACGTCCGCATTGGAAGCTGCTAGGGGTGGATGTTGTACCTGAAGCGGTGGCTTTGGCTAAAACGAATGCGACTTTACATAGCATTGAAAATGCTTGTTTCACTCTTAGCCATTGGTTTGATTCTGTGAAGAAATCCGACTCAGGCTTTGATCTCATCTGCAGCAATCCGCCTTACATTGAAGCGAATGACCCTGATATGGACAGCCAAGTGGCCAGGTACGAGCCTGCTTCCGCGTTGATAGCTGCCCAGGAGGGGTTGGCTGACATTGAGACGATTATTGAGCAAGCGCCTGGCTTTCTTAAGGCAGGAGGCTACCTGATGATAGAGCACGGCTGGAAGCAAGCTGACATCGTTGCCCGGCGTTATCGTGCTAAGGGGTTCTCGGAAGTCGAGGTACTAAAAGATTTGACAGGAAACGACCGAGCTACGCTCGGCCGTTGGGTTTAGAACGTTTTATTTCAAATACTTATCTTGGGTTTTTTGCATAAAACCTTGATCGCCTTTAACTTCGTCCAAGGCTTTCTGGTGCGCCTCTACGATGGAATCGTCGATGTCTTTGTTAAATGCAAAATAGTGCTGACCCAGCTTTTCGCTAAATACAGGGGTTAACTTTGAAGGGTCTTGCCCATCTTTTTTCATTAACCAACGAGCAACAATGCCGTTATAAGAAATGCCCTGAACCTTTCCAGAATCTAACTTTTTAATCATGGCGTAGAAGTTAGTCGACAACGAAATATTGCCTGCAGGAACGCCATATTTTTTCAACAGCTGCTCACCAATGTCATCTTTGATAGCCGCGAACTTGTAAGCTTTAAGATCTTCAGAAGAGTTCACTTTCATGGTTGCTGCGATTTCAGCGGTTGAGAGAATTTCGTTAATTGAATCTGAGAGGGGGCCTACCCACTTAAATAAATTTTCACGTTCTTCTGTGCGGGTCGTAGAATAGAGCACGTTCATACTCCCTGCCTCTTGAGTGGTTCTGTATCCCCTAACCCAAGGTTGTAATTTGATCGTGTCGTAGTTATTCGCACTGCCCATGCGCTTAAACATTTCTGCCAACACGTCCGTGTTAATGCCAGAAGGCTTACCATCTTCCCCTTTAAAGTTATAGGGAGGGAATTCTTCGGTAATGTAGTTGATGCCAGCTGTTGGGTCGGCAGCAGCGAAGGGTGCAATCATGGCCAGCAGGCAGGCGGTAAATAATTTTCTCATAGGGGTCTCCAGGAGCGCCTAATTAATAGTTTGCCCATTCAGTGTAGCAACTCTCGGAATATTCACTCGGCAGGTAAGCTAATATACCAATTCCCGGTGGTAACTCTTTGATCCTCAATGCTTTTTCCACCTGATTGATAGTACTCTGAAAAATGTTCTTGTTGGGTTACGCTGGTGTTGCTAAGGACATGAATTTGTCCAGCCACAATTACTCTTGATGGACCAAAAAATGTGCTGAGATATTCGTTATTCTCTTGTTTGTATTGGTATAAATTGGTCTCACGCTTGATGTAGTAGGTAGAAAACCATAGATTAGGTGAAGGAAGTTCAATGGAAGCATTTTTGAATTCATAGTCATCGGGAAAAAGCCTTTTAGAAAACAAGATGTTGTTGATTTCGATGAACTCTAACCCAACAAATTCACCAAAATCACTTTCGATGGATATCCCATCGTTAGTGAGGGTTTGAAATACATTTTTTTGGATGATGTATTTCTGGTCTAATTGGCTAGCATTTGAGTTGATAGCTATCGCGTCAATCGTTAATTCGTGGCATGGGAATTCAACATTGAAATAGTTAACTGCATCGTAAAGGGCAACTTGTATTTGAATATCTTGTATGCAGCTCTCTGCTTTAGTGCAGCCGTCGCTTTCAGGAAAGTAAATGTAGGTGCTCAAATTTGTTTCGAAATCTGGCTGGTAGGGTTGAATTTCAATATGTTGATAGGTTTCCTCGTTGTTTGGTTTTGCCGCGTCAGTCATGGATGAGATGACGCTTAAGCGGAAATATTGCTTGGTTCCGACAGCGTCTTCTTCATAACAGTGCTCGTTATCATCCTTAAGCGCGAACTGGTATAGGTAACCTGGTGTCAAATCAACGTAGTAATTCGTCGTTGAGTTTCCAACGGGATCTTCCATAAAACCCTTTATAACTAAGGCTCTAGGGGATATGTCATAGTTTGGAAGAGGGGTTAAAAAAAACTTATAATCTGTTCCATCAGACTCCCAAAGTAAATCTGCATATGCATCAATGTAGGAGATTGGGTGGTTAGCGGAAACAAATAGTCCAGACAAACGCTCAATAGAATTTGTAGGTTCGATTTGATCAAGGGGGTCGAGTAAAGAAGGTGTAGCTCGATTATCATCTTGTGACCCGCAACTAATCACAGTTGCAAGTAAAAAGCCGATCAATCCTTGATAAAGGCTTTTGAGCTTCATCTGCATCACCGATTAACATTTAGCACAATGAGTGTAGCAAAATAATTTAAAAGACATGAACGACACGTACATCATCAGTGACTTCTTGAGCATCAATGAAGGCGATGGCATCTTTCTTTCTAGAAACACGCTCAAGAATGGCTTCGCTGCTTTTTAACTCCAATGGGGGGGTTGCTTGCCCGGTAAAAATTAACCTTGACCAATGAGATTTGTACTTTGCTTCCGACTGACTTAACACTTTTGTAATAAATTCAGATCGAGCGGGGTTTCCTTTTTTTAATACGACAGGCGTGGCTTTCTCGCCATCTGGAAAACTGTTGATTCTCCCTAAAAAAATATTCGAGATATCAGCTGCTGAAACACTCACTTTATTATCTGGGTGTACAATGATAGCCACATCGGCAGCTGCCAGGCCTGAACAGGCCCAGAATAAGATAAAAACGGACGCCCAGGTTTTCGGGCTGCAGGTAATAAATAGTAGCTTCATAGTGTTTTATTACACTCCGACTATTAGAATACCATATCTAGCGAAGTGGATACTGTCTGTGAGTCTCCTCCTACCTCGTAGCCTAATCCGCCGGTATCATCAAAATGGTCGAATTGTAATTTTACAGCTGCTGATGTGTGGAAATCCCAACGTACACCAATACTTTTGGTATTGTGCTCTTCTGCTTTGTTGCCATTGTTTTCCTTATCTTGCTTGAATTCCGAAAAAGTCAAATGCAGTGCCCAAGTATTCCAACGGGCCCCGATTGAGACTAAATACGTCTGTATTTGAGGGTCTTTCTCTCGGTTTCTGATGTTGTATTCGGTTAACAAAAAGCCGTACGCTGTATCCAAATTTAACGATGCACCATAATTCGTAAACTCATAGTCTTTGAACGTGAGTTGTGTGTCTTCACTTTCAACGATTTCCCCAGTTGACGGATTGATTTTGTAACCGTAAAGCGTACGATCATTCCGTCCATTCAAAAAATTAAGACGAATATCCCAAATAGACTCTGAAAGACTGAATACAACGCCATACATTTCTCGCCAGGTTTCATCAACTGCGGATTTATAAAGTTCTCCTAAGATTGGATTGTCTTTGGAATCTTCTCGACCATAATACAGAGTAATATCGCCACTCATGTCGTTAATATCAAAGTGCTGTCTCAGACTAACACCGTTATAATGATTGATTTGCCATGTGTAATTATCGACGGGAGGGCGCACCCAGACGTAGGCATAACCAACATCGAAAAATTCTGAATAATAATATAAAGGTAAACGTTTTCTTCCCACTTCTAGAAAGGCAGATGGGTGAAATTCATAGGTAAGGTATAACCAGTCAAGTTCGGCATTAAAATTATCATTTCCTTGACCAATGATTTGGGTATTCATTGAAATGTTTTCAAGTAAATGGGATTGCGCTTGAATGCCAGCGGTTGTGTCAGGTCGAAAGCTTGTATTCGATTCGTATTTCCCTGCATTTGAATAATCGGCAATGAAAGTATCATCATGCGTTTTAGTGTTATTAGAGATCACTTGGCCTGCGCCAACCGATAAAAAACCAGAGAATTCTATCTCTGCTGTTGCATGGGAAGTAAATAGCATCAAAATGATACAATTAGGGATAGATATCATTATTTTAAATAGCGGTTTAATATAATTTTTTGTTGTCATGGAAATCTCCGTAAACATCTCAATAAGTCCCAACCACTTTTACTGATTCGTTGATGTAAGATGTGTCAACAACGCCAATAAGATGCTCGTTTTTGCTAACCATGTTAATGATGCCTTCTTCAGTGGCAGCTTCTAATGGGGGCGATGCTTTTCCTGTAAAGATTAATCGTGACCAATAACTGCTGTACTGAGTTTCATTTTTAGATAAGGCATATTTTAAGAAATTTATGCGCGTTTGGTTGCCAATTGGAGGGAGCAGCGGTATCGCTTTAGATAAGTTATCAAACCGAGTTTTCTTTCCTAAGAAAATTTTTGCAATTTCAGAGGCATTGATGTTTGCTGTATTGTTTGGGTGAACAATGACTGCTATATCAGCATAAACGTAAGTGCTGAGTGTAAAAAGGAATGCAGTAGTGTAGTAAGCTATCGTTTTCATGCTTTCCTCAGATTAAAAGACTGCATCAAACCCAAAAGAGATTAAATCCGTGTTGCTTGAGAATGATCCGTTTCCGTAATCACGCGTCTTATCGCCTTGTATTTTAAATGCAACTGAAGGGTGAAAATCCCATCGTAATCCAAGCGATAAAGTTTCGTGTCTTTCCTGTCCATCTTCACTATCAAAAACAGAGTGTGTCACGTGTGGTATGAAGTCGTTTATACGGTATCCAAGAGAAATCAACCAGGTTTCCCAATAAATATGATCGCCGGTAGTGGTGTCATAGAATTCTTGATATAAATTAAGCTCACTCAATACAATGAGAGAACCATCATCATAATTCAGTGAAGCGCCATAAAATTGAATGTGATTGGCGGCATCTTTCTTTTCATGATCCAGCGCTTTTTCAGTGATCTCTCTTTCGGCTGACATGTGATTGATGCGAAACTCAACAGGGCCTTTTGATGCATTGATGACAGTGCCAAAAATATCTTTCCAATTCTCACCAGATTGATAAAAACGAGAAGCAGGAGGTCTAAGGGACCTCATGTTGAAAGGGTTTTCTGGGCTGTCTTCCCGACCATAATAAGCGTTTATTTGTAAAACCCAGTCATCGGGTATGTTGGTGTTATAGATAACATTAATGCCGTTATAGTTGAATATTTGCCAGGTATAGTTGTCTTGGGGGGGGCGAATCCAATGGTAGGCATATCCTAAATCGAAAAAGTCCGAATAAAAATACAGCGGTAATCGTTTACGACCGCCTTGGATCTTCCATTCAGGAGTCATTTCGTAAGTGAAATAAGCCCACTCAATACTGGCATTAAATTCTTCAGTTCCTCGACCTACGACTTGTACGGTGGCATTGAGGTCCTCGTTAATGATCGACAGCATTTGCAGGCCAGCTAAGGTCTCGGTTTGCATGGTTGATTTGGATTCATAGGAACCCCCTGCAGGATAATCAACCAATAGTGTGTCATTGCGATCGGCATAGGTACGCCCCATCACAATGGAAGCAAAGCCATTGAACCAAACATCCGAAGCATATGCGTGATCCGAAATAAATGAGCCAATCAAACATATGACGGCAATTTTTCTGGGTATTACACTGGCGAATAAAGACTCAATTAAGTGATTTGAGTGATACCCTAAAAAACGCCGATTTTGCAGTCGACTTTGTGCCATTCGGCATGCGCCTCCATGTGCATGGCATCAACTAAAAAAGTACAAACAAACGATACTCAAGTGCAGACAAACAGCAATCTTAGCAAGTCTAGCACTCGGGTGAGTGAGTGCTAGTAATGGGATGATCGATTGAGGCGAGCGAAGACAGTAGAGAGAAATAATATAATGACACTTTTGCGTTGATTGTGGTACGACACTCTTTATAAATGACTGGGCATTAAAACGGACGCACAACGACCAAAATGACGATACCAAATAATAAAACAACGGGTGCTTCATTAAACCAACGGTAAAATGTGTGGCTGCGAGTGTTCGCATCTTTTGCGAAAACTTTCAAATAATAACCACACATATGGTTGTACCCGATTAAAAAAATAACCAATAGCATTTTGGCATGAAACCAGCCAGCCGTTTTGTAATACGCCCAGTTTTCCACCGACATCCAAATGCCTAACCCAATGGCAATGAGCATGGATGGCGTCATAATGCCGCGATAGAGCTTTCTTTCCATTACTTTGAATCGTTCCTTGCCTACCTCATCTTCCGCCATGGCGTGATAAACGAACAATCGAGGCAAATAAAATATACCTGCAAACCAAGTAATGACCGAAATGATATGAAAAGCTTTAATCCACAGCAGCATGTTGTGTCCTTGGTGAGAACTGATAGTAATGATTGATTTGGTCCAACAGTAACACTCCTATGGGTTCTTGCAAATGTGTCCAGTTGGCTTCAATAGTGACGGCATCAATTTGTTGTTCCGTCATAAGCTGTAAAGCGTCCTCAAGATGAGCGCGGTGACTTAATGATTGAGCAGACAATCGTTGTGCGGGGATTTGAGTTAAATCCAGCGTTTGGCTTTCGTGGTCAATATAATCATTGAGCAGCTGCTCATCGTTAATGATCCGAGCCAGATCAATGGCAGGAATAAGAACATAATGTGGATATTGGGTGCAAAGTAACAGCCACTTGGGGTCTTTATCTAACAACGGAGTGATTTCACTCAGATGAAGTTTGCTTGGCACTTGTATGTAGTTTTGTTTCATCAGTGAAGTGACGGCCGTGTTCCGTAAAAGGTGCAGAGTGGGATGTTGCTCCAAGCTGATACCACGCTCTGCAAGCAACTCTACAAAAATGGAACGGCGATTAAAGGCTTCACTGGCCATCATGGAGGATATGACGACGGCTAACATGGCTGGCATTAGAAGAGATGGGTTTTGCGTCATTTCTAAAAGAGCCACTAACGCAGCCAGAGGTGCCTGTAATACCCCCGCCATCATAGCCCCCATGCCCATCAGGGCATAAAACCCTAACGATGCAGCAGATTCGGGCAACACACTTTGTGCAAGACTTCCGAATATGACGCCTGATGCGGTTCCCAAGATTAAGATGGGTCCAATAATGCCGCCCGGTAAACCAAACCCACAAGCCATGGCTGTTACCACCAATTTAGCGGTTAGAAACAGGAGTAAAAAGCCAATGCTCCAGGGAGTAGAAACCATTTGATGAATACTGTCGTAGCCAATGCCCATGATTTCAGGCAGTAGGCACCCCAGAGTCCCTGTTGCAACTCCCAATATGAGAAGGGCTATTTTGGGGTCTGCTGGCGAGAGCTGAGCGAATTGGATGCTGAGTTTGTTGAATCCTGCGGCCAGTGCTCCAACACATACGCTGACGAATGCGACGTACAACATATCGCCAAAAACGACGTGATCAGTCGCAGGTATATTGAAAGCGGGCTCAGCACCGAAGACGTGGGACGTCAGTAAGGCAGCTAGAGTGGCGGACATGAGTATCGGGATAAAACCGGCAACGGTGTATTCTTTTAATACGACCTCCAGCGCAAAAATCACACCTGCAAGAGGTATGTTGAAGGAGGCTGAAATGGCGCCTGCTACACCGCACCCAACTAAGGTTCGCATGCGATTTTTAGGGAGTGCGAGGCGTTGGCCCAGTGAACTTGCGATGGCGGCTCCGAGATGGACAGCCGGCCCTTCGCGCCCCGTTGATTGTCCACTGATGCAGGCAATAATGGCTCCGCCTGCCTGATACCACGCATTGGACTCGGGTAAATTCCCTTGGTGATTATTCAATCGATCTAAAACATGGCTGATACCGACCGCACGAGCGGTGGATGACCGCTTGGCCATCCAAAGGCCAAGCACCAGCGCTCCGAGAATCGGTAACCCAAATCTTGCCCAAGTTGATAAACCTTCGAAATGATCGGAATGCCCTTGAAGAATAAGATCGAGGGGAAGTTCTATGGCCAGTCTAAAAACAACAATCAACAGACCGCTGGCAATGCCAATTACAGCGCCTAAAAGGGTCAGCTGAGGTAAAGCGTCAACGGTAGCGATGCGACGCTGGAAATGTTGCCAGGCTGTTTGCGGTGAAGATAATAATTTCAATAAGGAACCTATCCCATTTTTTGTTAAACTAGAGTGCAATTTCATAGCGTTGATTGCTTTTGAGCATCAGCCCTTCCAAGGATAGTGAAAGAGGCAACTGTGATAAAAGTCGCTGTCGTAGGTGGATCAGGGTACTCCGGTGCGGAGTTGTTAAGACTGCTCGCTCATCACCCAGAAGCACAGTTAGAGGTCGTGACCTCTCACTCAGAAGCGGGTGCGCGTGTGTCAGATGTTTACCCAAATTTAAGGGGCACACTTGACTTGGTGTTTGCTCAACCCTCTATCGACAGCTTAAAAGATTGCGAGTTGGTCTTTTTTGCCACAACGCCCGGAAAAGCCATGCACTGGGTGCCTGAATTATTGGATGAAGGTTGCCGTGTTATTGATTTAAGCGCCGATTTTCGATTAAGAGACATCTCAACGTGGTTGCAATGGTACAAAATTCCACACGAAGCTGAAAGCTACCTAGCGCAGGCAGAGTATGGTTTGCCTGAGTGGAATGCAGAAACCATTCAAACGGCCAATTTGGTTGCTAATCCTGGTTGTTACCCTACAGCGATTGCTTTAGGCATTATGCCGTTGTTAGAAGCAGAAGTGATTCATCCGCAAGGCATCATAGCGGATTGTAAATCAGGTCATAGTGGCGCGGGTCGACAGGCGCGTGCTCGGTCACTGTTGGCAGAAAGCCATGAAAATGTGCATGCCTATGGACTCGATGGGCATCGGCATTTTCCTGAAATTCAGCAAATCCTAGCTGAATTCAATCAGGGAAACCCTGTTGAAATTGTTTTTGTCCCACACTTAGTCCCCACCATCAGAGGCATCTTTGCCACCTTGTATTTGACGTCTTTAGATGAAAAAACCGACTTCCATAGTATATTGGCCGATCGTTATCAACACAGCCCTTTTATCGAAGTGCTTGCGCCGGGTACATCGCCGGGTACGCGGAACGTGAGAGGTACAAATCGCTGTGAGATTTCCGTCAAACAAGACCCACATTCCTCCATGGTGATGGTCTTGGTCGCCTTGGATAATTTAATGAAAGGTGCTGCAGGTCAAGCCGTTCAAAATATGAATATTATGTTTGGATTGCCTCCTGCAACTGGGTTAAATGCCTTGGCCGTCCTACCGTAGAAATAATTTAGGCACGTTATTTTAATAGTCAATGTCGAAAGCCTTTATCTAAACCCGTTCCTATGAGTTGTGTCTAGGTATGAGGTAAAGAACTCATTAATAAGAAGTCAGTGATTATAAAGCTCGTGAAAATAATGCTCGTGACAACAAAGAGAGTACATCGGTGAATCAGGAAAACTTTAAGGTTGTAAAAGATAACCCTGAGGCTCAAAGGCGCCGCCGTTTTTGGGTAACCATGGTTCTGGCATTAGGTTTGGTTGGCAGCTATGTGTTAGGCGTTTATGACGGCAAACTTAAAGCAGCAAGAGCAGAGCGTGAGTTGAGCCAAAACCAAGGTTTTCTGGCTCAAGCAGAGGACGCTCTCAATGTTTGCCGGCAGTCTTTATCCATCGCAACCAAACGCAGTGAGGTGGATCGTTTGGCGGTTGAAAAGATGCGGCAACAGGTTGCCGATTTAAGAGCAGAAATTGCCAATCAGCAAGAAGATATCGCTTTTTATCAAAATGTAATGGCCGGCAAAAAAACCAAGCAAAGTTTAAAGGTTGAAAAAATTGCGGTTGAAAATGCATTAGAACCCAGTCGTTTTCGTTATCAGGTGGTTCTAGCGCAAGTGGGGAAAAAGCATCCGTGGATCAAAGGCAATGCAAGGGTTTATGTGGTTGGTTTAAATGAAGGTAAAAAAGCCAGCTTTTCCTTGAATCACCTCAACGAAACGATGGACCAAGAAGTGATACCCTTTCGTTTTCGATACTTCCAAAAGCTGGAAGGCGAATTGCAGATTCCAGATGGATTTGAACCTGAATACATGCAGGTTCGGCTACAGTCTGAAGGCCGATCGCCCCAGGTGGTAGAAGGTCAGTTTTCATGGTCCGACATTAAGGGAGCCTAAGCTTCATGTTTGGAAATAATAAGCCCGGTGAATTCCAGTGCGACACACTCATTTCAAATAAAACGACGTTAGTGGGTGATATTCACTTTTCTGGTGGTCTGCATATTGATGGGTGTATACGCGGCAACCTCATTGCGGAAGACGGTACCAACGCAGTGGTGCGCATCAGTGAGCAGGGGCGTGTGGAGGGTGAAATCCGTTCACCTCGCGCCATTGTCAATGGTCACGTGAGCGGCAATTTGTTCATTGATCAGCACTTAGAAATGGCAGAAAAAGCAAAAGTGGACGGTGACATCCACTATGCAGCTATCCAGATGGTGATGGGGGCTCAAGTCAATGGTCGTTTGGTCCATGACGCTCGATCAGACAGCAACAGTAAAGGCAAACGCCCCAAAAACAACGTGGAACCCTTAAGTACGAAAGCACAGCAACGTGCCGCGCTGGAATCTATGAAAACGGCTGAGCAGGTAAAAGTTGACTAGTATGGTCGGGTATGCGGATAATTGCCAATTAGGGTATGTTAAGACCTAGTTGGAGAAAGGCATGAGTGAAGTTTCACTGACACTCACCCAAGCAGCCGTCGATAAAGTACAGGCGTTGATAGCGGATGAAGGCGATCAGCGTTTGTGTTTGCGGGTTTTTGTAACCGGAGGTGGCTGCTCTGGCTTTCAGTATGGATTCACTTTCGATACTGACCCATCAGAAGACGATGCTCAGTACTTAGTGCAAGGCGTTAAAGTTCTGGTTGACCCATTAAGTTACCCTTACTTGAGCGGCGCGACGGTAGACTACGAAGAAGGCCTGTCTGGTGCACGCTTTCTAGTGCAAAATCCAGGTGCCAGCAGTACCTGTGGTTGTGGGTCTTCTTTTGCTATTTAAAGCCTTATCTAAATCAACTCCCAAAGCTGATAGTCACCGTCAAGTAGGTGTTCTCAACGCGGCTTTCCTGAGGTGGCCTTGGGTTTCCAGTTAGCCTTGTCCCCCCACAGGGTTTTGAGGCGTTCATCTCGACCGCATCCTCCACGATACCAGTTGTAGCGGATGGGGTTTTTCTTGTAGTAATCCTGATGGTATTCCTCCGCCTCCCAAAAAGGGGTGGCCTCCGTAATCTCTGTTTGGATGGGACCGCTGAGGACACCACTGTTAGCCAAGACGGTTTTACTCATTTCGGCTAATTGCCGTTGGGATTCGTTTAAATAAAAAATACCGGAACGGTATTGTTTGCCTTTGTCACAGAACTGACGGTCTTTTGCTAGTGGGTCAATGGAATACCAAAAGACTTCAAGGAGTGTTTCATAATTGACTTTGGCTGGATCATAGATAACTTTAACGGCCTCAGTATGCTTAGTCCCACCACTGGAAACTTGCCGGTAGGTTGGCCGTTCTTTTTTTCCTCCCACGTAACCCGATATGCCTTCAACGACACCCGGTACTTTTTCAAAATCTGACTCGGTACACCAAAAACATCCCCCGGCAAAAATGGCAGTTTCATAGGAAGCGTTTTGAGCACTTATGTTGTCACTGGTTTCTTCTGCTTGTAAAAAGATGCTCCCAAAGAAAATAGATATGACCCCCAAGCCAAGCAAGGGAGCTAGAACTTTATGTTTTGGTAACACGTCTTTCATGGGGATACCTTTATTTATGAACGCAGGGAAGGGAGTGTTTGGTCAATTGGAACAAAGCTTAATGCCACTCCGTTGTTACACCAGCGTTGTCCCGTTGGCTGCGGGCCATCATCAAACACATGCCCTTGATGCCCCTTACAACGAGCACAGTGGTATTCCGTTCTAGGTAATACTAATTTGTAGTCACGTTTGGTTTCGGTATTGCCTGCAATGGCATCGTAAAAGCTAGGCCAGCCGGTGCCGCTGTTGTACTTTGTTTTGGAAAGGAAAAGCGGTAGAAAGCAAGCAGCGCAAATATAGGTGCCTTCACGTTTCTCTTTGTTTAAGGGGCTGCTCCAGGGGCGCTCTGTATCTTCTTCAAACAGCACCTCGTATTGCTGGGCTGTGAGAAGTTGGCGCCACTCTTCCGGTGTCTTATGAATGGGAGGAAAAGAGCCATCGCTTTTTTGGGCGTTAGCGGCCATGGATAAAGGAGCCTGTGCTGCGAAATAAGTGCCTCCCATAATGGGAATCAATAATCCGCTGCCGGCCGCTAAGAAAAAACCTCGTCTGTTCATATCAACGCTCTGGCTTTCTAAACGGTCATTAGTCGGAGTATGGGATTAAATATGACAGTTTGCGCACAAAATAATAGCGAGTGAAAGCTTACATGCAGCTGAATTGAGCAGTTTTGTGTTACGAGAGTGGCTTGGGTGTCCAAGATCCCAAAATAGTTGGCCGTTTCGCTCCTGTTACGCCGGGCAGGTTACCCGGCAGATGACTGACAAAGCGGTGTGCTAACCAGGCAAATGCACAGGCCTCTAAGCCATCACAGGGTATCCCAAAGTCTGAGGAAGTTCTGATCTGAAAGGTGTCACCGAGCTCTTCGCTTAAAAGCTCTAGTAAGAAGCGGTTGTTGACGCCGCCCCCACACACAACAATTATGCCTTCGTTGAGATAGTGTTGGATTGATTGAGCGATGCTTCGAACGCTGAATTGATAGAGCGTTCTCTGAACATCTTCGGGTTTAACCTTGGCTTGAGCTTTCAGGGAATTCTTTAACCAGTCTAGGTTGAATACTTCAAAACCCGTGCTTTTAGGAAAAGGTTGCTTCAAATAAGGGTGCATCAACCACTGATTGAGTAAATCTGGCAATAGCTTCCCACTTTGGCCCCATTGCCCTTCAGGGTCATACCAGCTGTCTTGAAAGTGCAATTGGTACCATGCGTCCGTTAACGTGTTGGCGGGCCCGGTATCGCCAGCCATCACCTGTTCTGGTTGATCAGACATCAGGGTTAAATTGGCAAAACCCCCTAAATTCAGTACGCCAGCGATTTTCTGGTTGGGGTTGGATAAGCATCTAAAGACGGCGTGATGAAAAGCTGGGGCTAAAGGTGCGCCTTGGCCGCCGCTGCTGATGTCAGCACTTCGAAAATCATGAACAATATCCAGCTGAGTTAACGCTGCTAATCGAGACGCACTTCCCAGCTGCCAGGAATATCCAAAATCCCCTTCAGGCTGGTGCCAAAGCGTTTGTCCGTGAAACCCCAGGGCTTTGATGTCTGAGTGAACAACACCAATTTCTTGAAACCACTGATTGATGGCATTTGCGGTTTCATGAGTGAAGCGTTGTTCTGTTTCCGCGATGGCGTGTAGATTCGCTTCACCAGATCGAAATGCTTTTAATGAATGATGTAGTGTCTTTGAGAATGCCACGCTGTGACATTTAGATGCCAGGATACAACCTTCTTCATCTATTTGAACGAGAGCCATGTCAATACCATCTAAGCTGGTACCGGACATGGTTCCCAGGTACATCCCTGCTACCGGTTGGCCATTGACCATGCTGTGTTATCCATCGTTGGTGGCAATTTGAAACTCTTTTTCTTCTGCAGCAAGTTGAGCAAGCATGGCTTGTGCCTGCAGATCAAAATTTTTACGCTCTTTTTTTACAATGGGCAGTGCTTGTGGCAGCTTGACTCGTAAAGGGTCTCGATGGACGCCATCCACTCTGAATTCGTAATGAAGGTGGGGGCCAGACGCTAAGCCGGTGCTGCCCACATAACCAATGACTTGTCCCTGCTTGATGCGTGACCCTCGTTTTAGTCCGCGTCGGAAGCCTTTCATGTGCGCATATAATGTGGTGTATCGTGAGCCGTGTTGCAGAATGATTACGTTTCCGTATCCACCTTTTCGCCCAATGAATTTAACTTTACCGTTTCCAGTTGCTTTGATGGGTGTACCTGGCGAGGCGGCATAATCGACGCCCCTGTGCGCGCGAATGGTGTGTAAAACAGGGTGTTTACGACGTAAGTTGAAACGCGATGAAATCCTGGCAAAATCAACCGGTGTACGGATAAAGGCCTTTTTAACACTTCTGCCTTCAGGCGTGTAGTAACCCACCTCGCCTTGTGAATCAGTGTATTTTAAGGCTCTAAAGGCTTTCCCTTGGTTTACAAATTCTGCGACCAAAATGTCGCCATCACGGACTTTTTCGCCTTTGAAATAGATTTCTTCGTAAATGATTCGAAAGCGATCACCCTCGCGTAGGTCTAAAGCAAAGTCGATATCCCAGCCGAAGAGGCCGGCAAACTCCATGATGGTTTTTTCCGACAGACCGGCTTTGTTGCCATCATAGAACAATGAGTTGAGAATGGTGCCTTCTGCGTATCGAGGAATGCTCTCGGTTTCCAGTTTTACGACGGTGCTGGTAAATGAGTACGGTTCATTGGCGATATAGTCAATGTATCGAGTTAAGGACTCTTGAAAGCGAAGCTGTTGCAGCTCGTCCTTTCCTGAAAGCACAAATCCTAGGCGATCACCCGGAACCAGGCGCTTCAGTTTTTCACCTTCTTTCGATTTCAATATGGCCAGCACCCATTTGGCACCCAGACCTTGTTCAGAAAAAATATCGCTAAGGGTGTCTCCGGATTTCACTGTAACGAAGTGAAAAGGAATCGGGGCATCAACCTTTTTCGCAGGTTGGGGGCGTAAGTCAGCGCTTGGTTCGGGTGTGTTGCTTGGAGGGGCTTTTTGCTCCGCTACTTTTGTATCCGTGAGAACACTTGGAATGATGCTGGGCTCAGGGTTAATGGGGGGCTGTAGGTCAATAGGTTTTACCCGGGTAACTTCCTGCTCAAGTTGTTGCGTGGCAGGTAGCAACAGTAAAATAACAACGGTAAATAATAGGGTGCCTGAAAGCGCGACCATATGACGACGTGGAAAAGCGCGCAACCAAACTGGCAGATTAGAAGACCAACGGGGCATAATAAATCCAGGTTCTGATTTGTCCCAAGTGAAACACATTACTAAGGCTGAAGGATCGCATAGATTGAGCCTGAGTGCTTGTAATCTCTGCCACTTTAGGTATTGTCCTTAGTTCATTTCAATACCCAATTATGAAACTAAGATCGAGAGAAGTATCCATGGACCTTTTGTCAGACTTAAAAGCCCGAGGGCTCTTGAATGACTGTACTGATGAGCAAGCATTGGCTCAACATTTAGCAGAAGGGTCCAAAACACTCTATTGCGGCTTCGATCCTACAGCAGATAGTCTGCACATAGGCAGTTTGGTTCCCCTTTTGGCGCTACGCCGTTTTCAGAACGCAGGCCATAAGCCAATTGCCTTGGTCGGTGGAGCAACCGGTCTCATTGGTGACCCAAGTTTTAAAGCACAAGAGCGACAATTGCAATCGGACGAAGTGATTTCGGGCTGGGTAAGCAAATTGGAAACGCAAGTCAGCCAGTTTTTATCCTTTGACGCGTCTTCGAACAGTGCGACCGTTGTCAGTAACTTGGACTGGATGCAGGGGTACTCTGCCATTCGCTTTTTGCGAGACATTGGCAAGCACTTTTCTGTTAACCAAATGATCCAGAAAGAATCGGTTAAGCAACGTATTGAGCGTGAGGGCTCCGGTATTTCATATACAGAGTTCAGCTATATGTTGCTTCAATCCTTGGATTTTGCTGAATTGAATCGATCTCACCAATGCACATTGCAAATTGGTGGGTCAGATCAGTGGGGCAATATTACTGGCGGTATTGATTTGACTCGTCGCTTGAATCGTCAGCAAGTTTTTGGTTTAACCCTGCCGTTGATTACCAAGTCAGATGGAACCAAGTTTGGCAAAACCGAAACCGGTACCATCTGGTTAGATGCGAAGCGGACCTCTCCTTTTAGCTTCTACCAGTTTTGGTTAAATACAGCCGATGCGGATGTTTACCGCTTCTTGAAATATTTTACCTTTTTGCCTGTCGACAAAATCGATGCAATTGAAGCTGAGGACAAAGCGTCGGAGGGTAAGCCGCAGGCACAACGTATTCTTGCCGAAGAAGTTACTCGGATTGTTCATGGAGAGCACGGCTTAGAAGCCGCTCAGAAGATTACAGAAGCGATGAGGCAAGGCGATTTTTCCACGTTGTCTGAATCTGAACTGGCACAGTTGGCACAGGACGGTATCGAATGCACCGACATTCATGACGATCAGATACTGCTTGAAAACGCACTTGTTGAATGCGGGCTTGCAAAAACGAATACCGGGCAAGTGACAGTTGGCCAGGCGCGTAAACTTTTAAAAGCGAACAGCATTTCGGTTAACGGTGAAAAGTATTCTGATGGTGAAGCAGTATTGAGTCGAGAAAACGCCCTTTTGGGTACCTATCACTTTATTAAACGCGGTAAGAAAGAGGTACGCTTATTGGCGTGGCGCTCATCATGAGTGCTGGGTGGCTTTAAGGAATGCTTTGATTGTCGCACTCCTTATATGAAAAAACACGTTGATTACAGAAAAGCCCCGAAAAGGGGCTTTTTTTTGGAAGAGATAAAATAAGTATGCAAGTGGCTCTTGACCATTCGATAGAACCCCGTATAATGCGCCGCTCCTGCCAAGAAGTGCAGCCTCAACGAGGCGAAAAGCAGGAGTCTTAATTCTTTTCAAAACAACGAAAAAAATTAAGAAAAACAAAGTGTTGACAGAATGCGAAAACACTTTATAATGCGCTTCCACTGACCAAGACATCAACTTCAAAGCGAAGAAAAAGTTAAAGTCAGGTTGAGCAAAAAATCGTTGAAAATCAAAAGCTTCTTCGAAATAAAGCTTGACAAAACGAAACGGGCTGGTAAGATATGCAGCCCACGCTTCGGGAAGAACTGACGAGGCGACGATCTTTAAAAAATTATTCATGCAATTCGTGTGGGCGCTGATGCGGGCTTGAATCGACAAAAATTTTCAAGC
>CANMOZ010000017.1 GCA_947499545.1 uncultured Saccharospirillaceae bacterium
GTAAAGGTCTGGATTAAAAAAGGATTAAAACCACTTAAGCAAGGGGGCAAAGGGGTCAGTTGGGCTTTTCGAACCTCAGACGTTCACAAGTGGCTAATGGAAAACGAAGCCACCAAACATGCAAACGCCTCAGATGCAAAACAACTTCAAATCCGAAAACTAGAAGCTGAAACCATTAGCGCAGAACTCAACCTTGCAAAAGCCAAAGGCGAAGTGGCACCCGTCGAAGACATGAGGCGATTAGTCGCCAATGCTTTTTTAGATGTTAAAGCCAGGCTTCGCATCATTCCCGAACGCGCATCCATCAAGTTGATCGGTCTTAACAATGAGACCGACATTAAAGGTGTTCTGCTTAAAGAGATCGATAAAAGCTTAATGGCCTTAGCTGATCCTGAGACCTGGGACTTCGAGGGGATCGAATGAAGCAACCCAATTTGTTCGCCAACGATTTAGCCATCTTCAACGCATTGATCGACAACTTGCATCGGTTAGAACCCCCACCCAATTTAAAACCCAGTGTTTGGGCGGAACAAAACATTATCATTTCTTCTGAGAATGCCAAGCCAGGGCCGATTGATTTTGATAACGCTCCCTATCAGCGGGTACCACTCGACTTAACCAATGATCCAAACTGCTATCGCATTACTTTGATGTGGAGTGCCCAGGTGGGAAAAACACAACTTGCGTTATGCGCACAAGCGTATCGGATTGCACATAAACCCATGAACCAACTCATGATGCAACCTTGTGAAGGCGATTTAAAAACCTGGCTGGAAACCAAGTTTAACCCCATGGTGGAAAGCAACCCCGTCTTGCGAAGCCTGATTGCAAAGCCCAGAGGTCGAGATGGGGTCAACAACCAAAAGATGAAGTCCTATCCCGGTGGGTTTTTGATGTTCTCATGGTCGGGATCATCGAAGACGATGCGAGGTCGGTCGGCACCCTTTATTGTCTGCGATGAAACCGACGGTTATGAACCCACCCCAGAAGGCAATGCCGTCAACTTGTTATGGCAACGGGCCGCAACCTATGGCGATCAACGTAAGCTTCTAGAAATCAGCACACCCACCATCAAAGGGGAAAGCTGGATCGAGTCGGCTTATGAAGAAGGTGACAAGCGTCGGTTTTACGTTCCTTGTCCCCACTGCGATCATCACCAACCTTTAAGCTGGCGCAATGTTATTTGGAATAAAGACGAACAAGGTAAACACCTACCCGAAACAGCAAAGTATGCTTGTGAAGGTTGCGGTGTGCTTTGGAGCAATGCCGAACGAGTAACGGCTATCATCAAAGCTGAAGAAAAAGGCGCAGGTTGGAAAGCGGAAAAACCCTTTAGAGGCCACGCCTCTTTTCATCTGAGTGAGCTTTATAGTTTATTCGTTTCTTTATCCCAGATTGTTACCTCCTTCTTAGAAAAGAAAGCCTCAAACGACTTACAAACCTTCGTGAACGTCTCCCTTGCTGAGACCTGGGAAGAAGAATGCGAAAAAGTCGACTGTGCAGATTTGCAAGAACGTGCCGAAACCTATGCGGCTGAAGTTCCTGCCGGTGGGGTCTATTTAACCTCTGGTATCGACATGCAAGAGAACCGGCTCGAAGTGGAAACCGTTGCTTGGGGGCTTGGTGAAGAGTCTTGGTCAATCGACTATCGAGTACTGTGGGGTGATCCACTTCAAGGCGATGTGTGGTACGACCTCGACGAATACTTAGAACAAACCTTTCAACACGAATCCGGTGCGCAACTCGCGATCAGTTCGGCTTGTTTAGATACCGGCGGCAGCTCGGGTTATACACAATGCGCATATGAATATTTAAGAACCCGCAAAGGCCGCAAACTTTTCGGCATTAAGGGAATGCCGGGTTGGGGGCGCCCCATCGTTGCCAAACCTTCCAAAAGTCGCAGCAAACACCAACGGCCTATCGATTTATTCCCGGTTGGTGCCGACGAAGGAAAACTTATGGTCATGCGCCGTTGGGGCATTCAAAACGAAGGGCCAGGTTATTGTCATTTTCCATCCGAACGGCAAGAGGATTGGTTCAAACAAATCACCTCTGAAAAACTGCTGACTAAATTCCTAAAGGGACATCCAAAGCGGGAATGGCATAAGAACTCAGGCGATCGCAACGAAGGCTTAGATTGCAGAGTCTATGCATTAGCCGCTTTAAAAATCATGAACCCTAATCTGAAAAAACTGCATGATCGATTAGTAACAAATGAAGAAGACGAAACCGAAACACCAACATTACGCAATAAATCTGAGTATCAGGAAAAACCGCCAGAGGAAAAAACCACACCCAAACGACAGACTAGACGCAAAGTGAGCAAGCGCCCCAGACGTCCATCCAGCAACTGGGTGTACAACTATTGATGAGGTATCTTTGTGTCGATCTCCCTACCACCCTCGATCACGGCGGGGGTGACCTTTAGTCATGTGTTTACCTTGACGGCTTACCCAGCACAGGACTGGGTGTTAAAGCTGTTACTGCGTGGCCCTCAAGTTATTAATTTACAAGCCGAACCTCAAAACAACCAACACCATTTATTGATCAGCGCATCCACTTCGAAGGATTGGCAACCGGGTCATTATCAATATTGGCTAAGGGTGTATCGTGGTGTGGAAATTCACGAACTCGATGCGGGACGAATCAAGGTTCAAGCCAATGCAGATCAGCTAACCAATGCTTATGACGCCCGTTCTCATGAAGAGATTGTGCTCGATAACATCAATGCGGTTTTAGAAGACACGGCCACCATTCGGCAAAAACGCTACCGCATTAATAATCGTGAGCTTGATCGTTTACCCATTGAAGAGTTGTTGAAACTTAAAAGCAAATACGAATGGCTGGTTGAGCAAAAGCGACGCGTTAAAAAACACGGAACCAGCTTACACTTACGCTCGATTAAATGGAGGTTTCAATGAAGCCTCGCATCAAGTTAAAAAATCACCGAGTCGCAACACGCGTCTACAAAGTCAACGCCGGTGAAACGCAACGCTTAATCGGCGGTTCCATGAATTTCCCCATGACCGCTGATCACATCGTTGAACGTCATTGGATGCCGCTAATTGCCAAAAGCCGTGAAGTTTGTGCAAACGACGGTTATGCAAAAGAATTCCTGAAGATGTGCCGCAACAATGTGGTGGGTGCAAAAGGCATAGAGCTTCGAGCCAATATCAAAGATACCAACGGTCAATCCGATGGTTTTGCCAATACCGCATTAGAGCAAGCCTTTAAAGCTTTCTCGAACAAAAAGCACTGCGACATTCAGGGTCGTTTATCGCTTAGAGCGATCCAAAATGCATGCATTACCAGTGCAGCCAGAGACGGTGAGTTTTTTATTCGACTCATCACCGGAACTGATCTCAACCCTTGGGGCATCGCTTTGCAGGTGTTGGACCCTGTTCGTTGTCCTATTCACTACAACGAAGAAAAACTTCCCAACGGTAACTACGTCAAACAAGGCATCGAGTTTAATCAACTGGGCCGCCCCGTTGCGTATCACTTCACCCATGTTGGCACGGATAATATCGACTACAACCTGGGTGGCCATTCTTTTGTTCGTATTCCAGCCGTCGAAATCATTCACGGCTTCCTACCTGATCTTTTAGAACAAAAAAGAGGACTGCCTTGGACCGCAACCGCGTTGATGCGTTTAAAAATGCTGAGCGGGATGGAAGACGCAACCCTGTTAACGCAAGAGCTTCTGCCAGCAAAGGAGGTTTTCTACAGTGGCGAGCCGATCATGGCCCTATGCTCGATGAAGACGATGGCCCTTATGAACAAGAGCTAGAGCCCAACACTCTTAAGGAACTCCCACCCGGATTAGAGTTTAAAGACTACAACCCGCACTACCCAAGCGGGGAAGCCCAAAGTTTTTCAAAACGCATTTTGCAAGGCATCGCAGCCAGCTTTGGGGTGACCTATAACGATCTCGCTAAGGATTTAGAAAACGTTAATTTTTCTTCCATACGTCAAGGCACCTTAAACGATCGGGATTATTGGAAAGAGCTGCAAACCTGGCTCATAGAGGAGTTAATGGAACCCCTGTATGAGCGCTGGTTGTATCAGGCTCTCATCAATGAAGCCATTACCATTTTTAATAAGCCACTCAAATTTGTGCGCTTCGATAGATATTTAGGCGTCGACTGGCAAGGGCGTTCTTGGGATTGGATTGACCCACGCGCCGACACTGAGGCCGCCATTAAAAGCATTGATTACCGACTGAAAAGTGTTTCGCAAGTCATTCGTGAACGCGGCGACGATCCTGAAAAAGTTTTCCAGGAAATGGCCAGCGACATCAAAGCCATGCAAGCCGCTGGTATTCCTGACCACGCCATTCCTTATCTCATTCAAAATAACAAGCAAGGAGCTTCACATGAAAACCCAGAAACGTTGGATCGGTCGGTTTTGGAATCGGTCTAGCCTGAAACCTGCCAATGATGAGCAATCCAATCAGCAGCATGACCTCAGTTTTACTCGAGCCTTAATTGATGCTCAGAAAATAGATACGGAACAGCGCACCGTGGAAGTGGCCTTTTCATCGGAACAACCCGTTGAACGCGCCTTTGGTTATGAAGTTCTTGATCACACACCAGGGGCTATGCGCACCCAACGTTTAGAAGACGGCGCCGCCTTATTGCTTGATCACGATTGGCGCAATCAAATCGGTGTAGTGGAATCCATGCGCATTGATGACGATGGCAAAGCGAGGGCTAAAGTCCGGTTTAGTAAATCCGCTCGTGCTGACGAAATCTTTCAAGACGTACAAGACGGCATCCGCAAACACATCTCGGTGGGTTACCGCATTCATGACATGAAAGAAACGGGTAAACGTGAGGGAATCCCTATGATGCGCGTGACCGATTGGGAGCCTTATGAGATTTCGATTGTATCCGTGCCCGCTGATCCAAGCGTTGGGGTGGGTCGCTCAATAGAAAAACCGCCAGAGGAAAAAGGGGATTCTGTTCGGGATACTGATCACCACTTAATGAATCGGTCCGAACCTTCGAAGGAATCTGAACCCATGAATGAAAAAATACTGCGTAATGCAAAAGGAGACTTGGTTAGAGCCAAAGTCGATGATCAAGGTAATATCCTTGAAGAAATTGAAATCATCGAAAGCGCAGAAGCACAACGCAAATTCGGTGAATCACTGTTAAAGCAAGATCGTGAACGCGTTAATGACATTCGCACCCTTGCCAAACGTTTTGATTGTGAAGAACTGGGCGAGCGATTTTTGCGTGAAGTGGAATCCGGCACTCTAGATGAATTCGAATCCTGGATTAAACGCCACGGTCAAACGACTGCCACTGACATGCGCACCATGCTTAACGGTCGCCCCTCAAGCTCATCGTCTAATGTACCAAACGGCATTGGGTTAACCGAACGCGAAGCCGGACAATTCAGCTTTATGAAAGCCATTCGAGCCATGGCAAGCCCCAATGATAAAAGGGCCCAAGAGGCTGCCGCATTTGAGTATGACGTCAGTGTGGCGGCGCAAAAACAAATGGGTCGTGAAGCCAATGGTATTTTAATCCCAAACGATGTACTGGGCCGAAATCTAACAGCAGCAGGTTCTGGTAGTCAAACCATCGCCACGGATTTGTTGGCATCCTCATTTATTAAGATGCTGAAAAACAAAGCCTTGATGATGCAGCTTTGCCACACCATGGGCGGCATGGTCGGTAATGTGGATATACCCAAACAAACCGCCGCCTCTCAGGGTTACTGGATTGGTGAAGACGAAGACGCTACCGAAACCGATATAGATTTCGGGCAAATCAAACTCAACCCTAAAACCGTTGCGGCTTTTTCAGAAGTCACTCGCGCATTACTGCAGCAATCCAGTCTGGATGTCGAAGCACTCATTCGCCAAGACCTAGCGACCGCTTTGGCGCTCACCATGGACTTAGCCGCACTCTATGGCAAAGGCTCGGACAATGAACCCCTGGGCATTCTGAACACTACCGGTATTAACGTGGTCGACATTGCAGCGGCTGGCAAACCGACATATGAAGAGGCGGTCGCCATGGAATCCATGATCGCCTCTGAAAATGCCGACGTTGAAGGGATGCGTTACCTCATGAACACCCTCATGAGAGGCCACTTTAAAACCACTCAGAAATTCAAAGGGACCAATGGCGTTCCGGTTTGGGAACCAGGCGACACCGTCAACGGCTATAGCACCGGTGTCACCAACCAGATGAAACCCAATGACTTGCTCTTTGGTAATTTCAAAGACGTCATCATTGCGATGTGGGGCGGCCTCGATTTAACCGTCGATCCTTATTCACACAGTAAAAAAGGTCGCTTGCGTGTGGTGGTGTTCCAAGACATGGATTGTGTCGTACGTCGCACAGAATCTTTCTGTCTCGGTCGTACACCCGCGAACGGTTAACACGGAATTAAATAAAGCGAATAAGGATTAAATCAATGAGCACACAAAAAGCTAAAGTCACCTCGGCCTTCGTATTGGAAGGCCAGGTTGTCAGACCCGGTAAGGTGGTCGAACTCAAAACCACCCAGCTCAAAGAAATGCTGCGTCGTGGCAAAGTTGAGATTGCAGAAGACAAACCCAAATCAACGCGAAACAGTAATAAAACCAACAACAAGAAACCGGCTTCCAAACCCGATGCTTCTGAGCAAGACGAAGCCAAAACCGACGTAACACCCGACGCCGATGAAAAGTGACAACCTCGACGATTTCTTCCACCTCGATGACTTCGCGGTGGAAGTGTCATTTCAAAACAAAGTGGTATTAGCACAATTCGACGCTCATCCCATCGATTCCCATCTAGGCCAAATCGATTACGAAATCAACCAACCTCAAATCACAGGTTCTTATCAAGATTTAAAAGACCTAACACCTAGAGACCTCATAGAAATCGAAGGCAAAACCTTTCGCGTCGAACACTACCCCGACCACGACGGCACCGGGTTAGCAATCGTGAAGTTGTCCGAAGAGGGTTAGCCCAATGCTCCATATCGATATTGCAGAAAATGGTTTAGACGATTTAGTTTATTCACTCAGCGCTACTGAAAAACAAGTCGACTACTCGTTAAAGCGATCGTTAAAACGGACTGCCGCCAGTTTAAGACGCAAAGCCGGTAAAGCTTTAAGAACTGAATTAGAACTGCGCAACAACAAAGCTTTAAAGCGTCGATTGAAAATGCTCAAGCTCACCAAGGTGGGTAATCGTAACGAGGCAGGCATTTGGTTTGGTGCCAATGATTTACCGGTATCGGCGTTTAAAGGCAGAGCAAGAAAAACTTCAGAGGGTGCAACTTTTAAAGGTCATGCATTCAAAGGGGCTTTTATTGGAACCAAACCCAATGGCAAGCGCACCCTGTATTATCGCAAGGGTAAAAAGCATTACCCCATTGCCGAATGCAAACTACCCGTTGCTGATCAGATTCAAGTCTTTGTAGAAGATAACATCTTTACCGACGTTGAGCCTATTTTTAGAAACCACTTTGAACGCGACCTAACCGCTCGCACCACTTTACAAATAGGCAAAGCATGAACGCACTCGATTTAGATCAACTGCATCAAGCCATTGTGGACTCTTTGAAAGCAGGGTTTCCACAAATCCAAAACGTATTTGATTATTCGGATCAACCCCTTAATCGAATACCCAAGCCCGCGCTCTCCATCCAATTGACCGAGATGGAAATCCTACCCGATGAAGACAGTGGCGACGAAGCGCTACCCGTTAATGCCAGTTTTACCCTGTATGTCATTTTTAACAACAATGAGCCAAACACAGAAAGAAGCATCCGCAAACTTAGCTGTGATCTTGCCTTGTTTATTAAAGGTCAGCGCTGGGGTTTAACCGGTATTTTTCCAGCACAGGTTGAGCGTTTTGGGATTGATCAGTTTGAACCGAGCATTGACCGTTCATTAATTTGGAGTGTTGAATTCTCGCAGCAGCTTTGGATTGGCAAGACTGTTTGGAACGACGAAGCCTTCCCCGCAAGAGTGGCCAATCAATTAGCAAAAGATAATACCCAACCCATTCGGGCAAAACCTAAAGACCCATCCAATCCTAACAGTGAATGGGAAGCCTTAACCCCACCGACTCATATCACCACGCCTGGTATCAAATAATGAACGCTTGGGGACTTGCCGAACTGGAAAGGCGCCTGGCGAATATCGTTAAGATCGGCGTGATACAAGAAGCCAATCACGCTGACAAAAAACTACGCGTTGCAATGGGCGAGACACAAACGGCTTGGTTGCCTTGGCCCGCTGAGATTGGCAATAACTTTATCAGGTGGCGGCCATTAAGGGTTGGGCAGCAAGTGGTCCTTGTTGCTCCATCCGGTGAATTAAATCAAGCCGTTATCGTTGGTCAGTTGTACGGAGGAGGGATTGAAGCACCTGCCGATCATGAAACCTTGGACCTTATCCAGTTCGAGGATGGCACCAAGCTGCAATATGACAGCTCCGTGCATTGCCTAACCGCAGAGGTTGGGGGTTGTGAAATCACAGTTGATCAAACCTCCATCCAACTCAAAAACCAAAGCAGCCAACTAAACTTAACTGCAGAGGCCATCAAACTTGACTCCAATGGTAGCTCAGTACTGCTGGATGCTAGTGGGGTTAAAGTGAACGGGGCTGTGATTGAGTTGAATTGAATGAAAGGGTTTTTGTCGGCATGCCTAAAAAACCACAATCTTCAAATGAAAACTGGCACCCTTGGTATACCATTTTTATTACTGTAGTAATTGTTATTTCTTCGACTATAGGGGGAGCAATCATTGCCAGCCACTATCAAGTTGAATTTTGGAAGCAGAAAAATCATCACGAGTTTATAACTAGAAATATAAATGAGATGAAATTACTTCTAGAAGCTATCTCACAAATACCTTTTCATTAAAATCATAAAAGCGCCTAGTTCCAAAAAAGCTTGGAAATTTTCAATTTTATAATCAAAGCGATTAATCAATCTTCGAAAGTTATGCAACCAGGCAAATAGGCGTTCTACCTTCCACCGCCGTTGATAACGCCTCAATGAACGACCGTCTTGAGTCACTGCTTTTCTTCGGTTCGCTTTATGTGGAGCGATTAATTCAACACCGATCTCTTTGCACTGCTGGTCCAGCATGTCACTGTCATAGGCCTTATCACCAATAAGCCTGCAAGGTTGCGCCAACGTTGTTCTCGCTTCCAATGTTGATAACACGAGCTTGACTTCATGAGGCGTCGCTGATGTTGCTAGGACTGAGACCGGATAACCCTTGGCATCTGCGATGGCCATCACTTTGGAACCCTTGCCCCGCTTGGTTTTGCCAACGGCGGCGCCCCTTTTTTTGCAGCACTGAAACTTCCGTCAATGTAACATTCGTGAAGCTGAACACAATGTGAACGTTCCAAATCTTGAGTTAATGCGGTTAAAAGCATTTTCATAACACCCGCTTCTCTCCATTGTTGGAAACGACGGTGACAGGTTTGATAAGGCGGATATTCTTTGGGCAGTGCCGACCACTGGGCACCGGTATTAAGCACCCATAAAATACCTTCCAAGACTTCTCGAGAATCCCGCCAGGGTCTGCCTCTGCCATCTTTTCGTTTGGGGAGTTCTGGTAACAAGGGAGCAATATATGACCATTGCTTATGGCTTAAGCGTTTAAACATCTTTGATACAGTTATTTTTATCTTACAAAAGGGAAAGCGTAGCTTATCACTCTTTAGCGCTTTATGAGATAGCTTCTAGATAAATCAATAGATTTAATGACAGAAAGATCTTTCAAAATGCAAAGACTTCACTGGATGCTAAGGGATAGAGATGAAAATGAAAATGAAAATGAAAATGAAAAACCAATCCGTAAAACAAAAGATTATGAATCGTATATGGAATCGGTGAATCTTTGGAATATGAATCTTAGACAAATCTCATCAAAGTTAAGGATTATCTTTAAGAAAAATCTAGGAAATAAGTTTTTCTCAAAAAATGATCAAGGTAGTTCTATTCATTCGCTATTTGCCAAAGCCCATAAAAGCACTCAAAATTGGATAGACTGTAACTCATTAAACTGCGACCGCAAAAGCCATGAAATAGAAACAAGCCAAGCTTTTGATATGCTTGGAGCATATATAGAACTTTATATTAATGCTGCCTATAATGAATATATTGAAGCCCAGTGTTTTAGGCTCCAGCAGGGATTCTATCAATCAAACTGCCTAACCCCATCAAACCAACTAGTTATCCCTAAAATTATACGGCATGGAAATGCGAAGGGCAGGATTGCTGTTCATCCTTCGCAACCTACAACCCAGAAAAAAATAGATCTTCATTAAATGAAACCTTTAATAACTCAATCCCCAGCAGCCCTTGAAGGTGACCTTTGCACAGGCCATGACGATTTCCCACCTCGCCCAGGAAAGGCTTCGAGTTCAGGGGTTTACGTCAATGGTAAAGCGGTGCACGTACAAGGTGACAAGTGGAACACCCATTGTAATTCCAGACCCCGCTGCCATGACGGTGTAGTGGTGGGTGGTAGCCAGTCTGTCTTGGTGAACGGCAAACCTTTAGCGCGTGCGGGTGATCCGATTAGCTGTGGTTCTAAGATTGCCGGGGGGAGTCGTTCGGTGCTTGTGGGGTAGTTGTAAGTTGGCATTGTCACTAATATAAAAAAAGAGCCTTGCGGCTCTTTCTGGATTCAACTTATTTTCCTTCGGACTAGAAGTGATAATACTAAGAACATCCACAATGCAATTGAGCCACCTCCTGACCCACCCGAAGAACCAGATCCGGAAGAAGTAGCTGGTTTATCAGTGTCTGGTTTATCAGTGTCTGGTTTATCAGTATCTGGTTTATCAGTATCTGGTTTATCAGTATCTGGTTTATCAGTGTCTGGTTTATCAGTGTCTGGTTTATCAGTGTCTGGTTTATCAGTGTCTGGTTTTTCAGTGTCTGGTTTTTCAGTGTCTGGTTTATCAGTGTCTGGTTTTTCAGTGTCTGGTTTTTCAGTGTCTGGTTTATCAGTGTCTGGTTTATCAGTATCTGGTTTATCAGTGTCTGGTTTATCAGTGTCTTTACCTAGATTAGGGACGTTTGCTTCTATAAATTTTCTAAAAGAAGCGATGCTAGAAAATCTTGAAACACCTTCACATATATCAAAGCTACCGTTATCAAAATATTTGTGATCAACTGAAACACCTACTTGCACCCAATCTCCATTTATATTCGCCAGAATCGGCCCACCTTCGTCGCCATAACATGTTGTGTTCGAACCATAAACCGTAGGTGATATACAATACTCAGAATCAATATAATCTGTATTAAATTTATTTTTATAAATATTGATGCAATCATCCTTTGAAACCAGCCTGGTCTCCATTTGTTGCAATCTTGACCGGTACTTAATATATTCGAATGTGCCTTGGTGTAGCCAAAATTCAGTCCCACCCCACCCCATAGCGGTTAGTGTTGATCCAAGTGTTAAGTCACCTGGATCAATCAAGTTTGTGCTTTTTTGATTTTTTATCGCGTCAAAACCTTCATCATCAACCAACGTCAATGGCTTCGAATTTGGTATATGCTGCTTGAGTTTTATCAAAGCTACATCATTACGATAATGCATCTTGATATTGTATCTTGGGTGAATAATAAAACGTTCAATATCGTATTCAATGCCGCTATAGGAAAACTTATCATCAGGAAAGGATTTAAACTCACCATTTCTCTTTGTATAAAAAAAGTAATCCCCTAAGCTATAAACACCAAAAATGGCTTTTATTGATTTTACATTTTTTTGTGATCCATCTTTGTTATATAGACAACTTGCTGATGTCAGAAGCCAATTACTACTGATAAGTGTGGCTCCACAAAATGCTCGTTGTCTAGCTTTTTCTTCCCCATCGTTTGCCAAAACAACCATCCAAGGGTATGCCTGACCTGCATCCTTATCACCACTATCATCCAACCAATTTATCACTTCTTTTTCGTTATCTAAGTCTGGCCTGGTAATCGTTACCCCACCAACGTTGGCTCCCTCGATGTCTTTATCGTTTTCTGTCTCCACTGTATTTGTATTAAGATCTGGGAACGGCAACTCCCAATCAGACGCCCCTGAAGCAAAACCTATAGAAGGTAATGAACACAAACAGGAAATTATAGCTGTCTTTAAAAAAGCATGTAATCGCACACTCACCTCAAGCGTTAATCGAATAAACAAAAGGCGTGATTGGACAACAATTATTTAGGCTCAACAAACACTAACCCTGCTGAAATGGGACATAATTCTGGAAAAACCGCCAGAGGAAATAATCACTTTCTTTCCGCATCCTCTCATCCATGAACGGTATGAGCATTCTAACAGGCAAGTGGCTCTCGGCTGAGGACCATCTTAAGCAATCCATCATTGACATTCTTTCGACACCACTGGGTAGTCGGGTGATGCTGCGCGACTATGGCAGCGACCTTTACCTGTGGATTGATGCCCCATTAAACGCAACGACCAAAAACCGTATCTATGCCGCTACCGCTAAAGCTCTGCAACGCTGGGAACCTCGTTTTAAATTGCAGCAAGTGGAAGCTCGGGTGCTGTTACCGGGCAAGTTGGTGTTGACCTTAACCGGTAAAATAGAAAACGGTGCCACGCTGACCATTGAGGGTTTGGAGTTGAGTCAATGAGATTAACGCCACCGGTTGAAAAAGAAGTCGGCATTGATCATCTACCGCCGCCTGACATCATTGAAAATAAAACCTTTGAATCCATTAAAGCAGAGTTACTAGCTGAGTTTAGAAAGCGTTGCCCTGATTACCAGGGGTATACCGAGAGCGACCCGCTCTTAAAGTTTATTGAAGTCTCTGCTTATCGTGAGTTGAAATTTCGGGAACGCATCAATGAAGCGTGTCGCCAAGTATTACTGACGCATTCCAAAGGTACTAATCTGGATTATGTTGCGTCTCTCTACGGCATCATTCGGGCTGTGATTCGCTTTAACGATGCTAAAAAATCCCCTGACTTTATCGAATCTGATGCCCGCCTGCGTAAACGCTCTCAACTCATGTTAGAGAGTTTAACAACCGCCGGTTCTAGAGAGGGATATATTGCACACGGCTTAAATGCTCATCCTTTTGTAAATGATGTTTACGCGACTCGCTCGGAACCTGGGCATGTGTTGATTTATGTGTTGTCGAATCAAGGCAATGGCACCCCCGATCAAACGCTGCTCGATGCCGTTAACGTTTATTTAAATGAAGATGAAATCCGACCTTTAACGGACTTTGTTGAAGTACTCCCTGCAGAGGTGATTGAGTTTAACGTGAAAGCAACGCTGCATTTTAAAGAGCATCGCTATTCTGATGTGGCTTTAGATCAAGCCCGTAAAGCCGTGACTGATTACCTTAATGAGCAGTGGAAACTGGGGAGCCGTGTTTATCGCTCAACCCTGCATTCCCTTTTGCATCATGCGGGTGTTGATCATGTAGAACTCGTTGAGCCTGCGGCCGATATACAAGTGGACTCAACCACTAGCGCTTATTGCAAAACCATTAACATTGACGCTCGCATTCCAGAGGATGTGCTCTGATGGAATCCTTATTACCACCCAACGCCTCACCGCTTGAACGTGCTTTAGAGAAAACCACTTATTCCACCTATCAACTGCCGTTGAATATCAGTGATGCTTGGGACCCAGATAAATGCCCAGAGCACATGCTACCGTTTTTGGCTTGGTCTTATTCGGTAGACACTTGGAACGATGCCTGGCCTGAGCAAGTGAAACGCGAACAAATCAAAATGTCGCTTGATATTCATAAACGCAAAGGCACCGTCTACGCAGTCAAGCAAGCGGTTAAAGCCTTTGGATCAGAAGCCACTATAAGACTTTGGTTTGAAAAAGAACCCAAAGGCGAACCCCATACGTTTGAGGTTTGGTTAAGTGGTGGCCTTGCGAATGATCGCAACTTTCAAGCGGACATTATTCGAGCCATTGATGCTGCTAAGGGCTTGCGTGATGAGTTTACCGCCTTTGCAGGATTAGAAGCAGAAGCCAACGTGCACTCCTTCGCCAAAGCCAGAGCCTATCAATTGGTACGTTTATCAGGAACAACCGTATGAGCATCGATATTGTTATCACCGACCAAGGATTAGCGGAACTCGTTAATGCACAAAACGACGGCTCTAAAGCCATGCGCTTAACCCACGCAAAACTGGGCCGTGGGCAATACACACCCAAAGCATCCCAAACCGAATTACAGGCACCCTTTAAAACACTTAACACTGTATCAGGTGAAGTGATTGCAGAGCATTTAATTCACGTCACCTTGAAGGACGAAGGCCCTGACGAATACGAAGTGGGTGAGTTCGGGCTGTATACAGATACCGGAATTTTATTTGCTTTGTATTCTCAAGAAGCAGACAAGGGTTGGGTGCTGGATAAAAACAAGTTGGCAACGCTACTGCTCGCGATTGATATTACCCTCACGCATGCCAGCACCGATAACATTGAATTTGGCAGTGTTGAATTAATCAGCCCACCGGCGACTTACGAACGTAAAGGCGTTGTGCAACTCGCCGATCAAGAAAGCGTACTCACTTCCAAACATGATCAAGTACCCACAGTCGATGCGTTGCATCATTACATACAGTCGTTATTTGTGGGACAAGTGGCTTATTTCCCAGCGGCTAATGCGCCTAATGGTTGGTTAATCTGTGATGGCACATCGGTGTTACGCAGTGATTATCCTGGGCTTTGGGACTTTGCACAAAACAGCGGCAACTTAGCGGCCAATGAAGCAAGTAAAACCCCTGGGCAGTTTGGTCCCGGTGACGGTCTCAGCTCTTTTACCTTACCGGATTTACGCGGTGAATTTATTCGGACCCTCGATAACAATAGAGGGGTAGACGCCAATCGAGTCTTAGGGACAACTCAAGAAGATTTATATAAATCCCATAATCATGATGGCTTAACCTTAGATGCTGGTAACCATAACCACACAGCCGCTACGAATCATACCGGTGGCCATTCGCATGGTGGCACAACAGAACTTTCGGGGAGTCACATTCACTACGGCACCACCACAATCAACGGGTATCATTCACACCATGTAGGTACAGCCCCGGCGGGTGCTCATACCCATATTATTAACGCCCCGCTTCGTGGGGGTGCTGGTGGCGCTGCTGGCTGGGAGGTCAACCACCCAACGAATGCTTATTCCGCTCGCAGTACCCAAAGCGCGGGTGCCCATTCTCATACCGTGTCCATTAAATCCAACGGTGATCATGAGCACAGTTTGTATATTTCAAAAGCCGAACATCACCAACACCGATTTAACACCTTATTCAACGGTGCTCATCGTCATGTCGTCACGGTTTCCCATACTGGGCAGCATAACCATTCATTTGTAACAGCCTACAAAGGTGGGAATGAAACAAGACCACGGAATGTGGCCTTGCTGGGGTGTATTAAGTATTAATTTAAGTTGTCATCTGAGGACTCAAGGTAGAGCACATCTCCCAAAAATACCAAACTCTCTTTCTTTGGGATACTAAGTGGTCTAGGTCTATAGTAAAAGCTTTCAACAGCATCTACATGCATAGGGATGGCGGCTACTTCTTTTATATGCTCCTCTGCTTGGCCATTTAACGCAATCAATGAGAGCATAAATACAGGAATTAATTTTCTTATTTTCATACTACCTACTTCCTAGTTAGGGATTATAAACTGTATCGATTCATCGCTTTTGCATTCTTTCAAATAATTCATTTTGCTTTTTGAGCTGTGTCAATGATTACTCCCTGGGATGATAATCAATACTTTGTTTATGACATATATCATTTATCCTCGCTTGCAACATTTGATCGGAAAAACCGCCAGGGGAAAAAACCGCTACAAATTGACACCCTTAAGCCTCATCTAAATAACGCTTTATGAGGCTTAAGCCATGTCAGACTTTCTGCATGGGGTGGAGGTGCTGGAACTGGATTCTGGGCCTCGACCTATTCGCATCTCCCCAACGGCTGTGATTGGTATCGTGGGCACTGCGCCCAACGCCGATGAAGCGGCCTTTCCATTAAACACCCCAACCTTGATTGCGGGTAGTCGTATTGAAGCCGCCAAGCTGGATTTAACGGATCAAAAACAAGGTACTTTACCTAGTGCCCTCGACGGCATTTTCGATCAAACCGGCGCGGTGGTGATTGTGGTTCGAGTCGCCGAAGGGGAAAACGACTCTGAAACCCTGGCCAATGTGATTGGTGGCGTAAATGCAGAGACCGGTGCTTATGAAGGGGTGCAAGCATTATTGGGTGCCCAATCCGTGGTGGGTTTTTCACCTCGCCTTTTAATTGCACCTGGCTTTACGCACCAACGCCCAGAAGATGCTGACAACCCCGGCAGTTATTTCGCTAATCCAGTTGTGGCTGAATTACAGGGTATTGCCGATCGATTACGGGCCGTCATCATTGCCGATGGCCCCAACACCAAAGACCCAGCGGCGATTGGATACGCCGGTGATTTTGGTTCTCCCCGCGTTTATCTCGTTGACCCTTGGGTAAAAGTCTTAGGCCCTGATGGCAGCCTTGTGGATGAACCGCCGTCTTCTCGAGTGGCTGGAGTCATTGCACGCATGGACAGTGCCAGAGGGTTTTGGTGGTCACCGTCGAATCAAAACATTTTCGGCATTGTCGGCACCTCAAGGCCCGTTGATTTTAAAATGGGGGACCGCAGTTGCCGTGCAAATATGCTGAACGCCAAAAACGTCGCCACCATTATTCGTGAAGACGGGTTTAGGCTTTGGGGCAACCGCAGTCTTTCGAGTGATCCTAAGTGGGCTTTCCTTTGTCAACGTCGCACGGCTGATGTGATCAACGATGCATTACAGGCTTCGCATCTGTGGGCAGTGGATCGGCCTATCACCAAAACCTATTACCAAGATGTCACCGAAGGCGTGAACAACTTTTTATCTCAGTTAAAAGCACGCGGTGCCATTCTGGGTGGTCAATGTTGGGCGCCTGCTGAATTAAATACACCCACCGACATTGCTGACGGCAAAGCCACCTTTGACTTTGATTTTACTTCGCCGTCGCCTGCCGAACACATCACCTTTCGTAGCCGCATGGTTAACGACTATTTAGAGGAAATCGTCTGATGAATCGCCGTGTTTTGAAAAACTTCACACTCTCAGTAGACGGTCATGGCCAAGCGGGAAGACTTGAGGAATACACCCCACCCGAGTTTGCAAAAATCACCGAAGATTTTAGAGCCGGTGGGATGGACATCGCGGTGCCCGTTGAGTTGGGCATGGAACCCATGGAAGTCACCTTTAAATTATTCGATTACAACAAGACCTTATTAACTCGCTTTAAAGACAAGTCGATTCCACTCGTTGCGAGAGGTGGAGTAGAAGACAGTGCTACTGGGGAAGTCATCGCCGTCACTCAAACCATGCGTGGCATGATCACCAAGATCGGATCAGGTACGTGGAAACCCAATGATAAAACCCTGTTGGAAGTCACTGCCAAACTGACAGCCTTTAAAGAAGAGCACGACGGTGAAGTGGTGATTGAGATCGACGCCGAAAACATGATTCGTAACATCGACGGGCAAGACGTACTGATGGGTGTGCGTGAAGCTTTGAAACTTTAATTTTGTAACGCTAATAAACAACAAGGAAATTTAAAACATGAAACGCATTCAGCTTTCTAAAGCTTACACACTCGGAAATCAAGAACGCGACTATGTCGAAATGCGTGAACCCTGTGTGCGCGACAATTTAAACGTTAGCAAAATCAAAGACGAAGAAAAGCGAGAAATCACACTCTTAGCGAATCTTTGCAATGTGACGAACGATGAACTCGAAAACCTTTCATTGGGTGATTACGGGAGGCTGACCCAAGCTTTTTTGGGGTTTATTGGTTTGCCGCAACCGAGCTTAGAACAGCCATCCTTGCACTAGCCAGCCACACCCATTGGTCGCTGGACGAATTAAAAAACCTCAGTTTAAGCGAGCTTCTCTTTTGGCTCGAAGGACTCCCGAAGCATGGCGACTAAACAACGCTTAAGCACCCTCATCACCATTGGGGGTGCACTCCAATCCAGTTTTAAAAACACGCTTGGATCAACTCAAAAACAGCTTAAGGGTGTTGGTGCTTCCATTCGTGAATTAAACCAACGTCAACAACGTTTAGGCAAAGTCGCTGCTCATTGGGAAAAGATGGGTCGCGACGCTTCGAAGTATCACCGCGAAATCAATCGTGTCAATCGTGAGTTAAAACGACAACAGCGAATTAAAAGCACGTTAAAATCATTAGAAACGAATAAAGCCAACCGTAAAGAAAAACGCGGCCAGTTGTTTGATGCAGTGGCATTAGGTTCTGTGTTTACCGCGCCTATTATGGCAGCGGCTAATTTTGAGCAAGCCATGGCAAAAGTTGGTGCTATTAGCCGGGCAAGCGATTCTGATTTGAAAAAGATGACCTCAACGGCAAGGGAGCTGGGCGCCAAAACGAATTGGTCTGCTACTGAAGCGGCTGAGGGGATGCAATACCTTTCAATGGCCGGGTTTTCTGCACAAGAAACCGTGACCAGCATGCCCGGGATGTTGAACCTTGCGAGTGCCGGCCATATCGATTTAGGTCAAGCAGCCGACATTGCCTCAAACATTTTAAGCGGTTTTAATTTAGAAGCCGGTGAGATGGGTCGCTTAGGTGATGTGCTTACGAATACTTTTACCAGCTCCAACACCAACCTATCCATGCTCGGTGAAACCATGAAGTACGTGGCACCTGTAGCAGCATCGACCGGTGTGGGTTTAGAACAAGCGGCTGCTATGGCCGGTAAGTTAGGTGACAGTGGTATCCAAGCCAGTCAAGCGGGTACTGCATTGCGGGCAATCATCAACAGACTTGCGGCTCCCACCAATGACTCTGCACAGGTCTTTGAGCAACTCGGAATCAAAACCCAAGACGCTAATGGCAATCTGAGAAATGTTTCTGACATTCTGAAAGATTTAAACCAAGCCATGTCAGGGTTTGGTTCTGCAACCCGAGCGGAAATGACCAGCACCGTGTTTGGATTGGAAGCCGCCAGTGCTGCAACGGTGTTATTGAAACATGCAGGTTCTGGTTCACTGCAAGCCTATACCGAAAAGCTAAAAGAAAGCGGCAGCGCTGCAAGAGTGGCCAAAGAACAAAACGATACTTTTTTCGGAGCCACTAAACGATTGGGTTCTGCGCTGGAATCTGCAGGCATTACCATCGGTATGATTCTATTGCCGCCCTTAGCCACGGCTGCAGAGCACACCGCTCTTTTGATCGGCAAAGTCGTTGAAGCCTCTTCTGAATACCCAGCCCTAACGAAAGTCGTTGTGGGTGTCACTTTTGGGTTGATCGGTTTTAAGATCGCGGCAATTGCCGGTGGTTATGCGATGACTTTTTTCAAAGGGGCTCTGTTAAAAACCATTCTCGTTTCACAACGAGTGCTGGGTGCAATGAAGTTAATGGCACTTGGGATTCGAGCAGTCGGATTAGCACTTGCCACCAATCCCATTGGCATTGCGATCAGTGCAATCGGTTTAGCGGCCACAGCTTTAATTGCTTATTGGCAACCGGCTAGAGAGTTCTTCCTCACGATGTGGGATGCCATCTCAGAAAAGTGGGCACCAATCGGAAGCTGGTTCAAAGGCATCTGGGACAACGTTTACGACGCTTGCAAACCCTTCTTTGATTGGTTCAGTGAGAAGATCAACTTTGTGGGGGATGCTTATCAGGAATTAAAACAACTTTTTGGGTTTGGGGATGACGAAGAACAAATAGCCGTACAACCTGGTAAAATTTTAGCGGCGAGAGAAAACCAAACCTCAAGCAATGAAAGCCTGGGTTTACCTTCATCGCTGCCACCAGTTGCATCAAAATCAAACCAGTCAGTGCAACAAAACACCATTAACCATTCGCCGACGAACAACATCACCATTAACCAACAACCTGGCCAAAGCGCCCAAGACCTCATCGATGAAATGGAACGGCGCCAACGGGAAAAACAAGATCGTGCACTTTACGATTTAGGGGATTTGAATGTTGGAGTTTAACGCGCGTTTCAATCCCAACTCGCCGTATTTCATCGACGTTGCCTTTGTGATGATGCAGCTCGGTGAGTTTCAGTTTTCCATTGCGTCGGCGGCTTATCAAAGTTTGCAGCGCAAAACCCAGTACGCCTGGCAAAGCCAAGATCGACTCAACAATCACAGTGCCTGGCAGTACACCGCAAAACCTCAAGAGAGCTTGCAGCTTGATGGGGTGATCTATCCCCAACACAAAGGAGGGGCGCGCCAGATTGAAACCCTACGCGAGCAGGCGGCTTTGGGTGAACCACTTATTCTGGTCGACGGTATGGGCTTGGTGCACGGCCAGTGGGTCATCCTCTCAGTCGAAGAAACCCAAAGCACCTTTAATCCCATTGGCATGCCGCTCAAGCAAACCTTCAAGCTGGAATTAAAACGTTATGGAGACTGAGGAATACACATGCATTCAAGGCGACGTGCTCGACCAAGTGATTTTAAACCACTACGGGCAATGCTCGGGTGAGCTGCTGCTACAAGTGATGCGGCTCAACACCCACTTGTTAGCACTCGATGTTCTGCCACTGGGCACCAAGGTCAAACTGCCCAAGCTGGAAATCTCTAATGTGATCGAAGAGGAACAGCTATGGGATTGAAGCCTGCTTTTGAGATCACTGCCAACGATAAAGACATCACCGAAGCGATTCAGAAGCGATTAATTAGTTTGCGAGTCACGGATCAATCAGGATGGGAGTCGGACGCCTTGGAAATTGTGCTCGATGACTCTGACCCGTTAAAGTCTCTTGCACTTCCAACCACAGGCGCCGAGCTTCAATTAAAACTAGGATATGAAAACGCACTTTTCAAAATGGGTCTGTTTGTTGTGGATGCCTTGGAGGTATCAGGCCCGCCTACAAAAGTCCTCATATCCTCCAAGGCAGCTCCACAAGACAATACCCGGCTTGGTAAAAGCAGTATGCGTACCCAAAAAAACCGTTCTTGGGAAACCGGCACAACATTACAAACCCTAGCCAGCCAGATTGCCAATGAGCATGGGTTAGAACCTGCGGTGGGGCAGACCCTCAAAGACTTATCGCTGCCCCACATCGACCAGATCAACGAGTCGGATATTAATCTGCTCACACGTATCGCCAAAGATTACGACGCTCTGGTAAAACCCGTCGCTGGGAAACTGGTTGTCACCAAACGAGCAGAATCCAAAAGTACTCGAGGCCAAGACCTCAAACCCATCCCCCTACAAGGTTCTGAGATTACTAACTGGCGTCTCAACATCCGAAAGCGAGAACCGGCTGCTTCTGTTGTTGCCGTTTACCGAGACCTTGAACAAGCCAAAGACGTTGAAGTGATCATCGGCGATGGTGAACCCGTAAGACGACTCAAGCACCAATATGCTGACGAAGCCAGTGCAAAAGAAGCCGCCCAAGCGGAACTCGATAAAGGGCAAAGATCAGAGCGAACCCTATCGATTAGCCTACCTGGCCGGGCCAATATCCGAGCAGAACGGAAGCTAATAATAGAAGGAGTCAGAAACCACGTTGACGGTGAGTGGCTAGTCACTCAGGTCGAGCATAGTCTTGAGAGGGGTGGGTTTAAAACGAGCTTGGTTTCTGAGTACGTTGTTTGATGGTTGTTGTGCAGCTCTAATTAATGTGTACAAGTATGTGTACAAACTAGTTGAGTGACTTCTAAAAAATGCTTTAAAAACAGTAAGATAATTCTCTATATGTAGTCATAACCACGGACTTTGCCGATGACGATGTTTTCCATCTGTGTCCAAGAGAAAGATTTCATGCTGTTGGTTGTTTTGACGTAGGCAGACAAGGGGTAAAAACTGGTTGGTGTGGATGGGTGTATGTACTCGGGTAAAGAAGCGTTATCAATAATAGCGTCGAACTCTCCCGCTTTAACGCCGTGTTCACATCGAACCCAGGGGATTTCAATAAAATTTGGGACTATTTTTAAGCGTCTAAACACCTCGGTGTAGATGTCAATGGATATTCCTTTTACCAGCCGGCCATCGTCACTTGCTTCTGTAAAAGGTGGCCAAGAAACGCCGCATATCTTTAAGCTTTCAGGTTCGTTTGTCTCGGTTTGTTCATCGCAGTAGGCTGATGTGCTGATGCAAAACACAATGATCATCAGAACGCGGGGCATCATATTGGCCACCTTCTTTACTTGGCTATCTGTTTAACACTCGCAGAAAAGCTGCATTTGTCCAATGATAAGTGCTTACCATGAAAAGGCGTTACGTAAGTGGCTTTGACAAACGTACGATTTTGGCAAATAGTCGGGTTGAGTGTTTTCAGGTTTTAGTGGGCAAGGAGTAACCCACAAATACCCAGATAGGAGGTTGTCATGAAATCGACTCAGTACAGCGCCAAAGAAGCAGATGAAAGCGGTCGAATTCCCTTTGAGGATAGTGAGAATGCTATTTGGAATAAGCTCATTACTCGCCAAGCTAAGCATCTGCCTGGGAGGGCTTGTGATGAATATATGGAGGGATTGACGAGGTTAAGTCTGCCTACGGATAGGATTCCTCAATTGAACGAAGTTTCTGAAGCCTTATTAGACACCACTGGCTGGAAGGTGGCGCAAGTACCCGCACTGATTTCATTTGATAAGTTTTTTAAATTGTTGAGTGAGCGCCAATTTCCTGTGGCGACTTTCATTCGTACTTGGGACGACCTTGATTATCTGCAAGAACCTGACATTTTTCATGAGATTTTTGGGCATTGCCCCTTGTTAACCAATCAAGCTTTTGCAGACTTTACTGAGTTGTATGGGCGTTTAGGGGTGGCAGCTTCTAAAGAAGATAGGGTGTATTTGGCAAGATTGTATTGGTTCACTGTTGAATTTGGCTTGGTTCAAACAGCATCTGGTATGAGAATTTATGGAGGTGGCATATTGTCATCCCCTGGTGAAACGCAATACGCATTGGATAGCCCTGATGCCGAACGGCAGCCCTTTGACTTGCTTAATGTTCTGAGAACACCCTACCGAATTGATATTATGCAACCCATTTATTTTGTGTTGGATCGAGTAGAGCAGCTGTTTGACATAGCCAATATGGACATCATGAAGGCAATACAAGAAGCAAAGCAGGCGGGATTGTTTGAGCCGAAATTTCCAGCTAAAGAAGCGAGTTAAGCCGCTAGGAAAGCGGTTTAAGTGATTGCTTGTTAGCAGTTATCTTAAATTAAGAAAGCCATACTTGATTGATATAGATGAATCAATCGATTTTGATCATGTTAGTAAAATGGCTTTGGTGAGTTGTAAGGAAGTTGAGGACTTGAACAAGCAGATGTTTATTTGTGGAAAGAAGATACTTTCTTAACGTTATGTCATATTGGGCTGTAATTTGTTGTTGCTAAATTTAGATTGTTTGATTCGTCCTTTATTAGTCTAAAACCCCACCCCAAACCCTAGATTGTGGGTTTCTAATGAGGGATTGTGAGAGTAACGATCCCCATTGGAGATATGCTGCCATATATAATCTATATATAAGTTTGGGGTGAGCTGGCCTTTAACTCCAACTCCATAGGAGGCTTGTATTGGGCCTCCATAATGCTTTCTACCAAAGTCATATTGCGTTAACCAGTGAATTTTCCCGTGGCCAGTTAGGCTAAAAATATTATTTGTTCCCATTATAGGGATAGTAAAAATGGGCCCCAAGCTGTAGGAATACGCTTTTTCGGCGGCGACTTCAAGTTGAGTGATACCCGCCTCGATACCTGGGATGAGTAGCCCTATATTCAGTGTTTCAAAACTGTATCTCAGATAAAAGTCACGCGTTTCTATGGAAACGTTTTGGTGGGTAGAGGGTGTCCCTAGTCTGAGTCCTAGGTTATGTGAAAGTGGGCGATCTGATGCAGAGTCGGCAATGACAAAAGGACTGAGAGTAAGCCAAGCCAGAAATAAGATCGGCTTTATTGGTTTTAGCTGTTTCATAAAGTGACTAAAGAGGGCTGAGAGAACCTGTAAAGTGTAGGTGGCATTTGCAAGTTGAATAAGTTCAATAATGACAATCGCTTTGAGTCTATCTGGATATAGGCTAGTTATATTGAGGGCTTGACGCATTTTGCATAAATAAGAAAGAATGGGTTTTTCGTTCGGAAAGGATAAACCGATGAAGTTGTTACGTTCACTTAATAAAAAGAATAGATTCTACGGATTGATTCCGGTATCTCTTACCGTGGCGTGGATAACCCTTTCAGGGTGTGCAGCCCAACAAACCCATCATGCAACCCAAGAAACAGCCAAAAACACTTACCTCAATCTTATACCTTACGAACGATTCACGCTTAAAAATGGATTAGAGGTGATTGTGCATGAAGATCGCAAAGCACCGGTTGTTGCCATTAATACCTGGTATAAGGTGGGGTCTAAACATGAACCTGAAGGTAAAACAGGGTTTGCGCATTTATTTGAACATTTGATGTTTAACGGCAGTGAGCATTACGATGATGATTTATTTAAGCCGTTAGAGGATGTCGGCGCTGTTGACATGAATGGCACTACAAACAGTGACCGAACAAACTATTTTCAAACAGTCCCAACAGCGGCAGTTGATCTTGCGCTTTGGTTAGAATCAGACCGAATGGGGCATTTATTGGGTGCCGTCACCCAAGAGAAGCTGGATAACCAAAGAGATGTTGTCAAAAATGAGAAGCGTTTGGGAGAAGAACGCCCTTATGGAAATGCGTATGAGGTTATTTCGAAATTAAGTTTTCCAAAAGGGCACCCCTATTCCTGGACAGCTATAGGCTCTATGAAGGATTTAAACGCTGCTTCATTGAGCGATGTTCATGCTTGGTTTAAAGAATATTACGGCCCTAATAATGCCGTTCTGGTGTTGTCCGGTGATATTGATGTCGCCACTGCGCGTAAGAAGGTGGAGCACTTCTTTGGTGATATTGCTCCTAGTGCGTTCACAGAGCAGCCCACCGCTTGGGTACCTACCTATTCTGAGGATCGTCGATACACAGCAACCGGTCCAGTTCCACAGGCTCGCTTATACAAGGTGTGGAATACACCAGCGTTAGGCACTGAAGACGCGTATGGAATGGAAGTGCTTTCGGATGTTTTAGGAAATCATGCCAATGCGCAGTTACATAAACGCCTGATTGTTGATGAGCAAGTGGCAACGATGGTGGCTGTCTGGCATTACCCTCGCCCTATTTCTGGTCAGTTTTTGGTAATTGTGGATGCTAAACCAGGTGTATCTTTAGCCAAAATTGAAGGCTTGTTGAATGAAGAACTATCCAAAGTTCGCCAGAGAGGCATTTCAGCAAGTGACCTGGAACTTTCCGTCGCTAGATTAAAGTCAAGCTTTCTGAAAGGCATTGAAAAAGTGGGTGGATTTTACGGTAAAGCCAATACACTGGCGGCGGGGGCTGTATTCCAAAATAACCCGGGCGCCTATGCAGAAGAGTTGTCATTTTACGATAATGTTACACCTAATCAATTGAAGGTATTGGCGGATAAATGGTTAGCCGAGGGCAGTTTAACACTGACTTACACGCCTTCCCCATCTTTAAGCACGGCAGACGTCGGCGCTGATCGATCAAAACTTCCCAAAGCAGACGTCAGTCAAAGTTTCACTTTAGAGCCTTTTAAAACATTCAAGCTCCAAAATGGTTTGAAAGTCATTGCATTAAAGAGGGATTCGGTGCCATTGATCGAAGCTTCTATGATGTTTGGTGCCGGTTACGCAGCAGATCCTAATGGAAAAGAAGGGCTAGCAAGTTTAGCCGCTGATGTGATGATTCAAGCCACGAAATCAAAAGATACATTAGCTTTTAATGCCGAGTTGAGTCGTTTGGGCGCTGAACTAAGTGCTGGTTCTACATTGAATTCGACCAGTATTGGCATATCTGCCCTTAAAGAAAAATGGGAACCATCTTTAGCGCTATTTGCTGAAGCCATCGCCCAGCCGGGTTTCCGAGAGGAGGATTTAGAACGATTAACTCAAAAACGTCTTGCCGACATTCAGCATGAAATGAGGGACCCACGATCACAGGCGATGCGTGAGATGCCACCAATATTGTTTGGTAAAGAGCACCCATATGGAGTTCCCTACAGTGGGACAGGATATAGCACAACGGTTAACTCACTGAAACAAGGCGATTTTGACGCCTACGCTAAAAAGTGGATGAGGCCAGATAATGCGACATTAATCTTGGTGGGCGACTTGGAAATGCAAACCCTACAAAATCAGTTAGAAAATGCTTTTGCCGCTTGGAAGCGCCCCGAGAATTCTTTAGAGCAGTTAGCGATTCCCAAAGTGAAGCAGCCTAAACGTGCTCAGTTATTTGTGATTGATAAGCCCAAAGCAAGTCAATCAATGATCTTTGCAGGCTTGGTAATGCCTGGATTAGAATCCGCGAATGCTCAAGACATCAGCGCTATGAATCAGATTTTTGGAGGAGCCTTTACCGCTCGATTAAATATGAATATTCGTGAGGATAAAGGTTGGGCGTACTATGCCTACAGCAGTTGGTTCTCATCATTATCTCAGGCGCCATGGATGATGTACTCTCCCGTACAGCAAGATAAAACCCTTGAAGCAATACGTGAGATGCAAGCTGAGCTTAATAGATTCATCAAACAAAGCCCGGCAACTCGAGATGAGCTGTCCAGGGTAAAACGAAACCAATTATCGAAATTGCCTGGGCGTTTAGAAACCAATAGACAAGTTCTCTCATTGTTTGAAGATATGGTCAAGGAAGGGGATATCGATAAGCAGTACTTGGCAAACAAGATAGAATCTTTAAAGTCACTCAGTCTGAGTGAGGTGAATGCCACCGCTCGTCAATACCTGAAACCTGAACAGCTGGTTTGGGTTGTGGTCGGCGATGTCAAAACACTTGCTCCAAAGCTGAAACAGCTGAAAGGTATGGAAGTTCGTTACTTATAAGGCAACAGTGATGAAGCATTCCCACCCTATGTGCCCGGTGGGGATGCTCTGAAGGACCCTTCACAGAAACCCTCTTCCATGATGACGCCCCAATTCCCCCTCGAGAAGTCCCCTGTTATGCGACCTTCAAAGGTCTGGTTTTTTGATAGTTTAAAGTGGAAATAGCCTGCTTGATCCACCTTGCCCCCAAAGCGTGCACAGGTTTTAGCGAAGCACATGAAGTCGACCTCAACCTTCTTGTCATACACCTCAATGACAATTTCGCCTTCTGTTTTGCATTCGCCTTTGTGAGTGGTCCAGTTACCCACAAGCTTCTTGTCAGGAGGAGAGCAGGCGCTCACCAAGAGCCCGGCAATAACAGCGAAGCTTAAGTGTGACATAGGTCGCATTTGTATGCTCCATGTACAAAAAAACAACAAATGGCGTAAATGCGTGGCCGATTATGGATAGGCCATCACAGCCAAAACCCGATACAGTGCGCTTCCATTTTGTGACAGGCATGCCCTGTGAGAGGAGTAAATGCGCACCTATATAGCTTTATTATTGGCCATGGTTTCAATAAGTGCCCAGTCAGAAACTGATATCGACCTTTTAACGGGTTTTATGCCGCCATTTGCCTACACTCCAATTCCTAAGCTTCACTCTGAAGGGGATGAGCTCAGAGGGAATCTAGTTGATAGATTGCGCCACGCTTGTGATCAGGGTCAGGTCAAATGCAGCTTCACTATGCGCCATCCTTGGAAGCTGGCAGTCAGTGCTAGTGCGAGAGATGAGAAAAGCGCGCTCTTTCCCATGATTCGTCACGCTGGGAATGAAGAGAAGTACCAGTGGGTTGGTCCAATTAAGCAACAAGAGCGCCTTTTGGTTGTCACCTTGAAAGGGAATGGGCTTGTTTTAAGAAACTTAAATGCCGTCAGTGACTATAAAACGGGTATGCGTCAGTCGCTTTCAGAGGATTTAAAGGTCCCTCACTCGGTTCATCTTAGCATGAGCGATCATACCCTCTGGAGGGAGCTTAAGGGCCAAAAGTTGGACCTTTGGATAGTGGAAGAGTCTGTTGCCCAATACTACGCTAGTCAGGACAAGGTTGAGCTGAGAACCGTGCTGGCTGTGGATGAGCGAGATCTGTGGTTGGCCGTCAATAAGAAAGTCCCTCAGGACGTGATTGTTAAACTTAATGCTGAATTGAGAAAAACAGTTAGGGATCAGTCACTCACTGAATAATGACATCAGGTTACTTTTGCCCAATGGAAGCCACAAAGGCTAAGCTGTAACTTAGGAAGCTTGTTTAGGAATTCGAATACAGGGTATCTCATGAATAAGTGGTTGATTTCACTAGGACTGGTTTTGTCTTCAGTAGTAAGCCCTGCTCTTAATGCCCAAAAGCTTGAGCTACTTACCGAGAAGTTACCGCCCATCAATATGTCGAAGTCAGGGAAAAATTACGCAAAAGGAGATGATGTCGATGGCATTGCGCCAGAACTCATCCGCTCCATGTGTAAAAAGGCTGGCATTGAGTGTGAGATCACCCTCAAATTTCCCTGGGACCGTATCTATAAGTCAGCGCTTGAGCGCAATGGGTATGGCTTATTTTCCGCTTCAAGAACGGCTGAAAGAGAGTCATTGTTTCAATGGGTTGGGCCATTAACGGAAGTAAAATGGGTAGTATTGAAATTACCCTCTTCCGCTGTAAGTGCCAGTTCCATTGATGACCTGAAAGCCTTGAAGGTTGGTGGATACAAGGGGGATGCTGTTACGACTTTCTTGCAAGGTAAAGGCGTAACGGTGGATGCTGCTTTTGAAGATAAGCAAAATGTCGGTAAGTTAAAAAAAGGACAGATTGATGTCTGGGCCACAGGGTCTTTGTCTGGCCCTTATTTCGCCAAACAGGAAGGTGTTAGCGGTTTACAAGAAGTGATGACACTTAAGAAAAATGAGCTTTGGTTGGCTCTAAATAAACAAATCGACCCAAGCATCGTTGAAAAATTAAATAAAGCACTGGCAGATATAAAGAAATCTCCAGAATACGATGCCATTCACTCGAAGTATCGATAAAGCATTCTAATTTATATCCTGTCGATTGCGTGGGCTCAAATATGGATACAGGTTTACTGTTAATCAACTTGTTGTTGTTTTTATTTTTGCCGCTGTGGGGTATTGCCGGATTTGTCGACTGGCTCTGCCATCGCGCGACGCACATTGAAACGACATCAGGTTTAAAAGAATCGTTAATGCACACTCTGATGGGTATTCAGGTTGGTATTCCGATCATTCTGTGCGTCAATTTTCGGGTAAATGTGCTGATACTGCTTCTGTGCTTACTGGCTTGGGCGTTACACGAACTGGTTGCGCACATGGACGTCAAATTTGCCTCCCCTCGCCGAGAAATCAGCATTTGGGAAATGCACGCGCACGGTTATTTGGCCACGTTGCCGTTGTATATGTTGTCGATCATTGCGGTGATCAACTGGCCCATTGTTATGGACCTGCTGCAGGGACATTGGGCCGGACAACTCACGCTGAATCGTATGGAGTACGAACACGGTTTCGACGGTTACTTTGTTTGGTACTTAAGCTTTATGGCGATTTTTTGTGTGTTTCCTTACCTGGAAGAAAATCTGCGTTGTCTGCGCGCGTTACTGAAAAACAAGTCGGTATCAGCATGAGCGTTTACATCAACAGTACCGGCCACTATCTACCCGGCCCGCCGATCGATAATGACAACATCGAACGTATTCTGGGTCTGGTGCATAACAAACCGAGCCGCCTGAAAAACCGGATTCTGAAAAGCAACGGCATCAAAACTCGTCACTACGCGATAGATGCCGACCACAATACCCTCGAAAGCAACGCACAGTTAGCCACCAAAGCCGCTAATGAGTGCTTGGATGCGGTGGGCTTTCGTCGGAATCGATTAGGACTATTAAGTGCAGCAACCAGTCAGGGCGATTTTGTACTACCCGGCTTTGGCAGCATGGTGCAAGCCGAACTTGGGTTGCCCGATGTTGAACTGCACACCAGTCATGGTATTTGCTCCAGCAGTATGATGGCGCTGAAACATGCTTATTTGTCGGTAAAAGCCGGCGAACAAGATTCCGCCCTGGTGGTGGCCAGCGAACTGGCCTCGCGCTTATTTAAAGCCAGCCGATACGAAGCCGCCGGCGATGTACCCGACTTTAACGCAGAATTTTTACGCTGGATGCTGTCCGACGGTGCCGGCGCTCTACTGCTTGAAAACGCACCCAGAAAAACCAGTTTGCGCATCGATTGGATACAGGGCTTTTCACACGCCGATGCGTTTCCGGTGTGCATGACGGTCGGACATCCGCGAGAGAGTCAAAACGGAAAAAGCTGGCAAGACTACCCGACCTATGCCGAGGCAGAAGCCGATGGCGCGTTGCTCATTCGTCAGGATGTGCGCTTATTGGAGCATGTAGTTAAGCTGGGAGTCGATGGCTTCCTGCGGGTCATGGGTAAACATCAGTTGTCACCCTCATCGATCGATCACGTGCTGTGTCACTATTCGTCCGACCATTTCCGTGGTCGTATTTTCGACATGCTCAATGCCGCGGGTATGATGGTGCCCGAAGAGCGTTGGTATACAAACTTGTACGAGCGCGGCAACACCGGCTGTGCATCTCTCTTTATCATGCTAGATGAATTTTTACACACACAAACCTACGATGAAGGCGACACCATTCTGTGCATGGTGCCGGAAAGTGGTCGTTTCAATAACGTTTATATGCATTTAACAGTGGTAACGGAATGACCGCACAACCTACACAGCCTACACACGATTTAACCGCCAACAGTCAGCGCTGCTTGCAACAACTCATGCGCGTTTGGTTTGATTTTGAACGACGGCTCAGTCGCGTCCCCATCCTTCAACGCTTGGAACGCGGACAGTTCAATGTCGATGACTATCGCAACCTGTTGTTGCACTTACGTCAGCAAGTCATTGAAGGCGGGCGCTGGATCAGCCGGTGCGCCTCCAGTTTTGACCGCGACTATCTGGACGTTCGCAGCGAAGTGATTAAACACGCAAGGGATGAACATCAGGATTACCAAATGCTGGAGCAAGATTACCAGCGCGTGGGAGGTGATCTCGACACGCTGCACACACAAGAAGCCAACTTAGGCACCGACGCTTTACACGCGTTTCTGATGCATCGCGCTTCATTGCCCAACCCGGTCGACCTGATTGGCGCCATGTGGATGATTGAAGGCCTCGGCCAAAAAATGGCCGCAAGTTGGGCTGAACGCATCGACGCGGCTGTGAATACAGGCACACCCTGTACTCAGTTTATGCGATACCATGCTGACAACGATGACGATCACATGGCCAAGTTGTACGCTCTGTTAAATCGCACCTGCCAGAGCGAACAGGACATTCAGCGGATTGTAAAAACAGCGCGTGTGGTTGGCCGTTTATACGCCATGCAACTGGAAGAAGTTGATTATGACGACTCGCTATAGTGCCTTTATTCAAGCCGTCGCCAACGATGATGCTTTACCTATTGATAAAGAGGCCACCGAACTATGGCTGAAAGATTTGCATAACCCCGGTCGCTGGATTATCCGGCCGATCCTGCAATTCTTTTTCGGTGCATTGTTACACTTGATTTGGTTTTTCAAGCGTTTGCCGCTGCCGCAATTTCGTGCGCACAATACCTTACAAAGCTTGATTTGTTGGTTTTGTACTCATTGGGTAACGTATGAAGCGAATGTGTTGATTTTGCGCCACTTCGCGACCGAGTCGAACATTCTGAATTTTCTCAATGATCACGACGAACAACCCAGCGATCCGATAAAGCTCTACCCAACCACCATTACCGATATGCTGCGCGATTCATTTGTCGAACACGATCAGGAATTGTTTCGACTGGTAGGCAGTTTTCAATCGGCCCAAACGCAACAACCTCCCAACCAATTAATTTGGACACACTGGCAACCGATTAATCAAAACCAATACGACATAAAACGTAAACGAACCCAGGTGATCGATTTTGAAACCGCCCATGTGCTGTTCATGTGTTTATTTTGCCTGTTACTCACAAGCGATGAATACCGCGATGCCATTAACGGCTTTCAGTTAGACCAGGCCATCGCCATTCGCGTCGGTAAACTCATTGGCGACCCCAGCGTGGTGGAATACGCCTACAACAAATACCCGCACTATTTGGTGGGACCCTGGAATTTAACGCATCGGTTTTTCATGCATGGTTTCTTTACCGAATACCTCTATGCCCGGCTGGAACATTGCCGACAGTCGACCGCAGAAGTGTAACGGCCAGATTGGCGGCAAGGCGTCCAATAAGCGCTGCGGGTCTGGTTCATTTAGAACATGAGTCAGCAGCCGCACGGTCCAATTGTGATGCAGCTGCAAAATAAATTGTCCGGTGGATCCTTGCTCGGCCAAGCAGAATGGTTTGGGCGCCCCGACCGCTTTGGAATTACTTTCTTTGAGAGCGTTACAAGCAACTCTATTATCGCCTCCCTTTTACGTCTTTTTAACCTTATAAGGTGACTTCCTGCCTGTTTTTTAGTAACCAGTCAGTATTATTTACCCTGTTGTGTGATCTGGTTCTCATTGCGTATCTTAAGAATTCGTGAGTGAACCCTCGACTTGACACGGAGGGGGCAAATTCTTTTAGATGGTGGTGTCGCTAATTCTGATATGAGCGACTCTTTGTTGGATTGGTTAATACATGCTAAATCCAGCGGATGTAAACCGTCTAAAGACGAATGGGGAGTTGTATGAAGTCGTTGTCACTCAAGATGTGTCTTGCGTTCGGCTTGCACTGGCTAATTGCGCAGACTTTGACTGCCGCTGACCTGAATATCCTGACAGAAAATTTACCGCCCTTTAACATGTCAGATAATGGAAAGAACTACGCACGAGGTGAAAACATTACAGGCATTTCCACTGAAATTGTCTCAGCAGCGTGCGAACGAGCCAAAATCAACTGTAAACTCACCCTGAAATTTCCATGGAAGCGTATCTACGATAAAGCGCTTACCAGTAAAAATTACGCGGTTTATTCGACATCACGCCTTCCTGATAGAGAAAACAAATTTCAGTGGGTGGGGCCGTTAGTCGAGGAGCGGTGGGTATTAATGGCTCGGCCCGATTCTACTATTAATTTGGCGACTCTTGGCGACGCAAAACTTTATACCGTTGGTGGTTATCAGGAAGACGCCATCGCAGACTATCTAGAAGAGAAAGGTCTTTCGGTAACGCGATCAGCAGATAATAAAATCAATATTGATAAATTAATGCGGGGTCAGTTGGATTTGTGGGCGACGGGCAGTGTTTCTGGCCCCTATTTTGGTAAGGAGTCGGGGGTCGTCGGTTTAAAAGAAGTGCTGGCTTTTTATAACGACAGAATGTGGTTAGCGGTGAACAAGCACACGAGCCCTGATACAGTGAATGCCCTCAATCAGGCGATAGCAGAAATGAAGAAAGATGGAACGTTTGAACGCATCGCATCTAAATATCGCTAGTGTCGTCAGTGGGGCTTAAGCTGTTATTAGAGATATCTGGGTAGATGGATGTTCATCTGTCTGCCGATGTGTTTAAGTATCAGCGTATTTTCACGAGTTAGTTGAGGAGTGTAAATGGCTTTGAAGCTGCAATGGTTGCCCTTTTCCTTGGATGTTTGCCGTTTCCCAGTTGAAGCTGAGCTTCCTGATAGTATTTTTAAAAGCCCCTGGTTTAGTATCTGCCGTACGGAGGTTGAATTGTCAGTCGTATGTCTGAGTCAACTCCAACTTCAAGCACCTAAGGTAGAGTCGGGCTGGGTGATGTTTAAAATAGCGGGAACATTAGATTTTTCATTGACCGGAGTTTTATCCGGCTTAACTTCCTCCTTAGCGAAAGAGGGTATCAGCGTTCTTGCTTGCTCAACCTTTGATACGGACTACGTTCTTGTGAAAGCCTCTGAGCAGGAGCTTGCGCATCAGGTATTAGCATCTGATGGGTATGAATGGAGTAATGCACCGTTGCCTTCGCAAGCGGCTTAAAATCGTTGCCTGTCAAAATAATATTAGTCGATACCCAATAGCTTGTGAGTTTGAAGTGTGAGTCTCCATTTTGGGTTATCCAGGCAATATTTCATGGCCTGCTGAGTGTGGGCCTCTCGAATGATGTCTTTTTCGGTATCTATTTGTGGCGAAGCCATTGGGGATAGGAAAAAGTGCTCAGCTTGGAATTTGTGGAATTGTGCGGGTGAGCAATTTTCCTGTGGAAACACCAGTTTGAGTTCATTTGCACGACTCAATGCCAGCTGAGAGGTGCCTTTTGGGCTAACGCAGACCCAATCAATGTTACTTGGTATGGGTAATGTGCCGTTGGTTTCAATTGCCACTTCAAAGCCCGCTTTCTGGCAGTCGGTCACTAAAGATTCGGTTAGCTGTAGCGCGGGCTCTCCACCTGTAAAAATGATGTAAGGATTTCCTAGTAAGGCGCCTTCTTGGGTAGGCCATAAAGCGTTCAAATGCTTTATCAGGCAGGCATTTGATTGGAATGTGCCGCCATTTTGTCCGTCTGTTCCGAGTATATCTGTATCGCAAAATTGGCAGGTGGCTGAAGAGCGGCCAGATTCCTTACCATTCCATAAATTGCATTTACTAAAGCGGCAAAAAACAGCAGCCCGCCCAAAGCGAGCGCCTTCACCCTGTAAGGAATAAAAAGCTTCCTTTACTTTGAAGGGTTTTTGAGCGGCTATTTGCTGTTTCGTCATGATATCTAGAGCCTAGGCGGTTTCGTACTCAAGAGGGTCTTGCTGGTGGTTTAATCTAAAGGCCTCTAAACGTTCATTGCATGAGCCGCATTTTCCGCAGGCTTTCTCGCGGCCATTGTAGCAAGTCCAGGTATTGCCATAATCTAGCCCCATTTCTATTCCAGTTTTTAAAATCTCTATCTTATCCGAATGCAAAAAGGGTGTGTGAATCTCGATGGGATCGTAATTCGCAATTTTAGCAACATCATTCATGGCGTTGACAAATTCGGGGCGGCAATCAGGATAGATGGCGTGATCTCCTGAATGTGCGCCATAAAAAACATCTAGAGCACCAATATCAACGGCATACCCGATGGCAAGTGAAAGAAGGATCATGTTTCGATTGGGCACCACGGTTGACTTCATTGACTCTTCTTTGTAGTGACCTTCTGGGATTTCCAAGCCATCTTGAGTTAAAGATGAGCTTTGCATGAGCTGATTAATAACCCTGATATCCAGCACTTTTAGAGGAAGCTGTAATGATGCGCACACTTTTTGGGCGTACTCTACTTCTTTGGCATGTCTTTGGCCGTAGTCAAAAGTGAGCGGGTATAACTCATAGCCTTGCTTAAGCGCCAGGTGCAAGACGGTGAATGAGTCCATGCCGCCGGAATAAATGACAACAGCCTTTTTTGGGATTGATTGGTTATGGTTCTTTGTTTTTGTTTGGCTCATGATATTACTCAGTGAGAGTTAGCGGTGAAACTTGTGTTGTTGTGGTCTTGTAGAGGGATTGCATCAACCTAATGCCTGGCTCAATCACTTCTCGCCATTGTTGCTCAAGGGCGGGAGTGAAAGCCTCATCGTGTCGTCGAATGGCTTCGATTAACGCATCCTCCCAGAAAGCGTACCAGCTGACAGGGATGTTATAGCCATCTTGGCCATGACTTTTTCCCAGTGCCTCGAGTTTGCTTGATGGCATTCCTCTGGCGTAGAGAACAAGCCACATCAAGCCGCTGCGAATCAGTTGCCGTTGAGCTGTCATGTCGGTGTTATCGAAACGCTCGGCAATGGTTTGAGATTTTCCTAGAAAAATACGATAAAAGGACTCGAAAAATGCATCATCTTTACAGCATCGACCGTAACTTTGAAAGACGGCATCAATAGAAGATGGGAGGATCTCCATGTATCTCTCTAAACGCGCATGCCCAACAGGGCGTTGAATGGGGGGTAGGCAAGGTGTGCGGTTGCAACGACACCTTGCCTCACCGAGAGTGCTTTACTGGGCTTGTGTGCCCGCTGCTGTTTGCAACAATGCTTTAATTAAGCGAGGGTTGGCAACGGCAATGTCACCGGACTTGCTGTAATCCGTGCCTCCAGAAAAGTCTGATAGCAAACACCCAGCTTCCTTGGCGATGAGGCTCGACGCTAAGAGGTCGGTCTCTTCTAGGTCGCACATCCAAGCAGCGTGTAGGTGGCCTGCTGCGGCATAAGCAACTGTTAAAGCGTTGGCGCCTATCGTGCGAACACCATGAGCATGCTCGGTTAGGCGAGCTATTTGTTCGCGAACTTTCTGATTGCGTTCGGTTTGAGCCAGCCCAGGGTAATTTACCCCTAAAATGCATTGGCTCAGTTTGGTCACTTCACGGCTGCGAATACGGCGGCCATTGTAACTGGCACCCCGACCGCGGCTTGCTGTGAATTCTTCGCCGGTAGCGGGATTGAGTACGAGTGCGTGCTCAACTTTGCCATCGGTGATGCAAGCGACATTAATGCTGTACAGTGGCAGGCCGTTGCGGAAATTCTCGAGACCCTCAATGGGGTTGATTTTCCAAAGCGTACTGCTTTCAGGGGAGGCTTCTCTTATTCCTGTTTCAGGGCCTTCAAAGCTGTGACGTGGAAACGCCCTTTTCAGGCTGAATATAATTTTCTTCTCGGTGCCGATGCGGCATTCTGCGAGAAACTTTGATATATCGCGCTCGGAAGCGTGGTCGAAATCGAAGCGCTCGAAAGCGCGAACCAATTCTTCAGATGCTTCTCGGATAGAGCGCAGAGCAATATTAACCGTGGGTTGCATAGCCAGGACGCGACTCAAATAAAAACCGTAGGGAACGCAATAGCTTAGCAAGGTTCGAAAGAAATTGCGATGAGATTTTGTCGCATTATCTGCTAGACTCGATCTCTTGTGAGAATTTGAGGTCAAAAATGCTGGATTTGATTCGAGTTGTGTTGGTGAGTACTTCACATCCAGGCAATGTAGGCGGCGTGGCTAGAGCCATGAAAAATATGGGGCTGAGAGATCTGGTTTTAGTTAGCCCTGCTTGTGACATTGATGAAACCGCCGAGGCTAGAGCTTCCGGGGCCGATGACGTACTGAAGAATGTAAAAATAGTCGCCTCTATGGAAGAGGCTGTAGCGGATTGCGCTGTAGTGATTGGCGCCAGCGCGAGAAATCGACATATTCCCTGGCCTCTTATGACGCCAAGGCAATCGGCTGCTAAAGCAATAGAAGCAACGTCCCATCAAAACCCTGTAGCCTTAGTGTTTGGTCGAGAGTCAACAGGGCTTACTAATGAAGAACTAACACGATGCAATGCGCATTTGCATATTCCCTCTAATCCGGAATATAGCAGTTTGAATCTGGTGGCCGCTGTCCAGGTTGTAGCGTACGAAATGCGACTTGCCGCATTGGAGTTGTCATCCAACGGTTTGAATGTGGATGGACAGGGCGATTTTGATGTAAGCACAGCTGAGAACTCTCACCAGCGGTGGGGTGTGCCATGGGATCAGTCGCTGGCTAGCCAGGAAGAGCTTGAAGGTTTTTTTGAGCATCTAGAGGAGACCTTGGTTAATATTGACTTCATGGACCCCAAAAACCCTAAACATTTGATGCCAAGGTTGCGTCGAGTATTTTTACGATCTGCATTAGATAAAACGGAAGTGAATATTTTTCGCGGCATCTTGAAAATGGTGAACAAAGCTCATCCTTGATGACGCTTTGACTGGATTATAGTTAAAAACAGAAGTGGATTTATGTGGTCAAGAATTAAAGAAGATGTAGCCAGTGTTTTTCATCGAGACCCTTCTGCAAGAACTAAGTTTGAAGTGGCTACAACCTATCCTGGCTTGCATGCTGTTTGGTGCTATCGATTGGCACACCCTTTGTGGCAAATGGGCCTAAAGTGGTTGGCTCGATTCATTTCTCATGTTGCGCGTTGGCTTACTGGTGTGGAAATTCATCCGGGTGCAACCATCGGTCGGAGGCTGTTTATTGATCATGGTATGGGTGTTGTAATTGGTGAAACAGCGGAGATTGGGGATGATGTAACCCTTTATCATGGTGTGACACTGGGCGGAACAACCTGGAAAGCGGGAAAACGCCACCCAACGTTAGCAAACGGTGTAGTGGTGGGGGCTGGTGCAAAAGTCTTAGGGCCCATTCAGATTGGTCAAGATTCAAGAATTGGATCAAATGCAGTCGTGACTCGATCGGTACCACCAGGAGCAACAGTGGTCGGGATTCCAGGGCGAATCATCAAAGCATCAGGTGCACAAGATGAGGAATGCCGAGATGCTATGGCGAAAAAAATTGGTTTTGATGCCTATGGGCTTAAAAATGAAATGCCAGATCCTATTGCGGTTTCTATTGCGAACTTACTTGACCACATGTTAGCCGTTGATCGAAAAATTGAAGTTATGTGTGACGAAATGGGCAAGCTAGGAAGCACGCGGTGTCAGGAAGCGTTGCCAGATCTGGATAAGTCTGATTTTTCCTCTATCGAAGAATGTCAGAAAATCCAACAGAATAACCTCTCATCTGGTAATGAAAGTTAATAAAAAGTACGTTGTATGCCGTTTGATTTTAGGAGAATAAAATCATAGAGCCAACTACGTGATGGATCATTGTGGGGGTAGAAAATGCAACATATAAATCGAATTTTGTTCGTAGATGATGGTGTTACAGAGGCTAAAAATTGTTTATCTGAAGCCGTGCGTTTGGCGGTTCATCAAAACGCTCAGCTGGATTATCTGATTGTTCACCCCTCATTACCAACAGAGCTTGAACAATATAAAAAAACCTGGGAAGAGGCTTTCGAAGAAAGAGCAACGCAGATGCTGAATCATGCTAAAAGCCTTGTTTCGGGAGCAGAATCTTTGGTTGTTAATCATCATACATCTTTCGGTCATCATTTGGCTGTCGATGTAACCGCCTTTGCAAAGCAAATCTCTGCGGATTTAGTCGTGAAGCCCTACAAATCCAACCGTCAGGCTTCTGGACCGGACGCTGCTGATTTAAATTTATTACGGCACTGCCCAGCTCCGGTGGGGCTTTTCAAGGAGCATTCTGATTCAGTACCTGAAGGGCCTATTATGGTCGCGATTGACCCGGAATCGGATGATGAGCCCTTTTCTGAGCAATTAAATACTGAGTTGTTATCAATCGCAGAGAAGCTGGCTAAAGGGCAAGGTAAAGATCTTGTTGTCGTTTCGTGCTGGGATTATGCGTATGAGTACAGTTTAAAAAACAGTGCCTTTATCAGTATTCCAAGCAGTGAGGTGGACGAGGCGGTGAAAAAATGCCAAAAACTCCATCGTGAGCGGTTGGATGCTCTGCTTCAATCAAGCGGAGTTGAGGTTTCGCTGGTTAAGCATGAGAGGGGTGCTCCGGAAGCTGAAATCCCTAAGTTGGCTGCTCAATTGAAGGTTGATAAGTTAGTTATCGGTACCGTTGCTCGGTCGGGGTTTTCTGGGCTCTTAATGGGTAATACGGCTGAAAATATTGTTAACGGAGTGAATGCCTCTATCATTGCTGTTAAGCCTTGTTCATTAAGGCATTGACCGAGACCGGTTAGTCATTCGAACAAGAGTTAAAAGGAAGGCGTTAATTGTTATTTAAGGAGGCTCTGAATGACTTTGGTGTGATGCCTGCCCGTTTTTTGAAAAATGAAATAAAAGCACTGTCGCTAGAGAATTCCAGTTCCCCCCATATGCTTTTTGAGTTCCAGCCTTCTTGCAGTAATGCTTGGGCTCTTTCAAAGCGCCATTGTTGCCGCCATTCAGAATAGGGGATTCCAAGTTCGTTTATGAAAATGCGAGAGAGCGTTTTTCCGCTCATGGGAATAAGCTTAAGGATATCTTTTGGGCTTGGTGGGCAGTTTGGGTGTTCTTTTACCGCATCGAGCAAAGGCTTTAATCGAGTATCTTTAGGCAGTGAGCAGGTTTGGCAGCTTTTCGTATTTTCAAGTTCGTACATTTCATCATTAAAAACGGATAAAAGGTGTTTTAAATGAGAGGGTCTGGATTGAGTGGTCTCTGATAGAGAGCAAATGCGTTGAGTAAGCGCTTGTAAAAACCCGTTGAACATAAGGACTTTTGGGTGGCTATCAAAAACGTAAGAATCATCGAAGAAAATAGTGCAGAGCTCTGACTGTGAAGCGATATAAAATGAATGAGTCGCTTCGGGAGGAAGCCAAATCGCTTGACCTGGATTTAGGGGTTGAGTACCAAGATCAGATGATAACAAAACACTGCCCGACAGGGAGAATGTTAACTGCCCACACGGGTGTCGGTGGGGTTGGCACTGATCACCAGGAGCGTGATTTTCTTTCTTACCTACCACTAACTCTTTTGAGTTTGGTCGTGAGAGTAAAGAGGCTGCATCTGCGAGTGTCATGAGTTTAATCAGTTTTAACTAAGTGTGAAATGTCCAGAAATTAATGTAAGTCGTCCGCAATGTTGTGATAAATAAACGAGGACTTCTTAACAATAGAGTATCTGTAGGCAACTTCTGAGACTAAAGGTACTCGCTGTGAAGGTATCATTTACTAAGCCCATTATCCCAATGGCGCTCATAACCTTATTGGTCATGCTACCTCAATTGGGGGAAGCAATCTATAGCCCGGCTATCACACTGATTATGTCAAAATTCCAAGTGAGCGCTTATCAAGCAGGTATGACGCTCTCATTATTTTTCATTGGATTTTCAGCCGGTGTGGTCTTTTGGGGAGTGTTAAGTGACTCTATCGGGAGGCGGCCTGCTGTGATTTCTGGGCTGCTGATGTTTACCCTTTTCTCTGGTTTTAGTGTGGTTGTTGATTCATTTGAGCTGTTGCTGATTTGTCGAGTGGGAGCCGCTTTCAGTTTGGCTGTTTGCTCAGTCGTTTTGCAGTCCATGTTGAGAGATTGCTTTGAAGGTCAGGACTTGGCTAGGTGCTTTGCAACCATTGGAATTGGTATAGCTGTTAGTCCAGCGGTTGGTATGTTGCTTGGAGGCTTCTTAACGAGTCACCTTGGTTTATCAAGTGTATTTGTTTCATTAACAATAGCGGGAGGGGTGGGGCTAATCTGGGCATGCTGGAAGCTTCCTGAAACCTATTTGATTAACGTGAAGGGCAGCCACTCAAAAAACGTCAGTAACAAAGGCGGTGGGCTTATATGCGCAATAAAAATTGTGCTCTGTGATCCAAAAGTCCGAGCGTCAGCCATTATGGTCGCACTCATCAATATCATGGTGTTTAACTTTTATAGTATCGCTCCCGTTAAGTTTGAATCACTAGGATTAAACTCGTCTCAATATGGCCTGGTTGGTTTGTTATTGAGTTCGGGTTCTTTGTTAGGAGGAGTACTGAATCGATTTCTCTTGAAAAAACATTGCCAGGCAGAGTTTATTGCGAAAACAGTATTTTTAATTACTTTTGCAGCCAGTCTTATGTTGCAAGTCTGTGATGATACGGTTTTTCTTGTATTCCCCTATTTCTTGATTATGGTCGCACATGCCTTTTCCGTTAATATTCTGAGTTTGGCGCTTGTGGATTACAAGAATAAAATTGGCTCTTTGTCATCGCTGTTTGGGTTTTCTTATTATTTGATGTTGGCTGCAGGTTTGTTGCTTTTTAACTTTGTCGAAAGCTTAACCTTAACGACGTTAATGTGCTCTTTGATTGGCTTGCTGTGTTCGAGCAAGCGTTATTCGGGCGGTGTGGTTCTGAAAGCTCCATTGGAGTGGTTGAATGATTTTCTCAAGAGAAAGTTGAGGCTGGATCTTTGGATGCTATTGCATGCTCTTATCGCACTATTAATGGTGAATATGGTAGTGGTTGGAGAGGCATTAGAAAACTTGGTGTATCACTCAACAATGGGAATCTTAGTAATCTCGTTAGTGCTTATAAAATGCTTTTGGATGGCTTCCAATCCTGTTGCCTTTAGAAGAGTTAGAAGGGGCATATCATGGAGGAGGCCGATGACCACTAAAGTGATTCTTTTTGGCTTGAGTGTTGTACTGTCTTTGTCAGGTATGATGCTGGCGTACTTTCGTGGCTTGCCCTTGGAGGTGTTAGGCGTTCAACTGTGGGGTGCTGTTATTGATCCATTTACACAAGAATACCTGCTAAGGAACGTTGTGGGTGAAGAGGTTGCAAGCTTTGTTCATGGTTTGTCTATTGTGGTATTTATGATCGTTGTGTGCTTGCACATATTTGCCTACTTCAAACATATTTATCGTAAAAAGCAGCGCTTGCAACAGGTTGCTTAGGTTTTTAACATCCAGAGCCACCATAGAGGGCTCTGGTTTCGTGCTGTGTGCCGTGACTGATAAAGCTGCTCGGTTTGGTAAAGTAGAAGGTGCTTATGATGCCGCAATGACAAATGCGTTCAAGAGCTGGTCAGTTTATTGAAGGTTTACCAGCAGTGCATTTAATACAACAGGATAATGATAAGGCTTTGTAGGCTGCTTCTGATTGGATCATTTCTGTGAGTAGATAATTAACTCAACATCTTTCCCAAGAGCCATTCGTGCATCTTTGGGCGGTGTTTGATTGGGGTCTGCGTCATCGGTCATGGAATCCGCACACTGCTTTATAAAAGTTGCAAGCTTTGTTAAATCGTCCGCTGTGCCATGGATGACCAGCTCTGATAAATGCATGGGGCTGTTTTGCGATGACTTGGGAAATCCAATTACTTTCATTGAGCTTACTTCTATTCAAACGGCTGAACTTTTTGGGCCAGTCATTCTACACGGATTCACTAGAATGGGGTTTCATTTTTTACCCTCTTTATACTTTAGGCGGACAGATGAACACCTTAGGAGGCTGAAAGAAGTGTTTCGGCGGAATAGGCGCTTGGTGGCTGACCAATAGTAAGGCTTTTGATTTAGTCGGAGGGGTTTTGATTGGATTAGAAATGAGTGGCTGGTGAAAAAACAACCTGCTTGTTTATTTTAATGCATAAGTGTCGTTGAAATTGGTGACATTTTGATGGCGCGTCAAACCTTGCTTAACGAAGTGATTTGCCTGCCTGCATAAGAGAAGCTAGTTATTATTAAGTAAGAAGTTTAATAGGCAGGCAGACGTGACCTTGTATGATCAAAGAGTAAGTCATAAAGCGAAATTTGGGTTATGGTTGGCTTTGGTTGTCTTTATGACGGCAACGGCTCGAGCAGACATCATAAGCCTTGTTACCGAAAACTATCCGCCATTCAATTATAAAAAAAATGACAAGATAATGGGGACTTCAGTTGAACAAGTTAGGGCCATGATGGCACTAACAGACTTTGAGTACAGTTTGAAGGTATATCCATGGAAACGAGCGTATCACGAAGCATTAAGTGATCCATTGACCTGCGTATTCACGACTGCTCAGACGGAAGAACGATTGCCATTGTTTCATTGGGTTTTGCCTTTATCAATAAACCGGTCGATCCTTGTAGCGTCAAAAAATCACCCTATTCATTTGGAAACACTTGACGAAGCCAAGCAGTATCGGATTGGTGTGCAAAGTGGCTTTGCTGATATCAGTATTCTGGCTCATAAAGGTTTTGATGTGGAAAAACTAACGACCTATGTGCATTTGAAGAAGCTCCTTGGCTTGTTGCAAGTTGGGAGGCTGGATTTGGTTGCTATGGCAGAATCTCGATATCAAGAGCTGATTGCTGAGGGGCAGGCATTACAGCAAGAGCATGTCATTACCGAAATGAAAATGGGGTTGGCCTGTAATAAGGGTATGTCTGTTGAAATAATAAATAAAATGCAGGAAGCCCTGATAAAGGTTCGTGCGGAGATGAAAAATTAATTGTTTCTTGGTTCGATATTTGTGCAGGCAAACCTTGGCTATTGAAAATATTGCAAGGCCATGATTGACTTTGTGTGAGCCTGATTCAATATCGATTTCGATTTTGGTTGGTGGCTCTAATCTAAGGCTATTATAAAAATTTAGTGACAATAAAATAATAAAGTATTCTCATTAAGGGGTTCTAATGAAGTCTTCCCAGCTATTCGCTATGTTGATGATAACACCAAGCTTGGCGATTCATTCTATGTCTGGTGTTCCCATGCATATGAAAGAAACTGCCGACGGACGCTGCGAAGTGTATTCCGGTGATGTCTTGCGAGAGGTGCATAACAAGCCTTGTGCGGATGTGGAAATTAGGCATAATTTTTTGCATTTTAGTGATGCGAGGCTTAAGGAAAATGCCAAAGAGTTGAAGCCGTCGTTATCTAAGCTGGTTCAAGTCCCTTTGTATCAATATAATTTTATTGGTCGGTCTGAAAAAGAGTTTGGGGTGTTTGCACATGAGCTCCAACAATACTTTCCTGATTTGGTTGTGGATTCGCTTTCGGAAAGTAAAATGCAAGGGTATAAACAAGTGAATTATTTGGGCTTGGGGGTGATGGCTTTGCAAGCGTTGAAAGAAGCAAACAAAAAAATCGATGCTTTAGAGACGCGAGTAGCAGAGCTCGAGCAAGCTCGCTAATGGTGATCTAGCAGCAAAGTATTATTAGGTAACCGCTGCTTTGAATGTTAAAGAGTGTCTTAAGCCCACCCTTGGTTGGTGGGCTGTCATAGGTTGAGTGTGTGCTTGAGGTCGCCAGTAAGCTCAAAACAAACTAAAAATCAAATAAATCTTCCAGAAAAGATGAAACCTTTTTCTTTTTGTGGGGCTTTCCATGGTAGTGATGAGAAGGTTTCCTATGATCATCTCTGTATTTGCCGTAATAGTCGCTTGATGGCTTTTCATGGAAGCCCTGCTCGTTGACTGAGTTATGACGTTGTTGTGAGTCTGAAGTTCGGCCTGATTGGGAGGGGTTGTGGGGTTGACCAATTGGGGTGGATCGCTCAATGATTTTATCCAGCTCGCCTCGGTCTAACCAAACGCCTCGGCAGTTGGGGCAATAATCAATCTCCACATTTTGTCGTTCTGACATGGTGAGCTGGCTGTCCTGGCAGACGGGGCATTTCATTGAGTACTCCTGCTATAAGTTCATGCGTTTTGGCTTCGTTTAAGTCAATACCAAAAGTGGCGCATTGATGTCAAAGACCTTTTGACTCGTTTTTCTGCAAGTGGGAGTTTATCAGTCTATGACGTGTTGCTTGAGCAAAATTCAGCCTGTTCGTCTAGTAAGAGCGCTTGTTTACTTGGAAGGGGGGTTGGTGTCATATGAACAAAAGCGTCGACCTTTTAGTGTTCCCGGTTATAATAGCGCCTGGATTAGAATCCACTGGCGCTAAAAGCTCAATACTTGACTAAAACACTCGGGAATAGCATACTGGGCCAAGATACGGTGGGAATGGAAGCATCATTATGCGCCTCACAACCAAAGGTCGGTATGCCGTTACAGCCATGCTGGATCTCGCAATTCATGCTCAGCATAACCCGGTTAGCTTGACCGATATTTCAACTCGACAGGGCATATCCTTGTCCTACCTTGAGCAACTCTTTGCAAAGTTGCGTCGTTCTGGTTTAGTCAACAGTATTCGAGGCCCAGGCGGTGGATATCAACTGAGTCGACGTAGCCACGACATTTTTGTGGCTCAGGTTGTGGATGCTGTCAATGAGACAATGGATGCGACCCGATGCCAAGGGAAAGGGAATTGTCAGGACGGTGATCAATGTTTGACTCACCACCTTTGGGAAGACCTTAGTGCTCAGATCCATGCATTTTTGAGTAGCATCAGCTTGCAAAACCTTATAGAACGTCGAGAAGTACGTGATATTGCCCTGAAGCAAGACCAGCGTGCTGCGCCCCCTGATGATGAGCAACGCATTAGGGTGTCCATGCTCTGATGCAGGGCTTTTGAGCATAAGCGATAGGAGATGCGACGATTATGAATGTACCCATCTATATGGACTATGCCGCGGCGACGCCAGCTGATCCTCGTGTGGCGGAGGCGATGATGGATTGCCTCACTCTAGACGGTAATTTTGGTAATCCTGCATCTCGATCACACAAATACGGTTGGGTCGCTGAGCGAGCCGTCGAAAAGGCCAGAAAACAACTTGCTCAACTGATCGGCGCTGACCCTAGAGAGCTGGTTTGGACGTCTGGCGCAACGGAATCTAATAACCTCGCGATTAAAGGCGTGGCCGAAAAGGCCGGTTCTGGCAAGCATATTGTGACAAATGCGATTGAACACAAAGCCGTTCTTGACCCTTGCCGTTATCTAGAAAAATCTGGATTCAAGGTGACTTATCTTACACCAGACAGTACCGGACGCATCAGTGCTGACCAAGTTGCAGATGCACTTCAGGCTGAAACGGTGTTGGTATCCATAATGGCTGTCAATAATGAGCTTGGGACCACCAACCCCATTGAAGATATAGCGCGAGTTTGTCGCGAACGGGGCGTTTTGTTTCATGTCGATGGCGCGCAAGCGGTTGGAAAAATACCTGTAGACGTGACTGCTTGGGGAGTGGATTTATTGTCGCTGTCTGGCCATAAAATGTATGGGCCAAAAGGCATAGGCGCTTTGTATGTTCGCCGGGACCCAAAGGTAAGCATTGATGAGCAGATTCACGGGGGCGGACATGAGCGAGGGATGCGTTCAGGAACATTACCAACGCATCAAATTGTGGGGATTGGTGTTGCTGCAAACATAGCGAAAGACGATTTAGAAAAAGAGCATCAGCATTTACAAGGTCTTAGGGAGCGTTTCTTAAAAGCACTGGGACATTTATCAGGATGGCGACTGAATGGGCATGAGACTCATAGCGTGCCAGGTATTATGAATATTGGTTTTTCAGGCGTAGAAGGTGAGACTTTGCTGGTTGCTTTATCGGATATCGCAGTTAGCACTGGTTCGGCTTGTACTTCGGCTTCAATGGAGCCTTCTTATGTTTTAAAAGGCATCGGCTTGCCGGATGAGCTTGCGTTTGCCTCTGTTCGGTTTTCTTTGGGGCGGTTTATCACGCCAGAAGAATTGGATCATGCAGCCGAACATGTGATCAATACCGTGAAAAAGTTACGTGGTGAAACACCTTAAGCCTAGCGTTAGGGTGGCCTCCAGCGGAGAGAGAAGTGACGAATGTCAGAAGAAGTTAACGAGTATATCAATCGGGAATACGAAGCAGGCTTTGTGACCTCTGTGGAATCCGATACGATTCCACCTGGCTTAAATGAAGAAGTCATTCGCACCATTTCCCAAAAAAAGGGTGAGCCGGAATGGTTATTAGAATGGCGCTTGAAAGCCTATGCTGCTTGGCTAGAGATGGAAGAGCCTACCTGGGCGCATGTTCATTACCCCAAGATTGATTTTCAATCCGTTTCTTATTTTTCATCTCCCAAAAGCATGGAAGATAAGCCAAAAAGTCTCGATGAGGTCGACCCAGAATTGTTGCGGACCTACGAGAAGCTTGGCATTCCTCTGCATGAACAGGAAATGCTCGCAGGTGTTGCGGTTGATGCTGTATTTGATAGCGTCTCAGTAGCCACTACTTTTAGAGAAAAGCTTTCTGAGGCGGGCGTTATTTTTTGCCCAATCTCTGAAGCGGTTCATGAATATCCTGATCTGATTAAGCGATATTTGGGGGCGGTTGTTCCTCAAAAAGACAATTACTACGCGGCGCTCAATTCGGCGGTATTTTCTGACGGGTCTTTTGTGTACATCCCCAAAGGGGTTCGATGCCCAATGGAGTTGTCCACGTATTTCCGAATCAACGAGGCTAAAACAGGTCAGTTTGAACGGACTCTCATCGTGGCAGACGAAGGCAGCTATGTTAGCTATTTGGAAGGCTGCACGGCGCCGATGCGTGATGAAAACCAATTGCATGCAGCCGTTGTTGAATTGGTGGCGCTGGATAATGCCGAAATTAAGTATTCAACCGTTCAGAATTGGTATCCAGGTGATGAGCAAGGGCGTGGCGGTATTTATAACTTCGTGACGAAGCGAGGTATTTGCCATAAGAAATCTAAAATTTCTTGGACGCAAGTCGAAACTGGCTCAGCCATTACGTGGAAATACCCAAGTGTCATATTGAAAGGCGATGACAGCATCGGAGAGTTTTATTCAGTGGCTCTTACTCGTGGTTGTCAGCAAGCCGATACTGGAACCAAAATGCTGCATCTGGGTAAAAATACTAAGTCAACGATCATTTCAAAAGGTATTTCTGCTGGTCGAAGCCAAAATGCATACCGTGGTTTGGTTCGGATGAACCCCTCAGCGAAGGGTGCGCGAAATTATACTCAGTGCGATTCTTTGTTGATTGGTGATCGTTGTGGTGCCCACACTTTTCCTTACATAGAAAGCAAGCACCCTGGTGCAGTGGTTGAACATGAGGCCACTACGTCGAAGGTCAGTGATGATCAATTGTTTTTGTGTCAACAGCGTGGTCTGGATGCTGAAAAAGCAGTGTCAATGATCGTGAATGGGTTTTGTAAGGAAGTCTTTAAAGAATTACCGATGGAGTTTGCTGTAGAAGCCGGAAAGCTTTTAGAAGTAAGCCTGGAAGGGTCTGTCGGTTAATCAATCTTGATCGGGACAAGATTGAAAGAAGATTTTAAATGTGACATTGGGGCTGCCGAAAAGCGGTAGGTCTTGAGTGTTTCAACACAAAAGGCCGCTCCCCTGAAATGATGAGAGAGAATACATGCTTGCGATAGAGAATTTGCACGCACAGGTTGATGAAAAAACCATTCTGAAAGGCCTTAATTTAAATGTGAAGCCAGGTGAGGTTCACGCCATTATGGGGCCAAACGGTGCGGGTAAAAGTACGTTAGGAAATGTACTCTCGGGTCGAGATGGCTATGAAGTGACCGAAGGTAAGGTGCTGTTTGATGGGCATAATTTGCTTGATCAAGACACCGAAGTTCGTGCTCGTAATGGACTCTTTCTGGCCTTTCAGTATCCCGTCGAAATTCCTGGTGTCAGTAATCTTGAATTCCTTAAGGCATCTGTCGACGCAACGCGTGAGCACCAGGGGCTTGAACCATTGGATGCTGTTCAATTTCTGAAGTTAGCGCGTGAAAAATGCAAAGCCGTTAATCTAGATCAGAGCTTCCTGAAGCGTGGCGTAAATGAAGGCTTCTCAGGCGGTGAAAAGAAACGTAACGAAATCATGCAAATGATGATGCTAGAGCCGAAACTAGCCATCTTGGATGAAACGGACTCCGGCCTTGATATTGATGCTTTGCAAGTCGTTGCCGATGGTGTGAATGCACTCAGAAGCCCTGATCGATCCTTTATAGTGGTCACGCATTATCAGCGTTTACTGGATTTTATTGTGCCTGATTACGTCCATGTATTGGCTGATGGCAAGATTGTAAAGTCGGGCGATAAGTCACTTGCGCTTGAACTTGAAAATAAAGGCTACGGCTGGCTGCAAGGGCAAGCATCATGAGCAGTGCCACTTGGATTAATGAACAAATCCCACCGGAACCTAAGGTTGATTGGTTAAGCACACTTCATAGAGAAGGCCTCAACCAATTGACAGATTTCGGTTGGCCGAATCGTAAAACGGAAGCTTGGAAATACTCTCCTCTTACTCGTGTTTTAAAAGGCTCTTTACTCGAAACGCCTAATACGGGTTCTGAGCTGAGTTCGTTTAACGCCGCAAACTTGCCGGCGGTTGATGGCATACGCTTGGTTTTTGTAAATGGACAATTTGAATCTGGTCTAAGTGATTTAGAGCAATTGCCAGCGGGTGTTTGTTGGGTGCGTTATTCAGAAGCAAATCAGGAACAGCAAGCCTATATTCAAGCGCAATTGCAGTCGGGTGTTGTTGCGCAACATTCATTAACCGCTCTACACCAAACACGGGTTGTTGATGGCTGGTTATTGGATGTTGATGAAAAGGTTCGAATTGAGAAGCCTGTCTATTGGGTTCATTGGGCAGAAGCGTCTGAAGAAAGCTATTCGGTCTTGAGCCGATGTGTGCGATTGGGTAAGCAATCGGAGATGACGTTAATTGAGCATCAATTATCTTCTGAACAATCCGCCGCACAGTTTCAGCATCAAAGCGTCCACTTTGACCTGGCAGACTCGGCAAGATTAAGGCATCAGTTATTGCAGTTGGACGGTGGTGACCAAGTGAGCGTTGGGTCTTGGAATAGTCGCCTGGCAAACCACGCGTATCTCGAAACCTTCATTATGGGGTTGGGTGGGCACTTAAAACGGGTTGACTACAGTGTTTGCCATCAAGGGGAAGGCGCTGAATCTCGATTGGACGCAGCGATCTTGCCAAAAGACAAACAGCATTTTGACTTACATACTCAATTTGAGCATGAGGTTCCTCATACTCAAAGTCAGCAGGTTGTGCGTACCATCGCCGATGACCAAGCAAAAGCTGTTTTTAATGGTCGAATTCATATTCATCCGCAGGCTCAGAAAACACTCGCGGAGCTGAGTAATAAAAACTTGCTGCTCAGTGAGCAAGCGGAAGTGTACACTAAGCCTGAGTTGGAAATTTATGCAGATGACGTGCGCTGTGCTCATGGCGCTACGGTCAGTCAGTTAGACCATCAAGCGCTCAATTACTTGCGTTCAAGAGGCATATCAAAAGCAGAAGCCGAAGTGATGCTGAGTTTTGGGTTTATTCAAACACTCATTCAGCGTGTGGATCATGACGTTCTAATTCACTACTTGGTTGAACGTTTGACAAGCTGGTTTGGTGCAGATCAGCAATTAACGCAGCACCTCGGCAGTCTTTAGTGGTAAGGAGCAAAAATGAACACAAGTACAACAGCCTCTGCTCCGACAACGCCTTTCGATGTGGAGCGTATTAGGGAAGATTTCCCAATTCTTAAACGTCAAATAGACGCTCAACCATTGGTCTATCTGGATAATGGGGCAACGACTCAGAAACCTCAATCTGTACTGGATGCCATTGAACATTATTATCAACACTATAATTCGAATGTTCATCGAGGCGCGCATTGCTTAAGCGATGAAGCCACTCATGCGTTTGAGCAAGCTCGAGAAAAAGTACGGGCCTTTTTAAATGCTCGTCATGCCCATGAAATTATTTGGACCAAAGGTACGACTGAGAGCATTAACTTGGTGGCAGCTTCTTTTGGTAAAGCGGAAGTGCAAGCGGGTGATAATGTTGTCATCAGTGCGATGGAGCATCATTCGAATATTGTACCCTGGCAAATGCTTTGTGAGCAGGCTGGAGCTGAGTTGCGAATAGCGCCTGTGAACGCAAAAGGCGAGCTGGTTTTTGATGGCTATAGTGCTTTGTTGGATAGCCGCACGCGTTTAGTTGCCATGGCGCATGTTTCGAATGCGCTGGGAACCATTAACCCCGTTAAAAAGATTGTGGAGGCAGCACAGGCTGTGGGTGCCAAGGTGTTATTAGATGGCGCTCAAGCGGTCTCGCATTGGCCTACCGATGTGCAAGCCTTGGATTGTGATTTTTATGTGTTTTCAAGTCACAAGCTCTTTGGCCCTACAGGGGTTGGCATATTGTATGGCAAAGAAGCCTTGCTGAATACGATGCCTCCGTACCAATTTGGCGGCGAGATGATTGAGCATGTGAGCTTTAAGCGCACTTTGTTTAATCAGTTGCCTTATAAGTTTGAAGCGGGGACGCCCAATATTGCTGGAGCGATTGGCCTTGGCGCTGCGATTGACTATCTATCCACTCTAGAGTCGACAGCGGTTATGGCTCATGAGGCAGAATTGATTAAGTATGCGCATGAGCGAGCTATCGCATTTGATGGGCTAACCATTGTTGGTGAAGCCGAGCAAAAAACGAGCGTGTTGAGTTTTCTGATTGATGGTACTCACCCTCATGATGTCGGTACTCTACTGGATCAAATGGGTGTGGCCGTAAGAACAGGGCATCATTGCGCAATGCCGATCATGGAGCAATTTGGTATTCCGGGTACCGTGCGAGCATCCTTTAGTTTTTACAATACGCTTGATGAGGTTGACGCGCTCTTCACGGGTCTTGAAAAAGTGCGTTCCATGTTGCTTTGAAAGTCGAGTTTTAGAGCGTCAATGTTCATAGGTTCAGGAGGTTAAGGTATGAGTGTGGGCAGTTTTGATCCGAAAGCTTTGCCTGTCAGTATGACGGAAGCTGCGGTGGAGTATGCACGCTCTCAATTACTGAAGCAGGGTGCAACTGGAATGCGTTTGGGTGTGAAAAAAAGTGGTTGTTCGGGGTATATGTATACGTTGGATTGGGTTCAGGCGCCGACGGAAGACGATATTAAATATGATGTCGCTGAAGGGGTGGCCCTCTATATTGCAAAGTCGGAAGTTTCCCTGGTTAAGGGGACTCAGATCGACTTCGTAAAAGAGGGGTTAAATTCGACCATGAAATTTCAAAACCCTGGTGCAACTTCCATGTGCGGTTGCGGAGAAAGCTTCAGTTTATAGTCTGGTAAAACAGATAACGTCCTTGATGCGTGCCTGCTTTTTGAGAACGTATCAACCTTTCTAACCCTCGTTAAAACGGCAGTTTATATGGAAAGACGGATGGTTGCGGCGCTAGAAGATTGTCCAGCCCGCTTGGTTCCTTCCGGTACAAGAATTATGATTCCCGCGGGTTCTTTTGTGACCATTTCTCAAGCTTTGGGTGGGAATTATACCGTACTTATTAATGGCAATATGGCTCGAGTTGATGGCACTGATGCCGCAGCGCTGGGTTTGGAATCGGAAGAGTTGGTGTTTGATGAGCCTGCTTCGGAAGATGTTGAATTGGATATGGTGTGGGCCGCGTTAAAAACCATTTATGACCCAGAGATTCCAGTCAATCTAGTGGATTTGGGATTGATTTACCGGGTTGAGCTGAACGTAGCTAAACCTGACCAGGTTGATATTGATATGACGTTGACGGCGCCCGGTTGTGGTATGGGGCCAGTGTTAGTGAGTGATGTGAAATACCGGGTTGGTAAAGTACCTAATGTTCAGGGTGTGAACGTTAATCTTGTCTTTGATCCGCCGTGGACTCGGGACAGAATGAGCGAAGAAGCCTTGTTAGAAGCAGGTTTGTTTTTCTAGACCTTTGCTGCTTTGTGTTTGCAGCTGTTGGGTGTTGATGGCTGCGCATTGAAATGAATTATCCGTTGAGAGTGTTAAATGAGTGAGCCATCACAGCCTTTTGGCGACACCATCACCAGTCAGGATCTTTTGGAAGATCTTGCCTTTTTTGATACCTGGGAAGAGCGTTACAAATACATCATCGATTTGGGAAAGCAGCTCCCTTCGATGCCTGAAGAGCTCAAGACGGAAGAACGGTTGGTAAGGGGCTGTCAGAGTCAGGTCTGGCTAGAACCCGTCTTCGATGGGCAGAACTTGCGATTTTGGGTAGACAGCGATGCTTTTATCGTAAAAGGTCTGCTGGCGGTTGTCATGAGTGCTTACAATCATCAGTCTCCCGGTGCCATCCAATCTTTTGATATTGAGCACTTCTTTGGTCAGATTGATTTGCTTAAACATTTATCCCCTACGCGTGGAAATGGCTTAAGGGCAGTTGTGAAAAGGATTCAAAGCCTTGCGGATACTTATGCATAGAAGGTGTGATAGCCCACTTGCATTTGAGCATCAGGCTGGTTGGGTCTGGCAAAAGCCCTAGTTTCGCGTATAATCGGCGGCTTTTGGACCTATAGCTCATAGGAGTTAGACATGGCGGTAGAACGCACCCTTTCAATCATTAAGCCTGATGCAGTTGCAAAAAACGTCATCGGTGAAATTTATGCGCGTTTCGAAAAAGCGGGCCTAAAGATTGTTGCTTCAAAAATGATTCGTTTAGATGACGATAAAGCTGGTGGTTTTTACGCCGAGCATAAAGAACGTCCTTTCTTCTCTGCGCTAGTTGAGTTCATGACTTCTGGTCCTGTGATGGTGCAAGTATTAGAAGGCGAAAATGCAGTGGCTGTGAACCGTGACTTGATGGGAGCAACAAACCCTCAAGAAGCAGCAGAAGGCACAATTCGCCGTGACTTCGCAGAAAGCATTGATGCAAATGCAGTTCATGGCTCTGACTCAGTCACTTCTGCGGAGCGTGAGGTGAACTACTTCTTTGCACCTGAAGAAGTTCTTAGCCGCTAAGCAATGTCAAAGAAGAGGGAGCCTGGCTTCCTCTTTGCGAGAATCGTTTTTGGAAAAATCAATGAGTGAAACCGTTCAAACTGCCTCACCGAGTGTGTCGTCAGAGTTACAGCTAGCGGAAGTTGTGAATTTGCTAGGGCTTTCCCCTAAGAAGATGCGCGCTTTTTTTGAATCCATTGGTGAGAAACCTTTTAGAGCTCAGCAAGCTTTACAGTGGATTCATCAGTACGGTGAAAGCGACTTCTCGAAGTGGACTAATATGTCCAAATCCTTGCGGCTTAAGCTAGCCCAAGTGGCGGCGATTGATTACCCAGAGGTTATTTACCAAGATTTTTCCAAAGACGGTACCCGAAAATGGGTTATGCGTATGAAAGGCGGGTCCAGTGTTGAAACGGTTTTTATACCGGACGGAGACCGAGGAACCCTGTGCGTATCATCCCAAATTGGCTGTGCTTTAGACTGCAGTTTTTGCTCTACAGGTAAGCAAGGTTTTAATAGAGATTTATCAGCAGCCGAAATTATAGGTCAGGTTTATATTGCCGCCAAAAGCTTTGACAAGCCTGGTGAAAAGCGTGAACGTCGAGTGACCAATGTCGTTATGATGGGCATGGGAGAGCCATTACTGAATTTCGAGAACGTTGTTGATTCCATGGAATTGATGATGGACGATTTTAGTTATGGTCTTTCAAAGCGCCGTGTCACCTTAAGTACCTCTGGAGTGGTACCGGCCCTCTATGATCTTGCCGAAGTGAGTGATGTGTCTCTGGCGATATCTTTGCATGCGCCTAATGATGCATTGCGAAATGATTTGGTTCCATTGAATCGCAAGTATCCAATTGCGGAGCTATTGAAAGCTTGTCAGCATTATTTATCATCACTGGATGACAGGCGGAAGATCACAATTGAGTATACCTTAATGCAGGGCGTGAATGATCAGCTGTCACATGCAGATGAACTGGCGAAAGTGTTACGAGACTTGCCTTGCAAAATCAACCTAATTCCTTTCAACCCATTTCCTCATTCAGGGTATGATAGGCCAAGCAATAATCAAGTTCGACGGTTTCAGAATCGATTGATTGAGGCTGGGTATACGGTTACGGTTCGAACGACTCGCGGAGAAGATATTGATGCTGCTTGTGGGCAATTAGTGGGGCAAGTGGAGGATCGAACACGACGCCAAGCGCGGTATAAAGCGAAGCAAGAGTCTAACGCTACCCAGTAGTAATGAGATGCCGCTATCAAGATCAGATGAACGGAGGCAACATGAATAGATATGGTTTACCCCTTGTCGCTGTTTTGCTTAGCAGCATACTTGCGGCTTGTGTAACGACGACTACTGGACCCTTCACTGATAAAATATCAAAAGAAAAAGCCGTTGTAAGCTATGTCAAGCTTGGGTACGCCTATTTAGAGAATGGACATATTGTTAAAGCAAAGAAACGGGCGGAGCGAGCTCTAGAACTAGACCCTGAAAATCCGGGGGCACATACGGTCATGGCCCTTATTTGGCTGCAAGAAGGTGAGTTGGAGTTAACGCGAGAGCACTTTGAAGAAGCAATCGACAATGGCCCTAACGAGGCAAAGCCGAATCACTACTATGCTGAGTTTCTAATGTCTCAAAACAAGCATGAGCAGGCAATTGAGTATTTGAAGCGAGTTTCTCTGATGTTGGAGTACCCGGATAGACCAAAGGTGCTTCAAGATTTAGGCGAGTGTTATTATAAAACCGATCAAAAAGAATTAGCGTTAGCCTCTTTTAAAAAGTCTCAGAAATTGGATTCCAGTCAAGCAGTGCCGCATTATTACTCAGCTGAACTGTCCTTTGACAAAGGTGAGTATGGATACGCACAGCGCTCTTTTGATGCGCTTAGAAAATTAATTGCGATGGGGCGTGGGACTCACACGGCTGACAGCGTTTATTTAGGTATTCGGTTAGCTCGTCACTTTAATGACAAAAAAACAGAAAAAGCTTATGTTAAATTGTTGTATCGGAACTATCGTGATACACCTCAATTCCAAGCCTTTATGAACACATATCAACCTTTTTTAAGGTAGCATTTTAATAGGGTGGTAAAGCGAAAGCATGAGCATCAAAGCAGAAGATTACATAACTCGGAGGCCTTCGCGAAAAATTTGGGTAGGCTCTGTGCCGGTTGGGGGGGATGCCCCTATTGCTGTTCAGAGTATGACAAATACGAACACTCTGGACGTTGATGAAACGGTAAAGCAAGTTCAAGCTTTGGCAGATGCTGGAGCTGATATTGTTAGAGTGTCTGTTCCCTCGATGGATGCAGCTGAATCTTTTGGGCAAATAAAAAGCCGAGTTGATGTTCCACTTGTAGCGGATATTCATTTTGATTATAAAATCGCTTTGCGAGTGGCTGAGTTGGGAGTTGATTGTTTACGCATAAACCCTGGTAATATAGGCCGTGAAGATAGAATAAAGGCTGTTGTCGATGCCGCTCGTTTTCACAATATTCCTATTAGAATTGGCGTAAATGCGGGTTCCCTCGAAAAAGATTTACAGAAAAAATATGGTGAACCTACGCCCGATGCCTTGGTTGAGAGTGCAATGAGGCATGTTGAAATTCTTGATCGTTTAAACTTCCCTAATTTTAAATTAAGCCTAAAAGCTTCTGATGTTTTTATGGCGGTGGCAGCGTACAGAAAAATCGCTAATCTCATTGATCAGCCTTTGCACTTGGGGATTACCGAAGCGGGTGGCTTTAGGTCGGGAACCGTTAAAAGCGCAGTCGGCTTGGGCATGCTATTGATGGATGGCATTGGTGACACATTGAGGGTATCGCTAGCAGCGGACCCAGTTGAAGAAGTAAAAGTCGGGTACGACATACTGAAGAGCTTAAAGTTAAGAAGTAAGGGGATTAACTTTATCGCTTGCCCAAGTTGTTCAAGGCAAAACTTCGATGTTATCAAAACGATGAATGAGCTTGAGACCCGACTAGAAGATATCAGTACGCCAATGGATGTTGCGGTTATTGGCTGTGTCGTTAATGGGCCGGGTGAAGCAAAAGAAGTGGATGTTGGCTTAACCGGTGGTACACCTAATAATCTGGTTTACATTGACGGTAAACCCGTTTCTAAGCTTCAAAACACGAATTTAGTTGATGAATTAGAAGCGACCATTCGTGCTCAAGCCCTTCGTAAGCAGCAAGCAGAAGCAAACCTTATAGCAAAAGTTGAAGCCTAATGATTTGTGCCTAATCAGAATTTGGATTGAACAAGTGAGTAGAGCTTAATGCTTAGCGAATTGTTCAATCACTTATTGAGTTAGGATGCAGACGAACTTTGGGCGTAAGCGTTTTCAACGTAAGCCTTTCGATAATAGCGAGACTAAGACGTGGCCAGTTCTCAAATTAAAGCACTCCGTGGAATGAAAGATGTATTGCCTTCGGAATCTCATCGCTGGCATTACCTTGAAAGTAAGGTTCGTGAAACCTTAAACGCTTATAGTTTCGACGAGATTAGAACACCTATTATGGAGAGCACGCACTTATTTGCTCGATCCATTGGGGAAGTGACAGATATTGTTGAAAAAGAAATGTATACCTTTAGTGATCGCAACGACGAAAGCATTACGTTGCGCCCGGAAGGAACTGCGGGCGTTGTTCGAGCGGTTGAAGAAAACGGTTTGACAGCTAATGGTCAACAGCAAAAGCTTTGGTATACAGGACCAATGTTTCGATATGAGCGCCCTCAAAAAGGCCGTTACCGACAGTTCCACCAAATAGGTGTGGAAGTGTTTGGTGTGCAGACAGCCGATGCTGATGCAGAACTGCTGATTATGCTGGCTAGGCTGTGGTCAGCGTTAGGCCTGCAAAATGCCGTAACGCTGCAAATAAACAGTATTGGAACTTTAGAAGCGAGGAATGCTTATAAAGCTGCGCTCGTCACATATTTAGAATCACACTTGGAAAGCTTGGATGAAGATAGCCAGAAACGTTTACAAACGAACCCGCTAAGGATTCTGGATTCCAAAAGCTCAGAAACACAGGCTGTCTTGGTTGATGCTCCCAAGATGAATGACTATCTGGATCAAGAGTCAAAGGCCCATTTTGAGACCCTGAAACAGTATCTTGATAAAGCAGGTGTTGCCTACGAAGTTAATCCTTTGTTGGTTAGAGGACTGGATTATTACAGTAGAACTGTTTTTGAGTGGGTCACCGATCAGCTAGGTGCTCAGGGCACGGTTTGTGGTGGCGGGCGTTACGATGGGCTGGTCGAACAGATGGGGGGCAAGCCTACCCCCGCGGTTGGTTTTGCCATGGGTAATGAGCGCCTATTGCTATTACTAGAAACGCTAAACCTCTTTCCAGAGGAAATCGATACCACTCCTGACGTTTTCATCGCTTTGATGGGCGAATCTGCTCAAGCGGAAGGCATTCAATTGGCTGAAGAGGTGAGACGTGGTAATGCTGATTGGCGAATACACATGCACCTGGGCGGTGGTAGCTTTAAAAGCCAAATGAAAAAAGCCGATAAGTCTGGAGCTTCGTTGCTACTGATATTGGGTGAAAATGAACTGCTCGAAGGAAAAGTGGTCCTTAAATATCTTCGGGAAGATAAACCTCAACTGTCATTGGATCGCTCTGAATTGGTTCAGCACCTCCATTCCTTGATTGTGTGAGATGGCTCCTGTGCCAGCCCCTATTGTTTAGGGGCTTCTCGTAGCAAGAAAAAATAGGTAGAGTGCGGCCCTAGGTTTCGTAAATGAATGATGGCTATAGGTTAGATGCCAGCGGTAAAAGGAAAAAAGAATGAGTGATTTGCGTACAGATGAAGAGCAGGTTGAAGCCCTCAAGCGTTGGTGGGAAGAAAACGGTAAACAGCTGAGTATAGCGGTTGTATTGTCATTAGCGGGTTGGTTTGGCTGGAATACATACCAGGATAAGCAGCAAGTTACCGGTGAGCAGGCCCAGTTAAAATACCAAGAATTACTGAATTTAAGGCAAGCAGGTGAAAGCTCAGAAGAGTCACTGGCTAAAGCACAATTAAGCGCGACTGAAATCAAGAAGAACTATCCAGGTACACCCTATGCTGTTTTTGCGGCACTTTTTTTAGCAAAAGATGCTGTTGAAGATGATCAGCTTGATCAAGCAGTTGAAGAGCTGAAATGGGCCAAGAACGCGGCTAAAAACTCAGCTCTAAAAAGCCTTATTGATACACGTATGGCTCGAGTGCTTGGTTCTCAAGGAAAACTTGATGAGGCATTAGCCCTTGTTTCAAAAGCGCCTGAGAATGCTTATAAGCGTCTTTTTCTGGAAATACGAGGTGACTTGTTGACTCAAAAAGGTGATCTGGCTGCCGCAAAAGCGGCATATGATGCTGCGCTTTTAGACCTTAATCAGTCGCCTTCCCCTTATCTGGAAATGAAAGCAGCTGATTTAACCGGTGTTGTCGCAGAGTCGTCTGGCTCATCAGAGGGTTCTGACCCTGTGAGCGTTGAAGAGAAGCCGGTCAATGAGTCTGCAGACAAAAGTAGTGCAGTGGGTGAAAGTAATGGTTAAGCGCTGGGTGCTGTACGGTACTATTGCACTGATCACAGCTTGCAGTAGTCAACCAGAAAAAGAAACTTTAGATAAACAAAAAGCTAATCCTGAACCAAGCGAGCTCGTGGATATTGATTCTTCGGTTAAGTTGGATACGCTTTGGCGTGACCGAGTTGGTAAGGGGTCTGGATCTGATTATTTAAGACTGACGCCAAAGGCCGTTGGGAGCTATTTATTTGTGGCCTCTTATGATGGACTGCTGCAAAGACGAGACCTCTCAACAGGCGATAAAGCGTGGGAGCAAGATCTTGACGTTGAAATAACCGGTGCACCTGGCTTTTCTGATGGGCACTTGCTAATAGGAACTGGAACCGGTGAATTAGTAAAGGTCAAAGCGACGGATGGTTCTGTTGCTTGGAAAGTTCGAGTATCTTCGGAAGTATTATCAGAGCCTGTCAGTGATGGCGACACGATCATTGTACAAACGGTAGATGGTAAGGTGTCGGGGCATCGATTTGAAGATGGAGCGCGTATCTGGATATACGATTCGAATCTTCCTGTACTATCGATTCGAGGTACCTCAAAGCCTCTTATGCGAGGACCCTCTGTCTTGCTTGCGTTTGCCAATGGGAAAATTGTTTCTCTAAGCACTAAAACAGGCGCCACTCAGTGGGAGCAGCGTATAGGAATCCCCGCTGGCCGTTCGGAGTTGGAACGCCTTGTCGATATTGATGGGCAGTTACTAGAAAGAGGGCCTTATGTATTTGCCTTGGGTTACAACGGGCGTTTTGCTGCATTAGACCCGAGGAATGGCAGGGTTTTATGGGATGTGGAAGCTTCTGGGTACGCTGGCCCTACAGCAGGTCTGGGGAATTTCTACATTGTTAATGATAAAAGTGAAGTGATGGCTTATGACGAGAGGACCGTAGCCAAGGTTTGGTCTCAAAAGAGCCTTGCTGGCCGATACCTATCCGCACCTGCTTTGATAGGGAGTTACATGGCTGTAGGAGACTATGATGGGTACATCCATTTACTGTCTCAAAGCGATGGCAGCTTGGTTGGTCGGGCCAGGGTGAAGCGTGATTTTAGAGAAGGTATGCAAGCAAATACTTTCGATTATCGTTACCCTTCGGTTCAATATCGTCGAGACGATGCCATAACGGCAGATATTATATCCGCTGAAAACCACGTCATCGCCTTCAATAAGGAAGGTGAAATTGCTGTTTTTCGCTTGTCAGAAGAAGAATGATCAGGTTTAATGGCGCCCGCTGGCATGAAATATCCATGCCAGCTAGGATTTAAAATCACGGATAGAACCGGTTGAACAGTACCTCAGCAACCGACTGTTTCATATAGCTGTAAACTCTTAGGCAATTCATGGTCCCTGTAATCGCTCTAGTTGGCCGCCCAAATGTGGGCAAATCTACGTTGTTTAATCGGCTTACTAAGAGTAGAGATGCCCTCGTAGCTGACCAGCCAGGCCTCACCCGAGATCGCAAATATGGCTCAGGTAAGGTTGGCTCATACCCCTATGTGCTTGTTGATACTGGCGGTATCAGCGGAATGGAAGAAGGGATTGATGAGTCTATGGCCCGGCAATCCTTCCAGGCAATGGAAGAGGCCGATATCATCTTGTTTGTAGCGGATGCTCAAGCAGGTATCACGGCCGCTGATCGAATGATTGCCGATCACTTAAGGCGCACCGATAAACAGGTTCATCTCGTCGTAAACAAAATTGATGGTCACCACCAGGAAGTTATTACGGCAGAGTTTCACGAGCTCGCCTTGGGTGACCCGCTGGCAATTGCTGCTGCTCATAACAGAGGAGTAACAGCGCTGATTGAGTGGGTGCTGGAACCCTATATAGAGGCCGCTGAAGCAGAAAAAGATTCAGTAGAGGGTGAAGACGAGCCTGCATCCGAAGCGCTATTGGGATTAGAATCTAAGGGAATCAAAATATCCGTAGTTGGCCGCCCAAATGTGGGTAAGTCAACACTGGTCAACCGCATGCTCGGAGAAGATCGGGTTGTGGTCTTTGATCATGCAGGTACGACTCGTGACAGCATATACATCCCTTATGAGCGTGAGGGTGAAGCCTATACGCTCATCGACACAGCTGGCGTCAGAAGGCGCAGAAGTGTCTCTGAAACAGCAGAAAAGTTTTCCGTCATTAAGGCGCTCCAAGCCATTCAAGACAGCCATGTTTGCGTATGTGTGCTAGATGCGCGAGTAGGGGTTGTTGAGCAAGATTTAACGATGCTGAGTTTTGTACTGAACTCGGGGCGAGCCTTGGTTTTGGCCATCAATAAATGGGATGGCATGACGCAAGACGAAAAAGATAAAGTTAAAATGGATATTCAGCGAAAACTCGAATTTGTCGGATTCGCTGATCTGCACTTTATCTCTGCTAAACATGGCACTAATGTGGGTCACCTCTACACTTCTGTAAAGGATGCCTACCGCTCCGCGACAACGAAGCATTCTACCAATCAATTAACCCGTATTCTCGAAGATGCTGTGATGGACCATCAGCCGCCGTTGGTTAACAGTCGCAGAATTAAGCTGCGTTATGCGCATCAAGGAGGAATGAACCCTCCAGTGATTGTTGTTCATGGCAACCAGACAGATAAACTCCCAGAATCCTACAAGCGTTATTTAGCAAATACCTTTAGAAAAGTATTAAATATATCCGGTACGCCCATTCGGTTTGAATTTAAAACTGGTGAAAACCCTTATGCTAATAAAAAATCAAGCGGCCCAAGAAATCAAAAAGTAAAGGACCAGTTAGCTAAACGTCGGCGTATCAATGAAGCAAAAGTTGACAAACGAAAAGCTAAACGCCAGAAGAAAAACAAGCGGGTGTGAATTCGCTAGTTCTGGTGAAAAGTGGCTTTAATACCCACCGTGTTAAAGCCGTCCATTGACTGGATTTAGGAGAGCCTTTTGGCATGACAGGGGCATTGACAGTTGTCGATACGGTTTTGGTTGGGATTATCCTAATCTCAGCGATTATTAGTCTTGTTCGAGGTTTCTTAAAAGAAGCTTTATCGCTAATTACTTGGATAGCAGCTTTTTTTATCGCCAAAACCTTTAGCACTCCCTTTTCTCAGATACTAGAGCCGGTCTTTGAAGCGGAAAAAATGCGTTATGGGTTTTCATTTGGGATTTTGTTTGCCTTAACCCTCTTAGTTGGCGGGGTTATCAATTTTCTGATTTCAAAAATTGTCAGCGTCACTGGTTTAGGGGTTGCGGATAGAATTTTAGGGACCGTGTTTGGTTTTGCTAGAGGCGTCATATTAATAACCGTAGCGGTCTTCATCTTAAGAGGTACCCCGGTAGCCAATCAAGATGGGTGGCAGCAATCACAATTACTGCCTCACATAGAGTTGCTTGCCGACTGGTCAGAAGAGCACTTGCCAGAGCTTTCCGATAGCCTCGATATACAGCAATCGCTCGATAAATTATCAGAACTTGAAAGTATGCGATCGGCTGGCGGTTCAATGTCTGAGGTGGATTCCGATAAGTTACGCGAATTAAAAGCCTCAAAGGATTCGTTAAGCCCTGAGCAGCTTGAGCAACTAAAGAAGCTCCGGCAGCAATACTTGGATGAGCAAACACCTCACGAGGAATAGCAATCATGTGTGGCATTGTGGGCATTGTAGCCCAGTCTGGTGTGAATCAAACTCTCTATGATGCGTTAACGGTTTTGCAGCATAGGGGCCAAGATGCAGCCGGTATTGTGACCAGCCATAATGGCAATTTCTTTTTAAGAAAAGACAATGGACTGGTTCGTGATGTGTTTCGAACAAGGCATATGCGTCGGCTTGTAGGCCACCTAGGTATTGGTCATATACGCTACCCTACAGCGGGCAGTTCCAGCTCCGCAGAAGCACAACCCTTTTACGTTAACTCTCCTTTCGGAATTTCGCTCGCACATAATGGCAACTTAACCAATGCGGATGAGTTGCGTGATGGCGTGCTGAAAGCTGATTTGCGCCACATTAATACAACCTCTGACTCTGAAGTGCTGCTGAACGTTTTTGCGCATGAATTACAAAAACCCGGGAAGGTGGAGCTGACCCCAGACGATATCTTTCAGGCCGTTCGAGCGGTTCATGAGAGAGTTAAAGGTGGCTATGCCGTTGTGGCACTGATCAGTGGTTACGGGTTGGTTGCCTTTAGGGACCCGAATGGCATTCGACCGATTGTATTTGGTTCTCGTAGCAATGGGACCGGCAAAGATTATATGGTGGCTTCTGAAAGTGTAGCTTTAGATGCTTCTGGGTTTAGATTGGAGCGTGACATAGCACCCGGCGAGGCAATTTTTATCAGCGAAAAGGGCGAATTCCACCATCAGGTGTGTGCAGAGAATACTAAACTTTCCCCATGTATTTTTGAGCATGTTTATTTCGCTCGCCCTGATTCCATTATGGACGATGTGTCTGTTTATAAAGCCAGGTTGCGCATGGGTGTTCGACTTGCAGAGAAAATCGTACGATTAAGACCCGACCATGATATTGATGTTGTCATTCCCATTCCTGATACAAGTCGAACCTCTGCACTAGAAGTCGCGCATGTGTTGGGGGTTAAGTATCGTGAGGGTTTCATTAAGAATCGATACATTGGCCGAACCTTTATTATGCCAGGCCAATCGCAAAGGCAAAAATCGGTTAAACAAAAACTCAATGCGATTGATCTAGAATTCAGAGGCAAAAATGTATTGCTGGTTGATGACTCGATCGTAAGGGGTACAACGTGCGAACAAATCGTTGAAATGGCACGCGATGCTGGGGCAAATAAAGTGTATTTTGCTTCGGCTGCACCCGAGGTGCGACATCCAAACGTATATGGGATTGATATGCCCGCAAAGGATGAATTTATCGCTAATGATCGAGATATCGAGGCTATTCAAACCGCTATAGGGGCGGATTGGTTGGTTTATCAAGATTTGGATGATCTAGTGGATGCCGTTAAAGAGGGAAATCCTGGTATTGATGCCTTTGACTGCTCGGTCTTCAATGGCTGCTATGTAACCGGTGATGTGACGAAGGAATACCTGGAACGTTTGCAAGCACTGAGAGCGGATGCTTCAAAACGCAGCACACAGGAAAATGCGGTATTAGAAATTCATAACGAGCCACCAACACCTGCCTAGTCAATACCTCAGCCTTTTTATGGATGCCCTACTCGAAAATGGAGTAGGGTTAAGCGCTTTTTCGAACCTCCTCTCAAGCTTCTATTATTCTGGTCGAAAACTTACAAGTTATTGGTAGAATGGGCCTCTGATGTTGGGTACAGGGTTTCGCTAGAGGTTTATGGACATGGACAAAGCAGAATGCAAATTACACTCAAGCAATGAATGGGATTGGGAGACGCGTGCGGTGCGTGTGGGTCAATCTCGCTCCATGGAAATGGAACATTCAGAAGCTTTATATTTAACCTCAAGTTTTTGCTATCAATCAGCCTCTGAAGCGGCCGCATACTTTTCTGGGGAACGTGAAGGAAACGTATACAGTCGTTATACAAACCCGACGGTTAGAACCTTTCAGGAGCGCTTGGCAGCACTTGAAGGTGGGGAGGCTTGTGTTGCGACAGCATCAGGTATGGCAGCTATCTTCAGCATATGCATGGCGCACCTATCTCCTGGTGATCATGTAGTGGTTTCCAGGAGTTTATTCGGTTCCAGTATTGGGCTGTTTGAAAATTACTTAAAACCTAAAATGGGGATAGACGTATCCTTCGTACCTTTAACCGATCTCAACGCTTGGGAAATGGCTTGCCAGGCTAGTACTCGCATGTTCTTTTTGGAATCACCATCCAACCCACTGAATGAAGTGGCGGATATTGGTGCGCTTGCTCGTTTAGCAAAAGACAAAGGAGCCTTGTTAGCCATTGATAATTGCTTTTGTACTCCGGCTCTGCAACGCCCCCTGTCATTAGGTGCTGATCTTGTTGTCCATAGTGCAACAAAATTCATTGATGGTCAGGGACGGTGCTTAGGTGGTGCTGTCGTAGGCGCGAAAGAGCTTGTTGATCCAGTGGTTAATGTTCTTAGAACCCTTGGGCCAGCCATGAGCCCATTTAACGCTTGGGTTTTCATCAAGGGCCTTGAAACCTTAAAAATTCGCATGCAAGCTCATTGCAGTCATGCGATGGCGTTAGCCAAGTGGTTAAATGATCACCCTAAGGTCAAACAAGTCCACTATGCTGGGCTGCCTCATCATCCCAGTCATAAGCTGGCCTCTTTACAACAAGAAGGGTTTGGCTCTGTTGTGGCATTTGAAGTAGAAGGGGGGAGGGAGTCTGCTTGGAAAGTCATTGATCAAACGCAGGTACTGTCGATCACTGGAAATCTAGGCGATGCCAAAACCACGATTACTCATCCTGCGACAACGACACACGGTCGCTTAACAGATGCTGATAAAACTGCAGCAGGTATCACTGAAGGTTTGATTCGTGTCGCTGTAGGTCTTGAATCCATAGAGGATATTATCCGAGATCTGGAGACTGGGTTATCCTTACTTTAGTTTTAAGCCCCCAAGTTAAGACTTGGGGGAGCCTGTACCCTAGCACACCATCAATAGTAGATTTAAAGAAGTATTGAATCACATGAAGTCGACTGTTCAAAGTACACTAAAAGCCCTTTCAACCGTCATACTGGGAAAAGAAGAGCAGTTAAAATTGGCCTTGGCGTGTTTATTTGCTAAAGGCCATCTCTTGATTGAGGACTTGCCTGGCATGGGCAAAACCACCCTATCGCATGGTTTGGCGCAAGTGATGGGGCTGACGTATCATAGAATTCAATTTACTTCAGATTTGCTTCCAGCGGACGTATTGGGTGCGACTGTGTTTGAGCAGCAAGCTGGTACAGTGGGCGGTAGTTTTACCTTTCATCCGGGCCCTATTTTCTCTCAGGTGTTGCTGGCTGATGAAATTAATAGAGCTACACCAAAGGCGCAGAGCGCCTTGTTGGAGGCGATGGAAGAACGTCAGGTCACCGTCGATGGCGAATCCCATGCACTGCCCAAACCTTTCTTTGTCATTGCAACACAAAACCCTTTGTCGCAGGCTGGAACCTTCCCTCTGCCAGAAAGCCAGTTGGATCGCTTTTTGATGCGGATTCAGTTGGGGTACCCTGATAAAAATGCAGAACGCTTATTGCTGCAAGGAGAGGATCGTCGCGAGTTGCTTGAAAAGCTACCTCTTGTTTTGCCCATTCAATCGTTGGAAAGCATACAAGCTAATGTGCAGGCGATTAGGGTCTCAGACTCCGTGTTAGATTATTTGCAACGCATGGTGCATTTTAGTCGGTATGAGGCTGGGTTGGCTTATGGCTTATCGCCTCGAGGAGCATTGGCTTGGTTGACCGCCGCTAAAAGTTGGGCCCTCATAGCAGGCAGAGATTATGTATTGCCGGAAGACCTGCAAACCGTTGCTGCATCCGTAGTTGATCATCGACTGGAAGATGCAGGGGAAGGCAGCGGGCAATCTTGGTCGGATACAATCATCGCTTCAGTGCCTGTTTTGGCATCTTAAATATATTTCTGATTTATGTCTAAAGATTCCTGAGACACGGTTATGGCTGATAAATGGACTGGAATTAAGAAGCGCTGGTTGGCTTGGCTTGATAAACGAATACCCGCTGCTTCATCTATTCAGTTATCTCACCGATCAATATTTATATTTCCCTCTAAGATGGGTTTTTTGTTTCTAGCTTTGTTGGGAATCATCTTTATTCTTGCGGTGAACTTTCAAAATTCGTTGGCCTATGGTTTATTGTTTTTGCTTGGCAGTATCTTGTTTGTTGGCATTTATCATACCTACCAAAACCTTTCAAAATTACAACTCATAGCAACGCCTGTGGCACCTTGTTTTGTCGGTGATACATTAAAATTCAAAGTATTACTTAAACCTTTGTTGGGCAAAGAATATTTTCAAATAAAGCTTGGTTGGGGAAAAAGCAAAGTGGTTGATGTGCCTAAAGATACGGAGTCTGTAGCAGAATTAGAGCAAAGAGCGGTGACACGAGGTCTCTATAACCCAAAGCGAATGCGAATATCCACAACTTTTCCTTTGGGCTTGCTAGAAGCTTGGAGTTGGGTGGCATTGCGTTATGAAGCCATTGTTTACCCCAAGCCCATTAGAGAGCCATTTCAGTATGTTTCGGGCGCTATAGATAACAGTCAACCAGGCCGGAACAGTCAAAAGGGCATGGATGACTTTCATGGGTTTAGAAAATATCAACCAGGCGATAATTTAAAGCAGGTTGCTTGGAAGCAGTTCGCTCGGGGGCAAGGTATGCTTACCAAGGAATTTGAAGATCATTTTGAGCATTCGCATTGGCTCGATTTTAATGCGACGAAAGGCGATATTGAAAAGCGTTTATCGATTTTATGTGGCTGGATACTGATGTCACACGAGGCAGGTTACGAATATGGTATTCGATTGCCTGGCTGTGAGATTGAGCCCAGTAGGGGAGACAGTCACCGAGATCAGTGTTTGCGGGCTTTGGCAGTTTACCCTGGAGCCCATCGCTAATGATTATGTCAATGTTGAAGCGCAATCAATCACAATCCAGTTCTATCGAGCCACTGCCAAGCAAAGCATTGATGGCTGTGTTAGCTGCAATTGTATTAACTATTCTCCCTCATTCGGAACATCTTCCGCCTTGGATTTTAATTTTTGGAGCAGTGTGTTTGGGGTGGGCTTTCCAAATTCATCGAGGCAGATGGAATTTTCCCTCATTGGGTGTGAAAACGTTATTAGTTGTGATGATCGCGAGTTCTGTAGCGTTAACCTTTGTAGGTGGATTAGGGTTAGACAGCGCAGTTGCTTTGTTTATTGCTGGGCTGCTATTAAAACCATTGGAGTTATATAACCGTCGGCATGCCTACGTCCTTATCTATTTGTGTTACTTGTTGGTGGGTATTAGTTTTTTATATCAACAAGCCATCCTATTTTTTATTTATCAAACAGTCACCATTATTTGGATATTGGGAGCGCAGGTAGCGATTAACCAAGGTGCGAAGCAAAGCCTGCTTGGGTCTTTGTATAAAGCGTCAATTATTTTCATGCAAGCTGTTCCATTGATGCTGATATTATTTGTTTTTGTACCCAGAATGGGGCCGTTTTGGAGCAACCCTTTTAGTGCTCGTGAAGGTCAAACAGGCTTATCCGATGAAGTGACGCCGGGGGATATTGCTCGATTAACCAAGTCAGATGAGCTGGTCTTTCGAGTGGAGTTCGAAGGTACACGTCCCTCACAAGCTGACCTTTACTGGAGAGGGCTCATACTGGATCAATTTGATGGTCAATCTTGGCGCCAGTCCATTCGTGAGAATCGCGTTCGTTGGGCTCCAGATCGTTATTGGTATGGGCAAGAAGGTGAACCTATTCGGTATCGGGTGATACAGGAAGCGACTGAAAAAAAATGGTTGTTTGGTTTAGACTGGCCAGTGCCGTTAACACCAGAAACGGGAAGAACACACGACTTTCGATTGGTTTCCGGTGATAAATTGATGAGTCAATTTAGTTATCAAGTTGACTCCTATCCGCAAGCCATTATTGATCCAGAAGGTTTGCGTCCTTGGGAAGAAAAAATCTATCTGGCATTACCCTACGGTACCAACCCTAAAGCGCGCGCATGGGTTGAATCTTTACAATCTAAGACTTCTGACACTGAAGCGCTGATAAAAAAGCTAATGTTACATTTTCGCAAAGAGCCTTTTTATTACAGCCTAACACCGAACCCGTTGGGGAAAATCGATACGATTGATCGCTTTCTATTTGATACAAGAAAAGGCTTCTGTGTTCATTATGCTGGCGCTATGGTCTTTGCACTGAGGTCGGTAGGTATTCCCGCCAGAATGGTATCTGGGTATCAAGGCGGGGAGTGGAACGAGAAAGCACAATATCTAACGGTACGTCAATACGATGCTCATGCCTGGGTCGAAGTCTGGATGCCTAAAAAAGGCTGGCAACGCTTTGATCCTACCGCCATGGTCGCCCCTGAGCGTATAGAGCAAAGTCTTGAACAAGCTGTTGGAGAGGAAGCTTTTAACGAAGGGCGAGGGTTAGGCCTGTCAAACCTTAACATAGGTTGGATCCAAGAACTTCGTTTTCAATTTGAAGCATTAAATTACCAATGGACTCGATGGGTGCTGAGTTACAACCAGGATGCTCAGCAAGACTTATTTTATAACTGGTTTGGCACAACCGATTGGTTGGAAGTAGCCAAATATTTTATGTCAACGTTAGCCTTTCTTATGGCTGTTGTAATTCTTTGGATTATGAAGCCATGGAAAAGGCCTTATATCCCTAAACATCTACGTTATTTTCAACGTTTAGAGAAGTGGTCCAAATTAAATCAAGTTGAAAGATTGCCTTCAGAAACACTTCTTCAATTTGGCAAGCGCTTATCAAGGTCATTTCCGCATAAAGCCGCAACGATTGAAACATTTATGAACGTATTGGTGGAAATTGAATACAAGAATAACGGGTTAATGAATGACACCCATGCGCGAAAACTGTCTTATTGCATCAAGCAGATTTGTCGTAATAACAAATAAAGAATCAAAGCCAATGAATTGAGTGCCGCCCATTGCGACTGGTAGCACCAATCTATCTATATTGTTAATTCCAAATGCACAGTTCTTGCTTCTGCATCTTTGTCAGCATTCAGCTGACATTGTTTCCCATAATGAGAGGGTTCGAAAGATGAAGAAATTGTCTTTAATCAGCGCGGCTTTGATTGCCTCAATTACTCTGCTGCAGGGCGTGTATGCAAACACTGATACGGAAGTAAAAGATGAGAGATTTGATACGCCAAGTCGGATAAGTTCTCAAGGAGCAACAGGTCGATACTTCGTCTTATCGCAAGTTGCTTTCCAGGGAGCAGCCGATAAACGTTTTGGATGGCCAGTATACGCAGGTAGCTTTGAGAGAGCGGTTAATATGGCTAGGAATAATGGCATTGCTGCCTTTCATTATTACGTTGATGGTGATAGTGCGAGTGGTTATATGTATCCTTTTTATTCGATTAATGGTTATGAACCGCGTGAAGGCAATCGCCAGACGGTTGGTGTGATAATGGAACAATCATCAGTGCACTAATAAATTTTACGATGATTAGATAGAATTATTTAATCATCGGTGGATATTCATAATTTCCATGCACACCGTAGAAAGTGTGCATGGGGAGATAAATATTTAAAGACTACGTTTACAGTAATCGCAACCTATCATTGTCTGACCGTTTCTATTGCCGTTACTGGAGCTGATCAGCCAAACGAATAGAGCCATTTCTAACATTAATATTTCTTACACATTGTTTATAAATGATCCTGTTTGATGAAATGAATCATTAAATGGAATAAGGTCATGAATAAACGTAAATTTTTCAAGTCATTGTTATCGGTTTCGATGGGGTTGTATGCGTCAAAGGGATTTAGCTTTAATAAAAAGGGCAATGAAGGGTTATGCGTGTTAACAAGCGAGCAGATGGAAGGCCCTTTTTTCTTTGATAGCCAGCTACTTCGACAGGATATCCGCGAAAATAGGACCGGCAAGCCATTAATGCTGTACCTAAAAGTTCAGGATGCGAACTGTGAGCCATTAGAGGGAGCGGTTGTTGAGCTCTGGCATGGTGATGCAATGGGGTATTACTCTGGTTATGATGGTCAAGGTGAAAATGAAGATAAGAACTTCGAGGGAGAAACCTTTTTACGCGGTTATCAAATCACCGATGAAAAAGGAACCTGTCAATTTCTCACTATATTCCCCGGCTGCTATAAAGGTAGAGCGACGCACTTTCATATAAAGGTGCTGTTCAATCAGGAAGAATTATTAACGTCGCAATTATATGTGCCCGAAAATGTTAAAGAGGCTATATACGCTTCCTTGCCATATGCTCTCAATCCAATGGAAAGCACCCTAAATACAAATGATCCGCTGTATGATTCACAGTTGGAAGTGGAGTATCGTTCGATGATGGCGCTTGAAGTGCCGGATGAAGCCTACGCAGACATTGTTGTTACAGGTTGATGGGATGGATTGAGGGCTAGTAGTGCTTTAGGAGTATGAGGATTATATGATTGTGAGTAAGCGCCAACACAGAGCTTGAGGTGGCGATAAAAGACTAGTATGCTGGCCGCCGTTTATTTATACCAATTAAAGGCGTTTGGCATGTTTAAAACGATCATTCTCCCAATATTTCTATTGGGCTTGATTTCCGGTTGTAACCCTAATTTTGATTGTGAAAAAGAAGCTCCACAATTGACAGGAAAAAAGGTATGGATTCAAGCTCAAATTGGAAATAAAGAATACGATGATTCGGATAAATTGAAAACCGAGTATTACTATTACTTTGGACAAGTCGATAGTGGATTGTATGCATCTATTATAAACAACCAGATAACAAATGGATTTATACAACTATCTGATGTGCATTATAATCAAGGTGACGTAGTTGTATCTGAAAGTGATGAAAATAAAAATTATGATGGGGATTTAGTCTTTCGAATATCTGATCTGAGATTTATGCGAAAATTAAACGTTGATCATCCAAAGTTGATTCGTTATAAGGAAGAGCAAGACAGTAGTGCAGAAACTTCGGAAAATGAGGGCTCCGAGGATGAAGCTGAATTAAAAGTAGAAGAATGATGTTCTTTGGCTCTTTTAAAGAGTGCCAAAGATATGAACTGTATATGAACTGTAAACACATCCTCTTTTTTAGTCTCTTAACTTAATGGATTGCATTTTATGCCAGCCATGAGCTGATAGTCTTTACTGTTATTTGTTACGATTTGTGTCTGAGTCGACCATGGTGTGGGTGGTCACTAACTATTATGCGTCAGATATGGCAACAGGCTGGATACAATATTCTGTTAGAAGGTGCTGCTTGGGGCAATTTACAAAAGAGTGCTCCCATCTCAAGGCCAAATTGCGTTTTATCACCAATACTCCTAATGAGAGCAAGGTTTATATTCTTCGAGGCTTCAATGAGAATCTTGGATGAGTTAGATAAAGCGATAGAAGCACATTTGAATTGGAAACAAAAGCTCCAAGTGGCCATACAATCAGGCCATTCTGCATTAGTCCCTGAATCCATATGGTCTGAAACCAATTGTGCGTTCGGGCGCTGGCTTTGCTTTGAATTGCCTGAGCAAGATCGAAATAATCCATATTATAATAATGTTAGAAACATACATTCAGACTTTCATAAATCGGCAAGCAAGGTGCTCTCACTCGCATTGTCTGGTCATGCGGAAGATGCTTTGAGTGCTATTTCCGAAGGTGGAGAATATTCTGAAGTGTCAGAAGCGTTGATTGCAGAAGTGAAATTGTGGAAAGAATATGAGGAGGCTAATTTAGGTCGCTAATTTGAAGATGATGTCGCTTCATTTGAGCAGTGCTAAGAAGAAAAATTCACGTATTTTTTTACTGAACATGAAAATCAAAACCCACTGCATCGATACCTTTAACTAACCGTTCACAAACCTTTCATTATTTAAAATAAACATCCATAAAAATATATATCAAATTTACTACGGTTCCGATTTGTGTAACCCGCTAGCCTAAGAGCTAGAACCCTAGATTGGGGCATGATCTGATGAGTAATAAGAATCCCTATGCAGTGATGGATAGCATCTCGCTCTACTACCTTAGAAAAGAGCTGGGTTACGATTGTTTCAATGATTTTGCACGGGATGCACCCATCGACCCAGATCGCTTGTATGAAATAGAAGAAGAATCTGGAGCGCTAACGGATAAAGAAAGGTCAACGTTAATGAAAAAGTGGCCGCAAGCCTATCACCATGCTTTCATAGAAAAGAAATCTGCTTGATAGCTGGGACAGTGTAAAGCACCTCTTTAAGCTTGTTGAGTGGCTTTGTATGCTAACCACTGCGTACAGGCATAAGGTGCTATTTCTTGTCTAAAGCGGTATTTGGATTGTTCAACAACCACCGTATCGCTGTCCCAAGGGGCGGGCACTGGTTTCCCTTGAGACCAAAAGATCAAGTTTTCCTTTACGGCTGCACGGTTTCTGTTTCGATAGATCCAACGAAGTTCGGACCCTGTAATTGAGCGATTTTTAATCTTTGCGCCGGGTTTTGAGTCGGAGTTCTTGCATTTGAAGTTTTTCAAAATCACTGCGTCAAGATCCATATCATCGAGCACAAAGTGTACTTTCTTGCCCGTCAATAGAGCCCATTCCAGACCTGCTTTGCATTTTCTTCTCAGATTCTCATTTTCTAAATCTTCATTATCAGGATCAGCCGTTAAAATAGAAGCATACTTTGGATGTGCTTCGATAAATGCTTGAAAGGAAGAGTGATCAGCAGGTATCTGACCGTTTTTTGCATCGTATTTGAGAATGGGGTATTGATCAAGTGTGTGGACTACGCCTGTAAATAGAGCGTTTCGTCTTAGGTAGCCCTTGCGACCAAACTCAGAATTTACCCCGTATATCAGATCACCAGGTTTTGGGAGTCTGCAGTTTCTTTTCTGTAAAGGAGTAGGGCTAGCACTTGCAGTTGATTCTACACGTTCAGAGTCTCTCCTAGTGGCACTGGTTGTTGCTGTCAGTATCGCTTGGCCAGGTGAATATCTGTTCGTAGGAATCATGTTGAACCTTTGCCTTATTCAAATCAATAGCCTACTTATACTACTATCGAGGGTGATGATAAAGAGTTCCTCAATCATCATTAAAACGTTCAGATGAAATTATAAGGCATGGAGATGGAACAATTGCTTATTAAACCATTGTCATTGCAATTGATGAGCGCCTTTAAGGGTCTGGATATTAGCCCAGAGCAAAAACGCTTTGTTGAAGATATGCCGATTGCCCAGTATCACTTAGATATGCTTTTAAATCTGCATGGGAATTCTAATCAAACAAAAAAAGAGCAAGAGATAAACGTGTATGGCATATTTAAGCGCAGAGAGCCAGTAGGCATGTTTACCCTTAGACAAGCCCCAGATTTCAAAGTCAGTTTGTGTGCATTTTTTTATTGATCGGCATCATCAAGGCAAAGGGTACGGTGCACAAGCGCTTGGTTGGATAAAACAATATTCTGAAGCTATGGGCGCAAATAAAATTGAATTACTGGTTCATAAAGAAAACTCCGCTGTATCTTTATACAAGGGATTTGGGTTTGTGAATAGGGGGTGCTGGCAGCAAAGTCAGGATATTTTAATGGAGTGCTATTTATAAAAACGTCGGAATATTCAGCTTTCAGTACTGGCTTTGTGTGCTGATTATACGAAAATGTACTGTTAACCCTTTCAATGAAAGGGGTGGTTGTCCTTTTGCTGGTATAACCACCTAATCTACCGTTACAATTCCGCCACCCTAAACATAAGAAGTAAATGGCATTGGCGATGGTATATTCACCAAGTAAGCGATTTAAGCTGGTTCATAGAAGAGCTCTTAAAATGGAGCAGTTGGGTTTGGTTGTGGGTCAGCATTGGCGAAATATGCTGATTAAGCACCCCGGTAATATAGACTTGTCTGAAGCCAGAAATAGGATGTCCCTAAGGCCAAGCCCCTTTGTTGCCTTGCTCAATTCTCCATTCGGTCATGAGAGGGAAAATCAAGACGCTATTCAGGAATTAAAGTCATCCCAATACGTTCTATTGGTCACAGATAAACGTGATGCCACCTTTTATCGGTGCCCATTCTCAAAAGATGACAATGGGAATTGGCAGGTTGTTCCTTCCAGTCTTTATCCTCAGCAAGACGCTGAAATGAATAGCTTATTACGAATGGTTCAGATTAATGCTCAATTCATGGGCAAACAACTTCCAAAATCAGAACCTTCAAAGCAAGCAGCTGTATCAGAAGAGCTGCATCGTAAAGCGGAAGCCTTAATGCAGTCCGGTGCAGGGGAGTTTAAACCGATCTCTGTTGATGCAGATAAGGCCAATCGCCTTGCTTCAAATGAATCATCAACTCTAAGCAATGGAGCGGTCGGTGCGGGGGCTGGCGTTTTGGCCGTTGCTGGTGCAGGTGTGGCAATGGCGGGGACCAAGTCAGAAGCGAAGACCGCTGCTGAAAACAAAACCCCAAATGATCAAGCAGCGCCCAGTGACAAAGATACTAAAGACGAAGAGCCTAAGAAGTGGATTGAGCTTGATATTCGCGATGAGCACAATAAAGCCTTTAGTGGTGTTAGCATTACGCTTATTGATGAAGCAGGAAATGAATACGTTCACACCTTGGGCGATGGACCTTTGCTCATTGAAGACCTTCAATCCGAAGGCACTTTGCAACTCAGAGTCGATCCAGAAGCATGGTTGCCAATTGCCGAATCCAGAAAACCCTTTCCGAAAGACCAGACCTCACCGCTACCTGCTTATGTCAGTGGAGGTTTAGGACATCAAGGCAGTACCAAGCAACATCTCAAAATCACCTCGGGCGATATGATCTCAACTGAATTGGAGAATCCTTTACCCATTCGCCATCAAGCAGGCAAAGCCGATTACAAATCCGGACTAACACCAGGAAACAGTTATGTATTAGAAGTTCGTGGGTTTGCTTATGAAACCTTAAGAGTTGGGGTGTTTTTTGATGGAACCGGGAATAACAGTTATAACAGCCAAACCGGCAAAATAGCTATACAGGAGTGGATTGATCAGTGTGAAAGCGAATCAGAAAAAGAATCTCTAAAAAATGCATTAAACAGCTATAATCAGGGAGAGGCTCCAGTTGGTGGCAGTTATGCTAATGACATCACGAATGTGGGTAAATTGTTTGAATTATACCACGATACAACATCCTGCTCTGATTTGGTCGCGAAAGTATATGTGGATGGAATTGGAACCATACAAGGAGATGGTGACGCATTAGGAACACAAGCACTCTCTGTTGGTGAGACTTCCATTGAGGGTAATGTTAAGAGAGCATTTGAAACACTAATTCCTGACGTTATACAGTTAAATGTTGATAGATATCGTAAAGTGCTTGATAAGATATTGGCAGTTGAATTTGATGTTTTTGGTTTTAGTCGAGGTGCTGCGGCAGCCAGAATGTTTTCTCGGTGCGTTGCTGAAGGGGAAGTCAAAGCTCTACAAGAAAAACTGAATGAATTAGACATTCCATTGGTGAGTGATTTTGACTGGAAATCAAAAGAATACGTAAAAAATAAATTTGTTGGCGTGTTTGATACGGTTGAAGCTGCTCCTAATATGTCAGATTGGAAAATTGGAGTGCACTCTGACATGGTTGAGCGTTTGGTGCACTTGTGTGCGGCAGACGAATATCGCTTCTTTTTTCCGCTTACAAGAGTTTCTGATGATTCAAAAGGTGAAACAATTCCTGGAAACTTTACTGAACTCCTGTTGCCGGGTTGTCATTCGGATATTGGAGGCGGGTATTACAGCAGAACAAGTTTAAGGGGAGATGCAGACCCAAAATTGGTCGAGTGTAAAGAACTTGATTCTCAAGGTGGTACTTATCATTCATTAACCGGAAACCCTAAAGAAAGCCCCTGGTACCACTTGATTAAAAAACACGCAGAGCGTCTGCTTGAAGAAGGTTGGGTAGACGAAGTGTATGAAGATATGAAACCCGGTGAACTGCCGAAAAAGAATGCTGCCAGTATTTGTGTGATGCACAATCAAAGATATAAGGATAATACCGGTGTTGCAAAAGCGTTAAACCTTTCAGTTTACAATGCCGAAATTAAGCTGTTCATCAATAGGGTAGTAGAGGGTGATTACTCAAGGATTCCATTAAAAGTTATGTATGAAGCCGCTTATAATAGCAATGTACCATTAAGTGATTGGAACTCGAATCATACCCAATATACATTGGAATATATAGACAAAAATGTTCAAAATTTAGTTGGTGAATGGATTTCGATGGCTAATAAAGAAGGGGTCTCAATTAACCTAGGTAGCACGTTTGATAAAAATTTATATAAAAGTTTGAGAAGATCTTCTCTTCATATCAGTTATGACAACTCAGTTGCTAACGTGGTAGATGGTGGTGGGGTGAAGCCTGCACGAAGATATCATGCTAGCCCTTACCAGGAAAGTGAGTTGATACGACTGGTAACGCCTGGTTTTTTATAGGTTTCATGGCGGTTTTAAGTTTTGTGGGAGAGAGTATGAAAAAAGTATTTTTAGTTTTTCTGATATGCCTGCTGGCTGGGTGTAAAAAAGAAAAAAAATTGGATGAATGGATCTATGTGATTGGGTCTGTGGGGGATTTTATTTTCAACGAAGAAATTTTAATGTATAAAAATGAAGATAATATACATGCATTTTCAGGGGGAGCTGAGTCGGGAAGCATATTGGCCTACAAATTAGGAGATTACTATTGGAGTAGAGGAATCTATAGAAGGCTTTACAATCATGGCCTCCCAAATAAAGCTGTAATCCAGTGGGTTTCCTTTGCTGATAAAGAAAGGTACAGAGTAAGCTTGAATCTGCCTGATAATCTTGAAGAGCTTATGACTAAAGAGTATGTTTGTGATTATCGAAAAAAAGGTGAAAAAACGTACTTATACGGATTGGGTATTGGCGTCGCACCTGGTGGTTATGCGGAAGCCTATATATTTAGTTTATGTCGGGTAGAGTACCTTGTCGTTTCAAGAGCTCTAGGTAAACCTTACGCAACAAAATATGATGTTGAGGTGGCACCCCTAGCAAAACAATATGAAAATAGTTGGAGACAGTTTGACAAGTCCCATCCCAATCTCTACAAGGACCATCCTCTTCCAGACCCAAAAGACTGGCAGAAGTTAGTAAAGCCTCGATATGACTTGTATGATCGGTATGAATGACGAGTTTGATCGTTCGTGATCTAAATGAAGTTAAATATAAACCGTTTAAAAAATCGATTTTGATGCGAATGAACAGCCAGCATAGCCATAAATTCAAACGATTAATACCACTTCTATGTGCCCTGCTAGTGGCGTGTAGTTCTTCAAAGACAGTGGAGCCAGTCACTCGCTGGGGTTATGCCTTGGGGGTTGTAGCCGATCATGCATACAATGAAAAAGTTATTCTTTACCGTGGAAAGAAAGTGCTTTTCGAAACCGGAGGCTGGCCAGTGATGGGAAGCTTCGCTCCGAATATAGGTCAATACTATGCCTGGACGCTGAGTAAAGAGGTGATGTTTGATAAAACGCCCTTGCCGACGACGGTAGAGCTGCAATGGGCATCCTTTGCTGATCGAACCTTGTATCGTATCTCATTAGATTTGCCAGAAAATCTTAATGAGTTAATGCATGAAACCTACACTTGTGATTATCGAACAAGAGGGAAAACCGTTAACTTTCGTACGTTGTCTTTTGGGGTAACGCCTGGGGGGTATGTGGAAGTGAATTTGTTCAACGCTTGTCATGTAGAATATCGTTATCTGACATCAGGTTACGCTACGCCTATTCCTATGAGTGAAAGCAAAAGAAGAAAAGGGCTTATGCCAATAGAAGATTTATGGAAATCTTATGAGAAGCTTTACCCTAATTTGTATAAAGAACACCCCCTGCCTGACCGAAAAGACATTCATAAATACATAAAAGCTCGTCATAATTATTTGGGTATTTATCAATGATATGTTTGTGTCAGACCGAACGCATTTAAAATTTATATCTTTAAAGCCAATAGCCCTTTGGTAAGCGTGGTTTGACATAAGTGCTCCAAACAGATGCGTTGTTTTCCTTGATCAAGGTGCCGATGTTATGAAAAAAACAAAATTAACCGCTATCGATTTTCAGCGTTTAAAATCTGTGCGACCAATACCCATGCTTACGGCGTATACAGCAATGGTTGCGCGCTGTTTAGAGCAAGCTAATATCCCCATTTTATTGGTCGGGGATACCGTCGCCATGGTTGAAATGGGCTTTTCCAGTACGCGTGACATGACGGTTGACCTTATGTGTTATCACATTGGAGCGGTGCGTCGTGGAGCGCCGAATACTCATTTGATTGGGGACATGTCCTATGGCTCAGATGATACACCAGCAACCGCATTGACGAATGCCAAGCGCTTGTTGGCAGCAGGAGCAGATAGCATCAAATTGGAGGGGCCTAAATTGGATGTGATTACGCATTTGGTCAATTCCGGGATTGATGTTGTTGGCCATACTGGACTAACACCGCAAACAGCGGGTAGCTTCAAGCAGGTTGGGCGGGATTCTGACAGCGCTCAGAGAATCATTGATGAAGCCAATGCCATTGAAAAGGCGGGTGCCTTTATGTTGGTGTTGGAACATATTCCAAGTGATTTGGGTAAATCCATCACGAAAAATCTGACAATCCCGACGATTGGTATTGGCGCAGGGCCCGATTGTGATGGTCAAGTATTAGTGATTAATGATGCGATTGGTTTGTCTGAAATCGTTCCACCTTTTGCTCGACAGTACGCCAAAGTAGCAGAGGCAATTAGGCAGACCGCTGAAGATTTCTCCAGTCAAGTGACGCAAGGTGTCTTTTGATAGCGGCGCTTGAAGGAGGAATCTGAACTACTCTTTTGAGAGTTTGTGTGGATCAAATAAGGGGATAGTTGGGTTTGATTTTCATAGACGCTTCTTTTACCCCTTTTCTCTTAGAGAGCCCCTATGATCGCTGTCGATAATCTACGCGTGTTGGTTGTTGATGACGCGAAATCGTCACTGATGTTTGTGGGGCAGCTGCTTGAAGCCTATGGCTGTCAATTTATTACCCTCGAATCTGACCCGGAAAAAGCCATTGATCTGGTCAAAAAAGCTCAAGATGATCGACCCTTTGATTTAATCATTACAGACATCAATATGCCCAAAATTGATGGGTTTCAGTTGCTTAAATTATTGGCTGAAACGGAGTATTCGGGAGCTGTCGCTATCCTGTCGGATATGGATAAGCGAGTGCTGAATTCAGCGGAATCCTTGGCGTTGAAACATGGCTTGATTGTCTCCAGTAGCATGTCAAAGCCGGTTAACAGTAAAGCACTTAAAGCAACCTTGAAAAGGGCCTGTTTGGTTGTCAACGAAGTGCGAAAGCGACACTTGAGTTTTGTTAAAGATTACACTGAGGACGAAATAAGGTCGATTTTATACACACCTGGCATGCTGGTTCCTTATTATCAACCCATCGTCAATGCGGATTCAGGTAAAGTTGAATCTTTAGAGGTTTTGAGTCGATTGATTCGGACTGGAGAAACGGATGCCGCATCCGCTGGAGAGCTGATTCCGCACATTGAAAAACACCAATTAACCTCCGTTTTGTTAAATGTTTTATTTCGGCAGGTTTTGAGGGATGCTGCTGTGCTTTTCGAGCAGTTTGATGATGGTTTAAAACTGTCTTTCAATTTGTCTCCTAATGATTTAGCAGAAGTCGGGTTGCCAGATAAACTCGAGAAGCTTATATCAACGTATAAATATCAACCTAGCCAATTTATATTTGAAATTACCGAAGGGCTGCCGCTGCATACCCCTGAACAAGTTGAAAACTTAAGTCGTTTGCGATTAAAAGGGTTTGGCGTGGCTTTGGATGATTTTGGCGTGGGCTATACCAATATCTATCAATTAAAAGAGTTGCCTTTTACTGAAGTCAAGCTAGACCGAAGCTTGGTGCATAATATTGCTGAAAATAAAATCCATCAAATTATTACGACGTCAATATTAGAGGTTTTAAAAGAAATGAATATTGAAATGGTCGTAGAAGGTGTTGAACTGGATGAAGACATTCAGTTCTTTAAGCAAGCTAAAAATAAAGTGTTGTTGCAGGGGTACGTGATCTCAAAACCCAAATCGCTTGATGCTATTCTTCATTGGCATAAAGTATGGAATCGTTTAGTCGGTTAGCTCCTTTTAAACGATTCCTGTGTTAATATTTTAAGTGTTGAGACAATACGGTTAAAATAAATGCCAATTGGCCGTTATTCCTCCCAAGCTCTGATCTGAACGTTCCCGTCCGCAATGAGCATTAAACGATCGCCTTGTATAACAGAGCGTAACCATTGCGGGCGATTAACTCCTAAAGCAGCAGCATCAACGCTTTTATTGAGGTGAATGGTTTTTTGATCCGTGTTGACGCTAAAACTTTGCCATGACCACTTACCTTTATCTGAAAGAGAAGGCATTACGCAACGAATACTGGGCAATTCAGTCAGGCAAGCCAATGCATGATGATCGCGAGTGAGTTCTGTGTAAGTGGAATTCAGTTCCGCACTTTTAAGGACTTTTGGGGTTTTATTGGCCGTATCGAAAAGCGCTATTTTAACCTGGGTGCGTCTTGCCTTGCTGTCGACTTCATAGCCAGAACCCAGCAAAAGATTCTTTGGCAGTACCTGTAAATAATCAGAATACCCTGGAATTTCAAGGGCCCCTTCAATAAAAGGATCGCTTGGATTTTCTAGATTGATTTTATAAAGAGGGTCAATGCGCTTAAAGGTCACCACATAAGCTTGATCTCCCCAATAGCGAACGCTGTATATTTGTTCGCCCGGTTTACCTATGGGATCAGAGCGTTTGTTGTTGGGGAGTTTTGCAGTCAAAGGCAGTTGTGAATGCTTTGCTTGTGTTGAAAATATAAATAATTGGTGTTTATCGTTGGCTTGATCAACCACCACTCTTAAATGATTGTTAAATTCACTCATGCGAAAGCTAGCACGATGACCTGCGAGCCAGCCGGTTGCTTCTGCGGTTCCTTGGTAATCAACCGCTTGTTGGTGCCCTTCTGAAAACTGGTGGATGCGCAGCCGGTTATTGGCTTGATCCTGGTCTGGGTAATGATTAAGAGTTAAATACAGGCGTTTGGGGGATGCATAGACTTCTGGACGATCACCCAGTACGCAGCTTGACGTTAAAGATTTTGCCTTGGTGTCGACACTGACAACAACGTTAATGCCCTCAATTTTGTCTGCATTTTTCTGTTGAAGGCACTGACTTGGATCAAAAAGAGGGCTCGGCTTACCATTGGTATGCAGTTTTGGAAGCAGTTGATCCAAGCTCATTCCATTCACCCGTTTCGCAAACTGGGGTTGTGGCATGCCCGGGCTGCTCCCTGGTACGTTGGGCCATGCACTCACAACAAAGTAAGCTTTGCCGTTGATGCGACGTGCACTTTGTAAATCACCTTCTATTTCCCATTCTTTGACGAGCTTAGGTTTAGACTTATTGCTCCAGCCAAATAAACGCAGGCGTGTGTTTTCAGAGGAATGAGGCATGATGCCCCTTGATTGGCCACTATCTTGAGGTTTCGAGATGACGAGAAACCCCTCATCCACAAGAAAAATACCCTCAGCCCGCTCGTTGTCTTTCAAAGTAAAGGTGAACAGAGGGCTGAGTTTGGTATTAAGGGGGGCATTGCGCGTATCATACACCTTTAATTCTGCTGCCTTTGGCTTTTGCGGTTTACAGTCTTCAGGGTTTTTGCAGCCCATTGGGACACCAAAAAACGGCATGATTTCAGGTGTAAGAGTCAGCAAATATCGCCCGTTGTATTTGATAAGGTCGGGCTCATCTACGCCAGTTTCTTGTGTGTTGGTTGTTGAATAGGCTGCAACTGAAGCTGAGCCATTAGCCATCATGCCGCCACCAGTGGAGTATTGAATCATCACCGGTGGTCGTTGGCTCACGGCCTGTTTAAGTTGCTGCTCAAACTGATCAACGGAGGATACGGGGACTAAGGCGTATTTTGGTATTTGTGTGGTTGCGGCATGGCTTAGGGGTGCACACAAGGCAGAAAGCCTGAGAAGCGTTTTGCCCGCGCTACTAAGATGCTGAAGAAGCGGCATAGCCTTATTCTGTGATTGTTTCATCCACCAAGTGCTCCTGCAATTGCATGCGTATTGGCTCAGGAATAGCCAAGCTTTTTTTGTGCTCAAAGTCGTAGTGAACAATAACCGCCTTACCCGATGCGCACAGGGTATCGAGTTGTGATGCTCTGTGCAGGATTTCCATGGATGAGCGGCCGATTTTGAGAAATCCGGTTTCTATCAAGACATCATTACCGTAGTGAAGTTCGGCGTGAAAATCGACCTCAATGCGGGCAAGAATCAGTGCCCACTTCTGTGGGTTAAGATCTGGGGTGAAGTATTTGAAGATTGGCTCTCTGCCTTGCTCGAACCACTCGGGCAAAACGGTGTTATTGATGTGACCTAGGGCGTCGGTTTCCAGGAAGCGGGGTTTGATGATTTCTCGGAACATAGAGGCATAATTCCTTTGTTATGAGCGATACTTATGAGTAGCTCCTTATCCGACCTTGTCGATTGGCCGAAAGGGCAAGCGATGCAGCTTGTCCTTATCCTAGAAGTTACGATTATTTAAACGCTCACGGGTTTCTTGTTTTTTTCGGTCGCTTTTTTTCAAGAGAATGTACAAAGCCCCCGTGCCACCATGATGACGCTGAGCACTGTGGTAGGCAAGTACTTCGGGCATTTGCTTTAACCAAAAGGCGACATGGCTTTTTATGAGGGCTTTGTCGGTGCCTCTATCGCCTTTTCCGTGCAGAATCATGACGGTTCTGAGATCGTAGCTCATGCAATCTTGAATGAAATAAAAAACATCTTGGCGTGCTTGCTCTAATGTTTTTCGATGCAAGTCCAGGCGGGCTTCAATGTCATATTTGCCTAACCGGAGTTTCCTGTAGACGCCCGCTTGGACGCCTGGTTTGCAGTATTCAAGAAAGTCATGTGGTTCCACTTTTGGGATGTAGTCTGAGCTAAGGTAATTGGGGTCTGACTGCTTGTCGGTTATTGCAGCCTGTTGTCTTGCCTCAATGCTGCTTTTATCAGGCTCAGATGACCGTTTTAAATCAGCCCTTTCTTTGTGTTTCTTCAGCGGTTGAACATCACGCATTTCTTTTGAAAAGATATCGAGATCCTCTTCATCACCAGGACCTCCGTGTTTTCGATTTGGCATGACGCACCCTATGAACCTATCACTCACAATACCCCTAATTCCTGAGCAGCGGGTCTTTATCGTTGGGCTGCGTCAGGAGCGGGGGGCTGAGTATCTCTAAGCCAGTCGGTTGGGTCAATCCTGACGTTTCTTAAACTGAGCGTCCAATGCAAATGAGGTCCTGTGGCTCGACCAGTTGAACCTACAGCGCCAACAGGGTCTCCGGTTTGAAGTTGGTCGCCTTGCTTAACGGAGATTTTATCTAAGTGGCAAAACATACTGACAAGAGAGTCGCCATGGTTAACGTATACGACCTTGCCATTGAAAAAAAAGTCGCCAACCAATACGACCTTGCCCGGTGCGGGAGCGGTCACTGGGGCGCCTCGAGGGGCGGCAATGTCTAAGCCAGTGTGCGGGTTTCTGGGTTGGTCATTATAAAAACGTTTTAATCCAAACTCTGAGCTGATGGGGCCTTCTGCTGGCCACTCGAGTATTAGAGAGGGAGGAAGCGTTGATCGTTGTACAAAGGCTTTTTTCGAGAGGCTTTTTTCACGAGCATGGCGCTCTAAATCTTCCTTGGATAGGTTTACATGCTTGTTGGTTTTTAACTTGATGCGTTGCTCTGGGAATGCCTTGTCGAATACCTTGAAGCTTAAGCAGGTCTTTTGCCCTTTCACGCACAAGCTATGCATGCCTGGTTTGGTCGATAAAGGAATGCCGACGACCGCTATGGGCTTATTATCTTGTCGAACGGTAAGGACGGATTGGTCGTTAAATTGCCACTCTTGTTCTGTTTGATTCGGGGGGAGGGGGATAACAGCCACTCCGCCGGGTACCCGGCTGTCGTTGGGTAAGCCGTATGCCATTAAGGGCATTGTGATGCAGAGCCCTAGCAAAAGCTTCTTGGGTAGCCCCTGAAGCTTTGCTTTGGTAAGCATAGCGTCAGATGAAGGTTTGGTCTTGTTCTTCATGATGTGGGCTCCCGGCAATTTATGTACCTGTTGGCACGGCTGATTCTAATCATTCGCTATGCAGAAACTGTATCAGCTGTATCGACAATGGGTAGTTTGGAGGTTGAATCAGCATCAATCACTTCGCAGGTTAGGTGCCCATGTTTTAACTGTGCATACAGACGTTCCCCTTGCTTAACGTCTGTATGAGAGGTGATGGGCTTAATTTGCTGGTTCAACATAATCCCAAATCCGCGATTAAGGGTATTGAGTGGACTTAATGCATTCAGCATTCCGACCTGGTGTTGAAGGGCCTGTTGATTGCGTTCCATGATGCGCTGAATGGCGGTATTAAGCCGAGTCTGGTACAGGTTTAATTGTTCATTGCTGCTTTGAAGCCAGAGACGGGGGTTCATTCTTAACAGGTCTGATAAAGGCGCTTGTAAACGATTCTGGCAGTCACTGAGTTTGCGGCGCTGGCCGCGTACCATTGCAATTTCTAATCGATCTAAACGCTGCGCGTATTCACGTAGCTGGTGCTTAGGGTGCTTTAAGCGTTTTTGAAGGTGCAGCAGGTTTTGTCGATAGTTGGAAATCAAACGTTGCATGTATTGTTGTAGCCATTCTTCAAAGCCCCCTAAGACCTTTAACAATTGGTCTCGATCCAAAGCCACTAATTCAGCGGCAGCTGAGGGCGTTGCCGCTCTTAAATCGGCAACGAAATCTGCAATGGTGAAATCCGTTTCATGACCAACGGCACTGATGATGGGTATCGGAGAGTCAAACATTTTGCGCGCCAGCGCTTCGTCATTGAATGCCCATAAGTCTTCGAGAGAACCGCCTCCTCTTCCGATAATCAAGACATCAGCCCAAGCATGTTCATAGGCAAGGTTGAGGGCATGGATCAAATCTTGAGGGGCTTCTTTGCCTTGAACCAGGGCAGGGTAGACGGTGATTTCAATATGAGGAGCACGGCGCTTCAATACAGTGAGCACATCTTGAATTGCGGCACCGGTGGCGGAGGTGATCATTCCTACGCGTTGAGGATGTTCTGGGATGGGGCGTTTTAGGTGGGATTCAAACAACCCTTCAGAGCGCAGTTTTGCTTTTAGCGCTTCGAAGGCAGCTTGTAGAGCACCTTCCCCGGCAAGCGTCATGCGTTCAACAATGAATTGGTAGTCACCTCTTGGCTCATATAATGACAAGCTTCCTTGAATTAAGACCTGATCACCTTCTTTGATGGGATGAGTCACCCCTGAAGCCTTCGAGCGAAACATAGCGCACCGAATTTGAGCTTGAGTGTCTTTCAGGCTGAAATACCAATGCCCTGAGGAAGGGCGAGCCAAGTTTGAAATCTCACCGGTCACTAACAGCTTTGGAAAATGAATTTCCAGCAGTTGCTTTGCTTTGCGATTTAACGCAGAGACGGTCAGTGTTTCTTGCTTGAGCATGTAGCTGCGGCCTTTTCCAGTGAGAATGATCTGAAACAAAGGGTACCGATAATAGCGACGATTGTTAACCTGGGAATGAAAAAAAGACCCTTGAAGCCCTAATCCGCTTACTGAATGGGTTGAATAAATGCAGTGAGAGGTCTTGATCAATCCCTCAACTCCTGGTGCAGGAGATAATCGCTTCATTTTGTGTAAATCAAATCGCAAAGGTTGCAAAAGGTGAACAAGTTGACAGTGAGATTGTGCGAATTTCCGTAGAATTAGGCGTCAATTTTTAGGGAGTTGTATGATCCTATGGGCTTTAAAATGAAGAAGCTGTCGATATTGGGGGTAGCTTTACTAACTCTGAATCAGTGGGCGTATGCCTTATCACCCGCAGTGGGTAATTGGGAATCAGTGCAACAAGATGGGAAGACTCTTGAAATAAGGTTGCAGGGGGATGTTAATCATCACTGGTATGAAACTCGAAGGGGGTATGTTGTTGCTAATGAAGGTGGGAAATGGTTTTACGTCGATAGTGATCATCGGACTTTGAGTTTGGTAAGCCCAGATGAACTTCCCCCTTCAGGTGCTTTGTTGGCACAAGAAGAGCGACAATCGTTTAAGCCTCACTTGGATATGGGGAGCGGTGTGAAGCTTAACCTGGCTTCAAAATCTGGTGATTTTCGTGTCAACCGCAGTATGTCGGTGCATGAGCAGAATTTACTGGTTGTTAGGGTGAGCTTTTTGGATGCGGAAGCCAAAATAAAGCAAAATAAAGATGAAGTTGAAAAGTTGTTTTTTGGGTATAACAACTCTGTAAAGTCTTACTACAGCGATAATACCTATCAAAAATTAAGAATTAAACCCGTGAAATCTTTATCAGGTGAATCTGTTATTGATGTTTCGCTTAATCAAAGCCACCCAAATTTAGAAAGTAAGGGTACTTGGTCAAAAATTGAAGAACGTTTGCTCAATGCCCTTGATCCTGAAATTAACTTCAGCCAATACGATAAAAATAAAGATACAAGATTAACCCCAGATGAACTGTCCTTGGTTGTGATAATGGGGGGGTTTGAAAGAGCTGTATCAACGCCTGGCACTCCTTCTGTATGGTCTCATCAACGTCCAACCGGTAGTTCCAAGCTTGTTGATGGCGTTAAAATAACAGCGTACACCGCAATTGCTGAAAGGAAAAGGGGGACTGATTATTTTAAACTGGGTGTTGCGGTTCATGAGTTAGGTCATTTGATGCTGGGGCTACCTGATTTGTACGGTGGATACGGGAGCTGGGGATTAATGGCGTCTGCTCATCAAGGAAGTGAACCTGCACAGTTATCTGGTTGGAGTAAAAAAACGGCTGGTATTATTGATTATAAGGAAATGCCTTCAAATCGAGAGAAAATCCTAAGGTTATCACCTGCTCACCTGAGTGAGGATGTGTACCGCTTGTGGATCGATCCGTATAAACATTTAGAATATTTGGTGCTGGAGCATCGCCAAGATGACATGTTGTTAAATTACCGGATACCTCAATCAAACGGCCTGCTTGTAAGTCATGTGAATGAAGCGGTTGTGGGAGGGAATGCAAAAAATACCGAAAAATTAATCAAAGCTGCAATGCCTATTAACGAAATGCTGGGGCATAGTCTCTTTGAGCTGACGAATATTGCTGCAAATGTCAATGATCCGCTGACCTTTTACATAAAAAATGTTGGGCTCAGTCAAGTGTCTGCTAATGCGGAAGTTTTCATTGAGGATCAAGAAAAAGGGATTTTAAGTTACAGTGAGGAAACCTATTCAAATGGTAACTATTCATATAATCTTGCTGGCGAGCACATCATTGAATATCAGCCAAACACTCATTATGTTGATGGTGTGGATATCTCGACTCATGGAGTCACTAGTCTCTCTTTAAGTATATACGCTACTAAAACTGATGTAATTCAAGATAAACCTCTAGAATCAGTTACCACTAATGTATTAGAAAACGGTTGGAATAGAGTGTTCTTTCAAAACTCTATTGATGTAAAAAAGATAAATAAACTATATCTCAAGATAAATGTAATAGGAGGAGGTATTGTTTATGAAAATGGGCTGGTAGATGGCAGTTACTATAATATTTGGAGTGGTAAGCTATACGATAGAAATTTAAAGAATGACTTGCGAGTTGCGTTACTGGTTAGCAAAACAGGTCAAGCGAATCGCGCGCCTAAAATTGGTGTAAACACCTTGCCCGATGTGAAAGTCGGTTCCGTTATAACATTTTCTTTAAGTAATTTAAAAATTACTGATCCTGATGGTGATCCTGTAACGCTGGAAATAACGTCAGTACCTCTTGATGTTATTAAACTATCGGAGTTGATGTACAGGGTAAATCCTTCTTTTAGTACCTATGAATTGGTATTTGGCGTGCGCGCGACAGATTCTAAAGGTAAGTCGACGTCAGCAAATGTAAAAGTAAAAATCAAAGATGATAATCACGCCCCTACTGTGAATAAAACGAGTTTTGAAGTACGCGCGGACGAATTTTTTCATTTAACGCTTAGAAATGTAGGAGCCTTTGATCAAGAAGGCGATCGCTTAGAGTTGAATTGGCTGAACAAGAATGACTCAAATATTGCATACAAGCACAAAAAAACAGATGGTTATCAAATATCCTTCAAAAATATAGGTAGGGATTACAGCGTTGATTTGTATATTTCGGTTAGCGATGGCTTGTTGGATACTAAAGCTACCGTCAGTGTAAAGGTGATTGCACCTGCGAAGACGAATCAAGCACCTAAGATTAATAAAACCAAGTTGGAGTTAAAAGCGGGTGTAACGTATGAAATGTCAATGGCTGATCTGGGTGTCTGGGATGATCAGGGTTTAAATGACTTAAGCTTTGATTTGAAGCTAAGTAATTTGGCGGAAAAGCCTTATGTTAAGTTAATGAAGCTATCAAGTAAGAAACGCTATCAGCTGCTTGTTGACAAAAAGTATGCTGGAACGGAGTTTAAATTGATTGCGAAAGTGACGGATGCTGGAGGTCTCTTTGTTGAGAAAGACATCACTGTTAGGGTGAAAGCTGAGCAGACTGTTGTTAATCAGTATCCTAAAGTCGAAGTATCAGTATTTGACATTGCAGCAGGTGAGAAACTTAAAGTTGATCTTGAATCTTTAAAAGCTTCTGACCCTGAAGGTGACACGCTTTCCATAAAGTCGGTTCGCTCTGATTATGATTTGAACATTAAACGGGATACTCATGATGCTAACCTTTACTGGGTTACTCCTGGATTAAAGTGGGCGAATAATAAGGTAAGTATTACTGTATCTGTGACGGATGGCTTGAATATCCTAGACAAACGGATTGAGCTTAATGTTCTAGAGCCTATATCTGATACAGATAAACCTGATACAGATAAACCTGATACAGATAAACCTGATACAGATAAACCTGATACAGATAAACCT
>CANMOZ010000018.1 GCA_947499545.1 uncultured Saccharospirillaceae bacterium
GATACGGGCGATACGGGCGATACGGGCGATACGGGCGATACGGGCGATACGGGCGATACGGGCGATACGGGCGATACGGGCGATACTGGCGATACGGGCGATGCGAATGAAACAGGGAGTGATGAAGTTCCCACCTACAATTTACTTATTCGCAAACGTAGCGGGGCGATCAGTTATCTTCCTCTAGGGCCTAATCAAACCTCTAACAGCGGCCTCGTTCCAAGCGCTTTAGTTACCCCTGATGTTTATTTGCCCGGAACATCGCAAAATCAGTCGGCCAATATTCATCTCATTGGGCCAGCAACTGCGACTGGTATTACCATTGAAGATCCGCTAGATGAGCCAGATCTGGACCTTGGTTTACCGGATGTGTTGAACAATCCAGATGACCTTAAGCCCATCGTGCTTCCTCCTGATCAAATTCTTTATCGAGCTGAGCTTGATCCAGAGGGAGGAGACCTTACGTTGGTACGGGCATCGTTAACAAATGATCAAGTTGGCTTAGGGCGTTTAGTCATCGCATCCAATGGCGCGATCATTTATCGAAACCTCAACGGAGGGGATTGGTCTTATAGGGTGATCACTCAAGACAACATCGTTAGGCGAATTTTATTGAAAACATCCTCCTTGATTTTAAGCCCTGAAGGTGATGTTTATGAATTGCACAGCACAGGTGTTAATCAACTGAGTTTTAACATCAATGGCATCATGACTCGGTTGGCTTATACGTCCTTTAATCGAAAAGAAGAAAGCTTTGCAACCACCGCCAACTCCAATGTTGATGGAGCCTACCGTATAGTCAATGACTACTTAATTTCTGACGCTTGTGATTATGTTAGGTTATGGCCAATGGCTGATCCTATTTCGGAGGTGTTAAACCCATTCCCGCTAGAAGAAGCTTTCCCGCTAGGTAGCCCTTACCGTCGGCGGAAGGTACAAATTGTTGGTGATGATGTCTTTTGCATCGGTTTTAACACCTTATTTCAAGTGGAGTTCTATCACTTAGACACCATTACGCACACTTTTACACAACTACCTTTTGTTACCAATGATTACAATCTGGACTTTGATTCTGTTCATTTACTCGATGACAATACATTAGCTTTCAGTGGAACATTTGCTGGGGTAAATGGAGCGGACATTGAGAGCTTCTGGCAGGACGCAGCAGGAATCAGAACTGATCCACCTGAAGGGCTCGTGTTTAGTACCATAAGGCGAGTGATTCACATGGCTCCTCCATTGCCCTAATTTAAGAGGCAATTTTGGAGTGCGATTTAATGGTTATGAGCCGCAGGGGTGTGCGTCAAAATCTGCCCTACTGAGAGGCGTTCTGAAAGGCTTTATTAGCTGATTTGAATGACTGCCTTGAATCATCAATTCCATTAAGCCGTGGCCAATTGCAACAGATATCGCTACCATTAGGTTTTTTAAGTCATCGTCGGCCAGAGATCATGCTGAATTTAGACTCACTGCAGCAGTTAAAGCAACTCAAATCGGATTTGAAAGCAAGCAAGCCCCTATTGAAGGGGGTTGTGAAAGGAACCTCGGGTCGATTTGGATTTGTTCAAGATCAGGAACAAAAGAATCATTTTTTGAATCCAGATGAAATGAGTAAAGTGCTTCCTGGAGATGAAATTGAATTTACGCTTGTCACACAAAATGATGGAAAAGAACAAGCAGAAATTGAAAAGCTGATTAACAGCTCTTGGAAAAAATTGATTGGCAAGCTTGTTGTCAAAGGAAAGGCGCAGTTTCTTGAAACCGATATGCCTAACCTTAATCGAATGATTTACATCCCACCAGGTGAGCAAAGTGATGCTGAATCCGGTGACTACATTGAGTGTGAATTAACAAGACATCCTTACCCAACGGGAAAACCTCAAGCAAAAGTCATCAGACTGATCAGTAAGAAAGACGCAAAAGATTTCAGGCATCAATTAGCTGTCGCGCGTTTTGAGAGATCTTCTCAATGGCCTGACGCAGTGTTAACGGAAGCGAATGCGTTAACAGAAGAACGTATTCAAACATTGGCAGCACAGCGTGAATCCTTAACGCAGATGCCTTTTGTGACCATTGATTCCGCGTCGACTCAAGATATGGACGACGCACTTTATGTTGAAACAAAGGATGCTGGGTGGACTCTCTGGGTTGCTGTGGCTGATCCAGCTGCTTTGATAGAAGCGGATTCTGCGCTTGATCAAGAAGCGAAAGCCAGGGCCATTTCTTTGTATTTCCCTGGGATGAACATCCCAATGCTCCCTGACACCTTGACCCAGAATTTATGTTCTCTAAGACCTAACGAGGACCGTCTCGCTTGGGTCGTACGTTTTGAGATTGGGAAGGACGGTTCTATTGGTCAGTCTGAATTTAAGCGCGCAACCATACGTTCTTCGGCTAAGTTAAGCTACACCGAAGTGGCTAATGTGCTAGATAGACAGTCCGCACAAGATGAGTCTGAACAGCACTTACACGCATTAAACCAGTGCGCTCTTGCATTAAGGGATTGGCGCTCGAAGCAAGCGTTGATTATGGATGAGCGGCCCGATTACTACATTCAATTGAATGATCAGTTGGATGTTGTTGATATTGAATTAAGTCATCGCAACTCTGCCCATCGATTGGTTGAAGAATGCATGTTGGCGGTTAATCGCACCGTTGCGGGTTGGTTTGAGCAAAGAAATCAGCTGGCTATTTTTAATACTCACCCGGGGTTTCGTAAAGATCGTTGGCAGGATCTACGTAAACTGCTTGAAGAGAGTTTGCCTACGGAAGTCGTTGCCTCGTTTCATTTGAGCGACGATCTACCTGAGCTACCGGCCTATGTGAAGATTATTCAGACGGTAGACCAAGCAAATCTGGATTGGCCGTTGAAGGCAATTTTGACTCGAAACTTAGATCGAGGCGCATTACAAAATACAGCGGCGCCACATTTTGGTATGGGTTTCGATGCTTATGCAACTTTTACCTCTCCTATTCGAAAATACTCAGACCTTACATTGCACCGGTTGATGGGGAGTCTGCTGGAAGCAGGCGAGGATACACTGCAGATTGATCAGTCTTTAGTGGACCATCTGCAAATGGGTATGGGCTTAGCAAGGCAAGTTAGCCAGTGGATCGAACAGTGGTATCGTTGCGAATATATGCAGCATCAACCGAAACAAACCGAATTTGCTGCTGAAGTGGTGCAAGTTAACTCAGCGGGCATTGTTGTCCGGTTAAAAGATACGGGAGTTGAAGGGTTTGTCGACTTTAAACGCCTTGATGAGTCATTCAAATTTGATCCACTTCGTTTGATACAAAAAGGGGCTTCGCAGCAGTTTACCTTGGGTGACCCCATTAATGTGCAGCTTAAACGTATTGACTGGAGTAAGCGTAGTCTTGAATTTAAGTGGGTAGCGACTGCCTGAGTCGTCCATTAGATGCCAGACCCTTCTGTGGGGTTCATTGACAAGGATGTTTAGGCCCAAGATAAAACGATTGGCAAAACGACCTGAAGAGATTGATGCTTGTTGGCATCAATCCGCCATAATCTGGAAGTCCATGTGAGCAGAACGCAAACAGCGATTCAAATTTTGAATGTTAAGCACTGGCCAATAGGTGCCAAGCTTGGCATTTTCTTTACGTTGCCGCTGGTTGTGTCTTTGTCATTTCTGGGTTGGTGGCAGCAGCGCAGCTTTGCTGAATTGATCCAAACCCAAACCGAAGCTTTTGGGCAAACATTGGTGTTGCAAGTTTCTGAATCAGCGGCAGAGTTGGTATTGGCGGAAGACTTTCTTGCGCTTGAAGTCATGCTAAGTGGAATCCTGCGACAAAGCCCAATTCAATACGCGGCTGTTTACAGTTACGAAGATCAGTTATTGGTTGAATCCAGTGCTGAAAACACCATTGGACCGGTGCAAATTGAGCCTTCATTGACGAGATTTTCTGCGCCAATTGAATATCAAGAAGTGCGTGTTGGACGTTTGGTCATTGATATTGATGTATCAATGTTAAGCCAGGCGATGCAGCGATCCAAAAGCCGGTTCTTTAATACACACTACTGGGTTTTATTGATTGCCCTTGTCATTACGCTGTTTTTGGCAAAGTACTTTACAAAACCTTTGCGCTGGTTAAGAGAATCCACCACGCAAATTGCTGAAGGCGAGTGGCCAGAGTTAATTCAATATGGAGCCAAAGATGAGCTTGGCGACTTAATTCAAAGCTTCAATAAAATGACAACCGAGTTAAGAGAAAAAGAGAAGATTAAACAAACTTTCTACAAATTCGTTTCTCAGCCCGTTGCCGATAATTTGCTGTCAGAAGATTTAAAACAATCAGAAGCCATATATAACTACAGCCGGTCCACGGTACTTTTTATTGATCTTGTGGGTTTTACCGGGTTGTGTGAACGTTCAGCACCAAGAGATGTTGCGTTATTGTTGAACGATTATTATCAGATCATTTATTACGCCAGCCATAAATTTGGTGGTCACGTCGATAAATTTATTGGCGATGGCGCCATGATTGTCTTTGGCGTATTAAAGGAAGATGCGTCACACACACAACACGGGGTATTATGCGCCGCTTTGATGCGTAAACTAGTTGACGACCTTAATGCTGAAAGGAAAATAAGAGACCTTGACGTGTTGGGCGTACGTCTTGGTGTCCATACCGGAGAAGTGCTTGCTGGCAGTCTTGGCGCGGATGAGCGTGCCCAGTATACGGTGGTAGGGGATGTCGTTAACATGGCTTCTCGACTGTGCGATGCGTCAGAACCCGACGAAATTCTGGTTGGGGACGTCTGTATTAATGAGCCTGGAGTCGAAGGCATGCTAGCCTTTAAAGGTCCTCGTTATGTAAGCATTAAGGGTCGATCAGATCCGTTGGCGGTATTTTCCGTGAGTGGCCTGAAAGCACCTGCTGCGGCTTTGATTAAACATTATGTGCAAGGTTGGAAGTATGATGCTTCTGGGGATTTGATTGAAGACGATTGGTAATCCTTTTCAGGTTTGATGGGTTCAAGGTGCACTTTATCCAAATCAATAGACTAACCTGCGGCATATTCCTTATGTTTTTACAGCAATCCATAGCAATGAGTTTCTCTTTTATCTATTTCTGGCAACGCAAGATTTCATTACTTAACCATGGACTCTATGCATATGTATTGGGTTTGCCTTTGGTGTTGTGTTTGGCCATCAGTGGGTGCAGTTTTCATGAAAAAAAGGCACACGCAACGGATGATGTTCCCACCAAAGCGTTGGTCAGTGCCTGGGCGGCTAAAGGTGAATGGTTGATTGCCGATCTTCGATGGCACGAGTCTATGATCAACCAAATGCAAGGTGACCCAAGTAATCAGTCAATCGTAGAGACACACCAACAACTGTTGGATCAACGTCGAAAAGAGTTTAAAGCGCTCTATAAGGATATGGAGTGGGGGAGTATACGCTTGAGACAAGTTAAGAAATACGAACTTGCTCGTGCCGTTGAAACGCGAATGGAACATTTAACGTTCCAACTTAAAAAAGGGAAAGATGCGCTTCCCAAATCTCAGCCTCAAACTCAATCAACGAAAGCTTCCCAAAACAGTGCGCACCGCCGGGAATCCATGTTGGTTGCCCTCGATGAGCAGGTGGCCAAACGAAATTACCCCGCAGTCCTTGATTCAGTCAAAACGTTAACGGCTGCACCCTATCGTCAAAAAAAACCTGACCCCCGCTTAGTAAAAGCGATGCAAGCGTTGCAAATTGAAGCTGAAGTTTTGGACCGATCGGCTTCTCAGGCTTATCGACTGGGGCAGGTCAGTGATGCCATTGGGCTTTGGGAACAAGCATTGGCTTATGACCCTGACAATGCGGACATTGCTCAAAAGCTTCAAAGGGCTCGTAGAGTGGCAGATAAACTGGACGCCATACGTTCATCCAATTAAAGTGTCATGGAGTGTCAAAGTGAAGCCCTACATATCCCCATTTGGGCTTGCTGACGATTCCTTAGCAAACGATACAATCTAGGAAGTTTCACATCATGACCCCTGAACGCTTCAATGCGCTGGCGGCTGCTGGATATACCAGAATACCAGTGACCTTAGAACTACTAGCAGACTTGGATACCCCATTGTCGACTTACTTAAAGCTCGCCGAAGGGAAAAACTCGTTTTTGCTTGAGTCTGTTCAGGGGGGAGAGCGATGGGGACGCTACTCTATGATCGGTATGCCGGCCACTTCTCAATTGGTTGTGAGAGGAAATCAGGTTCAACAGATACTAAATGGCGAAGTGGTAAAAGACGAACAGCACGCAGACCCTCTTGCAGCTGTGGAAGCCTTTATGGAGACCTTTAAGGTTCCTGAGCTGCCCGAATTACCCAGGTTTCAAGGGGGATTGGTAGGGTATTTTGGTTACGATACCGTTCGCTATGTAGAGCCAAAGCTTTCTGGCCATGCTCCAGAAGACCGAATGTCAATTCCGGATATTCTTTTGCTGGTGACTGATCAGCTGGCGGTCTTTGATAACCTTAGTGGAAAAATACATTTAATTGTTTTTGCTGATCCAACCAATCCAGATGCCTATGCCCAAGCGCAACGCCAATTGGTGTTATTGCGAGCGCGGCTGCGTCAGCCATATCAAGGTCCAGTAGGGCAGCCGGTCCTGCAGTCCCGAGAGGTCACGGAAAGTGACTTTGTTTCAGAATTTCCGCAAGCGGACTATGAGACAGCGGTTCAGAAGATCAAGGAGTATGTCCTAGCGGGTGATACGATGCAGACAGTATTATCTCAGCGAATGGAAACCCCTTTTTATGGGGAGCCGTTGAATTTGTATCGTGCATTGAGAACCTTGAACCCCTCCCCTTACATGTACTATTTCAATTTCGATGAATTCCATGTGGTTGGTTCCTCGCCTGAAATTTTGGCTAGGGTAGAGCATGACGAGGTGCAAATACGTCCTATTGCGGGTACGCGATACCGAGGCAAAACAGAAGATCAAGATAAAGCGTTGGAAGTTGAGCTTAAGCAAGACCCTAAAGAATGTGCTGAACATCTGATGCTGATTGATCTTGGCCGAAATGACCTAGGTCGGGTCTCCAAACCTGGCACGGTAGAGGTTTCGGACCAGATGAGTATAGAGCGTTACTCACATGTCATGCATATGGTTTCGAATGTAACGGGTAAGTTAAAAGAAGATGCAACCTTGTTGGATGTGTTAAGAGCAACACATCCTGCAGGAACCCTGAGTGGTGCCCCAAAGGTGCGAGCGATGGAAATCATTGATGAGCTAGAGCCGTCTAAGCGAAATCTCTATGGTGGGGCTGTTGGATATTTGGGCTGGAATGGCAATATGGATATGGCTATTGCAATTAGAACAGCCGTAATCAAGCACCAAAAGCTCTATGTGCAGGCCGGTGCCGGCATCGTTGCTGATTCGGTACCAGCGTTAGAGTGGAAAGAGACGATGAACAAAGCGCGAGCCTTATTTAAGGCCGTTTCCATGGCAGAGCAGGGATTGGATAACTAGAGCAAAACATAATGTGGGCAAAGGCTTTAAGCGTGCCTTGAAGAGACGTCTCGAAGGATATCTTGCTCAAGTTCATCCAAATGCTCGACGAGTTGCTTACTTTGCTTCTCCATGCGTTGCATGTGGTGGAAAGCAACTTCGTCTTCATGACGGTCAAGCGCTTCAAGCGCAGCCACGCCTTGCTGATGAACTTGGGTAAAGGGGTCTTCTAATTTTGAAAAGGCGGAGTAACCATTGTAGCGTTCCCGCCCTTCCCCATTATAATACCAATGCCCTAAACGAGTACTCCGATGATCGGCAAACTCCTCAGGTGTTTTTTCCGACAACCCCCAAAAGCGTTTGTAGAGTTCCGTTTTCCATGCCATGTGATCCATTTTAACCGTTTGAACGAAACTCTGACTGGTAACAGAATCGACTAGTTTGATAATACGACTCGAAACGTCAATGACTTGTGCGAGTTCAGATTCAATGGTGCCTGCTTCGCTGGCTAACTGAGCGCTGTCGGTTCCCATTTTTTCAATGCCGGCGGCAACTCGCTTAGTTTCGTCATTGATGGTGCCGATCAACGAGGAAATCTCGGTGGTGGCTTCTGCTGTGCGCCCGGCTAACGCCCTGACTTCATCCGCAACAACCGCAAAACCGCGGCCTTGCTCTCCCGCTCTGGCTGCTTCAATCGCGGCATTAAGCGCTAATAAGTTAGTTTGCTCTGAAATGCCTTGAATCATTTGAACAAAATTGGTAATTCCGGTTGCGACTTGCTCTAAATCCCTAACCGAACCTGCCACGGCCTCGGTTTCTTGGTTAATTTCCTTGAGCGCTTTGTTAACGTGCGTCAGCAGATCAGACATATGGGTGAACAAGTCAGAGGCGTCAGCAAAATTCGCCTTTTCTTCCATCATGTGGTTGGAAGAGGCTGACATTGCTTCACGAATCAAATGAATGGTGTCACTGGATGAAAACCACAGATCTCGCATACGATGCTGAAAATCCAGCTCTCGCTGAATATAATCCGCCCGCATTTCAGCGACATCCTTTACCTTTAGCCAGAGCTGGCGCTCGGCTTCAAGCTCGGCAATTGAGCCATCGACTCTAGGTTCATCTGGCTTCGGTAAAGGGGTGTTTTCCTGACCCTTCTTTTTCCAAAACATATAGGAAGAACAACCTCCATTTGGCATCCGGATGATGGGTCTAAAAAAGCCAAGTGTTCTGCATCGTAATGCTTTAAAAGGATAGACCAGAAGTTGCGCTCATGTTCATACCACTATGATGGCTAATTTGCGCTTATTCGTATGACGTAGACCGTCAATTTGGGCGGAATCCTTTCCCCATGATCCCTCTAGTGGTTATAAAGGCACTGGGTTTGATGCATTGTGCGGTATGGAGGCTTGTGTGATCGGGAGTGGGACTAATCAGTGGCTTTTGACGGGAGGAAAGCTGGCTACCATGCAGCCAGGTAAAGCCGCTTATGGTACCCAAGAGGCAAGTCTATTAATTAATGGCAACAAAATAGAACGTATCCTGACTAAAGAGGAATTATCCGAGCACGGCCGCCTTACTCAAGTAAACGTTGAAGGCGCCTGGATCTTTCCTGGTTTTATTGATGCCCATACGCATATGGTTTTTGCGGGCAGTCGAGCGCAGGAATTTGAACGTTTGTTAAAAGGGGAAAGTTATCAAGATATAGCCGCGTCTGGTGGCGGCATTATGTCTACAGTAAAAGCCACCCGAGAGTGCTCCGAAGAAAGGCTTTTCGAATTGGCCAGTAAGCGGTTAAATGCGTGGCTTCGAGAAGGCGTGACGACCGTAGAAATTAAATCTGGGTACGGATTAGATTTGCTGACCGAAACCAAAATGCTGCGAGTAGCAAAAGCCCTCGAACGTCACTTTCCCATTAGAGTGCATACGACTTTTTTGGGTGCGCATGCGCTTCCTTCTGAGTATAAAGGGCGAGCAGATGACTATATTCAGCAGGTTACTCAGGACTGGCTTCCAGCTTTGGTTGAGGCTGGCTTAGTTGATTCGGTCGATGTGTTTTGCGAATCCATTGGGTTCAGCCTGACTCAAACGCAGAGTGTATTTGAAGCCGCCCGTTCGCTAGGCTTGCTAATTCGAGCACACGTGGAACAACTCTCACATTTAGGTGGTGCCAAATTAGCGGCTGACATGGGGGCTCTTTCGGTTGACCATATTGAATACTTGTTAGAAGAAGAAGCTGGCGATTTGGCACGTGCTGGAACGGTTGCGACATTGCTTCCAGTCGCTTTTTATCATCTAAGCGAGCAAAAAATTCCTCCCATTGAAGCCCTTCGAGCGCATAAAGTTCCAATGGCCGTCGCCTCTGATTTCAATCCTGGCAGTGCGCCTTTAGCATCTCTTCTACTAGCGGCGAATATGAGTTCTCGCTTTTTTAAACTAACCCCTGAAGAAGCCCTGCAAGGCATTACCGTGTCGGCTGCAAAAGCGCTTGGCGCTCACCATTTAGGTGTATTGCAAGCAGGAGCCGCCGCTGATTTTTCAGTTTGGGAGATTCAACACCCCAGCGATTTGGTATACAGCTATGGCATTTCAACTTTGAAGTATCGCTGCTTTGGTGGTGAGATGATAAAAATGAATTCTGATGACTTGGCCAGTAAGGCTGGATAAGGAGATAAGGATGTCAATGTGGCAAGAACCTAACTTTGATTTCTGGCACGGTCGTGTTGATCAAGGCGATCAAGACAATCTGACCTTGCGGTGGCATCAAGTCGTTGAAGCTTGGGAAGACGATCCCGAACCAGGGGTTGCACTGATTGGTTTTGCTAGTGACCAAGGTGTTATTCGAAACCATGGCCGTGCGGGGGCTCAAGGTGGACCCATGGCCATTCGTCGAGCACTGGCCAATATGGCATGGCACAGTCATAAACCACTGTATGATGCAGGTGATATTGTAACAGAAGGGTTTGGACTAGAAGACAGTCAGCAAAAGTTAGCGGAAGCCGTTAATGAATTATTGGCTCACAAGCAGTTACCTATAGTGCTGGGAGGTGGCCATGAAGTGGCTTACGGCAGTTTTGTCGGTTTGGCTGAATGGTTTAGTGAAATTGAACATCATGCACCCAGTATTGGAATCATTAATTTTGATGCGCATTTCGATCTGAGAGCGAGCCAAGAAGCATCATCAGGCACACCTTTCTATCAAATTTCCCATTATTGTGAAAAAAGAAACTGGCCATTTCAATACTTGGTGTTAGGTATTGCCGAACACAGTAATACACAAGCACTTTTTAATCGGGCAGATAAGCTGGATGTGCACTATCGGTTGGATGAGCAAATGTCGATTGCACATTTAGAAGATATTAGAGCTCAGTTGAAAGACTTTATTGCTCAGTGTGAACACATTTATTTATCGATTGATTTAGATGTTTTTCCTGCTGCTATAGCACCAGGTGTCAGTGCACCCGCAGCCAGAGGCGTTAACTTGGATGTTATTGAACCTTTAATAGAAGACATAAAAGCCAGTCAAAAATTAAGCGTATTTGATATTGCTGAGATGAACCCTGAGTTTGATTTGGATCATAGAACGGCACGCTTGGCGGCACGCTTGGTTCATTTGGTGACACGTGAAAGCCGTTAGTAATCGCCTTATCTATCAAGCATTAGGGTGTGCATGTCGTGGGAAGTAAGGTGTTTGTTGTACAGGGAATGCTGTGAAAAGGAGTATCCATGAATACAAAGTTTAGAGAAACCGCGTCTAGTATTATGGCGCCTAGGGGAAGCGCTTTAACGGCTAAGTCGTGGCAGACAGAAGCGCCACTGCGGATGTTAATGAATAACTTGGACCCCAGTGTGGCGGAACACCCTGAGCAACTCATTGTGTATGGAGGGATTGGTCGGGCGGCGAGAAACTGGGATTGTTTTCATGCGATCTGCGAGAGTTTAAAGGCTCTAGAACAGGATGAAACCTTATTGGTTCAAAGCGGTAAACCTGTTGGTGTGTTTAAAACGCATCCGGATGCACCAAGGGTGTTGATAGCTAACTCAAATTTGGTCCCTCACTGGGCTAATTGGGAACACTTTAACGAGCTTGATCGAAAAGGGCTGATGATGTACGGCCAAATGACGGCAGGTTCGTGGATTTATATTGGATCACAAGGCATCGTGCAGGGGACTTACGAAACCTTTGCTGAAGTTGCAAGACAGCATTTCGGTGGTCGAGCCGCCGGCAAATGGATTCTAACCGGTGGGTTAGGCGGTATGGGGGGCGCTCAGCCACTTGCTGCGACCATGGCGGGGTTTTCTATGCTGGCGGTCGAGTGCGATGAAAGCCGTATCGATTTTCGATTAAGTACAGGGTATTTGGATAAAAAAGCCGGCAACATTGAAGAAGCCATGGCCCTACTAGAAGAAGCGAAATCAAAGGGGCAGCCAATTTCAGTGGGCTTATTAGGAAATGCTGCCGATGTATACCCCCAGCTGATTGAGAAAGGCATTTTGCCGGACGTAGTAACGGATCAAACCAGTGCACATGATCCTTTGAATGGGTATTTGCCTGCTGGTTGGTCGTTGGAGGAAGCCTCAGAAAAACGTAAAGCCTCCCCTGAAACGGTAGTGGCAGCAGCTAAAGCGTCTATGGCGCAGCAAGTGAAAGCCATGTTGACCTTCCAATCGAAGGGAAGTGCGGTTTTGGATTATGGCAACAACATCCGACAGATGGCTTTGGAAGCGGGTGAGTCCCACGCATTTGATTTCCCAGGGTTTGTGCCCGCCTATATACGCCCCTTGTTTTGCCGAGGAATAGGCCCCTTTCGCTGGGTGGCTTTGTCTGGTGATCCAGAGGATATTTATAAAACCGATGCAAAAGTGAAAGAGCTGTTGCCTGATGACGAAATGTTGCACCGCTGGTTGGATATGGCGCGTGAGAAAATTCAGTTCCAGGGTTTGCCGGCTCGAATTTGTTGGTTGGGGTTAAAAGACCGGGCGCGAATAGGGCAAGCGTTTAATCAAATGGTGGCATCGGGCGAGCTGTCAGCGCCGATTGTGATTGGCCGTGATCATTTGGATTCCGGGTCGGTGGCGAGTCCAAATCGTGAAACAGAAAGTATGAAAGACGGTTCGGATGCAGTTTCGGATTGGCCCTTGCTGAATGCGTTGCTCAACACAGCGAGTGGTGCGACTTGGGTCAGCTTGCATCACGGTGGTGGTGTTGGAATGGGGTTCAGTCAGCACGCAGGTGTTGTCGTTCTTTGCGATGGTTCTGAAAAAGCACATGAAAAAGTGGGGCGGGTGCTTTGGAATGACCCTGCAACTGGGGTTATGCGTCATGCAGATGCGGGTTACGAGATTGCCGTTCAGTGTGCTCAGGAACAGGGTTTGAAACTGCCGATGATTACGACGGTGACTCACAAATAAAAAAAAATTGCTGGAGCAGCGCTGCCAGCAACCAAGTTGTTTTATGGCCCCTTTTGAAAGGGGTTCCTGGTTATTCGGGTTGAAGGAAATGGCCCATGCAGTCAGATCAACATAAAGATTCGTTCAAGTCACTTGATCCACAAACATTCACACTAAATGTGGGAGAGTTAAATTGGTCAGCAATAGAACAGTTGTTGTCTTCAGGTGTGAGTCAAAGGGGGATGAAATTAACGCTTGAAGCAGACAAAGATGTTCAAAAGCGAATGGAAAACGCGTCGCAGCTCGTGCGGGCAATCGTTCAACAAAACCGACAAACCTACGGTATCAATACAGGTTTTGGGTTATTAGCAACGGAGTCCATTCCTCAAGCGGATATTGAATTGTTACAAAGGAAATTGGTGCTTTCTCACGCGGCAGGTGTGGGTCAACCGATGCCGTTGGATGTCGTTCGTTTAATGATGGTGCTCAAGTTAAATAGCTTGGCACAGGGCTATTCAGGAGTTCGGTCGGATGTCGTAGAGCAGATCGTTCATTGCATCAATGAGCAAGTTTACCCAAAAATTCCTGAAAAAGGGTCTGTAGGGGCATCGGGTGATTTAGCACCTTTAGCTCATTTTTCACTGATGCTAATTGGAGAGGGAGAGGCCTGGCATCAGAACCATTGGAAGCCAACCAATGAAGTGCTGAAATCTGTCAACATTCAGCCGCTTTCCTTAGCAGCTAAGGAAGGGTTGGCATTATTGAACGGCACACAAGCCTCAACGGCTTACGCTTTAAAAGGGCTTTATTTAGCGGAATCTTTATTAAAACACGGCTTATTGATGGGAGCCATGTCGGTTGAGGCGGTTAAAGGAAGCCGCGTACCTTTTGATTCAAGAATCCACCGGGTGCGTAACCAGCCAACTCAAGAGAAAGTGGCGGCCGTCATGCGAGCATTGCTGCCTTCAAGCGAAATTCAGTCGAGCCACGAAACCTGCGGCAAAGTTCAAGACCCTTACTCGTTGCGCTGTCAACCTCAGGTGATGGGTGCTTGCTTGTTTCAAATTCAGCAAGCAAAGATCTTGTTGATGCAAGAAGCAAATGGCGTGACGGACAACCCTCTTATTTTTATGGATGAAGGCGCCAATGAGGGTGGCGAAGCCTTATCGGGTGGTAACTTTCATGCTGAGCCTGTCGCAATGGCCGCGGATAATATTGCCTTAGCGCTAGCAGAAATAGGCGCTTTATCAGAACGTAGAATAGCGTTACTCATGGATCATCACTTATCTGGGCTGCCACCCTTTCTCGTGAAGAAAGGTGGGCTTAATTCGGGTTTCATGATTGCGCAAGTAACGGCAGCAGCACTGGCCAGTGAAAATAAGCAGCTGGCAACCCCCAGCAGCGTCGACAGTTTGCCGACTTCAGCTAACCAGGAAGACCATGTTTCCATGGCAACCTATGCAGGCAGGAGGCTGCTCACTATGGCTGACAATACGATGGCTATATTAGCCATTGAGTGGTTGGCAGCTGCTCAGGGCTGTGATTTTCATAAGCCTTTACAGCCATCAAAACCCATTGAAAAAGCCATTTCGCTGTTAAGAAAGCAGGTACCGTTTTACGAAGAAGACCGGTACTTTGCCCCCGATATTGAGGCGGCAACGTCCTTAATAAGAGAGCAAAGCCTCTTAACAGAGTTGATGGGTACCTTCGATGCATTAAGTTTGGATGTCTTTTAGCTCAGGAACCAGGCGGCTGTAACATCATCTTATTTCAGATGATTTTAGGATGTAAAACTCGTAAGGGATATTTTCAGTTTGTTGGTGAACCAGCTCATGCCCTAGAAATATACAAAACTGTGGGACGTCTCTTAAGGTGGTAGGGTCTGTCGCTAGCACTTTGAGTGTCTGTCCCGCTTCTAGCTCATCCATCTCGACATGGAGCAGCATGACGGGTTCTGGGCAATAAAGGCCTTGGGCGTCCAGGGTACGGTCAGCGGTTGGCAGTTCGGTCATGGTTAACTCGGTTGGTATCTGCTTAGTCGAGAGAGATATTTCTCGTATTTTATGATGAATTTCGACTGATTTCATAACAAATCTCTCAGTTTATCCTCAAATTCAGGGTCGTCGTGTACAAAGCGGTAGGCATGTCTGCCCTGAGTGCGTATAGCGGTGTTAAAAGTCGAAATAGAATTCATCGTAAAGACGGCGTTTATTTATTGCTTAGGATTGGTGATTGTGTTGTTTTTGCGGGATTGGGGTCTTACAATTCCGGGGTTTAGAAATCGATTTTAAGAGACGTCATAACGCATGCGGTCAAGTCAATTTTTGGTACCCACCCTGAGAGAAACGCCTGCTGAAGCAGTGGTCATCAGCCATCAGCTTATGTTGAGGGCTGGGATGATCCGTAAATTAGCGTCAGGATTATACTCTTGGCTTCCGCTGGGTTTGAGAGTGCTGAAAAAAGTTGAGCGAGTTGTTCGAGAAGAGATGGATCGCGCCGGCTGCCAGGAAATATTAATGCCCGCAATCCAGCCAGCGGAGCTTTGGGAAGAATCTGGACGATGGCAAGTGTATGGGGGAGAGCTACTGAGATTGCAAGATCGCCATGGCCGTGATTTTTGCTTTGGCCCCACGCACGAAGAAGTTGTAACGGACATTGTTCGTAATGAGGTCAGCAGCTATAAACAATTGCCGCTGGCTTTATATCAAATTCAAACGAAGTTTCGTGATGAAACCCGTCCTCGATTCGGCGTGATGCGTGGCCGTGAGTTCTTGATGAAGGATGCTTATTCTTTTCATGCAAATGAAGCGTCACTGCAAGAAACCTACGACAAAATGTATGAAGCTTACACGCGTATTTTTGCTCGATTAGGCTTGAACTTCAGAGCAGTTTTGGCGGATACAGGCGCTATTGGTGGAACAAATTCACATGAGTTCCATGTGCTTGCGGAATCGGGTGAAGACGCCATTGCCTTCAGTAATCAAAGTGAATACGCGGCTAACGTTGAAATGGCAGAAGCCGTTGCGCCGGCTGAGCCTAGAGGAGAAGCCACAAGAGCCCTGAGCAAAGTTGAAACACCCGATGTGAAGACCATTCAGCAAGTCGTTGACTTTATGGATGTGCCTGCAGCAAAGGTGGTTAAAACCCTCATTGTACGAGCCGAAGTAAAAGAAGAGGGTACTGCAGCGGGTTTAGTGGCCTTAGTCCTTCGTGGTGATCACGAATTGAATGAAATTAAAGCTGAAAAGCTGGATGGGGTCGCTTCTCCATTAGAAATGGCCGCTGATTCTGACATTGAAGCTGCTCTTGGCTGCAAGCCTGGCTCTGTTGGGCCGGTTGGCGTGGATATTCCAGTCATTGTTGATCGCTCAGCGGCTCAATTGTCAAACTTTGTTGCTGGAGCCAATGAAGATGGGTTTCATTTCAGAGGCGTAAATTGGGAACGCGATGCATCCATCACTCGCGTAGAAGATATTCGTAATGTGCAAAGCGGAGATCCAAGCCCTGATGGCCAAGGCACCTTGGAAATCAAAAGGGGTATTGAAGTAGGCCATATTTTCCAGCTCGGAACCAAATACAGCGAAGCGCTGGGTGCAAAAGTGTTAGATGAAAACGGAAAGTCTGTGACGCTTGCAATGGGGTGTTACGGGATTGGCGTATCGAGACTGGTGGCATCTGCGATCGAACAAAATCATGATGAAAATGGCATTGTATGGCCTGCATCCCTCGCACCCTTTCAAGTAGGGATCATCCCATTGAATGCGCATAAATCTGAGGATGTGCGTCGAATCTCAGAAGAGCTGTATCAAAGCTTGCAAAATCAAGGCATTGAAGTCTTGTTGGATGATCGAGATAAGAAAGTAAGCCCTGGAGTGAAGTTCGCTGACATGGAGTTGATGGGGGTATCGCATCGAATTGTGGTGTCCGATCGCAGCTTAAAAGAGTCTATGGTGGAATACAAAGGCCGACGAGATCAGGAGCCTCAAAGCATTCAGGTTGATCAGATTCTAGACTTTATAAAGGGCCGTCTGGTTAATTAGACGGTTCTCCCAATATAAGTGTTTTTGCGGTGATTGACTCGCTCGGTAATTTTCCAAGCGGGTCGACGTAGATGGATTGGTGAACTCGAAAAAATGGTTGGGGTTCACCTAAACGCACGAGAAGTAGAAGTAGTTGTATTATGGGTGTTCGTGCTCTTAAAAAGCTGGGATTGCTGTTATTTCTTGTGTTAGCGGTTGAATCAAAAGCCTCCGTTTCCAAAGCGTCACAAGAAGAGATTGAAGCCATTAGAGCCTCAATCGAGTCCGAAAATGAGGGCTTTGTGGATCAGTTTGCAGCCGAAGTGTGGTTGCTTGATATGTCTAAAAGACTGTCTAGGTTTGTAAAAGATCCAAATTACCGGGTTCGAATGCTTAAGGCTATCTATGCCGAGGCATCAAGGCAAGATCTGCCGCCAGAGTTAGTTCTGGCATTAATTGAAATCGAAAGCGCTTTTCAGTCTTACGCGCTTTCTAGTGCGGGGGCAATGGGTTACATGCAAGTGATGCCCTTTTGGAAAAAGGAGATTGGTCGCCCTACCGACAATCTGATGGAGCTTGAAACCAACCTTCGTTATGGCTGTTCAATATTGAAGCACTATTACAATAAAGAACGAGGTAACTGGGTTAGGGCGCTTGCAAGATATAATGGCAGTTTAGGAAAGCTATGGTACCCAGAAAAAGTGCTTCGTGCTTGGGAAAGGCGTTGGTACGTAAAGTACTGATATTGTAAGCGCTTCTTAGCTTTTGATTGAGTTTCCTGCTCCTCTGTAACGATCTGGCGTAAAGCAACCTATGACACTATGCTCATCAGTAGGGCAGACATAGGGGTCTGAGCCATGGGCCATGGGGGTTCACATGCTTGAAGATTTTAAAGCTCTGAAATCCTACCGCATGGATAAAGACACTGTCTGTGTTGATCCTGATCGCGGTTTTCAAGAAATCACGTTAGATCATCCTGCAATATCCGTCATGATTGACCATCGGATTGAGCAAGCCCCGGTTATCAGACCCTATAATTCTCTAGAAAAAGCCATGAAAAAGATGTCAGATGCACGTTCACGGATGTTGATGGTGGTGGATGAGCACAATGTTGTGGAGGGATTGATCTCATCTTCTGATATAGCGAGTGAGAGGGTCGTCAAGCATCTACAAGATTCAGGCATTGATCGATCAGAGGTTCAAGTAAAGGATATTATGACCCCTCGGTCGGAAATGGTCGTCTTACATATTCAGGATGTTTTGGAGGCAAGTGTTGGGGAAATATTAAGAACAATGAATGACCTCTGTACCGAACACATGCTCGTTACAATGCTGAACAGAGATGTTCCGGCCGTTCGTGGTGTGTTTTCAGCGACTCATATAGCCCATGAATTAAAGATATTGTTTGAGCCTAGGCCTGCAGCTAGAACCTTTGCTGAGCTTGCAAGGGCTTTACACGGTCAGCACTGAATTTTTTCAATTGATTGAAATATAAAGAGTTTTGTAAGTTGTTCTAAGAAACGCAGCCGGTTTAATCGGCTTTAAAATCAAAGCTCAGCCCAAAGTGGCGCTCTTGGATGAGGTAGTCTGGAATTTAGGTGATATTCTGAGTGGAGTGTAACTGCATTGTGTTGGGGCTTGCTTATGTATCCTTTGTTGAGTCAAGTAGTATTTTTCATCCTAATACTGGTTGGACTAGCAGCTTGCTCAGATGATAATAAATATAATGGGGTAGCATTATCTGACACCAACACATCAGACACCAATACTTCAGATACCCCCGACGGAGTTTCAGCGATTACATGTGGCACTACCCCTTGGGGGAATGCTCTTGATGCGATTAATGATCGACGTTCGGTTGGCAAAGCCTGTGGTGGAACAACTTATGCTCCTAATAGTAAGGGCTATGTATGGGTAAAAGCTCTTTGTGATGCTGCCAGGGCTCATGCAATTAACATGGCTGTGGCCAAAGCGGTTTCTAATACTCGAACTGATTTAGAAGACAGGCTTACTGTGGCTGGATATAACTTTCTTAACGCTGCGCGATCTGCTGATTCGACTACTTCCAGTTCTTCCTCTGGATTTGTTACTAAATTAGAAAGAAGGCAAAACCCCACTGACTGTAAGAATATCTACGACAATGATGGAACTTATACAGAAATGGCAATTGGGAGAGCCAAAGACACAGTGAATGGAGTCTATTATTGGTCCTTCATTGTTGCTAAGCCACTTTAGTGCAGTTCGCCTCATATAAGCCGTTTCCAGTGTCATTTGGCTGGAGCTAGAGTGCAGCTATTGCTGGACAGGCCTGTTGGGAAGCTGCTTTTGTGCTGATTTGCTCATTTATCCATTTAATAATGTCTTGATACACTTCCGAACGATTCTCTTCATTAAGCATTTCGTGTCGACCGCCGGGGTAGATAATGAGATGGGTCTTTTGTAGATTAGAAGCTAGAAGTTTCTTCTCTAACTGTATTAGCCCTTTTCCATATTGCCCGACCGGGTCTTGATCGCCCCCAAAAATGAGGATAGGTAATGTCTCGGGAAAGCGCTTTAGAGCTTGCTTGGTGCTGATCGTTTTTAATCCGGTCATAAAATCGACCCAAAATTGTGTGGTGCAAGAGAACCCACAAAGACTGTCTTGGCAATAAGCATCTACTTGGAAGGTGTCTCGTGACAGCCAGTCGTACGGCGTTCTTGCAGGTTTAAATCGCCGATTGAAGCCACCAAAAGTGAGAGCGTCAATGAGTTTGCTACAACGCCGTTTTCCCAATCTTAGGCGTTCGAGCTTTGCCACTAAAAGCCCTAGACTATACATAAAAGGGGGTTGATAATTTGTTCCGGATAAAATCAAAGCTGCTAGCTTTGGTCTGAACTGTTGAACGAAGGCCTGAGCGATAAATGATCCCATGCTGTGGCCTAATAAAACGAAAGGGATGGAGTGTTTTTCTCTTGCCCAGTGATATACCTGATCGATATCAGCAATGACCTTATCCCAGCCGTTGTGATCACTGAAATGGCCTAAACCTCCAGCACCCGGTTGAGAGCCATGCCCTCGATGGGTCGGAGCCACAACGACGAAGCCTTGGTCGCATAGCATCTCCGAGAAAGTCGTATAGCGTTCTGGGTGTTCCGCCATACCATGAGCGATGATGATAAGTGCTTTAGGTGGAGATGTAGGTTCAAATTTGTGGATCTCAATAATATGGCCATCCAGGGCGCTGGATAGTTGGTAGCGTGTCCTTTCACCCAGCGCGGATTCGTCCATCATGATGGCAATATACCTTTTTAATCTGTGTAAAATGCAGTTTTAGACTTGGTTGAAAGGTCGATTCTACCTCAAGGGCTTTGCCCATACCAAGAAAACTGGTAGTCTCCGGCTAGCCTTTAGGCCTGGGAACGGAATCATTGATAATTTACCCAGCGAGTAAGGATCTTTTGGAGGTGGTATGAAATCAACCTTTTTTACAGATAGGTACCCTAAGGAGGTGCCTAAATCGCTGGATATGACTGAGTATTCATCTGTCATTGATGTGTTTCAGCAAAGCACTCAGCGTTTTACCAATCGACCCGCTTTTACAGCATTAGGTACAACCCTTACTTATGCTGATTTGGAACGAATGAGTAAAGCCTTTGCAGCCTATCTGCAAAATCACACAGACCTTAAACCCGGTGATCGGATTGCGGTACAACTGCCGAATCTATTGCAGTACCCGGTGGTCGTCTTTGGCGCTTTGCGCGCAGGGTTAGTCGTTGTCAACACCAACCCTCTTTATACTGAGAGGGAAATGAAGCACCAGTTTAAAGACTCAGGTGCCAAAGCCCTTATAATATTGGCTAACTTCGCACATAAAGTCCCCCCTATAATCAAAGAAACTGAACTTAAAACCGTCATCGTGACGGAGGTCGGAGACTTTTGTTCACCCATTAAGCGTTGGATTGTCAATGCTGTTGTGAAGCATATTAAAAAAGACGTTCCAACTTATCAGTTGCCAAATGAAATCAAAATTAATGACGCGTTAATGTTGGGGCGTAATAGTTCTTTTACCCCAGTTGATCGTGGCCAAGATGATATCTGTGTATTGCAGTACACGGGAGGAACCACAGGTGTTGCGAAAGGCGCTATGCTGACCAACCAAAATTTGGTTGCCAATATGCTGCAAGCACGACCTTATTTCGAAATGTGCTTAGGTAAAAAAGATACAGAAGCGCCTCCCAAAACCGTTATTGCACCTTTGCCGTTGTATCATATTTACGCGTTTACGGTTAACTGTATGATCATCATGGAAACGGGCAATCATAATGTGTTGATCCCTAATCCAAAGGATCTGAAAGCCTTTATCAAAGAGGCTGCCAAGTGGAAGTTTCATGGTTTTCTAGGTCTCAATACGTTGTTTGTAGCTCTCTGCAAAAACCCGGAGTTTCGAGAAAAGGTTGATTTTAGTGAGTTGCGTTTAACGATTTCCGGTGGAATGGCCTTAACACATGCAGCTGCAAATCTTTGGAAAGAAGTAACGGGTTGTGACATTAATGAAGGCTATGGCATGACAGAAACCTCCCCTATTGCCTGTTTTAACCCTCCTGGATATGGACAGCTGGGTACAATTGGGTTGCCCGTGCCTGAAACCCAATGCAAGGTCATCAGTGAGCAAGGCCAAGAGTTGGCTCTTGGCGAGGCGGGTGAACTATGCATCAAAGGCCCTCAGGTAATGAAAGGCTATTGGAATCGGCCAGAAGCGACCGCAGATGTGCTAGGCGAAGATGGCTGGTTCAAGACGGGGGATATGGCCGTTGTCCAAGAAGATGGCTATATCCGAATCGTTGATCGTAAAAAAGATATGATCATCGTTTCAGGCTTTAACGTGTATCCAAATGAAATTGAGGATGTGATTGCAGGGCATCCAGCTGTTACAGAATGTGCCGCAGTAGGCGTACCTGATGAACGCAGCGGGGAAATAGTAAAGCTCTTTGTTGTGTCTAGTGATCCTGCATTAACGGAAGAAGGAATCAGAAGTTGGGCGAAGGAGCGTTTGACCGGTTATAAAGTTCCAAAACGTGTGGAATTCCGTGATGAACTGCCAAAAACCAATGTTGGTAAAATACTCCGCCGGGAGTTGAGAGAAGAGTCAGCGAATTCGTAGCACTCCTTCTGTGATAACTAGGCAGAAAGCCTGGTTATCACAGCACTCTTTGTGTACACATCTACTCAACATGCAATTGCATGCTTCAATGGAGGCCTCTGTGTCTTTTAAGGCTGAAGCTGTTCGCAGCCAACTTACTTTTGCACTGATTAAAGATCGTAACTACCTGGAGAAGCAACTTCAGAAAGTTGAACGCTTGCACTCGCAAGGCAAGCCGACGGATCGGATTACAGATAAACTTCAAAAACAGCTGCTGAACTCCATTGAACAGGCAGTTGAGCGACAGCAGGCCATTCCTGCGACTCTAAACTTTCCAGAAGCCTTACCGATCGTACAAAAACAATCGGATATTGAACGTTTGATTGAATCAAACCAAGTTGTTGTGATTGCTGGGGAAACCGGTTCTGGTAAAACGACGCAGTTGCCTAAAATGTGTTTAAAGTTGGGCCTTGCGCGTTATGGGTGTATTGCTCATACACAGCCGCGTCGAATTGCTGCGCGTGCTGTTGCTGCTCGTGTTGCTGAGGAGCTTGGTGTCAGTCTTGGCCAACAAATTGGATATCAAGTTAGATTTACTGATCAAACGTCTCCATCAACGTTAGTGAAGTTGATGACAGATGGTGTTTTGTTGTCAGAAATTCAGCAAGATCCATATTTGAATCGTTACCAATGCATCATTATTGATGAAGCCCATGAGCGCAGCCTCAATATCGATTTTTTGTTGGGGTATTTGAAATCGCTATTGCCAAAAAGGCCAGATTTAAAACTCATCATTACTTCCGCTACGATTGATTTAGAGCGATTTTCTCAACATTTTAATAATGCCCCCGTATTAGAAGTGTCAGGGCGGACGTATCCGGTAGAGGTTTTATATCGTCCTTTAGTTGACCCTGAAGAACGTGATCAAGAGCAGGGTGTTCAAGAGGGTATCTTGAATGCGATTGCAGAGATTGAACAATTGGACCGAGCTGCGGGTAGCCATGGCGATGTGCTGATATTCCTACCCGGTGAACGAGATATCCGTGAAACAGCAGAGACTCTTCGTAAAGCCAATTTAGCTTCTACTGATATTCTACCCTTATACGCTCGCTTAAGCGCAGGCGATCAAAACAAAATTTTTAAGCCTCACGGTGGGCGACGTATCGTATTGTCAACCAATGTGGCAGAGACTTCATTAACGGTACCCGGTATCAAGTATGTCATTGACACGGGTGTTGCCCGTATCAGTCGTTACAGCTATCGATCAAAAATCCAGCGTTTGCCTATAGAGCCAATCTCCCAAGCCAGTGCAAACCAAAGGAAGGGGCGTTGCGGTAGGGTCGCTGCTGGAACCTGTATTCGCCTGTATTCTGAAGAAGACTTTGCGGCCAGACCGGCGTTCACTGATCCTGAAATCTTAAGAACCAATTTAGCAGCGGTCATCTTACAGATGTTAAATTTGCGAATCGGATCTATAGAAGCTTTTCCCTTTGTAAACCCTCCCGATTCGAAGTTCATTAAAGATGGCTTTACCTTGTTGTTGGAGCTCGGAGCCATTACTCAAGATCGACAACTAACCGCTGTTGGACGCCAATTATCGAGGCTGCCAATAGAACCAAGGTTGGGTAAGGTGCTGGTAGAAGGGCATCACCAAGGTTGTTTAGCTGAAATGTTGATCATTGTGAGTCTTATGTCGGTGCAAGACCCGAGAGAATGGCCGCATGAACGTCAGCAATTTGCGCAGCAAAAACATGCGCAGTGGAAAGATGAACAATCGGATTTTACCGAGATGCTAGCCTTATGGCAGGGGGTTGAGTTACAGCGACAAGCCTTGTCGGGTAATCAATTCAAAAAATACTGTAAAGAAAACCTTATTTCTTACTTGCGAGTCAAAGAATGGCGAGATACACATCGTCAATTACATTTACTGTGTAAAGAGTTGGGGTTGAAAGAAAATTCAGAGCCTGCTTCTTATGAATCCGTCCATAAAGCGTTATTGTCTGGTCTTTTAAGTCATATAGGACAAAAAACGGATGAGTCTGATTACGTGGGTGCCAGAAATAAACGTTTCATGATATTCCCTGGATCAAGTCAATTCAAAAAACGACCAAAATGGTGCCTGGCTGGAGAGCTGGTGGAAACGTCAAGGCTGTATGGGCGGATGGTTGCGAAAATCCAACCGGAGTGGATAGAGCCGGTTGCAGGCCATTTAGTTAAGCGCCAATATTTTGAGCCGCATTGGGAAAACAAGCGGGGACAAGTCATGGCGTTTGAGCAGGTGACGCTCTTCGGCTTGATTATTGTACCGAAGCGTCGAGTCAATTATGAGGTGATTGATTTGGCAGTTTCACGAGAAATTTTTATTCGTGAAGCCTTGGTGCCACACCAGTTGCAAACGCAAGGGAACTTTCTCAAAGCAAATCAGGCATTAATTCAATCATTGGAGAAGCTAGAAGACAAAAGTCGTCGTCGTGATATTTTAGTGGATGATGAAACCCTGTTTGATTTTTACGATCAAAAAATTCCGCAAAATATTGCGAATCGAGTGGCTTTTGAAAAGTGGCGAAAACAAAAAGAGCAATCTGAACCGCAGTTGTTGTATTTAACGTCCGACTATTTGATGCAGCACAACGCTAGTCATGTAACGGAGCAACAATTCCCGAGTCGAATGACCTTTGAATGCGTTACGCTTGCATTGAGTTATCGATTTGAACCTGGTCATAAAGAAGATGGCGTTAGCCTTGAGGTGCCGGCAGGGTTAGTCAATAGACTTTCGCCAGGGCGATTGGAATGGTTGGTGCCCGGTATGATAGCCGAAAAATGTGTAGTCTTATTGAAGTCATTGCCTAAACCTAAGCGTCGACCTTTGGTCCCTATGCCCGACTTTGTGAACGCTTTTTTATCCAAAACGCCTTTTGCTCAGGGCGATTTGTTAGAGCAGTTAATACAGTTTGCTTGGAAACAAAAGCAGGTACGTATAACGCGTGAGGAATTTGATCTTCCCCAGGTGGATGACCACTTCCGGTTCAATATTCAGGTGTTGGATGATGATCAGAGAATTATTGAACAAGGTCGTGATTTGGAAAAGATCAGGGAGTACTTCAAATTGTCGGCGGATTCTCCCAAGGCAACACAGTTTGATTCCGACTGGGAGAGGATCCAAGTAAAAGCTTGGGACTTTGGTGAGCTGCCTGAGAAAATGAATATTCAGCAAGGGGGCGTGGGTTTTGAAGTGTATCCTGCCATTGTTGATGAAAAAGAGTCAGTCGCTTTGACCTTGGTGGATCACCCTGTACGAGCAGGAGAGGAAACCAAGCGGGGTCTGGTGCGTTTATCCCAACTCTCACTGGAGGTTCAATCTAAGTATTGGAAGAACCAATTAGAGCAGCAATTAGGCAAGCAAAGCATCTTGTATAGTGCGCTTGGCTCTAAGCAACAATTGGTGCAAGGCATCATGGATGTGGCTATCCATTCATTATTGGTTGAGCCAGATAGCATTCGATCGAAAGAAGCTTTTCTGGTTTGGGAAGAGCAGCTCAAAGCGAATGCTTGGGAGCAAATTCAGTTGGTTTGGAATAAGGTTGAGTTGTCTCTTAAAAAGCAAACAGAGCTGCAACGGCGGTTAAAGCAGAAAATGTCGATGGCGTTTGCGTTTGCTTTTTCGGATGTGAAAGCACAATTATCTGCCTTATTTCCTAAGGGGTTCCCTGCCGGTTGTTGCTTGTCAGAGCTTGAGCAATATCCACGTTATCTGACAGCAATTGAACAGCGATTGGATAAGCTCCAGGGGAATGTTCAAAAAGACAAGCTGGCAATGATGGTGTTGGAGCCATTATATAAGGACTATGAAAGTTTCAAGCAGCAGTTGCCTTTGCCGGAGTATTGTTATCCGGAATTAGCCGAATTCCGTTGGTGGCTTGAAGAACTCAGGGTATCCTTGTTTGCTCAGAGCTTAGGCACCCCGTTCAGTGTTTCTGAGAAGCGGTTAAAGAAACGTTGGCTAGAAATACAAGAATCGGTCAGGGGTAGGTGAACCTGTGCTGACAACCTGGCTGAATGGGTTGGCATGCTTTATAGTGACGAGCTTTGTTTTGTGTCTAGGTTATTTTGGGTATTTCTCCCAAAGGATGAAATGGGGCTTGTAGGTGAGTTGGTGTACGCTAAACCGGCTTTTTACAAGTCAATGATATGCAGAGGTGATTTGTGGTTAAGGTGTTTTTGACGGGTACTGGGCTCTACACGCCCCCACACTCCATCAGTAATGAAGAGTTGGTTCGGTCTTTTAACGATTGGGTGGCACAATACAACGATCAGCATAAAACGGATATTGAGGCCGGTAAGTTAGAACCTCTGCAACCCTCTAGTGTTGAATTTATTGAGAAAGCTTCTGGCATTAAGAGCCGATATGTAATGGATAAAGAAGGCATCCTAGACATCAAGCGTATGATGCCGTATTTGCCTGAGCGAGCCGATGGTGAGCCATCATTGCAATGTGAAATGAGCGTAGAAGCGGCAAAAGAAGCGCTTGCCCAAGCAGGCAAAACCGCTGCGGATGTTGATGCGGTGATTCTGGCATGCTCCAACTTTCAGCGCCCTTATCCTGCAGTGTCGGTTGAAGTGCAAGCGGCCCTTGGGATAGAAGGGTTTGCTTATGATATGAACGTTGCCTGCTCTTCTGCGACCTTTGGTATTCAGGCAGCATTCAATGCCATTCAGGCGGGTAGTGCTAAGTCTGTCTTGGTGATCAACCCGGAAATTTGCAGCGGGCATTTAAACTTTAAAGATCGTGATAGCCACTTTATCTTTGGTGATGCTTGTACGGCTGTACTCATTGAGAGTGAATCAGTTGTAACCGATTCTAAAGGTCATTTTGAATTGCTTGGCACCAAACTTTCAACGAATTACTCGAATAACATACGCAATAATTTTGGATTTCTAAATCGTTGTGATGAGCGGACAGAGTTCAGCAACGATAAGCTATTTCGTCAAAGTGGACGTAAAGTGTTTAAAGAAGTCACGCCAAAAGTTGCGAGCTTAATACAAAGCCATGTTCATGAGCAGGGTGTCGAGATGTCTGATGTGGCTAGAGTTTGGCTTCATCAAGCAAATGGCAATATGAATCGCCTTATTGCTCAAAAGCTCTTTGGTAAAGAGGTCACTGATCAACAGTCACCCACCATATTGGATACTTATGCCAACACCAGTTCAGCTGGATCAATCATTGCCTTTCATAAATACAAAGATGATTTGAATGCCGGTGATTTTGGCGTGATTTGCTCGTTTGGCGCAGGTTATTCCATGGGGAGTGTTGTTGTAAAACGCCACTAGATGTTTATGGACGCCTGTAATCACTATTGCAGGCGTATTCTCGAACTGACTAAGTAAGCAAATAAGCTCGCTTTTTGTCTAGTCTTGTACATTCCTTCTTGCCTTTTCTTAATATTGTTGTGTTGCAGTCGTGGAGCTGGACTCTAGGTTGCATTCACCCTAGCAATCACTGACTTAATCTGGTCGCAACCCATCACGAAATTAAATGGCAAATTTTTTCTATTTTTTCGTAATGAAGTCATCAGTCATGCGACTAACGACCGATTAGATAAAACGGCTAATGATCTTCCAAGGTCTAAACTGGCTTATGTGATCTTAAGTATTGGTTTTTCCAATGAGCATCGCTTGAGTCTAGGCCAAGGCTGGTTTAGGCGTTTAGTGACTCAGCATTCAATCAAACTTCTCAATATAGAGGGTAATCTGATGACTAAGAAAACATTGCTATCTACCGTTGCTGGTGCCGCTGGAGCTGCTTTTGTAACGTCCATGGCGTTAGCATCGACTGCTGCAATTAGTGCTGATAATCCATTTGAGAGCACGCAATTGGATTCTGGTTACCAAGTGGCAGGTGACGATAAGAAAAAAGAAGGTAAATGCGGTGAAGGTAAATGCGGCGAAGGCAAGAAGAAAGAAGGTAAGTGCGGTGAAGGAAAATGCGGTGAAGGCAAGAAGAAAGAAGGAAAATGTGGCGAAGGTAAGTGTGGGGGTTAATTTACGTAAGACCAAGAGGTAATCCTTATGTCATTTTCCCCTAACGTCGTACCGGCTCCCTTTATGGGAGCCGGTTTGGGTTTTAGAAGAGGACTAGCTGAAGAGCTTTCTCGGGCGAACTTATCCTCTGTGGCCTTTATGGAAGTTGCACCTGAGAATTGGATTGGTGTCGGTGGCCGACTTGGTAAAACGTTAAGAGAGTTTAATCAGCAAAAGCCCTTTGCCTTTCACGGTTTATCGCTTTCATTGGGTGGTAATGAGCCTATCGATACTGATCTAGTGAGATCCATTGGCATACTCATGGATGAGCTGGGTGTTGAATACTACTCTGAGCATCTCAGTGCTTGTTCATACAATGGGCATCTCTACGATCTCATGCCCATTCCTATGACTGAATCGTCTGTGGCTTATGTCGTGGAACGGATTCAAAAGGTGCAAGATATCCTTGGACGTAATATAGCGATTGAAAATGTCTCCGCCTACCTGGCGCCTGGCCAGGAAATGCCTGAAATTGAGTTTATAAGCCAAATATTGGAAAGATCGAAGTGTCAACTGCTATTCGATGTCAACAATTTGTACGTCAATAGCATCAACTTCCAATTCGACCCCATTGAATACTTAAAGCAATTGCCTGGAAAAGCCATTACGTACATGCATATTGCTGGTCATTACAATGAGGCTGAGAATTTACTGGTTGATACTCATGGTGCTCCAGTTAAAGGCGATGTGTGGAACTTGTTACGAGAAGCTTATCGCTTACACGGAGTAAAACCGACGTTGTTAGAGCGAGATTTTAATTATCCGCCTGTTTCAGAGCTTTTAGGTGAAATTAATATGATTCGTCAAATTCAATCCGAGTTCACGTCAGAAACAAGTTCAATGGCTCAGAAGGTGGAGCGATCACACGTATTCGATATTGGTTAGTGATGGCAATGGGATGAGGGGAAATTTGGTGTCGAAAAACAGCGTTGTAAGTAAAGACATAACACAAGTACAAACCATCCAAGAGCAGTTAGCTACTGCTATTCGCTTGCCACTTGATACGGGTGAGTTTGAAACAGATCGGTTAAAGATTTATCAAGATCTGTTTTTTACGAACATTAATACGTTGTTGTCAGGTATGTTTCCTGTTGCTCAGGATATTCTGGGTGAGAGTGCATGGAGTAAATTGATTCGAGCCTTCATGGTTCATCATAAAGCTAAAACCCCTCTTTTTCTGGAACTAGGAGAGGAGTTCCTAGCTTTTATTCAACACTCAATTGAACTGGGTGCGGATTGGGTGCAGAACGTCCCGGCATACTTTTTATCTCTCTGCCATTACGAGTGGGTCGAAATAGCCGTGGATATTTCTGAAGGGGAAGCACCGGACCCGTCAGCTGCTGAAGGGGATTCGGTGTTGCTTGGTACCCCACGACTCTCTCCTACAGCAGTGGTGTTGCACTATACATATCCAGTGCATCAGGTGTCTAAGACTAACGCATCACCTGAACCGGTCGATACCTTTCTAGTGGTTTACCGTAACAGGGCGTTGGAAGTGTGTTTTATAGAACTCAAAAGACTTGCATTTCAACTGCTTAGCAGTCTGCAGCAAGGTATAGGTTTGAGTGGTCGTGACTTAGTTGCCTATTGGTTAAAAGAAGACCATTTGGATGAAAAGCTGCAGTCAGCCGGTGAGCAGGAATTGCTTAAATGGCAAGAGATTGGTTTGATTTATTAGAGGTTACAGAAGGCATCAGGTCTTGGTGGTTGGATTCCCAGGCCAGTGCTCGTTGAGGAAGTCGTATGCTAAATAATTCACTGTTTAAATCTTTTTTGGCTGTTCATCGTGTTCTTGATTGCACAAAACATGCTGATTTTTTGGCTCCGCTTGCTTTTAGGGTATTTCTGTTTTTCCCTTTTTGGATGGCAGGCACCCAAAAGCTTGGCAATATTGAAGATACCGCTGCTTGGTTTGAATATAGCTTGGAATTACCCTTGCCAGTATTGATGGCATGGTTAGCGGGATTGACGGAAACAGCTGGTGCGGCGTGCCTTCTGGCAGGCTTTGCAGTTCGTTACATTACAGTGCCATTGATGGTGACTATGTTATTCGCGATTTTTGCTGTTCACTGGGACAATGGCTGGGCGGCTATTGCCAGTAGTAGCGACCCTGACATCGCTGAGCGCCTTGATCGTGCAAGGAGTATCTTGAAAGAGCATGGTAATTACGATTGGTTAACAGGAAAAGGCAGTATTGTCATTCTCCAAAACGGCATAGAGTTCGGCGTTACCTATTTTGTTTTGTGCTTGAGCCTGTTTTTTACGGGAGCAGGGAAATATGTTTCAATTGATTACTGGTTGAAAAGCTTGGTCGATAAATGTACTAAAAAGAAGGGAGACGCCAGTAGCCTTGGCGTGAACTGACGTCTATGCTTTAATGGTGCGCAAACGATTACTACTAGGTAAGTTGATAAACCGTGATGAAGGTTGTTTTCGCTGCATTTTTAATTGGCTTCTCGTCCTTGGTCTTAGCGGATGATTTTGATGAGTTTTCCGAATATGAGGAAAGCTCTGAAGAATCCAAGCCGTCAGAGGATATAGACCCTTGGGTGAACATTAATCGCCCTATTTTTGAGTTTAATGAAGCGATCGATCGTGCGGTTTTGCGCCCAATCGCTGTTGCATACAATACGTATACCCCTAAACCTCTAGACATCGGCATCACCAATTTCTTTAGAAATTGGGGGGAGCCGATGGTCGTCGCGAACGATATTTTACAATTAAAGATACGTCAAGCAGCGTCGGATTCGGCTCGGTTTGCGGTAAATACGACCCTTGGGCTCCTGGGGCTATTTGACGTAGCAACTCAGATTGGGTTGCCGCGCCATGAAGAAGACTTTGGGCAGACCCTAGGGTATTGGGGGGTAGAGTCTGGCCCTTATTTGATGTTGCCTTTTTTAGGGCCTAGCAGCGTGAGAGATGGATTTGGTCGTGCTGTTGAGATGACGTCTGTCTATTATGTACCTGAATTAACGCCGTTGTATGCGATTCTAAACCCAGAGCATCGTATCGCATATTATTCACTGTTTGCGTTAAACATGATTGATTTGCGAGCCAGCTTCTTAGTGGCCGAAGGTCTTGTTACCGGTGATAGGTATATCTTTTTCCGTAGTGCTTATCTACAAAGGCGTGAATACCTTGTCAACGATGGGCAGCAAACGGACGATCTTTTCGCAGAGGATGCTGAGTTCGATGATGATGAAGATGAAGCCGTCGATAAAGAGAGTTCTTCCTCTGATGATGAGTCGGAAATGGATGATTTTGACCGTTTCCCTGAATTTGAATAATCCACTTTGTTAGCCATTTGGATACTGATCCGGTACACAAAATCCGATGGGATAGCATTGATCGCCTAAAGGGGTGTTCAAAGTGAATCCCAGCATTTCCGAGCGCTGGCATTCTTGGGCATCACTCCACATTTGAATACTTTCTGGGTGTATATCACTCAATAGATGGGGCCCAAGCCAGCACATTTTTTCTTTTAGTAAAACCAATTTTATACCGCTATCTAAGTTTTTGTTAATGGTTAACATGTCATCCCATTGGGCTTTTGTGCCCCAGTATGCGCCTATTGGTATTGAGTGATCTTGATCAGCATGTGAAAGGGGTCTGCATAACATCCCTGACAATATGATGCCTCGAGTGTCCGCGGGTATTCCCCACCTTTGTTGATAGGCCTTGGAATCGGTAAGTGTTAGTTGATGATGGATTAAATGGTTTACTTTTAAATTCAATTGATCTTGAGCATTGGGGCCTAACCATAAACCTGAATGGCATTGTAAATAAAACTTTACGGCTAATTCTAAATGCACTTTGCTTGAAGGGTGGTTGTTGTTTGAAAGAATAATATCCAGCTCACCAAGGGTTTTGCCTGTAGGCGTTGATATCTGCAGGTTGTGATTAATAATCCGCCCCCCTGCGTGCCAAGAAAAAAAATACAGCCAAAGTTGCTCGAAGTAACGTCCGAGGCGGTGTGAGTTTGATGAACCAATGTATTGGATTAAAGCACTAGGCTCTTTATCGAGCTGGATTAAATGCTCGATCCAAGCTGATTGAACTTCATAAGGCAGCCATGTGTGTCGAGTTGCCTGATCAAGGGCCTGCAAGTGGCGCTCATCATCAGTTAACAGAGGCTCTATGAAGGGTTGATTCAGCAGGCCACTTGAGAGAGTAGACCAAGCAAGTCTTCTTACATCCGCGTGACGTAAATTGTTAACTAATAGATCTTCAAGTGCTTCAGTTTGCCGGTTAACTTGGTGGATAGGTGTCATGATGGTATAAGCTGCTAATGAGTAACCAAAATCTGTCTCTAGAGTAACCTAAATCGGAATGGAAGACTTTCGGAACATTGGTCTAATTGGCCGACTTGGCAGCCCCAACGTATTGGAGACTGTTCGACGTCTCAAACGCTTTCTGTTGGATGAAGGCTATAACGTCATCTTGGAAGAAAAGCTCAGTGAGCTTTTGCCAGGTCATGGATTACAAATCAGCACCCCAAAAATGATGGGGGAAATAACGGATTTAGTGATCGTTGTTGGGGGGGATGGCAGTTTGCTTGGAGCCGCAAGAGCTTTGGCTAAATCGAATGTCCCTGTGTTGGGTGTAAACCGCGGCCGTTTGGGGTTTTTAACGGATATTTCCCCGGATGAGATTGAAGAAAAAGTGGCAGAAGTGCTCTCAGGAAGATACGTGGCTGACCGTCGCTTTTTATTGGACGCCGAAATTAAGCGACAAGGTGAACCCGTTGGGTTTGGCGATGCGTTGAATGACGTTATTTTACACCCCGGCAAGTCGGCGAGAATGATCCACTTTGATCTTTATATTGAAGGTCAATTCGTCTATTCGCAGCGGTCAGATGGACTTATTGTCTCAACACCCACAGGATCGACAGCCTACTCGCTGTCAGGTGGCGGGCCTATTATGCATCCCAAGCTTGATGCATTAGTCCTTGTTCCCATGTTTCCCCATACGTTGAGCAGTCGTCCCATCGTTGTTGATGGTAACAGTGAAGTAAAAATTGTTTTGAATGAAGATGTACCCATCTATCCGCAAATCAGTTGTGATGGTCAGACACATCTAACGGTTGCTCCAGGGGACTCCGTTACGATTCGTAAGAAGCCTTTTAAAGCTCGCTTGATTCATCCGATAGGGCATAATTTTTATGAAACCTGTAGGACCAAGCTGGGTTGGTCTTAAGTGAGGCAGGGCTGTGATCTATGAAATCTGGTGGTATTGATTTTATTGGCGATATTCATGGATGCGGTAAAAGCCTTCTGAAACTGCTGGATAAATTAGGATACCAAAAACAAAAAGGGGTATATCGTCATCCCAGTCGGACGACTATATTCATCGGTGATATTTTAGATCGGGGCCCTAATATTCGATTGGCGCTCAACACTGTTCGTGAAATGGTGGATGCTGGGCAAGCACAATTGTTGATGGGAAACCATGAATACAACGTTTTGACGTACCTGACGCCGTCCAAAAATACAGCTGACACCTTTCTTAGAGAGCACAATGCGCGTAACAGTTTTATTGTGCGTGAGACTATTGAACAGTTTGATCCATACCCTTGTGAATGGCGAGATCATTTGGTTTGGATTGCGAAACTGCCTCTGTTTTTAGAAACAGAACGTTTCCGGGCGGTGCATGCATGCTGGGATCAAGCCATTATTCATGCGTTTAGAAAAGAATGGCCTGATCGAATGTGTATGGATGAAAATTTTCTGCACCGATCGGTTGAACGCCGCAGTTTTGAGGGGCAGGTTGTTGAACGTTTATTGCGAGGTGCCTCATTAAAGTTGCCGGATAACCGTTCGGTGACCGCTAAAGACGGGTTTGTTAGGCATTATTTTCGTACCAAATATTGGCTTGAAAACCCTCGAACCTATGGTGATATTCTTTTTCAACCTGACCCACTTCCTAAAGACATCGCGAATAAGCCGGTCTCTGATAAAGATCGTCAACGTTTAGTGTATTATGCTCCGCAGGAAAGACCGCTTTTTGTTGGACATTACTGGATGCAGGGCAGCCCAATGCCTATTCGATCCAATATTATGTGTTTAGATTACAGTGCCGTTAAATATGGGAAGTTGGTTGCCTATCGGTTCGATGGCGAACGTGTACTGGATCAGCAAAAAATCACTTACGTTGAAGTTAAGCAACCGCAAGACGATGAATAGTAAGATTCACCAAGTCCGTTCAAGAACGGTCGATTCAGGAAGACAGGATGTCCGATTTTATCCCAGATGACCCCTTCCGTTTAGTACAACGATTTCCTCTTGATGCGGACCTCAGTCACTTGGTTGCCGCTATTAACGCCACGGTTGGTGCTCGTTGTCATGTGATTGAACGTGATGGGGAGCAATGGCTATTCGTTCAAGGGACGGTATCTGAAGATGCTTTAAGAGAGGCGATGCAGCGTGAGGATTCCCAGACTCGTTGGAATTGGCGGTCTGAGGCTCTAAGGGTTGTCCACGGTGGCCTAAAAGTACCTGTCGTATTGGTGGTGCTGGTGTTGACGCTTCTGGTTGGTTTTTTAACCCAGCTAGGGGGGCACTTGGAGTCCGTGTTGCCTTGGTTGATTGTCGATTTTAAGATGGGTGCCAGCCAAGGTGATTTAGAATGGGGGTATCGCCTGCTGTCGCCTATTTTTCTGCATTTCGGTGCCTTGCATTTAATTTTCAACCTAATGTGGTGGTGGGTGCTTGGGAGTGTGTTGGAGTCACGTTTTGGTAGCATGTTTATGGCTCTTCTATTGGTATCAGGAGGCGTGGTTAGCAACCTGAGTCAATACGGCTGGGATCAGCAAAACCCCTTTTTCGGAGGGCTTTCGGGTGTGCTTTACTCACTTGTGGGTTTTATTGCCGTATGGAATCGTTATCCGAAACTGGAGTCACTCCCCATTCGCCCGGAAATCATTGTTTTTATGATTGTATGGTTAGTCATCTGTATGACTGGAGCGTTGGAAGTCTTCAGCGTTAACGTAGCCAATGCCGCGCATCTGGGTGGGATGCTCTGGGGAGCCTTTATTGGCAATATTATGGCCATCTTTATGCAAATGAGGGCTAAAGCTCAATAAGTTAGGTGAGCGCTTAGGGTTCTACACAGGTATTAATCGATTTGATATGATGGCGCTCTATGCCTTGTATGCGATTATGTGGGAGGGGGTATGTCCTTCGATCAGGTGTTGGGTTCACTAACCCCTGAAGTTGTAAATGCGTTTAAGTCTGCTCTTGAATTAGGAAAGTGGCCTGATGGTCGGGTGCTGACCGCAGAACAAAAGCAGATCTGTCTAGAAGCGATTTTGAAATACGAAGAAATCAATCAAGTTCCGGAATCAGAGCGTGTCGGCTATATTGATCGCTCCGGGTTGGAGAAACGCAATAAGAACAAGCAATCAACTCACTTGATTAAACTCATGAAAGGTGAAGAATAGTCCGTTTTGGACTTTACCCGCCGGATCTGATGATCCTCAGATCCGACCTCTATTGTCAGGCTGATTACTTGATTTCAGCCATTTCCCTGCCTAAGCGTACACAAGTCTGGCCATGCCAATAAGGGCCTGGTAGGCTGCTTCTTTTTGCACAGTAGAAACAATCGTATTCGCCCTTTAGGGTCATGAGGGATTTATGAAAGAGTCGCAACCAAAAACCATTTACCTCAAAGACTATCAACCTCCTCACTATCTAATCGATAAAACATATTTAAGAGTTCAGTTGGAATCTGGGCAAACAAGCGTGCATTCAACGTTACTGATTAGGCGCAACCCAGACAGCACAGCAACAACTACCACGCCGTTAGTCTTGGATGGTCAGCATATGAGCCTTCAGCAAGTGGCAATTGATGGTGACTCACTTGAGGTTGGGCATTATGTTGTCGATGCGGACCATCTGACGATTGGGAATGTGCCTGAGCAATTTGAATTAACCCTCGAAACAATCATTAAGCCAGAAGAAAATACGGCGCTTGAAGGGCTTTATAAATCTGGCAGCATGTATTGTACGCAGTGTGAAGCAGAAGGCTTCAGACGCATCACGTATTATATTGATCGCCCTGATGTGATGTCCCTCTTCACAACGCGCATTGAGGCCGATAAAGAGCAGTTTCCTACCCTGCTTTCAAATGGCAATTTGGTTGAATCAGGCGAACTAGATAACGGACGGCACTTTGCTACTTGGGAGGACCCTTTCCGGAAACCCTGCTATTTATTTGCGATGGTGGCTGGGAACTTAGACGGCATCAGCGACGAATTTAAAACAGCTTCCGGGCGCAAAGTGACGCTAAAAATCTTAGTCGAGCCGCATAATGTAAATAAATGCGATTTTGCCATGACCTCGCTTAAGCGAGCTATGAGGTGGGATGAAGAAGTTTATGGCAGAGAGTATGATTTAGATGTTTTTCATATAGTGGCGGTTGATGCCTTTAATATGGGGGCAATGGAAAACAAAAGCCTCAATATTTTTAACTCATCTTGTGTGCTGGCACGGCCTGAGATAACGACAGATGCCGCTTTTGAGCGGATTGATTCAATTGTTGCCCACGAATATTTCCACAACTGGTCCGGTAATCGAGTGACCTGCAGAGACTGGTTTCAATTAAGTCTGAAAGAAGGCTTTACCGTCTTCAGAGATGCACAATATACCGAGGATACGTACTCTAAAGCCGTTAAACGGATAGACGATGCGCGTGTCATGCGAACCATGCAGTTTGCGGAAGATGCTGGCCCAATGGCACACCCCATTCGACCAGGAGCTTTTATAGAAATATCTAATTTCTACACCTTGACGGTCTATGAAAAAGGAGCCGAAGTGGTTCGAATGATCCGCAATATCCTTGGACCCAAGGCTTTTAGAAAAGGATCGGACCTGTATTTTGAACGCCACGATGGTCAGGCGGTGACAACCGAAGATTTTGTCAAAGCGATGGAAGATGCTTCCGGTATCGATTTGGGGTTATTCAGTCGTTGGTACCATCAAGCAGGTACGCCAGAGCTGCATATCAAAGACCGTTACGATCCAGCATCTCAGACCTATGAATTAATCATCAAACAAAGCTGTCCTGCAACGCCAGGTCAGCCTGGCAAAGACCCCTTTCATATTCCATTGGCCATTGGTTTGTTAGATGCCAGCGGAAAGGATATGCCATTAAAATTGGTTTCACCCCAAGGTGCATTAACCCCAGAAACCGGGGTGTTGAATGTAACAGCCGAAGAAGAAGTGTTTGTATTTGAGGGAGTGTCTGAACGACCATTACCTTCTCTGTTACGTAACTTTTCAGCACCCGTGAAAGTGTATTACCCCTATGAAGATAAAGACTTATTAAGACTAATGGCGGGTGATTCAGATGGCTTCAATCGATGGGATGCGAGCCAAAATTTGGGCGTTAAATTACTGCTCTCCATAGCGGAAGGCGCTGACTACGATGCGTTGTTAGAGGGTTATCTTGTGGCCGCTAAAGCCATTCTGAATGATAACTCTCTAGACCTTGCCGCAAAAGCTTACATGCTGGCTGTCCCTTCTTTGCCTTATGTTCTCAATTTGGTGGAGACAATGAACGTATCAAAACTACAAGCCGCACGAGAAAGCCTCCAAACGAAAATAGCGGAAGGGTTGGAATCAGATTTGATGAAGGTTTTAAATCAGTTAGAAATAACCGATACCTATAAACCTGAGCACCAACAAATGTCACAAAGGGCTCTGGCTGGTGTAGTAATGCGCTATTTGGCTAGGGTTGAGGGAGGCAAGGGTAAGGAGCTGGCAAAAGCTAAATTTGATCAAGCCGATAACATGACCGATCAAACGAATGCTTTGTTGGCGCTAATGGATGCGCCAGCAACCGAAATGGCTGAAGAGGCTATGCAGGCTTTTTATGAGCAATGGAAAGGGGAAGACCTGGTTGTATTGGACTGGTTCCGTTTGCAAGCCGGGCACCCTGTTCTGGGTACTTTGGAAAGAGTGCAGGCTTTACTTCAACATCCAAAATTTGACATAAAAAACCCCAATAAAGTTCGCAGTGTTTTGGGTGCTTATGCAAATAATATGGCGCAATTTCACCGAAAAGATGGGGCTGGGTATGAGTTCTTGGCGGATAAAGTCATTGAGCTGGATGAGTTAAACCCTCAAGTGGCATCCCGTTTAGTGAACCCTTTGACCCAAATGAAAAAAATGCCCGATTCAGTTGCAGCGAGCATGCTGGCTGCTTTACGAAGGATCGAAGCACAAGAAAAGTTGTCTTCTGATGTGTATGAGGTTGTTACAAAAGCGATCAGCTTTGCCTCATGAGGGGAGTTCACCAATACTAATAATGTTGCTGTAGAAGTGAAGCGTTAAAGGACTAATCATGCACTTTTACAAGGGAAGGGCAATCCTATGGCTTGCCTTCACCCTGTTTCCTAATCTGTCTCAGGGTGAGTGGATTGACCCGATGAGACGGCCAGCCCTTAAAGCCAATGCATGGCATAAGGCACTCTTCTTAGATGTAAGCCCTGTAGAATCCGGTGTTTTAGCCGTGGGTGCTCAGGGCGCCATTCTGTTGGGGAAAGCGCTCGATCCTTCAATTCAGTGGACCCAGCAGTCTGTTCCTACCTCTGTAACGCTGACAGCAGTGGCTGCACAAGCCAATACGAGGATAGCTGTTGGGCATGATGGAATGATATTGAAAGAAGTGTCCCCATCGATTTGGGAAGTCGTGTTTGATGGGTTTAGAGCCAATCAAAATATGCTTCAAGAAACACAGACTTTATTGGCCTCTAAGCAGCTGGCTGAGGAATTGAGAGAGACACTTGAGTGGATACAAGAAGACTTAACAAAAGATGTTGAACAAAAAGCTACACAACCCTTTTTAGATGTGGCCGTTTTGGATGAACAAGGAAAATCCATATTAGCCGTTGGTGCCTACGGCATGGCTTTTATGAGTAATGATGCCGGGGCCACTTGGAACAGTTACACAACCCAGTTACTAAATCCCAATCGTTATCACCTAAATCAACTATTGAAACTGGATGAACGCAGGTGGTTGCTAGTGGGTGAGCAAGGCTTGGTTCGATTGAGTTTGGATCAAGGTAATACTTGGAATATTGTTGAAACGGAAACAGCTTCCTCTTGGTTTGCGGCTGAAGTTAAAGATGATCAAATTCTAATTGCTGGAATTCAAGGTCATATTCTTTACTCACATGACAAGGGCGAAAACTGGCGTTCGGAAATAGTTAACGCTATTGGAACGCCTGTCATTATTAAGCGATGTTATCAATCTCTCTTTTGCACATTTGGCCGAAAAGGGCTTATCAGTGCCGTGCGATTATCGGAAAAAGGTGCGCAAGTGGTCGGTCAATGGCAATTAATAAACCGTCAAGATATTACCAGCGCGACGCTACTTAAGAATAATTGGTTGCTCACATTGGAAAAAGGGTATCAGTACTGGCCAAGCCCAACTTTGCCTGCTTTAGAAAAGGAGAGTGGGGATGAGTGATGGTAATCAGGAAGAACCAAAAGAAGCTTCGGACGTTTTAACGGAACCAGAACATTTTTTGTTTATCCGTAACAGTGAACCTTTTTTAGAAAAATGGCTTTTTAAAAAAGCGCATTGGGCCCTCTTATTAACAGCGATACTAACGGTTGTTTTATTTATCCAAATGCTTGGTATTAAGCCCGATGCGCGCATAGAGAAGCTTATTCCCTTAGAACATCCCTATATTCAAAATTTTCTCAAACATCGTGATGCACTTGGATCGGCGGTAAGCCAGTTAAAAGTGGTGGTGTCAGTGACGGATGGCGATGTTTTTTCTGCCGACTACTTTAGCTTGCTGCAAAAAGTAACGGACGAAGCCTTTTTCATCAGTGGTGTGGATCGATCTGGAATGAAGTCACTGTGGACGCCCAATGTTCGCTGGACAGAAGTGACCGAAGAAGGGTTTCAAGGAGGGCCAATTTTTCCGTCTCACTATCAAGGGTCTCAGACCGATGTGGAAGAGGTGCGTTCAAATATATTGAAATCAGGGCAGGTTGGACGCTTGGTTGCCAATGATTTCAAATCCACGTTGATAGAAGTTCCATTGTATGAGAAAGATCCAACGACGGGCGAGAAGTTGGATTATTCAAAGCTGTCTACTGCTTTTGAAGAAAAGATCCGCAATCAATATCAAAGCGATTATATTCGGGTACACATTATTGGCGTACCAAAAATTATTGCAGACTTGATTGAAGGGTTTAAATACATAGTGTTGTTTTTTCTTCTGGCTGTGTTGATTAGTTTGGTCCTGCTGTGGTTGCACCTTCGTTGCTTTATCAGTGGCATCTTGGTGCTGTTATGTTCGTTGTCAGCCGTTATATGGCAGCTCGGTTTGGTGAAGTGGTTAGGGTATGGCATAGACCCTTATTCGGTTCTTGTGCCTTTCTTAGTGTTTGCCATCGCAGTGAGTCATGGCGTGCAAATTGTTAATGGTATTATGCATTGGCAAGCAGAAGAAGGGATGTCTCCTGAATCCTCAGCGCGTTTAGCCTTTAGGCAGTTATATGTACCAGGCATGTTAGCGCTTGTCAGTGATGCTATCGGATTCTTAACTCTGATGTTTATTGATATCGGTGTGATTCAGGAGCTTGCGATTACGGCCAGTATTGGTATTGCAGCGATTATTGTAACCAACCTTTTTATATTGCCTGTTATCTGTTCAAAATACTCCATGCGTCAGGCTGCGTTGGATCGGGTTAGATTTGGCGCAACTCAGAAAACCCCTTTATGGGTAGCCTTAAGTCATTGTGCTGAACGAGTTTATGCAAAAAAACTGATGATCGTTTTTTTGATACTCATGGGGGTAGGGATATGGGGGTCATTATACTTAGAGATTGGTGATCTTGATCAGGGAGCGCCAGAGTTGCATCCGGATTCACGGTATAACTTGGACAACCAGTTTGTGGTTGATAATTACACAACAAGTTCGGATGTATTGGTCATTATGACTGAAACCCCAGCTGAAGGCTGCACGCTGTTTCCAGTACTTGAGGGGATTGACTTATTAATGTGGCAGTTGAATAACACGGTTGGTGTGCAGGGCGTTGTGTCATTGACGACGGTGGCTAAGCTGGTGACTAAGGGGTATAACGAAGGCTATCCTGCATGGGAAGCTCTTCCTAGAAACCAAGCGGTACTCAATACCAGTGTGCAGCGCGCGCCAACGGAGTTGATTAATGCCGATTGTTCTATGACGCCTGTAGCCGTTTATTTGGATGACCATAAAGCCGATACCTTGAAACGTGTTGTGGCGGCTGTTGAAACCTTTAAAGATGAGAATGACACAGAAAACTTGATGAACTTTAAATTGGCATCAGGAAATGCCGGTGTGGAAGCAGCAACGAATGCCGTCATTGAGCAGGCACAATATCGAATGCTGGTGTTTGTGTATGTCGTCGTTGGGATTTTATGCTGGTTGACCTTTCGTTCATGGCGAGCACTTATTTGTATTTTGTCTCCATTGTTATTAACGTCCATGCTATGTCAAGCTCTAATGGCTTGGTTGGGGATTGGTGTTAAGGTTGCTACGTTGCCTGTGATAGTTTTAGGAGTTGGAATTGGTGTTGATTATGGCATTTATATATTTTCTAAATATGAATCTATGTTAATCCAAAAAGATTCTGCTCGTGATGCCTACTATGAAACGTTGATTTCGACAGGTAAAGCGGTTGGTTTTACCGGAATTACACTTGCGATAGGTGTTGCTACTTGGATTTTCTCGCTTATTAAATTCCAGGCTGACATGGGAGTGCTGCTAACATTCATGTTCCTTTGGAATATGGTCGGTGCTCTGATCTTTATACCAGCATTCGCCGCGTTTGTTGTAGACCCAATAGCACTAAAAGAGCGGCATCAACGACTTCATGGTCAATTGTCACCCGCCTAGTTATTAAGGCGAGAAAAGTCCCGCCAGAAGGGTGATTGCAGCTCATGCTGCATATAAAATACTCCTAAATTGACTGGATAAGTAAGGAAAACACCCATTTTTTGAATGGGCTCCTATCCTGATAAGTCTGGTCAGTTAATTGTAGGTGGACTGAATATCACAACCGGTCTAGGTAATTCCTAGCCATCCGACTAGTTGAGGGCAGTGCAATAATTGCAATAAGATGGATTCTGATCTAATCGTCAACCCCAGCATTGGATAGCAGTGAAAATGGAACTAGAAAAAATAATTAGTTATCAAGTTAATCGTTGCGCTTTTGTACTACGCCAAACCTTCTTTGATTTTATGAGAGGTCGTGGTATTGAGTTTACTCCTGAAGAAGGCATTATCTTATTGCAGCTTTGGGAAGAAGATAGGCAAACTCAATCTGAGTTAGGCCGATACGTTTACAAAGGCCCATCAACCCTTTCGCGCCAACTGGATTCTCTGGTGGCTAAGGGATTTGTCTTTCGGGAAATCTGCGCTGAAGATCGCAGAAAAACCTACGTTTGCTTAACAGAAGAAGGGAAAGCAGCAAAAGACTACCTTCTCAAACACGCAGAAGAGTTTATTGGGCTGATTTGCGATGGCGTGACAGAAAAAGAACTGTCAGCGGCTATGAAAACCCTCTCTAAAATTAGAGAAAATGCTTTGCAATACCGTCGCGATGGGAAAAAAATCCAAGAAATTGCTTGATATGCACGCTTCTGGATTTAAAGAGAACGCTCTATTTTATAGAGCGTTCCTTCAGGGGAGTCTGTTATAAAATAGATATCCCCTGAGGTATTTTCATCAACATCCCGAATTCGGTTGTTCATGGATTCGAAGAGTCTGATTTCTTTATACGCTCCCTTTTGTTTTATTAATACATTTAAATGCCTTAATTTTAATGCACCATTGATAAAAAATCCCTTTAAGTCTGGATGCTTTTTTCCTGAATAAATTAATAATCCGGACGGCGCTATTGAAGGAGTCCAGTGATAAGCGGGCTGCTCTAAACCTGCTTTGTGTGTTCCTTCACCAATGCTTGGTCCCCAATACTCTTTACCATAAGTGATGATTGGCCAGCCATAATTCTTCCCAGGGAGCACTTTGTTCAGTTCGTCACCACCTCTAGGTCCATGCTCTTGAAGCCATAACTGACCTAAAGCATCCAGGTAGATGCCTTGAGGATTTCGATGGCCAAGTGAATAAATTTCCGGTTTGGCAGATTTATTTTGAATAAATGGGTTGTCATTAGGTATGGAGCCATCCAGTTTAAGCCGAATTACCTTTCCTGCACTGTCATCAAGCTTCTGAGCCCTCTTTCGATCGCCGCGATCGCCGATGCCAAAAAATAGATAGTCTTGGTTGACCGCAAATCGAGAACCAAAATGTTTGGCCTCATCGCTAAAAGGAGTGGCTGTGTAGAGTACAGATTGATTTTTGATGATTTTTTGGTCTAGGTCCAGTTCAAATTGACTGATTTGAAGGCTGTATAGCCCCTCCTTTTTAATGGTATAACTTAAAAATAGAATACGGTTGTGCTTAAAGTTAGGATGTAATTTTATATCAAGCAATCCCCCTTGGTTTCGATGCCCAATTGTGGGGACTCCCTTTAAGAGCGTTTTTTTTAAAGTCTTTAAATTAATCCATATTAACTCTCCGCGCCTTTCTGATAGTAATAGTTCGTGGTCTGAGAGAAACTCAATAGCCCACGGATGATTCAATTGACGAACCAAGGGTTTGGCTGTAAATGAGCTAGGGTTGGGTATTGATTGAGCATTTGAGGTGTAGACTGAGAGCAGGATAAAAGCAGCATATAAAAAAAAGTAAAGTGCCGACTTTTCGAGAGTAACTTGCATGATTAGAGAACCTCAATGGATTCGATGAGTTGACTCGATTTAGAGAGTAACGCTTGCTGCTTATGTTTGTTAAAGTTGCCCCAGGTTCTGATAGGCATGCTCATCCTAGGATTGTTTTTGAGTTTGGATTGATGAGTGCCGATGAAACCCCAGTACAGAGCATTAAAAGGACATGCATTATCAGTAATGGACTCTTTGGGTGAGTAGATGCATGCTTTGCAGAAGTCGGACATTTTATTAATGTAGTTGCCGCTGGCAATGTAGGGTTTTGATGCTAATGCTCCACCGTCTCCATATAATGCCATGCCTAACGTGTTGGGCAGCTCTACCCACTCAAAAGCATCAATAAATACCCCTAGATACCAATCGCAAACGTCTTGAGGATTGATTTTTGCGAGCAATGCAAAATTCCCTGTAATCATAAGCCTCAAAATATGGTGCGCGTAAGCGTATTTCTGAATACCTTCAATTGTTGAACGAATACATAGCATATTGGTCTCTGCAGTCCAATAAAAGCTGGGTAAAGGATGATTGTGTTCAAAGAAATTTTGTTGATGATAGGCGGGCCCTTGGAACCAGTAATACCCATAGATGTACTCACGCCAGCCCAGAACTTGCCGAATAAAACCTTCAACAGCATTCAAAGGCGCTTGCTTGCTTAAATACGCTTGTTCAGCTTTTTCGCAACACTCGTGCGCACTGAGCAGACCGGTGTTTAGATAAGGAGAGATAAGAGAGTGAAATAAAAATGCGTGGTTATGAAGCATGGCATCTTGATAGGTTCCAAAGTAGGGAAGTCGGTGTTTAATGAAATGGTTTAGCTTTTTTAAAGCGTCTGAACGCTGAGTGACCCATGGGAAATAATCAATACGCCCAAATAAAGGTTGTTTTACATGTTTGTTAATGTCTTTTATGACAGATTTCAAAACTGGGTGGTCAGGGCCGTTGTTCTTGGGAAGCATTGGAAGTTTTATGGCTTGGTCATAAGCCTTACGGTTGTCTTGATCGTAATTCCATTTTCCTCCAAAAGGCTGATGATGGTTTTGCATTAAGATGCCATGCTTCTTTCGTAACTCTCGGTAATAATACTCCATTCTGAGTTGCTTTCTTCCTTGAGCCCACTCACTGAACTGAGATGGAGTTGAGAAAAAGAGAGGATTATCAAACCATGTAAGAGGTGTATCTGCTTCATTTGCGGCTTCTTCGAATAATACTTTAACTCGATGTTCACCTGGATATTGGATGCTGATTTCAGTGTAGGTGCCATGAGAAAGTTCATGATGAACCAGAGTGTTAAAACTATTGAATTTGCCTAGGCGATGGTAGTGTAGTGCCCAACCTTTTCGTTCTAATGTTTTAGCATATTGACGCATTGCGGTTAATATAAATGCAACTTTTTGGATGTGGTGTGGTGCATAGCTGCATTCATCAATGAGTTCAGCCATGCAAATAACGTCTTCTTGCTTGCTAGCCGATTTTAATGCTGCATTATTGAGTGATAGTTGATCGCCAAGGATGAAAATCAATTTAGCCATGAAGATAACCATTGATCATAAGCATTACCAAGGTAGCTGGCTGCCATCCCAGTTTAAAAAACTTCCACTTGGTGCTGGGTTATTCAATAAATTTTTGACGATATACTGAGATGATTCTTGTGCTGAGCGTAATTGACCGTCAGGGAGATAGGATTGAAAAGGTTTTGATAAATCAGTATCCGTCGTGCCGGGATGAATAGCATACAGTTTTAAATTGGGTGCTTTTTTAGAGAGTTCTATGCTTGCTGTCTTAATGATCATATTGAGAGCAGCTTTAGTTGATCGGTATCCATACCAGCCCCCTTTGTGATTGTCTTCTATGCTGCCTACCTTGGCAGAAAGAAATGCCATGGTTGCTGGTTTATCAGATTTCAAATTTTTCCAAAAACATTTAAGAACCAGTGAGGGGAACCAGGTATTGACTTTGAAGTAATGCAGCATTTGCGCTTCATTCAAAGCGCCAATTTGTTTTTCAGGGCTACCCGTTTCATTCTTGAGTGTGCCCAGAGTACAAATGAGGACATCAAGTTTGCCTATTTTAGAGGCAACCTCTTCTAAGGCTGATTCTGAATACGCTTGGATTTGATGATGATGATATTTGGTATCATGAGTGAGGTGAACGCTGAGTTTCTCCCGACGAGAGAGGCTGTAAAGTGATAGGAATTTAGCTTCAACTAGGCTCTCTATGAGAGCCTGACCTATACCGCCCAGTCCAATAACACATGCACTTCGAATGTGTTCGATCTTGTCTTCATTCCCTGAAGCATTCATATCAGCGTTTATGTGCAGATAAGGTAATCGAAACGGATTCTGAAAACCTAAGCGCATGAGGCTTGTCGATTTGTACCTGCGCGGCTTTTACTTGTGGGTGCTCCATGATAAGGAGTAATACATCATTCGTTAGTTTTTCTAATAACGCGAATCGGTTTTCCTCAACGTAATGAATAATTTCCTTGGTAATGGTTCGGTAATTAAGCGCTTCTTCTATTCGGTTTTCGCGTATAGCTGAAGAGGCATCATAGGTAATATCGGCATTCAATAAGATATCTTGCTTATTTTTTATCTCTTCTTCTTTGATACCAATATAGGTTCTAAGTCGAAGGTCTTTAATATGGATAAGTGCGTCAGGGTCTAAATGAATGTTCATGCAAGACGGTCCTTACATTTGCCCAATAAGGGTTAGAAACTCGTTGCGTGCGGCCTGAGAGTTTCTCATGGTGCCCAGCATAACGGAGGTTCTCATTAGTGAGTTTTGCTTTTCAACACCGCGCATCATCATGCACATGTGTTTTGCTTCAATGACAACACCAACGCCTTGTGCATCGGTAACCTGACGAATGGCGTCAGCAATGTTTCTTGTCATATGCTCTTGAATTTGCAAACGGCGTGCATACATGTCGATGATTCTGGCAAATTTCGATAGGCCCAGAACACGACCGTTTGGAATGTAGGCTACGTGACAGCGTCCACTAAAGGGAAGCATATGGTGCTCACAGAGGGAATGAAATTCGATGTCTTTGACCACCACCATCTCATCCGACTCAGACTCAAAGGTTGCGCCATTGATGATATCTTGCAAGTCAGCTTCATAACCGGATGTGAGAAAAGCCAGTGCTTTGGCTGCTCTCTCGGGTGTTTTGGCTAAACCTTCTCTTGTAGGATCTTCTCCAATAAGAGACAGCAAGGCTTTGAAATGCTCTGCTCCAGCTTGTTCCATTTTTGTCACCTTAACCTTTAAAATGAACATACGGGTTATTAATAGTTTCAGATGATACTTGAGATTCCTGCATGTTATCTCAAATACCCTTCGACACGTGGCGTGTTGTCCCTGAATTCATACGCTACTATGACGTATATTTGACTTGAGGTTCAAACATTTGACTGATAAAGCGAGGGCGGTCGCGCGGTTTTCTGAATTACCCAGTAGTGCCTACACCCGGCAATTGGCCGAACCTTTCCCAGATCCTAAGTGGGTTCACTTTAATGAACCCCTTGCTCGGGAGTTGGGGATCTCGCTGAAACAAAATGATGACGCTCTCTCTGTTCTTTCGGGGCAATCGCCCTTTATGGAGTGTGAACCTCTTGCTATGGCCTATTCGGGGCATCAGTTTGGGGTTTTTAACCCGGGCTTAGGGGATGGGAGAGGGCTGTTGTATGGTGAGTTTGTTGATACACAAAACCGGCCTTGGGAGCTGCATCTAAAGGGTGCTGGTCGAACACCTTATTCACGTCATGGCGATGGTCGAGCGGTATTGCGCTCATCGATTCGTGAATACTTGGCGAGTGAACATATGGCGGCTTTAGGCGTGCCTACCACGCGAGCATTAAGCCTGGTTACCAGTAGAGCTATTCAAGTGCATCGTGAAACCATCGAGCCAGCGGCAATGGTTGCTCGGTTAGCCAGCACGCATGTCCGCTTCGGGCATTTCGAGCATTACTTCTATCGCCAAGATCTTGACGGGCTAACAGCACTAAAAAACTGGGTGTTAAAGCACCACTTCCCCAGTCTGTATGAGAGAAAAGAGTCCACAGAGGCTTTAGTTGGGTTTTTAACGATTCAGGTGCAGCGTAATGCCGATCTGGTTGCTGATTGGCAGGCTGTAGGGTTTTGCCATGGCGTTATGAATACAGACAATATGAGCATATCGGGTGAAACGTTCGATTACGGCCCTTATGGCTTTATGGACGCCTATCAGCCTGATTGGATCTGTAATCATTCAGATCACAATGGTCGATACGCTTTTAATCAGCAACCCAAAATCGCTTATTGGAATCTGGCTTGTTTGGCTCAAACTTTTGCGCATTGGCTCTCTGTCGAGCTATTGCAAAGCCTAATTGATGAGTTTCCAAAGGCATTTGAATTAGCCTATCTAAACCGTATGAGGTCTAAGTTAGGTTTGCTCACAAAGCACCCAGAGGATGACCGCTTGGTTCAATCCTTATTGGCACTCATGGCCCAAAATCAGTCTGATTACAGTTTGACCTTTAGGTCGCTGTTGAGTGTAGAAGCAGAATATCATTTAGAACTTAAAGACAATTTTAGCGATCAGGTTGCCCTTGCTGATTGGGTAGCTCGGTATAAGTCTCGCTTGCTTTTGGATCAATCAACCGTTGAAGAGAGGCAGGCGTTGATGAGGCAATCAAACCCTGCATATGTGCTTAGAACCTATATGGCCCAGCAAGCCATCGAGAGCGCTGAGCAGGGAGATATGACGGAGTTTAATCGATTGTTAAACGCTATGATTTTTCCATATGACGACCGGGTAGCCTGTGGAGATTACCAGCGTAGCCCTCCCGATTGGGGGCGAGGGTTGTCACTTAGTTGTTCCTCTTAAAGCCTCGTTTTTTCATAAGTCTATCTCCGTCTGGGCTGTTTTCTCTAGCCCCTTTCTTGCTGAATCTTGGCTTGCTTCAAGGCTGATCAATCGCAGCTGTTTTCTCAATTGAATCTTGTGCGTGAACGGTCTACTCAGCAGGGTTTACCTTTGGACTATTATCGCATATGATAATTATTATCATTTAGATTTAGATTGTATGCGGATTATCAATGCATTCAGCTCACACCATGATTAAGCATCTCATTCAAAAGCCCTTCATGGGTCTTTTCTCCATAAGTGTCAGGCAAGCTGGCAACACATTCTCACTTTGGTTGGCATTTTGGGGTGGGAGTTTGCTCAGTGCACAAGCGTATTCAGCTGCTGTTGTTGAAGATGAGATATTGGTGACAGGTACTCGATCGGAAAAGTTAATTTCTGACGCTTCTGTCCCAACCGTCATTATTAAGAAAGCTGATTTGGATGTTCTCGGCGTGACGAATTTAGCTCAAGCGTTGCAGCAGGTGCCCGGTCTTTACCTTACGAATACACGCAAAAATGGTCAATCAATCAATCTTAATGGGTATTCATCCAAACATGTTCTTGTTCTTTTAGACGGTAATCCACTGGTTGGGCAGGGTGAAGATCTTGATCTGTCGCTTATTCCCGTTGACGGAGTAGAGCGTATAGAGGTCGTAAAAGGATCTATGTCTGCCTATTACGGTTCAGGTGCCATGGGTGGCGTGGTAAATATTATTACTCGAAAAGAACAATCAACAGGTCTTTCAGGTGCTGTGTCAGTCGGTGGGAGTTATGCATCAACAGCCGATTACGGTAGCAGTGAAAGAGTGTCTGGAAATTTACGTTATGAATCATTTGGCATTGAATACTCGGTTCAAGAGCAAAAACCTGTTGATTACGATCAAAATACGGATGTTGAAAGCCTTGGTTATGAAACACAAAAGAAAGTAAAAGCCACAGCGCAAACACAAGTGTCGGGTTGGTTTTTATCGGTCAGCCCTTCATATGAATACCGTGAACGAGAAAAACGTGTACGCCCATATGATGGAGTTTATGGGCTGGAGACTTCATTTTACAACAACGAACAAGAGATAAAGACTGCAGAAATTTATGCTCGAGATCTAAAACAGAATTGGGTGGTATCAGCAAATCATCAGCAAGCGAACGAAGAGTCAGGTAAGTCGACAGCTACAAAGAGAGAAGCCAATAGAGAATTATCGTCAGCAGGCCTTACACACCATATAGCCCCCCTCATGGATGGAAAGCTTTATCCAAGCATTGGTATGCAGTGGCAACAAGAGCAATTTTCCCAAGAAACAGATAAAGGTAAAAAAGAAGTTAAAGGCGGAAAACAGTCAAATCAAAGGTGGGAAGCGTTTGCTCGTGTGGAATGGATTGAGGAAGCATATGAAGCCGGTTATAGCATTCGCGGAATTGCAGATGAGCGTTTTAATGAAAAGATCATTCAGCAACTGCAAGGACAGCAGGATGTATTTTCTTCTGATGATCAAACATGGACACTGCGAGCATCCGTTGGACAGGGTTATAGAGCACCAACATTAAAAGAAACCCATTATATATTTGATCACTCTACGATGGGGTATATTGTGGAAGGTAACAAAGATTTAAAACCCGAAACCAGTTTAATGTCGCAAGTAGGGTTCCTGTGGCAGTGGCAACGAAGTCTGCAATGGGAGTTAAATTTTTCTTATGATCAAATAAAAAATTTAATTGAATATAAAAAAGTGTCAACTCCTGAGGATTTTTCTACTTATCAATATGACAATATTGATGAAGCCAAGTTATGGGCTACAGATACGCGCATGATTATTAGTCCATGGGATTCGGCCTCCTTAATGTTGGGGTATACCTACATAGACGCACGTGATGGAAAAGAAAATCGTTTGATGCAGCGTCCACGGCACATGGTGCAGTTAGGTGTTGATATAAAAGCAACAAAAAACCTGATTTTTAAAGTTCAAGGAATGACTCGTATTGATGAGCTATATGAAGCAGGCATTCAAGTCCCTATCGAGCATAAAAAAACCGCTTGGCTGTGGGATGTGGCGAGTCAATATCACTGGAACCAGGACCTGATTTTGAATTTAGGCATCAACAATATCACTGATCAACGCTCTGATGCCGAAGAAGTGGGTTTTGACCCTATGGGAGATGCCCGTCCAGCGGTAGGTCGGACATGGCAATCTTCCATTCAATTGAAATTTTAATCTGTTCGGACCCCGGACATTTCGCTAAGGAGAAAGCAATGATAAATGAAAAGTCCCTTGTAATTGGTTTGCTAGCAGCTTCTATGCTAGTTGGCTGCGGCGGGAAAAATAACTCTCGATCGGATAGTGAAGCTGGTAATAACAAAATTCCAACGACACCTTCAGAAGAAGATGGCGGTACTAATCCGGCCAAGCCAGATAATGCAAAAGAAGAGGGTGTTGTTAGTAATGAACCTATTAAATTTATATCAGTAGACAACGAGACAGTCGTGTATGTTGATCTGGATGCCGGTCCAGCACTTGGCAGTAAAGATAATTATGACTTTTCCTATTCGAATGCAGGACATTTTGTACTAAATACTAACGTCAAACTGTACGCTCCTGTTGAAATGAAATATCCAGCAAAACTTGATGCATTGAAGAAGGCTAACAATGATCCAACATTGAACCTGGAAGAATTTAAGGCGTTCGATTCAAATCAATTGGTTAAACAGATTACAGATTTAAGTAGTTTTAATAATGTTTACCCAGGAACTGATCAATCATGGGCCTTGTATGATATAGGCAACCATGATGTCTTAAGCCGGCTCGGCGTTTATATTATTAAATCAGATCAGGAACAATATTTTGCTGTTCAGCCATTAGATCAAAAGGGAAGAACTCCTTTTAGCTTAGAAGCACGAGTGAAATTAACAGAGATGCCGACTAATATTCAAGCGGAAGAAATTGAGCCGCCGCCTGCAGAAGCGAAGTAACAGTTTTCTAAAATAGACAAAAAAAGAGCCCCTCTTAATGGGGCCCACAAGGACTACCGTCTTGCCTCGATTCTTAAGGTGAATTGTGCGCCGCTGAATTCGAGGCGCATCTCACTGAAGCTAAGAGCCAAAATAGCAAGCCCGGTCGCGAGCAAAACCGCGAAGGGTTTTGCATGCTTTTTTAGCAGTGTGGTGACTTCTTTTTGCATGGCCGAGGGGTCCTTATCCAAGGACAGCCAACCTGCGGAGGCTGAAGTCCGCCACTGCACTAGACAGCTACCACCAATTACGGCTAGGTGGTGTCTAATATATGCAATTTACCTGCCTGTATAACCATCACCGATCAAGCCAGAGCGCATTCTTGCTTATTAGGGATGAATTCGTAGCATACTTTTACCGCTAAGGCGTAATATGACCTGGTTGTCAATCAAGGGTCTCTATAGTATGCCAAACTGCTTTGGCGTTTGCTTGGCTGCACTTACTTCGTAAATTATTATCATTTGGTTGTATGAGGATGTTATGAATCTTGAAACATTTTTTGATCAGCTTTGGGTGGATTACATTCAAATGACACCGCAAGCAGAAAAAATACATAAAGCGTTGTTAGCTGAAAACCCGAATACTCCTAGCATCGTAAATGACCATGTGGCTTTTAGAACCTTTAACCAGGCTCCCATTAGACTTGAATCTTTAGAGAAGCATTTGCTTGCGATGGGGTATCAACGATTTGAACCCTACCACTTTGAAAATAAACACTTGTCTGCTTGGGGCTATATTCCACCCAAATCTCACCAGCCTCGCGTTTTTCTCAGTGAACTATTAGTCGAAGAGCTAAGCAATGAATCTCAAGCCATTATTCAAAAGCTATGCGCACAAATTGATTCTAATAAAGTGAATGATCCTGATGTTTTTTACTCAGGCCCGCTGTGGGCATTACCGACTTGGGACGAATATCAAACCCTGCTAAAAGAGAGTGAATATGCTGCATGGTTGTCGATTATTGGATTGAGAGCGAACCACTTTACAGTATCCGTAAACCATTTAGACACCACAACTTCCTTGGAATCGGTTCTCGATGTTGTTGAATCCATTCAAATGAAACTCAATGTGCAAGGTGGACGCATTAAAGGAAACCCTAGTGTGTTATTAGAGCAAGGCTCTACGCTTGCAGATCGGCAAGTTTTTACATTTAGTGGTGGTGAGCAGCACGAAATTACAACCTGTTATTATGAATTCGCTAAGCGTTATCAAAATGAATCGGGTGAGATCTACCAGGGGTTTGTTGCAGCCAGTGCGGATAAGATTTTTGAATCCACAAATCAATAAATGTTATATGATTTTATAAAGCTCGAGTTGCCACACAATAAAAAAGGTAGCTTGGTTGGAGTTTGAATGTTGCATAAGGATGTGTGCAGTGCATAAAGTAATAGTGTTGGGCGCTGGAAAAATTGGGGCTAAGATAGCGACTTTTCTGCATCAGAGTGGCCGATATCGGGTTTGCGTGGCTGATAAATCAAACGCTGCTTTAAAGAGACTTGCTGCAAACCTGCCTGTTCAAACCTGCCAGATTGATGTTTCAGATTTGAATCAAGTGAAACAAAGTATAAAAAACTGGGAAGTTGTCATTTCGGCTTGTTCTTTTGATGTGAATCCGATTATTGCACAGGCAGCATTGGAAGCAGGTTTGAGTTATTTCGATTTAACGGAAGATGTTGAAACAACCGAAAAAATTAGAACCATATCGAGAGATGCTCAACAGGGACAGGTGTTTGTGCCTCAGTGCGGATTAGCCCCTGGCTTCATCGGTATTTTAGGACATCATTTGGCAAAACAGTTTGATCAAATCGATTCATTGAAAATGCGAGTGGGGGCCTTACCTAAGTACCCGTCAAATGGATTGTTATACAATTTAACCTGGTCAACAGAAGGATTGATTAACGAGTATTGCAATCCTTGTCAGGCCATTCATAAAGGTGAACACATAAATGTGCTTGCGCTGGAAGGGTTGGAAGCTTTTTCGTTAGACGGAGTGAAATATGAAGCTTTTAATACCTCTGGCGGCTTGGGTACATTGTGTGAAACGCTGGCAGGTAACGTTCAGGAAATGAACTATAAAACCGTGCGATATCCTGGGCATCAGTACCTTATGAACTTTTTAATTAATGATTTGAAGTTGCATGATGCTGATGGACGATCACAGCTGAAGTGTATGCTGGAAAAAGCGTTGCCCATTACTTATCAAGATGTTGTGTTGACGATGGTAACGGTTGCAGGTTATCGCAATGGGCAATATGAACAGTTGACCGATGTAAGAAAAATATATCATCAAAAACTCTTTGGTGAAGAATGGAGTTCGATTCAAATAACAACGGCGGCAGGTATTTGTGCGGTTGTTGATTTGCACGCAAACCATCAGCTTCCAGTGCGTGGGTTTGTTGGCGTGGAGCAAGTCCCTTTTGATGCCTTCATAGACAATGAATTTGGCGCCTATTATAAGAATGCACACTGAAGAAAGTACTGGTTTGTCAAATAAAAAAATCGTGAATAACAATAGGTATGCCGTCAATCTAAGGATGTTTAAATGGAACATGTATTATCGTTAAAGCTTTTAGAAAATTATAAAAAGAATGCGTATTGCAGTGCAGTTGTAGGCATTGAAAGCCTTTATGAAGGGCAAGAGCATGCGCTTCTAACACCAGTAGATGGTGGGTCGTTGGGTAAATTGCACTGGACGAGCGTGGAGACGACGGAAACCCTTATCAAGCGTTCACACGAAGCATTCCTTCAATGGCGTAACGTTCCAGCGCCCATAAGGGGGCAGTTGGTGAGAAGGGTTGGTGAGGTTGCGAGAAAGCATAAAGCCGAACTGGCAGAGATTATTACTCTAGAAGCAGGTAAAACAATTCAAGAAGCTCAAGGTGAAGTTCAAGAGTGGATTGATGTTTGTGAGTTTGCAGTTGGACTTTCGCGTCAGCTGTATGGATTGACCATTGCCAGTGAGAGACCTGAACATCGAATGATGGAGCAGTGGCACCCCCTAGGTGTTGTCGGTGTGATTACAGCTTTTAATTTTCCAATGGCCGTTTGGGCGTGGAATGCAATGTTAGCACTGGTGTGCGGTAACACTTTAGTCTGGAAGCCCTCAGAGAAAGCACCTCTTTGTGCGCTGGGTTGTCATGCGATTCTCCAAGAAGCACTAAAAGATTTTCCGGAATTTCCTCAGGGCTTATCAACGGTCGTGATGGGGGGCTCTGATATTGGTGAGGCGCTCGCAAAGCATTCATTGATACCATTGGTATCCGCAACCGGTTCCGTCAACATGGGTAAGCAAGTCGCACAAAAGGTAGGTGCTCGTCTCGGGCGTTCTTTGCTTGAGTTGTCCGGCAACAATGCTTTGATTTTAACACCATCAGCTGATATTGAGTTGGCTATCAGGGGCATACTCTTCTCTGCGGTTGGTACCAGTGGGCAGCGTTGTACGACATTGCGGCGATTAATTGTGCATGAATCCATCGCAGATACGGTTATTGAGCGATTAAAAGGCGCCATGCAGTCTGTTCGTGTTGGTGATCCTCGGAAAGAAGAAACCCATTTGGGGCCCTTGGTTGATGAAGCGGCTGTGCATGCTTATGAGCGAGCCATAGAGCAAGCGAAAAAAGAAGGGGGAGAGCTGGTTGTTTCAGGGGGCCGCAGTGAAACGGCATCCGCATCAGGTTTTTATGTCAAACCGGTCTTATTTAAAATGCCTGCTCAAAGCGCTGTGGTTATGGAAGAAACCTTTGCTCCAATCCTCTACGTCATGAGTTATAGCAACTTAGAAGATGCTATCGAAATGCAAAATGCCGTTAAGCAAGGTCTATCTTCTGCTATTTTCACCAATGACGTGCGTGAAGCTGAGCGCTTTCTAAGTGTTTCGGGTTCTGATTGCGGGATTGCCAATGTCAATATTGGTACTTCTGGCGCTGAGATTGGCGGCGCCTTTGGGGGAGAAAAAGAAACGGGTGGTGGGCGTGAGTCTGGTTCTGATGCTTGGAAGAACTATATGAGAAGAGCGACTAATACCATTAACTACGGAGCTCAAATCCCTCTGGCTCAGGGCATTAAATTTGATTTTTGAGGCATTTCTAGTTTTTGTTACCGATAGCAGTGGTTTTAGTGCCACTGCTATCGACGAAGCGTTAAAGGTTTCCTGTCACATGTTGGGGTAATTTGGCCCCCCGGCTCCTTCTGGCACGACCCAAGTGATGTTTTGGGACGGGTCTTTAATGTCGCACGTTTTGCAATGCACACAGTTTTGGGCATTTATTTGAAAACGTTTGCCTTGCCCATCTTCAACCACTTCGTAGACACCTGCTGGGCAGTACCGTTGAGCTGGTTCATCAAATTGGACAAGATTCGTTTGGATGGGAACGTTGGCATCTGTTAATTGCAAGTGGCAGGGCTGGTCTTCTTCGTGATTCGTATTGGATAGAAAAACAGAAGAGAGTTTATCAAAACTCAATTTCCCGTCGGGTTTGGGGTATTGAATTTTTATGCAATCTTTAGCGGGCTTCAAGCGTGCATGGTCGGGTGAAGGGTCGGTAAGGGTCCAAGGTAATTTTCCACCAAACAGGTTGATGTCTACGAACGCGTAGGCTGAACCTAAGATATTGCCATATTTGTGTTGAGCGGGCCCGAAGTTCCTTTGGGCGTACAACTCTTGATAAGCCCAGCTGGCTTCGAATGCTTGAGTAAACGCAAGTGTTTCACCTTGGCTTTCAGGCTTTTTGCTGAGTTCGTCGTGAACCACTTCGGCTGCTACCATGCCGGATTTCATAGCGGTGTGAGAGCCTTTTATTTTTGCAAAATTAAGTGTGCCTGCATCGCAGCCAATGAGGAGCCCACCTGGAAAGTCCATTTTTGGGAGCGCCTGGATGCCCCCTTTGGTGATGGCGCGGGCACCATAAGCAATGCGTTTGCCGCCTTCTAAGTGCTGTTTGATTTTTGGGTGGTGTTTATAACGCTGAAATTCATCAAATGGGCTTAGGTGGGGGTTTTCGTACCCTAGATCCGTAATCAACCCAACGACAACTTGGTTGTCTTCCAGGTGGTATAGGAAAGAACCCCCGTGAGAGTTACTTTCACTCAGAGGCCATCCTGCTGTATGAACAACAAGCCCTGGTTGATGCTGTTCTGCTGGGATTTCCCAAAGCTCTTTTATACCCAGTGCGTAATGTTGTGATTCTTTCCCTTTATCAAGATCAAACTTTTTGATCAGCTGTTTGCCTAAGTGGCCACGGCAGCCTTCTGCAAAGAGGGTATATTTTGCGCGCAATTCTATTCCAGGCGTGTAGGTGTCTTTGTGGTCGCCAGTGGAAGAAACGCCCATATCCCCTGTGATAACGCCAGCAATGGCTCCTTCATCATTAAATAACAAATCCGATGCAGCAAAGCCCGGGTATATTTCAACGCCTAAGTTTTCTGCTTGCTGTCCAAGCCAGCGGCATAGATTGCCAAGTGAAACGATATAATTGCCTTCGTTGTGCATGGTTTTTGGAACCAGCGCATTAGGCACTTTGATGGCGCTATTCGTATCTCTTAAGATGTATATCTCATCACGGGTGACCGCTGTTTTGAGAGGTGCACCTTGCTCTTTCCACTCAGGGAGGAGTTCGTTTAAGGCGCGGGGTTCAAGTACTGCACCTGAAAGAATGTGGGCTCCGATTTCAGAGCCTTTTTCAACCACGCAGACATTCAGTGATTCGTTGAGTTGCTTTAAACGGATGGCCGCCGATAGGCCAGAAGGGCCGCCGCCAACGATGACGACATCGTACTCCATAAACTCACGTTGCATCTTCAATCTCCTCTCACCATCACTGCTCAGCGCTTCGATCTTTGTCACGGTTAACGAAGTCTATGAATAAGACGGACTCATGGGGCTCGTTCTTGATGGAGTCCTTTTAGAGTACACATCATTAGCCGAATACGCATAAAGATTGGATGCTAGCAGAGTTCGGAGGAAATTCGAACACCTGTTTGAATGTTTAACGTGGTCTTTGGAGAGAAGGCCCAGCGAAGAGGCTAGGCCTGTTTTGAAAATTAGAAGTGATAGTTCGCTGACAAGTAGAATTTGGTCATGTCTTTGGCTTTCACGTGAAATTCGTCATCATTTTTATAGTTCAGGCTCCAATTCCAGTCGTCATCAAGCTTTTCATCATAGTTAAGAACGGTATAGCGGACCCCTGCTTCTACAGAGAAGTGATCGTTTAGCTTATAGATTGAACCGGCTTGTGCGCCATAAGAGAATGATGACTTTGATTCCGTTTCATAGTTGTCTCTGTAGTCTCTTCCTGAACCCCAGTAGTCTTTATGTCTGAAATCGTAGTCAACAGAGATGCTTGTAAATCCGATGTGAGGACCGGCGAATAGAGCGATGCTCTCATTGATGTTGTGTACATAGTCGAAGTAAGCCATCATTTCTAGAGTCTCGACTTCAATTTCGACATTCTTTTTATTGTCTACACCGTAATTGTTACCTTTGGCATCATATTCCGAATATCCCAACACACCTGTTACGCGAAAGTTGGGTTGTAGGTAGGCACCAAACCTAATGCCGAAGTAGCCACTGTTCTCAGGGCCGTCTATTAGTTTGTATCCATCATCTGTTTTAACGTTAAGGTCTGTTCTGGCAGTACCTGCTTCAATACCTGCAAACACATCATTGCCTGCGTGGGCGGCAGAGGCCAAACCTAGGGCAGAGAAAGAGAAAATAGCGAACGATAAAACGCGAGATTTCATTGTTGTAGGCAACCTTTGTGGTATGAAAATTTGTGACGTTAAATTACCACAAAGGTGAATTGTATCAATATGTAAATGCGAACACTTTGTGAACAATTTGGCGCAAGTAGGTGCTTATATTTCTGTCAATGTCAGTTGGTAAGGTGTTCTTGGTAGGCAAATGATATTGGTACCTTCGTCAAAGGAGTTGACCCTATGTCGCTTTGACGTCAATATGTCGCGCAATCGGAAAATGTGTGTGCTGGCTTATAAGTGCCAGTGATAGCAAAGGGGTATGCTGATACCCTTAGCAAGTTTCTAATCAGATCAACCAGCGGAATACGGAGAATCTATGAAGGTTCTAGTAGCTGTTAAACGCGTCATTGATTATAACGTCAAGGTGCGCGTGAAAGCGGACCAAAGTGATGTGGATTTGGCCAATGTGAAAATGGCCATGAACCCGTTTTGTGAAATAGCGGTGGAAGAAGCGGTCAGGCTGAAAGAAAAAGGCATTGCTTCTGAAATAGTGGTGGTTTCGATGGGCCCAAAAGCAGCCCAAGAACAAATAAGAACAGCGTTAGCCCTAGGTGCCGATAGGGGTGTTTTGGTCGAGCATGAAGGTGAGATGGACTCTTTAACCGTTGCGAAAGCGCTGAAAGCCATAGCTGAAAAAGAGCAACCTCAATTGGTTATCTTGGGCAAGCAGTCCATTGACAGCGACAATAACCAAACGGGGCAAATGTTGGCAGCATTAAACGGTTGGTCCCAAGGCACCTTTGCATCAGAGGTGGTTGTCGAGGGTGACAAAGTGCAAGTGACTCGAGAAATAGACGGTGGATTGAGAACCGTGAGTTTAAAGCTTCCTGCCGTCATCACGACAGATTTGCGTTTAAATGAGCCTCGTTACGCCGCTCTTCCGAAAATCATGCAAGCTAAGCGAAAGCCCTTAGAAGAGACAACCTTATCTGAATTGGGTGTTACACCTAAAACAAGCCTCACGAAAGTGAAAGTGGAGCCGCCTGCTGAACGTCAAGCAGGGATTAAGGTGAGCAGCGTTGAAGAGCTGGTAGACAAGCTGAAAAATGAAGCGAAGGTGTTATCATGAGCGTCTTGGTAATTGCAGAGCATGACAATCAATCTCTAAAACCAGCAACATTAAATACTATTTCAGCAGCGTCCAAAATTGGCTCTGACATTCAGGTCCTAGTAGCAGGTAAGGGTTGTCAAACAGTTGCAGATGCAGCGGCAAAAATTGAATCCGTTGCGAAAGTGCTGGTTGCCGATCACGAGGCTTATGAGCATTTTCTCGCTGAAAATGTTGCGGCGTTGGTCGTTGAAGTTGCAGCAGGGCTTACACATGTTTTTGCACCTGCGACCACCACGGGTAAAGACTTTATGCCCCGAGTGGCTGCTTTGTTAGATGTTAATCAAATCTCTGACGTCATCAAAGTAGAATCTGAGGACACTTTTGCTCGACCTATTTACGCAGGTAATGCGATTGCAACCGTCAAATCGGATGATGCAGTTAAGGTCATAACGGTGCGTTCAACAGCATTCGACCCTGCGTCTGCTGAAGGGGGTAGTGCAAGTGTGGAAGCGCTTGACGTTGTTAAAGATCTAGGCCTGTCTGAGTTTGTGAAAGATGAACTTGCAGAATCCGATCGTCCAGAGCTAACAGCGGCTTCAGTGGTGATTTCGGGTGGGCGTGGTATGCAGAACGGTGAAAACTTTGAACTCCTCTACAAGGTTGCCGATAAATTGGGAGCTGCCGTCGGTGCCTCTCGAGCTGCTGTAGATGCTGGATTTGTCCCTAATGACATGCAGGTTGGTCAGACCGGAAAGGTGGTGGCACCGGATCTATATATTGCGGTGGGAATCTCAGGCGCCATCCAACACCTGGCAGGCATGAAAGATTCCAAAGTGATTGTGGCCATCAATAAAGATGAAGAGGCGCCCATCTTTCAAGTGGCCGATTACGGCCTAGTGGCGGATCTTTTTGACGCTGTTCCTGAGCTTGAAAAGCATATTTAATAGCTTTAAGCTATAAAAAGCCCGGCCTGTAAGCCGGGTTTTTTATTAGAGTTTTTGAATGAAAGTGCTAACTCGATGATTATTCAGAGCTTGGCGATTCAGGAACTAGAAGCTATGATCGGGGTCTTCTGGTTTTTACTCTAGAATTTAGCCTAATAGTGTCGGAATTTTCATGGAAGTTGTGTCTTCAGAGTTGAATCCTCAAGTTAGCTCAACAGTCGAAGAGGACTCACCAATCGCTGTTCAACAGCAAACGCTTGCAGAGCATCAAGCGTTGGAGGAGTCTGAAGGGAGCGAGGCCCCCAATCAAGAGGTCGCTGGGGTGCTGTTGCCTTACGGTTTTGCACGTCGCCATGCTGTGTTGTTGAAGCGTGAGCATGACGAGCATGTGCTGTATTATGCTGAGTTGCCTTCACCGTCCATCATTTCTGAATCCAGACGTTTTTGTTCTTCTCCATTGAAATTGCAACAACTGGAAGAAGAGCACTTCAAAGAAAAACTGGCCGAAGCTTACTCTGATTCCGGTACCAGCCGCGAGGTGATGGAAGGCCTTGGTGATGATATGGATCTTGCCTCGTTGGCGGATTCCGTCCCGGAGACGGAAGACCTACTTGAGCAAGAAGACGATGCACCGATCATCAGGCTGATTAATGGCATTTTGAGTGATGCGATTAAAAGAGAAGCCTCCGATATTCACATAGAAACCTTTGAAAATCAGCTCTTAGTACGCTTCCGTGTTGATGGCGTGATGCAGGAAGTCTTGCAACCTAAGAGGGCTTTAGCCCCGTTGCTGGTGTCTCGTATCAAAGTCATGGCAAAAATGGATATTGCTGAAAAGCGTGTTCCTCAAGATGGTCGTATCGCATTAAGAGTGGGTGGGCGAGAAGTGGATGTCCGGGTGTCGACTTTGCCCTCAAATCACGGTGAACGAGTGGTGATGCGTTTGCTGGATAAACAAGCCGGTCGGTTAAATCTAAATCAGTTAGGTATGGATGATTTTAATAACCGGATGTTACAGCAGCTGATCTTTAAGCCCCATGGCATCATCTTGGTTACAGGACCTACCGGTTCAGGTAAAACCACAACTCTCTATGCCTCCCTAGCGGAACTAAACGACTCTTCTCGTAATATTCTGACGGTTGAAGACCCTATTGAATACTCGTTACCCGGTGTTGGGCAAACGCAGGTCAACACTAAGGCGGACATGACCTTTGCTCGCGGCTTGAGAGCTATTTTGCGACAAGACCCTGACGTCGTTATGATTGGTGAGATTCGTGACCTAGAAACGGCTGGCATCGCGGTAGAGGCGAGTTTGACGGGGCACTTGGTGTTATCAACCCTGCATACAAATACGGCTATTGGTGCTGTGACGCGGCTTCAAGATATGGGGATTGAGCCCTTTTTGCTCGCTTCCAGTTTGCTGGGTGTCGTTGCGCAAAGGCTGGTACGTGTCTTGTGTCCTGAATGTCGGGAACCCTATCATGCAGACCACGCTGAGAAAGAACTCTTAGGGCAACCAGAAGATGTTCCGTTGACCTTGTATCACCCTAAAGGCTGTTTGTCCTGTGCCGGCAGTGGATATCGTGGTCGTCGTGGTATTTATGAAATTGTTGAAGTCAACGATGACATGCGCTCGCTCATTCATGAGGGGGCAGGTGAAATTGAATTAGAAAAACACGCTCGTAAACGCTCCCCCAGTATCCGCCAAGACGGCATTAAAAAAATATTGATGGGCTTAACAACGGTTGAAGAAGTACTAAGAGTCACGAGGGGGTAGTAGGGTGGCTGCTTTTGAATACGTCGCCCTAGATGAGCGCGGCAAACAGCGCAAGGGTATCATTGAAGCCGACAGTGCGCGCCAGGTGCGTCAGCTCTTGCGTGACAAGCAATGGATGCCCGTCTCGGTTGATGCGACGACGCAAAAAAATAACAAGGGTGGTATATCCCTTGGCAGTAGCAACTTATCGATGTCTCGTGCCGATTTGGCACTCTTTACTCGGCAACTTTCAACGCTTATTGGTGCGGCAATGCCCATTGAAGAGGCTTTGCGTGCCGTTGCTGAGCAAACTGAAAAGCGAAAAGTAAAATCCATTGTCATGGCGATTCGTTCTAAGGTCTTGGAAGGCCATAGTCTGGCAAACAGTTTGAGTGAATTTCCCCAGGCTTTTCCGCGGCTTTTTCGATCAACGGTATCAGCGGGTGAGAATTCCGGTCACTTAGATTTGGTGCTGGACCGTTTGGCGGACTATGTTGAAACCAGCCAAGAGTCTCGGCAGAAAGTTAAGCTGGCTGCCATTTACCCTGCGATTTTGCTCGTGGTAGCTGTCAGTATGGTGGTGGGGCTCTTAACCTTTGTACTGCCTGATATTGTTGAAGCCTTTTCCCATGGCGATCAAGAATTACCTGCTTTGACTCAGGTTATGATTGGTGCAAGTGATTTTTTAAAAGCCTATGGTTGGTTTGTGCTGGGCGGCATCGTCCTGGCCATTATTGCTTTTAAAATTGCACTAAGAAACCCTGATTTTTTATACCGATACCACAAAGTGCTTTTGAAAATTCCGTTGGTGGGTTCGCTGACCCGTACTTTGAACTGTTGTAACTTTGCGAGTACAGTGGCCATTTTAAATGGGAGTGGGGTTCCTCTGGTCGAAGCGATGCGCATTGGTGGTCAGGTGCTTGAAAATGTGGTGTTGCAAAAGAAAGTGGCAGAGGCAACTCAGATGGTCACGGAGGGAAGTTCAATGAACAAGGCCCTTGCTCAAACCCGAGAGTTTCCACCCATGATGATCCACATGATCGCCAGTGGTGAAAGCAGCGGTGAGTTGGATGCCATGCTTGAGCGTGTTGCTAAAAACCAGGAAACTAATCTCCAAAGTCGAGTTCAAACCCTTGTCGGGGTTTTTGAGCCCGTTATGCTGTTGGTCATGGCCTTCTTAGTGTTGTTGATTGTGATGGCCATCATGCTGCCCATTATTGAAATGAGCAACTTAGTACAAAGTTAATGAGAGTATATTCATGAGAGTCAGAAATAGAGCAACGGGTTTTACCTTGATCGAAATGTTGGTGGTGGTTGCCATCATTGCCATTTTAGGCGCATTGGTTGGTCCTCAGATTTTGGATCGTGTTGGTGGAGCTAGATCGGAAACGGCCAAAACCCAGATCAAGAACATTGAAAGCGCCTTACAGCTGTATAAGCTTGATAATTATCGATATCCAACAACCGATCAGGGGATTGAAGCCTTAGTCACAAAGCCAACCAGTTCGCCAGAACCCCGCAACTGGAAAAAAGGCGGTTATATGAAGCAGATGCCAAAAGACCCATGGGGCAATCCTTTCCTGTACTTTTATGATAATGGCGAGTACGAAATCATCTCCTATGGCGCTGACGGTGAAGAGGGTGGCGAAGGCGATGGGCAGGACATCAGTAGCCGCGATGGTGCCTCTTCATGATCAAGGGATAGAAGGCCCTTGCTGTGAATGATCTTAGTGTCGAGAACTGGGGCAATTAAAGCCCCAGTTTTTCATCTGGAGTAACAAGATTGGTCAAGCGAACGAAAAGTAAACTACAAGGTTTTACTCTCGTAGAAGTATTAGCGGTGATGTTCATCATCGCGGTAGCGTTTGCTGCGCTTCAGCCCAATTTTGGTGGTGATGAGCGTAGGGATCAACTCAAGCATGAAGCCGAGCGCTGGTCAGTCATTTTAGAGCTCTTGTCTCAAGAAGCTGTGTTGACGGGGCAAGATTTTGGTGTGGCCTTTCATACGAATGGAGCGGAATTTTTTCTTCATAAGCCTCTGACGCTTGAAGAAATCGAAGAGATGCGTAAAACCGTTTCTGAGAAAAAACCGCGCCATGAATGGCAGCCTTACCAGGAGACCCCCTTCGGGTATTTAGAGCTGCCAGAACAGATCGGGTTGGTAGCCCTAATTGAAGGGCAGTCTGCTAAGTTGAAATCAGCGGATTTTGATCGAGGAAAAGCCAAATCGGAGACGGATAGCAAAGACTCAAACAAAAAAACGGGTTCGGATATTAATGATGATGAAGAACCTGAGCCACATGTTGTGTTCTTTAGTGGTGGAGAGCAGCCTATTCTTGAGCTGACGTTTTTTTGGGACGATGTCACCGATGATGATCCGCCGAATGTAGAAAGTGTTTTGTCGGGTGATGGTTTAGGGCGGTTTCGTGTAAGTGAGAAAGATGTTGATGAATTCTAACGCTTACAAGGGTTTTACGTTGATCGAAGTGATGGTTGCTTTGGCCATCTTTGCTTTGATCGGTGTTGGTATCATGCAAGTAACAACCACTCAATTAGCCAATACTTTGTATTTAGAACAACGCCTTATGAGCCAGTGGCTGGCGGACAACTTAATTAATGAAATGAAAGTTGAACGTAAAAAATGGAACATCAATCGCTGCGATGGTAGCCGATCTGGAGAGACTGAATTTTTAGAACAAAAATGGAAGTACAGCTTAAAGATATCATCTAACCCTTTTAATATTGAAGCAAATCAGTTAACGGGTGATTACGGAAAGAATGTGTGCCAAATTGAGCTAGAGCTTTTTTTTCCAGGCTCTGAAAATGATTCAGCCGGTATTTATCGAGGCTATGTAGGGGTTAACCCATGACCCCTAAAACGGTACCGTCTAACCCATCCATTCAGCAGTCAGTTAAAGGTTTTACTTTAATTGAGGTGCTTGTTGCCATTGCGATCACCGCGGTTATCAGTGTGGGCGTGCTGCAAGTCATGACGACAGTGATTGATTCAAAAAGAGCTATTGATACCAAAAGTACTTTGTTTGCCGATATGCAGCGTTTGGATTTCATAATGAAGCGTGATGTGTCACAAATGATCAGTCGAGAAATTATCGATGTTTCTGGTTTGAAAACGCATTCGGATATCTTGGACGATGAAGGATCTGATTACTTGTTAGAGTTTTCCCGCCTTGGATGGAAACCAAGCCCTGTTTCTAATCATAAACGAAGCGCCATTCAGAGAGTTGCGTATCAATTTGAAGACTTTGGTTCCGATGAATGCAAGCCCGCTCGTGAGAGGGTCATGCTGGGCAAAGAAGATGAGGATGAGCCAAAAGGTTTCTGTTTGATACGTTATTACTGGACCGTATTGGATCGAATGAGTGACACCGAGCCTATGCAGCAAATCCTTTATGATTATGTTGGGCCTGAATCACAAATTGAGCTTGTGGTCGAGCAAGTAGCAAAAGAGAGTAATGCCGGAGTCGCTGAGACGAGTACGGAAGGTGATATTCAAAGAATTAAAACCACGAGTGATGTACGTTTGTCGTTAGAAAAGACACCTTTTGTGAGGGCTGTAGTGCTTAAATTGGAACTCCCTGAGTGGGGATTGTTTGAGCGTTATTGGGCAACACCGAAGGTTGAAATCAGTAATGCGGAGGCATTTTAATGGGTATGCCTCATTTAAAAAAATCAAGCTGTTTTAAATTCCCCCGTTCTCAAAATGGTATTGCGTTAATTGCCATTCTTTTGCTTTTTGTCATGGTGGTTATGCTGGCGGTCGGAATGATTGAGCGCCAAGAGTTAACAATGAAGCGGGCGAAAAACACTTTTCAGCGTGAAGAACTGAAGCAAGTTGCATTGGGTATAGAAGTGAGCCTTAAAGAAATGACTTTAGGGATGCTGAATAATGCTAAAAAACTCGGGGGAAGTAATGTTAAACCTTATCTTTATTTTAACCCCTTAGGTTTTTTTGCAACGCCTTTGCCCGGTGTTGATGAGTATGATGTGGCGATTCATATAAGTGATCCTCGAGGACGATTAAACCTGAATGAGTTAAGCCGAGATAATGAGGCTACACGGAAACAAGCTGCGGAAAATATTTTGCGATCGCTTTTGCTGGACCTGAGTTTTGAAGACCCCAATGCGTTTATTCAGGAAGTTAAACGTTGGTTAGATCAAGATATGAATATCAGTGATCCGGATTATGAATCACGTGATATTCCCCATAAGGCAGGCCATCAACCTTTAGTTCATTTCAGTGAGCTCAATGTGTTTGAGTGGTTGACTGAAAAAGATCGTGAACAGCAGCGATTAAATTGGCTAGGTCTTTATGTGGATGTTCTGCCGCTTGAAAAAGGTAAACCGTCGAAACTGAATGTGAATACGGCGTGTAAAAAGCTGTTAGCGTCCATGTTTACAGATTGCCCTCAATGCACTACCGACTTACTTAAAGAGCGAGACTCTGGTGTTGAAGAGGCGCCAGCGGGTTTTATGGGTAAGGGGTTTAGAGAGGCCGATAAAATACTGGAAGTGACAAAGGTAAAGGAATTTTATGAGGAAGTTGCCGCTAATAATCCGGATGGCGGTAACGCACCTGAAAACGAAAATGACAACACCAATCAAAATCGTTCAGATGTAAGAAAAGTGCCTTGGCCTAAAGATCAATTAGGCGTTATGACGGATTATCTCGATATTTATATTCGTGTGCAGAGAAAAGGCACAGACTCGGTGTTTGATATGAAAACTCGATTTAAAGTTGATCAAGATGCGCCTAAAGTAGAAGTCGCGTATCGTAATTATAGTCCAATACAGCCAATTACCTTAGCGAATCAGCGCGTTTGTCTAGACTAAGTAAGCTATTTAGTTCAATGCTACGCAAAGCTCTGAGTCGCTTGGGAGTTAGCGCTAAACTGTTAGAATTGTAGGGCCCAGTTCGGCCTATTGGCTAGGAATTCTTATGTTAAGAACGTTGTTTGTACGGCCTCATCCCTTTAATGGTGATTTAGTAGAGTGGGGCATATACGAAGAGAATAAGTGTGTAAGACACAGTAAAGGCTTTGTTGATAGGGTAGATTTGCCTGAAACGGGTGACTTCTATGAGGCAATTTGTGTTGCACCCTCTGCGCGAATGTTTGCAACCCAGGTAAGCTTACCTAATGTGAATGCCAGAATGTTAAATCGGGCACTTCCTTATGCTATTGAAGAGCATGTTGCCACAGATGTGGATCGTTTGCATCTGACCATTACCGGTAAAAAATCTAAGAATGAATACTATGTGACGGCAGTAGAAAAAGAGCTATTAGAGAACTGGTTGGGTTTGGGGGAAGCCGAGTGGGGACCTTTAACCAACATGGTACCTGATGCACTATGTTTGCCTCACCAAGATAAAAGTTGGTCAATCTTAATAGAGGATGATCATGCCTTTATTCGTTTAGATGAGCATCACACCCTATACGCTGAACGTGAAAATGTGGTGTCTATCTTAGATGGGTATTACCAAGCGATTGAAAAGCCCCCTGAGTTGATAAGGGTTTTTTTAGCGGACCCTGATGGTGAGAAACTGTTGGTGGCAACCCTTGAAAACCATCTTGCGTTAGGGCCAGAAACAGCAATTGAAGTTCGCCAATACAAAAGCGCATTAAATTTATTTGCTAAAGGCTATGAAGATCAAGATTTAGCCAACTTACTGCAAGGTCAGTATCGACCTCTCATAAAAAAAGAAAGCAAAAAAAGCCCTTGGCGACTTCCTATGGGGATTGCGGCTGCTTGGTTGTTCCTCAGTGTAGGCAGTCATTGGTATGAAGCTTCAGTGTTAGATAGCCAAGCCAATTACGTTAAAAAAGCTTCTCGAGATTTCTTTAGGGAGCTTTTTCCAAACGAGCGTAGAATTCAAGATATTCGCAGACAAATGAAGCCCTACCTTGCTGGTGGCGAGAGCGCTAGTGGAAGTTTTGTTTCTACCTTGGCGGGTGTCGGGGTTGTAAAGCAGCAACCGGCATTTGATAAGATGATTATTCGTGCCATTCGCTTTAATGAAAACCGTGGCGGACTTTTTTTAGAAATGAATGGCGATTCTGTTGCAACCTTTGAGAAATTTAAAACAGCCTTATCAGAAGCTGGGTTGGAAGCTGAATTGGCATCAGTTTCAAGTCAAAATGGTCAAGTACAGGGTCGCGTTCGAGTTGGGGGGATGAATGGCTAAGCACCGTTTGCAAGAAATCAAATATCAAATTCAGCACGCTCCAATACTCCTTAAAGTTTCCCAGTGGTACCAAGGTCTCCCTGAACGAGAGCAGAAGATTTTCTATTGGTTAGGGGTGCTGCTTGCTGTCGCTCTTGTTTTTTCATTGATCTGGGCTCCAGCAGAAAAAGCAAAAACTGAAGCTGAAAAAAAACTTCAAAAAGAACTGTCTTTGCATCAGTGGATGCAAGATAACGCACATAAAGTGAAAGGAAGAAGTCATGCAGCGGCTTCGAGTGACGGTTCACTGTTGGGCACCATTAACGAATCCGCCCGGAAACATACTATTTCACTCACTCGATTTGAACCTGATGGTGATACAGGGGTTCGAATTTGGTTAGAAAATGCAGTGTTTGATAATGTGATGGCTTGGGTGCAAGATCTTGAACAGCAAGGCGTATTAATGTCTCAATTCAACGCTGATCGTGAGGAACAAGGTAAAGCCAGTTTCCGTATGACATTTCGCCGGTAACGATCGTCCTATAGCGTGACGTTTAAAAATCTTTAACTGGATACTCTGTGTAAAAGAGGTGAGCCTTGACTGATCGTCAGCTTCCAACATTCGATTATGACTTATTTGTTATTGGCGCAGGCTCAGGTGGCGTGAGGGCGAGTCGAAAGACGGCAGCCCTAGGGAAAAAAGTGGCTGTTGCAGAAGCTTCAGCCTTAGGTGGAACTTGCGTTAATTTAGGTTGTGTACCCAAAAAGCTTTTCGTATATGCATCTGAATACCCAGAATTTGCTCAGCAGGCAAAGGGTTTCGGAATTGATATGGAGGTCACAGGTCGTGACTGGGTGCGCCTTCTTGAAAATAAAAACCAAGAAATATCTCGGTTGAATGGCATCTATCAATCCTTACTGGATAACGCTGGTGTAGAGTTGATTCGTGGGCATGCGCGTCTGGTAGATGAACACCGAGTAGAGGTCAATGGCAAAGAGTATTCAGCTGAGAAAATTTTATTGGCCGTTGGCGGCCGTCCCTATCGACCCACATTTCCAGGTGTAGAGTACACGCTGACATCTGATGATATGTTTTTTCTTGATGAACTTCCCAATCGATTAATGGTGATTGGGAGTGGTTATATAGCTGTCGAATTTGCCGGCATCATGAATGGCCTGGGCGTTAGTACTTGGCTTGCCTATCGAGCCAATCAAGTGTTACGGGGCTTTGATGATGATATCCGGGCATTTGTTGGGCAAGAAATCGCGAAAAAAGGGGTTAGAACCTTACCGGAACACCAGATTGAATCGGTCACTAAACTGCCCTCTGGTACTTATTCGGTTGCCTTTACGGGCCAAGATCCTGTTGAAGTGGATGCTGTTTTAATGTGCACGGGTCGTGAGGCTAATGTTGAGCACTTAGGGCTTGATAAAGTGGGCCTTAGCTTAAACGAAAAAGGGTTAATTGATGTGAACGGCTTTTTCCAAACACGTTGCCCATCCGTGTACGCGTTGGGTGACTTGATTGAAGGGCCAGCATTGACACCTGTTGCTATTGCTGAAGCCATGAGGTTTGTGTCTCAGCAATATGAAAACAGTCAAACAGAAATGGATTATTCTGATATACCGACAGCCGTCTTTTCACAACCACCAATAGGGACTGTTGGGTTAACAGAAGCTGAAGCAAAAGCACAATATTCGGATGTAAAAGTTTATAGATCTGAATTTAAAGCAATGAAGCATACCTTATCAGGCATTAATGAACGCACGCTTATGAAGCTTATTGTTGATCAGCAGTCTGATCGGGTGTTAGGGGCTCATATGGTAGGTGAACATGCTGGGGAAATTATGCAAGGAATTGCGATTGCGATAAAAGCAGGTGCAACTAAAGCACAGTTTGATGCCACCATTGGTATTCATCCAACTGCAGCAGAAGAATTTACGACTTTAAGTTAAAAAATTAATCGCTCCATGGGTAACCATTAGTTGCCTGTGGAGCTTGCGAATTTCTTGCTCTTATTTCTTGTGCATATTTTAAAATGTAAGCCTGCCATTCGTTAAATCTTTCTTTTCAGAAACCTATCTTTTAAATTAAAACTTCGTAGTAAAAAACTTCATTTTTTTGCAAATCCTTAACAAAAATTAATGGTGTGCTTTATGGTTCGTTCTTAATCTGAAGAGCCCTCGTTTTTGTAAAAAACTCAGAAATTGGTACGAACGTTTATGATTTGCTTGGGTTTTATAGAGGGATGATGCGTAACCATTTTTTATGAACGTTGGCTGAATTGACAGTCATATGTGACCTTTTTAACCCTGTCCCGGGTGTGGGTGGTGCCTTAGTATGGCCGGGTTATGACAAAGCGAACTCTCCAGCCATACTTAGACTGGATCGTTCGCTTCCTCACAAGGGAGGTCTTGAAGATGTTCGAAATGATGAAAGAGGCATCTCTACAAGAGCTGCATTTTCGCTGCAATGATAATCTACAAGCCATCATTGCAATACACAGTACAGCACTGGGGCCAGCATTAGGTGGTTGCAGGTTTGTAGAATATGACAATACAGAAAGCGCGGTGCGTGATGCGGTTCGTCTCGCAACGGGTATGAGTTACAAAGCGGCGATGGCGGGTGTGCCGCATGGGGGTGGCAAAAGTGTCATCATGAAACCCAAATCCTTTGACCGTAAACGGTTATTTGAAATATTTGGCGATTTTGTCAATGAACTAGGAGGTCGTTACATTACCGCGATGGACAGCGGAACCGAAGTGGCTGATATGGATATAATCAAATCCGTTACGCCCTATGTTGCGAGTTCGAGTAATATAGGTGATCCCTCTCCTTATACTGCACAAGGTGTTGTGCAAGGCATTAAGGCTGCGGTAGAAGTTAAACTTAAATCTGAAATAAAAGGATTAACCATCGCAATACAAGGACTTGGACATGTAGGGTATGCCATGGCTGAAATGCTGCATTCTCTAGGTGCAAAATTAATTGTTGCTGATGTTGATCCAAACAAAGTTAAAAAAGCGGTTGATGAACTGGGCGCTAAGGAAACATCCGTTGGGGAAATCCTTTTTCAAAAATGTGATGTATTAGCACCTTGTGGTTTGGGCGGTGTGATCAATGCCGATACCGTTAATAAGCTCCATTGCCAAATTATTGCTGGCTGCGCCAACAATCAATTAGATACTAAAGATCTAGGCGATCACCTATACAAAAAAGGCATTTTGTATTCTCCTGATTATGTCATTAATTCAGGCGGATTAATCTTTGCCTCTTGCCGCTATCACGAACACTCTGATGAAGAGGCGCTCACTAAAATTGATCATTTATATGAGACCTTAAAGGAACTTTTTGAGCGCTCAGCCGCCGATCAAATAGCACCTCATTTGCTAGCGGATCATATGGCTGAAGAGAAGCTTGCGAAACACTGATTATTTAAAAAAGCTACGAGGTGTTTATGGAAGCGGTATGTCATTTTGATATTAAGTTTAATCGATTTATTGATCCTCAAGGAAATGTTGTTGATAGGCTGCCTGATTGGGCAACGGAATCCTTTTTGGTGTCTGCCTATCAAGACATGGTAAAAACGCGAGTCTTCGATCAAAAAGCTATTGCGTTACAACGTACAGGTCAGCTTGGCACTTATCCTTCCACATTAGGTATGGAAGCGATTGGGGTTGCGATTGGACTGGCGATGGATAAAGAGGACGTGTTTGTACCTTATTATCGTGACCATGCGACCCTATTAAAAAGAGGCTATCGCATGGAGGATATTCTCTTATATTGGGGAGGCGACGAGCGAGGCAGTTTGGCTGGCATGCCTCAAGATTTTCCTTATTGCGTGCCCATTGCGACTCAGTGTGGGCATGCCGTTGGGGTAGCAGCTGCTAAAAAAATTCGTGGCAGCAGTAATGCATCCCTGGTGACCATTGGCGACGGAGGTACCTCAAAAGGTGATTTTTTAGAGGCTGTGAATGTTGCAGGTGCTTGGCAGCTGCCGGTGGTCTTTATCATTAATAATAATCAATGGGCTATATCCGTTCCGAGAAATCTGCAAACCGGTGCGAAAACACTGGCCCAAAAAGCCATTCTTGGAGGCGTGCCTAGTTTGCAGGTTGACGGCAACGATTTTGTCGCTGTTTATGACGCAACCAAAGAAGCGCTCAAAAGAGCTTATCATCACAAAGGCGCAACGGTGATTGAGTGCGTATCCTATCGGCTCAGTGACCACACAACGGCCGATGATGCTACGCGATATCGTCGTTCTGAAGAAGTCAGCTCAGCGTGGGAACGAGAACCGGTTAAACGTCTTCAACAGTATTTGTATAAACAGGGCGCTTGGAATGAGCACAAAGAGCAAGCCCTGCTAAAAGAAGCGCAGCAAGCGGTAGAGGTTGCCGTTAAACGCTATTTATCTTCTGAGCCAGAGCCAGCAGAAGCCATGTTTGATCACTTGTATGCAGAAATGCCACAGGGGATGGAAGAGCAGTTGGAAGAGCTATCAACAAAAGTTCAGCGAATGGCAGCGGTAGGGAAAGGGGGAAGCAGTCATGGCTGAGGTCACTCTAGTAGAAGCCGTCAACTTAGCGCTGAACCATGAAATGAGGACCGATAACTCGGTTGTTATTTTAGGCGAGGATGTGGGCGTCAATGGTGGTGTGTTTAGAGCAACCCAGGGTTTAAGGGAAACCTTCGGTTTTAAGCGAGTAATGGATACGCCCTTGGCCGAAACTTTAATTGGTGGATTGTCTGTCGGTATGGCCGCGCATGGATTAAAGCCTGTTGCAGAAATTCAGTTTTTAGGGTTTATTTTCGCAGCTTATGAGCAATTAATTACCCATGCTGCGCGATTGCGAAATCGTACCCGAGGCCGACTGAGTTGCCCGATGGTGATCCGAGCCCCTTTTGGTGGTGGTATTCATGCGCCTGAACACCATTCTGAAAGTACTGAAGCGTTGCTTGCGCATATCCCTGGCATCAAAGTCGTCATCCCAAGTTCGCCGCAAAGGGCTTATAGCCTATTGCTGGCAGCCATCCGTGACCCTGATCCCGTTGTGTTTTTGGAACCTAAACGTATTTATCGAGCGGTTAAACAGCGTGTTGAAGATGACGGTTCAGATTTGCCTATCGGCAGTTGCTTTACGTTGAGGGAAGGGCAAGACGTCACCTTGGTGACTTGGGGAGCTTCTGTGATGGAAGCGATGAAAGCCGCTAACCAAATGAGCGAACGAGGCGTTGAAGTTGAAGTCATTGATGTTGCAACCGTAAAGCCGCTGGATATGAATACCATTTTGGCATCGGTCAGAAAGACGGGGCGTTGTGTGATTGTGCATGAAGCCACTCGAAGCTTTGGTGTTGGCGCTGAGATCAGTGCTCAAATTGCAGAAAAAGCCTTGGTCGATTTGATTGCTCCTGTTAAGCGGGTGACGGGTTACGATACGGTTATGCCTTATTATCGCAATGAAAATTACTTCATGCCGAATGAAGAAGAAATTCTCGCTGCCTTACAGGCCATCGTTCATGATGGCGAATAATGCGCCAGTCCTGTGAGCAATGAATTGACGCGCTGAAAAAGGAATTGAGGGCCGATAAAATGAAATATTTTAAATTACCCGATCTGGGAGAAGGGCTGGCTGAAGCGGAAATTGTAGAGTGGCACGTTAATGTAGGTGAAGCCATAAACGTCGATCAAAAACTGGTATCGGTTGAAACGGCGAAAGCCATTGTTGAAGTTCCCTCGCCAGTATCAGGAGTTGTTGTCAAACTCTTTGGCCAAGCTGGAGATACCGTTCATATCGGAGAGCCGCTGGTTGAATTTGAAGGCGATGGGGAAGATGCGGGTACTGTGGTTGGGCAAATTAAAGCCACCAGTTCAGAAGTGGCTGAAGATAAATTCATCATTGGATCTGCACAGGTTCAATCTGGAAAAAGTGGCCCAAGAGCTCTGCCCAGCGTGCGTGTTGCTGCCAAACGATTAGGGGTCGACCTAAATCACCTGAGCGGCACAGGACCGTCTGGCCAAATTACCCTGGAAGACGTTCAAAAAGCCCAAGCCTCTCAAGATGAAAAAGGTGAGTTGGAAGTTCTTAAAGGGCCACGTAAAACCATGGCAAAAGCGATGGCTGAGTCGCATGCCCAGGTAGTGCCGGTCACCTTAAATGATGATGCTGATCTACATGCATGGGCGGATGGTGAAGACTTGACCATGCGTTTGGTACACGCCATAGCCATTGCCTGCAAACACGAACCCGCTCTTAATGTCTGGTTTAACGGAGAGCAGGGTACACGGCGTTTAATGAAATCCGTTGACCTTGGCATTGCGGTTGATTCTGAGCAAGGTTTGTTTGTCCCTGTGCTGAGGGATATTGGCAATAAAAGCCAAGCTGAGCTGCGTAAAAGCTTAAACGCAATGCGCAAGGGCATTAAGGATAGGAGCATACCGCCATCTGAAATGGTCGGGGCCACCATTACGTTGTCGAATTTCGGGATGATTGCTGGAAAATACGCGAGCCCAATAGTGGTCCCGCCTCAGGTAGCCATCATTGGAGCAGGTAGAATGTCTCAACAGGTGGTTTCCGTTAATGGAAAGATGGAAGTGCACTCAATGCTGCCTATCTCCCTGACTTTTGATCATCGAGCCATGACAGGGGGCGAAGCGGCCAGATTCTTGGGCGCCTTGCTTGCAGACTTAGAATTGAAAAAGGTGGAGTAGCCTCAAATCAAAACAACCAGAGAGGAGGCTGCTAGGCTTGTAGTGTGGGATGACTGCACCTGCAAGGGAGGCTCGACCCTTCCTCTCTGTCGAATCGGTGCTGAGACGGCCTATCACGGAGGTTCTCTATGCCCCTCAATCGTAAAAAAGTACGTTTCAAAAGCTCCAAAGGTATAGAGCTGGCGGGCATAGTGGACTATCCCTCAGCAAGCCCTCATGGTTTCGTCATGCTGGCCCACTGCTTTACCTGCACTAAAGACCTTGCAGCCGAATCTCGTATAGCAAAAGCCCTTGTCGTCGCAGGGTGGGCGGTACTGCGTTTAGACTTTGCCGGGCTTGGGGAAAGCGAAGGGACCTTCTCAGACACCAACTTTTCGAGCAATGTCAGTGATTTAATTGCAGCCGCTCAATACTTAGAGAAAGAACACGAAGCGCCTTCTATTATGATTGGGCACAGCTTGGGTGGGACAGCTACGCTGGCCGCTGCCCCTTCTATACCATCCGTTAGAGCCGTTGTGACCATAGGGTCACCTTTTGACCCCGCACATGTTACGAAGCAATTCAAAAAATACATTGATGAAATTCAGGAAAAAGGTGAAGCGGAAGTAGATTTAGCAGGCCGTAAGTTTCTAATCAAACAGCAATTTCTTAATGATCTTGTCAAACACGACCTGGCTGATCAGGTCAGGAACTTACGCAAGAGTTTACTGGTATTTCATGCTCCCCAAGACAAGACGGTCAGCATTGACGAAGCCGCGAAAATCTATCAGCACGCTAAACACCCTAAAAGTTTTGTGTCATTGGATACCGCTAACCACCTCCTAACCAATAAAGAAGATGCTGAATACGTTGGGCATACAATAGCGGCATGGGCTGCACGATATGTGCAATCGCATAAAACATTAGATACGACGCAATCAAGTATTCCTCGTGGTCAAATTTTTGTGAGTGAACGAAATCATGCCTTTACGCGTTCAATAGCCTCTGACGACCATCAATGGCTGGCGGATGAGCCGCCGCATATGGGGGGCAATAATTTTGGCCCAGATCCATACGAACACGTGTTGGCTGCATTGGGTGCTTGCACCTCAATGACAATCCGAATGTACGCCAAAATGAAAAACTGGCCTTTAGAAAACGTAGATGTTCGTTTAGAGCACTCGAAAGAACATAAAAAAGATTGTGAGGACTGCGAAAATGCTGGGCAGATGGATGTGATCCAGCGCTTTATTTCTTTCGATGGTGATTTATCGCCTGAACAAGAAAAGCGGTTGATGGAAATAGCCGACCGTTGCCCTGTTCATAAATCATTGGAGGCGGGAATTAAAATAAAAACGCAGCAAGAGTCTCGTTGTTAACCGTTAAAACAGTCTCATTTGTCGAGAAGGTTTTTAAATTCAATACCTTTAAAATAATCAAGTTCTGAGTTATGTCTTCTCTGTAACCGTAGAGATATTTCAACCCGATTTTGGTTTTGTAGGATTTGATTTGGAATGCAATGCCCGTCAGTTTTCTTAAACGCTGAACCGCTGCTGACTGAGCCAGCCCCATCATGGTTTAATGGCCGCTTAGTAAAATATATTGGGGGTTACCCGATGCATTTTCCTAAGCGATGAGTTTTAGCATTCAACCGCTGAGCATTTACCAGCCGCCACCGCCACCACCTCCGCCTCCGCCACCAGAGGAGCCACCGCCTGAGGAGCCGCCACCGGAGGAGCTAGAGCCAGGAGGAGTTGATGAAGATGAAATGTTAGACGAAAGGTTTGATCCTAATTCATTGATCGATGACACCATGCCAGCTGCGCTAAGATGTTTGGTAGAAGTGTACCAGCTGCTCCGTGGAAGCTCGCCTGACTGCTCCAGCGCGGTGAGCACTCCTTTGAAATGATCTGCCCACGTACTTGCACAATCCAGTGCAACAGCATAAGGCAAAAACTTTTCAAATTCCTCGAAGGTCTGTGGTGGTTCTTTCTGCCGTTCGAGGTCTTGCCGCTCAGCAACACCAAGATACAGTTTCAAACCTTCGATTTCGTCCATGATCTTACGACCACGAAGTGTTGGCGCCTTCATAAGGATTGTAAAGACAAGATTGATAGCCACGAGAAGACCTGAAACAGTAACGAATGCAGTGGATGACGGGAATACATCCAGCCAAGCCATCAGGATGACAGCAACCGCGGAGCTAGCCCAACCCAGCCCAAGATAGTGGCTATTCAAAATAAAGTATTTCTTGTTGAAATCCTTCTTCAGCTGACGTTCATGAGCATTTAACACCGATTGGATAATATCATGATATTTTTTGTCGAAACTGAAGCTCTCGCGACTCCCAAGTAGGAGATTCAAAATAGTGGATTCTCCTGGCGCTAATTTAGCGTCGCTCTCAGTGCGGCGGATGGTGTAGGTTTTGGAGAATATAGCGGATAAGAAACCTTTCTTTAGTTCAATGCGTATATGACCTTTGACGGCCAGATTGACCAGTGCGGCTGTCAGGCAGGTCGTATCGTATTTCATGCGTAGGATATAGCGCAATGAGGCGGGCGAGTAGCCGCCTGGCGCTTCGTAGCGTGGGATGATAATGCCTTTGGCTGGGTCCCTGCCGACTCGCCGCCAAGCAAAGAAATAGAATAGGAATAGGCCGCCGGAAAACAATAAGCCGAGCAGAACCCAGGCGTTATCACTGATGAATCGTGATGCACGGTCGGCCGCCGTTGGTTCATCGACAATGCCCTTTGGAAAACCGACTGCGATGGTTAGCCCTTCCTGTGCGCCGAGTGGTCGAGTTGTCTCAAAGCGAACCTGATGAGAATTAATGATCTCGGCCTTTGCGTCATTGGCAGTGCTGCCCTGATGGCCGGTATAACTGGCGATTTTTAGACGCTCTCTGGCCACCTGCGATGGCAGCGTGATGACTGCCGTTGCGCGGATGATTTGGAAGTCCCAGCCGTTACCTGTGATGTTGAAATACAGCTCATCAAAGCTTTCAAAAAAACCAAGTTGATGGGTGGTACGGTATTGTAGTTTGTAAGTGTATGTTCCGGCAGGGAGAGTATGGTCGGCTGAACCAATGTAAACGCGGGTGCCATTACGCTTACTTTCGACGTGCCAGGCTTCGTTTCTATTGTCGCGAAATACACTCAACACCTCAAAACCGACATTGACAGCATGGCCGTAGCGGTCCTGATACTTGGTCGGAAAGTCCCGATAGATACCCCGACGAATTTGGTTGCCTTCCGCATTGACGGTGATTGTTTCTGTGACAAACAGCTCGCCGGACGGTTTGATCTGTATGGCTGAATCAAAGCTTAGAATTTCTTCCTTAGCCTGTGCGTTAGGAAAGAGTGTTAGGCTGAAAAAGGTAAGCAAGACTAACCTATAGGCTGCCCCGAAGAGGTGTAACTGCTCACGCTTCATGACAACTCTCCAATATTGATTGAACCCCGGCTCTCTGCTTCAGCCTGGAAGAACTCAGCTACCTTAAATCCAAGCGCCCTAGCGAGCAGGCAATCGGGTACCTGCTCAATGCGAGTATTGAAGTCCCGTACAGCGCCATTATAGAACCGACGTGCAAATTGCAGGTGGTCTTCAACATTGACTAGGTTTTCAGTCAGATCGCGGAAATTTTCACCCGCCTTTAGGTCAGGATAGTCTTCAGCAATGGCAATTAGCTGATGTAAAGTCCCCTCCAGAACCCTCTCAGTGCCTGATTTTTCACTAAGGGTTGCGGCGCGGACGGCCGCGTCACGTTGCTGGACAACCGCTTGCAGCGTATCGCGTTCATACTTCATGTAAGCCTTGACAATATCAACCAATTGCGGGACCAGGTCGTGGCGTCGCTGCAATTGCACATCAATATCAGACCAGGCCGCTGCGACCAGATTGCGGGCCTTGATCAGTCCATTAAAAATCAGGATGGTATAAATGAACAGAATCACTATGCCACCTATAAAAACCCAGCTACTACTCACCCATTTCCTCCATAGCTACAATGACACTACGTGCTTTTACATTGCCGGAAACATCAATACATTATGGTCCCTTGCGCTACTCCACACGATTATATGACTTCAAAGTCTGGGTAGAGAGAAATATATAAGGAAAATGAGAGGTTGGTCTTAACAAACCCGTTCGAGTTTTGATTAAACGCTTTGAGTTCTGTTTTATAAGGAATTGCATTTTAGAAAAAACTCTATTGTAACCCCCTTATTTTAAACAACCGTTTTAAGCAGAAGATCATCTGCTTGAATGCGTGACTCAATATTTATTCAATGATGAATATAATCATTAACGAAAAGTGGTCTATTCCATTTGCCATAATGCAGCTCATTCGTTTGGTTGAGGTTTGACTCGAAGATCGAGTGAAATAGCTTATTGTTAAAGCACATAAAAACCTCCTCTGAATTGATCAAAGGTTAAATAAACGCAATGGTTCGTGCCAAGTTTCCTGGCTTTCCCGGTATTGTAATCGTCGCTAATCAGTGTTGGGAGAAGGGGGCGGGCGAGTAAACAATCTATCTTGCAGTTGATCGTAGCACTCATGAAATGCCTTCAAAGTAAACTCGGTTAACTATCGATTTGAGACTGCCTTTGTCCGGCTTGAGAGTGGGTAAACAGGGTTGAATTTCCTTGCTGTTGAAGCATCAAATCCCACGTGAAGTAGAGGCTTTGATATATAAGCGGCAAAAAAGGACCGGGTACCCCTCTTGAACTATGGCCAGTAGATTGCAGGGCGGTACGATTCAAATGTGTCAGTCTAAGTTTGACGATTTATAAGAGGAATTTTCACGTGATTAAAGTCTTTGTTGGATATTCTCTAGTTTTAGTCAGTAGCATCATTTTTACGCTGATGGCAATGGCCAATGAACAAAGAAATACGACTTTCATAACCGATGGGAAGCCATTTATTACAACTTGGAAAACGGATAACCGTGGGTTTACCGAAGATAATCAAATAAAAATAGGTACACAAGGTGCTGGATACGACTACCGTGTTGATTGGGGAGACGGCCGTATTGATCAAGGCGTGACCGGTGATATTATTCATACTTACGAGGTTGCGGGTACATATTCCATATCCATTAGTGGTGATTTTCCGAGAATCTATTTTGATGGGGCTTTTAATAATAACGATAAGTATGATAACGAAAAATTAATCAGCATTGATCAATGGGGAGATATTCAATGGCGCTCTATGGAGAAAGCATTTTATTTGTGCAGTCAAGTTGAAAGCAATGCAGTGGATACCCCCGACTTATCGAAAGTAAATAATATGAACGCTATGTTCTTTGGTGCAAAAGCGTTTAACGGAGATATTTCTCAATGGGATGTTTCGAAGGTATTCTTTATGTCTTGGATGTTTGCATTAACTGAGAAGTTTAATCAGGATATTAGTGATTGGGATGTGTCTAATGTTGCTGATATGTCTTGGATGTTTGCGTATACAGAGGCTTTTGATCAGGGTATTGGCAATTGGGATGTCTCAAATTTGCTGGTTGCCAGCAACATGTTTTATGGAGCACAGGCTTTCAATAAAGACATAAGCGGTTGGAATGTATCCAATGTTACGCATATGAAAGGCATGTTTGCTGGTGCCTATAATTTTAATCAACCAATTGGTGAGTGGGATGTGTCAAATGTTAGGGATTTGAGCGATATGTTTATGGGTGCAAGGTCATTCAATCAGGATGTTGGTAGCTGGAATGTCTCAAATGTAGTCAATATGAAATCAATGTTTTATCAAGCATGGAAATTTAATCAAGATATTGGTCGATGGGATGTTTCTAGAGTGACTAATATGGAATCAATGTTTTATCAAGCATGGAGTTTTGATCAAAATATTGGCGAATGGGATGTCTCTAATGTACGAAACATGAGCGGGATGTTCTTTGATGCAAAAGCGTTTAATCAACCAATTGGTCGCTGGAATGTTTCAAGAGTTACTAATATGGCAGGGATGTTCGAGTTTGCAGAAGCTTTCAATCGACCTGTTGGTGATTGGGATGTTTCTAGCGTGAAAAATATGGCAGGGATGTTTTCTAGTGCGAAAGCTTTCAATCAATATATTGGTGACTGGGATGTCTCCAGTGTTGAAAGTATGTGGTCAATGTTTAATGGTGCAAGTACTTTCAATCAACCCATTGGCAGGTGGGACGTTTCCAGAGTCAAGTATATGAACTGGATGTTTACTGAAGCGCTATCCTTTAATCAAGTGGTTGATGATTGGAATGTCTCTAATGTTACAGAAATGGAAGGGATGTTTTTGTTTGCGGAAGCATTCGATCAGCCTGTGGATGGCTGGAATATTTCCAATGTTACGAAAATGAATTTTATGTTTACAGGTGTAACGCTCTCAACGACTCATTACGATACACTTTTAAAAAAATGGAGTGCTCTGGAGGTGAAAAACAACCTGTATTTTGATGGTGGCAATAGTCAATATTCCAGTAATGCGCAATCAGCAAGAGATACTTTAACCGATATCTTTGGTTGGGATATAATAGATGGAGGGGTTGCACCTTCAAAAATATAAGTTCTGTTTCGTTTGGGTGAAGTGTGACGAATTAACGACAGTCTGTCTTTTCTATTGTATCGGAAAGCGTTTTTTGTGAAATAGGGATAACATCTTTTGGGTAGGAAGGCTTTTGCGAGGACAGGGATTCCCGCTGTAAGCATTGACTTTAGCTGAATGATCCCGGAATGTTTCGCGAATAAAGAAGATAACATGCTCCTAGCGATAAGTAGAGTAAACAATAAAAAGCTAGCAAATAGCATTTTGTATAGGAGGTGGTATTTGCCTGCCGTTAATTTATTGCTCACTCAGCGTTTCATCGGAACTCAAAAATTTAAAGTTGTCTTGGAATAAATAGATTAGAAAATCTTTGGTGTCGTGGCCATATGTTTGACTTTGGTTTAACAGGCCTTTTCTCATTTGAGTAAGTTCATCTTCTAGGTGTTTAAGTAACGGCGTAAATCGATTGGCCAGTGTGGCGTTTTTAAATGACGGATGTGCTTCTACTTTTATTTTTAATGTCTGAATAGGCTCTATCTTGGTTGCCAGTTCACCGCTAACGAAATATATGTTAGCGGTGAACTGGCTTTTAGAATGGTTTGAAATTATTTTTTTCTGCGTAGGGTCAGCAACAATCCACCCAGTAAAATAACCCCCGTACTCCCGCCTGACGATGAACTTCCACCAGTACTTTTATTGTCGGTATTTCCAGTATTACCCCCAGAAGTATCAGTGTCTGTACCGGTGTCTGTATCAGTGTCTGTATCAGTGTCTGTATCAGTGTCTGTATCAGTGTCTGTATCAGTGTCTGTATCAGTGTCTGTATCAGTGTCTGTATCAGTGTCTGTATCAGTGTCTGTATCAGTGTCTGTATC